>CALCII010000012.1 GCA_937907395.1 uncultured Chitinophagaceae bacterium
AGTGATTTACTTCCTGGACTACCAGGATATTAAAAAAAAAAAAAAGAAAAGAGCATAAAAAAAGAGCGGCGCCTGTGGCGCCGCTCTTTTTTTATGCCTGTTTTTACAATCAGTTATTTCCTGTTTTGTTAACAGATGCTTTTTTCATTTTCTCTTTCTCAATCGCTTCCATTACTTTCTTTTCAAATTGTAATTTCAGTGCGAGGCTCTTTTGCTCAGCTTTTTGCAGCTCCTGCTTCAATACTTCCATGCGTTGCAGTTGCAGGTTGCTGGGCCTTGCTTCCTGTCCCACTACAGCTGCATATACTTCTCCTATATCAGAACGAAGGCGTTTGAATTCGCCTGTACCTTTCATAACAGGGGGCACCAATGTTAAACGGAATTCTTCCAGCTTGTTCCAGTAATCCTGTAACAAGGCTTTTGTTTTCGGATTTTTTGTAGAATCGATATTTGTTTTTAATAAAGCCTGGGTTGTGTTAATACTATCCACCAGTTTTGCCAACTGTTCGTTCATAGCATACAGTTCCATTCCTGCCTTATATTGCAACTGGCGATCTTCAATTGTAAAATCTTTATTCTTTGGATCGTGAATTACCTGAAGTGTTTGAGAATATTCTTTACCGTTCACTTTCATTTTTACAACATACTCACCCGGTAATACCTGCGGCGCTACAAAAGCAGCTACTTCCATCTGGTTGCCGCCTTTTGCTGTCTTCGGTGCTGTCATCCGTTGATTCCATACCACTTTATTAAATCCTTTACGGTTGCCCGGAGATAATTTCTGTAAGAGTTTACCCTCCTTATCATAAACCTCCATCTGAATCTGGTTGGCACGGTCTTTCAGGTAATATTTAATAGGTGTAATTACGGGTGACACACCTCCATTCCATTCGCCACTGGAGTTAGGGAATTGAGAGCCGTATTTACCATTTGTGAGCACCATAGGTTTCTCGTTCATCAGTACCACATCTTTTGCAGCCACTTCCGGTGTAATGGTACGCATCGTAGAGATATCGTCCACAATAATAATACCTCTTCCGTGTGTAGCTAATACCAGATCATTGGTTTGTTCCTGAATTTTAATATCCCGTACCATTGCATACCATGGAATATTATTCTTCATACGGAACCATTCTTTACCTCCATCCACACTGGCAAACAATCCCATTTCTGTTCCTGCAAACAACAGGTTTTTATTCACCACATCTTCTTTGATTTTATGAGCGAAACCGGTAAACTCTTTACTTTCAAATTTCTTCCAGGTTTTTCCCATATCATAGCTCACACCAATATAAGTTGCATGATCGCCGTACATATGATTATCAAATGTTGCATACACAATATTCTTATCATAACGGCTTGGTTCAATACTGCTCACCCATGTTTGTTTTGGAATTCCTGCTGCTGCATAATTGTTTGCAAGATTGGTCCAGGTTTTCCCACCATCGGTCGTTAACTGTAAGTTTCCATCATCGGTACCAACCCATACCATCTGTTCATCCAAGGGTGATTCGGCAATTGTAAAAATGGTACAATGATTTTCGGCACTGGTAACATCTGCACTTAATCCACCACTTTTCTCCTGTTCCTGTTTTCGTTTATCGTTGGTCGTTAGATCGGGTGAAATTTTTGTCCAGTTGGCACCCTTATCAGTACTCTTATATAAATACTGGGCACCTGTGTACAAATTGCGTGTATTTTTCGCTCCCACAACAATGGGTGTATTCCAGTTGTAGCGAAGTTTTTCATCGCCCACTCCTGCCTGTGGCTGAATGCCTATAGAATTTCCTGTTTTCAGATTCACTCGTCCCATATTACCGCCCTGGTATTCGGCATAAGCAATAGTGGGATCATTGGGATCGGGTTGTGTCCAGAAACCGTCACCTCCGTAAATGGCTTTCCATTCTCCGTTGGTAACACCACCAATGGCAGAGCTGGATGCCACCCAACTTCCGTTATCCTGCAAACCTCCATAGATACGATACGGTTCTTCATTATCGACACTCACATGATAAAACTGTCCTATAGGAAGATTGTTAACAAACTTCCAGTTCACACCTCTGTCAAGGCTGTAATACATACCGCCATCTGTTCCTAAATAAAGAATGTTTGTATTATTGGGATTGATCCATAATGCATGATGATCACTATGAATCCATCCACCATCATTACTGGCATCGGCAAAAGAAAATCCACCATCATTTGAATAAGAGAATGTAAACGCCGGGCGATACACACGCTTGGGATCTTTCGGATCCACTTCAAGGGTAGAGAAATAAAAAGGCCTTGATACAATATTGCTGGTGGCACTTTGTTGTTTCCATGTTTCGCCACCGTCTGCAGAAATATACAATCCGGTGTTTTCGCTTTCAACAATGGCCCACAAATTCTGAGGGGCAGATGGTGCCAATGCAATCGCTACACGGCCAAATGGTTTTTTAGGCAATCCATTGGTTAACTCTTTCCAGGTTTTACCCCCATCTGTTGATTTATACATTCCACTACCATTGCCTCCGCTGTTAAATGCATAAGGCAAACGACGAAACTCCCATGTGGTTGCATAAAGTGTGCTGGTGTTGGTGGGATCCACTTCCACATCGGCCACGCCTGTTTTGTCGTTGATGAATAATACTTTTTCCCAGGTTTTACCTGCATCGGTTGATTTGTATAGACCACGATGTTTACTGTCGCTCCACAAAGGTCCGGGTGCTGCCACATAAATTATAGCACTGTTTTTAGGATCAATCAACACTTTTGAAATATGCTCTGTACTGTCTAGTCCGATTTTTGTCCAGTTATCGCCTCCATCGGTTGTTTTATACAAACCATCGCCAATGGAAACAGAGTTACGCATATTGCTTTCACCCGTACCTACATAAAGCACTTTGGGGTTTTGCTGGTCAAGCGCAACAGAGCCGATGCTTTGCACATACTTATCAAAAATGGGACGGAAGGAGAATCCTGCATTCGTTGATTTCCAAACGCCACCACCTGCTGTACCAACATAAATGGTTTTGCCACCATCATTATTTACTCCAATAATGTCTGTAACACGGCCACTCATTGTACCGGGGCCCAGGTGACGGGCTTCCATCATACCGAAAGTAGCAGAGTTGATCGTTGTTTGTGCTGTTGCTGAGATACAGGCAAACAGGCCTGCGGTAATAAATAGTTTTCTCATAAATTCAGTCTTGATGTGAAATAAAAACCCCGACTGACGGGCCGGGGTTCCAGTAAAATAATTCTTTCTTAGTTAGAAGGTTTGAAAGCTGAAGGATCAATTGTTTTGTTCACTTCCACTTTTGTAACTGTCATATCTGCACTGAAGCCGGGTCCGAGAGGAATTGACATACTCATAGGAACCACAATACCTTCGGGCAATTTCTGATAATTGCTATAAGTAGTGGTAAGTTCCATTTCCTGGCCGTTTGCTTTTTTTACACTAATCGATTTTACAAGGTAAAAGGAAGTAGGGTCAAAAAACAAAGTTTCTGTCCTGCCGGATTTGTAGGTCACTTTCACTTTAAAACATTCTGTTCCATCCACATCTTCTTTTCCCAGCAATTCAACTGTATGCCCTTTTGCTGCATAATCAACAAGTGAGCCTTGTGCATCCAGGTCTTCCTGTCCTTCTTTCACATCATCTGCTGTTTTGGGTTCGGCTTTTGTTTGTCCGTTAAAAGGCATAAAGTTCCATCCTTCAGTAGGTGTAACAATTTCATAACCTGTCATCCCCATCAAACTGATTTCTGAACGGGCACCTTGTCCATGGGAAACAGACCTTACAATACTTACATCGGCTCCCTGCACTGTCATTGATCCTGTTTGAACAATGCTTTTAACTTTTTTCCAGTTTTCGGCACCACCAATAGCATCAACGTGTTTTTTAATAATTTCATCTGCTGTTTGTGCACTTACATTACTGATGCTGAAGCTGACAAACAAAAAGAAAAAGAGAATTTTAGTTGCTTTCATTTATATGGTTTTTAATTATTGACAATATGAGTCGAAGATAATCAAGAAAAGTTACAGCTACTCTGGTTTGTATAACTTCGGATCCACCGTTTTGTTCACTTCGATCTTCTCAAAAAAGATGCCACCACCCATTCCAACAGGGCTTATTTTGAAGGGGAACACAAATCCGTCGTCCGTTTTCTTATAATCTGAGTAATCAATTTTCCGTTCCACATCACCACCGCCTTGTCCGCCAGAACGGCCGCCGCCCCCAAAACCACCTTTACTGCTCATTCTGAGAATATAGTTGGTAGCTGGATCAAAAAAGAACGTAAGGTCTTGTCCGCTTTTCAATGTGAGTTTTATTTTCCAGCATTCCACTCCTTCCACATCTTCTTTTCCCAGCAATTCAACTGTATGCCCTTTTGCTGTATAATCCACCAACGGCCCCGCACAATCCATCTGATTTTGCATATTGGCAAGCATTTCGGCAGTCATGGGCTCAAAATTGCCACCATTACGTGGATTCTGGCGCCACCCGGCTTTATCTGTTACCACTACCGCCATTTTGAACATGGATGATTCTGTCTCCTGCCTGAATAACAAGCCATTAACCTTCCAGGTTCTTTGGGTTACTTCGGCGCCGTTTTGCATCACACTGGTGCCTTCCATGTACAATGATTTGATGGAGTTGAGCTTTTCCTTCCCGCCCATAGCCTCAATGTACTTGTTGATAATTTCATCTGCCGTTTGGGCCTGTGCAGTTACAATCGTAAAAACAGCAAGCAAAGAAAACAGGAGTCGCATAAAATATGTTTGTACACCAAAATTAAGGTGATTCATTCATCAAAATTTTCCTTCTATCCCTTATCTTGAACCATTAATCTAAAACAGTCATTAGACGTCATGGGAAATTTTACCGTTGCGGGCAATATTGTAAACATTTTCACAAAAGAAATTGTTGCCGGAGAAGTAGTTGTTGAGAACAACCTGGTCAAAAAAATTAACCTGAAAGAAGGTGGGGAGCAGGCCGGTCTGCCCTATATTTTACCCGGCTTCATCGACAGCCATGTGCATGTGGAAAGCTCGATGCTTGTCCCTTCTGAATTTGCCAGGTTGGCCGTGGTGCATGGAACAGTAGGCACCATCAGTGATCCGCATGAAATTGCTAACGTGTGCGGACTTGCAGGTGTTGAATACATGATCGAAAACGGGAAAACAGTTCCTTTCCATTTTTATTTTGGTGCCCCCAGTTGTGTGCCTGCCACCATTTTTGAAACAGCCGGCGCAACACTGAATGCAGAGGCGGTGAAAGACCTGTTGCAGAAAGACGATATCTGGTACCTCAGCGAAATGATGAACTTCCCCGGCGTACTCTTTAATGATGAAGAAGTAATGCAAAAAATAAAATCGGCACAAGAGGTGGGTAAACCCGTAGATGGACATGCGCCGGGTTTACGTGGAGAAGATGCAAGGAAATATATTGCCGCCGGCATCTCTACCGATCATGAATGTTTTACCCGTGAAGAAGCGTTTGAAAAAATTCAGTACGGCATGAAAATCATAATCCGTGAAGGAAGTGCCGCTAAAAACTTTGAAGCATTGATTGATCTGCTGAACGATTATCCCGAAAGGATCATGTTTTGCAGTGACGATAAACATCCCGACAGCCTTGTAATGGGACATGTAAACCAACTATGTGCAAGAGCTGTGGCAAAAGGAATTGATGTATTCAAAGTGCTGCAGGCAGCCTGCATCAACCCGGCTGTACATTACAAGCTTGATGTGGGTTTGCTGAGAGAAGGTGACCCGGCAGATTTTATTGTTGCCAAAGACCTGAAAGATTTTCAGATCACACAAACTTATATCCGTGGTGAACTGGTGGCAGAAAACGGAACTACAAAAATCCCATCACATTGTATTACAAAAATCAACTATTTTGATTGCTCTGAGAAAACAGTGGATGATTTTCGTTTCCCCCTGCTCAAATGGGGGCATGACCATGAAAATGTGGAACAGGTACTTGTGATTGAAGCGTTAGACGAACAACTCATCACCAATAAAATCCATGAACCTATTTCATCCTTCAATATAACAGAAGATGGTGAACTGCAGAGTAATACCGAGAAAGATTTACTAAAGATGGTTGTGGTGAATCGTTATAAAAATGCTCCGGTAGCTAAAGGCTTCGTAAAGAATTTTGGATTCAAACGTGGAGCCATTGCTTCTTCAGTGGCACACGACAGTCATAATATCATTGCTGTGGGTGTGGATTCTGAAAGCATTTGCAAAGCAGTGAACCTGATCATTCGTGAACAGGGAGGTGTTAGTGCGGTTGACGGGCAAACAGAAGAAATCCTCCCCTTACCTATTGCCGGGTTAATGAGCATGGAAGATGGGTACAAAGTGGCAGCTGCTTATAGTAAAATTGATCAGTTAAGCAAGGAGATGGGATCAACACTTGGCTCCCCATACATGACACTATCGTTCATGGGCTTGCTGGTGATTCCTCATTTAAAGCTGAGTGATCTTGGATTGTTTGATGGCGACAGTTTTTCACTGTTATGATGATAAATAGTGTGTACTTTTGAATGGCTAAATGAATAACCATGCGAAAATTCTTAACCTACTCACTGATAGTAATTCTTCTTTTTGTAACAGGATTTGTTTACTGGCGTTATTACTATGTATTTGGTGAAGGTGTAAAAGCAGGCGAGTTAAATTTCATGGTAAAAAAAGGTTATGTTTTCAAAACATACGAAGGGAAACTCATACAATCCGGTTTCCGCTCCAAAACGCCAGGCACTGTTGCCAGTTATGAATTTGAATTCAGCGTTACGAACGACAGTATAGCAAATGTGCTGATGATGAACAGCGGTAAAGAATTTGAGTTGCATTACAAAGAATATATGGGAACAATTCCCTGGAGAGGACACTCAGTTTACATTGTTGATAAGATTATTAATATGCAAGCTGCGAAATAAAGCAAGCTCATCCCATCAAACAAAATAAGACCGGCTGTTTATGCAGATCCGGTTTTTTATTTCTCCATTCTGCAACGGTTTTTGTCTGAATGCTTTCATTAGCTGCTGTTAAATTTGCAGCAATACAAAGACGTGTTTGTGGCTTACATGATTTCAATACTGTTTCCAGTAACTGGTTATTGCGGTAAGGTGTTTCAATAAAAAGCTGAGTACTTTTTTGTTTCGCAGAAAGTTCTTCCAGTTGCTGCAATTTTCTTCTTCGTTGGGATTCATCAATGGGTAAATATCCTACAAACGAAAATTGTTGTCCGCTCATTCCACTCCCCATCAGCGCCAGTAAAATGGAACTGGGCCCCACCAATGGTTTTACCGTTGCATTTTGCAAGTGTGCTGCTTCTACCAGAATTTGTCCTGGGTCGGCCACGCCCGGGCATCCTGCTTCACTGATGATGCCGATATTTTTTCCTTCTTTCAGCTTTTGAATGAACTGCTGTTTCACTTCTGTTTCCGCTTTATGAATCGTAAACCATTCAAAATCGTCAATAACAATTTTCGGATCCAGTTTCTTCAGATAACGCCGTGCCGTTCTCTCATTTTCAGCAAATAATACCTGGCATTGTTTCACTGCATCTAACACATAAGCCGGTAAACAGGAAAGAGATTCATCTTCCAATGGTGCCGGTATCAGAAATACAGTTGACATCAGGGATTATCGTTTTGATGGTACAAACTCAATGTGGCAGCAACCACTGCATAAGCAGGTGCCAGCACCCAACCCACAAATGGAACCAGGTGCATCAGGTAAAACACCATTCCGTTTCCAATAGCAAGTCCTTTTCGGCTGCTGATGAAAGCTATACTTTGTGAAGGAGATAATTTATGCCGCTCTGCACTGTAGTCCATCATAGAAAAACCATAGTAATAACATTCAACCAGGTAAGCTACCAAAGGTGTTACCCAACCTACCACGGGTATAAATGAAACAATGAGAATAGTAATTGTATAAACAGTTTGCCACAAGGTATTCCGCAGTGCCAGCCTTATACCACGCCACATATCACTGAGCAACTGGCGGAAGCTGAACGGATATTCTTTACCCTCAATAATATTTTCTGTCTTTTCACTCAGGTAAGCAAACACAGGTGAACCAATAATGAGAAACAGAAACTTAAAAAAGGAGAAATAGAAAAATAACAGTACCAGCTGAAGAATAAGTGTTGAAGTAATAAACAGGAAATTGAGAAAACTATTGTTCATTGATTCCAGCCAGCCTTTAATACCCAGCTCTGTAAGCATCCAGTTGCTGAAGCTGCCCATAGATGTAAAAAACAACCACATACCCGCCACAAACAACAGCATATACACAAAACCGGGAATGAGAATCCATTTCCATAACTTGTGTTTCTGTATAAACTTGTGCGCCCGGAAATAGGCCTGAATGGATATTACGATTTCTTTGAGCAATGTTGTTATTTTATAATGTCAACCGGGTGGTTAGCAAAATAAGCAAATAATGCAGAAGCTTACGAAAGATTTTTACCAGCGAGCAGATGTGACACTGATTGCAAAAGAACTGATTGGCAAAATCATCGTCACAAAGTTTGACCGGCAACTGACCACTGCCCGGATTGTGGAAACAGAAGCATATGCCGGGATTGTTGATCGTGCTTCGCATGCATACGGAGGGCGCAGGACCAACAGAACAGAAGTCATGTTTGGGAAACCCGGCGTAGCTTATGTTTATTTGTGCTATGGCATTCATAAAATGTTCAATATAGTAACCAATGAAGTAAACGTTCCGGATGCTGTTTTGATCCGTGGTGTGGAACCCCTGACAGGGAAAGAGATCATGCAACAACGTTTATCAAAGAAACAAATTGACGCATCGATGGGACGTGGACCAGGCAATGCTGCTAAAGCACTGGGTATTGACCTGCAGCATACAGGAAGCAGTTTGCTGGGAAAAGAATTTTTTATAGCAGCAGATGAGTTTACTACTGATGCCATTATGGTGAGTAAGCGTATTGGGATTGATTATGCTGGAGACCATGCAGCCTGGCTGTATCGCTTCTTTGTAAAAGATCACCCCAACGTAACAAAACATAGTTTTAATAAAGAATCGATTCTTTTATTATGATGGAATTTTTTAAAAAATACAGACAAAGCATTTCCTTTCTTGCAGGCATTTTACTGGCTGTTTTCACAGCATTCTTCAATCCTTTTTCATTGGATGCAAGTGCCAATAAAACAGTTGCGGTTGCTGTATTGATGATCACCTGGTGGATTACAGAAGCGATGCCTATGCCGGTTGTTGCATTAGTACCACTGGTACTTTTTCCCCTGTTTGGAATAGCATCCATTGAAGAAACCAGTAAAGCATACAGCAATCCCGTTATCTTCCTGTTCATGGGAGGATTCATGATTGGACTGGCCATTGAAAAATGGAATCTGCACAAACGAATTGCTCTCAATATTGTAAAGAAAACCGGAACGGGTGGCAATAAAATCATTCTGGGATTCATCCTCTCCACCGGCTTTTTAAGCATGTGGTTAAGCAACACTGCCACTACTATGATGATGTTCCCTATTGCCCTTAGTGTGATTGCAGTAATGAAAGAACATGAACAACCCGGCACCAACATGAACCATTTTTCATTGGTATTAATGCTCGTGATTGCTTATGCCAGCAATATTGGCGGAATGGCCACAATCATTGGTACACCACCCAATGTTGCATTCGCTGCTTTTATTGAAAAAAAATACAATTACAATATTCAGTTTTCAGATTGGATGCTGATATGCACCCCATTGGCCATTCTTTTATTACTGGCGCTGTATTTTGTATTGGTGAAATGGATGTACCCCAATCACATTCGCAGCAGTGAAGATGCCAACCAGTTCATCTCGAATGAAATTAAAGCACTGGGACCTTTGTCCACAGGTGAAAAAAGAGTGCTGGTCATCTTTATTGCAACAGCCTTGCTATGGATCACCAAAGATTTCATTAACAGACTCAATTGGTTTAAGCTGGATGATAATATGATTGCCATTATTGGAGCTGTTTCTTTATTTGCTGTTTCATCGGGTGAAACAAAAAATAAGGAACGGAAAATGTTGCTCGAATGGAGCGATACCTCAAAAATGGCCTGGGGTATTTTACTCTTGTTTGGCGGTGGTATTGCATTGGCCAATACGCTGGAAAAAGCAGGTGTAATGGCAATCGTTGGAAACAATCTCGCCTCCTTCAGTAATACCAATTTGTTTGTACTGATAGCAGCAGTAACCATCGTTTCCATTTTCATGAGTGAGTTAATGAGCAATGTGGCACAGGTGATTGTACTATCGCCGGTGTTGGCAGCCCTTGCCGATGCTTTGCACTTAGACCCCTTATTGCTGGGCATACCCATGACATTAGCCGCCAGTGCTGCTTCCATGATGCCCATGGGAACACCGCCCAATGCGATCGTATTCAGCAGTGGTCATATTAAACTGAAAGACATGATTAAAGCCGGACTGGTAATGAACATCATCAGTATCATTCTGATTACGATGTTCTGCTGGCTGGTTTTGCCAATGGTGATGAAGGCAATTCAATAGTTGATCAAAAACGGGGACAGTTGAGTTTCTTCTTGTTTGGATCGCTTCTTTTCTGAATATAGATGAGTGAAATTTCCATTCCTCCCTGCCGGCGGGATGCAGCAGATAGTTTCGATGTATTCACATCATAACTGATACCCAAACGGTAACTTCCAAATTCCAAACCTATATAAGGTATAACGGCGTCCTTCAAACGAACCCAGCTGCCTGCATACACATCAACAGGATTATCAAAATCACCATTCACTGTAAAACCCAGGGCAGCGCCCAATACAGTTTCAGAAGCACCCGCCTGACGTTGATGGATCGCACTTACAAACAATGTTGTTGCGTCGGCTACAGGAAAATAACCACCGCCATGGATGGTATACCTGGGGTTCAGTACAAAATCGGCCCCACGGAAACTAACCTTCGGACGATTGATATGATAAATAGAACCTCCGATATAAAAATTATTATACTCTGTTGATGATCCATTGTAAATGAATCCTGCATTCACATCAAAATAATTGACATTCAGAAAACCGGTATTAGCTGCAAATTCACTGGTAACTCCGGTGAACCCAAGGCTGGTCAGTTCATCTTCAAAATCAAGCTTGGAAATATCCAGCTTCCGTTGCGCATAGGTTCCGCTGAAACCAGCACCTAATGTATGAAACCCATCAGGATCCAATGCTTTGTGATAGGCAAGCGAAGCCGACATGTAATTATTCTTCATAATTCCGCTGGCATTCATATCATACATGCCCATGACACCAAATCCAAACTGATCGTATTCCGGTATTTTGTTGCGAAGTATCCCAAAATCGGCAGAGGCTGTTCCGGTACGGAAAGCTGTATTTATTGTGGGCCATTGATTGCGGTAATTTCCGGCAACACGTAAAATGCCATCAAACTTTCCGGTTAATGCCGGATTCAAAGTAAGTGGTGAAGCAAAAAACTGGGAAAAATGAGGATCCTGCGCTTGCGCACTAACCAAAGCCATCACCAGCCCCACAAAGAGAAAAAATTTACGCATTCCTTTCAGACGTTTTTCAACTGTTATTTGTTGCGCAGGTTATCACATTTGTACTTTTGTTCCAAATGCCAGGTCCCCTGCATCGCCCAAACCGGGCACAATATATCCTTTGGCTGTAAGCTCTTCATCTATAGCACCGCACCAGATTTTCACTCTTGGCGAATTGCGTTGTACATATTCAATCCCAACCGAACAGGCAATAGCGCAAACAATATGAATTTCACTGGGCTGCCCTTCATCCATCAGGTACTGAACGGTTTTTACCAACGAACTTCCGGTGGCAAGCATAGGATCGGAAATGATCACCACCCTTCCCTCCAATGCCGGGCAACTCACATAATCCAGGCTGATTTCAAACGACCCGTCTCTGTGATGTTTGCGATAAGCAGAAATAAACGCATTATCGGCCCTGTCAAAATAATTCAATAAACCCTGATGCATGGGTAAGCCTGCCCGTAAAATAGTTGCCAGAACGGGTTGCTGCTCCAACACTTTACAAACAGAAGTACCTAATGGAGTAGTTACTTCCTGCTCTTTCCACTTTAATAATTTACTGATTTCATAACCGGCCACTTCTCCAATCCGCTCCAGGTTTCTGCGAAACCGCAACCGGTCGCCTTGTATGTTTACATCTCTTAACTCGGCTACCCAGTTACTAACCAGTGAATGTTCGTCGCTTAAATTAATTACCATGTAACAAAAATTTCGGTTGAAGGTTGCAGTGTTGGGGTGACAAGCAGCAGGGTTCGTTTCCGGAATCGTTTACCTGTAAAACCACCGCATCCCTTACTTTTACAAATCTAAATGATAATCGCTGAACACAGCAGAAGTAACCCGAAAATCTGAATCTGAATATGGTATACCGTGCAATTGGATTGATGAGCGGCAGTTCCCTCGACGGACTGGATATTGTTTTTGCAGAATTTGATGTAACCGGACAAAAATGGTCCTACGAAATAAAACTGGCCGAATGCATTTCTTATAGCGAAGAATGGACTCAAAAGCTGAAAAGAGCAACTTCCTTACCGGCGGCCGATTACATGCAGCTCCACGTGGATTACGGGCATTTTTTGGGAGAAACAGTAAAGACTTTTATCCAAAAACACAACCTGGAGTTCAAAGTTCAACTGATTGGTTCGCATGGGCATACCACCTTCCACAACCCAGCCACCCACCTGTCGCATCAACTGGGTGATGGTGCTGCCATTGCAGCCATTACAGGCATCAATGTGGTAAGTGATCTGCGGAATATGGATGTGGCATTAGGCGGACAAGGGGCGCCGATCGTTCCCATTGGTGAAAAAAACCTGTTGGACAATTACGATTACTTCCTGAATATTGGCGGTATTGCAAACATTTCTGCCAACAAGGAACCATACATTGCTTTTGATATTTGTGCAGCCAACCGTGTGTTGAATTTACTGGCCAATGAAGCCGGTTTGTCGTTTGATGAAGGTGGCGCAGTAGCCCGGCAGGGACAGGTTCACCATCAACTGCTGGCGCAACTCAATCAACTGGACTACTACAACCAATCGTTCCCCAAATCCTTGTCGAACCAGTTTGGAACGGATATCGTATTTCCCTTGATCAAACAGTCAGATCTTTCTACTGCAGATGCATTGTGCACCTATGCAGAACATATAGCCATGCAGGTGGGTTCCGCTTTGGAAAGTGTACGTGCAACCGCTTCTGAAAAAATGCTTATTACAGGTGGCGGAGCATTGAATCACTACCTGGTGGAACGCATTCAATTGCATACAGATGTTGAAGTCATTATTCCTGATGAATTGTTGATCCGTTATAAAGAAGCACTCATCATGGCACATATTGGTATCCTTCGCTGGAGAGAGGAGTACAATGTACTCAGCACTGTTACAGGTGCCCAACGAAACAGTGTGGGTGGCGCCGTATGGAGCGGACAAGACTGATTTGTTCTGAATCACTTTTCTCCCTGACTGGAATCATCCTCTTTCTTCCCATCTCCATCTAACTTACTAAGAATATTTTCGGGATGGGTTTGTATGACGATCTGAAACATCAATCACTTTCGGTTGTTTCTTCTTTTCCTTCAACTGAAGAAACCGGAAAATTCTTCCAATTACAGGAAACCTTCCGGGAACAATATGCCCATTATTATAACAACAAAACGGCTGCACGTTGCGTAGTGATAATTCCCAGCCTTACACTGGATCGTGAAATTCTGGAACGGGTACATGGCCATTTTTACTATGAAGAGCGCATGCTTTGTTTGCTCATGCTGCTACGAATGCCACGTACACATGTAACATTCGTAACCAGTATGCCTGTTGACCCGGTGATTATTGATTATTACTTACACCTGTTGCCCGGCATTACCGGGTATCATGCCCGGCAACGGCTCACTTTGCTGAGTTGTTTTGATGCATCACCCAAACCACTAACCGAAAAAGTATTGGAACGTCCCCGCTTATTGGATCGCATCCGCAATAGTATCCCTTCCGGTTACCCGGCTCATCTTACCTGTTTCAATATCACAGAAAAAGAAAGAAAGCTGGCATTGAATCTTGGCATTCCATTGTATGGAACCAATCCCGATCTCAATTTCCTGGGAACCAAAAGCGGCAGCCGGAAAATATTTAAAGCCTGTGGCGTTCGTTTGCCCGACGGTTTTGAAGACATTAAAAACGAAGAAGAAGTGATTGACAGTCTTGTATTGTTAAAACACAATACACCTTCACTTGAGAAAGCAGTAGTGAAGCTGAATGATGGATTTTCCGGAGAAGGAAATGCCATCTTTTCGTACGAAGGAGCGCCACATCCTGATTTATTACGGCAATGGATAGCCGAAAAATTACCCCACCGGTTGAAAATAGTTGCTGAGCGATTCAGCTACAAAAGCTATATGGACAAACTGAAGCTGATGGGAGGCATTGTGGAAGCATTTATTGATGGCGCCGAAAAAACATCCCCTTCTGTACAATGCAGAATCAATCCGTTGGGAGAAACAGATATTATTTCAACCCATGATCAGGTGCTGGGCGGAGAAAGCGGACAGGTTTTTCTTGGTGCCTACTTCCCGGCAAAGATGGATTATGCAGTAGAGCTGGGACGGATCGGCAGAACAGTTTCTGAAGAATTAAAGAAGTATGGAGTACTGGGCAGGTTTGGCATTGATTTTATGTGTGTGAAAGAAAATGAAAAATGGAACATCTATGCAATTGAAATAAATCTCAGAAAAGGCGGCACCACACACCCTTACCTGATGCTGCAATTTTTAACAGATGGCGAATATGATTCCTCCGAAGGACGTTTCTATATGCACGATCATAAAGAGCGTTTTTATTTTGCCACCGATAACCTGCAGCGGGATTGCTATAAAGGATTAACACCACACGACCTCATTGAAATTGCCATGTGTAATGGATTGCTTTATGACAGTGTGTCTGAAGAAGGCGTGATGTTTCATCTCATCAGTGCGCTTTCACAATATGGAAAACTGGGACTGGTTTGCATTGGAAGCACACATGACCGTGCCGTTGACTTCTTCAACAAAGTTGTGCTCACACTTAACGAGGAATGCAATTGTCATTGAGCAGGTATTCCGTACTGATCAACTATATATAACAGGAAAATCATATTTACCGCTCCTAATTCCAACTCCCGTTTGCTCACCCATTCAAATGTATCATTAGCTGCATGGTGATGATCAAAATAACGTTGCGAATCGGGTTGCAATCCACACAATACGGTGCCTAATGAACGAAGCGGACCAATATCTGCACCACCCCCGCTTGCATTAAAACGGTATATACCATAAGGAACAAACAAGGGCAACCATTTATTAAAATAATCAACTGCCGGTGCGCCGGTAGAAAAACCAAAGCTGCGGGGTGTAAACCCACCGGCATCACTTTCTAATGCAAAGATGAATTTCTTCCTTTCTGTTTTTGCAACATCTGCATACGCTTTCCCTCCACGTAATCCGTTTTCTTCATTCATAAACATTACCACACGGATCGTACGCTTCGGTTTTATACCTAATTGTTTGTACACACGAATAATTTCCATGCTCTGCACACAACCGGCGCCATCATCATGTGCACCTTCTCCCAAATCCCATGAATCCAGGTGCCCGCCAACAGTAATCACTTCATCAGGAAATTCTGTCCCCCTGATCTCTCCAATCACATTATAACTTAATACATCGGGCAACATCTCACATGACGTTTTGAAATAAAGTTGCAGGCGGTTTTTTTTCAATTGCTCACTCACGTATTCTGCATGACGTGTGGATACAGCAATTGCAGGGATCTTAGGAAATGAGTCGTTATAATTCGTTGCTCCTGTATGAGGATAATCATCAATGTTACTGGCTAACGAGCGAACCATTACACCCACAGCGCCATATTTCGCAGCCATGGATGGTCCGCGGCCCCTGAATTGTCCGGCTTCTCCATACGCCCGAAACGTTTCTGTATATGTGGCATTCATTGGGAAATTATAAAACACAATTTTCCCTTTCACACCTCTCACACCAATAGAATCCAGTTCTTTAAATGAACGGATTTCGATCACTTCAGCTTTCACTCCATTCACACCGGTGCCCACACTGTTTCCCAATGCACAAACATTTAAACTAAAGGGCTTCCCATTGCTATCAAATAACAGGGCCTGCTCTTTTTTCCCACGTACCCAATGAGGAACCATGCACTCTTGCAGGTAAACCGTATCGGCTCCCATTTCTTTCATCATACGGAACGTCTCTTTTACAGCTAAAGCAGCACCGGGTGAACCGCTTAAGCGGGGACCTACTTTTTTGCAGAGAAACCACAGATTGGAATATGCTTTTCCATTCAGAAACACATCATCAGAAATGCGTTTAAACATGACCGAATCTGATTGTTGTGCAAGGCTACTGTTTAAGCCAAAAACCAGTAAGAGAAAATAGACAGCACGCATCTGTTGTGAATTTGTACAAACGTACCAAAAGCTAAATCAACGGCAAAACAATCATACAAAGGCTCTGTTATTAATCCTAACTTCGTTGTTCAAATCTGCATATGAAGATTGGTATTGTTTGTTATCCAACATTTGGCGGTAGTGGCGTACTGGCTACCGAACTCGGTAAAGCATTAGCTGAAAAAGGGCACCAGGTGCATTTTATCACCTATCAGCAACCGGTTCGTTTAAGTGGCTTCTTCACGAATATCTTTTATCATGAAGTGCATGTACCGCATTACCCCTTATTTGATTATCCTCCGTATGAAACCACACTTGCCAGTACCATGGTTGATGTGGTTTTTAATAACGACCTGGATGTATTGCATGTACATTATGCCATTCCCCATGCATCTGCAGCATTCATGGCCAAGCAGATTCTGAGAAAGAAAGGAAAAGAAATACCTGTTATCACCACGCTTCACGGAACCGACATCACACTGGTGGGAAAAGACAAAACATTTGAACCGGTGGTTACTTTTTCTATCAATGAAAGTGATGCCATTACAGCAGTATCTGAAAACCTGAGAGCCGAAACACTGAACAGTTTTCAGATAGAGAAAGAAATAGAAGTGATTTACAATTTTGTAGATGTAAAACGTTTTTCCAAGAAGCCGCTGGATGCATTCCGCAAAGTATTAGCACCCAATGGTGAAAAAATCATTGCTCACGCATCCAACTTCCGCAAAGTGAAACGGGTGAATGATATCATCCGCACTTTTGCAGAAATAAAAAAAGTGGTCCCCTGCAAGTTGCTGATGGTAGGCGATGGCCCCGATCGTCCGGACGCAGAAGAACTCTGCCGCACATTGAAAACATGCGACGATATCCGTTTTCTTGGCAAACAGCAGGAAATGGAAGAAATTCTGGCCATCTCCGATTTATTCATGCTCACATCCGAATATGAAAGTTTTGGATTATCGGCATTGGAAGCAATGGCTGCAGGTGTGCCTGTATTGTCCTCTAATGCAGGTGGCATACCAGAAATAAATATTCATGGGAAAACCGGCTACATGGCCAATGTGGGCGATGTTCAGGAATTAAGCCGCCTTGGCATTTCATTGCTGAAAGACGAACAACTACTGCAGGAAATGAAAAATAATGCAAGGGCACATGCCGCTCAATTCGATATACACAACATTGTTCCTTTGTATGAAAAATTATACAAACGTTTTGTTCCTGCATCAACGGTTGCGTAACCAACTTTGCGGATTGAGTAATTGTTGTTCACGTGTTACAATGAAATCAAGTTGACCATCACCTTCCAGGTTGGCGCCTACTCTTCCAAGCAATTGGCCTGTTCTTACTTTTTCTCCTTTTGAAACCGCTACTGAAGCAAGGTTACTGTAAGTAGTAAAGTATTTTCCATGCTTCACGATCACAGCACTCATACCGCCCACATCAAAAATACTCACCACTTCACCTTCAAACACGGCTTTTACAGACGTACCTACCGGCGCTGCAATAGTGATGAAGTCCTGTGAACCTTTGATATTGGTTCCGGGAATAGTATAAGGTCCAAAAGGAATCGCTACATAACCATTATCAACCGGGAAAGGTAATTTGCCTTTATTCGTTTCAAAACTGTTACCTAAAGCAAGGTCTTCTTTGTTGTATTCAAGATAACTCTCCTGTTTCTTAGGCGCTTCTTTAACTACCGGTGTTGATGGCTTGGTAACCGTTGCATTATTTCCTGTAGTTCCTGTGTTATTTGTATTATTCGTTACAGGATTTGATTTTGCTTTTTCTTTGGCAATACGGTCTTCTTCTTTTGCTTTACGCTCAGCTTCCTTTTTGGCTAATTCAATTTCACGTTTCACAACGGCCTTAATAGATGCTTCCAATTGTGCCGCCTGTTTACGTTTGGCAGCAATCATATTATTCACTTCCTTCTCACGCTTCTTCAACTTCGTAACCACTTCGTCCTGCTCCTTTTTATCTTTTACCAACTCTCCCATTTCTTTATTCTGATCTTCCAGCACAGTTCTTTTTTCTTTTTTGTTATTGGTGAGTTGTGTAATTTTTTGCTGGTAGAGCGTTTCTGTTTTGTTAATAGCATCCACCTGTTGCATACGATAAGTTCTGTAGGCACGCATATAAGAAACACGCCGGATGGCATCATTAAAATTGGTGGCAGAGAATAAAAAATTCAGGAAATCATAGCTGCTCCGGTTCTTATAAGCATACACCACATTGTGTGCGTAATTCATTTTGAGCGTATCCAAATCCTTCTGCAGTCTTCTCATCTCACGATAAGAATTGTTAATATCCCCATCAATCACACGAACCTGGCGGTTGATATTATCAATGACCTGGTTCCGTAAACGGATTTTGTTGGTTATGATAGCCAGCTGCCCCAGGCTTTCTTTCTTATTCCGCTTGATTTCATTGTACTGGTTATTGAGGATATCAATTTCCTGAAGCGTTTGCCTTTTCTTTTTTTCAAGCTCAGATTTTTCATTGGGCTGCGCCAGCAACAATGCAGGCAATTGCATGAATAAAAAAGCGAATAAGAAGATTTTACGCATAGGCATGGGTTCAGTGCTGCAAAAATAAGGTTTCAACTCAAGTAAAGAGAACGGCCGATTTTCTAAAAACGTATCCGCTAATCAATTCTTTTATATTTTTTAGGAATTGTAAAGGGGAAACTTAATTCTTCATTAAACTTATAATCCTTGAATTTTAATAATACATCCAGCTTATTCTGTTGGGATAGTGTAATCTGCCTGTAGGTGGAAAACCAAATTCCTGTTTTATTATCGTAGTCCGTGTAGCTGAGATCGGCAGTGCGGTTCACTTTCGGATCCATATCATCCAGCTTACTCTTATCCACCAGGAAATTGGAATTCACACTTAATAAATTTTTAAACAACACATCAACACTTAATACAGTAAACCCTGCATTTGTTCTCGTATAAGATGAAATACTGTCTCTGTTAAAGAAGACAGGATTGCCCACCAGCAGGTTCTGAATATCACTGAATGAGAAAGGAATCTGGCTGATTTCCTGCATAGAGCTGAGTGGCCTGCGCTGATAGGTATTCGCCAGTTTATCCATCACTTTAATCGTATCTTTTGTAATAAGGATCCGTATTCCTTCAATTCCAATATCATTGGTAAGTGATACCCAGATCAGACTGTCTTTCAACATCCGCACATTCGCAATAAAATCCGGCTGACGACCTTTTGCATTGTAATAATCCACTTTGATTTTTGCAGCAAATGTTGTGTACTGGATCTGATTCTTTTTCACATTATCCAGCAATTCATTTACCATGCGCACAGTATCATCATGTGTTGGCAAATGTTCGGTAACCAGTACCGTATCTTTCTTAATAATTGCCTGCTGAATTTTTTTGGTGGAACGACAGGAAATCATTGAGAGTCCCCATATCGTTGCAAAAGCTGCCAGAGTTATTAAACGCATAGTTTTATTTTTTACCGGTACTGCCAAACCCACCTGCACTTCTGTTGGTGGCTTCCAGTTCAGTTGCCGGATCCCATTCAATTTGTTCCACTTTCTGAATCACCATTTGTGCAATCCTGTCGCCATGATGTACAGATTGAATTTCATTGCTGAGGTTAATTAAGATAATCTTAATTTCTCCCCTGTAGTCGGCATCAATAGTACCTGGTGTATTTAAACAGGTGATCCCTTGTTTGATTGCCAGTCCGCTGCGGGGCCTCACCTGTGCTTCAAAGCCCAGCGGCAGTTCAATAAACAAACCTGTGGGAATTAAAGTACGTTCCAATGGTTGCAATTCCACTGGTTCTGATAGATTGGCCCTCAGATCCATGCCGCTGGATCCTTCGGTTTCATATTTGGGTAATGGATTTGTTGATTGATTGATAATTCTCACCTTCATAATATCACATTATTTTTCAATAAGCACTGTTGCATAGGCAAACAACCCTTCTTCTCTTCCGGCAAAGCCCATGGTTTCAGTTGTGGTGGCTTTTACAGATATATCTTCTTTCTCCACTTCAAGAATCCGTGCAATCACTTCCTGCATCTGGGGAATATAGGGTTTGATTTTAGGCGCTTCCAGACATAATGTACAATCCAGGTTCACCACATGGTATCCTTTCGCTTTGATTTTATCATACGAGAGCTGAAGCAGAATTTTACTGTCGATATCTTTATACTCAGCTGCCGTATTGGGAAAATGCACACCAATATCACCCAAGGCCAGTGCGCCCAACATCGCATCACAGATCGCATGCAGCAACACATCGGCATCGCTGTGCCCCAGTGCGCCTTTAGTATGAGGTATTTCTACTCCTCCTATAAATAATTTGCGGCCTGTTGCCAATTGGTGAAAATCAACACCTGACCCTATTCTGAATGACATAATGGTTTATTCTGCGGTAAAGTAAACGAATTCTTTAAATAAAAAAGCGAAGGTAACATACCTCCGCTTTTCTTATTAAAGTTTAACTGTTTATTGCTCAGATGTTGTGCTTCCTCCTGCATCACCACCAATATCAAATAAAAGTGAAAAACGGGTAGTGTTGCTCAACGGGTTTCTGTTCACACCTTGTCCGGTTGGAACCAGGTAAGAGAAGTTAAATCCAAGGCGATTGTATTTCACACCCAAACCGGCACTGAAGAAACGACGGTTACCTTTTGTTTTTGCCTCATAAAAATAACCGGCTCTTGCAAAAAACAGGTCATTGTAGGAATACTCCATACCTGTGGAAATCTGGAACTCTTTCAACTCTTCACTAAATCCGCCGGGAGCATCGCCAAAAGAAGAAAACCAGCTGGATACCACACTCTTGCTTCTGTACTGACGAATTTCTTCTTCTGTTAATGTTGCTTTATTAGGAGGTGTGGGTACGAGTAATTTATTGATGTCAATACCAAAACTTAATTTGTTGGTTTCATCAAGCACGGCATGATACATGGCTCCTAAACCAAGATTGGCAGGGATATAATCCTTGGCTGTAGCATCCTGCGTATAATTGATTTTAGTACCAAGGTTACTCATCACAAAGCCAGCTGTTAAGCCTTTGCCAGATTCGTTCAATCCATTATAGTATAATGAAACATCGCCGGCAAGAGCAGTTCCCGGTTTATAATTTGTTCCATTTGTATTGCCATTGGCCAGACTGGAGTAAATAAACCGGAATGCTATACCAATGCCCATTTTAGGACTTAATGCACGGCTATAACCGGCATCGAGCGACCATTCACGGGGACGAAACGTTTGAAGATCGTTACCAGAAGCATCTGTGAACTGAATATTACCAAGACTGAAATAACGGAGTGAACCGGAAAAAGCCTGGTTTTCGGCAAACTGATGATAACCGGCTACTGTAATTAAATACACATCATTCAATCCAAGGTCTTTCAACCAGGGAGTATAAGTAAGTGAAAGTGCCGAAGGCTGTGTAGCATATGAAATTTTTGCCTGGTTCCAGAACGAAGCATTCGCATCGGGAGTGGTGGCAATTCCCAAGTCTCCCATACCGCCACTACGGGCATCGGGAGAAATACGCAACATAGGAACAGCAGTGGTTACAACATTGATTTCGTTTGTTTGAGCTGAGGTATTGTTTGATAAGGTCAGCAGGAAAAGGCAAGGCAGAAGAACTGTCAGTTTTCTCATTAGCGTTGGAATTTTGGGCATAAAATTAGAAGAATTTATATAAAGTCGAAATTTCCGGGGAATTAAAGCACAACCAGTTTTTGTAAAGCAGACTGTTTCTTACCATTTGAATCTTTTACTGTTACCTGGTAAATATATACGCCACGCCCCACTTTATTGCCATAGTCGTCTTTTCCATCCCATTCTATTTCAAAAGAACGATTTCCGTCGTTAATTATTGTGTGGCTCATGGTTTTGACAACTTTTCCGGCAACAGTAAAGATGCGTAAGGTTACCTGGAGGTTATCGCCCGGGCGGTTATGCTCAAACATAAACCGGGTTTTGGTAGTAAACGGATTGGGATAATTGTACACCCGTTCCAGTTTCAATTCCTGGTCTTTCACCACCCGGAACTCCAGCACATAATCGCTGCTGTTGTTCATCACATCCCAGGCTTTTATTTTTAATGTATGTAATCCTTCTTCCAGTTTGGGCAACTGAAACCGCACTGTTCCCCGCTGGTAACTATCTGCATCTGCTTCATAAAAATCATTCAGTACATAATATGTATTATTATCACCGTCAAGTGTAGCCGTAATATCATGGCCAATACCTGTACCAACGGTATTGATGCCGCTTGAATCAAAAAGCCGGATCACCAGCACTGGTGTTTGGTTGGTGATACCCCCGTTCACGAACTTTTCATCATTGAGATAAGCTTTTATTTCGGGCCCCCGTTGATCAGTAATTGGATTTGCGCTGGCACCTCCTACAATTACAGAAGCCTCGGCACCCGCCCCATCCACTATTCCGTTCTCTGCATAATAACTGATTTTACCGTTCCCAAACTGGTAATTAATATCCTTAGGAACAACAAATGTGTAAGAGAATTGTCCGTTCGTTACTTTGGCTTTGCCTTTAAAAACTATGTTTTGTTGTGTGGTAAAATCTTCAACAAGGCTTTCGGGGTCATTGGCTAATGTTTTCAGCTGTTGGGATTTGTCATAAATAACCGGGTATACGTGACCGTTAAAGTCGGACAATGTATTTCCATTCACATCGGTAACCACACCACTGATCGTGTATCGTTCCAGTGCGCTGATCGTATCTGCACCCGGAATGCGGTTATTGATCAATGTCGTTTTTACTTTCAGTTTCGGAAATGCCAAAGTCATTGCCGGATCTCCCAGCAAAGCAAATTTTCGATTGTTAATTACATCACCAAAGGTTTGGTATGTAACATTCTTTGTTCTTTTGATCGATTCACCCAAAGAAGGGTAAACACCATTTGCATCTGGAACAAAAGCTGTCTGGAAATAATTGTTATTAATGATCCTGTTACTGAATGCAAATACAACCCTTGTAGTAGTCATCATTGCCACAGCACCCGATTTTTCACGAAGTAAAATATCTTCTCCAATCGAATTAATAGCAGGATTATCATAGGGAGCAAAATCACAGGTGGCTGTTACAAACAATGGTAATTTATTCGTGTTTGTCCATGTATTCACCATTTCCTGGTCGAGGATCACTTCCTCGGCCAACCGCCTGAAACCACCATGCCCGCTGTAATTCCAGATCAGGGTACCGGAGTAGATTCGGCTGTTGATTGCCTGGTTTACTTCCGGGTACCTGCTACCACCACTTCCACTTTGCTGACGGTAGCCATCGAGATAAATTTTATTCAGATGGAAAGTGGGTTTTGATTGCAGGACAGATGCATGAAATTCGGCATCATCAAAATGCAGGTTATTATCTTCATCATCGGCCACCAGTGTGATCTCATTGCGCCATGGACCAAAACTTTCTTTATCGTGATAACGGATAATTTTATCAACCACGTTGGTAGCTTCCTTCAGTGAACGTGCCGGTATCCTTCCAATTCCAATATCCAGCAAGGGTGCAGGGAATAACGTATTCACATTATCAATATCATCCAGGAAGCCAAAAAAATCATCTGATACATAAGTGGACAACGGATCTAAAGAAGATTCACTTTCAAAACAGGGAACAAAATTGGTGTTAACCGATACCCTGTTTTTAAAATCATAGGAAGCATCTCCAAACAGCAGTAAATATAAGGGGCGGTTGGCAACAGTTCCACCCGCTTTATCATAGTACATTTTAACGAAATCCCTGATTGCTGCCGGATCAGGAATTCCGGATGAAAATTCGTTATATACCTGCTCGGTTGTGACCACAACAGTTGAAAGATTATTGTTCTGCTGATGCCAGGCACCCAGTCGTTGTGCCTGTGATAAAAAAGCAGGATTCGCAATGATGATATAAGAGACAACTGATGAATTATGAAGGTTCTGATTGGCTACAGGACCCAAAGCTTCGGGACGCAAAAATGCTTGTCCGCCAAACGCCGCATATTCCCGTAAACGTTCTGTTGTATTTCTAAAACGGAATTCAGACCCGGTAAGACTTCCCTGCATGTTTACAGGATTCAGCGGATCTGTTACATCCCACACCTGGGCTGCAGTATTGGCGTTCTGTATTCTGAATTCAGCAACGTTGGATGGTGCTACTGATTCCCAATCACGGAACAGCAGTTGATCGGCACCGTTAAGGTTGAGCTGGCGTTGTGCAAATAATTCAAACCAGTTGAGCCATCCCTGAGCATTCACGCTACCCGGTTGAAACAGATATTGAACAGAGAGAGTTGTTTGTGTAGGTGTAAATCCCTGGTAAGATTCATTGGTTGTGGCTACCGGATCGTAGGTTCCGGTACCAGTTGGTAATAAACCCTGCGTCATCACATCGGTGCCATTCACTTGTATACGAAAATTATTTCCACCACCAGTACTACGGCCCAATACAGATGAACCAATGATAGCAGGTGTGCCTGTTACCAGGTTGGGCATGTTTACAGAAAAATTCCTGGTGAGTGTTTTCCCGGGTGCACTGGCAAATTCTTCGCCAAACCATTGCTTGCCACTCTGCAGAAAATTAATAGAATCCAACTCATAGAAATAGCGGTCACGAAACGTACTCACAATTACATTGGGTGTGGCAGATACGTTTTTATTCTGGATGCGCAGGCCCGTTCCTCCAATAGTGATATAATAAAATGATTTATCAGAGTAGAGGTTCTTTTGATGGCGAAACCGTTGATTGATGGAATCTTTAATCCAGGCGTCGGGCCCGGGAGCATAAAAAAGAAAATAGTCAGATCCGCTGAAAATTCCATCTCCTCCATCAACAACAAAAATTGCATTTTCTGCTAAATCATCAATTCTGTTCACATTGTTTGCTTCCGGCAACATCCCTCCTCCGTTACCAAATAATCGAATGGTGCTGCTGCTGAGGTTAGAAGTGCTGATGCCAAGCGACTGCAAAAAGGCCACATCTATTTTGTAGATCCCGTTGTTTTTAACGGCTATTTTATACCAGTTGCCATTTGCCAATACAGAATTACTCTTATAAGTGCGTTGGGCAAACCCGGTGCTCAAAACAAGTGTTAGTATTAAAGTGGTAATAATTCTCATACAGTATGACATCAAATTTAGCAGAAAAAAGCAGGGCTATTTTAGTTTCTGAAATAAAATACTATGTTTGTAGACCTCAAAGAAATTTGGGAGCTTGAATCCAATACAATATTTTTGACCATTATTCGTTAATCAACAAAACGAAAAGATGAAAAACCTTTTCCAGATGAAATTTGCCGGTATCCTTATGAGTGGAGCCGTTTTATTACTGGCGTCCTGTAAGAACAACAGTATTTTCAAGAAAAAACTCGAAAAATCTTCTACCACTGGCTGGACGTACAACGATCCTACCGGAAGTGGTTTCCGTGTTTCAAAAGAAGTGGAACAGAAATCAGGCCCCGGTCTGGTGTTTGTTCAGGGTGGTACTTTCACTATGGGTGCTACTGAAGAGGATGTTATGCGTGACTGGAATAATATTCCACGCCGTGTAACAGTTGCTTCTTTTTATATGGACGAAACAGAAGTTGCCAACGTTCACTACCGTGAATACCTCTTTTGGCTGAACAGAGTATTTGGCGACACCGCCATTACCAACAGAGCACTTCCCGATACGCTTTGCTGGCGCAGTGAGCTGGCTTATAACGAGCCTTACGTGGAATATTATTTCCGCCATCCCTCTTATAATTTATATCCTGTAGTAGGCGTTTCCTGGAAACAGGCTTACGATTACTGCTTATGGCGTACCGATCGTGTAAACGAAGGTTTACTCTTTGAAAAAGGTATCACCAATAAAAAAGCTGAACTGCAAAAGCAATTGCAGGGCGGCGGACAGGAGAACTTTAATACCAAGGCCTACTTGTTAGGTGAATACCAGGCAACTCCCGGTAAAAACATTAAAGAATACAGAGATCCTGTAACCAAACAGGTTCCCACCAGCATTACAATGGAAGATGGTATCGTTCTTCCCGATTACCGTTTGCCCACTGAAGCAGAATGGGAATATGCTGCTTATGGTTATGTAAATCAAAACCCCAATCCCCGTAAGAGTGAAAAGAAAAGAGGGGAAGAATTAATTGCCAACAAACAAGTATATCCCTGGTCACAAAACGTGAATGGCTTGCGTGATGCCCGTCATAGTGCATGGCAGGGTCAGTTCATGGCCAACTTCAAACGTGGCGCTGGTGATAATATGGGTGTCGCAGGTGGTTTGAACGACCGTTCTGCTATCCCTGGTCCTATCCGTGCTTTCTATCCAAATGGTTTCGGTCTTTATAATATGGCCGGTAACGTTAGTGAATGGACTGCCGATGTTTTCAGACCATTAACTCCTTCTGATGGTGATGATTTCAACTACTACCGTGGTAATAAATTCCAACGTATGGATTTGAGTACCGGTAAACCTGAAAGAGATTCTCTCGGACGTATCAAATACCGTGATGAAACAGACGAAGAAGTGAAAAACCGTCGTAACTATCAAAAAGGTTATGCGATCGATTATCTTGATGGTGATTCACTCAGCTCCGTTCAATATGGTTATGGAACAACTACATTGGTTAGCGATAAGAGCCGTGTTTATAAGGGTGGTAGCTGGAACGACCGTGCTTATTGGTTGAGCCCCGGTTCACGCCGCTTCCTTGAAGAAGATCAAAGCAGTTCTACCATTGGTTTCCGTTGTGCCATGACACGTTACGGCAGCCAGGAAGGTAACGGTTTCAAAACCGGTAACTGGGCAGAAAAAAGAAAACAGAATAACAGAAAACGTAAATAATATTGAACTTTAAGCAGGAAACCCGGTTTTATAACCGGGTTTTTTCATGTAGTTATGTTGCACATTTTGATAAAAAAA
The DNA here is from genome assembly GCA_937907395.1 of uncultured Chitinophagaceae bacterium. Lineage (GTDB taxonomy): Bacteria > Bacteroidota > Bacteroidia > Chitinophagales > Chitinophagaceae > Lacibacter. The sequence goes on from CALCII010000012.1 coordinate 27,402, forward strand.
TAGTTTCTCATTTATCTTTGAGCCATGCAAATTGAAACACTCTACTCTCTCTATAAGCAATATCCAGTTATACAAACCGATACCCGCAAACTGGGTAAAGACGAATTGTTTTTTGCACTGAAAGGTGCCAATTTTAATGGCAACAAATTTGCAAAACAAGCATTGGATCAAGGGGCAGCTTATGTAATTGCAGATGAAGATCCGGGATTTACAGATGAACGCCTGATACTGGTAGATGATGTTTTGCACACACTTCAACAATTAGCCAGATATCACCGCCAGCAATTCAATATCCCCTTTCTTGCTATAACCGGCAGTAACGGAAAAACCACTACGAAAGAATTAATCCATGCAGTATTATCCTCTCATTATAAAACCTATACCACAGAAGGGAATCTCAACAATCACATCGGCATTCCGCTTACGATTCTGAAAGTAAAGGAAGATGCAGAAATTGCTGTTATAGAAATGGGTGCCAATCATCAAAGAGAAATTGCTGCTTATTGTTTGTATACGTTGCCTACACATGGGCTTATTACCAATGTTGGCAAAGCACACCTGGAAGGGTTTGGCGGAATTGAAGGGGTAAAGAAGGGCAAAGGCGAATTGTATGATTACCTGCGTGAAAACAATGGAATCATTTTCATGAATAACGATTACGACTACCTGCATGAGATGAGTAAAGGAATCAACAATATTATAACCTACGGTACCAGCCATGCACAAACCACTGGTGAATTGTTTAAAAGCGAACCCTTCCTGGAAGTAAAGATTACCAGTAACGAAACAATTGGAATGATCAGTACTCAATTGGTGGGTGCTTATAATTTGCCCAATGTTTTATCGGCAGTGGCAGTAGGTGCCTGCTTTGGGGTGCCTGCCCAGAAAATCAAATCAGCCATAGAATCTTATACACCATCTAACAGCCGTTCACAAATGCTGGTTCGGGGAACCAACCATATTATTTTAGATGCGTACAATGCCAACCCAAGCAGCATGAAGGCGGCAGTTGAAAATTTTGCCCGCCTGGCTGCAGAACATAAGATCGTTTTATTGGGTGCAATGGCCGAACTGGGAGATGAAAGCCTGGAGGAACATCATGCACTGATCGAACTTCTTTCCCGCTACAAATGGGACCAGGTGGTTTTAGTGGGTGGCGATTTTTTAAAAACCAAACACCCCTACCTGAATTTTAACAACTCAGCAGAAGCCGCTCAATGGTTTAAGAATCAGAATATTACAAATTCACACCTGCTTATCAAAGGGTCCCGGTCTATGCAAATGGAAAGAATTCTGGAGTAAACTTGCATTTCTTAGAAATCCGAGTAATTTTGCAGGAGTAACCTATCCCTATCTCCTTCTGAAAACCGTACCAATTTCCTGTCATCCTTATTTTCTCAATTTACTGTTCCTTTGAAACGAAACCGTATGTGTTAGTCACGTATCCTGTGTTTTCATTTGCCTTTAATCGGTTCGTAGCATGAATAAATTTTTACCTGTTTTTTTGCCTTTATTGTTGTTTTGTTTCGGTGCCAATGCGCAAACCTGGCCATTTGGATTTAGTAAGCCTATTTGCAGCAATATGCCTGGTACAGGAAGCAACTGTACCAAATGGCCTGTTGTTAACAACGGAGAATGGGACGAAGCTTCCACCTGGAATAATAATACATTACCCGCAACTAACGATATCGTTTGTATTCCTGCAAACTGGACAGTTGTGGTGAAAGGAGCTACTTATGCAGATGGCACGAATTGTCCACCTACAGCCAGCACTCCCCGATTATATATTTTTGTTTGTGGATCAATTTCTTTCGAGCCTTCAGGTAAACTGTACCTTGCTTGTGGTTCTGTAGTTACAATTTATCCGGGAACAAGCCCTAACGGAAGAATTTTTGCAGCAAATGGCAGCAGTGATTTGATCAAAATAGGACCAACAATTGTTTGGGGTGGTGCCGGTACCGGAACACAACCCGATCTTGTTGGACCTTATTATCTCACCGGAAACGGTCAGGGACCTGGCGTACTTGCATCTGGAATGACAAATTTCCGTGCAGATCTTACCTCTAATAACCAGGTTACTCTTACATGGAATGCCACTTCAGAAAATGGCAACTCAGATTATATTGTTCAAAAAAGTATCAACAAGAACGAATGGATAACTGTTGGAAAATTAAAAGCAACAGGAAACAATAACAATCTGGCATTTACAGATAAGTCTCCGGTTGCTGGAACCAACTATTACCGTGTGGCTGAATTAAATACAGGTGGTGAGTTAACCTATTCCAATGTGATACCTGTAACACTCAGTTCAAAATTGAAGATTTCTGTTTATCCTAATCCGGTTGTTCATTCAGCAACACTGTTTCTGCCTGATAATTTTAATACAAGACAAAGCATTCAGGTTTTCAGTATGAATGGAACTTTGGTTGAAACCATCAACGGATTTTCAGGAAACACATTACATCTGTCAACTGAAAAATGGAAAGCAGGTACTTACATGATCCGCATAACAGAAGACGGATTATTGAAAGCACAAACAAGTCTTATCAAACAATAATCAGAAAGCCCGGTTTATAGCCGGGTTTTTTATTTGATCTCCTGGCAAATTTCAATCAATACCCCATTCGTGGTTTTGGGATGTAAAAAAGCAACCAGTTTATTGTCGGCACCTTTCTTAGGCACTTCATTCAGCAAAATGAACCCTTCCTTTTTCAAACGTTCCATTTCAGATAAAATATCGGCTACTTCAAATGCAATATGATGCATCCCTTCCCCTTTTTTCTCTACAAACTTTGCTATCACACCATCGGGAGTGGTGCTTTCAAGTAATTCGAGTTTTGTTTCACCTTTCTGAAAAAATGCTGTTTGAACATGTTCGCTTTCAACCAACTCAGTTTTATAACAACTTGTATTGAGCATCTTCTCAAATAAAGGAATGGAATCGGTAAGATTTTTTACTGCAATTCCAATGTGTTCTACCCGGATCATAAGAATAATTTGAAAGCAATTTACATACAGGCTTTTTAACTTTGTATGATAAACATTGGTAACAGCACTGATTTCATGAAACTTCCCATTTACCTGGACGCCATGTCAACCACCCCTGTAGACCCGGGAGTACTGGAAGCTATGTTGCCCTATTTTCTTACGCATTTTGGAAATGCTTCGGGCCGGTATCATGCATTTGGAAGGCATGCTTCTGATGCAGTTGAACTGTCGAGGGAACAAGTGGCTCATATCATTGGAGCCCAGAAGGAAGAAATTGTATTTACTTCAGGTGCTACGGAAAGCATTAACCTCGCCCTCAGAGGCGTGACCAATACTTATTCAAAAAAAGGGAAACACATTATCACGTGTGCTACAGAACATAAAGCAGTGCTGGACACCTGCCGTCACCTGGAGCAAGATGGATTTACAGTCACTTATCTTCCGGTTAGCAGGGAGGGGCATATTGACCTGGAAGAACTAAAGAGCAGCATAACTTCAGAGACAATTTTGCTTTCATTCATGTATGCCAACAATGAAACAGGAGTCATTTTTCCTGTTGCTGAAATAGGAGCTATCGCAAAAGAAAAAAACATCTTGTTCTTTTGCGATGCCACGCAGGCAGTTGGTAAAATACCCGTAAACGTACTGAATGATGGAATAGATCTGCTGGCATTATCGTCCCACAAAATGTATGGGCCAAAAGGTGTTGGAGCGCTTTACATCCGTCGTAAAAATCCGAGAGTATCCATTAAACCAATCATAACCGGTGGCGGACAGGAACGGGGCATCCGTAGTGGTACTTTAAATGTGCCCGGAATTGCAGGATTGGGCAAAGCAGCTGAAATTTGCAGGCAGAAAATGGAGCAGGAAGGGGAATCAATCAGTTTGCTTAGAAATGATCTTGAAAATGAATTGGTTCAACTTGGATGTATAGTAAATGGTGATCGTTTCCATCGGTTGCCGCATATCACAAACTGTACGTTTAACCCTTTGAATTCCAACTCACTGATAGCTTCTTTCGCACCCCACCTGGCTGTTTCATCCGGTAGTGCCTGTTCGGAAGAGTCACATGAACCCAGCCACGTGCTCACAGCGATTGGGCTTACTGCAAATGAGGCTAAGAGATCCGTTCGCTTTGCATTAACCCGTTTTACAACAGCGGATGAAATAGAAGAGGCGAAACAAATCATCCGGAAAATTGTTAATGATCTAAGTTATAGTAACACGGAATAAACAGATTTGGTGTAAAACAGATAGCTTTATGGCAATCTGACATAGAAAGAATCCGGTACAAACATTGTTAGATAAAAAGAAAAGAATTCATGATCTACGTAAGTGATAAAGCAAGAGAAAAAGTATCCAGCCTGAAAGAACAGGCTGCTATCAAGGAAGATTACTTCCTCAGAGTATCGGTTGTGGGCGGGGGTTGCAGCGGATTGAGCTATAAGCTTGATTTTGATAATGAATCAAAACCCGATGACCAGGTTTTTGAAGATAATGGCGTAAAAGTGGTGACCGACCTGAAAAGTTTTCTATACCTCTGCGATACCACACTCGACTTTAGTGATGGATTGAATGGCAAAGGATTTCATTTTAATAACCCCAATGCCACCCGGACCTGTGGATGCGGGGAAAGTTTTGCAGTCTAAGCCTTTGTCCTCCCTGCCATTTTTGGTGAACCTATTTCCAGAAAAAATCCCCTCTTGTGAGGGGATTTTTATTAGCAGTTGGTTTTGGCACTTATCGTGAAACTAAAAAAATCAGAATAAGTAGAGAAAAGACACAGGGCTACACCTTAATGCTGCACAAACCCGAAAATATTTTTAAAATTATTGTTTCATGATCTTGAACTGCACCGGTTGCATGCGGTCATTGCTCAATTGCAGCCAATAAACCCCCTTGGACATGGTGACGGGTAGTTGAACAGACTGTACAGACTGTAAACCATCGTGTACAAGACGGGTACTGAGCAGTAATTTACCATCGGCTGCCAGTAACTGTACATTATAAACGCCTTTCAGCAACCCAGCTGTAACCAGGTTTACCTGGGTGCCTGTAACCGGGTTGGGGAATACAGAAAGCTTGCCTTGCTTTTGGCCAAACCAAACTTGTATCACCTGTGACTTCCGGAATTCTCCGGTTTTTGAATATGCAGTAACCCTGTAATGATTTAAACCGTTTACAGGTTGAAGATCTGTTCGCAGGTAGGATGCAGTAGCCAGATTATCTAAAGCCGCCACCCGGACTAACTCTGTGAAATGAATGCCATCAACACTTTTTTCCAGTACATATTCCTGTTGCTCATCATTGCCATTAACAGTCCATTCAAGATCAACAGTTGATGCCTTGGCCAGTGCCGTAAATTTCAACAGGTTGAAAGGAAGAGGGTTAAATCTCCAGTCGATAGAACCAAGAATAAACTTATTATAATCTACAGCTGCATTCCAGGTAATGGTGCTGATGTATGGTTGATTGCCGGTACCTGTTGAATTTTGTCCGAAATTATCACCCCACTCGTTGTTTGATTTAAAAGGAACGACAACCAGTTTAGGTACGTTATCTACATACGCATTATTATAACAATTGCTGGGCCAATAGGCATTTGATGACCATGATAATGTAACTGCAATAGTTGCTGGTCCGCCGGTACGGGTTAAATCCCAGTATTCACAGCGGCTGATATGCGATAACCCTGCAGCAGTTGCAGCAGCGCTGATGGGCCCTTGTGTATAGCCACTTGCTCTTTTATATTCAGTTGTATACTCATAAGAAGTGGCGCCGAGTGAACCAATTCCTATAGGGCCATAATGATATTCACTACCCACAATTTTTCCTACCGGGAATGTATAATTCGTTGTTCCCACTTTTTTCATTGGTCCTGAAACAAAGGATTCATAACCACCACCGGAAGATGATGATCCGGCTCCCATTGTGAGAATATTTGTTGCACCGGTTACAAAATACCCTGAAGTAAAAGTGAGTGCGTTGGTTATACTAAGAGGTGAATTGAGCGTAATTGTATAACCAACAAATGTAGTCGGAGCTGAACCCGTATTGGGTTTATTTATAACAACGTCATAGAATGTTTCCCCGCCGGTTGGTGCTGTAAGAGTTCCGTTATTGCTGGTATTAAATGTTACTGATCTTGTGTACTGTGTAAACACACCTCCTGTATTTCTTGTCCAGCTGCGGCCAAGCATTACATTTCCACCTGCTGCCTGTGACGCAATCAAGGTTCCGCTGATATTGATATCAAGACCTGCCGTTAATGGTACAGTCATATCATTGGCTGCACTATTACTCATATCAAACGTAGTACCTGCATCAATTGTAAGGCTACCTGCCAGATTCAATGCCACACCCGTATTGGTGCTTCCCCCGGTTATTAATCTTGTGCCCGTAGTTGAAAGCTGAACATTATATGGATATCCCGGACCGGTTGATGTTTTCCATTCGTCCTTTCTGTTGTAGTTACCACCAATATTATAAAGCAATAACGAATTGGTTGCGTAGGTAGGTGGATTGGTTTCAACAAATCCTCTTCTGTCAATCCTCAATGTGCCGTTAATAGTTGTAATAGCAGATCCGAAGTCAACACCACCATTTGCAAAGCCGGCTGGTGTTCCAATTGCTACAATCACCCCTGAGCTGAAAGACAAAAGAGTGGAGGCCGAAGAGGCAATGGTTGAAATACGCTGAGTGGCATCCTCATGTTTAAAATATAAAGTACCGGTACCGGATGAACTGATCACCTGCCTTGTTCCCCCTCCGGCGATTGAGATATCATGAAGTGTGCCGTCATAATACATATAAAAAGTAACGGTGCGGCCTTTTAAATCCCAGTTTCCGTTTAGTAACTGTAACGGATACCCTGAATTACCTCCACGGATTTCAGCATCACAATTCATAACCACATTACCACTTGCTTTCTGAATAATGAAGTATCCAAATATTTCAGTTCCGCTGTAATTCACTGTCTGATCTCCTGCACTTCCGTTAAACCAGATGGCACGTTCATTAGCATCAAAGGTTCCTCCGTTGTGATACCAGTGACCTGCAAGAAACAGATCTCCGGCAACGCCAGCATTCCAACCTCCAAGTTGCAGCAAGCCGCCGGCATTGAGGTTCACATTGCCTCCTACATACAAATCATCATAATTCGTTGTGCCTATGTAAAAATTACCGTTGACCGTTAAATCACCTGTACACCTGCGTTCATTCGTTCCTGAAGCGCCTACATTCAGGTTGAGTCCGCCTGTTCTCACTTCCACGTGATATGGAATAACGGTAACAGTAGTTCCTGCCGGCCATTCCACACTTCGGTTATACGTACCTGTTGTATTGTAAACCAGTGTTGAACCTGTAGCATAAGCTGGAGGATTGGTAGTAACCACACCTCCGTTATTGATAATAAGCGAACCTCCGTTTTTAATGGTAGAGCCCGTTCCAAAATTTACAGAACCACTTATGGCAACTGTTGGCCAGCTTACGGTTCCTGAAATGGTATTGCCGCCGGCAAAATTGATCGTTCCGGATGCTGAACCTGTGAAAGTACCGGTGGTATTCGTCCAGGTGGCATTTGTACCTATATTCAGATTACTGGCAGCTAACAAATTGATTGTACCTGTATGTTTCAAATTCCCTGCAGTGGTAATTGATAGTGTATTCGTTCCATTCATGGTGAGCGTACCACCTACTTCTGCATTCAGTACTGTAAAGTTTTGATCCTGTGTAAGGTTAAACCCACTTTGTATATAGATGGACTCTGTACCATTACTGAGCGAGGGTGCTCCATTCAACCAGGAACCTGAATTGCTGAAATTTCCAGATCCGGTAGCCTGGGTCACATATAACAACGCAGGTACAAGTTCGTTTGTTGGTAATAATTTAGCTCCAATACCATAACCGGTAAAGTTGATACTGGCAAGTACAGTTGAAATATGAGTGGTGGTGGTGATAAATATTTTTTTGTTTGCAGAAGGCGTCCAATTATTGATCGTTAAATTTCCCGATCCGAGGCCGCTGGTGTTGGCGATATTCAGATTAAATGCATTACTACCATTTCCCATATCTATAGTAGTTCCTCCTGTTATGGCAAGCGTGCCGATATTTACATTGGAACTGGCCGCAACATTTCCAATCTGAAGAGATCCGCTGGTTAAGGAGATATTATTTGTGCTTGAAAGTGCTCCGGCAACACTAATCGAAAGAGTACCACCATTGATCGTAACAGAATTGGTTGTTGGAAGTACAGAAGAAGCATTCAGCAGTAACGTTCCTGCAGATATGGTAGTAGAACCGGTATAAGTATTAGAGGCACCTAAAGTAGCACTTCCCGATCCTTCTTTAATAAAATTGATTGTAGAGCCTGAACCATTCGAGATTACTCCGTTAAAAAAAGTATTAGCCGCCCCCGTTCCCACCAGGTTTCTTGTTCCACCGGAGCCTGCAATTGTTGATGTGATGGTAATATTTCCGGAATTTGCATTTACCTCCAACCTGTTTGCTCCGTTGGAATTCCCGTTTAAAAACGGAAAACTGATGGTATGATTTGATCCACTCGAATTATTGATTGAAGGTGCCGTTCCTCCATAATCATAAAATGTATTTGTAGTTGCACCATTTAATGTTCTGGAAGTAGAAGCGCCTGCAACAAAGTTGATTTGAAACCTTGATGTATTTGCAAGGTTATTCGTTGTGGTTGTTTGTGTATTATTGTCAAATATCAATATTTCATTTCCTCCGGGAACTTCTGTGTATCCACGCCACCAATTATTTGCATCATTCCAGTTTCCGTTAGCTGCAGTGTTTCTCCAATAATAAGTAACCTGTGCATTAGAAATAAACCCGGAAAGAAAAAAGATAAAGAAGAATCCTGTGCACGAGAATGCACGGGCTTTTTTAATATGGCAATTCAGAAATTTCATTTCACTAACCCTTTCGGTGCTTAATAACGGTTACCAATAAGTGATCTTTATGATGAAAGGTGCGTTTCCAGAGGAGGGATTTTCCGGAAGATCCGGGATACTAAAATACTACATTTCTCAGCGAATGCAAACGTTTTCGGAATATTTATAGCCTGACTTTCAATTTTAAAACAAGGCTGATTTTGAATGACTTAGCTACAAACATTGTTCCAAATCTCTTTTTTCTCCTCTTTTCACTTTAACTGCTACAGCAATTCCCGGTATAAGACACAAAAATGCCCCTTACGGATGCAAGGGGCCGGTTCGGATAATGGTTTTTCCAGGGTAATATTTTTCCAGTATGAATCGTGCGGTATTCAAGTTATGAAGGATCCGGAGCTGGTTTTTGGGAGGAATGGCCGTCGTCAGGGGAACGAAAATCAAATCGATATGCCGAAATTAAACCCTGCTTTTGAAAAATTTTGAAAAAGTTATACTGAATTAATTAACAAGTTATCCGAACGAAAGGTTCTGCCCTTGCCCCCGAATCCATTATTTTTGCCCATCTATGTGGGCTATCTGTAAAAAAGAATTCCGACAGTTTTTCAGCAATCTTACTGGCTACCTCGCCATTGCCCTTTTTCTGTTGCTGAACGGCTTATTACTTTTCGTTTTTTCAAGTTTTAATATTCTGGATTATGGTTATGCCACACTTGATAACTTTTTTACGTTGGCGCCTTATGTCCTTTTGATATTAGTTCCGGCTGTTACCATGCGCCTTTTCCCCGATGAATGGAAAACCGGTACCATGGAAATTCTTCAAACAAGGCCGCTATCCGGATTGCAGATTGCAGGAGGAAAATTTGCCGCTGCCTTGCTGGTTGTTGTTATGGCGCTTCTACCAACATTGGTATATGTGATGAGCATTAAAATGCTGGCAGCTGATGGAACCACACTCGATAGCGGCGGAATTATTGGTTCATATATTGGATTGTTTTTCCTTGGATCGGCATTCACTGCTATCAGCACTTGTGCCAGCAGCTATACCAGCAATTCAATTGTAGCATTCTTATCAGCAGCATTTCTTTGTTTTGTTTTATACAGTGGATTTGAAGCCATCAGCAGTTTACCTCTGTTTCAATCGGGCATGGATTATTACCTGCAACAAACAGGAATGGAATTTCATTACCGTTCCCTTTCTCGTGGAGTACTTGACAGCAGAGACCTGATCTATTTTATCAGTCTCAACATTTTGTTTTTATTCTTAACCATTAAACGCATCAGCAAAAAGCCCTGATACATGAAAAAACTATTTGCTTCTTCTTATGGCTGGGCTGTGTTGCTGCTGTTGCTGATACTTATTAATACAGCTGCTCTGTGGTTTCCTGTTCGGCTCGACATGACCGCAGAAAAAAAATATTCTCTTTCGGCCCCTACCCGATCACTATTGAAACAACTGAAAGAACCGGTAACCATTGACGTTTTTCTCAAAGGTGATTTCCCTGCTGTCTTCAGAAAACTGCAGAGCAGTACTAACGATCTGCTCACAGAAATGAAATCTTATGCAGGCAATAATCTGAAAATACGTTTTGTAGATGCCACAAGTTTTATCCCCGAGGAAGTACAAGTACAATTGTTCAATCAGTATGCCGATAGTTTGCGGATGCTGGGCTATAATGTAGATAGTGTACTTACCATCAATCCGGCATTACGTGGTGAAATGATGCAGCAAATGGTAGCTGATTCGTTGAAATCGCTGGGCATCCTTCCCTATACATTACAAGTGCAACAAAAAGAAAACGAATCTTCACAACGTACCATTTTCCCATCAGCACTTGTACGCTTCAACAACCGTGTAATACCGGTTGATCTGTTAAGTGGAAAACCGGAATACAGCAGAGACCCGCTTACGGGACGATTAAAACTCGATGAAGCGAAAAGTATTACCAACGCAGAGGCCTTACTAGAATTCAAGTTTGCAGAAGCCATTGAAAAAATTCAACGGAAACAAAAACCATATATTGGTTATATGATTGGAAACGGGGAACCGATGGGACCCGAAACCTATGATATTGTACAAACACTGGAACCCGATTATAACTTCAGCATATTTGATCCGAATGCCAATCCTGTTATCCCGAAAGAGTTTGCGGCTATCATGATTGTGAAACCAGCGAAACCATTTAGTGATTCAGTAAAAATGAAACTGGATCAATACCTCATGCAGGGTGGTAAAATTTTGTGGTTTGTAGACATGCTTCATGCCGAAAAAGACAGCCTTGTTGTTGTGGCACGTACACTTGCCTACGACCGAAATCTCAACTTAGATGATCTTCTGTTTAAATACGGAGTACGGATTAACAGGGATTTGTTGCAAAATCTTCCGCCCGATTGCGACTTCAGTAAGTTAGTAGTTGGTGTGGCTGGCGGACAACCACAACTGGCAGATGTTCCGTTTAACTACTATCCATTACTCAGCACCAGTCCGGCAAATCCTATTACTAAAAACCTGGAACCTGTACTTGGACAATTTGTAAACACCCTTGATACCGTTAAAGCAGAAGGAGTAACCAAAACAATATTGCTTTACTCATCTGAAAATGCAAAAACAGTAAGCACACCTGCCATTGTTAGTCTGGAAGAATTAAAAACCATTGAGAACACATCACTTTATCAGAAGAAAAATATTCCTGTTGGTGTTTTTTTAGAAGGAAGCTTCAGCAGTTTTTACGCCAACCGGGCTTCAGCAGAAATGAGAAACTATTTTCAGCAACACTATGGTTCTTTTAAACCCAGTTCTGAAGTAACACAGCAATTAATAGTTGGAGACGGTGATCTTGTACTGAATCCATTTACAACGAAAGAACCTTTTGCGATGGGTTTCAGCCGTGTACAGGAACATACGTATAGCAATCGTAGCTTTCTTCAAAACACGTTGCAATACATGACCGGCAATACAGCTATCATTGCATTGAGGAATAAGGACGTGGCATTACGATTATTGAATGCTGAAAAACTGGAAAACGAAAAACTGAAATGGCAGTTAATAAACATTGCTGTTCCCCTCTTGTTATTAGTGCTGGGAGGATGGATATTCAGCTTCTGGAGAAAAAGAGCTTATTCAAAATAAAAAAACACAACAGTGTTATACTGAATATAAAATGAATTCAACTCAGATTACATACCTGGCATTTGGAATTGTATTACTGCTTGCAATAATCCTGGACCTTGGTTTGCTCAGTAAAAAATCAAAAGAACTTTCCATTAAACAAGCTCTCTATCAAACCTTATTCTGGGTTCTTCTCGGATTGGGATTTGGCGCTTTTGTGTGGTTTGAAGAAGGCAGGAGCACTGCATTGGAATACGTGAGTGCCTACCTGATGGAATGGAGCCTGAGTATCGATAATATATTCGTTTTTGTTCTCATCTTCAGTTTTTTCAAAGTAAAAGAAACCTATATACCAAGGGCATTGCTAATTGGTATCCTACTTGCCATCATATTCAGGGTTGTATTTATTACAGTTGGCGTTGAACTGGTGAATCGTTTTCACTGGATGCTATACATCTTTGGACTTTTTCTGATTTACACAGGATTCAAAATGTTTACTTCCAACCAGGAAGAAGAATATGACCCGGCCGACAGTGCTGTTTATAAATTCCTGAAAAAATATTTACCCATTACCATGGATGATGGTGATGGCCATTACCGCATTCGCCGGCAGGGCAAACCTGTTTACACGGCTTTGTTTGTAGTGGTAGTGATGCTGGCAACTACAGATATTGTATTTGCACTTGATAGTATACCTGCAGTAATGGGCATCAGCCGGAATGTGTTGGTCATTTACACCTCCAATATTTTTGCCGTACTGGGATTACGTTCGCTCTTCTTTTTGTTAAGAGGTGCTGTAAGCAAGTTTGATTACCTGCAGCAAGGCATTTCTATTGTACTGGTGTTTATTGGAATTAAAATGCTGGGAGAAGAGCTGATCAGCACAGCAATAGATAAACCAACACAGGTTGTATTATCTCTTGCTGTTATCATTGGATGTATTTCCGGGTCTATTTTGTATTCTATTTATCATCAGAAAAAAGGTATTCCTAAAGACAGGAAAGATTGATCATGAGTGATTATTCTGTTCATACAGTTGCTTCTGTTATTCATGGCAGTCTTGTGCAGGAACCACATCCGGATGCCACGATTGAACAATTATGTATCGACAGCCGGAAAATTGTACATGCTCCTGCTTCTTTATTTTTTGCATTACAAACAGAACACAGGAATGGCCACAACTATATTAAAAGCTGCTATGAAAAAGGAATCCGCAATTTTGTAATCCATCAACCAGTTGATTACACACTATTTCCTGAAGCGAATTTTATTCTTACAAACAATACACTGCAGGCCCTGCATCAACTTACCGCATGGCATCGCAAACAATTTAATATCCCTGTAATTGGAATTACCGGAAGCAATGGTAAAACCATTGTAAAAGAATGGCTGTATCAACTACTGTCAGACTCCTACCGGATTGTACGCAGCCCAAAAAGTTACAACTCACAGGTAGGTGTTCCATTAAGCATCTGGCAAATGGGCACCGAACACAATCTTGCCATTATTGAAGCGGGTATTTCCCGGAAAGGTGAAATGCAGGAATTGCAAGAAATCATACAACCAACAATTGGCGTATTCACCTATTTAGGCGATGCACACCAGGAAGGATTTGCAAGTGCAGAAGAAAAAGGAATTGAAAAAGCCATTCTCTTTAAAGAAACATCTGCCATTATTTATTCACCTGAACAATCCGGTGTTCATTTAACCGGAACTGAGCATAAAGAAATCATCAGCTGGGGGGAAGGCGTTACCAACAAACTGCAAATCATCTCCCTGCAAAAAGAAGGACTTCATACTTCGCTTCAACTGAAGTGGAATAACACTGAACTGAAACTAACCATTCCTTTCACTGATAAAGCATCGGTGAACAATGCTATTACCTGCATTGCTGTTTGTTTATATCTGAAAATGGATATCACACAGCTGAAAGAAAAGTTATTATTACTCAAACCTGTAAGCCTCCGTTTAGAAATCAAAAAAGGAATTCAGCAATGTACCATTATCAACGACAGTTACAGTGCCGATCTGAGTTCATTTGAAATAGCATTAAACCTGTTGCAACAACAAAGGCAACACAGGAAGAAAACTATCATTCTTTCTGATTTTATTTTACCGAAAGCAAAAGAGTCCGAAACCTATCATGCCATTGCCCAGCTGATTACTGCACATGACATTCATAAACTTGTTACCGTTGGTCCGGCTACAGCGCAACACTTTGCCACTAAAGTTCCTGCTACGATTCAATGGACTCACTTCAGTACTGTTGATGAGCTAATAAAACAACTGCCGGTACTTGCATTTCATAATGAAGCAATACTGATTAAAGGAGCACGTGTGTTTGGGTTAGAACAAATAGTGCCACTGCTGGAACAGAAAGTGCATCAAACCGTTCTTGAAATCAATCTCACTGCCATCACTCACAACCTGAAAAAAATACGTGAGCAAATTCAACAGGGTACAAAGATCATGGCCATGGTGAAAGCATTTTCCTATGGAAGCGGCAGTTATGAAATAGCCAACCTGATGCAATTCAATGGCGTGGATTACCTGGCTGTTGCATTTGCCGATGAAGGAGTGGAATTGCGCAAAGCAGGTATTACATTACCAATTATGGTAATGAATCCTGAAGTGGTAACGTTTGATCATTTAATTGAATACAACCTTGAACCGGAACTCTATTCATTTGAAATTGTAAATGCGTTTACAGCTTATCTCGATAAAGAAGGTTTATCCCGCTACCCTGTTCATCTGAAGATTGATACTGGTATGCACCGCCTTGGTTTTACCAACGATGAAGTGGAGCAGTTATGCCACATTTTACAATCTGGCAACCGGTTTTCAATTCAAACGGTGTTCAGCCACCTTGCCGCCAGTGAAGATCCGGCATCAGACAATTTTACCAGCCAGCAGGCAATCTTATTTGAACAAGCTTGTGAGAGCATCCTTGAAAAAACCGGGCAATCATTTATCCGTCATTTATGCAATTCATCGGGCATTTTAAGGCATCCGCATTTGCAATATGAGATGGTTCGTTTAGGAATAGCCATGTATGGCATTACATCGCATAAAACCACATTGGAACTGGAAGAAGCGCTTACTTTGAAAACCACTATTGCCCAGTTGAAAGAACTTCAGCCAGGCGATAGTGTTGGCTATAACCGCAAAGGAGTGGTAACCAGGCCTTCCGTCATTGCTACAGTTCGGATTGGTTATGCCGATGGATTCCACCGCAGCCTTGGAAATGGTAAAAGCTTTATGTTGGTGAACGGACAGCCTGCTCCGGTTATTGGAACTGTTTGTATGGACATGACTATGCTCGATGTTACAGATGTGAAAGACGTAAAAGAAGGCGATGATGTGATTGTTTTTGGAAAAGACTGGACCATTGAACATATAGCAGCAGCAGCCGGAACAATTCCTTATGAAATCATGACCGGCATCAGCCAGCGGGTAAACCGGGTGTACTTTGAAGAATAGTACTTCGGCAATAACTATATATTTGCAACTTAAATTCTGATCAGGTGAAACTAAGAACCATTGTTGTTTTCATTCTTATTCTGTTGATAGCAGACCAATCATTGAAGATCTGGGTAAAAACGCACATGCTTTACCATGAAGAACGCTTTGTGCTGGGCAATTGGTTCAGACTTTATTTTATTGAGAATGAAGGAATGGCTTATGGATGGTCGTTTGGTGGTAACTGGGGCAAATTATTACTCACCTTGTTCCGTCTCACTGCTGTCATTTTCGGTACGTGGTATATTAAGCGCATCATTGACAGAAAATATCATCCCGGATTTATTATTTGTGCCGGTTTAATTTATGCAGGTGCATTGGGCAACCTGATTGATAGTTTGTTTTATGGAATGATTTTCACCGGAAGCGAAATTGGTGGTCCGTTGGCTACACTGTTTCCCGCCAAAGGATATGCCGGATTTTTACATGGACACGTAGTAGACATGCTCTATTTCCCAATTATTGAAAACCAGATTTTACCCAAATGGGTGCCGGTCATTGGTGGTGAGCCATTTACTTTTTTCTCTCCCATTTTTAATATTGCTGATGCCTGCATCTCTGTAGGTGTTATTACAATTCTCCTGTTTCAGAAGAAGTTTTTTACGGAACGTTCTGCAGAAGAACAACCGGAAACTGTTGAAACAGATTCTGAAGTAACCGATGAAACACAGGTTTTATAAATCGTTTGCCGCTCAAAGGATGTAAGTGTAAGTATGTAGTTCCTGCACAAAAAAGAGCAGGGATTCAATCTCTTTTGTAAATTTCTGATAGCAATCAGAAATAAGATTGTCTTATATCCAAAACCTTTGTAAATCCGTAATCATGAAAACCGTATCTGCTACCTTGCATCGTATCAACAGATTCATTGTTAATCTAACTGATCAACTTTATTATTTTACCGAATCGATTACTCCTGCATTCTTACGAACACATTCTCCCGTTAAATCATCAAAGTTGTATAGAATTGTCTTTGGCCGCCCGAAAACAAAAGAAATTCAGATGGTGCAATTATTACCACCAGAGCCGGAGTACTATGGAAATTACGAATAACCCAACCCCATAAAAGAAATTGCCACTAAGAAGTATTGAACTGCTTAGTGGCAATTATCGTATCAATCAGCCATTATATTTTGCCTACCATTTTTTCCGGACGCACCCATTCATCAAATTGTTCCGGAGTAACATATCCCAGCTTCACAGCCATCTCTTTCAGCGTTGTACCCTGCTTGTGTGCTTTCTGTGCAATCTCTGCAGCCTTATAATATCCAATCTTCGTATTGAGCGCAGTTACCAGCATAAGTGAATTTTCTACATGCTTTCTGATATTAGCTTCAATAGGTTCAATACCAACGGCACATTTATCATTAAAACTTACACATCCATCACCTATCAAACGGGCGCTGTGGAGAAAATTATAAATCATCACTGGCTTAAACACATTCAGTTCAAAATGGCCGGTTGCGCCACCAATATTAATAGCCACATCATTACCCATTACCTGTGCCGCAATCATGGTTAAGGCTTCGCACTGAGTTGGGTTTACTTTACCCGGCATAATAGAAGAACCGGGTTCATTATCAGGAATAAAAATTTCACCAATACCAGAACGTGGGCCGGAAGAAAGCATGCGGATGTCATTTGCAATTTTCATCAGGCTTACCGCTACTGTTTTTAAAGCGCCATGTGCTTCTACAATTGCATCATGAGCAGCCAATGCTTCAAATTTATTTTCGGCCGTTTTAAAAGGAAGTCCGGTGAGTTTAGCAATATGCTTCGCCACATTTACATCATAGCCGGGAGGTGTATTGATACCCGTGCCCACTGCAGTACCACCCAATGCCAGTTCACTCAGATGCGCCAATGAATTTTTAATTGCCTTCAATCCGTGATCCAGTTGTGATACATAACCGCTGAATTCCTGACCCAATGTAAGGGGCGTTGCATCCATGAAATGCGTACGCCCGATCTTTACCACCTTCTTAAAAGCCTTTGCCTTTTTATCCAGCGTATTACGAAGCTTGAGAATTCCGGGGATAGTTGTTTCCATCAGAATTTTATAAGCTGCAATATGCATTGCTGTAGGAAATGTATCATTACTGCTCTGTGATTTATTTACATCATCATTCGGGTGCAAATATTTTTCTTTATCTGTAAGCTTTCCTCCATTCAATACATGTCCTCTGTAAGCCACCACTTCATTTACATTCATATTACTCTGCGTGCCGCTTCCTGTTTGCCAAACCACTAAAGGAAAATACGCATCGAGTTTGCCATCCAGAATTTCTTTACACACTTTACCAATCAATACCGCTTTCTTTTTAGGCAACACTCCTGCATCCAGATTAGTCAAAGCTGCTGCATGTTTCAGGTAGGCAAAAGCCCTGATGATTTCCCTGGGCATCCGGTTGATGTCCTGTGCAATTTTGAAATTATCAATACTGCGCTGAGTCTGGGCTCCATAGTAAGCATCCAGAGGCACTTTCACTTCACCCATGGTGTCTTTTTCGATACGATATTCCATATTCAGAATTTTTTATTTTTTGAAACGATGCAAAGGTAGGCGTAAACTTTTCTTGATCACCTGCCCACAGCAGTAAAATTGCTGATTATACTCATCCCCTTGCCGGCATCCCATCCAATAAAAAACCCGGTATTACCGGGCCTTTTGTTTATTTTTTGAACGCTGCTTTTCTCTTTTCCAGGAAAGCACTAACGCCTTCTTTCATTTCATCTGTCCCGAAACATTCTCCAAACAAACGGATCTCTTCCTCAAATCCATTTTTCGATTCATCGTAACAGGCATTCACTGCAGCAATCACTTTTGAAATAGAATGTGGCCCTTTGGTAAGAATGACCTGGAGTAGTTGTTTCGTTTGTTCCATTAACGCATCTGCTGTTGTAACGTAATTCACCAATCCCAGCTGCTTCGCTTCAGTAGCATCAATCATAGATGCCGTCATCAGCAATTCCATTGCTTTGCCTTTTCCCACCAGTTGTGCCAGGCGTTGTGTTCCTCCATAGCCGGGAATAAGACCTAGGTTTACTTCCGGTTGCCCGAATTTGGCATTGTCGCTTGCCAAACGAAAATGACAGGCCATTGCCAGTTCACACCCCCCTCCCAATGCAAATCCGTTTACAGCGGCAAGAATTGGCTTGGGGCTTTTTTCAATTTTATCAAACACCAGCTCCTGTCCTTTCCTTGCTAGTGCAGCACCACCAGATGCATCCAATGAAAGAAATTCAGAAATATCGGCTCCGGCAACAAAAGCTTTGGGACCAGATCCTGTAATGATTGCACCCGAAACAGATGGATTTGTGTAAACATCATCAAGTGCAACAGATAGTTCCTGAATCACTGTTTTATTCAATGCATTCAGTTTATCTGGACGATTGATTGTAATTACACAGATCCCGTCTTCAATACTTATAAGTAAACTTTCGAAAGCCATATCTGCATTTTTTATAAAGATAAGGCAGGAACAATGCCCTGCCTTTCTTATCTATGTAAAAGTTATGGTAACTACTTTGTACCGCTCACAAATTCCCGCATCGAAAAATCATAACTAAGTGTAAGGAAGAATACACTTGCCTCCATTCCTGCATACGGTTTCACTCCGTTTTTTTCAAAACCCGGTTTGAAGAAATTGTTAGGGAAATATTGTGCTTTCAATCCTACTTTTTTACTGGTTCTGAAACCTGCAAATACAGAGGGCATAAATATGGGAGTTCGTTTACTGAACCACTCGTTAAATTTTGAAACTTTTTCACCATCTACAAAACGCTTCTCTTTATAGTTGTATGCAAAATCTGCCTGTGCGCCAAAGAATACAAAATTTCCTTTTTTAAGATTCCCCACTTTCAATCCAACAGGAACACCCAGCATGAGCACACGATGTTTAAAACGAACATGGTCGCTACTGTCATAAATCACACCAAGGTTTTTCCCGTTAAACCCTGTAAAAAATCCAACATGATTGCCCAGATCATGGTTAAAATTATATCCGCCATTCAGAAAAAATGTAAACCTTGGTACATTGTTTAACCCAGTTCCGTTTCTCGATACATCTGAAAAAGAAACGAGGGCAGCATCTCCTCCCCGGGTAGTATACCATTTTTTCTTTTGAGGTTCACTGCTGTAAGAACCCTGTGTAGTATCTGATTGTGCGAACAGCGCAACATTTGATATGAAAACAAAAAACAAGGCAAAGGCAAATCGAATAAGCATATAGATGTATTTATGTTTACAACGGATGAGCTGTTAAAAAGTTACGGGTGTCAGAACTTTCTGTTTTGGGAAACCCACTCTTTAATGTAATCTGCAATTTCGTGTGTATTAGTACCGGGATGAAACAGTTTGCCTGCACCTATTTCATAAAGCTCTTTCATATCTTCTTCGGGAATAATACCGCCTCCCGTTAACAGCACATCGTTCATTCCTTTTTGTTTCATCAGTTCAATCACTTTGGGAAAAACAGTCATGTGTGCTCCCGATAAAATACTGATACCAATTGCATCCACATCTTCCTGCAAAGCGGCGTTCACCACCATTTCAGGCGTTTGACGGAGACCGGTATAAATAACCTCCATACCTGCATCTCTTAATGCTGTTGCAATTACTTTGGCGCCACGATCGTGGCCATCCAGTCCAACTTTGGCAACTAATACCCTAACCGGCCTGTTCATAGAAAATATATTAAGCTACTAAAATAAGCTCTTTCAGGTAACGGCATCATAATCTGCATCATGCCAGATCAAGATTTTCGTAATCAACCCCTGTTACAGCAATTTCAAAGCAGATTGAATACGTGCTACAGTGGCTTCCTTACCTATCAATTCAGCTATCTGAAACACAGCCGGACCAAACTTGCCACCCACCAGCATCACACGCATGGGCAACTGCAGCTCACCGGCTTTGATACTCTTAGCAGCAGCCAGGTTTTTAAACAACAGCTCAATATCTGCCAATTGCCAGTTTTGCAATTCCTGAAGCTGATTGCAGAATTCTGAAAAAAATTGTTGCTTTTCATCATTCCATTTAGGTTTCACTGCTTCTGTGTCTATACTTTCAGGAGAACGGAAGAAGAAGCCCGCCTGTTGTACAAAATCTGTCAGCAAAATGCAACGATCTTTCACCAATTCAATTACCTGTTCCAGGAATGCATCATTCTCAACAACGATTCCTGCGGCTTCTAGAATTGGTTTCACATCAACAGCTAATTCTTTTGCGCTTTTGCGTTTGATCCATTCATGATTGAACCATTTTGCTTTTTCATAATCAAACTTGGCACCGGATGCATGCACCCGTTCCAGGGAAAATTTTTCAATCAGTTCATCTATACTGTATAGCTCCTGTTCAGTACCATCATTCCAGCCAATCAAAGCAAGCATGTTAATGAATGCTTCAGGCAAGAATCCTTTTTCTTTAAATCCTTCTGTTAATTCACCTGTTTTATAATCGCTCCAGTTCATGGCAAAAACAGGGAATCCGTATTTGGCTCCATCTCTTTTGCTGAGTTTACCACTAGGGCCCAGGATCAACGGCAGGTGAGCCCATTGAGGCATCTGATCCAATCCAAACAAATGCTTCCACAGTAATAAATGAACGGGTGCACTAGGCAACCATTCTTCACCACGAAATGCATGTGAGATTTTCATCAAATAATCATCCACTACTACCGCCAGATGATAGGTGGGCATTCCATCAGCTTTCAATAATACTTTATCATCCACCAGATTGGTTTCAAAACTGATTTCCCCACGAATCATATCAGTAAAAGAAACCACTTGGTTTTCCGGCATGGCAATGCGGATAACATGCGGCGTTCCTTTTTCCAGTAATCCCTTGACCTCGGCTTCTGTAAGTGTTAAACTGTTCCGCATTTTTTTGCGGATGTTGTGATCATATTGTGGCGAGGGGTTCTCTTCTGTTTTATTAGCAGCACGCATTTGTTCCAGTTCTTCCGGTGTATCAAATGCGTAATAGGCATGACCGTTTGCAACCAGTGTTTCTGCATATTGCCGGTACAAAGGCTTACGTTCACTTTGGCGGTAGGGGCCATATTCACCTCCCTGTACCACACTTTCATCAGGTTCCAGTCCACACCACTTCAAACAGTTGAAAATATATTCTTCTGCTCCGGGAACAAACCTGGTCTGATCTGTATCCTCAACACGCAGAATGAAATCGCCTTTATGATGTTTGGCAAATAAATAGTTGTAAAGAACCGTACGCACACCTCCCAGGTGTAAACCGCCGGTTGGACTTGGAGCAAAACGAACTCGTACACGCATAGCACAAAGATAAACCGCTGGGATCGAAAGGGAAATTTTCGTGTATGATTTATCTATCTTCATGCTTTCTTTCCGCATGAAGTTATTTTTTGCAGCAGTAAGCCTTATTCTTGGTTTGTTCAGCAGCGCTCAAACTGTATTTACCTACCCATCGCTGGTGGTGGAATACGACAGCGCACTTGTTTTCCGTAATCTCAAAATCATTCCCATCAGAAGAGTGGAGCCCGATTCGCCCTATACTGTCATGGATAACCGAAAATTGCTGGCGTTGAAAAGCGGCTTGCAAAAAGGACAAATCAGCATCAGGGAAAGAGGCAACTATATGGTGGATAATATCAATGTTCTGCTTATTGAAAACAAAAGTGAACATGATATCATTATCCGCAGCGGAGAAATAGCCATGGGCGGCCGGCAGGACAGGGTCTTTGCAAAAGATACCATTCTCCCTCCTTCTAAAGAACCTTACCTGGTTCCTGTTTATTGCATCGAAGAAAACCGCTGGAGCAGCCATGAGAAAAAATTTGTTTACGGAGGAAATACCTCTGCCGGTTTACAGAAAATTATCGACTCAGCACATCATCAAACCAAAGTATGGGATGAGATCAGAAGATTGCTGAAACAAAATAACCAGGATGGTTCTTCTTCATTTGCAGCGTTACTGCATCAACGAAAATTTGCAGATACGGCCAATGTATATCTCAGCTATTTCTTCAGTAAACTACGTGGGAAAGACAGTACTATAACCGGGTTTGTGGTATCTACCGGCAACAGGGTCTTAGGCGCAGATGTTTTTGTGAGCCCGTCTTTTTTTTATCAAACACTGGGCAACCTGCTGGAGAAATATACAGCAGAAGCCATCTTAAGCGGAAGCAAGCCCGCTGTGCAACATACAATGGAAAAGAAATATGCCGATCAGATGCTGGAGCCTGCCTCACAAACTCAATTTCTCACAGAAAAAGGAAAGCGGTTTTTTTATAAATCTGTTCTTATACAAATCACCGGTTATTAATAATTTCAGGTATGCGTTATTTCGTTACAAGTCCGTGGTGGCTTCGATTGATTTATCCCAAAGGGCTCACCTGGAAGATTCCGGAAAAAGACAATGTATTATACCTCACATTCGATGATGGTCCGCACCCCGAAGCAACCCCCTATGTACTGGACCTGCTGAAACAGTACCAGGCAAAAGCCACTTTCTTTTGTATTGGTAAAAATGTGGTAGAAAACCCAGCGATCTATCAGCGAATACTAGCCGAAGGCCATAAAGTGGGTAATCATACACACAACCATCTCAATAACTGGAAAGTAAAGCCGGAAGAATGGCTGCAGAATGTGAAAGAAGCAGCCCAATGGATTGATTCGGATCTGTTGCGTCCCCCTTACGGCAGAATCACATATTTCTCAGCAAAAGTGTTACAGGATTCCAAGCCTCCTTACCGGATCATCATGTGGGATGTTTTGAGTGCCGACTTTGATCCTTCACTTTCTGGTGAAAAATGCGGCAAAATTGTACAAAAAAATGCGAGAAAGGGTTCGGTGATTGTTTTTCACGATAGTGAGAAGGCATTACCCAGAATGAAGATTGCCCTTGCAGATACACTTTCCTACTTCTCAGATAAGGGATTCATTTTCAAAGTTATAGAATGAGAACAGCCTAAAAAAAGGAGGGCCGGGGTAGACACCCTGGCCCGTTTTTAATCCGTACCCTATGAAAACTGGTCTAAAGGTACAATTTCTTTTATATTAAAAGCAAGTGTTTTTTATTAACGGAGTGTAATTTCTTTATCCACACCATTGATGGTAAGAGTTGCTTTGTTATCACAATCGCCTGTTCCGAAGTTGAGCAGTGCAGATTTTGCATTATGAGTTACACGAATCACACCTTTAGAAATCCAGCGGCATGTAAATTTTTTAATCAAAGGTTCAATGATTTCATGTGACCATGTTCTGCCAAAACTGTTTTCACCGGAACCGGCACCTCTGATTTGGAAAATATCATCAAGCGGGAAGAAAACAGTTCCGTTACCTTCAATCTGAGTGGTGGTACGTGTGGTAGACCATTTGATCCAACGTCCGCTATCCCATGTTAATTTACCAGCAATGACTCTTACAGTAAGACTTGCATTGTTAGAAGTACTGTTATTTACCACTTCATGTGTACCTGTAACCGAAACGCTGTCTACTTTATAACCTTCAAAAGTGGTGGTTGCTTTGCTACCTGGTACACGCATTGGTCCTGTAAATACAGTAATGATTTTTCCTTTACGTAAACGACCGTCTTTACCTAAACAACCGGCTCCGAAATCAAGAGTTATTGTTTTGGGAAATACGCCTCTGTCTTTGGGAAGAACAGTCATAGTAAAGCAACGTTGACCGGCGCTATCCACCCTTCCGGTATAACTTCCGCCTTCCATGCGGCCAAACACACCCACACCGGCTGTTAAGCCAATATCTTCACCTGATTCCTGTCCAACGCCCATGGTGGTGTTAAATACTTCGTCATAAGCCGCATCGGCTTCTTCATCATTCTGAGTACTTTGAATGGTAGCTTCTTCCTGTACAAGAACACTCTCTTTGGATTCTTTTTTACAGGCTGTAAAAAGTAATCCGCCTGCGAGCAGAATTGTCAGTGTGCTTTTTCCAAAAATGTTTACTGTTTTCATACTATGTGTTTTAAAGATTTTTAAAAGAAACGAACGTATAAAAGACCCGATTGTACAAGGATGGTTTAAAGCTTGTTAAAAAATATTTACGGCTGGGTTCAATGGCAGATCGTAAGATTATGATGATCAAGGGACAGAAGGCGCTAATTTTGCGAACGCATGAATCTCATAGATACACATACGCATATTTACCTGGAAGAATTTGACAATGACCGTGCCGAAATGATGGAAAGAGCCCGGTTGGGGCAGGTAAGCCGCTTATACCTTCCTAATATCGACAGCAGCTCTATTACCGGAATGATGAGACTGGAGGAGCAATACCCGGGCATTTGCCACCCCATGATGGGGCTTCATCCCTGTTCTGTAAACGAAGATTTTAAACAGGAGTTGAGCCTGGTGGAAGAGTGGCTGGGCAAGCGTTCCTTTGCTGCAATTGGTGAAATTGGGCTGGATTATTATTGGGACCAAACCTTTATTACCCAGCAAAAGGAAGCATTTCAGCAACAGATCAGCTGGGCGTTGCATTACAATCTCCCGATCGTGATCCACAGCAGAAACTCCATGCAGGATTGTATTGATATCGTTCGACAAAATCAAAATGGAAACCTCAAAGGAATCTTTCACTGTTTTGGAGGAACTGCAGCAGAAGCAAAACAAATCAGGGATCTGGGATTCCTCATGGGCATTGGAGGTGTGATTACTTATAAGAAATCGGGATTATCAGAAGTGGTGAAAGAAATTCCATTGGAATACCTAGTACTGGAAACAGATGCCCCCTACCTCACTCCCGTTCCGCACAGGGGCAAACGAAACGAGCCTTCCTACCTGCATTATATGGTTGATGCCATTGCCAGCGCTAAAAACTGCATGAGTGCTGACGTAATTATTAAAACCACAGAAAACGCTTTGAATTTATTCGGGCAGTAAGGGTGGAATGATTTATTTTTGCAGCCCTTCCAAGGAGACGTGTCCGAGTGGTTGAAGGAGCACGCCTGGAAAGTGTGTATACGGGAAACCGTATCAAGGGTTCGAATCCCTTCGTCTCCGCAATTTTTTCACCTCGCTTTATGCGGGGTGTTTTTTTTATCAAGGGCCGAGACGTTTTGGTCTCGGTGCCGACAGCAGCGTCGGCATTCGAATCCCTTCGTCTCCGCAATTAAAAAGCTTTATCGTTTGATGAAGCTTTTTAGTTTTATTTCATTTCAGATTATTTATCCTGCAATCCCAGTTTCTCAACCGCTAACTGTGAAGCAATCTGGCTTGCATCTTTTTTATTAAATGCTTTCCCTTCGGCAATTAATTCTCCATCCACTACAGCGCCAATGGTAAACAGGCGACGTCCATTTTCAATTCGTTCATCCAGTGTTTCAAACTCCAGGTTTTTCCCATTCTTATTAGCCCAACCGTAGAGTTTGTTTTTGTGATTGATTTCAACCAACTCCAGGTCTTCCATAAATAAATGCGGAATAATAATATTCTTGGTTACCCATCGTTGGGTTTTGCTATATCCAAGATCTAAATAAATGGCGCCAAGTAAGGCTTCCAATGTATTGCCAAAGATTTGAGAAATCTTCAAGGAGTTATCGCCTTTGTTATATAACGTAATCCGCTTCAAACCCATCTTCAATGCAATATCATTCAGGGTAGCACGGTTTACCATTTTGCTCCGCATCTCTGTGAGGAAGCCCTCTCCTTTATATGGGTAACGTTTGAATAGATAATCGGCCACAACCGCACTAAGTACCGCATCTCCGAGAAACTCAAGGCGTTCATTATTCTGGTCGCTTCCTTCTTTAACAGAACGATGGCTGAGTGCCGTTTTATAAAGCTGAATATTACCGGGACGGTATCCCAGCAAATTGCGAAGATTGGTTTCGAATTTGTTACGTGCAGGTAAAATTTTCCGGAACAGTTTCCCTACCATGTGTAGCGTTGATCAGACAAATTATTGATTTTTCATAAATCAATAAAAGCTGTTACAAACAAAACTAAATGAAATCAGGAATATTTCTTAACTATTACTGAAGCATTATGTCCACCAAAACCAAATGTGTTACTCAAAGCAGCACGAACAGTACGCTTTTGCGCCTTATTGAATGTAAAATTCAATTTATCATCCAATCCGGGATCATCCGTAAAGTGATTAATGGTTGGAGGAACAATATCATGTACCACACTCATTACACAAGCTATCGCTTCGAGGGCACCAGCAGCACCCAGGCAGTGGCCTGTCATTGATTTTGTGGAACTGATGTTGAGGTTGTATGCATGATCACCAAACACATTCAGAATGGCTTTGGTTTCAGCAATATCTCCGAGAGGAGTAGACGTTCCATGAACGTTAATGTAGTCGATATCTGTGGGTTCCAGTCCGGCATCACGCAATGCCGCCTTCATCACATTCTGTGCACCCAGCCCTTCCGGATGGGGAGCTGTGATATGATGTGCATCGGCAGTGGCACCACCGCCTGCTATCTCGCAGTAAATTCTGGCTCCACGTTTAATGGCGTGCTCCAGTTCTTCCAGCACCAGCATGCCCGCTCCTTCACCCATTACAAAACCATCCCTGTCTTTATCAAACGGGCGACTGGCTGTTTTAGGATCATCGTTGCGTTCGCTCAGTGCTTTCATGGCGTTAAATCCACCCACACCCGCTGCACTTACTACCGCTTCACTACCACCGGTTAAAATCATATCTGCCTTACCCAGACGAATATTATCATACGCATCTATGATGGCATTGGTGGAAGAAGCACAAGCAGATACAACGGCAAAGTTGGGCCCACGCAAACCGTGACGCATGGAGATTTGTCCGGCAGCAATATCCAGAATCATTTTAGGAATAAAGAAAGGATTGAAACGGGGCGTTCCATCTCCTAATGCAAAGGCAGAAACTTCTTCCTGGAAAGTGATCAAACCACCAATGCCACTTGCGAAAATCACACCCACACGATCGGGGTCAATATTTTCTTTTGTGATACCGGCATCTTTCACCGCCTGGTCACTTACAACTAAAGCGAATTGCGTAAACCTGTCGATCTTACGGGCTTCTTTCTTATCAAGATAAGCTGTAGGATCAAAATCCTTTACCTCGCATGCGAAGCGGGTTTTGAATTTTGAACAATCAAATTGCTTGATAAAATCAGCACCTGACACACCATTAGTCAAACCATCCCAATATTCATCAAGGGATTTGCCTAATGGTGTCAGTGCGCCAATTCCGGTAACGACTACTCGTCTTAGCTGCATAAGCTAGTTTGGGAATAAAGTTTATACTGAAAACAGTTCAGTACTGGATTACTTAGCGTGTTCTTCTAAATAAGCTACGGCTTGACCAACTGTTGTAATTGTTTCAGCCTGTTCGTCGGGAATAGAGATGTTGAACTCTTTTTCAAATTCCATGATCAGTTCAACTGTGTCTAAAGAATCAGCGCCCAAATCGTTAGTAAAAGAAGCTTCAGGATTTACTTCAGATTCTTCAACACCTAATTTGTCTACGATGATTTTTTTAACTCTTGCTGCGATGTCTGACATTGTCGTAATAATTTGGTTACAGGGTGCAAAAATAGAATTTTTAACCAATTAGCAAGGGGTATAACAAAAATGTGCAAATCCTTCTTGGAAATACATTCTTATTTTTGATTCAACTAAATGATTTTCATTGAATTGCACAAGTTAGTCCAAGGCATGAATTTGGTCATATTTCCCTCAGTTTTGGCGTAAAATTTGAATTACCCATAGCTTTCAGCAGCAGAATTGCTTTTGTATAATCTATAAGCATTGAAATACGAACGCCTGTTTTTAATTAAACAAAAAAATGTAACTTGTTTGCCCCTTCAACTCTTCCTTTTATGGCATTAAAAGAGATTGCACACGGATCGAAAGAATACAAGCAGATGATTCAATTGCGATATGACATTCTGCGAAAACCTCTGGGCTTGCATTTCACGGATGAAGAACTGGAAAAAGAAAAAAACGACATACTGATAGGTGTACTTGAAGACGATCAGATGCTTGCCTGCTGTATGCTTACACGAATGAATCCTGAAACAGTAAGGCTTCGACAAATGGCTGTTCATAAAAACCTTCAGGGAAAAGGTATTGGTGCTTCGCTTTTAAACTTTGCCGAAAATCTTGCCCGTGACCGTGGCTACAAACACCTTGTGATGCATGCCCGTAAAGTTGCTTTGGGCTTTTATGAAAAGCAGGGATACAAAGCTTCCGGCGATGAGTTTATTGAAGTATCGATTCCACACTATGTAATGTCTAAAAAGCTGAAATAAAAAAGGGAGTGAATCATCACTCCCTTTTCATTTATACAGTACTATTGATTAAGCTTTGTACTGAGGAATCAACCCGTTTGCCATTTCCACCATTTTCTTAATTCCTTCTTCGGGTAATGCACCTTTCTTGAATTCAGCCAACAGATCAGGCATTTTTGTTTCCATTTCCTGTAAGAAATGTTCTTCAAATTCCTTGATACGTCTGGTTGGAACCTGGTTCAACAAACCATTTGTACCGAGGTAAATAATTGCTACCTGCTTTTCCACTGAATAGGGAGTGTACTGAGGCTGTTTCAGAATTTCCACGTTACGGGCACCTTTGTCAATTACAGACTTGGTTGCAGCATCCATATCACCACCAAATTTAGAGAAAGCTTCCAGCTCACGATAAAGTGCCTGATCCAGTTTCAGTGAACCCGCTACTTTTTTCATGGATTTGATCTGAGCATTACCACCCACACGGCTAACCGAAATACCTACGTTGATCGCAGGACGGATACCAGCGTTGAACAGGTTACCTTCCAGGAAGATCTGTCCGTCTGTAATAGAAATTACGTTGGTAGGAATGTATGCAGATACGTCACCAGCCTGTGTTTCAATAATTGGTAATGCAGTTAATGAACCACCACCTTTTACCAGGTGTTTGATGCTATCAGGAACGTCGTTCATGTTTTTAGCAACACTGTCGTCGCCAATTACTTTTGCTGCACGTTCGAGCAAACGGCTGTGGAGATAGAATACGTCACCGGGATAAGCTTCACGACCAGGAGGACGACGAAGCAATAATGATACCTCACGGTAAGCCACCGCTTGTTTAGAAAGATCATCATATACGATCAAAGCAGGGCGTCCGGTATCACGGAAGAATTCACCAATAGCTGCACCGGCATATGGAGCAAAGAACTGCTGAGGAGCAGGATCTGCTGCAGAAGCCGCAACGATGGTTGTATATTTCATAGCTCCGTTATCTTCCAGTGTTTTCATAACACCAGCGATGGTAGAAGCTTTTTGTCCGATCGCTACATAGATACAATAAACAGGCTTACCAGCTTCATAGAATTCCTTCTGATTAATAATTGTATCGATTGCAATGGCAGTTTTACCTGTCTGACGGTCACCAATGATCAACTCACGCTGCCCACGGCCGATAGGAATCATGGCGTCGATCGCTTTAATACCTGTTTGCAGCGGTTCTTTTACCGGCTCACGGAAGATAACCCCCGGGGCTTTACGTTCCAGTGGCATTTCGTACAATTCACCTGTTAAAGGACCTTTACCGTCAATGGGGTGACCCAGTACGTCGATAACACGGCCTACCATTCCTTCGCCCACTTTGATAGAGGCGATTTGTCCGGTACGGCGCACATTCGAACCTTCTTTAATGTCTTTTCCTTCACCCATCAATACCACACCCACATTATCTTCTTCCAGGTTCAGGGCAATAGCACGAACACCGTTTTCGAACTCAACGAGTTCACCGGCACGTACATTGTTCAGTCCGTATACACGGGCAATACCATCACCCACCTGTAACACGGTACCAACTTCTTCCAAATCAGCGCCAACATTCAAATTGCTTAGTTGCTGGCGAAGTATCGCTGATATTTCATCTGGTTTAATATCTACCATGACTCTTTATTTTATATTTTTTGTTTTAGCGAATATCCTGAACGTAAACATTACCATGGAACTGCTGTTGCAGGTCTTTCAAATGACGTGCAATACTGGCATCCACAAGATTTCCATTGAACTCAAGTGTAAAACCACCAATCAGTGATTCATTCACCTGTGTTTCGAGTTCAATTTGCTGCAATGCGGTATCTGCTTTGATTTTATTTATAATAGCAGCCTTAACAGCATCACCCTGAGCAGTAGCCGTTGTCAGTTTAACGTGGTGAATGCCTTTAATCTGGTTGTATTGTTCAATTACAGACTCAGCAACTTCAAGCAGAAAGCTTTCACGTCCCTTCTGGATCAGCAGGTTGATAAATGCTGCTGAAAGAGCGCTGATTTTTCCACCTACCACTTCTTTTACAATCTTCTCTTTTTTATCGGCCTTGATAACAGGGCTGCGCAAAAGATTGGTAAAATCGTGGCTGAGTTTACAAACAGACTGAAGATATTTCATGTCTGTGCAAACCACTTCCAGCTGATTTTGCTCTGTAGCGAGCACTACCAGTGATTTTGCATAACGACCTGCTAAACGGGGATTTTGCATTGAATTCTATTTAGCGGATTAGTTCAGTTTAACTTCGTTTACCAAGGTATTAACGTATGCTTCCTGATCAGCTTTATTGGCCAGTTCACGACGTAATACTTTTTCACTCACTTCAATCACGAGGTTGCCTACCTGGTTTTTCACTTCGGTGAGGGCAGCCATTTTCTGATGATTGATAGCGGCCTGCGCTTCCAGAATAATTTTATTCGCTTCTGTTTTTGCCAGGTCTTTTGCTTCGTTCACAATTTTATCTCTTGTTTCACGGGCTTCTTTCAGCAGCTGGGCTCTTTCCTCACGGGCTTTCGCCATCAGCGCTTCATTTTCATTTTTCAGTTGTGCCATTTCAGCTTTCACCTTTTCTGCTGTTTCCAGAGAATCAGCAATTCCTTTTTCACGTTCGTTTAATGAACTGAGGATGGGCTTCCAGGCAAATTTTTTCAGGATCCAGAATACCACCAGGAAGGCGATCAGGTTCCATACAAACAAACCAAGCTTTGGTAATAACAACTCCATATAATATAGTTTATTCCGGTTTTTTCTTTTTTAAGAATTACTGCATCCGCCGCCCTGTGCATTGGATGCAGTAATAGTTTTACGTGCGGCTTTCTTATTTGAATACAGCCAGCAGACCAGCCACAGCAGCGAGAAGGGCAACACCTTCTACGAAAGCTGCAGTCAGGATCATGTTTGCACGAATGTCGTTGGAAGCTTCCGGCTGACGGGCAATCGCCTCAACAGCACCTTTACCGATCTGACCGATACCGATACCAGCACCAATAGCTGCTAAACCAGCACCGATAGCACCTCCCATGTGAGAGAAACCGGTTTGTACTTCCAGTAAAATAGTCATCAGACTCATGTTACTTGGTTTTAAAAATGAAAAATAAAAAAATCTTAGTGGTGAGCTTCTTCGTGATGTTCACCTTCAAAAGCCTGGCCGATAAATACAGCCGTAAGGTTCGTGAAGATGAATGCCTGAATAAATGCAACCAATATTTCGATCAGGTAAATGAATACAGCCAGCGCCACAAATAACGGTGATGCACCGTAACCGAGCGCCACGCTCATTTCCCCGAAAATGAAAATCAAACAAATGAAGCTTAAGATGATAATGTGGCCTGCCGTCATATTGGCGAAAAGACGAATGATGAGGGCGAAGGGCTTGGTGAATACACCGAGCAATTCCACCGGCACCAGGATCGGCTTCACACCATGCGGAACCGGAGGCCAGAAAATATGCTTCCAGAAGTGACCGTTGGTACTGAACAAAATCACCAGGAATGAAATGATGCCCAGCATGGCTGTAAAGGCGATATTGCCTGTTACGTTTGCCGATCCGGGGATCAAACCAAAGATGTTATTAATAAGTATGAAGAAAAATACAGTTAATAAATAAGGCAGGTATTTGTTGGCCCGGCTACCCAGATTGGGCTTGGCCACTTCATCACGTACAAAAGTGATTACCGGCTCAATGGCATTTTGCAGCCCGGTTGGCGCTTTGGTAGTACCCTCTCCTTTTTTATACTTCCTGGCAATACCCGTCATGATCCAAACCAGGAGGATCAGGGAAATAATCATTTGCACCACATTACGGGTGAGTGAAAAATCATACACCTGAACAGATTCGTCGGGCGTACCATCTTCCTTAACTGCATGAATTTTACCGTGTTCCAGCTTATAACCATTATGCGCTTCCTCGCCATGATGAAATTTAGAAGACATGAAAATATCCAGCCCTTTCTGGGGAGAATACAGCACAACAGGTAATGGAATCGTAGCATGAAACTCACCTACTGAAAAGAAATGAAACTCATGACCATCAGAGATATGTTCAATAATCACATCGGCGGGGTTCAATTTTCCACCCTCACCTTCTCCACCTCCAGCCAGAACCGGGGTAGAAAAAAACAAGAAAATTCCGCTGAAAACCGCTGCCAATAAGGATTTTATGCTTCTGAACGCCATGTCTTTCCTGAAATTTGGCGCAAAGATAAAGGAGCAGGGGGTGAAAACAAGGGTTGGAAGCCGAAAAAAGTTACATCTTAGAAAACAATCTTTCATCCCGGTTTCAATTCCCGATAATCCGGGGAATTCCTCCCTCAAAAGATGCTCAGGTTCCCTCAAAACCAGTTTGAGTTACCAAAATTCCCGTTCAGTCGCTTTCGTTTGTACCGGTCCGGCCCCACTTCTACTTTTACAGTGTTCTTTTAATACAAACAACTAAAAATTCATGTTATGAAAAATTCGTTCCTGATCATCGCCTTTCTTTTAATGATGACCTCATGCAGTAAATTAAACGACCTGCCGGGTGTTGACGATTCTTCTTCCAACTCTATTGCCCTGCTGGCCTCCCAGGTCCCAACAGGTGTAATGGATGCTTTCAAAACCAAGTACCCTGCTGCAGGTGGTGAAATTGAATGGGAAAAAGAAGACAGCAATACCTATAAGGTAAAATTCTGGCTGGGCGCCGAACGTTGGCAAGCCGTTTTTTCATCAACCGGAGGTTTTCTCTCTGATAAGCGTTTGAAATAAAGTTTCGAAAAATCCAATGTCCTGTACAGCCACTTCATAATGAAGTGGTTTTTTTATGCTTCGGAACGGGCAAACTGCATTTCGTGCAGCTTGGCGTAATGCCCGCCTCTTGTAAGCAATTCATCATGCGTACCCATTTCTTTGATTTCGCCTTTGTCTAATACAATAATCTTATCGGCTTTACGAATGGTGGAAAGGCGATGAGCAATCACAATGGAAGTTCTCCCTTCGATCAATTTATCGATGGCTTTCTGGATGAGTTGTTCCGATTCTGTATCAATAGAGGAAGTAGCTTCATCCAAAACCAACACAGCCGGGTTGTACAACAAAGCCCTGATGAAGCTGAGTAACTGTCGCTGCCCCTGTGATAAAGTAGCCCCTCTTTCCATGACATTATAATCATAATTACCGGGCAGTTTCATAATGAAGTCATGCAAACCAATCAGTTTAGCAGCTTCAACCACCTGCTCACGGGAAATCTGATCATTGCGAAGGGTTACATTTTCTACGATAGTTCCGGCAAACAGGAAAACATCCTGTAATACAACTCCTATTCTGCTGCGTAGCCGGCCCGGGTCATATTCCTGAACGGGAATACCATCAACACGTATATCGCCTTTTTGTATTTCGTACAACCGGTTCAGCAAACTGATGACTGATGTTTTGCCGCTGCCTGTATGACCAACAAGTGCAATGGTTTCTCCGGGTTTTGCCTGGAAGGAAACATTTTTCAATACCCAGTTTTCCTTATCATAAGCAAACCAAACCTGATCAAATTCAATTGCCCCGGCTGAAACGGCAGCAGTTGGCGAGTAACCACCCGCAGGAGGTTTCAAAGAATCATCATTATCCAGTACCGCAAACACACGCTCACTGGCAACCATGCCCATCTGTAACACATTAAACTTATCGGCAATAAAACGAAGCGGACGGAATAACATATTTAACAACAGAATGAAAGCCATTACTTCACCTGCCATCTTAGCTCCCGAAACATTTTGTGCATTTATTGCCTGTCCGGCTCCAAACCAAACCAGCAATCCCAGCGAAACAGCCAGGATGATTTCAACAACGGGGAAGAAAACCGAATATGCAAAGATGGCGCTGATGTTGGCGTTCCGGTGTTCTTTATTAATCTCGTTAAATTTTTTAAACTCCTTCTCTTCAGCAGCAAATGCCTGCACCACCTGCATACCCTGAATATGCTCCTGTACAAATGCATTTAAAGATGCAACTGCATTCCGCACACGATGAAAACTTTTGTTGACGCTTTCTTTAAAATAATAAGTCGCAATAATCAATAAAGGAAACGGAATGAGGCACACCAATGTAAGCTTCCAGTTGAGATAAAACATGGTGAACAATACTGCAACTATAGAAAGCAAATCGGCAACGATGGGAATAAATCCTTCAGCAAATACATCGCTGATTGTTTCAATGTCATTAACGGTTCTTGTAGTTAGTGTACCAATAGGCGTTTTATCAAACTGGCGCAAATTGAGATGCAGAATGCGATCAAAGATCTGCAGCCTCAGATCTTTTACTACTGTTTGTCCCAGCCAGGATGTATAATAAGAAAAGAAAAAACGAAATACTGTTTCAAGCAGGATCAATGCCACTTGCCAGATGGTGATACGAATCACCATTTCGGCCATATTGTGCTGAATGTAATCGTTAACCGTGATGTTGATGAGCCAGGGGCGTATGGGGGCCATCACAGCCAACAATACAGATAATACAACTGATGCATAGAATCGTTGCCGGTAGGGTAAGGCATACGACAAAATGCGTCGCAATAACTTAAAATTAAAAATGCTTTTCTTTCCTTTTTGAGTCGACAAATCCTTGCTTTTGAATGCCAAAGTTAATTCCTTTCTTCTTTGGCTGAAGATGAACCGTATTACCGGATTTGATTACGGATGAACGGAAGAACATTTATCACAGTTCGCCTGTTGCTTTCCTGTACGCTTTGATAAAGATGGCACCCAGGTTTTTATGCGGCGGTACATAATCCTTGATCAGCTCATTGGCTTTAGGATCATTTTTAACCGAAGCACTTATTTGTTGCCACATGGGAATCCATTCAATATTATTTCCATTGCGCAGGTATTCATTGATAGCCCGGAGAATGGGTTCATTCACAGAATAACTGCCCACTTGTTTGGTAGAGATAATATGAGCATCTTCGTTTACGTTGAGCACTTTGCTCAGGTTTTGATACCCACCGCAAGAACCCAACATTACAATTCTTGATGAAGGTAACATTTGGCGAATCGTATACTTGAGATGGTAACTATGTCCACGATGCACCACCATGGTTGGATTGATATTGTTTTGTGTTAAGTAATTAATCAGATGATCCTGTGCCTGAGCATCCAGATCGGTTTTGTTATCTAACGGAAGATTCGCATAAATGATAACAGGTTTTCCTTTGGTTGATTGAATGGTTACCCATTCTTTGCCGGTTGTGATTTTCCAATCGGGCTTGTTCGTAAACATGCCCATAAAATTTCGGTATGAAGTTACACCGTCTTCATCACCATAAAAGAATACCTGCTGCACTACCCTGCCGCTATCATCGGCCAGTGATTTGTAATCCACTTTATAAACAGGTGGTATGCCTAATTGAGCTGATAAATCAATGGTTGAATCTGACGAAGAACGGAACAGTGTATATAAAATATTATAAATAACCTGTCCCCGCCGGTCCTGTGTTTTCTGGCTATTCTCCAGGTTTGTTTGCACCTGGCCAAGGACAAAAGTTCTGAGGTTGGCATTCTGAATACTGCCATAACTATCGGCCACATCCACGGCATCTTCCAGTGTACCAGTTTTTTGCAACCCATTCACAAATGCATGCATTAAACGGCGACTGTTGAGCTCTGTCATCGACTGAAGAAAATTATCCAACGTATTATAGTTGGCCGCCATCTTGATAAACTTCTTAAAGTGGTCGAAACGTACAGTCATTAACAACGAATCGCCCTTTCTTCCCGGGAACCGATCCATCATGCGTTTGTAGAGGTTGAGATAAGTGCTGGTGTAGATCACTTCTTCGGTAGATACCAGCAGGTAATAAATTTCCTGTGAATTCAATGGCTCGGCAACCCTGAAACGAACTGCTTCTGTTGACTCATGCAGGTCGTTCATTACGTTTACAAAAGCATCGGTTGCTTTCCGCTGCAACATATCCCATAATGCAGTTGCCAGCATGGGTGTATCTCCTTTCGACATCCGTTCAAAGTAACGGGTTTGTGTACGCACCAGTAATTTATAATACTGCAATTCATTTTCTGCAACGGCTTTGATTTCTTCAATTGTAATATTATTGGTCATCAGTTCATCCAGTAACGGCAGGTACAGTGTACCGTTAGTGATTTCACTGAGTTTTACAATAGTTTGCACACGAGGATCTTTGGAAGCACGCACCATTCTTCCCTGCACAGTTCTAACAGCCTGCGCATACGTGTACACTTCTAAAGGCGATTTAATGGCAGCAACAGAGATGAGGCTATCTGCAAATGGCTCGTTCTGAAAAGCACCCAGGCCCGGCATGATTGACAATGGATTACTATGGGCTTTTTTCAGGAACACCAGCTTCTGAATATCACTCAGCTCTTTACTCGTTTGAAACAATTTCACCAGTATTTCCCCCGCTTCATAAGGCAACTGGTCAAAAACCGGCACAATACTTTCGCCCTTGATCAGTTTATTCATGGCCTCCTCAAAACTTACCAGTAGCACAGGTGCATATACAACTGCGGCCCGGTTTGCTTTAACCTGTAAGCCATATTCCTGTAACAGCTCTTTTACACCTCTTAGGTATCCTATTTTTTGATTATTGTCTGTGGGGGCCCGTTCAATACGGATTTGCAAATCATCTACCTGGCGCAACAGGGCATCGGTTACCTGTATATTCAAATCTTCATTGGAAGATAACTTGATAAAATTATCCACCTTTCCATCAAGTTTATCAATCCGTTTTTGTTCTTTATCAATATTATCATGCCAGATCTGGCGGTTCATAGGTATCTCAACCTTTGAGGTATCAAAAGTGATTTTTGTCTGGCCAAACCCAGAAATGGAAATCAACAAAAGAATAAATCCGGTAATAATGCGCATATAGTTCAGCAAAAGTACTTGCATTTTTTTATACAGATGTATCTGAATCAAAGTGTGTTGTATGTGAATATCCAATTTTAGCCCTAAAGTCGTTAACAATTTTATAATATTGTCTGCCGTAATGCATGGACTGCTGTTTCTAAATTTGCGGCAACAATCATTCATGGAACAGAACACGAAGAAAATTCTGATTGCTGATGACGAACCCGATATTCTGGAAATTCTTGAATACAATCTGTCAGCAGAAGGATATAAGGTTATCAAAGCCAGGGACGGAGATGAAGCATTGGAACTATCAAAAAAAGAGCATCCCGACCTTATCGTTTTGGATGTAATGATGCCCCGTAAAACGGGAATGGATGTTTGTCGTATCCTGAGAGCACAACCCGAATTTGCCGATACACTTATCATTATTCTTACAGCACTCAGTGATGAAAGCAGTCATGTAAAAGGACTGGAAATGGGCGCCGATGATTATGTGAGCAAACCCATCAGCCCGAAAGTATTCATCAGCCGGGTGAATGCACTTTTCCGACGTACATACAGGGGCGATGAAAAAATTATCAAAGCCGGTGAAATCACCATCGACAAAGAACAGTATCTCGTAAAATTCAGAGGACAGGATATTGTACTGGCCCGGAAAGAGTTTGAATTGCTGGCGTTACTGGCATCCAAACCCGGACGGGTATTCCTGCGCCATGAAATTCTGAGCCAGGTTTGGGGATCGGATGTGATTGTAGGCGACCGCACCATTGATGTACACATCCGGAAAATCCGTCAGAAGCTGGACATTGATTGTATCAAAACAGTAAAAGGTGTTGGGTATAAATTTGATTTAACTCCTGCTTAGTCCTTTCTATCTTAGCATAAAATAAGCAATGATATTGCTGAACTGTTTTTATGCTTAATAACCGACAACAAATTACTCCGGTTCAAATTGCAGCCATTAATGCATTTGCCATTTCACTATTAGTGGGGCTGGCGAATTATTTTTTTATACGCACCTGGTGGATTGCACTGCTTTCTTTTGCCGTTTTATTCATCATCAGTTATATGCTCATCCGTTATTTTACGGAACGGTTTATCTACCGGCATATTAAACTGATCTACAAATTCATTTCGCAAACCAAAGCCACAAAACAACAGGAGTTCTTTTATAAATCCGTTTTGCCCGAAAAAAGCCTGGAAGAAGTAAGTAAAGAAGTGGAACAATGGGGCGAGCAGAAACGGCAAATGATTGAACAACTCCAACAAAATGAACAATACCGCAAAGAATTCTTACAAAACCTGAGCCATGAATTGAAGACACCCATCTTTGCAATACAGGGATATGTAGACACACTGCTAAGTGGTGCCATGGAACAACCCGAGCTGGGGAAAAAATTTCTGCTCAATGCGTCCCGCAATGTGGAACGATTGGTAAACCTTGTTGGCGATTTAGATGAAATTGCACGTTTGGAAAGCGGAGAACAGCAATTGTACAAAGAACCATTTATCATTCATGAGTTGGTGCAGGATGTGTTTGATGCGTTATCATTGAAGTGTGCAGAAAAATCGATAAAAACGTCTGTCAAAAAAGGATGTGAAACACTACTCTCTGTTTATGCCGATAAAGAAAAAATAAGAATGGTATTAATCAACCTGGTTGACAATGCTATTAAATATGGAAAGCAGGGAGGCAATATCATTTTCAGTGCGTATCAAACAGACAAAGGAAATGTGTTAGTGGAAATCAGCGATGATGGACACGGCATCTCAGAAGAACATCTCTCCCGCATCTTCGAACGTTTTTACAGAACCGATCTTGCACGCAGCCGCAAAGCAGGCGGAAGCGGATTGGGCTTATCCATTTGCAAACATATTATTGAAGCACACGGACAAAGCATTCACGTACGCAGTACCCCCGATGTAGGTACCACATTCGGATTCACACTTCCCGTAAAACATACCTGAAATAAAAAAGCCCCCTGGGAACAGGAGGCCGGGTAAAGGATACTTGCTTAAGGAAAATAGGAATATTAATTCGGGAACTTCGTCCAGTTTTTATACCAGTTATCTCCTGCGCCTACTGCACCACGGTAGTTCACATTTTGTAAGCCAGACATACGGGCTTCACCGGTAGTTGAGATTGCTCCGGTTAAAACAGGCGAACCGGCAGCAGGAGTGAAATCAGGATTTGTATAATTAAATGCAGCTGCATAACCTGCTTCTGAAGTTGTGGAAAGTATGGTATTACTGTTAGCAATCGTATTAAACCATGTGGTAAGATCAGCCGTAGCCCAACCTGTTGGAGCAGTAGTACTGGCTGCATAACGTAACGGTGTGGCACAACCGGCGAGTATCAATCCTTTGATGTTTAAAGTTGTTGCTGAAATATTCAGATCGGTTGGGCGACCGGTAGTGGCATCAATGAGCAAACCGGTGGGCCAGCCAAGAAATACAGAGTTGTAAACAGA
This sequence comes from uncultured Chitinophagaceae bacterium, assembly GCA_937907395.1. GTDB lineage: Bacteria > Bacteroidota > Bacteroidia > Chitinophagales > Chitinophagaceae > Lacibacter. The sequence goes on from CALCII010000012.1 coordinate 67,489, forward strand.
GAGTGATGAATTACGACGGATTTGTGCTCCGTTCCTGTACAATGCATTTCCCACATTGGTTGTGTTCTGGCGTGGCCCAACCAGGGTAACATTGCTGAACACCGCTGCTGTTTGAGGAACTAAGGAAGAACCGCCGGCATCATTATCACTTTCAAAACCGTTACTGCCGCTGATATCTGCAATGGCTGAATCACGGATTCCAATGCAGAATTGTACTTTACCTGAGAAGCCATTGTCTGTATCAAATTCATCATCGAGACCCTTATATGCAATAAGATGATCACAATTCACTGTACCGCCAAACCATTCAAAACTATCATCGGCAGCATAGGTTACCTGCACATAAGAAATAGTAGTACCACGGCCTACTGCATAAAGCCCCAATCCATTCAGTTCTTTATCAGGCAGGAATGCATAGCCTGCGTACTCTATACGTACATACTTTAATACCCCACTGTTATCATTATCATCGGCACCGCCGTACAAACCATAACCGTCACCATTGTTAATACCACCTTCTGCTTCACCTAAACCGGCAGTGCCGTTGAAGCTTGCATTTGTTTTGGCACGGCCCAGAATCACCACACCGCCCCAATCACCAGGCTTGGGTGCGGTAAGTTCGCTGCTGGTAAATACAATTGGTTTATCTATGGTACCATTGGCAACAATCCTTGTACCACGTGTAATAATTAATGTTCCTCTTGATGCTTTATCGCCAAGGATGGTAGTTCCAGGCTCAATGGTTAGAACGGCTCCGTTAATCACATAGACGATTCCTTTTAAAACATAGGTTTTACCGGTCTTAAGTGTAAGATCCGATGAAATGGTTCCCGAAAGAACCAGGTTATCTGTTGCAGGTGGTGTGGTTGAACCACTTCCATCCACTTCAATCTTCCGGCAGGAAGAAAAAATAAAAACTGCAGTTGCAAGTAAAAATGCTGCCTGCTTCATAACTGTGTTCATGTGTTTGATTTAAATAGTTGATGAATTATTTAATCGTGTAAGCGAATGTGAGACTGATGTTGGTTCCAAATCTTCTGCGGATGGCAACCCCGTCTGATGAACTTTTGGTGAACCGGCCGTCATCATTAAAATCAGTATAGAAATAAGCTGGTCTGTTTAGTATATCTGAAATATTCAGACGGAATTCACCTTTCTTATGTAATACTTTTTTAGCCACTTGCAAATCAAGTATGGGGCGTGGCCACTCCCAGATTTCTTTTACACCAATGCCATTTTGAATGTTTCCAACAAACTGAATACGCTGACCAACCTGGTTGAACAGTACGGTTGTATTTAAACCTATTTTCTCAATATCATATTGTAATCCAAGGTTGATTACATACGGACTTTGTCCCTGCATAGGGCGATCAATATTGCTTCCTTTTACCCTGTTGTAGATATAGCTGAGGTTACCAAATGCAGTGAAGTTGCGCAAGGCATGAGTAAAGTCGAGTTTCTTACGGATTTCGGCTTCCACACCAAAACCGGTGGCTGCATCGGCATTAATAAAATTGAAACTATTACTGCTGCCGGCACCACTTTGGTTAAAATATAATTCAATTGGTTTGTCAAAGTATTTATAGAAAACACCAATGGTAAACAACTCACCTGCTCTTGGATACAATTCATATCGCAGATCCAAGCTTGAAACTTTTGTGCGTTGCAATGTTTTATTTCCTAAAACGGTAGCACCTAATTCAAAATCAAAGAAAGCAAAGGGACTCAGCTCACGAAACTCCGGACGAACCACGGTTTGTGAAGCAGAAAGGCGCACATTGGTTCTGTCATTCACTTTGTAAGTAACATTCAATCCAGGCAACCAATCTTTCACTAAGGTATGCACATGACGGGGATCGCTCTGGCGAACAGAACCCACCAACTGATCAAAACTTTCGAAACGCACACCCCACACAATCCGCAATTGTTCTCCCAATTGATTATCAAATTGCAGGAATGCTGCATTGAGTATGGTATTTGCTAAATAACGGTATTGTATACCCGACAATTCACCGAAGTTGATTTTATTATCGCCCACTCCGATATTACCCGGTGTAAAAATCTGATCCTGTGGCTGATTAATCAATCCCGTATTATCTCTCCCGATCTGGTAAAAAAACGGACGACTATCGAACAAACGGTCTTTCACCTGGATCATATATCCTGCTTTCACCATTTGTTTTTGTCCTTTCCAATTGAAGGTTTTAGCAAGATCACCACCACCAGAATAAATGTAATCATTGAGAAAACTAAAGAAACGGCTGCCCGACTTCTGCGAGTTACCTCCGCCTAATAATGCTACATAAGGAGCATTGGAAGAACCCAGCAACTGGATGTATTGAATCCGTCGTTGATCAGGAATATATTGATCAAGGATATTAAAACTGCCATACCATTTGAACTTAACGTTGAGCTTTGACAACAGGTGATCACCTGCGATTTGTGTGTTGAAAAATGCATTCTGACGAAAAGCTAATTCAGTGGCATGAATGTTTTGTCCGGCAGGATCCAGTATAAAATCTTTACCTGTCCGGTCAATTACATAATCAGAACTGTTGAGGTTTAAGAGGTTGCGGAAGTAAATCTTATTGTTGCTGTTGAGTTGTAATGTGAAGTTGGCCAATGCGCCCGCCAACACATCCATACTGTATTTACTGTTGTTGTACAGAAAATCAATATTGCCATCGGCATTTGCAAAAAAGGAATTCGTATAATCTGTGCGGCGATTGGTCTTATTATACGTAAGTGCCAGTACACCACCCAGCTTTTTCCCAAATACCTTTCTGCTGAAACCACCGTTTATCTGAAACGAAGTATTCATGGGAGCAGCTATAGACTCCGGCATCCAGATGTTTCTGAATTTCTGTCCAAATGCTGCTTGTTCCGTTTCAGAAAGCCCGGCAAAAGATCCTTTGGTTGGCATGGAAGCAGGCAATCCCCTGGTACCATCATCGATTCCCAACCAATCCATAGTGCCTCCTTTGTAACTGAGAAACTTTTTACTGATCGTTTGGGAATTAAAACCTGTACCAATTTGCAGGTTGAGAAAATTTTTTGATGGAATATCTTTTGTTTGCACTTGTACCAATCCACCTGCCCACTCACCGGGCAACTCCGGAACAAATGCTTTGTTCATGATAATGTTATCAATCATGGCAGCGGGGAAAATATCAAACGAAAATGTTTTTCTGTCGGGTTCCGTACTGGTTAGCAATACCCCATTTAACATTGCCTGGTTATACCTGTCGGCAAGGCCACGTACCACCAGGTAGCGGCCTTCCTGTACGCTGGTACCGGGAATACGTTTCAACACCTCGCCTGTATTTTTATCCGGCGAACGACGGATCACTTCTGCAGAAATCACACTGGCAACTGTGTTTGTATTCTTCTGATACTGGATCACGGCAGCATTAGACTCTTTTTTTGCAGAAGCTTTGACCACCACTTCGCCCAGGTCTGTTTTCGCAGACTCTTCGAGCAACACATTCAGCTCGGCATACTGATCACTCACTTCCACATCTGATATCTCTTTTGCCTGATAGCCCACATAGGAAATTACAATTGTGTATTTGATGCCCTTTTCAATTGAAACAGAAAAACGGCCTTCCATATCTGTTAACACTGCTGTTTTTGTTCCCTTTACTGTGATTGTTGCACCCGTAACAGGCTCATTTTTTTTGTTGAGAACACGGCCTGTAAGTTTAGATGTTTGTTGTGCAAAGACACCCGTAGATACCAGGAGAAAAAAAGCAGTAAGAGCAGCAAGTTGTTGTCCTTTAAACATAAGTTCCTTTTGTGACGCAAAGGAACTTTTTCAATGTTATCGCAACATCATGCAGGCATTAAGGAACTGTTACCGGTAGATTAAGCGAATGTTAACAGGAATTTAAATGAGTTAAAAACGAAACTGCAAACGACAGGTAAACACATTGTCTTTCAAGTCGGTAGTATATCCGGGCAAAGAAGTCTTTTCATTCCACACACGTGCATAGTAAAGCATCAGCTTGGCATTTTCAGTCATATAATAAACATAACCAATGCCCAGGGTTGAATACTTTATATCAGCCGCAGTAAATCCATTCCCGGCCACACCAATCTCTTTTCCCTTAACCCGTGAATTAGCATCATACCAATCATACTTTATAACAAGTTGGTGATTGACAGAAAATAAATGTTGAAGGAAATAAAAATAAGCGCCGTTGAAATGACGGATATAAAAAGCTTCTTTCCCGGTGAGCAACAGTGCAGGTGTTTCACTGCTGTTACTGGTGCCGGTTTGTGTTCCCGCAATCACTTCGCCTCTGAGTTCTGTAAACCCGGTTTTGTTTTTCAATTTCAATTGCAGGTCAGCACCATAATATTTCCGGGGAGCAATGGCACCGTTGTTTGATTCGGACGAATCCACAACTTCTTTCTGTATTCCTCCTACTGTAACAGTTGAATACTTATACTTGGTATTTTGCAATAAACCTCCTTGTAAAGTGGATACGCCTGCCGATAAAATCATCTTATTGGTAACAGGATATGGTTTCCAGGCAATACGACTGATAAAATCTTTATGATTATCAAATTCGCCCGATGCATTAATTCCCTGTCCGTTAAAAAAGCCTCCATCAATCTTCAGATATTTCAACAGCCCTTCTTTTCTTCTGGGTTCAAAAGACAACATGGCTCCCAAATCACGTTCACTCTTCATAAGTGTTTGATTCATTCGTCCCCGTTCCGGTGTTTCCCTGTCACTACTGCTCAGGTTGGTTTCATACCCCATGGGACGGGCAAACATTCCGGTGGTAAATGAGAATAATTTGAATTTATTATCAAACAAACGCCCCCATACATCACGGATGGTAAAGCCCCGTTCGTTAACATCAAACTGGAAAACAATTTGCACACCGGGCCCGTTTGTTTTGTTATAATGTACATAGTCCATCCGGATCCTGCTTCGCCTCAACATAAACCGGTTGCTTACATGTGTGGGAAAATCCCCCCCTTCAAAAGTTTTAATACCGGCCGTATCGGCTAGTTGGAACTGAGGTTGTATGTAGCCGGAAATTTTTAAGTGATCAAACTTCTTGTAAATGCTTAACATACCACGGCCTTCTTCCTTGGTGGTATCAATCATATCCATCAGAAACTGACTCTTAGCAAAAACAGGAAATATTAATAACAAGCTGATTAACAACCTGTAATGAAGTTTGAACATAACAGTGATCCTTAAGCGTGGTAAAGGTACAATTCCTGAACCGTCCAATGTTAAGAAATCATTAAGTCCCCCACTCCTGTATGATCGCTATTTCATTCTTTTACCTTTGCCAAAACTTAAAAAGGATATGTCTGCTTTTAATTCAATCCTCAAAATCTTCTTACCCAAAGACAGAATATTTTACCAGTTGTTCGAAGAAGTTTCTGTAACCTCTTTAGAGATGGCTTTTCTGCTGAAAAAAATGGTAAAAGAGCCAAAACAGGAAGTACGTGAACAAATACTGGGACAGATTGAAGATCTGGAACATAAAAACGACGATCTCACGCACAAAATATTTACTGAATTAAGTCGCAACTTCATCACCCCATTTGACAGGGAAGACATACACTACCTCGCTTCTGCAATGGATGATGTGGCTGATTACATTTTTGCATCGGCTAAAAAAATCAATTTTTACCGTGTGGATCCCCAGCATGAAAGCTTCAGCAAGATGGCCGATCTGATTGTACAGGGATGCGACAGCATCAAGAATGCAGTGAGTGAACTGAAAGACATGAAGAATATGCGTCAGATCACAGACGCTCTGGTAAAAGTGAACAGTATTGAAAACCAGGCCGACGATGTATTTGATTACAGTATTGAACGACTTTTTGCAGAAGAAAATGATGCAAAAGAAGTGATTAAGAAAAGAGAGATTTACCAGGTAATGGAAATCGCAACTGATAAATGTGAAGATGCGGCCAATGTGATTGAATCCATCATTGTGAAGTACGCATAATTCTAACTGTTCTTACAAACTAACTGTATGACTTTATTAATTGTCATCGTAGCGCTTGCTTTGATCTTCGATTACATCAACGGATTTCACGATGCAGCCAACTCCATTGCGACTGTTGTTTCAACAAAAGTACTTACTCCTGTTCAGGCCGTTATCTGGGCTGCTTTTTTCAACTTTGTAGCTTTCTTTATCTTCCAGGATCATGCCGTAGCCAATACAATTGGTAAATGGGTGCATACAGAATACATCACCTTGCCTGTGATCCTTTCCGGTTTAATTGCAGCCATATTCTGGAACCTGCTCACCTGGTGGTATGGAATTCCCTCTTCCTCTTCGCACACATTGATGGGTGGATTTGTAGGAGCAGCGGTAACACATGCCTACTACACCAAAGGAGCCCAGGCCTTCAGCAACATTGTTGAGCTTACACTGGTGATACAAACATTATTATTCATTTTCCTGGCACCACTGATCGGAATGGTTATTTCAATCTTCATTACGATTGTCACCATCATGCGCAACACCTGGTTAAAAATCGCAATTATACTTCTGGCCACAGTTGCCACCTGGTTTCTGTTTAATATGTTTGAGCAAAACAAATTATCCAGCAACCTGGACAAGTATTATAAAATTGATAAACTGAAGAGCCAGGTTACAAAAGACCCATCAAAGAAACCATTGCTCGATTCGTTGCAAAATGTTGCCAATGCCAGCCGGCCTTTTTTAAAGGAATTCAACCTGATAGGCGGAAAAGGGATTGCTGAAAAAATAAAAGCAGAAACAGACCCCACCATTGATCTGGCTAAGATGACGCATTCGCTGGATAAGTCTGATAATAGTCTCCAATTCCAGATCATAGCCGGCATTGTATTAATATTCATTCTCGCCTATCTATATGTTGAGAAATTTAAAACCCCGAATGCCTACCGGGTCGCCAATATGTTCAAACGATTACAATTACTTTCTTCTGCAGCCTTCAGCGTAGGACACGGTGGTAATGATGCGCAAAAAGTAATGGGCATCATTGGTGCGGCTTTCGTTGCTTATTATGGTACCGGGAAATATGCAGATGCCGGAGCAGCACTGAAAGAATTAACATGGGTGCCACTTGCCTGCTATACAGCTATTGGCCTCGGAACCATGAGTGGCGGCTGGAAAATTGTAAAAACAATGGGCACCAAAATCACGAAAGTTACTCCTCTGGAAGGTGTAAGTGCAGAAACCAGCGGTGCCATTACTCTTTTTATGACCGAGCAAATGGGTATTCCTGTAAGTACCACCCATACCATAACCGGTTGTATCATGGGTGTTGGGGCTACCAAGCGATTAAGTGCTGTTCGCTGGGGTGTTACAGTAAACCTTCTATGGGCATGGATATTAACCATCCCGGTGAGTGCGATTCTTGCGGTTATCAGTTATTTTATAGTCAGATTATTTGTATAACTCAAGCCTGAAATCCAACCTGCGGGTTGGATTTTTTATTTAAAGGCGGGTTTTGCATCTTTGCTCATAAACCATTTTCAATGAAAGGAATTATTTTGGCGGGAGGATCCGGCACAAGGCTGCATCCGATCACGTATGCAATCAGTAAACAGATCATGCCTATTTACGATAAGCCCATGATCTATTATCCCCTCAGCACATTGATGATGGCTGGCATTCGGGAAATACTCATCATTTCCACTCCTCATGATCTCCCTTATTTCAAACGCCTGTTGGGCGACGGTAAAAACCTGGGCGTTGAATTTCATTATGCCGAGCAGGCGGTTCCTAACGGTCTCGCACAAGCGTTTGTGATTGGAGAAGAATTTATTGGTAAGGATAAAGTGGCACTTGTATTAGGTGACAATATATTCTATGGATCGGGGTTGGGCAAACTGCTGGCGGGCAATACAGACCCGGATGGTGGTATTATTTATGCCTACCATGTAAGTGATCCGGAACGTTATGGTGTTGTTGAATTTGATGAACACTTCAATGCTATCAGTATTGAAGAAAAACCAACTCAACCAAAAAGCAATTACGCTGTACCGGGTTTGTACTTTTATGATAACGATGTGGTGCAGATTGCAAAAGACCTCAAACCCAGTCCCAGAGGTGAATATGAAATTACAGATGTAAATAAAGAATACCTCAAACGGGGAAAACTGAAAGTATCTATTCTGGACCGGGGAACCGCCTGGCTGGATACAGGTACTTTTGACAGCCTTATGCAGGCATCTCAATTTGTGCAGGTGATTGAACAACGCCAGGGAATTAAAATTGCATGTATTGAAGAAATCGCATGGCGGAAAGGATTCATCAACTCCGACCAGTTAAAAACACTGGCACAACCCTTATTGAAAAGTGGTTATGGACAATACCTGATTGATTTATTGAAACAAGGCAAATAAATGAGTAAAATTCTTGTAACAGGAGGAAGTGGTTATATCGGCACACATACGATTGTAGACCTCGTGCAGAATGGCTATGAAGTGATTAATATTGATAATTTTTCACGTTCCACTCCCCAGATGATGGAAGGGGTTGAAAAAATTCTCAATAAAAAAATCAAAACCTATAATGTAGACCTTTGCAATTTTGATGATACTTATGCCGTATTCCAGGAGAATACAGACATTAAAGGAATTATTCATTTTGCTGCATATAAAGCTGTGGGCGAAAGCGTGGAACAACCATTGCTTTATTTTGAAAACAACCTGCTTTCGCTGATCAATCTGCTGAAATGTGTCAAAGATTTTCAGATCCCGCATTTTGTTTTCTCTTCTTCCTGTACGGTATACGGCAATCCCGATGAAATTCCGGTTACAGAAGCAACCATTCCCAAACCGGCCGAAAGTCCGTATGGCTACACCAAACAAATGGGGGAACAGATCGTAAGTGAAACCATTAAAAGCATTCCATCTACGGCTATTCTTCTCCGCTACTTTAACCCGGTTGGGGCACACCCCAGCGGATTGATTGGCGAATTACCCATTGGTCGTCCACAGAACCTCGTCCCCGCCATTACTCAAACCGCCATTGGAAAATTACCGGGAATGACAGTGCATGGTACTGATTATGATACCCGGGATGGTTCCTGTATACGTGATTATATTCATGTAAGCGACCTGGCGCACGCACATACACTTGCATTGGACTATCTCATTCAACAGAAAAACTTTACAGCCTGCGAAGTATTCAACCTGGGTTCAGGAAACGGAATTACAGTGCTTGAAGCCATCAAAGCATTTGAGAAAGTAAGTGGCGTTAAATTGAATTACCAACTGGGCCCACGCAGATCGGGCGATGTGGTGGCTATTTATGCCAATTACGACAAAGCCAAATCGCTGCTTGGATGGGAACCCACCTATTCGTTAGACGATATGATGAAGACAGCCTGGCAGTGGGAACAAAACCTGAAAAATGACGAAAGCCTCTACAGCAGCCAGCAAAGCAAACTGAATTAATGCACCGCCACCCCAATCCAAACTTTTACCGTTTCTTTGCAAGAATTTTAAATACCCATAAATAAGTCAGAAATGTCACTGAAAGAAATCCAGGTTACAGGAAATAAAGACACCAGAAGTGGTTTTGGTGATGGTATTGTTGAAGCAGCCAGAAAAAATCCCGATGTAATTGCTCTTACTGCCGACCTGGCCGGATCCCTGAAACTGAACCAGTTCATGAAGGAATTTCCCGAACGCTTTGTTCAATGTGGCATTGCAGAAGCCAATATGATTGGCGTAGCCGCCGGTTTAACCATTGGTGGCAAAATCCCCTATACAACCACATTTGCTAATTTCAGTACCGGTCGTGTGTATGATCAGATTCGCCAGGCGGTTGCTTACAGCGAAAAGAATGTAAAAATATGTGCCAGCCATGCCGGTTTAACATTAGGAGAAGATGGCGCCACTCACCAGATATTAGAAGACATTGGACTGATGAAAATGTTGCCCGGCATGGCTGTTATTGTTCCGGCCGATTACAATCAAACCAAGGCTGCAACGATTGCTATTGCCGATCATAAAGGACCTGTTTACCTGCGTTTTGGACGCCCGGTTTGGCCCATTTTCACTAAAGAAGAAGATTTTGTTATTGGCAAGGCACAACAGTTATCAGAGGGCACAGATGTATCCATCTTCGCCTGTGGTCACATGGTTTGGCAGGCAGTACAGGCAGGCATTGCCTTGCAGGAAAAAGGAATCAGTGCAGAAGTAATTAATATTCACACAATCAAACCATTGGATACAGAAGCAGTAATCCGTTCACTTTCGAAAACACGTTGTGCGGTTACCTGCGAAGAACATAATATTTTGGGCGGATTGGGTGATAGCATTGCACAGGTTGCAGCACGCCACATTCCTGTACCTATTGAGTATGTAGGTGTAAATGATTCTTTCGGGGAAAGCGGAAAACCTACAGAGCTGTTGAAGAAGTACGGACTGGAACCTGAAAATATCGTTGCTGCTGCTGAAAAAGTGATTGCAAGAAAATAACTGAATTAAACTTTCGCATAAAAAGCCCATCCTACTGATGGGTTTTTTAATTTTATTCAGGCATAACCAGATACAGCTATTCAACATGACGCAAACCGACGACAGAGAACTATTGATTCAGTTCCGGGAAGCTTCAACCAGGGAACGGGCATTTACCGCTATCATCAGAAAGTACCAGGAAAAATTATACTGGCATATCCGCCGCATTGTGGTGGAACATGAAGATGCCAACGATGTGCTCCAGAACATGTTTATTAAAGTGTGGAATTCACTTGAAAACTTCCGGGAAGACAGTCAGCTCTACACCTGGCTGTACCGCATCGCCACCAACGAAAGCCTTACATTCCTGGAACAGCAAAAGAAACGTGCTGCTGTTTCGATTGATGGTTCCGAAAGCACACTTTCCAACAGCATCCGTGCCGATAAACATTTTGATGCTAACAAACTGGAATGGAAGCTGCAATTGGCAATTCAACAACTTCCTGATAAGCAAAGAGTTGTGTTTAGTCTCCGGTATTATGATGAAATGCCCTACGAGGAAATGAGCCGTGTGCTGGAAACCAGCGAAGGGGCTTTAAAAGCAAGCTATCATCATGCAGTAAAAAAAATAGAAGATTTTATCCTGAATCGTTAAACCATTGCCACATTAAAACATCTATCAATTTGAGCATGAAACGCAGAGAAGATATATTGAACGAATTAAAAGAAGTGAGTGAAGTGGTTACTGAGATAGGCGCACAAAATCCCTATACGGTTCCTGAAGGGTATTTTGAAACACTTCCCGGTGTGATTATGGCGAAACTGATTGCCGGAAGCGATCAGGAGCAAACCATACTCAGTGTGGCCGGTAAGGAATCTCCATTGGATGTGCCAGCCGGTTATTTTGAAAACCTGAGCAGTTCCATTCTTGCAAAAATCAAAACACAGGAAGCATTTAACGAAATCAGGGAACTGTCCCCGCTGTTAGCTTCTGTACAATCCATCAATGTATTTACTGTTCCAGCCGGTTATTTTGAAATACTGGATCAGCAAGTCACATCTGCTGTTGTACCGGTAAAAGCACCAGTGGTTTCACTGTTCAGCCGTAAATGGACCAGGTATGCAGCTGCAGCGGCTGTCATTTCAATCATTGCATTTGGCACTTTGTTTCTGCTGAACAAACAAACCACCAAAATAGACAGCGTTGTAGCACAGGGGCTCAAAATCAAATCGGAGCAACAGTTCAATGAAGAACTGGCAACAGTAGATCAATCAGAAATTCTCAGTTACCTGAAAATGACCGGGGAAGTGAAAGATGCCGAAACCATCAGTTCTCTTGTTGATCAGTCAAATCTGCCATCAGAAGTAGATTATATGGATCCCGATTTCCTGGATTCATATATGAAGGAATTAGAAACAACCACCAACAAATCAAATTAATATTCAAAATTGAAAAATAGTATGAAACAGATTTTTACACTAGTGATTGCGCTTGTTGCTTTTAGTGGAGTGAGCTTTGCGCAGGAAGAAGGACCCGGACAAGGACCTGGCCCCGACCCAAAAAAAGAAGAAAAGATCAAAGCATTGGAAGTGGCCTTCATCAGCCGTAAACTGGAGCTTACAACAGAAGAAGCACAGAAGTTCTGGCCGGTGTACAATGAATACAAAAAGGATATGCGCCAGGTGATGATGTCACAAAGAAATAACCCGGGGAAAGATGTGGTGGATATTGAACAAAGCATGCTGGATATCCGTAAAAAATACCGTGATCGGTTTACAACTATCATTGGTCAGCCCCGGATGAACAAGTTCTTTCATGCCGAGCATGAATTCAGGGAGGTTTTACTAAATCAGTTAAAAAACCATCCCAACAGGCCAATCAGAAATCAGGGCCCAAGAAATTAATTGGAAATAAAAAATTAATTTCTCAAATTTGTGAATAGGTGTTTTTCATAGGTTAGCAACGGCCGACTCTCTTCAGGGTTGGCCTATTTTTTTATATGTATGTTTCTTACTATCAAGGACTTAGACAAAACGCCTGATACGGCTTTTGTGAACTACCGTTCAAACAACCATATTATTTGGAATAAACGGGAGATTTGATATCGTGGTAAAACAAGAAAGTCCAGTTTTCTTCATTCCCTTGCTGCCACCATTTTTGCCGGAGATCGGCGGCAAGTTTTCCATCAAAATCATACTTGGTTACAAATCTGGTTTTCATTTGCATCAGTTGTGGCGCCACATCGCCTCCAAAAAAAACAGTTTGTCCGTTTTCCTCGATCCAGAAAGCCTGGTGCCAGGGACAATGAGCGCCGGTCCATGCATAGCGTATGTAATCATCAATCACTCCCTCGCTTTCAATTAAAACCAGTTTATCCGTTTCTGTAAGAATTTCAACATCTTCTTTCCGGTAGGAAGAAGACAATCCGCTGAGAGCAATTTCCAGCTCCTGTTTATTTACGTAGTACGTAGCATTGGGAAAACTGAGAAACTGTTTTCCCAGAAGTGTATCTTTTATTGATAAAGCGCCAGCATGATCTTTATGCAAATGGCTCATCAACACTTTTGTTACTTCCATTGGATTGATTCCTGCCTCGAGAAGATTGGAATGAATTTGCAAACTGCCATCCGGTGTTTGAAAACCAAGCCCGGTATCCAGCACAAGAATATCTTTTGAAGTAATAATGGCGAAGGGTTGAATTTCCACCAGCAAACTACCGGGTGGCCGGCTTTTGAGATCATCTTTTTCCGGATCAAACGGAATGAATTTTTTGGTACGATCAACCGTAAAGGTTCCTTCTGAGAGGGGAATGATTTTCATGGCGCAAACTTCCGAAACAATCAGTTCAAAACCATTTTTGGTGCACCAATCATAGAATCAAATATGAACAACTCTTCAATTTCGTAGGTAATAAACGGATGAATAGGGAAAAGCTCCACAATACGCTTTACTTCAACTGCAGTAGCCGCATTCAATACCACCCAACCTTTGGTACGTTCCTGGTTCACAGAATACGTAACAATTACTTCATCCCGCATCAGTTCGTTGATATATTGGCGATGCATTGGAATATGCTCCCAGAAATGATCATCCAGCACATCAGGTAAATAAAATGTACAAAGAAATTTTTTCATGTTTGTTGAAATAAATATGCTTCTAATAACTACAAAGATCAACAAAAATTGTTCGCCGGTTAACGAAGAACCATTTGCCGGTTTGCATCTAACCGTAACATGATAAAGATGAGCGTGGTAAATGTAATGAGTGAGGAGCCCCCATAACTCAGCAAAGGCAATGTAATACCAATCACCGGCATCAAGCCAATGGTCATACAGATATTGATGAAAATATGGAAGAAGAGAATTGATGCCACACTGTAGGCATATACTCTGGAGAAGGTACTACGCTGCCGTTCTGCAATAATGATAATCCGCATCAGCATGAAGAAGTAAAGCCCCAGCATCAACGCACTGCCCCAGAAACCAAAACTTTCAGCAACAGCAGTAAAAATAAAATCGGTATGTTGTTCGGGAACAAAATCGCCCTGTGTGGTTACCCCTTTCAGAAATCCTTTCCCCAGCAAACCACCGGAACCTATGGCAATTTTTGATTGCTTCACATTATAGTTTCGGTCTTTCTTTTTACCAGTTGCCATTTCTTTTTCCAGCATGGCTTTACGAACCGGATCTTTTGGTTCGTACTCTTTACCAAACATTCCAAGTATACGTTCAACCTGGTAAGGCTTGAACACTTTATCAAATAAAACAGGTAAAGCCACCCGTTGTAACCCAATGGCAAAAACCCAAACCATCACTATGATAAAAAGAATAGAGCGGTTGCGTTTGATTTTGCGCCACAGGAAATAAATCACCAATAATCCAATTACTGTCAGAGCTATTGCTAAAACATCGGGATCCACAACAATTGCGGCAACAAACAAAACAATACCGGAAAAACCAATTATGAGATATCCCGGAGGCAGCCCTTCTCTGTACAACACAAGAAAGAAAGAAAAATAAACAAGTGCGAGTCCTGTTTCTTTTTGAGCAATGGATAAAACAGCCGGACTTAAAACAATGGCAAAGGATATTAATTGCGATCGTATATTGGTAAAATCTGTTTCCTGCCGGCTCAGATATTTGGCCAGGGCTAATGAAGTAAACACTTTACATAATTCGGCAGGTTGTAAGTTAAACCCTCCTCCCAAAGCAATCCATGAACGGGAGCCACTGATGTCTTTACCAATCACAAACGTGAGCAACATCAGAAGTATCCCAAAGAAGTACAGGAGATTGGCTGTTGTAGTAAAAAATTTACTGTCGATCAGTAAAATAACAACTGCTGTTAACCCACTTACACCAATAAACAATATTTGTTTGGCATAGTTCTTTTTCAGTTCAAGAATTGATTGCAACACATTATCATTAAACCGGTACTCTACTGAAAAAATAGCAATCAGGCCAATGAGCACTAACGCATAGTACAACAATACAACAGTTGTATCAACACCCTTACCTATCGTTTCCTGTTTCTGCGTCATGCTTTGTTATTTCTGTTGAATGGTTGTTTGATCTTCCAACGATTATCCTGCATTACAAAATAATCCGTTTGCTGCAAAGGCAGTTTCCTATTAGGAACTCTTACAGGCAATGACTTGTACATTTCATCATCCATCAGGTAAACTGTATTCTCAGAAGAATCAATCCTTGCTTTTTGCTCACGTTCCAGTCGTAAACGGATCAATGAATCTTTCACTCGTTTTATAGAATCTCTTACTGCACGTTCATATTTTATTTTTGTTGGAATGATCGAAACATTACTGATGCGATCCACTTCTGCCTGCCGCTTTTGTGTAATAGAATCCGTTAGAAATTTTTCCATCAGCAGGGAAGCAATAGGTGCGGCCCATGTGGCACCAAATCCTGCATTTTCCACCACCACACAAATAGCGATACGTGGATTTTCTTTAGGAGCAAAAGCCACAAAGAATGAATGGTCCTTTTGCTTCTTGCCTCTGAAATAGTTTTCTACTGTTCCTGTTTTAGCACATACATTAAAACCTTCAATCTTAGCGTTTCGTGCAGTACCGTTGGTAACCACCATTTCCATTCCATCAATAACGGCCTGGTAAGCACTATCCGGAATATGCAACGGTGTGATTTTTCTTCGGTACTTATTGAGAATGGTATCGGCTTCTGTTTCGTTTTCAATGCTGTCTACAAAATGAGGAATATAGTACCAGCCTCTGTTTGCAATCATACACATAGCATTGGCCATTTGCAAAGGAGTTGCCTGAATTTCTCCTTGTCCGATCCCCAGTGAAGCGATTGTACAGGAATTCCATCCACCTCTGCGGAAAACCTTATTGTAACGGGCTGTATCTGGAATGTATCCCGCATATTCACCCGGAAGGTCCACACCAATGCGATGCCCCAAGCCAAATGCATTCATATAACTTTTCCATTGTTGCAGGCCTCCTTCCACACCCGGATAGTTTCTGTTATCGATTGCTTTACGGAACAGATCGGCAAAATAAGAGTTGCATGAATTTGCAATAGCGATTTTTAAATTCGCCGCATGGCCGGCATTGTGATGTGTACAGGCAGGACGACCGCAAGGACCATAACGGCCAAAACAAGGGTAGCCGAAAGAGGGTGTAATCAACCCCTCATCCAATGCCACTAAACCACCCAATGGTTTAAAGGTAGAGCCGGGAGGATATACCCCTTGCATTCCACGATTGAGTAACGGGGAGGCAGGATCGAGGAACAAACGACTGAAATTTTTCCTTGCTTCAGGTCCGGTTAATTCATTAGGATCAAATGTGGGGCCTGTCGCCATAGCAATGATGCCTCCAGTTTGGGGTTCAATTGCCACCACACTTCCTACTTTGTTGCTGAGTAACTTTTCTGCCAGTTGCTGAACTTCAATATCAATATAGGTATTGAGATTACGCCCTGCAACTGAAACAGTATCGAACATCCCTTTTTCATATGGGCCAATAGGACGATTGAAATTATCCCGAAGAATATATTGAATACCACGTTCACCCATTAAAATGCGTTCGTAATAATTTTCCAATCCTGTTCTGCCTGCATAATCGCCCATCTGGTAAAAGAAATTGGATCGTTTGAGCATGGCCGAATCCACTTCACCTACATAACCAAGGATATGCGCCGCAGCTTTAAAAGGATATCCACGTATGGGACGTTCCTGCAGGAAAAATGCCGGTTGAAACCGAAACAGGTTCTCATTTATTTTGGCATATTTATCCGGCGTTAACAATGGTTCAAAAACAGATGACCGGTTACGGCTGTTCTTAATAATAGCAGTGAGAATCCGCTTTTTAAATTCGGCTGTATCAATACCAAGAATACGGCACAAAGTAGCAGTATCCACTCCTTTTACCTGCGATGGTGTGACCATGAGGTCATACATGGTTACATTGTCGAGGATCGCTTTCCCTTTTCTGTCAAATATGATTCCCCTGCTTGGATAAACCACTTTACGAAGAATTGCCTGATCATTTGCCAGTTTTGCATACTTGCCCGAAAACACCTGCAACGACATCAACCGTATGAGAATGATCCCAAATACAATTGCCATGATCAATTGAATAGTGGTTTGACGAGACTGGTTGAAAACGGCCATTTCGTTACAAGTAATTTATAGATTGTTACAATCAGGTATTCGTAATAAACTTCTGCTTACGTGTAAAAATAACTTCCACAACAAGTATAAGCAACAGACTGATTAGTGATGAACCCAGTGTTTTCAAAATCAGGTAGGTGATGTTTCCAAACTGAAACGCCTGAATCATGAATAAACTTCCGTGATGAATAAGGGTAAGCAATGATACATAGGTAATATAAGGTGCCAGGCCCAGGCTTGTGGCCGATGGTTCCCGATAGTTGAATTCGTTACTCTGCCTTGGCATCAGAACTGTAATAATGAACGGACGGATATAACCAATCAACACACAAGCAGCGGCATGCATACCCGGCGTTTTTGTAAAGAAATCCATGGTTAGACCCGTAATAAAAGACAATAGTAACAACCCCGACCTGCTGATGGTAAACGGCAGCCACAGTATAAAAAGGTAATACACAACAGGTGTGAGATAATGATGTAAAGGCGGCACCTGGTACAATACAAACTCCTGTACCAGAATGAACAGTACCAAACGTATCAGATATCGTAAAAACTGACTCATTTCTTTTGTTTCAACCTGTTTTCAAGTTCTTCCTGTTCCTGCTTTTGCAAATTCTTTACCACAAACACATTCTGTAGCTTACTGAAATCGGTAGACGGCTTCACCTGCAGCAGATAATTATTGGTGCTTTGTTCTTTGATCACTTTCTCGATGGTTCCAATCATAATACCGGGTGGAAAATCAGAATACTGACTGGTAAACACTGTATCCCCCAGTTGTACTTTCACACTTTTAGGAATGTCTTTTAACTGAACCCTGCGTGGACTTACCCCATCCCATTCAATACGGCCCGATTCACCGGTTTTCTTCAACCTGGCACTGATCCTGCTTTGCTTGTGCAACATACTCATTACGGTTGCGAAATTATCTGTTGCATCCAGCACCACACCTACCACACCATCGGGGCCCACCACCACCATGCCGGGTCCCACCCCTTGTTTTTGTCCCCTGTGTATGGTTATAAAATTATTAGGAAGAGAAATGCTGTTATTAACCACATAAGCATCCATGTAGAGGAATTTCCGATGGGCAGATGATGTGTCGATACGCATTGTATCGGCCACCAGTTTTACTGTAGTATCGGGTGTCTGAAAATTTTCTCCTTGTTGGTTTTGCAGTTCGTTAAGGCGGCGGCGTAGGGATTCGTTTTCTTTCTTTAAACCGAAATATCCATCTACCTTATTGTATTGCGACTCAATGCTACCGGTAATTTCACCGGCTGCATCCATATAACCCGCCTGGTGAAACTTATTATAGTTCACCAATAAAGACAGGCTGACGATTTCCAGCAACAGGAAAAACAACAGGACTGAATAGCGACGAATAAAAGCGAATAGATTTCGCACAGACAGGTGGATTTAATGTTTTCCACCGTTTGTATGCTGCCATCAGTTACGCATCACAAACGGAAAACGATTGTAGTTTTTAAGTGCAATTCCCGTACCACGTACCACACTCTTCAGCGGATCATCTGCAATGTGAACGGGCAGTTTAATTTTTTGCGTTAAACGTTTGTCCAAACCTCTCAGCAATGCACCACCTCCGGTAATATAAATACCTCGCCTGTAGATATCGGCGGCCAGTTCGGGAGGAGTCATTTCAAGAGCCTTCAGGATCGCTTCTTCAATTTTAAAGATGCTCTTATCCAAAGCTTCTGCAATTTCCTGATAGCTTACCATGATTTGTTTGGGAATACCGGTTACAAGGTCACGGCCGTTTACAGGAATATCATCTGGCGGATTGTCCAGCTCTTTCATAGCCGAACCAACCTGAATCTTGATCTGTTCCGCAGTACGTTCACCAATCAGCAGGCTATGATAACGGCGGAGCGCCTCCATAATATCTGCTGTAAATTCATCACCTGCAATACGGATACTTTGGTCGCACACAATACCAGCAAGGGCAATTACCGTAATACCGGTAGTACCACCACCAATATCCACGATCATATTACCAACCGGTTCCTCCACGTCAATTCCAATACCCAGCGCTGCCGCCATAGGTTCGTGCAGGAGATAAACCTCCTGGGCACCTGCCTGTTCTGCACTATCACGTACTGCACGTTTTTCCACCTCTGTAATGCTGCTGGGAATGCAAATCATCATGCGCCATTTTGGTGGAAACAGTGGCTTTTTGGTGTAAACCAGCTTGATCAACTCACGTATCATGAGCTCAGCCGCATTAAAATCGGCAATTACGCCATCTTTTAAAGGACGAACCGTACGGATGCTTTCGTGCGTTTTTTCATGCATCATCAAAGCCTTCTTACCAACCGCCAGTACATTTTTGGGGTTGTTACGGTCGAGAGCTACAATGGAGGGTTCGTTTACAACAATTTCGTCGTTATGAATAATCAGGGTATTGGCGGTACCGAGGTCGATCGCAATATCCTGCGTAAAGAAGTTAAAAAGTCCCATTTTATAGAGAGGAAATTTAATAGTGATCTGATGGCTGCAAATTTGAGTGAAATAATTGGAATTAACAAAGCGAAAACCGTTCCAGAACGGAAATTTAAATAATTTTTTTGCGGGGGAAAATCGGCCAAAAACCCTTATTTTATGAGGATTTGAGCCGAAACCGGATGTTAACCGGAATTCTTCGCTTATTGATCTACGTTAGTTCCCTGAAATTCAAACCCGATATCCTTCCGGAAGTACATATCCCTGAACTGAATTTTACCCAGAATTTCTTTAGAGCGTTGCACACATTCGGAAACAGATTGTCCATAGGATGTAACAGCCAGTACACGTCCACCATTGGTTACTACTGCTCCATTCTGAGCACTGGTGCCGGCATGAAAGACGATGGTTTCAGGAGTGCCTGAATCAAGTCCGGCAATTGCATACCCTTTTTCATAGGCTCCCGGATACCCTCCGCTTACGGCCACAATTGTTACTGCAGAACGATTATCGGTTTGAATATCAACTTCGCTTATCCGTTCCTGTAACAATGCTTTGAATAACTCCGGCAGATCGGTTTTCAACCTTGGTATCACCACTTCTGTTTCCGGATCACCCATGCGACAGTTATATTCAATCACATAAGGTTCTTCTCCTACTTTAATTAATCCAAAGAAAACAAACCCTTTGTAATCGAACCCTTCTTTCGCCAATCCATTAATCGTTGGATTGATAATTCTTTCAATCACTTTTTGCATGAATGTGTCATTGGCAAAAGGAACCGGACTAACAGCACCCATGCCTCCAGTGTTCAAACCCATATCACCCTCACCTATGCGTTTATAATCCTTTGCTTCCGGCAACAGAACATACTTCTTCCCATCTGTCAATACAAATATGCTCAATTCAATACCAGTAAGAAATTCTTCCACCACCACTTTATTTCCTGCCGTTCCGAACTTTGAATGCTGCAACATGAGTTCAAATTCATGTATCGCTTCATCGTGATTATTACAGATCAAAACACCTTTACCTGCAGCAAGCCCATCTGCCTTCAGTACAACCGGCAAACTATGATTGCGCAGATAAATTTTTCCTTCTTCAATGGTTTCTTTTGAAAACTCTTTATATGCGGCCGTAGGAATGTGGTGACGCATCATAAACTCTTTTGCAAAGGCCTTGCTCCCTTCAAGCTGAGCAGCATATTGCGAGGGGCCAACCACACCTAACCAACTTTCACCAAACGAATTCTCTTCATGTGCCTTTTTGAAATAATCATACACACCATTCACCAAGGGATCTTCGGGCCCAACTATAATCATGTGAATCTCATTCATTCTGCAAAAAGCTTCCATCACATCGAAATTTTTGCTGATGTCCATGGATACATTAATACCACATAATGCAGTACCAGCATTTCCGGGTGCAATAAACAATTGGGAACAGGATGTGCTTTGATTGATTTTCCAGGCTAATGCATGTTCCCTTCCACCGGAACCAAGAAGTAAAATATTCATGAGGTAATAATTGCGGGCCGAAATTACAGATTCATGAATTCCCGATACCACAGTTATCAACGATGTGAATAACAAGAATCGGTAAGTTTTATTGAATTAATGCTTACTTTCGACCGTTAACATTGCTTACAAAAAACCCGAACTATGAGCGAAACTGTTAAAACGGGTCGTCACCCGAAAGCACTTTATGTTCTTTTTTTTACAGAAATGTGGGAACGTTTTGCCTACTACCTGATGGTAGGAATTCTGCTCCTGTATTTAATTGATACCAAAACCGGCGGTAAAGGATTCGATGAAAAAATGGGAGCCGATATCGTTGGAAGTTTTATTGCCCTGGTTTACCTGACACCTTTTATTGGAGGTTTGCTGGCCGACAGATACATTGGCTATATCAGATCCATTTACATAGGTGGTATACTGATGTCGGCCGGATACCTGGGACTGGCTATTCCCGGCAATACGGCTATGTTCGTTTCATTGTCGTTAATCATTATCGGAAATGGATTTTTCAAGCCTAATATTTCCACACTACTTGGAAATATCTATAACCGGGAAGATTTAAAACCACTTAAAGATAACGCCTACAACATCTTTTACATGGGCATCAACATTGGTGCATTTGTGTGCAACTTTGTAGCAGCTTACCTGCGTAATAAATATGGCTGGGGCTGGGCTTTTTCTGCAGCTGGTATTGGTTTGCTTATCGGACTTATCATTCTTTCCACTTCATTGAAAGAAATAAAATCAGGCGACATAAAAAAACCTGTGCAAAAAGAAGATATGTCTTTAGGACAGATTTTCGGATATGTTTTTCTTCCCGCTATAATCGCAGCTGTAATTGGATGGATCGTTCCATCACAACTTTTCGGATCCACTATTATGGGAACGAAAGCGAATGACGCATTCATCTTTGCCTGCATTCCCATCATTGCATTCTACATTTCATTATGGGTAAAAGCTAAAGGTTCAGATAAAAAAGCGATTGGCTCACTATTATTCATTTTTGTTATTGCAATTGCATTCTGGACCATCTATAATCAGAATGCAACAGGATTAACCTTATGGGCAGAAAAGCACACAGACCGTGTTGCTTCCCCAACAACAGCGGCAATCACCGGTAAAATTTTTCCGTTGCAGGAAGTAAGCGATACTCCAAGACTGGTGAATAAAGTAGATGAATACCTGAGAGAAGTGAAAGACGCAAACGGTAACACAATACAGGTGCAAGGTCCCGACTCTTACTTTAATAATGTTCCGAAAGAAGAATTGCCCGGTGGAAAAAGTGTTAAGCTTACAAATACTGAGTTATTTCAGTCCATCAATCCATTATTTATCGTTTTACTCACTCTGATTTTCGTTCCATTATTTGATTTTCTTAGGAAGAGAGGTAAAGAGCCCACAACTGCCTCGAAGTTTGGAATGGCTATGTTTATATCTGCGTTATCTGCCCTGGTGATGGTTTTTGCAATCATGTCAGTTCCGTCGATATATACGCACAAAACATCACCTCTATGGTTATGGGGCACCTACTTTGTTTTTACGATCAGTGAGATATTTTTAAGCCCAATCGGTTTATCATTTGTTTCAAAACTCTCTCCACCACGATTGACCGCTTTAATGATGGGTGGCTGGTTCCTTGCCACATCCCTGGGAGGTAAAGTTGCAGGAATTATGACCGGATTCTGGGATGATTTTACAGACAAAAAAATGTTCTTCCTGATACTTGTAGTAGCCGCCACAATTGGTGGTATACTCATTTACTCACAAATAAAATCTTTAAACAGAATTGTAAAAGAAAGAACCGGAACAGATTAATGAATATTCAAAATTGCAAAAAGGGTTAAGCATGGCTTAGCCCTTTTTTATTATCTTCCTTTCTTAAAACCAGAACCATATGTCTGAATCAAAATTTCAACCTTTTGTTTCCGATGAAACCAAAATGCCAGAGTTTACTGTCAAGAGTGTGTTAGTAGGCGCCGCCTTTGGTATCATCTTCGGTGCGTCCACTGTTTATCTTGCATTAAAAGCCGGACTTACTGTTAGTGCATCTATTCCCATTGCAGTAATTGCAATCACATTAGGAAGAGTTTTTCTCAAAACAACGATTCTTGAAAACAATATTATTCAAACAACAGGTTCTGCCGGTGAAAGTATTGCCGCAGGTGTGGTGTTCACATTGCCGGGCTTTCTGTTCCTTTCTTCACCCGACAGCAAAGAGTTCTTCAACTATTTTACTATTCTCACATTGGCCATTTTCGGAGGCATCCTTGGTACTCTTATGATGGTGCCATTACGAAGATCTTTAATTGTAAAAGAACACGGCGTATTACCTTATCCCGAAGGAACTGCCTGTGCCTCCGTTTTAAAAGCAGGTGAAAAAGGTGGCGATTTTGCCAAGACTGCCTTCCTCGGACTGGGCTTTGCTTTCGTGTATGCGTTTCTGCAAAAAATGATTCACATCATTGCAGAAACACCTTTCTTCATGACGAAACAAATCAATAAATTTTTTCCTTCGGCTAAGGTTAGTGGTGAGATCACACCCGAATACATGGGTGTGGGCTATATCATTGGTCCAAAGATCAGTGGCGTACTGGTGGCCGGTGGTGTGATTGCATGGTTTGCTTTTATTCCATTGCTGGCTTCTTTGGTTCCACCGGACATTATTGCAGCACAATTAGTAAAACTCGGCTACCTGGCTGGCATGGATAAAACCGGTGGCCCGGGTGGCTGGGATCCTGTTGCGCATACATTTACAGATTACTCTGCGGCCATCTACCGGGCTTATGTTCGACAGATTGGTGCCGGTGCAGTAGCTGCCGGTGGTTTTATTACGTTGATTAAAACAATTCCCACCATTATTTCTTCCTTTAAAGGAAGCCTCGGTTCTTTAAAAAAGCAAGATGGCGAAGTAGCAGAAGTGAAACGTACCGAAAGAGACCTGAGCATGAAAATAGTTTTAATAGGTAGTGGCATTCTGATTTTATTAATGGCTGTATTGCCTAACGTGCCCGGTGATAATGTATTCAGTCGCTTGTTATTGGGTGTACTGGTAATCATCTTTGGTGCATTCTTTGTAACTGTATCCTCACGGATTGTAGGTTTGATCGGCTCCAGCAACAACCCCATCAGTGGTATGACCATTGCCACACTCATGGGCACCTGTCTCATCTTTATTGCAGTTGGCTGGACCGGCAAAGTGTATGAACCCATGGCCTTGGTGGTTGGCGGTATGATTTGTATTGCGGCAGCGAATGCCGGTGCCACTTCACAGGATTTAAAAACGGGTTATATCGTTGGTGCCACACCTAAATACCAACAGCTCTCATTGTTTGTTGGTGCCATCGTTTCTTCAATTGCGATTGGCGCTACTGTGAAAATACTGGATAAGCCAAGTGCCGAAATGCTGGCACAAGGCATTACGCATGCAATTGGTACCGATAAATTTCCTGCACCACAAGGAACGTTGATGGCAACATTGATTAAAGGAATTTTATCATTTAATCTCGACTGGCAATTTGTATTAGTTGGAGTTGCCATTGCCATAACAATGGAATTGTGTGGCATCAAATCATTAAGTTTTGCTGTTGGTTTATATCTTCCTTTATCAACCACATTGCCCATCTTCCTTGGCGGTGCTATACGTGGTTTAGTGGATCTGAAGAAAAAGAAAAGCGGAGAAGTAGTGAATGCAGAAGAAGAAGACCTTGGAAAAGGAAACCTATTTGCAACCGGTTTAGTAGCCGGTGGTGCATTAGCCGGGGTGTTGATTGCGTTTATCTCGGCACCAGATTCCACTCAAAGCTTCCTGCAAAGTATAAACATGGAACACGGCCTATCAAACTTACTTGGACAAAACGGATACTTCTTTCTGGGAATTGCTTTTTTTGCCATTATGGGATTCATCCTTTACAAGATAGGCGTACAAAAAACCGAAGCGCTGAAAGAATAAAAATCAAATACATATTCTTCAAAATATAAAGCCCCGTTACCGGGGCTTTTTTCAAACTTAATAAACAACTATGCGATGGGGTTAGTAAGTGCTTATACCAAACCAAGGAAAGAAGCGGCTGCCTTTGCCTGGCGCAACAAAAAGAAATCAGACTGAGTTCCTTTAGCTGCTATGGTTTCATAGATCTCTGAATACTGATCTGTAATATGTTCAATGCTGTAGCGATAACGGAGTTTCCATCCGTTATTGATTAACTGATCACGATATCCCGCATCTTCAATCACCTTCAGAATTCCCCGACGGATATCAAATATGTTATGCGGATTTACTTTACAGGCAGCATCATCTGCAATTTCATTCATAGGAGAAATGCGGCTGGTAACCAATGGGCGGCCAACGGCACAAGCTTCCAATATAGGCAAACCAAATCCTTCATACGTGGAAACAAAAGCAACCATATCACAATCGATGTATTGTTGCTTCAGTTCATCAAATGAAAGATTTACATAGGATTTGTAATCAATCTTATTTTCCTGCAGAATCATTTGCGTTTCTTCATCCAGGTTGCCTACAATATGTAACTCACAATTGATTCCTTTTAATGCCTCAGCCAGATTGCGGATGTTTTTATTCACCTTCGTGCCTATCTGTAGAATTCTTGGCTTTTGCGCATTAAAAGTCTTTGGCTGAAATTCAAAACGTGGATCAAAAAAATTAGGAACCACTTTAATACGTTCCGGATTCACTCCTGTAAGCTTCACTAATTCTTTTTTTGTTTTCTCACTGATAACAGTGATTGTACTGGCCCTCCACATAGGAAGCTGGTACCAGAAAAATTTAAACACCCAGTATTTAAGGTCCCATTTATTAAAACGTGTAAGAAACACGCAGTCATGAATCGTAAGCACAGTATTTTTCTTCTTCATACCAAGTGCCACGTAATGAATATCTCCTGTAATATGATTGACTTGCGTTTGGGAGGAACCCGCTTTTAAGATATTAGCCGCAATATTCCGGATAGAAGGAACTTCTACTTTACTGGTTGCAAATTTGTTTTGAATGGAAACCTGCTGATGAATGTTGTCAAACAACGATTCAATGCTGAATGCATTAAGCCTGCGCTTTCGGAAGAAGTATGATACTTCCATGGAATTGGACTTTTGGTTTTTTAAGAAAATTGGATAAGACAAATTTATAGTTTCTGTCTGAAAAAACAACCAAATTTTTCCAAAACTAATGGAAACCCCGATCCGGCTGCTTTTTCTCAGATAAACGACAGAGGCTGAATGGATTGCTTCAGTATGGCCGGGGCATCTGCATCCAGCCAATTGGATAAGATAGTGGCATACACCTGCCTGAAATCAACTTCAAATCCAAGGTCACCATCGTCCAGCTTTGAAAGATCAGGCAAAGGATTGTAGAGCCCCTTTTTCTTCAAAGCCCCGCTGATGAAAAACATATTGTTTGCTTTTCCATGGTCCGTTCCGCCACTGGCATTTTGCGCCACACGGCGTCCAAATTCAGAAAATGTAAACAACAGCACATCATTGAACCGGTTATTTGCTTTCAGGTCTTTTACAAATGAATTCACTGCTTCATTCAATTCCGTAAACAATCTCTTTTGCTGTGCTTCCTGGTTAATATGTGTATCAAAGCTGCCCAGCGATATGTAATACACTTTTGTATTAATGTTGCTGAAAATGAGTGAGGCGATGGTCTTTAACCCCTTTCCCAGTTCGGAATCCGGGTAGGTAACAGAGGTTGGTCTCAGTTTACTTTGTTCAAAAATATAATCGGCACTGGAAATCGTTTCGGCCATGGTCTTGTATAAATAATCCACCGGCTGCTCATGATCGTGCTGATGCACCTGTTTCAACAGGTGTTTAAAAAACCGGTCGTTGCTGGTGTTATAAAGCCGGCGGGGGTCTTCCACGGCAATCCCTTTCACCTGTTCGCCTTTCAACGCCAGGCTCAACACATCATCAATTTCCAACGCATAGGTTGGTTTGTCGCAACCATGGCATTGTGCATCAAGATAGCGTCCCAACCACCCCGAATTCCAGTATTGATTGCTATTACTGGCCGTATGCCAGATATCCATGCTCCTGAAATGGCTTTTATCTGGATTGGGATAACCCACACTGTTATAAATTCCCAAGCTTCCTTCATCATACAATTCTTTGAATACAGTTAACGACGGATGAATGGCAGCTTCATCGGTTAATGCTAATGCATCGGTTCGTTGTATAGCAAGGCGAGGCCGGTTACTGTAATACAAATCATTCCGCACAGGTATAATGGTGTTTAATCCGTCATTACCACCGCTCAACTGAATAATCACTGTTACTTTATTTCCGGAAGGCACTGCCATTCCTGTCTCGAATGCTTTCAGAAATTTAGGGACAAAAAGAGAAGCCGTTGCTAATGAACCAAGATGCAAAAATTCTTTCCGTTTAATGTGCATGATGCTTAGGATTTTGATGTTGATGAAGGCTAGCAGAGTTGATAATCGGGTGTACTCATGAGCCGGATGATAGCCGATTGAATATAACGTTCACGTGTAGACGAATCAAAAAATGCTTCCAGGTCTGTTTTTGAAATTGCTTCCGAAGGATGCTGAATTAAAACAGAAGAAATGGTGCTGAAGAGATTCTCCCTGGTTGTTTTTGAAAGTGGTTCATACAGCTGATCCCATTTGATCGTGGCACTGAAATTCTGCCTGCCCTGCTTCGGCTGTTTCTGTTGCATCCTTCCCATGTCCTGGTCATCGTCGCTTTTGGGACGTATATTCAATAATTCTTGTCCGGCGATAATCTGTGGCATTTTCAGGCGAAACATAAGAGAAGAACTATCAATCCAGTTCCTGCCGCCCGGCCACCCGGCCACATTGGGCGGATAGAACAAAATCTGACCTAATACTTTCTGAGCAAGCAACATAGCTGCCGGTGTTTCAATATCCATTGGTAAGATGCGGCGGATGCCGGCAATCAACTGGACAGGAGATTTGATTAACGCACCCATATTCTTTGCATCATAAAACCAACCGGACGTGAATATTGATTTCATCAACGCTCCAATATCATAACCGGATTGATAAAACTGGTTGGCCAGCATCTGAATCTTTTCCGGGTCTGTTTGTTCATTTACAAAGAAGCGATAGATCTTGGTGACAATAAATATTGCGGTTTGTTTTTGTTCAAGCAGAATATTCAATACATCATCTCCATCAAAATTTCCTGTTTTTCCAAGAACGGTTTTTTGTCCATCATCATGCAAATTCGGACGGAACACAAACTCACCATTTAACTGAAACTGCCAACCTGTAAAAGCACGTGCCGCTTCTTTAATATCTTTCTCCGTATAATTTCCACGCCCCATGGTAAACAATTCCATCACTTCACGGGCGAAATTTTCATTGGGCTTCTGCTTTCTGTTTTGTTGATTATTAAGAAAAGCAAGCATGGCAGCACTCCTGCTTACTTCCTTTAATAAAGTACCAAAGTTGCCCAAGGCATTAGCCCGGATCGTATTAACCAGCTGCTGCTGATACAATACATTGAGATTACGGCAGGCAAAATGACCATGCCAGAAGAAAGCCATTTTCTCCCTTAACTGCTGCTCACTGTTCGTCATTTCATCCAGCCACTCAAGGTTCAGATTCCGGATCTCTTCTCTTGATTTCTTTTGAAGCTCTTTTTTTTGCTCTTTGGATAATTCCATTCTCCGTACATCCTGTATTCCATTCATTAAGCCATCAAATACATTGTTGGCTACAGTAAAAGGAACTGGCTGACGGGAAGATGCTTTTACCAGTGCATCATATAGCTTCGGAGGAGAAACTTTGTCCAGGTCACGTACCTGTTCTACAGCCGGACCAAAACCCGCCCGCCATAATAAATGTTGATTCTGCAATTGATTACCCACGCTAAAGAAATTTTAGTTAAGACCAGACAGATCGATATTGGTTTAATAAGAACGTGAATATCAGTAGGTATTGTATAAAACATTGCCGGTTTCTTTATCTCTCATCCTCTTTTTGCAACGAAATTGCAATAATTAAAAGGATTCATATTTACTTCTTCTCAGCTGAAAATAATAAATTGATTACTTCATTTTTAACCAAACTACTGAAACATGAAAAAAAGTTTGATTCTATTCTCAGCTATCAGTCTTTTCCTTGCTGCATGTAATAAAAATGCAAAAGAAGCACAGGATGAAAAAATCACAGAAGAAACAGGACGACGTTGCGCCTCTTATGAAGTTCTGCAAGAACAAATAAAAAAAGACCCTTCTCTGAAAGCGAGAATGGAACAAATTGAATCTTTCACCACACGTTATGCAAATTCAGTAAAAGCCAGACTGGAATCGGATGGTGTAACCATGACCATTCCTGTATATGTAAATGTACTTTACAACACAACTGCTCAGAATATTTCTGATCTGCAGATTCAATCACAAATCGATGTTTTAAATGAAGATTTTGCTGCATTAAATGCAGATGTAAATAAAACAACAACATATGGAACTGTGAAAGCTGGCGATACCAAAATCCGTTTTGTTTTAGCAGGTGTTGTACGGAAACAAACAACCACCACTTCCTGGAGCACCAACGATGCAATGAAGAAATCAACAACAGGCGGTATCAATCCAACCAACCCAACGACTTCATTAAACCTTTGGTCCTGCAACCTGAGTAATGGAATCCTAGGTTATGCTCAGTTCCCCGGAGGAAGCAGTGCAACTGACGGTGTGGTAATTCTTTATTCTGCTTTTGGCAGCCGTTTAAAATATCCTGCAGGAACTTACACTACTACATATGATAAAGGAAGGACTGCCACTCACGAAGTAGGCCACTGGTTAAATCTCCGTCATATCTGGGGCGATAAAAGATGTGGCAATGATTTAGTGGACGATACACCAGCACACGATGGTGCTAACTATGGTTGTCCTGCAGCCGGTGCTAAAAGTGCATGCTCCGGAAAACCCGTTGAAATGAACATGAACTATATGGATTATACAGATGATGCCTGTATGTATATGTTCACTAAGGGTCAGTCTACCCGCATGAGAGCTACTTTTGCAGTTGGAGGTCCCAGAGCGGGATTACGTTAACCAGTTTTGATATGGTATAAAAAGAAGTCCCGCAATGCGGGACTTCTTTTTTAGTTATGATCCTTTTTTATTTCCGATAATCCATCGTGCACCTATTCCAAAATTTTGAAGGTACCCAAGCCCGAGATTAGAATTCAGGTTAAACCCGCTTTGTATTGTGGTTGTTCCAGACCCTTTTGTTTTTTGTCTTGAATACCCCGCATTTAAAAGATCTGCAAATCGTACTTCCAGTAAAATATTTTTATTCCATTTATAAGCCACACCTGGAAAAATTCTTGCTGTTGCGTTAAATGAATTTTGAGTTGAAGCTGCGGGATCATACTTCTGCCCACCAACTCCTGCTCCAATTCTCCCATCGCCAAACACATAAAAACTTTTACTTAAAGGCAAATACTTGCGGGTAAAATAACCGCCACCTACACTATAATTGTTTTGAGTAACTGTAGATGAAGTTTCTGATTTAGAGGAGCCCAATCCCCCACTCAGGTAAAAGCCGTTCAACCTGTTTGCAGAAGATGCTATGCCTAGCTCAGCTGAAAGCCCTCCAAAAAAATTTTTCTGACTTGTTTCAACAGAACCACTGGTTGTTTTACTTGAAGTGGTGTTGATATCCAATCCCAATCCAAGTGTTTTATCCCCTTTTTGAAATTGTGCCATTGAAGAAACGGAGATCAATACAGTTGCCGATAATAACATGATTTGCTTTCTCATAAAAAATTGTTTTTTCAAAATTGAAATGAAAAAGGATAAAAGAATCACTTCTTTTATCCTTTCACAAATGTTTATGTTAAGCAAACAGAAAATTTATCTGTCTATGCAGCATTAATTCAACACATCAAACCCAACATACGGTTTCAATACTTCAGGAATAGCGATGCCGTTTCCAGTTTGATAATTCTCAAGAATCGCTGCAAGAATACGTGGCAGCGCAAGGGAACTTCCGTTGAGTGAATGAATCAATTGTGGTTTTCCCTTTTCATCTTTATACCGGATTTTCATGCGGTTCGTTTGAAAATTTTCAAAATTGCTCACACTGCTGCACTCCAACCATTTCTTTTGTGCCGCACTCCACACTTCAAAATCATAAGTGAGTGCAGATGCAAAGCTCATATCGCCACCGCATAGCCGAAGAATACGGTATTTCAATCCCAGCGATTGAACCAGTTTCTCCACATGTGCCACCATTTCATCCAGCACTTCATAACTCTTCCCGGGATGCACCAGCTGCACAATTTCAATTTTGTCGAACTGATGCACTCGGTTCAACCCCCGCACATCGGCGCCAAAACTTCCTGCCTCTCTACGAAAACAAGGTGTGTAGGCTGTCATTTTGATGGGAAGATCCGTTTCCTTCAAAATTTCATCTCTGTAAATATTGGTCACCGGAACTTCGGCTGTAGGAATCATGTAGAAATTATCAGCCGGCATATAATACATCTGCCCTTCTTTATCAGGTAATTGTCCGGTACCATAAGCCGTAGCCTCATTCACCATATAAGGAGGTATGTATTCAGTATACCCGGCTGCCGTGTTGAAGTCAAGGAAATATTGAATGAGTGCCCGCTGTAATCGTGCCCCCTTGCCTTTATAAACAGGGAAGCCGCTGCCGGTGAGTTTCACTCCTAGTTCAAAATTGATAATATCATATTTCTTAATCAACTCCCAATGCGGTTGTGCATTTTCAGGCAGAGATGGATCCTCTCCCCATTGTTTTACGTTGAGATTGTCTTCCGGAGTTTTTCCAACCGGCACAATAGCCGATGGCAGATTAGGTAGTTTGATCAACGTATCATGCAACTGTTTTTCTACAACTGCTAATTGTTCATTGATTGGCTGTAATGTTGATTTCAGCGTTGCCACTTCCGATTTCTTCGTTTCAGCTGCATCCTTTTCCCCTTTGCCCATCAACATGCCTATTTCTTTGGATGCTTTGTTTACCTGCGCCTGGGTTTCGTCGAATTGAAACGTAAGTTGTTTCCGTTGATCGTCTAACGCAATAACTTCATCTACCAGATTCAGTTCTGCAAAATGTTTCACCGCCAGCCGTTCTTTAACTAATTCTGTATTCTGGCGTAAATAAGCTACCTGCAACATGACTAAAATTTGCCGCAAAGATAATTGTTTATCCTACGTCTAAAGAGAAACTATAGTTCGATTAACTCAGGTACTTCCCAACAATAGGTACTCTTCTACCCACACCAAAGGCTTTGGGGCTGACCCGTATGATTGGGCAAAACTGGTTACGTTTATACTCATTGATGTTTACAAGGCGCAATACACGGTCTACTAAAGCGGGGTCATAACCCAGCGCTTTGATTTCCCTTGGCCCTTGCCGTCGCTCAATGTATTGGTACAACACCTGGTCCAGTATATCATAATCAGGCAATGAGTCTGAATCTTTCTGATTGGGACGCAACTCTGCGCTGGGGGCTTTTTCGATAATATTCCGGGGAATGATTTCACCGTTCCGGTTCAGATAGTTGGCAAGTTCATACACCTGTACTTTATAACAATCGCCCAGCACACCCAATCCGCCAGCCATATCACCGTACAAAGTTCCGTAACCAGTTGCCAGCTCACTTTTATTGGATGTGTTCAACAGGATATATCCAAACTTATTGGATATTGCCATGAGCAAATTACCCCTGCTGCGGCTTTGAATATTTTCTTCGGCCAATGAAAACGGCAGATCCTGAAACACCGGTTTCAGTTCCTTAAGAAATGTTTCATAAATGTTGCGGATGGAAATGATATCATAAGGATTACCAAGATTTTTACTCAGTTCCACAGCATCATTCACGCTATGATCAGTGGAATATTGCGAAGGCATAAGAATGGCTCTTACATTTTCTGCCCCCAATGCTTTGCAAGCCAGCGCTAATGTTACGGCACTATCAATACCACCACTGCTGCCAAGTATGGCTTTATTGAATCCCATTTTCCGGAAATAATCTTTGATACCCAGGATCAATGCATCGTGTATTTCGGCTATGCATAGCTGTTTGTCGAGTACCGGCGGATGCAACTCTTCATTGGGAAGTTGATTGGCTGTTATCAGTACAGGTTCTACAAAATTGCCTTGTTCATCCACTTCCACCATGGACAGTTCTTCATCGAAAAGAGAAAGCTGTTTTATAAGATTGGCATCCTTATCAAATACCAGCGATCCTCCGTCAAATACAATTTCGGTCTGGCTGCCCACACAGTTGCAGTACAACATAGGTAGTTTGTATTTCTGCACATTGAGCTTCACAATTGCTTTCCGGTCTTCCACGTGCGTATAATCGAAAGGGGAAGCCGAGATATTGAGCATCAGATCGGGCTTTTTGCTCATCAGCTCATCCATGGGACAGGTGCGGTATAATGGATTGTCACCCAGGTTCCAGATATCTTCACAAATAGTTATTGCCAGTCGCCTGCCCTTAAATTCCACCACATCCCATTCATACGCCGGTTCAAAATAACGGTACTCATCAAATACATCATAGGTGGGCAAACAGGTTTTATGTACCACTGCCTTTACCTCCTTTTCATAAAGAAAGAATGCGGCATTGTGCAGGTCTTTCCCTTCCTTTCGTTTGTTACGGTCTGGTGCGCCAATTACCACACCAATTGTATCTGCATGCTGTTTGATCTTTTCAACAGCATCATACGACTTCTGAATAAAGTCATTAAACTCCAGGAAATCACGAGGCGGATAACCACATACACTCAGTTCGCTGAAAAGAATAAGATCTGCACCTGCAGTCTTCGCCGTTTCCACTGCTTCAATAATTTTGGCCGTGTTGCTCTCAAAATTTCCGATGTGATAGTTTTGCTGGGCAAGAAATATCTTCATGCTCCAAAGTTAATCTTTCTGAATTCTTTTGCATATTAGCTGAGTACGAGTATTTATTTTGCATTCAAATTATGAGCATGAGTCGTTTTTCTGTATTTCTGTTTGTGTTATTCGTTACAGCGCTTGTTTCATGCAATAACGAAGCCAAAGGCCCCGATGTTTCGGGTATCAAAATCAACCTGGAAGTAAAACGATTTGATTGTGATTTTTTTGCTATAGACAGCAACCATGCAAAAGAAGGATTAGAAAAACTATTGCCTGCTTACCCGTCTTTTCTGCCCATCTTTACCGGGCATGTGTTGGGCTTAGGAAATTTTGCCGACACGAATACATTGTTATACACCGGAACCAAACGATTTCTGATTTTGAATCAACGGGTGTTCGATACAGCTCAGATTGTTTTCAAATCAACGACAAACCTGAAAGATGCATTAGTAACCGGCTTTCAACATGTGAAATACTATTTTCCTGGTTACCAGGTACCGGTGAATATTTATACCACTGTTGGTCCAATGGATGCACTGGCGCCCATGAGCAACAACGAACCAAGTCCCAATTATATGGGTGCTGATTTTCTGGCTATCGGACTTCAATTCTACCTCGGCAAGGATTACAGTATTTACAACGACCCTGATTATGCAGCAGGTATTGTTCCGCAATTCCGCAGCCGGAGGTTCAGCAAAGAATATATTGCTTCCGATGTATTTCGTTTGGTGCTGGATGATTTGTTTCCCGATAACAGCAGCCGTTTGCCTTTGATT
The DNA here is from genome assembly GCA_937907395.1 of uncultured Chitinophagaceae bacterium. Taxonomy (GTDB): domain Bacteria; phylum Bacteroidota; class Bacteroidia; order Chitinophagales; family Chitinophagaceae; genus Lacibacter. Next base: position 102,216 of record CALCII010000012.1, read on the forward strand.
GAAAAATTTGTTGAAAAAGGGAAAAGAGTAGCTGTGTTAAAAATGATTCTTCCATCGGCCCCGGACAGCATCATTACAGGATACACAAACGAACAATTGAACTGGTGTGAAGAAAATGAACGAAGCATTTTAAACTTTTTCACACAGCAAAATCTTTTGTATGAAATTGATCCTTCGTTAACTCAAAACTATATCAACGACGGACCCTTCACACAAGGAATGCCGCAGGAAAGTCCAGGCAACATCGGACTTTTTCTGGGATGGCAAATTGTAAAGGCATACATGAAGAAGCACCCGGAAACCACTCCGGCACAATTAATGAAACTACCAGCAAAAGAAATTTTTAACGCATCAACTTACAAGCCCAGATAGTGTTGCGGGTGGCTGGCCCAGGGTTTTCATCATTCTGAAATGAGAAACAACCGCTTTCCACATGGTTGTATTTAAATGATAAGGCAACTGATGCTCTTTGCACTTTGCGGCAACAATTTTACTTATAGCCGGGTAATGCACATGGCTGATCCGGGGAAACAGATGATGTTCGATCTGAAAATTTAATCCGCCTACAAACCATGAAATCACTTTATTATCCGGTGCAAAATCGGCGGTGGTTTTAATTTGATGCACAGCCCATTCGCTTTCAATTTGCAAAGCATCTGTACCAACATGTTCAAACTCGGTTTCCTCCACTACATGCGCCAACTGAAATACAATGGCTAATGTAAATCCCATAAATAAATGCATCACAATAAATCCAATAGCCCAGTTTCCAGCTCCTACTGCCTTAATTGGTAATACCACATAAAACAACACATACAGCACTTTGCTCAACCAAAAAATGACATGATCCTTTGTTGCCATTTTTTGTAAAGGAGTTGTATTCACCCGTTGTTTGAAATATTTGTTGAAGTCCATCATGGCAACCCATGCAAAAGAAGAAATTGCATATACCAGAACCACATAAATATGCTGGAACTTATGAGCAGGCACCCATTTCTGAGATTGGCATTGACGCATTAACGGACTTTTAGCAATATCATCATCCATTCCATCAACATTCGTGTAAGTATGATGAAGAATATTGTGTTTAAACTTCCATATAAAAGCATTCCCGCCTAACGCATTTAATGAATAGCCAAGTAATTCATTCACCCATTTTTTACTACTGTAACTGCCGTGGCAGGCATCGTGCATTACATTAAAACCAATACTGGCTAATACCATACCAAGGATAGCACAATAAACCAATCCAAGCCATACAGGATAATTTACAGTTAGCAAAACAGTATATAACAGTATGGCTGCCGGAATAAGCACTAAGGTTTTACTATATAAAGCCCAATTACCTGTTTTACGAAGCTGATGATCGTTGAAATAAGCATCTACAGCCTGTTTCAGATCATTAAAAAACAAATGATCTTTATTGTTAAAGGTTACTTTTGGCATCGTGGGTATTTAATGAAACTAAAAAAGAGAATCCTTTAAAGATAGGCTTATGTAAGCGGAAAAGAGGAAAAGATATTTTCTCAGTTGTTTTTGAAAGGAGCGATCATCTCAAAAACGGGGATGTTGGCTTCAAACTGTTGTTTATTGTTGAGGTTTTCCATGAGGTAGTGCCCTTGCATTTTGCCCATTTCAGATTTCAGGTTACACCCACTTACATATTGATATTTTTCACCTGAACGGATTACAGGTTGTACCCCTACAACACCCTCTCCATCCACTTCCTTGTAGGATCCATTACTATCAAAAATGTACCAATGCCTGCGCAACAGTTTTACAGGAAACGAGTTGCTGTTCTCAATGGTAATGCGGTAGGCAAACATATACTCTCCCGACAACGGATTGCTGTAATCGGGTTGGTAGAATGTTTCCACACTTATTTTTACACCTTGAGAAAGCTTGGATACCATGCTTTAATTTCTACTAAAATAAACAAATTTTATCCGGAAAGGTTGTCTGCTGTTTCTTACAGCTAAAGTTTAACAATGATGAGATGAATCAACGATCGAACCACCAGCCAACGTTCGTTTTGCTGAGCAGCCATGTCACAGACATTGCCATTAACGCAATAAATGCGATGCTCATGATAAGAATAGCTCTTTTTTTGCGGCGCTTTCGTGTGCTGGAACCCGATGCATCATAAACAAGATAGATGCTCCATAAAAAAAGGCCAAACACAATAAAGAACATCAGTTTGAATAATTCCAGGCGGGCTGTATACAGGCCTAATAGAAAAAAAAATTTCATCGATAAGTAAATGAATTTTTTAAAAGTTGGATTTTAAAGATAACAGAAAATTAGTAATACTAAATCCTCTTCGTTTGTGAATACCCTTTCTTTAGTAAAAACTGAACCACTTTATCCCGATGATCTCCTTGTACAAGTATTTCCCCGTCTTTAACCGAACCGCCGGAGCCACATGCATTCTTTAATTCTTTTCCAAGAGCGGTGGCATCTTCATCTGTCCCCACAAATCCATCCACCAATGTAACCGCTTTGCCAGCCCTGTGTTTGGTTTCCAACCGCACTTTCAAACGTTGTTGTGCAGGAGCAATCGTTTCTTTAGCAGAGGATTCTTCCTCAAAACGAAAATCAGGATCGGTACTGTAAACAAATCCCCTTGTATCTGATTTGTGTTTTTTTGACATACAATTCTATTTAATCGCTTTTAAGCTCAGGTCCAAACTACGGGCCTGATGAATTAATGCCCCTACGCTGATAAAATCCACTCCCGTGGCTGCATAGTCGCAGATATTTTTTTTATTGATACCACCGCTGGCCTCTGTTTCCACACGGTTGTTGATGAGGTCAACTGCTTCTTTCAACATCGCCGGAGTAAAATTATCCAGCATAATGCGATCTGCCTTTCCTGTTTGTAAAACCCGTTTCACATCATCCAGGCTCCGGGTTTCCACTTCAATTTTCAAACCTGGCTTCACCTGTTGCACATAAGTCCAGGCACGTTCAATTGCCTCTTCGATGGATCCACAGTAGTCAATATGATTATCCTTAAGCATAATCATATCATACAATGCAAACCTGTGATTTACACCCCCGCCAATTCTCACTGCCTCTTTTTCCAATAAACGGAAGTTAGGAGTGGTTTTCCGGGTATCCAGCAATTTTGTTTTGTAACCGCTGATCAGCTGTACATATTCATTAGTTAATGTAGCAATACCACTCATGCGCTGCATGCAGTTGAGCACCAATCGTTCACATTGAAGAATGGTATGTGTTTTTGCTTCCACTTCAAATGCCTTTTCACCTTCAACCATACGATCACCGTCTTTTTTAAAAGCAGTAAAAACAGAATCGGGTTGTATATATTGAAAAATGAATGCAGCTACATCAACTCCAGCCAGAATACCGGCTTCTTTGATCTTCAACACAGCTTTCCCTTCTGCACCGGGAGAAATACAACTGAGGGTGGAATGATCTCCATCTCCAATATCTTCTTTTAAAGCCTGGTCAACAAGCAACTGTAATAATTCATGATAACGAGGAACCATAAAGCAAAGCTAAGATTTTGCCATTGCATCTTTGCGCAGAAAACAAACACTTACATCAGTTACGTGGTTCAAATTCTATTCCCTGTACCAGTTGCTGATTACCACGTTGCCGCATATAAACAGTAGTCCGGAAATTGCCCGAACTGGTAATAAGTGTTCCTATGATAAAATTGGAAGAAGGATTGCTGCCGGAATGTTGTAATTCGAAATTTTTAACCTTATTCAAACTGAAAAAATCCTTCAGGACTAATTCTGCCTGTCCTTTGCTGAATGTATTGTTTTTACCCGGTACACTTACATCCACCATCTGATCAAAATATTTACTCATTCTTTCTACATTACCGCTTTTCAATGCAGCAACAATATCATCTTTCTGTACAAAGGAGAACAGGGCAATCATTGAAACCGCCACAACCAACAACCTCACGGGGTAAAGAGTATTCATGGTTACATATTTTGATTAGTAAGAGTACGAAAAACATGCCAAACATACAACGGAACCGTTTCCTGTTGCCTGTTCCGGTTTACATGGCTTAATCTCCTGTAAATGAAGTAAATTTGAGGCCATTTTAGTTCCCGGCAAACAAAAACGACCTCAGCAAACAACAGAATCCGGGAAACCGCACTGTAAATTTAATCAATATGAAACGCAAAAAAGTAATCCTTGTGATCATGGACGGATGGGGCCTCGGACAAGTGAAATCGGCCGATGCAATCCAAAATGCAAATGTTCCTTTTGTAAGTTCTTTATACAATAGTTACCCGCATTCCACTCTGACAACCTGCGGCGAAGTGGTGGGATTGCCCGACGGACAAATGGGCAATAGTGAAGTAGGTCACCTCAACCTGGGTGCCGGACGAATCGTTTACCAGGAATTACAACGGATTAATGTGGCCATCAAGGACGGAAGTTTTGCAGCCAACCCGGTATTGAATCAAAGTATTGATTATGCAATTGCCAATAACAAGCCGCTTCATCTTATAGGTTTGGTTAGTGATGGTGGCGTACACTCCCATATTAACCACCTAAAAGCACTTGCCACCATTTGCAAAGAAAAAGGCCTCAGCCAATTGTACATTCATGCATTTACAGATGGAAGAGATACCGATCCTAAAAGCGGACTCGGTTTTCTTACCGAACTGCAGGATCACCTCAACCAGACTACCGGAAAGATCGCTTCAGTTACAGGTCGCTATTATGCAATGGACCGTGATAAAAGATGGGAGCGTGTGAAACTGGCTTACGATGCCTTAACCAAACGGGAAGGCACTTTAACAGATGATGTTTTGAAATCCGTGGTTACCTCCTATAACAATGGCGTGACAGATGAATTTATCCTGCCCATTATTAACTCCACCACTCCCGATGCTGCTATTAAAGAAGGTGATGCAGTGCTTTGTTTCAACTTCCGTACAGATCGTTGCCGTGAGATCACACAAGTACTCACACAAACAGATTTTCCTGAACACAATATGCATAAACTGAATCTTCATTATACTACAATGACAGAGTATGATAAAACATTCAGCAATGTTCATGTGATTTTTGAAAACGATAACCTGAATAATACCCTGGGTGAAGTATTACAGAATAACAACCGTAAACAAATACGTATTGCAGAAACTGAAAAATACCCGCATGTAACCTTCTTCTTCAGTGGTGGACGTGAAGTGCCTTTTGAAGGCGAGAGCCGTATTATGGTGCCATCTCCTAAAGTAGCCACCTATGACCTGCAGCCGGAAATGAGTGCATTTGGCCTCACAGATGCCATTGTGCCTGAAATAGAAAATGAAACAGCCGATTTCATTTGTCTGAATTATGCCAATACAGATATGGTTGGACATACAGGTGTATTCAGTGCTGCCATTAAAGCAGCCGAAACGGTTGATCAATGTGTGAAGCGTGTGGTGACAGCAGCATTGGAGCATGGCTATACTGTGTTCCTCACTGCCGATCATGGAAATGCCGATTATATGATTAATGAAGATGGCACGCCGAATACTGCACATACATTAAACCTGGTTCCATTCTTTATTATAGATAAAGAATGGAAAGGCGAAATCAAAGCTGGCAAGTTGGGTGATTTAGCTCCTACAATTCTTACCATGATGGAATTGCCAGTGCCAAAAGAAATGACCGGAGATGTATTAATTTAATGAAGACTTCCGTAAAATATATAGTCTTTATACTATTGGTGATTTTATCAGCATCCGCTGTTTCCCCTGCATTGCTTCAGTTGAAACAAATTGTAAACAGGCAGCGGATGCTCCACCGTATGGAAAAAGAATCCTTACAAACGCTACACTTAAAAAAAAGAAAGCTGGTTTGGTTTAAAAAGAATAAGGAGCTCCTGGTTGACGGAAAATTATTTGATGTAAAATCTATTCGTTTTGAAAACGAGATGGCAATTGTCAAAGGGTTATACGACCATAAAGAAGATGAATTGGTTTATAATATCAGAAATCACCAGACTGAAAAGAAAGAAGAAGCCGGTTTGAAGCTAAGCCATCTTCCTCTTTTTCCTATCAGAAGCCACTCCTTCCGTTTTCCTTTTGTAAAAGGAAGCAAGCCAACCCCGATGCTTACCTTCCCCCATATACTAACAAACCCTTTACCTGTTCAAACACCTCCCCCCGATGCTGTTTTTAGTTAATCGATAATTCTTATGGTTACACACGTAACCTGTTAATTAATTACCAAACTAAAAATGCAGTAATGAATAAAAACATACTGTTATTGCTATATGCAGTAGCATTGCCTTACATTTCCTTTGGGCAGGGAAAAAACAACCAGGATACAGTAAAGGAACTCAACGAAGTAGTTATCAGCGCCAGCAAATTTCCCGAGCGTAAATTAAATATCGCCCAACGAATCGATGTCATCAGTTCAAAATTTATTGCCACTGTAAATGCACAGAACACCGGAGATCTGTTACTAAACACCGGCAATGTGTTTGTACAAAAAAGCCAGCAAGGTGGCAGCAGTCCCGTACTGCGTGGGTTTGAAGCCAGCAGGGTTTTATTAGTAATAGATGGCGTACGCATGAACAACCTGATTTATCGTTCCGGGCACTTGCAAAATGCAATAACCATAGATCAGAATATGCTGGAACGGGCAGAAGTAATGTATGGTCCGGCTTCCACTCTATATGGAAGCGATGCATTGGGTGGCGTTATTCATTTCAGAACAAAAGCACCAAAACTTTCTGCAACAGGAAAAACACAAACAACCGGCAATGCATATGTGCGTTACAGTTCTGCCAATGAAGAAAAAACAGTACATGCAGATTTGAATATAGGAGGTAAACGATTTGCCTGGCTGCAATCCTATTCATTCAGCGACTTTGGAGATATGCGAATGGGAGCAAACTATCACAAAGATTATCCACGATTTGGAAGCAGAGATTCCTTTGTTACCACTATCAACAACAGGGATACTGTACTAAAAAACAGCAATCCGCTTGTTCAGAAATTTTCCGGATACCGGCAATGGGACATCCTTCAAAAAATCCTGTTTAAACAATCGGATAAAATATCGCATACACTCAATTTTCAGTATTCAAACACAACGAATGTTCCCCGTTATGATCGTTTACAAGACACCAGAAACTTTGACGGAAGTATTGGCAACACATTACGCTATGCCGAATGGTTTTATGGCCCGCAAAAACGTTTATTAGGAGCTTACGATCTTAGTATTAATAATCCGGGAGTCTTCGATGCTGTTACTATTAATATCAACTATCAAAACATTGAAGAAAGCAGGCAAACGAGAGAATTTAAACGTTATGACCGTTTCGACAGCAGGGTTGAAACCGTAAATGTTTTCGGATTTGTTATTGATGTAAGAAAAACATGGCAAGCTCATGAATTAACCTTTGGGACCGACGGGCAATTTAACGATCTGAAATCAACAGCAACCAGAACAAATCTTACTACAGGTTCGGTTACAAAACTTGATACCCGCTATCCGGATGGTACAAACAAAATGAACAATCTTGGTTTGTATGCACAGCATCTTTATAAATTTAAAAACAAGAAGCTGGTGCTCAATGACGGGCTTCGTGTACAATCCATCTACCTGCGTTCCACTTTAGTGGATACGGCTCTTCTCTTCCATTTGCCATATACAGAAATTAAGCAAACCAATACAGCCTTTACCGGAAATATCGGGCTGGTTTATTTACCTGTTGCCGGCTCAAAAATTTCTGTCAACTTTTCGGCCGGTTTCCGTGCACCGAATGTAGATGACCTGGCCAAGATTTTTGAATCCAGTACCTCGGCCCGGCAATTGGTTGTGCCCAATCCAGATATCAAACCTGAGAAAACATACTCACTTGATTTGGGAATCAGCCAGAAGCTTGGTTCAAAAACAAAAATTGAACTCTCTGGTTTTTATACCTGGTTCCGTGATGCGTTAGTAAAAACTCCTTTCCGCTTAAATGGTCAGGACTCGGTTATTTATTACGGAGTGAAAAGCCAGGTGTTGGCCAACTCAAATGCCAACAAAGCGTATGTTTATGGATTTACTGCAGCGCTGTATGTTCAATTCACAAAGTCCTTGCTTTTCAGCAGCACCATCAACTATACAAAAGGAAGGTTTGAAACTGATGCTTCAAAAACATCTGCTGTATATGAGAAGCAAAGCAATGGCAGTTATTTACTGTTGAACCGGAATGTTAGTTCAAAACCATTGGACCACATTCCTCCTGTATTTGGGAAAACAAGCATTCAATACCAGCAAAAGAAATTAATGCTGGAACTGTTTTCATTGTACAACGGATGGAAACACCTCAATGATTACAATGCAGATGGAGAGGATAATGCACAATACGCAACCAAAGATGGGATGCCCGGCTGGGTAACCCTCAATCTGCGTTCTGCTTATACCCTGAACCAGCATTTCACCGTTCAGTTAGCGGTTGAGAATATTACCGATAGAAACTACAGGTATTTTGCTTCCGGTTTTTCCGCTCCGGGCAGAAATTTTATAATCACACTCAGAGCTAAGCTTTAAACGTTAAACAAGGTTTTAAACCGCTGTTTTTGTCACGAAATACGTGGGAAAAGCAGCGGTTTTTTAATATAAATTGTCTAAATTCAGGGTTGCAAACCCTCTCGTTAATGACGGAAGAAGCAATCTTACAAGGGTGTCTTCAAAACAAACCAAAGGCACAGGAGGAATTGTACTACCAGTACAGTCCCAAAATGCTGGCGGTATGTTATCGTTTTGCCCGTAACCGGGAAGACGCAGAAGATATGTTGCAGGAAGGCTTCATCCGGGTGTTTTCACAAATTCACCAATTTCAGAGAAAAGGCTCTTTTGAAGGCTGGATCAGGCGGATTATCGTTCACACCTGTATCAACCATCTTAAAAAGCACAAGAAGTTCAACGACAGTGTGGATATAAGCCAGGCGCAGGTTGTACAGATAAGAGAAGACAGTGTTCCTTCTATTATCCAGGCAAAGCAGGTAACAGAATGTATCAGGACATTACCCGTTGGTTACAGAACCGTTCTGAACCTGTTTGCGATTGAAGGTTATTCGCACAGAGAAATTGCGCAGATGCTGGATATAGAAGAAAGTACCAGCCGCTCGCAGTATACCAGAGCAAAAGCGATGCTGGAACAGATCCTGATTCAGAAACGGATCATTTTTCAGCCTCAAAAACATGGTGAATGGGTTGCAGCAGCCCATCCTCGGTTTTGAGATTCGTACCAAAACAGAAACTGACTATGGAGCGTTTTATGTACCAAGATGATTCATTTGAACACCTGTTAAAACAGAAAGCAGACGAGTACCGTATGTACCCATCTGACCGTTCATGGAAGGCTATACAAAAACAACTGAACCGTTCTGAATTGTATTTCTACAGATCGGTAATCACTGTTTTGATTGTTACATTCACGTCTCTCAGCATTATTACATCCACACATCAGGATCGTTTAGCAAAAACCCGTTTCATTACTCCCGCAGAATCTTCCTTAGCCCTTAATCAACCCAACCCGGATCAACCTATTATTGTTTCCACAGAGAGGAAGAAATCCCCTCAAACAAGTACAGCAGTTGTTTCTAAGCCGGAGTTACCTTCTATAGCCAACGGCGATGACAATATCGTAAGTGAACATACAACTGTTCAAACAGAAATGCTGAGCCATACATCTGAAGCTGAAACTACTGAACTGTTGAATACAGGGGCTGCAGCAGAAATCTCCTCCTTACAAATGGTGAAAAATGAACGGCATCCTGCAATAGTTGAAAAATGGCAGGCTCCGGTTACAGCAGATCAGGAAACAACACTGTTGACCAACTCGGTAACTGAAGTATCGGAACCCACACCTGCAGAAACAATTACAGAAAATAAAACAGATGCCGATCTGAATTATGAAGTAAGCATCCCAATGTTTCAAAAACCGAAACTTAAAAATCAGTTACAACTGTATATAACTCCATCAGTAAGCTACAGGGTTCTTATAAGTGAAAATAAATTTTCATTTGGAAATAGTATTGTAGACCCGGAAAGTGCCGTTTTGCACAAATCATCTACCGGGTGGGAAATGGGGGCAACTGTATTGTTACCAGTATCTAAAAAAATTAATTTCAGAACCGGTATCCAGTATAATTATACCAAGTACCTGGTGTTTGCCTCCAAATCAGCACCTGAAGTAACAACCGTAGCATTGAACTATTACGGAAGCATGCAGCGCATCACAACACTTGCTAATAATCCGAATTTTGCTGAAGATGTGCCTAATGAAACGATGCAGTTATCAATTCCTATTGGCATTGAATATCATATAACCGGAGACCAAAAAGTGAATTTGTACCTGGCAACCAATATTCAGCCATCGTACCTGCTTAAAGCTACTGGCTACCTCATCACCAGTGATTATAAGAATTATATAAAAGCTCCCGATCTGTTAAGCCGCATGAATCTCAATACAGCCCTGGAAACTTTTATTCGTTGGAACATGAATGGGTTTCAATTACAGGCCGGGCCACAGTTGCGTTATCAGATCTTCTCCAATTCAGACGACAAATACCCAATCAAGGAACACCTGGTGGATTACGGATTTAAACTGGGCTTCATTAAAACAATTGGTAAATAATTTTCGGCCTGAGATCTGCGAATCTTCACCATAGAAGAAAGAGATTTAATAATTTTACAGAATGATCAGGAATTATCTTCTGTTAACATTCATTTCATTCTTTTCTCTTCAGGCTTGTAAGAATAAGAATCCACGTAAAGAAATTACATACATCAATATCCCATCCTATCTCAAAGGTCAATTGGCTTATCTTGATACGGTTCCTTTCCAGCTCTTGAAAACGGTTGAAAGAGATTCAGCACACATTGATTCTTTTTATTTGAAAAATCAGGATATCAGGAATATTGTAACACCTTTTCTGGCGCCGGAACTGGAACAAGGATTGTTTGAAAAAACCTATGAGGAAACTTCATTCGCAGACGCAAGTCTCAACCTCATTACTGTAACCTATAATGCAGTTAATAAAAAAGTTCCTGTGCAGCGTATCGATATTTATGTAAATCCTGAAGATAATAATATCAAACAGGTATATCTCGTGAGACAAGATAATCAACCTGATTCTTCGCTTACACAACAACTTTTCTGGAGCAATAACAAAGGATGTTCTTTAATTACAGTTATTTCAAAAAAAGATCAGCCAGAGAAAACAGAAAATATAAAAATCAAGTGGAACGACTAACCATATGACGGCAGAAGAATTCCGGCAAATAGCATCCTCTGTTCCAACGCAACCCGGCGTTTATAAATACTTTGATGCTAACCATAAATTACTGTATGTTGGCAAAGCAAAAAACCTGCGCAAAAGGGTTTCCAGCTATTTTACAAAAACACAGGTTTCAAACAAAACCAAAGAACTGGTAAGAAGGATCCATTCCATTGACTTCACCATTGTTTCATCTGAACAAGATGCTTTTTTACTTGAGAATTCATTAATCAAGCAATCTAAGCCCGTTTTTAATATTGACCTGAAAGATGATAAAACCTATCCTTTTATTGTTATAAAAAAAGAACCTTTTCCAAGAGTATTTCTCACAAGAAGAAAATTGGCAGATGGGTCTCAATATTTAGGTCCTTTCACCTCCGTTGCAAAAGTGAGAGAGCTGATTGATTTTATCCGGCAGAATATCCCCTTACGAAACTGCAAGCTTCATTTATCAGAGGCCAATATCGCAAAAGGAAAATTTAAAGTATGCCTGGAATATCACCTGGGAAACTGTAAGGGTCCTTGTGAAGGTTTACAAACGCAGGAAGATTATAACCAGGAACTGGAACAGGTAAAAAATCTGTTAAGTGGAAACCTGGCGCCGGTGCTGCGTTATATGAAAACGGAGATGCAGCAGTATGTGGCCAATCTTCAGTTTGAGAAAGCCGAAATTATGCGTAAAAAGATGGAACATCTTGAAAGTTACCAGGCCAGGTCAACAGTAGTCAATGCACGAATGGGCAATGCCGATGTTTTCAGTATCATCCGCCATGATCAATATGCTTTTATTAATTATCTCATGGTGAATAATGGCGCTATCATTCAAACAGAAAATCTGCAGATTGAATGTAAACTGGATGAAACCGAACAGGAAGTATTAGAATTCATGATCAACTATATAAGAGATCAGTTTAAAAGCAATGCCCATGAACTGATTCTTCCGTTTGAAATTGAACAGCTACCAACAAACATTAAAGTCATTGTACCCAAAAGCGGTCCCCGTAAACAACTGCTTGACTTGTCACAAAAGAATGTAAGCTATTTTTTACAGGAATATCAGCGTAAGAAAACGCTTCATCTAAAGGAAAAGAATTCAGCTGCGAGGGGTGTACTTGAACAACTGCAGATTGATTTACACCTTCAGGATCTCCCGGTTCATATTGAATGTTTTGATAACTCCAATTTCCAGGGAAGCTATCCTGTCTCGGCAATGGTATGTTTTAAGAATGGTTTACCAAGTAAAAACGATTACAGGCATTTCAATATTAAAACAGTAACAGGTATCAACGATTTTGCATCTATGCAGGAAGTCGTTTACAGGCGGTATAAACGCCTCATTGACGAAAAACAGCAGCTACCTCAGCTTATCGTCATAGATGGCGGTAAAGGGCAGCTATCGGCCGCTAATGAAAGTATTAAGCAATTAGGTATAGAACAACTGGTAACGGTGGTGGGGCTGGCCAAAAATGTTGAAGAGATTTTTTTTACCGGCGATCAGGAATCACTCAAGCTCCCTTACAACAGCAGTTCTTTGCAGCTATTGAGACGCATCAGGGATGAAGTACATCGTTTTGGGATCACTTTCCACCGCAATCAGAGGAGCAAAGGCACTTTTAAAAACGAACTGGAACAGATTGAGGGAATTGGAGAACAAAGTATTGAGGCCTTATTGAAGACCTTCAAATCAGTTTCAAATATTAAAAAAGCAAGCAAAGAAGAGCTGGAAGCAGTTATTGGAAACGCAAAAACAGGATTGTTGATAAACTATTTCAGAAATGAAAAATAATCAGAAGCCGTTCAATGAGAAGTAAAAAAATGGGGCCAGGATAGATATCCAGCCCCGTCTTTAAAATCCAATATCCTATGAAAAACCGTAACGAAGATACGAAATGAAAGCAGAAATGCAATACTACTTAAAGGGTATTTTTAAAAATAATTCATGATTCTGCTCATTCAGAAATATTTTCTATCCTGATTTTTCGAAAACCCGAAGGTTGCAGTATAACTCAAAAAGAAAAGGCTATCGTTACCGATAGCCTTTTCTTTTGAATATAATTTGACCTTAGTACGACCAGAGATCCTGTTCGTAGTTGAAGATTTTCTCTTTAATATTCTCTCCTTCCAGCAGGCGGAGAATGGGATCCTTAATATAAGAACGAAGAGTTCTGTCGTAAGGATTATCTAATGTTGATTTAGTGATATAGCTGCTGAACATTCTGTTTTCGAATAGTTCTTCCCAGGTCATGCGGGCACCGAAGTTTTTACCGTTAAATGCTTCATATTTGGCAAAAACCGGGCGGCAATCGGGATAATATACCCAAAACATAGGCGCATATTCAGGCTGACCAGGAATCAGATCTGTACCGTCGCTTCTTGTTAAACGCTTCATTGGCGCAATACCGATTATACGAACAAACATACGGGATGATTCTTTGTCAAATACCCATTCTTCCTTTACACGGAACCGGTAGATACTATCAGGATCCACTTCACGTTGACGTACTTCGTATTTTGAAATATCGCCATTCATGTCGTATACGGGAACGGTATCAAGACCTCCTGAGAATGCTTCCATAACCTTTGTTGGAGTCATGGGGGTTGTGAAACGATCATCTGCCTGAGGATCAAATGCAGTGATTTCCCTGCTACGGATTGCTTTCAGAAGAATAGAGATAAAACGTTGATTACCATTATCTTCATCGGCACTGTAACGGAAAGCCAGATTCATTTTTTCACGAGTGTCAATTTCCCTCCATACCCGCTGACGGTAAACGGCATCATCCTCACGGATAGGTTCATATACCAGAGGTGCACGGTCTTTGATGAGATTACGTTCAATAGACGCATCATTTCTTAAAGAAGGTTTGATCGTATCAAATATGCTACCCCCACTGGATGGTACTACAACGATGGGTACATTTGCCTGTGGCTTATTTGTTTGCTGCTGCTGGTTATTGTTACCATAACCGGACTGATTACCGTAGCCAGAAGATTGTTGCTGATTTCCGTAACCAGATGACTGCTGTTGGTTTTGCTGTTGATTGCCATAACCCGACTGGTTTCCGTAACCAGACTGATTTCCATAACCGGAAGAAGTTTTTGTTGTTGTCTTCTTCCTTTTCTGCGCAACCACATTACTACTGAAGCCTAAAGCAACAGCAATTAATAACAGGCAAAGGTTTTTCATTTTCATATTTATGGTTTAATACAAGTTAAACGCAATTGTGGGCAGTTTTCGTGTGTTGCCACCGGGGCCAACTGCTTTAATTTCATCCAGTACAACTGTTGTACCTGGGCGACAGCGGTTGATCAGATCCTGTACGGGCCCGAATGAATTTCCCTGAATACCGGGTCTTACACCTGGTGATTCCTGGAAACCGGCTCCTGTAGCGTAAAATGTAAAGCTGGTCACTGTAAAGTTTACACCTTCAAATACGAAATCCTTTAAATCGGCACGAATACCTTGCTGTGCTTTAAATACGTTGGCAGGCATACGACCTCCGGTGCTGGCCCCCACCATAGGTGTAGGATCGGGCACGGTTTTCACACGGAATGTAAAGGATGAGGTTTTACCATCGGCATTTACAGTTACAACAGCTGTACCTGGAGAGGATGGATTGGAAACATACTTTCCAGGACCAATTTTTTTCAGTGATCCGTTATTGATTGAAGCACTAACTTTCTCATCACCTACGTTACCACCGGTCACTGCCAGTTCATTATCCAGACCGATATACAATACTTTTACTTTTTCAGCACTTACGAATGCGCCTGTTGGAGTACCTACGGTATATTCAATTTTTGATTCACTGACCTGATCTTTACCGTCCTGATCTTTATAACGGATAATTACAGGTACACTGCCACTGCTGTTTCCAACCGGAGTTTTATAAACGGCTACGCCATTTTCATCCATTGGTACCGCACGACCACCAATTGTTACCTGGGGTAATGCTTTGGTGTTAAAGGCACCAATACCGGCAGTGATTTGTAATTCCTGTCCGGGGAAAAGATAAGTAGAGTTTGCACCCACAATCGGAGCAAATTTGTCGAAACGTACCACTACCTGTCCCACTCTGCTATGGAATTCATTTACCATACGGTTTTCGGTAGTTTTCACGTCGTTCTGGAATTTGCTGAGCATTGTTAAGGCAGCTACAGTTGGAGTCATATGGAAGTAAGCCATTGTCCACGTAACATTACCCAGTTTTGAGTTGCTAACTTTAGGAATAGTAAGGTCGAGGGGAATACTTTTTTCCATTGCTTTACCAACTTCGGGATCAAGCGCCAGAATTTTTGTTTTGTATTCTTCCAGTTTCTTTCTCAGTTTTTCGCCTTCTCCTTCTTTATCCATAATACGGGTAGCCACATCAATATTATCTTCTTTGAAGCCTCCTTCCGGATTAGCCGGATCAAAGCCTGCACCAACTTTAATTTTCAATTTGATGCTTTCAATGAGATCGGAGATTTCTTTTGATAAACGAACGGCTTCCTGTGCTTTGGGCATCCAGAGTTTCGCTTTTTCTAATGTTGTAGGATCTTTCATTTTTTCTTCGAAAGATGCCATAATTGTTTCTGTAGAGGCGTTTACCACCCTGCTTGTAGTGGTAAGTGAGTTATCCACCACTTTAAAGGCATTGATGATCTCTGCTGATACGTTCAGGGCTAACAAAGCTGTTAACACCAGGTACATCAGGTTGATCATCTTCTGCCGGGGCTCTTTAGGAAGTGCCATGTTGTTCTGATTTTGATTTTGTTCTGGTTACTGGTTTTCTTTCTGAATCACATTCAATTATCTACCCTGCATGGCATTGATCATATTACCATAGATGTTATTGAGGGTACCGAGGTTTTTCGCAAGAGATGCGATTTGATCATGCGCTTTTTTCGCATCATCAACACTTCCCTGCATAGCCTCAGAAGCCTGAACCAGATTACCGTAGAACTTATTCATCGCTTTCAGATGGTTATTGGTATCCTGTAACTCTAATTCATAAATAGTATTTAAAGAACTGAGATTTTTAGTCATGCTTTGAACCTGCTCGTGAAATTGCTTAGTACCTTCTGCAGCACTGTTGAATGCAGAAACAGAAGCAGCAGCCTGTTGGTAAGCATCTTTCATACCACCAATCGCATTAGCAGCTTCTTTTGTTTTAGCGCTTAAGTCACCAGTTGCAGAAACCACATCACCCACTTCTTTTAAACCACCAACAGTTGTGTTCAACTTCTGGAAGTTATCGCTCAATGATTTCAGGTTGGCAGGAGTGATATCTGCATCCTGAAGCATTTTATCCAAAGAAGCAAGTGCAGGAGTTCCGGCAGCTTTACCGCCACCACCTTCTTCAGCTCCGTGAAGGCCATATCCTTGGGTTGAGAGATACGCATAAACAAGGAAGATACCTGCTTCAGTCAACAGACCGATAGTAAGCATCATATCGGCAAATGAAAGGTGAAGGATTTTAGCCCATGCACCAAAGATTACAACTGCCGCACCAAGAGATACAATAATGTTTGAGATTTTTTCGGTGGATTGAGAAACTGCCATAAGAGTTGGTTTTATAATGATGATTCAAAGATGACGATCCGTTCAGCAACGGTTATTGTTCTGAAAAGTCGTCGGGTGGGTTTTTATTTGTTTAAAAAATCGATTACTTTTTACGCATGGTAGGTGGCAAATCAATAACACAGCGGAAGCCTATATAAGATTTGGCTGTATCCTGGTACTCATAGTTACGAGTACTTGTTTGCAGGAAATAACCTACATCTTTCCAGCTTCCTCCTCTGGTTACTTTACGTTTCATACGGGGAGGATCAGAATCTTTAGCATTGTAACGGATATCAGGGTTCATGTCATGAGCGAAGTTGTATCCACCTTCATAATAGAGAGACCCTGTCCATTCTGCTACGTTACCGGCCATATTATACAGGCCAAAATCGTTTGGCCAGTATGCGTCGGCACGAACTGTATAAAAACCACCGTCTTCCGGATAGTTACCACGGCCTGGTTTGAAGTTGGCCATTAAACATCCTTTACGGTTACGGAGATAATAGTTACCCCAGGGGAACATGGATTGTGAACGACCACCTCTTGCAGCATATTCCCATTCTGCTTCTGTAGGCAGACGGAAGCTTGATTCGGTAGCTTTCTTTTTAGACTCCAGGAATCCATTGAGATAGCGTGTGCGCCAGTTACAAAATGCGGTTGCCTGTTTCCAGTTTACTCCTACTACAGGGTAATTTGCAAAAGCAGGATGAGAGAAGTAGCGAACACTCATAGGTTCATTATAGCTGTAAGAGAAATCACGAACCCACACCAGGGTATCGGGATAAATCTTAACCGGGTTCTTTACAATGAATTTAGAACGGGGCTCGTTGGGTTTACGATAAGCCGCAGCTTTATAATCAAGATATTCTTCCTGGTAAATTAATTTGTCGGGGTCAATTTCCATGCGGCCATACAAACGATCATCCGGAGCCAGCATCATTTGCCCTAATTTTTCGTACACGTTTTTCTCTTTCCAGATGCCAGCCATTTTCTTTGGATCCAGATTGCCGGTTTTGGCATCCTTATAACCAAGAAGAGTGGCTGCAATAGAGTCACGTACATAATATACAAATTGCTTGTACTCACTGTTTGTGATTTCCGTTACATCCATCCAGAATCCGTTAATAGACATCTGGCGGTTACGGGCTGTATAAGCGTAGTTGATATCCTCATCGCTGGGTCCCATATGAAAGGTACCCTGAGGGATATGCACCATACCATAAGGTTTGGAAATACCTGCAGGAGCTCCATAGGCTACACCCATTAACTGGCCATTGCTGGCAGTATTTGCTGACTTGGATTTGCCGCAGCTGGCTGCGAGTAGGGATAATGCGGCGAAAGAAAGGCAACTCAAGAGTCGGTTCTTCATTGTCGAGTATTTATTTTCTAATAGGTATTGGACAAAAATAACGAAATCCTCTACGAATTTCGTCCGTTTCATCCGCAATGCTAATATTATTTTTTTAAATATCAAAATGTTTTAATAAGGCTATTTCATAACGCTACGTGTATACTTTTATTGTCTATTTCCGCTCCGATTTCAAAATTTCCATGAAATCTTCCATATTTTCTGCCGGAAGACCACAGGCATATTGCTTACAGAGATAAAATAACAACGGGCCATCTTCCCCTTTTCCTTTCCGTTCTAATAATGGGAATTGATCGTTACCTGACCTGGCTGACTGCATCACTTTATTAGGCAAGTACAGTTTCAACACTTCGTCTCGTCCTTTCTGGAAATCCTGCCCGGTAACTGCAATTTCAAAAAAACCCTGAACCTGATTTGCCAGTAAAAGCCCCCAATTTCCAAATGAGGCTGGGTACCTTACCACTGCATCCTTTAACGCACCCAGCATCTGAACACTTTTGTTCACCCATTCCGATCGGGCAAATATAATACCCAAATAATTATAAACATGCGCCATTTCTGCATTTCCTGAAGGCAAAGCGCCATCATACACCTCTTTTTTTCTAACTACCAAATGTTCGCTATTTTTTTGTGTGAAAAACAAAAAAGGAGACTCGCTATCGGTAAACAAATCGGTAACGAGTTGAGCTGCTTTTTCTGCCTCATGCAAATACGCAATATCTGAAGTTATTTCCTGTAATGAAATCAAGGCATGGATGAGAAAAGAAAGGTCATCCAGGTAGGCATTAAAACGTGCCTCCCCATTTTTATACGTATGATGAAATTGTCCTTTATCATTCTTAAATGAGCTGAGCATAAATTTCATGTTTCGTTGTGCCAGCTCACGGTAACGTTCCTGTGCAGTTGCTTCAAACGCCATGCAAAGTGCCTGATTCATCAATGCATTCCAGCCGAGAATGATTTTATCGTCGAGCAAAGGACGAATTCGTCCGCTACGCACCTGGTATAATTTTTCAAGATTCGCTTTTCTCCACTCTTCAAACCATTCTGTATCTATCTTATTCTCACTACAAAACTGCTGTTTCGGTTTTTTTACCCAAAGTATATTCGTTTCTTCCCAGTTGCCCTGTGCTGTGATGTTATAATAGTTGCAGAAAAGATCGGCTTCACTACCCAATACCCGGCGCACTTCTTCTTCCTGCCAGGTATAGTATTTCCCTTCCACACCTTCGCTATCGGCATCCAGTGCCGAATAAAATCCATCTTCGGGGGACAACATTTCCCGTTCAACAAAAGCAATGGTTTCCTGTATAGCAATTTTATATTCTTCCCGGTTGGTGATTTTATAAGCATCGGAAAGCGCCATCAGCAACAATGCATTATCGTACAACATTTTTTCAAAATGCGGCACCAGCCATTCTGCATCGGTACTATAACGGGCCAATCCGCCTCCCACATGATCATAAATGCCTCCCATGATCATTTTATCCAGACTTAAACAGGCCTGATCCAGCGCTTCTTTATTGCCTGTGCTGTTATAATACTGAAGCAGGAACCGGATGACGAATGTTTGCGGAAATTTGGGCGCTCTTCCAAACCCTCCCCACTCTCTATCGGCCGTTTTCATGATGTTTACAAACATGTCCTCCAGCATACTGCTATGAAACAACTCATGTGCAGGAACCAGATTATTGTGCAATAAATCTGCCCCAAACGAATTGGAATTGGCGAGATGTGTAACCAGGTTATTGGCCTGCTCTTCAATTTCTTCTCTGCGGTTTTGAAAAGCATCGGCTACGCCATGCAATACTTCTTTCCAGGATGCACGATTGTAGGCCCGCAACGGAGGAAAATAAGTACCCCCATAAAATGGTTTGAGATCGGGGGTGAGAAATACATTCAGGGGCCAGCCACCACTGCCCGTCATTGCCTGCACTGCATCCATGTAGATATGATCCAGATCGGGCCGTTCTTCCCTGTCAATTTTGATATTGATGAAATGGCGGTTCATCAATGCAGCAGTAGAAGCTTCTTCAAAACTTTCCCGTTCCATAACATGGCACCAATGACAGGAAGAATAACCAATACTGATCAGGATGGGTTTGTTCTCTTCTTTAGCACGTTGTAAAGCTTCATCGCCCCATGGATACCAGTCTACAGGATTGTGAGCGTGTTGGAGTAAATACGGACTTGTTTCGTTAATTAAACGGTTCGTATGCTGCATCATTCAGCAAATATGATAACAGCTGTTGAAAGACAACGACTCTGTGGAAGATTATTTTTTTAACCCGGCCAGGAAGCGATCCAGTGCAGAAACCATACTGGGAGCCATTGGTTCAGGAGCCTTGATTTCCAGTTTCAATCCGGCTTCTTCCACCGCTTTGAATGTGTTGGCACCAAAAGCACCGATGAATGTTCCGTTTTGTTTGTACTTGGGCAAGTTTTCAAACAGGCTTTTTACACCACTTGGAGTGAAAAAACAGATCATATCAAAATTCCCTTTCTCCACCACTTCCTTTACATCATTACTTACAGTTTTGTAAAGTACCGGCGTGGCAAATTCGCAACCATTGGAACGCAACCAACCCACAATCTCATTATCTGCATTTTCACTGCAAGGATACAGGAAGCGTTCGTTGCTTTTATGTTTATTGATCACATCAAAAAGGCTTTTATTGGTACCATCGGCACCATAAAACACTTTGCGTTTCCTGTATAAAATAAATTTCTGAAGATATAAGGCCACCGCTTCGGTAATGCAGAAATACTTAGTGTCCTGTGAAACTGCCACCCTCATTTCTTCACAGATGCGGAAGAAGTGGTCAATTGCATGACGACTGGTGAAAACAACAGCAGAATAAGCTGCTATCTCAATTTTTTGTTTCCGGAAATCTTTAGATGAAACACCCTCAATCCTGATAAACGGATGGAATGATAATTGCACACTGTATTTCTTCGCTAATTCGAAATATGGCGACTTATCTGACTCCGGTTTAGGCTGTGTGATTAAAATAGATTTAACCGCCTTTGATTTAAGTGTCTTCTGCCCGCTTTTTTCCATACCTGTCGGGAAAATTTCTGCAAAGGTACATACATTCTTTTACATAAAACGTATCAGCAATTTGTAAATAAGCAGCAGGGGCGCTATTTCAACAGCCAGGAAATAGATCATGAAATGTATACGGCTCACCTTAACTTCTGACTGAACGGGTTGATACGCCCTTAAAAAACGGTAGAGAAAGAGTCCGCTCACCAGTATAAATGACAGTGTAAGTGATACAGCCACCACTTCATGAGGAGCAAATGCAATGAGGACAATGAATGGAAGAATGGCAATGCCAGCCACTTTGTTTATCAGAAACACAATGAAAGTATAGGTTTCTGTAGCGGTGCTGATATTAAACAGCCATCCGCTGAGGCGCATGAAAAAATATTTGCCAGCATAAAGTAACAGTAAAGCCGCTGCCGCTACAACAGGAATCATCCAGGCATCCAGCTCCGTAGCCACATGATAATAGTTGCTGAGGAGGTATACATAGAGTCCAAATGAAAGGCCGAAGAAAATATTATAGAATAAAGATTGCTGACCCGATTGTACCAATTGCTCACGTATCTGGTTAATACGGAGTGATGTGCGGAAAAAGAAACGGAACAAATCCTTAAAGTAGCGGGGGTAGCTCAGCCGCAGTAACCCAAAGATGAGCAACAGACCTAACGTATAGTAAAAAAGCCAGTCCTTGTTTCTATCTGTTTTTTTCTCTTCGTTAAATACCTGTGCCTGAGAAAAAATATTCAAATGCAATTTCTTCAACACCTCCTGTTTGCACGAATCAAATGGCGGAAGTTGTAACTGGATGACCGTTTGTTGTTGCACAATTACTGTATCTGAAGAACCACCTGAAGCAGGAGTAATATTTAACGAATCCTGTGCCTGGCAGAATATGTTCAGAAACAAAAAACAAACAAAAAGTATGAGTCGCATGAGGAGATCACAAAATTAAGGGGTTCGGATATTGCATCAATTTGAAAAGCAAGCTTCTCAGAAAAAATTCAGGTATCCGAAATGAATTTTTGTCTGCCTGAAGTTAAAAGCCTCCTGGTCTCTTTTACCTGATGCAAAACTGAGATTGAAAATACCAGCCTTTGTTTCAAAAGCCATCCCCAGTCCCAGTCCCAGAAAGCGGGAACTGGTATTGGCAAGCTGACTGTTATTACGAACCCATCCCCCGTCTGTAAAAGCATACAAATAACTGTTGAGTCCGGTTAATAACCGGTACTCTGCTGCTGCAACCAGATAGGAAGAAGCGAAAATACTTTCTTCATCAAACCCTCTCAGCATTCTGAATCCACCCAGTTGAAACAATTCATTTCTGAATAAAAGCGGACTTTGAACCAAACCTGCATTCAGGGCCGTTTTCAGCGTAGTTTGCTTTCCCGTTTTTATAAAATGAGCTGCATTCAGTTTTAAACGGAAGGTATAAGACCGTACACCTGCAGAATCATACAACGATTGAAAATCGAATGAAGGGTCTGTTGGGCTCTTCAGACTTACGATTGAAGGATTGGGCCGAAGCTTACGGATACCAGCCGAAGCAGTGGCACGTATATCAAACCCTTTGCGGGGATTAAACCGGTAATCCGTATTGAACCATTCGTAGTCAACACCCACATTCGTGGTGGTTTGATCAATTTGTGCGGGTAATTTCCTGGTGTTACGAATAGTAGTGGTATCAATAAAATCAATCGTAGTGATAAACTGTTGAAAAAAGATTTTACCACTTCTGTTTCCACCAAATGCATACTGAACGCCGATTTGCAGATTGATATTGAGAAAAGAAGTGTCCTTTTTAAATCCATCAAACGAAAATTCTGCACCAAAGGGAGAACCAAACAGAAAGGGTTGCTGGTAAGAAAGTTGTAATCGTGGTGATTTGTATTGTATTTGCTGAAATAAAATGAGTAACGACTCACCCAGTCCAAAACCATTTTTGAGATTGAGATTAAAATCGCCTGATATATTCACTTTGGATTTCCCCGATGCATCTGTTGTTGGAAGAAATCCAACAATACCATTGATCTGACTGTTCCGTTTATTTTTGAGATATAAATTTAAAATAGAACCGGAGCCTAATAAATTCATATTCCATTTCTGTTCCTCTTCGAGATAGGGCAATTGTAATAAACGGGAACTGATGTTCATTAATTTTTGCTTCTGGTACACAGAACCGTTAGTGATTTCAAGGTAACGCTGCAGAAATCGGTTACTGATGGTTACATTTCCGAAAACACGAATGCTGTCAATTTTGTACTGCGGACCGGAATTCACTTTAAGTATGGCGGTAATGCCCTCTGCCTCTAATTGAACACTGTCTAAAGAAACAGTGGCAAAAGGATAACCCGTGTTTTCCAGCCGGGTAAGGATCCGTTCCTGTAATTGTTGTACAACTGTATAATCAAGGTACCGGTTGTTGAAATTTTTATCCCTGAAACCAGCTGCCGACAACAATTCCGGCGACACACCAGATGTAATCAGCCGGTTCCATTTGTACAGTTGTCCCAGGAAGATCACCACCTGTGCAGCAGCCGAATCCATCTTTACCGAATCAACAGATGCCGTAATAAACCCTCTTCGTTGCAGTACCTGTGGTATCTGGAAAATGTATTGTCCGCATAGCTCTTTTGTGGTAAACGTTGTTTGCAGCCCCACTGTTTCCGGTTTCAGTAAGGTGTCTGCAAACCGGTATTTTAACTGGTAGTTTGTTTGTGCAACAGAGACAAGGCCCATCTGCAAACAAACCAGAATAATTATATAAGCAAAAAGTTTATGCAAGAGAAACGGGGTAATTTTGAATCTCTAAATTAAGGTTTCCTTTTTGAGTGGTATTTATATTCATATTCCCTTTTGTAAACAGGCTTGCACTTATTGCAATTTTCATTTTACAACCAGTTTGCGTTATAAAAACGAACTGGTAGCTGCTTTATTGAGTGAACTTAAGTTACAACACGAAAACAAGTACCTGTCAGGTGCTCCTGTTGAAAGTATTTATTTTGGAGGAGGAACACCCAGTTTATTGGATATTAATAATATTGCCTCCATTACCGAAGCCATTCATCAACAATGGAACGTAAACCCGGCAGCAGAAATAACACTGGAAGCCAACCCCGATGATGTTACCAATGAAAAACTGAATGGTTGGAAAGCAGCAGGCATCAACCGATTGAGCATCGGTATTCAATCCTTATATGAAGAAGATCTGCGTTGGATGAACCGGGCTCATACTGCAGAAGAAGCAAGGAATGTAATTGAGAAAGCCAGACATGCAGGCTTTCACCAATTCAGTATCGATTTTATTTATGGAACGCCATTTCTCACAGATGAACAATGGCAGGAAGAACTGGAATGGGTGACCCAACAGCAGATTGAGCATATTTCCTGTTATGCATTAACAGTGGAGCAACAAACACCGCTGGCCAAAAAGATAGAAAAAAAAGAATTGCAGTCGGTTGAAGCAGAGAAACAAAGCCGGCAATTCCTTCAACTGATGCAGTACATGCACGAAGCCGGTTATGAGCACTATGAGATTTCTAATTTTGCTTTGCCGGGACACAGAAGTAAACACAACAGCTCTTACTGGAAAGGGATTCCTTACCTGGGTATTGGTCCGGCTGCCCACTCATTTAATGGAAGCACACGCCAATGGAATGTGGCAAACAACCAGCAGTATATACGTGATATAAAGAACGGAATCATTCCGGCAACTACAGAAGAGTTAACACCAGTACAGCAACTAAACGAATACATTATGATCAGTATCCGCACAATGGAAGGATGCGATCTGAAGAAAGTGGATGAATTACGGGGCACCTATAACAAACAAGGATTTGAGCAACAGGTAAATCAGTTTGTTGCCACCGGATGGATGCTGATCGAAAATAATTCGATCATACTAACCAATGAAGGCAAATTGTTTGCCGACAAAATTGCCGCCGATCTTTTCTTTTAATCAATATGGGTGAGTATGTTTTCTGCCGCCTGTAACTGGTACATGAACAAAGGATAAAGTTCATGTTTATCGAACAATTTTGAATGAAGCATTTCCTTTAATTGATCCAGGTGCATCACCAACACTTCACGTGTGATACTTTGCGCCTGCAACGATAATGGCTTATGAATTTCAAAATCATCTTTCAGTAAATCCAGAGGCGATACATTTAATGCCGTACTGATCTGGCGGATGTGGTTTACATTGAGCTGCGTAATGTTATTCTCAATTTTACTATATGCATTCTGAGAAATGCCCATTTGTTTTGCCACTTCTTCCTGTGTCATCTTACGCATTTCTCTGATCTTCTTAATCATGTTTCCGGGCATAGCAATTACTGGTTATAAATTCGGTTATTTAACTGAATGCTGTCTTTCTTTACCAGACAGGTAATGATGCAGGATCCCCAATGCAAGCATAAGTAATAAAGCCAGAGGGCCCAGTCCAGAAAATGAGATAGGAATCATTACAACACAAAGTTACACACCACTCCGTTTTTACTTGTGTATGTTAACGACTTTAACAGTTGTTGAGCGAAGTTAAATGAGTGTTTCTTCTACCTGTCTGAATCCTGTTGCAGGATCCAGGTTTTCCCATAAAATGCGGTAGATGGTTGTAGCGATGGGAACATCGGCATGAACTTCTTTGTTGATGAGATATAAGGAACGGCAGGCATTGTAACCCTCTGCCACCATATTCATTTCGAGTTGAGCTGTTTTTACGCTGTATCCCTTTCCTATCATTGTTCCAAATGCACGGTTACGGCTATAGGGTGAATAACAGGTAACCAGCAAATCGCCCATATATACACTGGCTGCATAGTTGGCCGATTTACGATATGGATTTTTCTGCAATTGCACGCCCGGAATAGGTTCTTTGTGAACACCCACTTCGATATTACGGATACCTACTTTGCGCAGGAAAGCAGCCATTTCATCGGCAGCATTTGCAATTAGCACACTCAGAAAATTATCTCCGTAATCCAGTCCATGTGCAATACCGCTGCCTAATGCATAGATATTTTTTAAGATGGCTGCAAACTGTACGCCATACACATCGTTGTTTGTAACTGTATTAATGTACCTGTTCTTAAACTGATCGGCAATCCACTGTGCCCCATCTTCCTGCAAACCGGTAAAAGTGAGATAAGATAATTTCTCCGAAGCTACTTCCTCTGCATGGCAGGGACCCATGATCGTATAATAATCATTGATATCAAATCCAAACTGATTGCGCAGATAATCATTCAGCAACACATTGTGTCCGGGCACCAATCCTTTAATGGCCGAAATCACTTTCTTTCCATTAAAAATACTGGGAGGCAAATTACCAAGCACCTGTTCCACGTAAGCAGAAGGAACAGCCAACACAATATACTCGGCCTGCTTAATGGTTTCTTCCACATCGGTTAGCACATTGAGCAACTCTGTTTTAAATGAAGCCGAACGGAGATAAGCCGGATTGTGTTTAAATTTCCTCAGGTTCTCTACTATGCTTTCATGACGCACACACCAGAAAATTGTATGGCCATTATCGTTCAGGATTTTTACAAGCGCTGTTGCAAAACTTCCGCTGCCAATAACTGCTATTTTATTTTTTGTTGCTTCCTGCACACCGTTGATTTTGAAGAGCCCGAATATACTACTTCGTGCCTGACTGAAAAAGTTTATAAAAAAACACCCGGATAAATCCGGGTGCTTCAAAAGGTTATCATGTGTTATTTGTTTTCGTAGACTTTGTCTTTCGGAACAACACTCACTTTCATTCCATCTTTTAATATTTTGCTGATGGTATTATATGGTGCACTTACCACCTGGTCTCCTTCTTTAAGTCCGCTCATAACTTCGATGTATTCGTTATCCTGAATATCTGTACGGATTGGAACTTTCTTCACTGTTCCATCGGCAGCAACCACAAACACCACTTCTTCCAGATCATCAACAGAAACTGCATCTGTACCGGCATCCTGTCCTTGTGCTTTTTTCTTTTCTTTTTCTTCTTCCACTTTTGCTTTGGCCTGCTTTTCGTTTTTATCCCTGGTTGTTACAGCAAGGATAGGGACTGCCAGAATATTTTCATGACGTTTGGTCATAATATCTGCACTGGCGCTCATACCCGGGCGGAACGGAAGGTTTCTTGATTTTTTGGGGTCAATTAAATCTTTATATGATTCCGGATCAATACGGATGTACACTTTATAATTGGTTACATCGCTGGATGATGTGGCTATTGTTGTTGTTTGTGCAGATGTACTGCTGCTGGAGATCTGTGTTACCACACCTTTGAACTTGCGGTTATTGTAAGCATCCACTTCTATATAAGCACTATCTCCAATATGAACTTTTGGAATATCATTTTCACCTACATCCACTCTTACTTCAATCTTACTCATATCAGCCACACGTAAAATTTCTGTACCCAGACTAAAACTGTTACCGGCCACACGTTCGCCTTTTTTCACTGCCAGTAAGGATACAATACCATCCATTGGTGAAATGATGGTTGTACGGGAGAGATTTTTGTTTGCGGCATTTAAATCAGCTTTTGCACTTTGCACACCTGCTTTGCTGCTTTTAGCCGACTGACGTGCGGCATTTAAATCGGCTTTTGCGGTGAGATATGCACTTTCTGCCTGTTCAAACTCTGACTTGGAAATGACTTTTTCATCAAACAATTTTTTCTGACGATCATAGTTTTGTTTGGCCTGGTTGAGCCTGGCTTCAAATGAACTGAGTGATGCTTCCACATTGCCCACCTGTGCTTCCTGCTGATTAACCACAGAGGCAGCACGGTCACGGTTAGATGTTAATACATCTGCAAAAACCCTTGCCAATACCTGGCCTTTGCGAACGCTGTCGCCTTCCTGAACCAACAGATCCACTACTTCACCACTCACATCACTGCTCACCCTGCGTTCATCTTCGGGATATACTTTTCCACTTGCACTTACTGTTTCAACAATAGTACGAGTAGTAATTTTTTCAACAGCCACTTTAATGGTATTGTCTTTTCCAATAACGCCTTTCTTTTTCAGCACGAGCAATACAACAATGAGCAAAAGAACAACACCTATCAACCACCAGATTTTCTTATTCATAAGTTTTGATTATTTCAATAATTAAATTTCAAATTACAATTTCAGGCCCTGGCCTTTATAGAATTCCAATACTTTCATGCGGAATACATAATCAAACTGGTTTAACACCATTTGTATGCGTGCACGATACAGATTGTTTTGATTTGTGATGAGGTCAATAGAACGCAGTAACCCGGCTTCATATCTTTTCTTAGCCAACTGGTAAGAATACTCTGCGGTTTTTACCGTTTTTTGCGAAGCCACAAAACGCTGATGAGCTGCCAATGCATTATTATAGGCACTATAGATATCCTGCTTCAACTGAAAATTATCACGATCAATGGCCAGTTCCTGGTTGTGCAAATTCAGCTTACTACGTTCGTAGTTTGTTTTTGCCTGCAATCCGTTGAAAATGGGAATGCTCACACTAAGCCCCACATTCTGTTGAAACTGATAATCCAGCTGACGGAAAAATGTTGCCTTTTGATAACCAAGTGGCCTGTAAGCCTGAGCAAACACATTCGGATTTTCTGCGGTTCCTGTTCCGGTAAACCCAATGGGGGTTATATAAGGAATATTTGCGCCTTTGGGTAAATTTTTCAATACGCTCGAATAGGAAGTTGTTACTTGTCCGAAAGCACTAATTGTAGGATACATCTGCGCTTTTGCTGATTTTACAAATTTTTGCAAGGATTGCATGCGCAGTTGATTCACTTTCTGTTGCGGTTGATTTTTGATAGCAAGGCCATACACAAAATCGGGCATCAGATCTGAGAAAGGTTCTACAGGAATTTGCTCAACAGGAGGAGTGTCCAGTTCAAACGGAGCAGCAGGGTCCATATTCATCTGCAATTTCATTTGAAGGATAGCTGCCACATAATTTGTTTCGGCATCAATCAAAGAACTGCTGTCGGTAGCCAGTTGTGCTTCCAGTTCAGCAGCATTCAGTTCGGGAAGCGTTCCGGCATCCACCAGCTTGCGTGTATTTTTTAATTGTTCGGCTGTGGTACCCACCTGTACCTGTACAATACGCACCCGTTCCCTCGCCAGCAGGGCTTGCAGGTAAGCGGCCGCCACATTGAGAGAAATATCATTTTTCAGTTTATCAATATTTGCAGTGGAAGCTTTTGACTCCAGTTCATTGGCTTCAATGGCATACTTGCGGGAAAACCAGTTAAACAGGGAAACATTGGACCCCATCTGGAACTGATTGTACCCAAATTGCTGATTCGTAAACAAATTCGTTACACGGTCAATAGAACGTCCAAACTGGAATCCGTCATTGTTATTAAAGCTGAGCGATGGCCATCGGCCTGCTTTGCTCTGCTTAAATGTAAGTTCGGCTAACCTTGCCTGTACATCGGCTTGTTTAACAGAAATATTGTTTGTTACAGCATATTCCACGCATCTGCGTAAATCCCATTTTTGCTGGGCGGAAGTTACTTGGACTAAGGCCAGGAAAATGAAGATGAGAGTTAAAGAATAAAAGGGTTTTCTCATAAAAGCAAATGTAATTCTTAAGTGCTACGAAATTATTGAATTTTGATCAGTGGCGCTACTCAATTACCGAAAACCCCTCATTTACCGAAAGCTTTCCGGAAAGCCTGATCTAAATCAGCTATAAGGTAGGCCGGGTCTTCCAGTCCCACGTACATCCGCATCATCTGATGTTCCGGGTTGGCCGGGTTAAAATCTTCCTCCTTTATTCCGGCGCATTTGGGCAGTAGCAGACTTTCGTGCCCGCCCCAGCTTACCGCCATCATAATATGTTGCAGGCTTTCGCAAAAGGTTACAATCTGCTGCCGGCTTTCTGCTTTTACATAAAAGGAAAACAAACCGGGCGCCTCCTTCATTTGCTTCCTGGCAAGTTTCGGCTGACTGAAACTTTCATCAAATGGATAGATAATGGACGCAACGGCCGGGTGTTGTTTCACAAAGCTCACCACTTGTTTGGTGGATTGGCTGATGCGTTCCAGCCGGGCCGGCAAGGTCCGTAATCCACGTATAAGCAGCCAGGCATTGAAAGGCTGTATGCCGCTGCCGATGTTCATGTACTCACTATCGAATATTTTTTTGATCATGGCCTTACTGCCGCTTAAAACCCCGCCCAACGTATCGCTATGCCCGCCGATGTATTTGGTAGCCGTTTGCATGGCAAGATCTACTCCCATTTCAATCACATTCTGATATAACGGTGTACAGTAACTGTTATCGATCAATGTAACAATGTTACGTTCCCGAGCAAAAGTTGTAATAGCGGGAATATCCTGTAATGCAAAATCCCAGCTGTTGGGTGTTTCCAGGTAATAGAAGGTAGTATTAGGTTGTGTAGCTTTGAAATAATTGGCCGCATCTCTCCCATCCACATAGGTGGTGGTTACACCAAAACGGGGAAGTATGATATCAAACATACGTTGCACCCATGAATACGGCTTTTGCACGCTTACAATATGATCGCCTGCTTTTACATTGGCCAGTACACCGGCAAAGATGGCCGCTGCACCGTTGCTGAACACCAGGCAATCTTCGGCCCCATCCAATGCCGCCAGTTTTTTTCTCAGAATATCAACTGTTGGGTTTAATCCCCGGCTGTAGAGGTAGGTGCTCATTTCATCCTGAAAAGCACTGCGCAACTCATCTACTTTTTTGAAACGGAAATTGCTCGTTTGTACAATGGGAGGCGCCACCGCATTGAAATACAAATCACGGTCTTCTCCCAGTTCATTGATGATATATGATAAGTCCATAATGAGTTATTATGCGCCGGTTATAAATCCAACATGATTACCAAAGGGATCGGCCACAACAGCAACAAACGTGGGGCCGCCAACATTAGTAACCGGCTTCACGATTGCAGCACCAATGGATACTGCCTTAGCTACTGCTGATTCTATCTCTTCCACAGCCCAATACATTTCACTATGGTTGCCCTGTTGTACACCGGTAAGATCGGGATCCAGCCCCAGTTCATACCCATTGATATCAAACCCTACATAAAATGGTTCATCAAAATAAGGTTGTATGCCCGTTAACCTGGTATACCATTCTTTTGCTTGTTGCAAATCACTTACGTGATAAATAACAGTGCGGAGCTTTTGTAACATGACCGGTTATTTTTTTCGATGAAACAGAAAGTAGATGACTGCAAAGGTAACCAACAGGGCCACACCTGTAAGTGCAGCTTTGGGATCGGCAATGGTGATACTTGTTCCCACAAATAAATAAGCACTCATAAATACAATGGGCAGCAGCGGGAACAATTTCATTTTGTAGATGCCCGTCCCATCGAGGTGTTTGGTTTTTTTGCGGAACCAGAAGATGGTGGCGCTGCTGAGAATCATACCAAAACAATCAAGGAAAATAGTGAAGGTGAGAATCTGTTCAAATTGTTGTGAGAAAAATAAAATCACCATACAAAGTGCTGCAAAAACAGTAAGCGAAAATGTCAACACGTCTTTATGATTCTTCTTTGCAAAAATGCGTGGCAGACTTCCGTCTTCGCCCATAGCATACATTACACGGGGATTACTCATGAGCAATCCGTTTACATAAGCCAACACGCCCAGGAATAAAAAGGCAGAGAATACAGTTGCACCTGTTGGACCGAAGATTTTATCCATCACCACATAGGCAATCTCACGCTCATTCTTCATCTGTTCAAAACCAATAAGCTTATAGTAGCTAAGGTTCACCAGAAGGTATAAGACAATAATGATTGTAATGCCAATAAAAATTCCCCTTGGAATTGTTCTGGAAGGCTGCTGCACTTCCTGCCCGAAGTTGATGGTTTGCTGATAACCCCCATATGTAAACGAAACCGCAATGAGGCTCACTCCAAGACTTTTAATCCAGTCGAGGGAAGTAACAGGGTTAACCGGTTGACTGGTTGAAAGGGTCGCATATTCACTTGGAAAAAACAAAGCACCTATCAATACAATCACCATGAGAATCTTAATCACCATCAACACATTTTGCGTTCCCGAACTCATTCTTAAGCCACGCAGGTTGATGATATAAAAAACAACAATCGCCACAGCACTAACCATGGCTCTGTGAATATCTGTCCACTCACCGGGAATAAGTTTGAGCAGGTACCCACTTCCAATCAACGCCACACCACTGAGGCTGGCAGCATTGCTTACCAGTATCAAACAATTAATGGCAAAAGCAATGCTGGGATGGTAGGCTTCGGCAAAAACTTTATAATAACCACCGGTGGCCGGGTAGCGGCTTCCTATTTCGGCATAAGTAAGGGCACCGGATAAAGCAACTAATCCGCCAATGATCCAGGCACTGAAATAAACAGAAGGAGTTATGGCATCTTTAGCACTGGTGGCAGCTGTCCGGAAGATGCCCATACCAATCACCAGTCCCACCACAATCATTACAAAAGAAAATAAGTTGAGCTTATTATTGGTTTGCATGTAACTATCGAATGAAGTTTGAAGATAAGCGTTCCTTATCTAAGAACATCATCCGGCAGGTGGATCATTGACGAACGGGCGGACAAGCCCAGCTGTTTTTCCTTCCAAACCTGTAAACCAATCCCACACCAATATTATAATAATGATCCTTTCGTGATGGATTAGCAGCTTTGCTGAAACCATCCAGGTAGTCGGTAAATAAAATCCTGTACCCCAGTTCTGCATTCAACACCAGGTTGGATGAAATAGCATACCTGAGCCCGGCACCAACAGGTACCGCTGCTGTAACCCGTGGTGTACGGTGGGCCATGTCTTCTGCGATCCGTGCCAATAAATCAGTTGATTGAAAATGGGATGCATTGAAATTACTCCAGTCACGTTTCACCTTTAAAAAAGTTATTGCCACACCACCAAAAGCATAAGGAGTGATTCGTTTGCCAATATCATTATCCCAACCTGATGGGGTATACATGAGTTGGGGTGAAATCTCGGTGAGTCTGGAGTGGAAGTTAAAATTTCGTTGCTGTCGGTAGGCTGGCGAACTGTATTTAGCATCATCCCCATGCAGAGAAGCCCGTGTAAGATTCAAACGCAATGCGAAATTGGGATTGAACTTTCGGGTTCCCTGAATAAAAAAACCAGGCCGCATCGTGTTAACCGCCCCCATCGCCCATGGAGTAAGGTCGCCCTGGTATACAAACGCACCCAGGCCAGCGCCGATCTCATATTTAGAAATTTTCTTTTGGGCAGAAGTTGAAACAGAAAAAAAGATACAAACCAGAAAGAGCATTGTAACAAAGCGGAATATGCATTTCATATTGATGGATTGAAAAGTGACAGGGAGTCCTTTTCTCATACATGCAGCAGCTCAGTAAATTGAATAGGGAAAATAATTCAGCGGTTACGTAAGAAACGACAGGATGTTTCAAATATTGCAAAGAGCGATAAGAACTTTGTCATTACCGCTATCCCTGCTACTCAATATTTTTTTCAACAGGTATTGTGAACAAGATTATTTCAGTTCCATTGATCATCCGTCTACATTTGTGCCCGTATTGGTTCCCGAACGTTCGGGATGAAAAGGGAATCCGGTGTAAATCCGGAGCTATCCCCGTAGCTGTAAGCTCCATACGATTGATCAGGTAACATGCCACTGTTTATAGAACGGGAAGGCCCTGATCAACGGAGCAAGCCAGAAGACCTGCCATACACAAACATTCATTTTGCTTTCGGGTGAAAGGCAAGAGATGTAAAAGCCTCCGGGCATTTATATTTCTATCTCCTTTTGTTGACCAGTTCAACAAGTTTACACGAAAGCAGTCACTTTAAACCCTTTTTCAACATGAAGAAGCAATTGTTTTTTGTGGCTGCATTATTAACAGGCAGCTACGTGCAGGCGCAAACAGACAGCAGCGCCAAACCATTAGATGAAATTATTGTAACAGCCAACCGTCTGGAACAAAAGCAATCACAAACCGGAAAGGTAGTGACCGTGATTGGTAAAGATGTGCTGGAGAAAAGTGCGGGTAAAACCGTATCACAAGTATTGAACGAGCAGGCAGGGATTGTGATTAACGGTGCCTTAAACAATGCAGGCACGGTACAAACAGTATTCATGCGTGGCGGTTCCAGCGGAAGGGTATTGGTATTAGTGGATGGTATTCCTGCAGGTGACCCCTCTTTTATTAATAATGAAATGGATCTCAATTTCTTTTCATTGAATGATGTGGAACGGATTGAAATTGCCCGTGGTGCACAATCCACCTTGTATGGAAGTGATGCGGTGGCAGGTGTGATTAATATCATTACCATAAAAAAACAAATCAGCAAACCAGCGAATCTCAAGGCAACCGTTATTGGCGGCAACAAAGGAACCTTCCGTGGTAACATTCAATTCTATGGAAAAGAAAAGAATCTTACCTATCAGGCACGATATTCCACTATCAACACGAATGGTTTTTCATCAGCCTACGATAAAACAGGCGCCGGTAATTTTGATAATGATGGTTATCATGGCCATATCGCCAATGCATCGATACAATACCAGGCCAATCAGCAACTCTCCTTCCGCAGCTTTGTGCAATACAGCCAATACAAAAGCGATGTGGATTTAGGTACTTTTCGTGATGATAAAGATTTTACCATCAATAACAGAATCTTCACAAGCGGCGTCGGTTTCCAGTTTAAAACCGATGCAGTTACCATTACAGGGAATTATCAATACACAGAGAACAAACGCCGCTTTTTGAACGACAGTGCTGATATAACCGGGTTTTCCAAATACGAATCCGAAAATTATTTCAGTAAATCACAGTACACAGAATTATACGCCACAATCCGACTATCTAAAAACTTTACCTTGTTACAAGGAGCGGATTACCGTTACGGATCTTATAACAGCAGTTATTTATCCATCAGCTCTTACGGACCTTATGCAACCAAATTCCGGGACACTTCCGTAAGCCAAGCGTCCATGTATGGTTCATTGATTTACACAGGGCTTCAGAAAAAACTGAACATTGAACTGGGCGGACGTTTAAATGTGCATAGCCGTTATGGAAGCAATTATACATATACATTCAACCCCAGTTATACCGTATCAAAAACCGTCAGAGCTTTTGGTAGTATTGCCACAGGATTTAAAGCTCCGGGATTGTATCAATTGTATTCTGATTATGGAAACGCTAACCTGAAACCCGAAGAGAGTATTAACTACGAAGCCGGATTGCAGTTCAGCCATACCAAAGCAAAACTCACTCACAGACTCGTTTACTTCTATCGTGAAATAAAGAATGGAATTGATTTTGATTACAACTATTATGTGTACTTCAACTTCAACAAACAGTTTGTGCGTGGATTGGAATATGAAGCTAAAGTACAATTGCTTCCCTCTGTTATTGTTGCCGGGAATTATACCTATATCAACGGAACAGAAATGACGCAGAGCCGGATTACATTTACCGATACAGCTTACAGCTATTTACTGAGAAGGCCTGCCCATTCATTGAATATCACTATCAATTATCAATGGAAGGAAAAGCTGAATGTTTCAGTAAGCAACCGTTATGTAAGCAAACGCAATGATGTGGCAGGATACCAGGTTCCCGATGAAGCATTAAAAGCCTATTTCCTGATGAATTTTTATGCCGATTACAGGTTCAATACCAGGGTTCGTTTTTTTGCAGATGCACAAAACATCACCAATACAAAGTTTTTTGACCTGAGAGGTTTCAACAGTATTCCATTTCTTGTTTCAGCCGGTGTAACCGTTACACTTTAAAAATAACAGGGCCCCTGTACATACAAACAAGTAGCAGCAGGGGCCTTTTCTATTCTGTTATTTCCAAATCTGGTTTGAAAGACTATTTTTGTCAAAACACATCATCATGGAATGGGATTTCAAAGAACTCTTAACACTCACGTTCACACTGTTTGCGGTGATTGATATTGTGGGCTCGGTTCCCATGCTCATTTCATTAAAAGAAAAGCTGGGCGGTATTAATGCCTGGAGAGCTACATTGATCTCCGGTGCCCTGATGGTGCTTTTTTTCTTTTTAGGAAAACCGTTTTTAAACCTGTTAGGGGTGGATATTAAATCCTTTGCCGTAGCCGGTTCAATTGTGATTTTTATATTGGGACTGGAGATGGTACTGGGTATCGAATTCTTCAAAGGCGACAACAATCCAAAAGCCGGAACGATTGTACCAATTGCGTTTCCATTGATTGCAGGTTCGGGTACACTCACAACGATTATGTCGCTCAAAGCCACTTATGAACGGCACGATAAAAATGAAATGATTATTTTACTGGCGATCCTGATCAACCTGATCATTATTTACATTGTTTTACGTTCACTGAATAAAGTTGAAAAATTACTCGGGCCAGCCGGATTAATTGCTGTACGAAAGTTTTTTGGCGTAATTTTGCTCGCCATTGGAATCAAGATCTTCGGCAGTAATGTGGGAGGCTTGATCAAGTGATAATACCGGCCTCGTAGTACAATGGATAGTATAAGAGTTTCCGAAGCTCCAGATTCAGGTTCGATTCCTGACGAGGCTACTACTATAAATGCGAAGTTCTGCTTCGCTTTTTTTATTTCGTTTAATTCAGGCACCGACGCTGCGGTCGGTGTGCAGACCAGCAAGGCTGCGTCCGCATTCGATTCCTGACGAGGCTACTACTATAAATGCGAAGTTCTGCTTCGCTTTTTTATTGCGGATGATTGAGGAGTCAGCATATGCTTCAAAGTGAGCTTTATAGTAAACACATGGCTTCACATAAAAAATCATAATTTATTTTTAAATCGCCAGATTATTAGAAAGGCGATTTCCCTGGACTTTAGAAATTCATATATCGAATACCGATCAGTAAGAGATTTTATCAACAGCTAAATATTCGCCCATTGATTGGTAATAAAAATAGCCAATAATTCAGTCTATCTTTACTTATAAAATAAGCCCTTTGAATAAAGTATTAATAATAGACGACGAAGAAAGACTCAGAGCCCTGCTTTCCAAAATCATTAGCCTGGAAGGGTTTGAAGTATTTCAGGCAGGCGACGCAAAAACAGGACTTAAAAAACTTGAGATTACCGACATTGATGTAGTGATATGTGATGTGAAACTGCCTGATGCAAGCGGAGTCGATTTATCAAAAACAATTAAAGAAAAATACCCTGCAACAGAAATCATTTTACTTACAGCCTACGGCAACATTCCTGATGGCGTACAAGCTATTAAAAATGGAGCTTTTGACTATATTACTAAAGGAGATGATAACAATAAAATAATTCCATTACTCTATAAGGCAATTGAAAAAGTCTATTTATCAAAAAGAGTTTTACAATTAGAAAAACAACTTGGTTACAAATACTCCTTCAATAGTATTTTAGGCAAATCCAAAATCATCCATTCTGCTGTAGATGCAGCCAGGAAAGTATCAGCCACAGATGCAACAGTTTTACTGGTGGGTGAAACAGGAACCGGAAAAGAGGTTTTTGCGCAGGCAATCCATGCTGCAAGTAATAGATCCCGCAAAAATTTCATAGCAGTGAACTGCTCTGCTTTCAGTAAAGAATTACTGGAAAATGAGTTATTTGGACATAAGGCTGGTGCATTTACCGGTGCCGTAAAAGACAGTAAAGGTATTTTTGAAGAAGCCGATAACGGCACTGTTTTCTTAGATGAATTGGGCGAAATGCCTCTAGACCTTCAAGCCAAGCTATTAAGGGTATTGGAAACTGGTGAATTTTTAAAAGTTGGCGATAGCAAATCAACAAAAGTTAATATCCGCATCATAGCAGCCACTAACAGAGATTTAAAAAAAGAAACTGAGGCGGGCAATTTCAGGGAAGATTTGTATTACCGTATTTCCGTATTTACAATCGCATTACCCCCCCTGAGAGATAGAGTAAATGATATTGAAGAGCTAGCCAGATATTTCACCTCCCATT
Source organism: uncultured Chitinophagaceae bacterium (assembly GCA_937907395.1). GTDB lineage: Bacteria > Bacteroidota > Bacteroidia > Chitinophagales > Chitinophagaceae > Lacibacter. The sequence continues at coordinate 140,389 of CALCII010000012.1, forward strand.
TTGCTGCTAAAATCAATAAAAAATCAGTTAAATTATCAACAGCCTACCTTGATGCCCTGAAACAGCACCCATGGAAAGGCAACATAAGGGAGTTGAAAAACGTAATTGAGCGAAGTGTGATACTTACTGATGGAGATGAGTTGTTGCCCGAAACTCTTCCGATAGATTTTTACCAATCCACCTCTCTGGAATCCAAACCGCTATCTGCATTTGACCTTGCAAGTGCAGAAAAATTACATATTCAAAAAGTAATGAATTACACTCATGGTAATAAAACGGAAACTGCACGCCTCTTGAATATAGCCCTCACCACTTTATATCGAAAACTGGAAGAATATAAAATTACCTGACCATTTCAAAATGCTATATCAACCCTTTCAAAATGAAAGGGTTTTTTTATGCCGTGCGTCAAAATATTTAAAACAGAATATTGATAATAAGCCACTTAGAGCTACCCTATCTGATTTGGAATATCAATTGTATATGCAATGGCAATCAAAACCTATACTCATGCTAAACTTAAAAGAAAACTTTGAGCAGCATTGCAAACCCTGGCATTTGCTGGCAATACTATATGGAACTATCGTTGTACTTGGGATCATTTTCCAAATCACTAAAGGCTGATATTATGACAATCATTTTAATCATTTCAGGCATCCTTCTTTTTGCAGCATTTTTCGGGTGCATTAAAATCTTCGAAAAAATATGATCGCATTATTCTTCATCGCCATAGCCGTATTTATGTACATATGCTATGTATTGGTAAAACCTGAAAAATTCTAAAACAATGAATACAGAAATTTTAGGAATTGTTGGAATGTACAGTATCGTTTTATTACTCGCAATACCATTTGGTAAATATATAGGTAAGGTTTTTATCAATGAAAAAACATGGGCTGACCTCTTTTTTAATCCTCTTGATAAAATATTCTACAAACTTGGTGGAATCAATCCTGCAAAAGCTATGAATTGGAAGCAGCATTTAATGGCTTTGCTAACTATCAACCTGATTTGGTTCTTGCTTGCAATGTTAGTATTAACGAATATGAGTTGGCTTCCGTTGAATCCCGATGGCAATCCATCAATGAGTGGTGACCTTGCTTTTAATACAGCCGTAAGTTTTATTACCAACACAAATCTTCAACACTATTCAGGAGAAACAGGTTTGTCGTATTTCGGGCAGCTTACTTTAATGCTATGGCAGTTTATTAGCGCTGCTTGTGGTATTGCTATAGCGGCGGTGGTTTTTTTTGCTATGAAAGAAAGAACGACCGAAAAGTTGGGCAACTTTTACTTTCTGTTTGTAAGAACCTGCACCCGTATTCTGTTACCACTTGCATTAACCGTTGCTTTGCTGCTGGCTTATAACGGGGTACCTATGACATTTGAGGGCAAAGACACCATCACCAATCTACAAGGTGATACCGTCCGGGTGAGCCGGGGTCCTGTTGCAGCATTTGTAGCTATCAAGCAGTTGGGTACTAACGGTGGTGGTTTCTATGGACCAAACTCCACACATCCATTGGAAAACCCCAACTATTTCACCAATATGGTAGAGACCATTTCGATTTTCTTAATACCTATTGCCATGGTATTTGCGCTTGGCTTTGTATTGAAAAAAAGAAAACTGGCGTGGATGATTTTTGGTGTTATGACAGTAGGTTTTATCCTATTGCTTGTTCCAACAATTACCAATGAAATGAAAGGGAATCCGGCTATCGCAAAAATGGGCATTACACAACCCCTGGGCAGCATGGAGGGTAAGGAAGTGCGTTTTGGTCCGGCAGCATCAGCATATTGGGCAATCAACACAACAGTTACAAGTAATGGCTCTGTAAACGCCATGCACGACAGCCTCACCCCACTTTCAGGAATGAATACTTTACTAGGCATGATGGTAAATTGTTTTTATGGTGGTGTGGGAGTTGGCTTTTTAAACTTTTACATCTTCATAATTCTGGCTGTTTTCATCAGTGGATTAATGGTAGGAAGAACACCTGAATTTCTGGGAAAGAAAATTGAGGCAAGGGAAATGAAGATTGCAATGATAATTGCATTGCTGCACCCTTTATTAATTCTTGCTGGTACAGCCATTGCAAGCTATTTATATGCGCACAATCCAACGGCTTATGCAAGTTGGCTCAACAACCCGGGCTTTCATGGCTTTAGTGAAATGTTATATGAGTTCACATCCTCAAGTGCTAATAACGGCAGTGGTTTTGAAGGATTGGGAGACAATACACCTTTCTGGAATATTGCCTGCGGCGTAGTGATGCTGCTGGCCAGGTATCTGCCCATAATCGGTCCAGTTGCCATTGCAGGAAGCCTTGCTGCTAAAAAATACATTCCCGAGAGTGCAGGTACATTAAAAACAGATACCGCAACATTTGGCTTGATGGTTTTTGCGGTGATTGTCATTGTTGCTGCATTGTCTTTTTTCCCGGCACTGGCATTGGGCCCTATAGCAGAGTATTTTTCACTTTACTGATGACAAAAAAATATAAGACAATGTCAAAACATAAAAAGCAAAATAAATTGTTTGAAGCTTCATTAATAAATGAAGCAATGAGAGAATCCTTTATCAAATTGAGTCCTGCAAAAATGTTCCGGAATCCGGTAATGTTTACAGTTTGGATTGGGACAATGGTAATGACTGGTGTTTGTATCTGGATCGCTGCTGGCGAACAAAGTCAGGGTAGTTTAGCTTACAACATTATCGTAACCACTGTACTTTTCATTACACTGCTATTTGCCAACTTTGCAGAAGCGATTGCAGAAGCAAGAGGGAAAGCACAGGCAGACAGTTTGCGTAAAACAAGGGAAGAAACACCGGCCAAATGGATACAGGCTGTAGGAGAAATGTATGTAAGCGAAGTAAAAATCGTTCCATCATCACAGCTTAAGAAAGGTGATATTTTTTTGTGTGAAGCAGGAGATATAATCCCTTCAGATGGTGAAATTATTGAAGGGCTGGCTACCATTGATGAAAGTGCTATTACCGGGGAAAGCGCCCCTGTAATTCGTGAAGCCGGAGGTGATAAAAGCAGTGTAACCGGCGGAACAAAAGTATTGAGTGATAAAATCAAGGTAAAGGTAACCACAGAAGCCGGCGAGAGTTTTCTCGATAAAATGATTGCGTTGGTAGAAGGCGCATCCCGCCAAAAAACCCCAAACGAGATTGCATTAACTATCTTACTGGCAGGTTTTACACTGGTGTTTATCATTGTTACTGTTACATTAAAACCATTTGGTGATTATGCCCAAACACCTATTACCATTGCCGCTTTTATCTCATTGTTTGTCTGTTTGATTCCTACTACCATCGGCGGATTATTATCTGCAATTGGTATTGCCGGAATGGACCGTGCTTTACGGGCAAACGTGATTACCAAAAGTGGTAAGGCTGTGGAAACTGCAGGTGACATTGATGTGCTGCTATTGGATAAAACCGGAACCATCACCATCGGTAACAGGAAAGCCACCAATTTTTACCCTTCTCATAATATTGAGGAAGATCATTTCATCAGATCGGTGGTTTTAAGTTCTATGGCAGATGACACGCCAGAAGGAAAATCCATTATTGAACTGGCTGGCATAAATCCACTGAGTTACCAGGTAAACAACCCACGTTTTATCAAATTCACTGCAGAAACCAGAAGCTCAGGTATTGATTATGAAAGCATAAAAATCAGAAAGGGAGCATCTGATGCCATTAGAAATTTAGTAGAGAAAGCAGGTGCAATATTTCCTAAAGAAATCGAAGAAAAAGTAAATATAATATCAAGTAACGGCGGCACACCTTTAGTAGTTGCAGAAAATGAAAAAGTACTCGGAGTTATTGAGCTACAGGATATCATTAAGCCGGGCATACAGGAGCGGTTTCATCGTTTGCGCAAAATGGGCATCAAAACCGTAATGGTTACCGGTGATAATCCGTTAACTGCAAAATACATCGCTAATAAAGCCGGGGTAGATGATTTTATTGCAGAGGCTAAGCCCGAAGATAAAATGAACTATATCCGGAAAGAGCAAAGTGAAGGACGATTAGTTGCAATGATGGGCGACGGTACCAACGATGCCCCTGCATTAGCACAGGCCGATGTAGGTGTAGCTATGAACAGTGGCACACAAGCTGCTAAAGAAGCTGGTAATATGGTGGATTTGGATAATGACCCCACTAAACTCATTGAAGTAGTGGAAATAGGAAAGCAACTGCTCATGACCAGAGGAACGCTTACCACATTCAGCATTGCCAATGATGTGGCCAAATATTTTGCAATCGTTCCGGCTTTGTTCATTTCATCCATCCCTGCATTACAGGGATTGAACATCATGAACCTTCATTCACCTGATAGCGCTATTCTCTCAGCGGTAATTTTCAACGCTATCATCATTCCGCTGTTAATTCCACTGGCATTGAAAGGTGTTGCCTATAAACCAATCGGAGCAAGTGCCTTGCTTAGAAGAAACCTGCTCATCTATGGCATGGGAGGTATTATTATTCCGTTCATCGGAATAAAACTGATTGACCTTTTAGTTTCTCAATTCATTTAAAAACAAGAAAATGAAAGAACATATTTTGCCCGCTATACAGATTACCGCCATTTGTTTATTGATTTTCTCCGGTGTTTATACCCTTATTGTATTAGCAGTATCACAATTGTCATTCAACAATGGTAAAGGTGAAATTATCGTTGCAAATGGAAAAACCTATTATACCAATGTGGGTCAGAAATTCACGGATGATAAGTACTTCTATTCCCGTCCGTCTGCGGTTGATTACAATGCTGCGGCATCAGGAGGTAGCAACAAAGGTCCTGCCAACCCGGATTATTTAAAAACTGTTCGGGACCGGATTGATACATTCCTGGTTCACAACCCGGCTGTCAGTAAAAACAAGATTCCGTCGGATCTGGTAACCGCCAGTGGTGCCGGACTTGACCCGCATATTTCTGTACAAGCTGCCACCATTCAGGTAAAACGTATAGCTAAACTGCGCAGCATACCCGAACCAGTTTTGCAGGAGCTGATTTCAAAAAATACAGAAAAACCGTTGCTTGGCTTTCTAGGCACTGAACGAGTACATGTACTTAAGCTTAACCTGGCACTGGACCAATTAAAATAAGTAGCGCAAATAATCGGATGAAACGTCTATAACAAAGCTTACTTACCAACCACCCTGATATTATTTGGATATACAATGTGGCAATAGTTAAAAAACATGAAATGAGCCATAAAGTATAATGGTGTATTCCATGAGACTAGAAATCAATAAAAATTACACATGAAAAAAATAATTGCATTCGCACTGTTGTTCGTGATCGTATTCAGAATATCTGCACAGGAGGACACAAAAAAAAAGGCAATTACCATCAGTGGGTATGCTGAAACTTATTATAGCTTCGATTTTGGCAAACCATTATCTGGCAACCGGCCTTCGTTTGTTTACTCATACAACCGACACAATGAATTCAATCTCAACCTGGGATATTTAAAAGCAAGTTACCAAACCAATACTGTACGTGCCAACCTTACCCTGGCTACAGGCACTTATATGAATGCTAATTATGTCGCAGAACCTGGCGCCCTAAAAAACATTTTTGAAGCTAGTATCAGTTTAAAAATCTCAAAAAAAAGTAACCTTTGGATAGATGCAGGCATATTTGGATCACACATTGGTTTTGAAAGCGCTATTGGTAAAGACTGCTGGAATCTTACGAGAGGAATTCTCGCCGATAACAGTCCCTATTTCGAGTCAGGTGTAAAAATTTCGTACACATCAAAAGACGAAAAATGGTTTCTAAGCGGATTGTTACTGAACGGTTGGCAACGTATTCAACGGGTGCCAGGCAACAGCACACCTGCATTCGGTCATCAGCTTACCTTTAAGCCCAGCTCAAAGATCACACTCAACAGCAGTTCGTTTATTGGCAATGATAAGCCCGATAGTGTAAGGCAAATGCGTTACTTCCATAATTTTTACGGCATCTTCCAGTTAAACGATAAAATCGGTCTGATCACCGGTTTTGATATTGGTACTGAACAAAAGGCAAAAGGTAGCAGAGAAATGAATACCTGGTTTACCCCCATAGCTCTATTACGCTTCAAAACATCTGATAAAGTTTATTTTTCAGTGCGTGGGGAACATTACAATGATAAAAACGGAGTGATTATCGGAACCGGAACGCCCAATGGGTTTCAAACATGGGGTTACTCTGCCAATTTGGACTACCAATTTAGAGAAAATGTGATGTGGCGGGTGGAAGCAAGAAGATTTTCGGGAAAAGATGCCACCTTTGTAAAGGATAATATCGCAAGTAGAAACAACTTTTTCATTAGTAGTGCACTGGCCATTTCATTCTAATGACAGATAGAGAACATAGCGCCCAGCATTTTCTTGACCTGATAAAAAAATCAAGAAGAGGAAAATTTAAAGTATACATAGGTATGAGCGCCGGCGTAGGTAAAACCTATCGTATGCTGCAGGAAGCGCACGCTTTGTTAAAAAATGGTATTGATGTTAAAATAGGATATATAGAAACACATAATCGTAAAGAAACACATGATTTACTGGAAGGCTTACCAATAGTACCCAGGCGCAAACTGTTTTACAAAGGAAAGGAATTGGAAGAACTGGATGTTCCTGCAATAATCAATCTCCGACCAGAGGTAGTAATTGTCGACGAATTAGCACATACAAATATTGAAGGCAGCAAAAATGAAAAACGCTGGCAGGATGTAATGGAAATACTGGAAGCGGGAATAAATGTAGTGAGTGCAGTAAACATTCAACATATTGAAAGTTTAAATGAAGAAATTAAAGACATTACGGGCATAGAAGTTAAAGAACGCATACCAGACCGGGTCATATCAGAGGCTGACGAAGTGGTCAATATTGATCTTACGGCTGATGAACTGGTAACACGTCTGAAAGAAGGGAAAATCTACGAGGCCCCTAAAATTGAAACAGCCTTGAAAAATTTCTTCAAGAATGAGCATATACTCCAATTGCGGGAATTAGCATTGAAGGAAGTTGCAGCACAGGTCGAAAGAAAAGTTGAAAATGAAGTAACCAGGCAATATGCAGGCAAACATGAACGATTTCTTGCCTGCATCAGTTCCAATGATACAGTTGCAAAAACTGTTATCCGGAAAACAGCAAGGCTTTCAAATTACTACAACAGCAAATGGTATGTCTTATATGTCCAGACACCAAATGAAAAACCTGATAAAATCGCTTTGGACAAACAAAGGCATTTAATTAATAATTTCAAACTCGCTACTGAATTGGGTGCTGAAATAATAAAAGTAGAGAACCCAAATATAGCCAAAGCCATTATTGAACAATGCGAAGAAAGGAAGATAACAACCATATGCATTGGCAAACCACGTTTAAACTTATTCAAAGTATTGATAGCTACAAACGTATTCAGTGAGTTGCTCAAAAAACTTTCATTGAATGAAATTGACCTTGTAATTCTAAGCTAATGAAGATTAAAGTAAAATTATTTCTGGGAATCGGATTCCTATTTGCAATGATTGTTTTGCTGACCTCACTCAGCAACCTCTTTATTAATAAGCTTGCACATGACACAAAAAACATCTTAGTGGCTAATTACAATACACTGGATTATTCCCGCAAGATGCTAATTGCTTTAAATGCAGGGATCTCTAACCAAACGCACTCTAAACTATTTGAGGAAAACCTGATTAGGCAACAAAACAATATTACAGAACCGGGCGAGAAGGAATTAACTGATAAATTAGTACGGGATTTTGAGATATTCAAAAAAAGATCCACTGACACTTCAGTGCTGAGAATCATTCATCAAGATGTTACAGAAATTATGTTTTTAAACATGGAGGCTATACAGCGCAAAAGTAAAGTGGCACAAACTACTGCAGATTCCTCTGTTTTATGGCTGACTTTTACCGGGACTATTTGCTTTATGATTGCAATAATAATCCTCTTTAATCTACCCAGCAATATTGCCAACCCAATAAAAGAATTGACGACAAGCATTAAGGAAATCGCTGCAGAAAACTATTCTCAAAGAGTACACTTAGACAAACATAATGAGTTTGGTGAGCTGGCGTCTGCATTCAATACAATGGCAGAGAAGCTGGAGGAATATAAGGCTGGCAATTTAGAAAAACTGATGATGGAAAAGAAACGAATTGAAACTCTTATTAATAACATGAGTGAACCAGTTATAGGATTAGATGATAAGAAACAAGTATTATTCATGAATAACATTGCATTTAAAATTGCAAGCCTCCACCCCGAACACGTGATTGGAAAACCTATACAGGACATTGCAATTCAAAATGACCTAATCCGCACACTGGCAAAAGATTTATTTAATCCCGATCCTTTACCAATTACAGATAAGCAACCTCCCGTGAAAATATATGCTGATAATAAAGAGAGTTATTTTGAAAAAGAAATAATTCCAATAAAAATTATACCGACTGGTGAAAAAGAAGAAAAGCAAATCGGAACTGTAATACTGTTGCAGAATATTACACCCTACAAAGAATTAGATTTTGCAAAAACAAATTTTATCGCAACAGTATCCCATGAATTAAAAACTCCAATTTCTTCTATAAAGATGAGTTTGCAGCTATTACAAAACAAAAAGGTTGGCGATTTAAATGAAGAACAGAAAAGCCTGATTGATAATATCAAAGAAGACGCAGGAAGGTTATTAAAAATAACCAGTGAATTACTAAATATGACCCAGGTGGAAAGCGGGATCGTTCAAATGAATCTTTCCCCTGTAGACGCAACTGAAATTATTTATTACGCCGTAAATGCAAACAAATCAGCATCAGAGGAAAAACAAATAAGCTTTCAAATTAATGTCCCCGGTACACTGCCGAAAATACTTGCTGACAATGAAAAAACCTCATGGGTACTTACCAATTTGCTTTCCAATGCAATCCGCTACTCCTATGATAATTCCATTATTTATATTGACGTAAAAAGCATTGAAGATAAAATCATTTTCTCGGTCACAGATACAGGCCAGGGAATACCACCTCAATATGTTGACAAAATTTTTGATCGGTATTTTCGAATTCCAGGGACAAAAAAGGAAGGAACCGGATTAGGCTTGAGTATCAGCAAGGAGTTTATTGAAGCACAAGGAGGTGAGATTTATGTACAAAGTGATTTTGGAGCCGGAAGTACATTTTCGTTTACACTAAAAAGCATACCGCTGAATTAGTTAGCCTACCTTAATCAATCTTTCGCAACTAAAGAAAAAGCAACCTCCGAAAGCTTTAGAGAAACAACATTATCTCACTTACAGAAGTCAAAAAATAGCATCAAACTCTGATACCACAAACAGATACTAACATTTTTGTTGTTATTTGTTTGCCTTAGTAATTGTAACAAGCTTTTAATGGTTTCTATTAGTCCAAAAACAAAGATTTCGGATAAAAATGACAAGCATTTGCATTTTTTCCTGATACCCATTTTAAAACACTTGCGTGCAACCATCTCCTCTCCATTCCCATCTTGAGGGAAATTTACGATTATGAAGAAACCACTTGTGTTAGGTTTTGCAGTTCTTTTCAGTTTATCCTTACACGCCCAAAAGAAATCGAATGATGGCGCTTCGTACCAGAATGCCATTGGTGTGAAAGTATTTGATGGCGGTGGTGTAACGTTCAAACACTTTTTTAATGAGAAAAATGCCGGGGAACTGGTTGGTTATTTCTGGCGTAATGGTACCCGCATCACCGGTTTATATGAAATCCATAATAATATTTCCGGTGTGGATGGTTTGAAATGGTATATCGGACCGGGTGCTCATGTTGGTATTTACAAAACCGGTTACGGCGACGGTACTTACTTTGGCGTTGACGGTGTGTTGGGACTTGATTATAAATTCAAGAGCGCACCCATCAATCTTTCTGCCGACTGGCAACCCTCTTATGAATTTGGCGACAACAGAGGTTTTTACGGCAACTGGGGTGGCTTAGCAATAAGATTTACCTTTTGACCGTTCTTCTGTTGTGAAGGGTGTTCGCCCGGAATATCGGGAACAACTGTTACACCGTTCATTTGGTTTTTGAAGTTTAGTTTGAAAAAAGACCCCGTGTTTTATCCGGGGTCTTTTAATTTCATTTCTTCTACCTATTTATTCTTCCTCTGCACTATTCTTCAGTTTCATCAGCAATGTGTAGGCATTCTTAGTAACAATTTGTAATCCGTCTATGGATTTGTTGCCAGGCAGTGTAATGGCAGTATACCCATCGGCACTTCCACCAGGCAACACTTCTGTCATTTCAAACTGGTTGTTTCCTTTGGCTACAAAAACATAAAATTTACTTTGCCAGCGAACAATGGCATCGTCGGGAACTGCTTTTGCTTCTTTATTTTTCACTTCAATAATGGCATTCATATACATACCCGGTAATAACTTTTTATCATAATCTTCAAAATGGCAGTGCACCGAAACAGCCCGGTCTTCATTTACATTCCGGCTGATTAAGAAAATATGTGCCAGGTGCTTTTCATCTGGTTTATTATTGCTGTATGCAATCACCTTTTGTTCGATTCCTAACAATGCTGCATCTTTTTCAAAAACGGTCAGGTTTAGATGAATATCGGAAGGATCGACCAACTCAAACAACACATCTGTAGGGCTTACATATTTTCCAATATTTACATTCACTTTACTTACAAAACCGTGAATGGGAGAATACACATTGATGCTGCGGGTGATATTGTTTTCACTAAGCTTAGCAGGATTGATATTAATCAACGCCAACTTTTGTTCCAATGCCTTCACTAAAATCTTCTGGCTTTCATACTCTGTTTTTGCCATTTGCAAGTTCTTTTCACTAACCGCCTGGGACGTACTCAGTTCTTTCTGGCGATTGTAATCAGCTTCTGCATAGGCCAGTTTTGATTTTGCCATCAGGTAATCCTGCTGCAATTGTATAAACTGAGGGTCTTCCAACACTGCCAACACTTCACCTTTATTTACCTCCAACCCGGGCAACAGTTTGGTTGATTTTAAATAACCGCCCAATGGAAAACTTACCGATACCATACTCTGCGGCGGCACATCCACCATACCATTTACCTGTAAGCGGCTGTTAATGGATTTTATTTCCACAACAGAGACCTGCAATGCCGCTTTTTCCAGTTGTTGTGGTGTTAACGTAACAACTGTTGTTTCTTCTTCTTTCTTATTTGCTGTTGTTTCCTTGGGTTTATCCTTGCAAGAAAAAAGAAAAGTTGCAAGTGAAAAAAGGAAGAGAAATATTTTTTTCATTTTAATCTGATTAAATGTTATTGTAAGCTTTCCAGTTGAAAAGCAGTTGTGTTCAATTGCTGTAATGCATCGAGATACTGTAATCTGGTCTGTAATGTTTGAGTGATAATCATTGTCCACTCCAGGTAATTGATTTCCCCTTTTTTCAATTGTTCATCAGCAGTAACCACCACACCATCGGCCGATTGAATTAATACCGATTCATAATTCTTTACCACCTGCAGGTTTTTATGATGTTCATTCTGCAACTTTTGTTTTGCCAGCAGCAGCTGCTGTACTGCAATGGTGCGAAGCAATTCCTGCTGTTGCACATCAATACCCGCTGCTTTGATCCGGTTTTGCACCGGCTTACGAAACAAAGGAAGATTCATACCCACACTGGCCGCAGAAAACCGTTTACTTCCGTTGAAGTACTGTTCCTCATTATTTATCTTTTGAAAACCAATTATAGAGATGTTGTTATAACCAACAGTGAAAGTTGGATGGAGCTTACTTTTCTCTACCTGTATCATTTGTCTGGCTAATGAGACTTGCCGGTTGTGGTATTCAATCAACGGATGTGTTTCTGTTGTTCCGTTTCTTTCATGAGCTTCATAACGGACATTTATTTCGGATGGTTCAGGAAGAAAATTAACATTGAGCAATTGCTGCAATTCCTGCTGAATAGTTTGATATTCTTTCTGAATCTGCAATTGCTGATTCCGCACCTGAAGCTGCTGACTGATTGCTGTATTCTTCTCCAGCAAATTGGATTCGCCGGCTTTTAACCTTTGTTCGGCTCTGTGTAAAAAGCCGGTATACACGCTATCTGCCCACAGCAACCATTTCATTTTTTCTTTCAGAATGAGTAAAGAATAATAGCGCTGTTTCACGTTGAAAGCCAGTTCCCGTTTCCGCACTTGTTCATCGGCTGCACTAACGGTTGATTGTAAACGAAAGTATTCCTTCTGGCTTTTATAAGTACCGGGTGCTGCAAATGTTTGTGAAACACCAATCCAGTTATCATTGTAGATGCTATTCATCTGTCCATACTGGCCTGTTATGGTTGTAGGGTGAAGCTCTGCGCCGTTTTGTGATAATTGGCTGTAGTACTTTGTATGCAAGCCGGCCGACTTGAGATAAAGATTGTTCTTTAATGCAGTATCAAGCGCCTGTTGCAAACTCATGGTTTGTTGTGCATGAACCGAACCAACAGATAACAAACAAAGCAACAGAATGACAGCCGTACCATTTTTCATTTTTTTCTTTTTATATCCTTTTTCAAAAAGAATGTACAAGACTGGCAATACAAACAACGTAAGTATGGTGGAAGTTACCAGTCCACCAATCACAACCGTAGCTAAAGGACGTTGCACTTCGGCTCCAGCACCATGGCTCAACGCCATAGGCAAAAAGCCAAGTGATGCCACAGCTGCCGTCATCAACACCGGCCGCAGCCTGATCTTGGTGCCCTGCAGTACAATGCGCCGTGTATCTGTCCATCCTTCATTCTTCAGCCGAATGAATTCTGCAATCAATACAATACCATTTAACACAGCTACACCAAACAAAGCAATGAAACCAACTCCTGCTGATATACTGAATGGCATTCCCCTGCTCCACAATGAGAACACACCACCAATAGCCGATAAAGGAATGGCAGAATAAATTAATAAACCATATTTAAGTGAACTGAATGCAAAATACAACATGAGTAAAATGAGCAAGAGTGCTACCGGAACTGCAATAGCAAGACGCATTTTTGCTTCTTCCAGGTTTTTAAATGCACCTCCATAAGTGACATAATAACCAGCCGGAAAACGAATCTGCTGGTCTACTTTCTCCTGCAGTTCGTTTACAATTGACTGTACATCTCTTCCTCTGACATTAAAACCAACCACAATGCGCCTGCGTGCTTCTTCACGTTGAATCTGGTTGGGCCCTTCCCGTTCTTCAATTGTAGCAACCTGGTACAATGGAATTTGTGTTCCATTGGGAACAGGAATCAACAGATTCTTTACATCTTCAATATTCCTTCTTGAATCGCCTGCTAAACGAACCACCAGGTCGAAACGCTTTTCACCTTCAAATACAGTACCGGTGCTTTGTCCGGCAAATGCGGTATTAATTACATGATTCACATCACTAACAGAAAGGCCATATTGAGCAATGGCAGGTCGGTTAAATTCAATTAATATCTGCGGCATACCGTTCACTGCTTCTACGTACAGATCTTTTGCACCTTCCACATTGCGGATAATATCACCCAGCTTTGCAGCATAGATGGCCAATGAATCAAGATCATCGCCAAATATTTTACAAACCACATCCTGACGTGCACCCGTCATCAATTCATTAAAACGCATTTGTACCGGAAACTGAAACCCAGACGTAACACCGGGGATCTGGTTGAGTTCGGCGCCCATCTTTTCTGCTAATTCATCAAAAGTTTTAGCTGAAGTCCATTCTTTTTTATCTTTCAGAATCACCATCATATCACTGGCTTCAATGGGCATGGGATCTGTTGGAATTTCTCCGCTCCCGATTTTTGTTACCACCTTTTCTACTTCCGGAAATTTCTGCAATAACACATGCGCTGTTTGTTGTGTGGCATTGATCGTGGTGTTTAAATTACTACCCGTAAGCACCCGTGTATCCACGGCAAAATCACCTTCCTCCAGTTTGGGAATAAACTCACCACCCAATGTGGTTAAAATCAAAACAGAGGCAGTGAATAATACAATTGCAGCTGTAACAACAGATTTTGGAAACAGTACCACTTTTTCCAGCAAGTGTTGGTAGAATCGTTCCAGCGTGTTCATCATTTTATCTGTGATGGTAGGCTTATGCGATATCTTCTTACTTAAGAACAGTGCACTCATCATAGGAACATAGGTAAGCGACAAAATGAAAGCACCAAGAATGGCAAAGGAAACGGTTTGCGCCATAGGTTTAAACATCTTTCCTTCGATTCCTTCGAGTGATAAGATAGGCAGGTATACAATGAGAATAATGATTTGACCAAACACGGCAGAGTTCATCATTTTTGAAGCGGACTCTTTCACTTCGCCATCCATTTCCTGCTGCGACAGCCGGTTGATATTGGTAAAATGTTTCGAGTGTGTTAACCGGTGCATGACCGTTTCCACAATGATCACAGCACCATCTACAATCAAACCAAAATCGAGTGCCCCCAAACTCATCAGATTACCACTCACACCAAACAGGTTCATCATACTGATGGCAAATAACATAGACAATGGAATCACCGATGCCACTACAAAACCAGCTCGGAAGTTTCCCAAAAACAATACAAGCACAAATACAACAATCAATGCGCCTTCCAGTAAGTTCTTTTCAACTGTATGAATGGCGTTATTCACCATCTTAGTACGGTCCAGGAAAGGCTCTATCACCACACCTTCCGGTAATGTTTTTTGTATTTGTGCAATGCGTTCCTTTACACGTTTGATTACCGCACTGGAATTTGCACCCTTTAACATCATCACTACCGCACCAGCCACTTCACCCTGGTCGTTATAACACATGGCGCCATAACGTATAGCGCTGCCAATGCGTACTTCAGCTACATTACGCACCAATACGGGAACACCATTTACTGTTTGCTTCACTACAATATTCTCGATGTCTTCCATATTTTTCACGAGACCTTCACTTCGTATATACAGCACCGTTGGACCCTTTTCAATATAAGATCCGCCTGTATTCTGATTGCTCTTTTCAATGGCACTGAACACATCTGAAATAGTAATATTATAAGCCTTGAGTTCATTAGGCTTTACAGCTATTTCATATTGCTTGAGTAAGCCGCCAAAACTGCTTACATCGGCCACTCCGGCTGTGCCCAGCAATTGACGGCGAATGATCCAGTCCTGGATCGTTCGCAATTCTCTTGCATCATATTTACCTTCATAACCTTTTGCGGGGCGTACTACATATTGATAAATTTCACCGAGGCCGGTTGTTACAGGAGCCAATGAAGGAGTACCTGCGCCCGGTGGAATAACTGCCTGCACCTGTTGCAAACGTTCATTGATTTGCTGACGTGCCCAGTACACATCTGTTTTATCGGAAAACACAATAGTCACCAGCGATAATCCGAATCGTGAAAAACTCCTGATTTCTATTAACCCGGGAATATTACTACAGGCTTGTTCAATAGGAAACGTAATCAGCCGCTCCACATCGGGTGCGCCAAGAGCCGGTGTTACAGTGATCACCTGTACCTGGTTATTCGTAATATCAGGAACAGCATCGATGGGCAGTTTGGTGGCATTGTATACACCCCATCCCGTCCAGAACAACATCAGAATTATAATGATGAGTTTATTCCTGATTGAAAAATGAATGATTTGATTCAACATCTGAATAGAATTAGTTGATTAATACATAAAAAGGCAAGTTCATCTGCAGATGAAATGCTACATAACAAAATCAGAAAAAATCAACTAACCCGGGGAGGTTGCCAGATGGAGGCCAGGTAATGTGTAGAGAAGTTGCGCTCTTTATATCCCGGAGCTGCCTTGTAAAAAGCAGCAACAGGTACATCGGGTACCGACTTTTCTCCTACAGGGATAAACACAGCAGCAAATGATGCCAATGTACATTCACCCGTTTTAAAGGGCAACTGCATATCCCGGTCGTAGTCTGCATCTTTCTGATTTCCGTTCAGGTAATGCAAGCGCAGAAAACTGAGCAAAGAAATGCCGGCATCTTCAGTACGATGTTCGGCAAAATGTGCAACTAATGCAGGAAGCTTGAACAATTCATGAACAGGAGTATAGGCTACTGTATATAAACATAACAGCAGTAATACACTCATATTTCTGATTGGCTTCACAACTCAAAGATAAAACTTGTATTTTGCTTTTCCCCTTTTTTACATCAATGGTAACCGAAAAGAAACCACTAAAATCGCAACAGGGTTGCTATTGGGATGAGTTTACTGTGATAAGTGAGTTTTATCACAAACAAAACCCGCTTGGCCTAACCGATATATACTTTTTCATGTTTTTTTCCGTTAGAAACTATCTTCGCATAAAATTTGCAGCCAGGTATCCTGAAATTGAATATTGAAAAACCAAACAAATGAAAAAACTGATTTCACTCTTCCTGTTCACCCCTCTTTTTATACAAGCGCAGAACCTTCATGTGTCTCTCCGTTACGGCTTTTCCAATTACCAGGGAGATTTACAAGAGCGCCGGTTAACATTTAACCAGGCAAAAACGGTTGGCAGCCTTGGTGTTCGATATGATCTAAGTGAGCATTTTATTGCCCGTAGCTTTCTTAGCCTGGGGAAGTTGCAAGCAGCCGATGCCAAGAACAAAAGCACTACACTTCAACAACGCAACCTGAGCTTTGGCTCCAATTTGTTTGAATGGGAGTTTGGCGTTCAATACAATTTTTTCAGCTTAAACGATAAGTGGTGGACACCATATGTATTTGCTGGCGGAGCTTTATTTCATTATAAGCCATGGACTCTTAACAACAGTGGTAATAAAGTATTTCTGCAACCATTAAATACCGAAGGACAAGGTTTTGTAGCCGGACAAAAAACATACAGTCTCACGCAATTGGCCATTCCGTTTGGAGTGGGCGCAGAATATGCATTGAACGAAGACATGAAAGTAGGGTTGGAATTAGGCTACCGTAAAACATTTACAGATTATATTGATGATGTGAGCACTATTTATGTGGATCCATCTGTACTGCTGGCAAACAGAGGACCAGAAGCCGTTGCATTGGCATACAGAGGACCGGGGGCTTATCCCACTCCCGGATCATTAAGAGGCAGTGCTAAAAACAAAGATGCCTATTATTTTGTGCAATTAACCTTCACCATTCGCCCGTTTGTAGATTGGTACAAACGCACATCGGGGGTAGCCAGCTTTAAAAAGGATAAGCGATTGGGTTGTCCTTCACAACGATTCTAACGAGTCTTTAATTTTTCATAGATCGTTACATTCATCAGAATGAGCAGCATTCCGTAAAACAAATCTTCAAAGGGAATATTGTGCATGGGCCATGGCAGAAAGCTGAACAAACGGATGCCCAGGTTTTCTGCATCATTATACATAACAACAGGTATCGCAGTTAAAAAACCGTTTACAATTAAAAAAGGAACAATAATTACCAGGTAAGACACAAGGAATGACAGTGCATCAAATGAACTGAAGAAACGACGAAACAAAAAGACAACCGCTATAAAAGCACCGTTCAAAATAAATGTATAAGCAGTATAAGCCCTGGCAGAGAAAAACAAACCCAGCAACAGTAACAGGAACCCCAGCAGAAATAAAATCAACTCGGCTGTTCTTGATTGTTGCAAGCGTGGAAAATAAATCCTTATACATTCATAAATAAAAACACAACAGTAAGGTACGGTGAAAAAGAACAATACTTCTTCTAATGGCAGATGCCCCAGCTTCACACCAATTGTATGTGCTTCGCTGAAACTCCATACACCAATCTGTGTAAAATACTCATCCCATATAAGAAATAAAACAGCAGGGAGAAGCATAGCAGGAAAGAGAACCCTCCACTTCTTATAGAACGCCACTTTCTTATCAAAACTCAACAAAAGCGGACCGGCAAGAGAAGCCGCATGAATCAGCAGGTAAGTATATTGTGTATTCAATGATTCTTATTTGATATTGGGGTTTAGTTCTTTCTCTTTTCGAACTTTTTCCCAGTATTTTTTTGCAACATACAACATTCCAAAACTTTCACCATGTTCCTTGTTGATATGTTTGTGGTGCATTTTATGTGCCCACCGGATAGCACGTACATAGGTACTGTTCCAACGGGTAAAAATTTTAAACCGCTGATGAATGATGATATCATGCACAAGGAAGTAGGCAAAGCCATACATTGCAATACCGGCGCCAATACTCACCACCCAAAACACCTGGTTCATTAAACCCAGCATAATACAGAGCCAGCTGGGAATAGCAAAAATGAGAAAGAAGGCATCATTCTTTTCAAACACATGCCCTTTAGGCTGATGATGATCTTCATGCAGGTACCATAAAAAACCATGCATCACATATTTGTGTGTGAGCCATGTAACACCTTCCATCAGGAAAAACACCAGGAATGCCAGCAGAATATAGATTATCATACTATAGAAATGTTCTTAAGATTAAAAAAAACATCAACTGGATCAATAACAAATGTAATGCGAATTGGTTGTCTTTCCGGAAAGGGAACAACCGGAACACTAACAACAGCAAAGCACTCACACCAAACCAGCTCAGGTAATTCAGTGTGGGTATGGTACCGTCGCCCAGCCATTTCCAGTAGCCCAACTGTACTGCCACGGGTTCCATTACCCAATCAAAAAAGGTAGCCAGCAAAGCACCATCAAGTATAACGGCTACAAAACCTACATTATTTCGTACGGGTTCATCTTCATTCTTTAGTCTGTTCCAGATGCCATTTAAAACAATCTGTACCGACATTCCGCAGATCACCATCATCATTGCCCAGTTCACACCAATGATCCATGGAACTTTCCGGTATTGTACTCCCATGGATGATCCATACTCATAAGAACCAAATAACCATTGATAATTCACACCAATGAATTCTGCAAAAAAGCCTGTTGCAAAAGCAATGAAAAGAAATAAATAGAACCATCCGTTTTTAGAAGGCTGGCTCCAGATCAATAAGACTACCGACAATAATAAATTCCAGGGGGTGAGTGAAACAAAAAAGGATCTGTCAAAAAATAAAATACCGGTCAACCCCACCAAATGAAAAAGGATGGCAACTGCGGTAGCAATAACAGCTTTGTTATATGGAACAGTTGTACTCAATGTGCTGCTTGTTTCATGTCTTTCTGAACCAGTTTGCTCACAATCTCAGCACTCTTAAAACACAGAGGGATTCCACCACCCGGATGAACACTGCCGCCGCAGAAATAAAGGCCTTTAATGGAAGACTGAAAATTGGGATGACGCAGAAAAGCCGCCATACGGTTATTACTGCTGGTACCATATAAAGCCCCAAGGTAAGAACCCGTACGGCTTTCAATTCTTACAGGATCGAGGTACTCTTCTACTTCGATCGCTGAAGCAACATCTGTTTGTAATAAACGTGATAATTTTTGCAAGACTTGCTCTTTCAACTTCAATCGAAATTGATCCCAATTCCCTGTAGTAGTTGCCGGTGCATTTAATAATACAAACCAGTTTTCTTTTCCTTCCGGTGCTTGCCCGACTTCCATTTTGGAAGTGATATTCACATATACAGTTGGATCGTGATAGGGCTGCTTGTGTTTGAATATACTTTCAAATTCCTGCTTATAATTTTTACTAAAGAAAATATTATGTAAATCCAGTTCCTGAAAAGAGCGGTTCATTCCCCAGTAAAAAATCATTCCACTGCAACTACGTTCCTGCTTCAGCAAATGTTTTGCTTTATGATCGTCCTGCAACAACTGCTTATAGGTGAAATACACATCAGAATTACTAACCACCACATCTGCCAAACGGTTTTCATCATTCGCCACAACACCCTTCACTTGTCCGCCACTTTGTATAATATGCTGAACCGGTGTATTAAAATAAAACGTAACCCCTTTTTTCTTCGCCAGTTCAAATAAAGCATTGGTGATGCTGATCATTCCGCCTTTAGGATAATAGGTGCCCTCATTCAATTCCAAATGCGGAATCAAACTCATCATACCGGGTGTTTGATAAGGATTACTTCCGTTATAAGTTGCAAAGCGATTAAAAAGTTGTACTGCTTCTTCTGTTTTAAAGTGAGAGCGGTTGTGCTGATGTAAACTGGAAAACAAATGCGACCATCGTGCATGAGCCAATGCTTTGGGAACAGAGGGCTGCAGCCAGGTGGATCGTTTATGCAACGAATGATTGATGAAAATGGAGCCGATGTTATTATATAACTGCTCGCTTTTTGATAAATATTTTTTTAACGTGCCGGGTTGTTCTCCCAACTGTTGCAATTCCTGGTCAAACAGTTCGTGATTGGTCCAGGCGTTGACACGTTTACCGTTTTCATAAAAATAACGGCACGACAATGAAACCTGTTCGTATTGAAAATAATCTTCCAGCTTTTCGCCGGCATCATCAAATAATGCTTTCAGGTTTTGTGGTTGTGTGAACAGTGACGGACCGGCATCAAACCTGAATCCCTGTTTTTCAATCAATGAAAGTTTTCCGCCGGGGTAAGCATTGCGTTCATACACCGTAACTTCAAAGCCCTGAATGGCCAGTCGCACAGCAGCAGCCATACCGGCAATACCGCTACCAATAACAATGGCATTACGATGCTGCATGCAGAAAATTTGTTTGATGCATCCACTCTTTCACCAATGGAAATGCAATTTTAAACCAGGCCGTGTATTGATCGGGAAATTGTTCCAGCTCCTGTTCAATCACATCCATACTTTTATAGGAAACCGATGCCACTTCTTCGGGATTAAGATGTAAGTCATCATCAAAAACACCGATGAATACATGATCAAATTCATGTTCCGTGAGGCCATTATCAAACCCGGCTTTGTAGGTAAAATGAAAGGCTTTCTTAACGGGTGTAATAATACCCAGTTCTTCTCCCAGTCTGCGCAATGCTGCTTCTTCATTTGATTCGCCGGGAGCCGGGTGGCTGCAACAGGCATTGGTCCACAAGCCCGGGCTATGGTACTTGGATAGTGCCCGTTGCTGGAGCAACATATCTCCATTTTTGCTAAAGAGAAACACACTGAAAGCACGGTGCAATAAAGCCTTTTCATGGGCTTCCATTTTCTCCATCACACCAATAGGCTCATCCTGTTCGTTCACGAGTATTACTTCCTGCATGCCCTAAAATTACAGTTCCTTTGAATGGAACTACATAATATTTAAATGATTTCTTACACCGGCCCTTACAAGGATCATGGCTTTATGGAAATTGGGAATACGAATCCGTTCCTGCATGATATGTGCCGGTTTGAGTTGCTTTATTTTCTTAAAGAGGGATAAATAATATTTGTAAGCAACATATACCCCAAACTTTGCTTTGTTGGGAAGCAGTAAGATTCCCTGGTAAGCATGATCAAAATCTTTTTGAATATCGTCTTCAATCTGGCGTTTCTGGTAAGGAGTGAAATTGCTGAAATCCAATCCAGGGAAATAAGTACGGTCCAGCGATTGATAATCTGCCTTCACATCTCTTAAGAAATTCACCTTCTGAAAAGCAGCACCCAGCGATTGTGCATAGGGCTTCAGTTTATGGTAGGTGATTACATCGCCATTTACAAAAACATAAAGGCACATCAATCCAACTACTTCTGCACTTCCATAAATGTATTCGTTGTAACCGGCGTGATTGTATTGCTTTTTATCCAGATCCATTTCCATGCTTTTGAAAAAAGCTTCAATCAGTTCATGGTCAATTTTAAATTGATTGACCGTTAATTGAAAACTGTGGAGGATGGGGTTAAGGCTGATCTTTTCGTTGATAGCCTTGTAAGTTTCATTTTTAAAATTAGCTAACAGTGCTTCTTTATTATGCTCATGAAATGTATCAACAATTTCATCGGCAAAGCGAACAAACCCATAGATATTGTAAATAGGTTGACGCAGCTCGGGATGCAGCAAACGTATCGCTGTTGAGAAAGAGGTGCTGTAGCGCTGCGTGGTGGAGCGACTGCATTCCTGGCTTACTTCATGAAAGAGATGCATCATATGCTAACTATTTTCCTTTTATGAATTTGTTTACCTCTGTGGCTACCACTTCCCCACTGATCAAACTGGGGGGGACGCCGGGGCCGGGTACCGTGAGCTGACCTGTGTAAAACAAGTTGCTCAGCTTCTTGCTCCGGCACGATGGTTTTAAAACAGCTGTTTGCATCAAAGTGTTCGCTAAACCATACGCATTTCCTTTAAACGCATGATAATCCTCTTTAAAATCGCTTACCGAATAGGATTTCTGGTAAATGATATGATCCGTAACATTTTGACCTATGCGATGTTCAAACCTTGCCATCATTTCCTGAAAATATTCATCCCGTAACTTTTCATCATCCCCATTCAATCCAGCGGCTACCGGTATCAGGAAAAAGAGATTATCACAACCTTCCGGTGCACCGGATAAATCTGTTGCTGTGGTGCGGCTCACATAAAACAACGGATCGGCAGGCCAGCGTGGGTTGGTATAAATTTCATGACCGTGGCGGCCAAAATCTGTATCAAAAAACAACGTATGGTGCAACACATTTTTCAGGCGTTTGTTTAATCCCACATAGTATAACAAACAGGAAGGCGCCATTACACGTTCGTCCCAGTATTTATCTGTATAGCTGCGGTATTGCTGCGGCAACAAGGCTGTTTCTGTATGTTGATAATCGGCACCACTGATGACAACATCGGCCATATGCTTAGTTGTTGCAGTTACCACACCTGTTACCTGGTTGTTTTCAATTTTGAGAGAAGTCACTTCCTGGTTAAATTCAAACTTCACTCCCAATTCTGTAGCCAGTTTGTGCATTCCTTCCACAATTTTATACATCCCCCCCACCGGGTACCAGGTACCCAGTTGAACATCGGCATAATTCATGAGCGTGTATAATGCGGGAATCTGTTGAGGCAAAGCCCCCAGGAATAACACAGGAAACTCCATCAACTCACGTAATCGAGAATCTTTAAAATGCTTTCGTACATGATTGCTTACCGAATTAAAAACATCTAACCGGAAAATCCCTTTTGCCAGATCCAGGTCTATGAATTCGGAGAATGATTGTCCGGGCTTGAACACCAGTTTATTAATACCCACTTTGTATTTGTAGGCCGCTTCTTCCATAAACCGGTCGAGTTGAACACCACTGCCGGGCTCCAGTTTTTCAAACAATTGTTTTAGCGCATCATAATCCGCCGGGATATCCACCGCTTCTTCTTCAAAGTAAACACGATAAGAAGGATCGAGGCGTTGAATGGTGTAATAGTCTTTTACTTTTTTTCCAAACTGGTTGAAGTAACGTTCAAATATATCGGGCATCCAGTACCAGCTTGGGCCCATATCAAATGTAAATCCATCCACCTCCATCTTACGGGCACGGCCACCCGGGATTGAATGTTTTTCCAATACCGTTACATCCCAGCCATCACGGGCCAGGAAAGAGGCTGCCGCCAATCCGGCAAAACCACTTCCAATAACAATTGCTTTCTGCACTATGGGTAATGAGTTTAGTTTCGGCTGATTTGTTCTTTCAGCAATTTACGGGCAAAGTGAATGCGGCTTTTGATCGTACCCAGAGGTTCGTTCAGGATTTCTGCAATTTCATGGTATTTAAATCCTTCGAAATACAGCACGAAAGGATTCTTGAAAATTTCGGGAAGATTGTAAATAGCCGTCTGAATTTCCTTCATCTTCAGATTTGTTTCGGCCCCGTTTGCCACTGTCACCTGTTGATAGTTGAGCAGGAAATCGTTGGGCGTGGAATCGAAGATGGTATTCTGTTTCTGGCGGCGACGGTAATTATTGATAAAAATATTACGCATGATGGTGTACAACCAGGCTTTAATGTTGGTGCCCACATTATACTTTTCCCTGTTGGCAATTGCCCTGTACAAGGTTTCCTGCAACAGATCCTTCGCCGTTTCATTGTCACGTGTAAGCGTAAACGCAAATGGCTTCAGAAAATCTGTATTATGAACCAGCATTTCATTGAATTCAACGTTGGACATAGCGTAATGTTTAATTTTTATAATTTCAAAACTAAACAAAATTGTCCGAAACCGCCAACTTTTTTGTTTAATATTTTTGTAAAAAAAATAAACATTTTAAACCCTCAGGCTATAAAAAATCCCCCGGGGACGCCGGGGGATACCTATCAGTTATATGCCTTTTTTTTACTTCAGCTGACCCAGAAATTCGCTTACTTCCTGCAGGGATTTGAGGAAGCGGATATTGCCTCCGGGGACTTTCTTTTCGAAGGTATTGGTGAGCAATCCGGAGATAAGCACCGGCGTTCCTTCAAACTTTTTGCGCATGTGAGACAGGAATTTTTCAAAATTGAACTCCTTCATCACAGTTGTAAGATGAGTATAGATATAGTCTGGTTTTTTCAGACTCACCACAAATTCCAGGTCTGACAGAGGCACATTGGCACCCAGGTAAATGGTTTTCACCCCCCTGCTTTTCAGGAGATAATGCAGGAATAAAAGTCCGAGTTCGTGATGTTCATTCTCGGGCAGGAACAATATTACCCTCGACTGAAGATCCAGTGGTGTTACAATATTTTCAATTCCCACAATGATCTTTTGCCGAACGATATTGGTGATGAGGTGCTCCTGTGCCGGGTTGATATGATCCGTGAGCCACAGAATACCAATCCGCTCCAGGAACGGGAATATGATATAGGTAATTGCCTTTTCAATCCCCCGGGCCAGAATATATTGATCCAGCACTTTTTCAAAGGATTCAATATCCATATCCACCATCAGCTGGATCAGTTCATTTACAATTCGTTCCTGCTGGGCCTGTGTTCCGTTAAGGGTTAAAATTTTCTCCCGCAGTTCTTCATTGTTCATGCGGTTAATATGAGAAATCTTGTACCCGTATTTGTTGAGCAGTGAAATGTTCAACAGCGTTTTCAGCTCCTCACTGCTGTAATAGCGTATGTTAGTGGCTGTTCGCTGAGGCTTCAGAAAAGTGTACCTCTGCTCCCATATCCGTATGGTATGGGCTTTGATCCCACTCAGATTTTCAAGGTCTTTGATGGTAAACTTATTCATGATGATAAACTACAATCCGTAGCGAAAAAGGTTCTGTTATCAAAAAAAATACCGTTTTTAATAGCTCTCTTTACCAAAAAAGCGACCCTTTGGAGCCGCTGCAATTTATAAAATCTGATAAAAATCAATTAATGTAGGCCTGCCTTCTTCCTGTAAACAGCCGCTAATTCCTGTGCCTGTTTGGATACCGACAGGTTTGCTTCGGCATATTGTTCGCCAGCCCGGCCCATTTCGTTTCTCAACTCAGGATTACGTATGAGCAATAAAACTCTTTGGACCATATCGGCTAAGGAGTCGCAAACGAAGCCGGCGCCGGATTTTGAAAACAGTTCAGTAATACCTCCCACATTAGTAGCCACAACCGGTCGGCCAACCGACATTGCTTCGAGTATTGAAACCGGCGTTCCTTCATTTAAAGAGGTAAGCACCACCATATCCAAGCCCGCCAGCACCACATCAATATCTGTACGCCAGGATGTAAAAGTTACAGTTGCTTTGTGGTTGTTTTTGTCTTCTGTAAAAGAAATCTGTTTAGTATTCAGCAATTCTTTCAGGTACTTTTTCTCTTCTCCATCTCCAATAATAAAAAAACGGAGCGGAATGTTGGTTTCTTCTTTCAACAGAGCTTCCACCAGTTCAATAAACAAACGATGTTGCTTGATGGGAACCAACCTGCCAATGATGCCAATGGCCAACTCCTGGTTGCCAAGTTGAAATTCATTTCGGAAAGCCGACCTGTGTTGCTCCCGATTCAACTGCAGCTGATGGCTGTCAATTCCGAGTTTATTGAGCGCCACTTTTTCTGAAGTGGCAATTTTATAAACGGCTGTCAACTCCTGTTTCAATTTTTCATTGATCGCAATAAGAGCGGTAGAAATACCTGCCAGTTTTCTTTCAAGTTGTATTATCAAAGAAGAGATGAATGAATTAAAATAGGAGTGAAATACATGCCCGTGGTAGGTATGCACTATAACGGGCACTTTCAATTGACGGGCAGCCAATCTCCCCAACACACCGGGCTTTGAACCGTGTGTATGTATAATCTGTGGTTGAAATTCTTTTATGATGTGGCGCAAACGAAGGTATGCCGATACATCCTGAGTGGGTAACACAGCCCGTTTGAAGGAACGGATGATTTCCACCCGGAAACCTTTGTATCGATCCAGCAGAAAGGAAGCCGATTGTTCATCGGGCAAGGGTTCTCCTGCCACCAATAAAATATCAAACTCATTACTGAGCAATGATGCCAATGCCAAAGTATTGGATGCCGGTCCGCCGATAGCCAGCCGGTTTAAAATGATTAATAACCTTGGTTTGGGCAATTTAAAGTGTAGCGTTTAAAATGGAGGCGTCCTTACAAATGGAGTTCACTTCTTTGAGGAGAGAAGGTGTTTGCATGGCGTCGAGATGACGCTGGTGGTGAAGATCGGTACCAATAAGATCCACCAATCCTTCACTAACTAAAAAACGGGCAGCTTCCTGAACAGACTTACCATAGTATCCAAGCAGGGATAAAAGGTTTACCTGTAACATGCAGCCCTGATCTTTAAAGCGGGTATATGTTTCTTTTTTGTGGTGATAATAGCTGTAACGTTCCGGATGCGCCAACACCGGCTGGTATCCGTTTGTGATTAATGCAAACAACACATGGTTAAGATCCTGTGGCGGTGCAATAAACGATACTTCCACCAATACCCAGTTGTTGTGAATGGTAAGAAACTGTTCTCCCTTTTCCACACGCTCCAGGAACATATCGTCAATAAAATATTCGGCAGCCGCTTTCACCTCTATATCAATTCCTTCTTCTTTCAACCGCTGATTGAGCAACGCAGCAGCCTGCTGAATGGATTCCTTTGTATTGGGATACAGATCCGGATAAATATGTGGTGTGGCTATAAATTTCTCATACCCCAGCTTCATCAATTCTTTCACCAGGTGTACCGATGTATCCACATCCGGCGAACCATCATCAATACCGGGTAGGATATGCGAGTGCATATCTGTTTTGAGGCAACTGTAATTACCGTCAAATAAGTCTTCTTTCTTTTTCTTAAATAATCCGAACATGAAAATTAAAAAGGCATGTTTTTCACTTCTTCGTACACTTTTCTGATTCCATCTTCCAGACTGGTTTTTGCTTTCCAGCCCATGTTATGAATTTTGGAACAGTCGAGCAGTTTACGTGGTGTGCCATCAGGTTTAGAACTATCAAATACAAGTTCACCTTCGTATGCTGTAATTTTTTTAATCAACTCTGCCAGTTCACGAATCGTTACATCTTCCCCCACACCCACATTCACCCAACCGGGCTCATTCACATCATGCATGAGGTAAAAACAGGCATCGGCCAGGTCATCTACATATAAAAATTCACGGCGTGGGTTACCACTTCCCCATATTTCAACCTGTGGCTGTGCTGTACGTTTCGCCACAATCATTTTCCGTAACAAAGCCGGCAATACATGAGAGTTCTGCAAGTCATAATTATCATTAGGACCATACAAATTAGTAGGCATTGCCGAAATAAAATTACTTCCGTACTGGCTTCTGTAAGCATCGCACATTTTTAACCCGGCAATTTTTGCAATAGCATAAGGCTCATTTGTTGGCTCCAGTGTTCCTGTAAGCAAGTAGTCCTCTTTGATAGGTTGCTCTGCAAACTTTGGATAAATGCAGGAAGAACCAAGAAACAAAAGCTTGGTTACCTGGTGTACATGTGCTGCATGAATGATATTGTTTTGAATCATGAGATTGTCGTACAGGAATTCTCCCCTGTACGTGTTATTCGCAACAATACCTCCCACTTTAGCTGCAGCCAGAAAAACATATTCCGGCTTTTCTGTTGCAAAAAAATGATCCACTGCCTGCTGGTTTCTTAAATCCAGTTCGGCAGAAGTACGAACCACTATGTTTTCAAACCCTTCTTTTTTAAGTTTTCGTACAATAGCAGAGCCTACCATTCCCCTGTGCCCTGCCACATATATTTTTGATTGACTGTTCATTTTACTCGTATTGATTTCTTACCTGGAACCCTTGTTCTTTGAGCATTTTTTCTCTTCTGAAAATATCCAGATCTGCCTGTACCATTTCTTTCACCAATGCATTGAGATCATATTTAGGCTGCCATCCTAATTTTGTTTTTGCTTTTGTGGGATCGCCAATGAGCAATTCCACTTCGGTGGGGCGATAGTAACGTGGATCCACGCTTACCACTTCTGTACCCGGCTTCAGCTGAACATCAGGATTCGAGCAGGAAACCACATAGCCTTTTTCATCTTCATCTTTTCCTTTGAACTCCAGTTCAATTCCTGCTTCTGCAAATGCCATCTTCACAAACTGTCTTACTTCTGTTGTAATGCCGGTTGCAATCACATAGTCTTCTGCCACATCCTGCTGAAGAATCAACCACATTGCTTCCACATAATCTTTTGCATGGCCCCAGTCACGTTGTGCATTTAAATTTCCCAACCAGAGTTTATCCTGTAATCCCATTGCAATTTTTGCAGCGGCCCTTGTGATTTTACGGGTTACAAATGTTTCGCCACGTAAAGGAGATTCATGATTAAACAGGATACCATTGCAGGCAAACATATTGTATGCTTCACGGTAGTTCACTGTAATCCAGTAAGCATAAAGTTTTGCAACTCCATAAGGAGAACGGGGATAGAAAGGTGTTTTTTCTGACTGTGGCACTTCCTGTACCAAACCGTACAATTCTGAAGTGGAAGCCTGGTAAATTTTTGTTTTTTGAGTGAGTCCCAACAAACGAACAGCCTCAAGTATTCTCAATGTACCAATGCCATCTGCATTCGCTGTATACTCAGGAGTATCAAAGCTCACTTTCACATGGCTCATTGCGCCAAGGTTATATATTTCATCGGGTTGCACTTCCTGGATAATACGAATGAGGTTGGTACTATCAGAAAGATCACCGTAATGCAGCACAAAGTGACGGTTGTTTACATGCGGATCTTCATATAAATGGTCGATACGCTCTGTATTGAACAGGGAACTTCTGCGTTTGATGCCATGCACTTCATACCCTTTTTTAAGCAGCAGTTCAGAAAGATAGGCACCGTCCTGTCCGGTTACGCCTGTAATAAGAGCTTTTTTCATTTTTATTGTCGTTTATTAATTGAATCAGAAAATTGTTTGCTACGAACTTCTTCTTTTCCAGAATTCCTGCACTTTTACGAAGTACCGGGAATAAAGGCGAAGATAACTTGAAGGAAACTTATGTTCCTTTAAAATCTGTTTGATTTCCTTGTTGATGAGAAAAGTGCTGCCAATTCCACGGGTACTTTTGCCTCCCATATTCATCTTTACCATCATTTTGGGTATATATACTGCATGAAGCTGATGCTTTTTTAAGTAACGTAGCAACAGGTCAAAGTCGGCAGCAATTTCCATGTCTGTCCGATATAATCCGTACTGGTCAAAGAATTTTTTATAGCAGAAAAAAGTGGGGTGTGCCGGCATGAATCCATACTTGAATAAACCCGGATGAAAGGAAGCGGATGAGTAATACCTAACGATACGATTGGTATTGGCTGCATTCACAAATCCAACATCGCCGTATATACAATCCACGGCGGGATTTTTCACAAACCCGGCAACAATTTCATGTATCACATTTTCATCAGAGAACTCATCATCAGCATGAAGAATTCCCACCACATCGCCCGATGCCATACGAATACCTTTATTCAAAGCATCGTACATACCTTTATCTTTTTCGGATACAAAGCCCGACAACCGGTGCCGGTACTTCTCCACCAGTTCTTTTGTACCATCTGTGGAAGCACCATCTACAATGATATATTCTATATCGGGATACGTTTGTCCCAATACAGATTGAATAGCCCTTTCAATTGTGGCCACCCGGTTATATACAACTGTAATAATTGAAACCTTCATAAACACTAACGTTCCACCACAATATTTTCCATCACCAGCATATCCATTTGCGTACGCAGAAAACAATCCAAAGCTTCTGCAGGTGAGTTTACAATAGGTTCATTTTCGTTAAAGGAGGTGTTCAATAAAATGGGCACACCTGTTTTTTCACGAAACTTACTGATCAGTGCATGATAGCGTGCAGAAACAGTTGCATCCACAGATTGCAAACGACCGGTACCATCCACATGTGTTACCGCCGGAATGGCAGCACGTTTTTCTTCACGTATAGGAAATACTTTTTCCATAAACGGAACCACATCGTTCACTGTAAAATATTCATCTACGTATTCCTTGAGAATGGATGGTGCGAAGGGACGGAAACTTTCCCTGCGTTTGATTTTTGCATTCAGTAAATCCTTTGCATCCAAACGCCTTGGATCGGCAAGGATGGAACGGCCACCTAAGGCCCTTGGCCCAAATTCACTTCTGCCGCTGAACCAACCCACCACACCTGCATTTACCAGGCGATTGGCTACATAATCGTACAGTTCGGCATCTTCCAGTTTTTTATACTGAATGTTTTTTGATTGCAGGTACTGCTCTATTTCATCATTGCTGAAATGGCTTCCTGTATACGCCGACCAGATGGCAGGTTTACGGGGCTGTTTCAACTCCTGGTTGTATACATAAAGAGCGGCACCCATCGATATGCCGGCATCGTGCCCTGCACTTGGAATATATACTTCTTTAAATGGAGTGTTGCGGGTGATTTTTCCATTGGCAACAGAGTTTTGCGCCACACCACCTGCAATACATACTTTATCCAGTCCTGTTCTTTTGTGAAGATGAGTAAGAATATGAAAGATCAGTTCTTCTGTAAACCGTTGCACACTTGCTGCCATGTCTTTATGGAACTGTGTGAGTTCTTCGCCTTTTTGTCTTGCCGGACCAAGCTTCGAAACAAAATGATCTGTAAACAATGTTTCAACAACCGGAATATGATCTTCTCCGTAGGATATAATTCCTTTTTTAGGATTGCGGAAATAATCCAGATTTAAACGAAAGAGGCCGTCGTCTGTAAATTGAACAAGATCTCTGAGTTGTTCAACATATTTTGCTTCACCATATGGCGCCAATCCCATTACTTTATATTCATCACCATAATGCGGGAAGCCCAGCCATTGCGTACAGGCCGAGTAAAAGATACCTGCAGAATGCGGAAAATCCACACTATCAATCACTTTAAAGTGATTGCCTTTTCCCACACCAATCATTGTGGTAGTAAAATCGCCCGATCCATCAATTGACAACAAAGCGGCTTCTTCAAAAGGAGACGCAAAAAAAGCGGAGGCCAGATGACTTCTGTGATGCTCCACATTATGTATCTTCCT
The DNA here is from genome assembly GCA_937907395.1 of uncultured Chitinophagaceae bacterium. Taxonomy (GTDB): domain Bacteria; phylum Bacteroidota; class Bacteroidia; order Chitinophagales; family Chitinophagaceae; genus Lacibacter. The sequence goes on from CALCII010000012.1 coordinate 171,710, forward strand.
GCGAATAGTTTCTTTATCAATCGTTGCTATTTGCAGAAACTCTTCTTCGAGAGAAGCTACTTTCTTTGCATTACCCAGGCGATTCTTTACGGCTGCAAATCCGCCACCCGGATTTTTTGCGAGGAACAACAGTTTTCGTCCCAGTTTTGCCCAGGGATCACGACCAATAGCAATATGGTCTACCTGCTCCAGCGTAACACCTGCTTCTTTTAAACAAAACTCAATGGCAAGGGATGGAAATCCTGCCCAATGCTTCACCCTTCTGAATCGTTCTTCTTCAATTGCGGCTACCATGACACCATCTACAAAAATAGCAGCACTGCTATCTGCATGGTAGGCATTAATTCCTAGTACAATCATTGTTTGCTTTTATGAAAATTTGCGCAAATATAAGTCCCCTTCAAAGAACAGATATTAGCTGAATAAATTTGTGTATTGCTGTCGCAGTTCTTCCGTCGACAGTTTATTATTAATATACGTTTTAGCTTGCTGCTGATACTGTTGATAGGTTTCTGCCGGCATAGCTGTAAAAAAAGAAACCGCTGCTGCCATTTCTTCCTGCAGTTGGTTGTAATGAATTGTATAACCGGCTCCGGCTTCCTGCAAGTGCTTAAAGGGAGTTGTATCTGTCGTAATCACTGGACGGCCTGCACTAAGTGCTTCAACAATGGCATGCCCGAAATTCTCACTCTCACTGGGCAATATAAATACCTGAATAGCAGATAAAGCTTCCGGGATTTGTATTGGATTTACTTCACCATGCTCAACTACCGATATATTTTCCGGTAATGATTTTATTTGAGCCTTGCATTTTGTCCAGTAGGCCTCATCTTTAGCAGGTCCAAACACATGCCAGGTAATTTTTCCTGTAGCCGACTTCAAAACCTCCATAACAGCTGCATGGTTTTTCATGGGGCTGATAAGAGCAATAGTGCCTAAGATCAAAGAACCTTCCTGCTTGGCTGGCGGATCTGCAGCCACCACTTTGTTTGGATAATTTCCTGCAACTGCAATTTTGCATTCACTTCCAAAATAGGATTGTATGATGTGCGCTTCTTTCTGATCCGTTGCATGCCAGGTTAGTTTTTGTTCTGTTTTGAAAAATTTGAAGACAGAAAAAAACAATTTCTTTTTGAATCCTTTCTGCGCTAGGGCACCTTCGTGCAACATTCCTCTTGCCGAAAGCACCACTTTCAACTTCAGTTGAAGAGAATAAATGAGAGGAAGCACATTAAAGAACGGAGAATACATTCCGTTTATAAAAACAATATCCGGATGAAATTCTTTGATAACTTGTTTGAGTTCAGCTCTGCTGCTCCAACTATATGACCAGTAGTAAACCTGTGCCATTTCTTCCCAATTCACCCATTGGTTAATGGGAATGCCTGATAGCGTTGTATGGTCGTTGAGTTCATGTGGTTTACAAACAATACCAAATTCATATTGTTCATGCAGGTTGCGTACAAGATTGACTATAGATTGAACTGGTCCACCTGCTTTGAAGGCAGGATAGAAATGATCGTAAAAAACAAGTACCCGTTTCTTGCTCACAATTACAATTTGAGTCGAAGGAAGCGATCGGCGCCCCAATAACAAAACCAGATGAAGATGCAGTTTTTAATTAAGGAGTTTACGCACATCAATATATCTGTCTCCACTTGTACAGAGTTGAGGAACAAAATAGGGAACCAAAGAATAATCGTTGGATGTTTCTTTGCCACACGTAAAATCATGTAAACCGAAAAACTGAAAAACAATCCATAGATGAACATGAAAATAATTCCGCCTGTGCTTCCAAAGTTTCCATAAGCTTCCCCCATAGGGCCAATATTCATGCTATAGCCTTCGATAATAAACCCGGTGAAACGCTCCATATTTTGTTTACCACCGGCAATGGGTTTATCTGGCCATAATAATCGGGGCACAAATGATGCAGCAAGAGATTTGAAAATTGTTTCGCCTCCTGCATAAGGAGCCTGTGCAGGAATATGTACCATTACTTTACCAATAATCATTCCCTGGTTAAACCTGTTTACCATTGGGAAAATATTGTACTTGTCGAAAAACTGTGAGGGGTTTGTAATCCGTTCTGACAGTAACGAGAAAAATGCTTCTGTTTTTCCCTGCTCACCCTTTCCGTACCATGCCACATCCCTGTAATCCTTTTTTACGCTTTGAAGCAAGAAGATGGCAAGCATCCCTACAATTACAACGGCGGTCTTTGCACCTCCGCTGATTTTTTGTCCTAATAATAACAACATCACACTCAACACACTTGTGTAAACCAGCTCTCCAAACATTCCTTGTACAAGTGATTGAGCCAGTACGGTCACTAGTCCGCCAATCAATAGAATCTTTCGGTTAGGAGCATCTGAAAAATAAGTATACAGGATACCAACATAAAGTAATTTCCCAAAGAGGTAAGCCACATAATTTAATTCACCAGGAATAAACACCTGTAAAAAACCAGAAACAAACCCTATAATACTTAATAATAGCCCAAGGTTCCCTTTTCCTTTCAGATAAGTTTTGATCTGATCAATGTTAAGAAAGAATTGCTTAATAACACTTCGTGAATTCCGGAAAGGGAACTTCATTCCAATAATCATGGCAATTACTGCCGGTAACATAAATGAAAAATAGGTGTCGGCTGTAACACCCATATCATACCTCAGGGCAATAACAAAATAGTCATTATTATAAAAATGAAAAATCACCATTGGCATCAGCAAACACTGGAATAATGCAAGAAGAATAGGAAGATCCAACAACTCATACGACTTGCCAATGGAGTCAACAAAAGAAAGCAGAAAGTAAACAAATAACGCTACAGAAACCATTTCGGGAAGCAGCAAATCCATAGATGCATCCAGCATAAATGCTGCCACAATACCTAAGATTGAAAAGAATAATTTATTTAACTGCATACAACAGACTCAATTGATGAGGCAAGCTTTTGAATTGAATATTTATAATACTCTTCCGGGATCATGTTTTTATCAGGGGCACTCATCGCCTCCTTCATTGCCTCAACAAGTTGATCCAGGTTACCACTTTGAAAAATCCTGTTCTGCCCTATAATTCCCAGGTCTTCTGCACAACCGCATTTAGAGCTTATGATACAAACCTTCCCACATGCCATGGCTTCATTAACAGCAAGCCCCCATGTTTCACCAGGACCAGCTGATGGTAGTACAAAAACATCAGCCATTCTGTAAATTACGGGCATTTGACTTTGATTTTGAAAATCGAGGAAACACACCCTGTCATCTCCTTGCATAAAATATTTTAACTCCTGTTCCAAGTGACCATTGCCCACCAAGATTAACCAGCTCTTTTGATTATTCAGTTTTTTAAATGCCTTACATAATAACAGGGGATTCTTTTTCGGCTCCATCTTTCCTGCAAATAAAAAAACAAAAGCATCTGCTGGGATGCCCAGCTCTCTTTTACGCTTTTTAGCCTCCAACTCATACCTGCCATCAGTATCAGCAAAATGCTTATCATCAATTGCATGTGGGCCGAAAACTAATTGATCTTCCCTGACCCCATGTTTTAAAAAATATAGTTTATTGGCTTCTCCTGTATATAATGCCCAATCAATATGACGATAGACCCAGCTGAGAAACATTCGTCTGATCATTTTCTTGAGATTAAACCCGGGCATTTCATCAAGCAAGGTTGAATCTCCACAAAACAAAACAGGCAATTTTCCTTTAAAATAAAGTAATGCTTTCAAGTGGCTTTGAAAACTCCAGCCTATGATCAAAACAGCATCTGGCTGGTATAACAATACACGCTCTTCAAGATTTTTGTTGATGATTCCTTTATAATGACCAGCACCTGGTTGTTTTGAATAGTTATGAATAAACTCAGATTCATATCCATCCAAAAGTGGGATATCCCAACTGAATTCCCTTTTAAAATCCGGATCATATACATGCCCAGATTCTGTTTGCCCCCATGTGTAAAATACTTTAAGAAGCAGGTGCTTTCTCACACTAAGCAATCTGAATAATGGAGCATTATACTGTATAGGGTGTGATGTTATTACAGCCAGCTTTTTCATTACATCATTTCCCTTTCTATTGCTTCTGCAAAGCGGTCAAGAGTAAAAGATTGAATATGTTGAAATGCATTTTTACCATGGATTGATGCTTCCGACCGGGAATTATAATTCATTAGCTTACTTTTCAACGACTCCATACTGCCAGACTGAAAGATAAAACCTGTTACATTATCTATAATCAATTCAGGTCCGCATCCGCACATATCACTAACAATTGCAGGCCTGGAACAAGCCATCGCTTCGTTGACACCGAGCCCCCATGTTTCACTCTTGCTTGGCAAAACAAAAACATCTCCTATTCTATAAACCCATGGCATGTCTGACTGATTATGGAAAGGCTGAAAAATAATTCTTTTATCCTGCAATGCTACTTCTTTCAATTTCATTTCTTGATCTCCATTTCCAATAAGGAGCAAACGATACTTGTCGCCTTTTACTTCCATGAAAGTACGTACTAATAAATCCGTTTGTTTCAAATCATAAAATTTACCCGCATAAAGGAAAACGACAGCATTATCAGGGATGCCCAGTCGCAAGCGCTCATTTTGCGCTTTCTGTTCCCACAAAATGGATTCCTGAATGAAGCGGCTATTATCCACCGCATGAAGTGCAGGTTTTAAGCGTTTGTCATCCAAACCATACTTCAGATAGTATTCTCTGTTATATTTTCCTACAAAAAAGGCACAGCTGACTTTTCTGTATACCCATTTCAACAATATTGTTTTCAAAGCAGCACTGATTCCTTGGCTTTCATTCAGCAAATGCGAATCTCCCCGAAAAAACAATTTTGTGTTTCCGGGCAAGCACTGCATCACACGTAAATGGCTGTACAAACTCCAACGATTTACCATAACTGCATCAAACTTTCCATCCCTTATTTTTTTTAGTAATCCGGGATTCACTACACCAAAAAAACGATTTGAATCTGGTTTGCGGGAGGTATTCTCCAAAAACTCATATTCATACCCTTCTAACAAAGGAACATCCCATGACCTTGTAATTCCAAATTTTGCATCAAATACAGCAGAGGCAGATTGCCCCCATGTATAAAAAACTTTTACATAAATATGTCCGTGTTCATTTAATAAACGGAACATTGGAGCATTATACTGAATAGGATGAGTTGTTATTATTGCTAATCGTTTCACTTATTTATACAATCTGATTGAGCAAGTACACCAATTTTTTTGTAACAGAAAAAGCCGAATATTCCTCAAACTTCTTCATATCCACATCTTCGGGGCGATAGTCTTTGCAAAAGAGTTTGAACTGATTATAAAATGAATCAAAGGAAGTACTTAATGCAGGTACACCTTCTTCTCCATTAAAATCCAAAACCAGTCCTGCCTTTGCTGTACGCAGTATCTCAACTGCTGTACTTTTACTGTGCAGGACTGCCATAATTGGCTTACCGCTTAAAACAGCCTGATAGGTCTTTGAAGGAGTATAATGTGGCTCTGTACTACCCAGAATAAAAACAGCATCAGCAATTTCCAGGTGAATTAATACATCCAGATAAGGTATACGCTTAGGATATTCAAATACAACAGAATTCCACAACCCATATTTCTCCGCCAACGGTTTGATATTATGTCCCTCCGGGTCGTTCGCACTCCTACCTGTACCTATAAAGTGAAACTCAACGTTTTTAAACAGTAATCCGTTAGAAGAAATTGATTGAAACAATGCTTCTAATGGATGGTATGCCTTAGGAAGCATGGCACCTGCGTATACCAATTGAAATTTATCATTCTTCTTAAATAAATAGGGTTGAGCATTCAACTGTTTCACTTTCTCATGATCCAGTTTCTCACCGCCATACGGCATAGCTCCAAAGATGCAACTTTCCTCAAGCGCCGGGTTTCTGTCAATGACTCCTTTATAATATCCTTCAGCTACGCCTGTTATTAATGAAGCAGATCGTACTGCTTTAGGCTCCAGCAACCTGGCTAATCTTGTACTCCACCAATGGCGGGAAAACAACTTGTCGGATCCGGGAAATATATGCACCCACGGGTCAATATAATCAATGCCATATTTAACCCCGGTTTTACGATGAAGGTAAGGCCCGATCAATGAAACATAAAATGAAGGAATAAGAATAAAAACAAAATCAATTTTCTCTCTCTGCACAATTTCGAGTGCACGTTTACGTAATTGAAAAAAAGAGCGCAAGCCTATATCACCTATCAACCTTGGTTTTGTAACAGCAAATGCTTTTGCCTTTTCCATTCGCTGACCCTCTGGAAGTAACTTATAAAGATTCCAGTCTAAAGCCTCTTCATAGTAATGCTCATCCACCATTAACACGACTGGCTCCCATCCCATGGAAGGCAAATGCTGTGCAAAGAGCCTGGTTCTGTGTACGGCTGCAAGATTGGAGGGTGGATAGTGCGGAGAAACCAGTAAAATTTTTTTCAACCTGATTCTATTATACAGTTATAAACCTTATTGTTTCTTAAATGCAATTGTATCAATCATCTCACCAACATTGTTCCAACTCTGAATCTCAGCAGTAGTGAACCGGATATTAAAATGTCGCTCCAGTGTTACCACCAGTTGAATATGAGTTAACGAGTCCCATTCTGCTATTTGATCTGCTGTCGTTGATTCAGTTAATACTATAGATGGATTTTCCATTACTTCAATGAAAACATCATTCATTTGTTTCAATAATTCAGTTCTTTCCATTTCTGTTAATTTGATGGGATATTATTATTTAACGCTTTGTGATATATGTCTCCCTTTCATTAAATCCTCCTAGCTCCAGAAACCAAAACCCGTCATTAAATTGAAATCCAAGATCCTGGTAAAAGTCTTTAACCATGCCATTTTTAGGAGTTGGAATATATTCGCCTTTAATTCTGGAGTAACCTCTTGTTTTCAATTCTGAAACAATTGTGTTTAAAGCAAAATTCTCCATCGTTCTTTTCAGAACCCTGCAACTCATAAACCATGAATCAATGAAAGCTGTATGTTCGCTCTCTTCAACCAACAAAATCACACATACCAATCCATTAGACCCAAACTTATCATCCAATGTAAACGTAAAAGAGAAATGCTTTGCCGATTGAGCCATAGAGGCTATTTCCGATTCAGTATATCTGACCGTCCTGACATTAAATTGATTAGAACGGTTGGAAAGTTGTGCGACTCTGGGGGTATTGAACTTATTAAAAGGTTCTACCAGAGAAGTCATTCCCAGGCTTGTCAGATATTGGCTTTCCTTGCCGAACTGTTGTTTAAGATTTGTGCGCTCTGCATCGGCTTTATACAAAGCAGTACGTTGCACATCCTCATCTGAGAAACTAGTTGTTTCAAAGAGGTTCAGTCCATATAAATACTCAAGATAATTAGCGGGGTCTTCTGGCAGCTCCGGAACAGTAATCTCAGGAATCTGTTCCCTGACCATATTCCTTTCAAACGGGTTATCATCCAAAAAAACCATCGAATCAAAACCTATATTGAGCGTTTCCTGTATGAAATGAATATTATCAACTTTATTATTCCAATTAGCAACAAAAACAGAGATATCTTCTAATCTCAATACCATATCAGGATGCGAAAGGAATGGCTCTTTGGCGATTGACTCTGTGTTTTTACTGCACACACATACTATTATGCCACGGCTTTTCAGTTTCTTTATCCAATATTGAAATTCTGTAAAGGCTTTGCCAATCCCAAGTTGGCCTATTTGTATATTTTCTAAACCATCGTCACCAATAATTCCACCCCAAACGGTATTGTCAAGATCAAGAATCACACATTTGCGAATTTTTCCTTGAAAGGCGGCGACAATATCAAGTGTTCTATACGCTATTTCCGGTAACACATCCATACTGAGCACCATATCCGTATTGATATAAATGGATGGCTGAAAGAATGTTTGTCTACCTACCCTGTTCTGTATTGAGGAAAGATCACATATAAAGAATCCCTGATTATCTGCAGCAAACATCATCAACTCGTAATTGATTTTCCGCAACTGAAAGAGAAAAGATGTGGCTATTGTATTTCCATAGTTCCCAAAAACCGCATCATCGATCTCATTGAAATTATAGCAGATGATTTTTGATTGGATTCGTTCCTTAACTGTTTCAGTAAGGATTTTCAAATGGCTCACATGATCCTCCGCAAACTTTGAAAACGTATCCGGATTTCGTTTGTTATATCTCTCAAGCATACGATGTGATGAATGAAATATAAGCACGATGTCAGGATTAAACCTGTACAACTCAGAATTCTCATCAATAATTACTGACTCTATCTGATTAAAATCAGCCTCCCAGACATTCAGGCTTAATTGGTATTCATAAGCTGCAGCCTTAAGCGCATATACCAAAAACTGTGTGGAAGAATCACCAAGTACAGCCAGTTTTATCGTTTTAAAAGAAGAAAAATCCTTTTTGAGATTCAGCTTTAACTGATTAAATGTTTTCATTATCAATACCTAAAAAAATTAAACGTTAACCAAGAATCGTATCCCCGTCATAAGGAGTAAAATACCAGTTATTCTTTTCAGACAAAAACTCAGATAATTCAGCATCAGATGTATGATAAAAAACCGGAAAAGCTGCTGTTTTCCTGGGAACGTGATATACAGGGATATCTTCAGAACTTATATCCCTTACGAGATGAACTTCCATAACATCAGCACCATCTGTCAAGGAATATTTGATCATTGCTTTGATCAAAGCATTTTTCGCCGTTTCATTCAAATACAAAATATCACCAACCTTATATCGCTTTATTTCAGGATTAGACACAACAGGTTCCAGGATAAGAGACGAATATCCTTCCAACCTGTTAGTTTCAGGGTTTCGATATACAAAGATCCTTTTCCGTTGTTCGTTCTTTACATCAGCATATACCCATTTCATCACTTCAGGGCTTCTGGACGCAATCAATCCGCTTGATGTTTCCAGGTATGAATTCCAGAATTCATGAAAATCAGGGGGAAGGTTTTCAATGGTAATCTGCTGTACCTCCTTTGTATTCCAGATCAACCTGCTTTTAACAGATACTGGTAGAAAATAATTAATAAATCTCGCCGGTATGTCAAGTGGAGCTAATACATTTCTATACTTAGCGAACTTTTCTTTGAGTAATTTTTCAATTCGCAACGGAATTACTTGTGCATACCCAAAATCAGGATCAGGATAGCGCTTTGACAGAAACATAGAAAATATCTTACCTGTCTGTTCAATTGCTGTAGTAGTAATTTTCAGATCGGCAGCCCGGCCATTAAACATGGCATCACATAAGGAATATGCAAATCGTCTGTATGATTTATGTATGGCCCAATTTGTTGAGATCTGAACAGTAATCATCTTTCCATTCAGGAAATAAACTCTTGGCATATACCCAAAAAAGCCAACAACTTTATCGCTGTCTATTAAAACCCATCCGTAAAAAACAGGTTCCTTACTTTCCTTGTAATAAGGATTATCATCCCAAAGCCGCTCCCAATGCTCTACTACGAGATCAGGCTTATCTGCCGGCGGCAAAGACAAACCCTCATCCCGCAGCATATCTGCGATAGCTAATGTATCTTCTTTAACAGCAGGACGGACGAAGACACCAGAAGAACCTATCATTTGCTAAAAAAATATTTTAATTGAAAATTTCCCCACTGGGCAAGGAGGTGGTCCCTTTTTATAAGAAAAAGGTCATCTCCTTTTTGCATTTTACCACGATCTGTTGTAGCGAATGTTTTGTAGCCTAATTCTTTAGAAACTGGTGTGGTTATCTGAGGGTCAAAGCTTATGTTTACACGTCCCCACGGACATGCAAAATGATCACAGGGAATATTCAGTTCTTTTTCAATGATACGTTTGGAGATTTTTAATTCCTGCCTGATTTCTTCTTCAGAAAGCTTTTTTAAGTTAGCATGTGTTTTTGTATGTGAGCCAAAGCTAACCTTATGAGCCAGCATTTCACGACATTGTTCCCAACTAAGAAAAGAAAGCAATTTAGGATTGCCGGGCAAATTATCTTTTATCATTTGAATATCTGCTTCATTGTTTTCACTAAGCCCAATATAATCCGTAGGCAAATAAATGATCACAGGAATATCCAGGGAAGCTATTATTTCCATCATGTTTGTATAGCAACATCTATAACCATCATCAAAACTCACGCAGAAATATCGCCCATCAACAGGTAAATCTCCATCCAGCATTTTCACAACCTCATCCATGGATATGAATTCACCAAAATTCCTTAAGTATTTCAATTGCCTATGAAAGCCCTTTCTTTCATCATCAAATACATGATGGTAATAAGGAAACCGGATCCAGTTATTCGTTTTTGAAACTGATTCTTTTACTGATAAAATACCAATAGCAGTATTCCGGGCAAAAGCCCTTAACTTGTCAGATACGGGTTCGCCATAGGTAAATTCTTTAAATGTTTTTACTAACTCCATATTTTATTCTTCAAAACAAGAAAACGAAATTTCATTCTTACTTCTTTCCCAAAATAACAGCCAACTCATTTTTCCAGCAAAGAGGATACATATATAAGGAGATTCATTTTCTCCTGATCCCAATTGTCTGTGCTTAATGCATACTCGTATGACCGACTGCGATGTTTGGTCAGAAGGGATTCATTATTGTAGTACATCAAAAGCAGTTCGGCACAGGCTTTCACATTTCCCTGGCCATAAAGAACACCTGCTTCATTGTGTTCCTTACAAAAAGCAGTCTGGGCAATTGTATCTGAAAACAGAATGGCATTCCCCGATAACAAGTATATAAATAACTTGTTGGTAAGACATAATTCCCTGTTGAGGATATGAGGAACTTCACATGCAAGTCCAATATGATACATGCAAGCTACTTTTGTTAAGTCTTCTTCTTTTACAGGCGGCAAAAAAACCAACTGATCATTTGTCAATTCTTTTGAAGCAGCAAAGTCCCGGAAGTATAGCTTTAATTCTTCGGTACAATTACCAAGCAAGGACAAAGAAATATCGTTTTTGCCAGTAAGCGCAATGGCTTCAATTACAGTTTCCAATCCACGGTTTTTACCTATAAACTGAGAAAACCAGAACAATTTCATTGGTTTAGAATCCAGTTCCTTAAACCCGGGAGCATACGCTAAAGGAAAACAGTTATTAATAGTTTTAAATGGCACATTGGGATACAACTTCTTGTATTCATTTGTTATCTGCGGACTGGCAGTTGTTGCAGCATTCAGGAAGGGTACATATGAGTCCTCAATGATTTTCAATTTCTGCCAATGCAATGAACCCTCATTATCTTCTCCTCTATGGAAATCTTCAAAATCAAAAACAGCTTTCGCTTTATGTTTTTTCGCTGCAGTAATAATTGCAGGCAAAGCGCCAGCATTATGACCGATATATAAATAGGCAGATTCTTTTTGTGCCTGCCTTTTTAACTCCTGACTAAACAAAACCATTGACTTAATTGCTGCATCAAACTGATTGCCCCATAACCTGTACAAATACTGATAAAGTTTTTGCCTTACTCGGGATAACAGATATAACATCTTTGACTTTTCAGGATGATGCCCAACACATACCCATTTGATACCGGGATATTTGCCGAACAAAATCTGATCAAACTGATCTGCCCACACTGAAATCGGACAATACAAAACTGTTACCGTGTAGCCCGCTTCATACAAAGCAATAGCCTCTTTAACCAAACGTGGATTTGCAGAAGGTTGGCCTGAGGAAACAAGAACACATCTTAATCCCATCTTTTATTAGAAATAAACGAGGAATCTTTTTTAATAAATAACAAATCAACCTGGTATAATGCATTATCAAACGGACGCCGCATAAACTGGCAAATATCATACGCCTGAAAACCTCTTACATCCATAAACGCTACAACTTCTGCAAACAATGGCTCATTGAAAAGTTCAAGCATAGAGACTTCAAGTAAGCAAAACTCTGCGTGCTTTAGCGCTGATGTAGCACCACGTAAAACCTCCAGTTCGTACCCCTGTACATCTAATTTCAAAAAATCAGGAAACGGCATTCCTTTTCTTTGAAGAATTGCATCTACCGACTCACTTTTAATAGCAGTTGAATGGGAGTCACCGGAACTGGTAACATGACTAGCGGTTTCATTTTCCTGGAAATACAATTCCTTTCCGTCCTCCCCTGAAAGCAAAGCTATGTGATAGGCCACATTAGGAAATACTGAGCAGACTTGCTCAATCTGCTTCTCCTTACTTTTTTGGGCCTCCACCATTAATACTTGTGCTGAAGGAAAGACTTCCAGAAAATCCCTTGTCCAATATCCCTCGTATGCCCCAATGTCCATTACAAAACCAGGGTTGTACCCAAGTTTCTTAAGATTTTGCAAGTTCCAATGTAACGAGGGCACGCCCAATCTTTCTTTTATAGAGCGCTTATACTTTGATGAGAGTATTTTTTTTAAGACAGATATCATATTAGCATTTGAATAAGTTTAAATAAGAGGATGCTATTACAGGCACATCAAATTGTTGCTGACTGTAAGCTCGGCAGTTTGACCGATTGATTTCATTCACCTTAGCAACAGCCCGAATCATTTCATTCTTACTTTGAGTGATATACCCTGTTACATTTTCGGTTACTACTTCAGGTACTGACCCTCTTCTGAAACCAATCACAGGTGTGCCACACGCCATCGCCTCAACCATAACCATACCAAACGGTTCATTCCATTCAATAGGAAAAAGTAAAGCTTTTGCCTGCCCCAGATAATAATTTTTCTGTTCATCATTTAACGCTCCCGTATAGATTATCTGGCTCCCATCAATATGAGGGCGAATGTGCTGTTCAAAGTATAATTTCTCTTCCTCTAATGGAGAAATATTTCCAGCAAGGATTAATCGGTTTCCTGTTGCCTTAGCCACCTCAATGGCAGTATGTGCTCCTTTAATTCTCTCAATACGTCCTAAAAACATCAAAGGCGCATCTTCTGCAAGCGAAGGTTGTAATGTGTAATTACTAAATGGAATAGCATTGTAAACAGCTTCCCACTTACCCCCTGCTTTCACCCTGCTGATCAAATCTTTACTACAACCTGTATACACAAGATTCTTGTTGGGAAACTTATTAAGTACATTAATGTTACGGCTGCTTATCTCACGACCGTAAGTCATAATTTTCTTTACCGGATAATTTAACACTGGCAATAAATATGCAAGCCTGCCAAAATTATGAATCAGATCAAACTTATTTCTGTGTGACCATAAAAACTTCCAGGCAACTGGGATTGCTTTACGAACATCCCACTTTTTTTGTGGAAATCCTTCCTTACCAAAAGGATGTACAGTACACCCTTCTACTACCGATCCGGAAGTAACCAACAAATGAACTTCGTGACCTAGCCTTGCATATTCTTTTGCAAACATATATACCAATCGCTCATGCCCGCCGTAACCTTTAGGCGGAACAAGAATGCCAGGATCCATTACTATTAAAATCTTCATTCTGACTTACTGATTTGCTTATAGATCATATAATATTCCTTTGCCACATCTGTAAAACTTCGTGGCTTAGTAATATGTTGTCTCATTTGTGCAAGTATGGACGGATTGCTGACACATTGCTGCAGTTGATCCCTCAATGACTTAACATTATTAAAATCAAATAATAATCCTGTTTTGCCATGTTCAATTTGCTCTTCGTTTCCATAAACACCACTTGCAATTACAGGAATGCCAGCAGCCCTTGCCTCCTGAATCACCAGCGGACTCATTTCTGAAAACGTAGAACACAAACAAAGTGCATCGTATTGTTTCATTACCTGAACCACATCTGACTGTTTCAGTTTACCCTTCCAGTTAATATTCCTGGAATCGCTGGTTTGTTTCTTCCAGTAATTTTCATAATTAATATCATCTGAATTACCATAAATATCCAACCGGATGGCTGTTTGAGGTAACATTTGAATCGCCTCGATCAATAGATGCAATCCCTTGAATGGATTGATACGACCCAAAAACAGCAGTTTGATTGGTTTTGCACTTACCTTTTCCTGAATCGGCAAAGAGGAAACAGCTGTTGGTAACCCTTGCGTCACAACCGTTATCTTTTTTTCCGGAACACCATTCAGCAATAAAACGATTTTATACCAGTTGGTTAATGATACAACTCTGTCGCAATGACTTATAAGAAGATCAAAATCCTTTTTTATTTTTCCTATCAATGATGCTGTTCCTAATGCAGTGCCCAATCGGTTACCCCATGCAGATACATTAATACCCGTATTATGTATTCCCACCGATAATGGCACCAGCACAGGTGCTATCCCTTCAAAACCTCTTGATTGTAAAAAGCAACGGCTGCATTTTCGAAGGTCAATTTTTCCATCGCACAGATGCTTCCCATCCTGCACCATTGTTCCTGTTTTACAGGTATTGGTAGCAAGATGAAACGTCATTAACACAGCAGCCCCGCTTTCTTTGGCAGCCAGTACATGATGCACTGTAATTCCATTACTACCTGCTATCTCATGAAAATGAACAATACGAGGCTTTGTTTGCTGCAAAAACTGCTTGAATGTTTGTAATCCCTCCGGCTTTCTGAAACCCATGATGAGTGACCGGTCAACAACAGACGGTTCTGCATATCTTGTGACATTCAAACCATCGTATTCGTAAAAAACAGACAGATGATCTCCGTAGTTGGGAATCATTACTTCCACCTCCACACCTGATTGCTGCAATTGTTTACACAACGCCCAGGTGTACACCTCTGTTCCTGCTGTTTGTTGTGGAAGAAAATGATTTAAAACATGAAGCACTTTCATTAATTAACTTTCTTATCGTCTGTAATTTTTAATAGTAAGTTCCTGTTTGTTCAAAACAATAGAGTTTGAAGGAACAGACTGGTGTATAACACAACCAGCCCCCACAATAACATTGTCACCTACATGCACTCCTTTCAGAACTATTACTCCGGAACCAAACCAGCAATTGTTTCCAACTTTAATTGCTTCTGTTTTATAATCCTGATCGGCAATTCGCATAGATAAATTTTCATAACCATGATTATGATCGTAGAATCTAACACCTTCACCAAAAAGGCAATCACTTCCTATAACAATTTCATGCAAACAATTAATCGTACAATAATTGTTAAAAAACACACGATCTCCGATAGTCAATCTTCCGTTATTACCAGAACGTATCTGGCAAAAATCTCTGAATAACACGCCAGCTCCAAGTTTCACCACAGAAGCGGAGCTATCAAAATGAACGGCAAAGGAGTGCCCGAATCCGAAATCCCGTCCACCCACAAATCTGCCCGGGTAATAATTCTTCCAGCGGGTGATTGCAATGGCATGAGTCAGCTTGGTCAATATTCTGTTCAGCCAGTTATATACTCTGAAAATAAATCGCAACACAACCAGGTTATTTAAAATTATACGAATTTACAAGCGGTGCATCGGAAGTTGCTCCGGCACTGTAGTGATACTTCCCTTTCTGGAATAGAAGCAGGAGGTCACTGTAAGGAATCTGTAACAATTTCATCAATCTGAAAAAGTCAAAAAATCGTCTCTTTTTGATCACATTCATGACCAGCAGTTTCACAGAGCGGATTCTGAAATTAAGTTTAGCAGTTTCGAGATTTTCGCTTCCCAAAGGAATGTATACGCTATTTAACAGCTCTTGATCAATTTTGTATGTATCAATGAGATTACGATAGAAACTACGCACTCGATTACTTGCCTGCCCAGGGTGCTGACGCCAGAAAGCCCTTCCAGCCGGAATTAAAACAACATTATAATAACAACTGAATTTACGTTTGATGTATGTGTCCCCGATTGCAAACAGATCACTAAATCCGCCGATCTTTTTTAAAGCATCCACTTCAAAAACAGATTCCGCAAACCCCACCACTGTCACCGGATAAGTACTCAAAAAATTCAGTGACGTGAGTTGTTCCGGAGAAAACATATAAGGAAACACCACAAAATCAAAATACACTGGATATACTCCCCAAACTCCTTTTGCCATCGGAAATGCAGAGATATACTTTGCATATTCCAACAACGCATCTTTGTACAAAATATCATCCCCGTCGATATATATAATAAATTTACCTTGAGCTGCCTGTAATACTTTATTTCTGTTAGGATACTCACCAAGATTTACTTCGTTACGCCAGGCTTTTATCCTCTTATCCTTATATTGCTGAATAATCTCCCATGTTTGATCCGTGGAGCAATCGTCAGAAATAATTAACTCAAAATCAGTAAAAGAGGAAGCCAATACACTTTCAATTGCTTGTCTAACCCAGTTTCCGGAGTTATAGGTAATTGTTGCTATCGTAAACAATGGCTGGCTCATGCTTTATTTATTGTGTGCAGCAAACGTGATAAAAATTGAATCTGTTCCTTCTCATCGTAGTTGAATTTGATCTCACCTTCAGGAAGTGATCGTTCACCACATAAAATGGCAGCTAATTCTTCCTCCGTATCATATAAAATACCATTTGTTTCGTTTACTAATTCCGGCGCTCCCCCACTGTTTCGTATCACAACCGGAATTCCAGCCTTATTAGCTTCTACTATCACCCGGCCAAAAGCTTCAGCTCTAGATGCCACTAATAGCGCTTCGTATTTTGGCATTTCCTTCTCTTTAACAAAATACCCATTTTCTATGACCACTTTATCTTCTAACTGATTTTCTCTCACAAAATTTCTTAATTCAGCCAGGTATTCCTTCACTTCATTTGGACCTTTGATATGCAAGGAATAAACAGGTTTGCCCAGCTTTCTGTTAGCAACCATTGCTTCAAGTACTTGTTTGTGGCCTTTGGAAGCAACGATCTGCCCAAACATCAAAAAGCGAGCTTCTTTTTTAATAACAGGTTCATGTACACTCCAGGTTACCGGCTGATAAACAGTTTGCATATTTACCTGGGGCATTGCCTTACTGAATTTTCTCATGATCGCTTTTGAATTGCATACGATCAGCTTACTGGACTTTTGCATCCATCTGAATGAAAGCTTTTCAAAACTCCATCCGGTTTTAAAACCAAAATCCTCCTTACCAAATTCATGAATCCACCAAACATGCGGCTTGTGCTTAAGTTTTGCACTAATACTGCCAATGAAAGGAACCAGCGTGTTAGTACAAATGATATCAGGGTTTGTTTCACTAATAACCTTATTTAATTGTTGAACCGCATGCACACTCCGTAAAACAACCTTTCCCCATTTAGAAATATTCCACCAGGGATAAACATTGGTCCATCCATATTGATAAATGACAGCAGAAGTAATTCCCCTTTCACTTAATGCTATTTGCATATTTCCTTCATGAGGAAGCACAACTAACGAATCAAACTCTGTTGTAAGTGCATCAATGAATTCAAGCATAGCAATATTAGCGCCGCTTTTATTGGACTCATGAGCTACCCACAATAGTTTTTTCTTTTTCAAAAGCCTGCTTGTTAGATCTGTTTCCCGTGCAGAAACGCTTTGATTGCACCGGCCGTTTGACGGGAATAACTCACTTTTTTATAGCTATTCAAATGCCCGATGACGGATGTGAGTTTTGAAATAAATGATGCGTCTGATTTTGATAAATCAGATAGGTATGCCGTCCAGTTTGTTTTCTGAATTTTATACAAGCAAGTATCTTTTATTCCATCAAAACCCGGAAGGCTATAAATCTTTTCTATAATCTTACGTTCTTCATCTGCAAAGCGATGCAGCAAGGACTGTGTTTTTGACTGGTCATGTAACCGGAAATGTACCAGCAGCTCATCAATTTCTTTTACTTCAGGAAAGTGATACAGGTATCTTATATATAAATCCCAGTCGAACGCATAATGAAAATGTTCATCAACACCACCACATTCTTCAATAAAAGCCCGTTTCATCCAAACACCCGGTTGCACAAATTTCACACCGGGCTCCCAGCACATCAGTCCCTTTGCAGATAAAAGCTGACTGGGAATAATTTCTTCTTCAGTAACAGAGAAGTTACGCACTTTACCAGCCACCAACTGCACTTTTCCGTCTGCAAATGCATTTGCAATTTTCTGCAGTGCTCCTTTTTCCAGGTAATCATCACTATTCAGCCAATTAAATATTTCACCTGTGCAAAGCTTCAATCCTTTGTTGATGGCATTCGCCTGTCCGGAATCTTTTTCACTCACCCAATAGGTGAGATATGATTCGTATTTTTTTATGATCTCTACAGATTGATCTGTACTTCCGCCATCAATAATAATATACTCCAAGTTAGGATAATTCTGATCCAGCACGCTGCAAATTGTTTCTTCGAGGTACTGACCCTGGTTATAAGAAGGCGTAACAATGGATATTTTAGTTGCCGACATATCAGGAAACCATTCTTTTTAATTTGTTTGTGATCCGCTGTTTTTGAAAACGCATAAACCGGGCCTTATCATCAAAGGCTGACAACATTTGCTGAGGTATCGATTGATTTAATGAACGGTAAAATTTTAAAAGATCCGGCCGTTGCATAAATGCCATGGATGATGTATTGCAACCAGCCCAATGTAATATTTTATTCCTGGGATTTGATTTTGAAGCAAGTCCCTCCACTTTTACATATGCAGCATCGGGGTAACGTATACCCATAACATAATCTGCCTTTCCGATTGTTAACTGATTTTCTTTTTCTGCCCTGGGTAATATGTAATTCAGAATATCCTGATCAACACAGGCAAACACTTTTGTTGTCTGATTTCGGGAAATTCATACCACACAATCACAGATTCAAAGTCGCTTCTTTTTATAACCCCGTAGTTGCTACAAACTGTCCTGTATTAAAAGAATAGCCTGAAAATTCAAACTGGCTATCAATCTGCGAAAGGCTATTCATATCAAAATAACATTCTTTCATCCATTGCGCATGAGGTTCTGAATGCCAGTCGGCTGACACCACAAAATCTTCCTGGAACTGATCCAGGTAGTCAATCACATTTCCAAGCAGCTCAGTATCTGAGTCGAGAATCAATACACGTTCCCGTTCCGGAAGAAACAAAGCTTCAATTTTTGAAAGCCCCCAGCCAAATTTCTTTATGGGAAGATCAATGACAGAAACACCAAACTTATTTATCAGTTTACTAAAATCAACAGTGCCTTTTGAATAATCATAGATAACTGAAACAGGAATATCCGGATACCAATGCCGGATACTGCTGCAACAAATTTCTGTGAGCCAGTAATGCTTTTTGTAACACGCTATTATTACCCGTTGAATCATTGTATGATTGTGTTTCAATGTTAAGCCGGCACTAATTCTCCTTTTTCCGTAAAAAGGAGGAAAGAAATTGCTTTATATAAAATAATGTCGGCAACCTTTTATGATAACACCACACCCATTTTACAAACTCTTCCTCATACTTCATACTTAACTTCCTGTTCGAGGGATGAGTTATTGTTCCTATAGACTGTACCGGTATATTCGCTGCCGGGTTGGTATGCTGCAGTGTATGAGTTGCATCTGCATTAAAACCAATATTCGTTACAAGATTGACGGAAGGAACGATCGATAATTTTTTATTGCTTAGTTGATAATACATCCATTGCCAGTCCCAGGTAAAATTCTTGTCTTCTGCAACTTTATCAAACTTATATTTCCATAACCGGTACCAGTTGAGGTCTGTATCAAACAGATGCTGCCGCAAATGTTGATACACCCATGTAATAGGGTGTTTAATTTCACTCCATTCTTTCATGTTATAATCAATCTTCTTTGCCCTGTCGCTCCAGGTAGCCCAACCCCACATATTCATAAAGCGGCTGAATGTATAACTCTCACTTCCTGCGGGTGCGTATCCAAGGTTGGAACCATTCACAGAAATGATTTGATGATCATCTCTGTATTTCTCCAGCATGTTTGCTGCAAATGAAAAGAAATCGGGATGCGGCACACAATCATCTTCCAGAATAATCCCTTCACTGTTATGCTCAAAAAACCACTGAATGGCCTCACTCACCCCTAAACCACAACCTCTGTTTGATTCACGAAACAGGGTAAAAACTTCACAAGGCCAGTCTATATTAGAAACTACTTCTCTGGTAAGGCGACATCGTTCTTCATCCGTTTTGTTTCCCGGACGAGGAGCATCGGCAGCTATAAATAACCTGGCAGGTTGAGCTTGTTTGATAGCAGCAAAGACCTGTGCTGTGGTATCGGGACGATTGAATATGATAAAAAGTACCGGCGTTTTAAGCATGAATCATTTTTTCATATAGACGAAGGATTATTGGTTTCATTTTTCCTTTGGAGAAAACATAACGGGCATTGATACCGCCCATTAAGTCCGCCAGTTCTAATCTCAAATCATTAAATGTCATTTTAAATAAACATCGACGAATTGTAAGGTATATCCGTTTAACTATCTCTTTATTTGTTGCCAAGTATATATCTATTTTAACAGAAGGATCGACCTGTTTATGCGCTGCTACATAGCTTGAAGCGGTTCCATATATCTGTCTTTCAAGATAATTAACTGTTGATTTTTGCGGAAGAATCATGTGGTTTACAACCATTCCATGAACCGTACCTGCAGGATAGTTGAGGTTGGTTGCTGTTAATACAATCTGCAGGTCACCTCCACTTGTTAAACTCTTTCCTTTTCGATCGGAAAGACTATAACGACCTTCTGTTATTCTTTTTACATATTCGGTCATTATATCACGCTGAACTACTAACCCTGTCCCGTAAGGGAAATAGAATTGCCATATCGCATTAACGCCAAAATATGTTTGCCCCCAACTTCGTTCCTGAAAATAAAATTTCTTTTGTTGTACCCATGCATCAACAGGGGTATCAAGTAATTCAACACTTATTTCTGCAGGGCCCCAGCATCTTACTTCCGGGAACTGCCGTATTGCTTTTTCAAGTTCAATCAAAAAAGCAGTACCAGGCTCATTATCATCATCAAAATAAACAAGCCAGTTGTATCTAGCTTCATGGTAACCTCTTTTTCGAGCTGCAGTAAGCCCTGGTTCTTTTTCTTCAACACATTTACTATTAACATTCGCCTTCAGAAATTTGTTGACAAAACTCCTCTGAGCCACAGGCTGTAAACTGTTATTATCGACAAATATAAATTCGACAGGCACCGCAACAGGAACCCGAAGTTGCTCCAATGCATGAATAAGGCGAGAAAAGACCCTGTTATCAGGATTATATGTACAAACCACTACTGAAAAACCTGTCATTGCTTATAAACTTCTAATGATGTGTGATAAAAAACTAGTCACGGGTTTAATTGACACATTTATTTCACTGCATCAACAACCACATTGTCTTCTATTGTGATTTTGAGTAAAACAGTTGGAGATTCACATTGGAATATTATTTCCGACCCTACAGTTCCGATAAATGTGGTAATAGCGTACATGCCTGAAAAGTTGCCAACTTCAAACTAATGACATATATAGCTTTCTGTATTTAGGATTACATCTTTACCAATTGCTAAATGATTAGTTTCAAAAAACAAAATGTCTGAAGCTTAATGCATTAGCAGGTGACAAAAATACTACTGATCACTCCATTTCTGCAATTTGAAATGAAAGCTTTGCTGCGACCCTTGAAAAGGGTGAAACAATTTTTATCTTAACTAAAATTTACTTAGCCCTATTACAAAACTGCTTTTGAACTCACAGGAGCTCTCCGATGTTGGAACTCTCTAGCTTTCCTGGCCTACCATTTTGGCAACTGGCCAATTTCTATTCATTCAAAAACGAACTAATTCTTTTGAAGTTCAGAAAGAAGAAAATAATATAATCCGATGTGATAATCTACAGTTCAGACAAAAAAACGCTACCCTTCTAGTGATTGATGAATAAGCTTTGCAATAAAATCAATGTCATTTATTGACAGATCGTGATATAATGGTAAACAAAGTACACGTTTGCACACTGCTTCACTCACCGGCATTGCTTTGTGCTCAACATAAACCAAGGTATTCAGCGATGGATAAAAGTAACGCCGAGGAACAATGTTATGTTCCTTTAGCAACAAATCAGCCTTCAACAAAGACTCTTCACTCTCAAAAATCACCGGGTAATAAGCATAATTAAAACCAGCACCTTCTTGAATTTTTATTTTGGTCAGATTCAACCTATCCAATCTGTTATTATAACACTCACTAAGCTCCTTTCGTTTTTCCAAAATCGAATCGATATAAGGAAAAACAGAAAGCCCCATTGCTGCATGCAATTCAGAGTTTTTACCATTAATACCTGCCAAACCAAAATCAACCGGAGAAAGGTGGCCGAAGTTGCGCAGCAATGCTAATTTTTTTAATACTTCACTATCATTTGTAAACACGGCTCCCCCTTCACCAGTATGAAACAATTTTGTTGCATGAAAACTGGCAGTTGAAATATCGCCATAGGTGTAAACAGAACGCCCCTTATATGTAGTACCAAAACAATGAGCGGCATCATAAATTACTTTCAGCTTGTATTTTTCTGCGATTGCTTGAATTGTATCAATATCACAAGGGTTGCCATAAACATGTGTGGCCAAAATGGCAGAGGTGTTAGGAGTGATGTTTGCTTCAATTTTAGAAGCATCAATATTGAGTGTTTCTGGATCGATATCCACAAACACCGGTTTGCAACCTTCCCACACTATACTACTGGTAGTGGCTACATAGGAAAAAGGAGTTGTAATTATTTCTCCCTTTAACTCAAACGCTTTTATGGCTATCTGCAAGGCAACAGTTCCATTGGCTAAAAAAAGCAAATGTTCCACACCCAGGTACTCTCTTAATTTTTGTTCAAGCGCTGTTACCAATGGACCGTGATTGGTTATCCAGTTACGTTCCCAGATTCCTCCTACATATTCCTGATATTTCTCCAATGGAGGCAAAAATGGCTTAGTTACATTAATCATTTCTTTTTCCATTTATTAAACAGCAAACAATACGCTTTCTTCTCTATTAATCGTAGCGTGATGAAAATAAAATCGATATGCTGGATTAAACTTCTTCAGTATTTGGGGTATTCTGTTAAAATCTTCAATATTATGATACAAAGCAACCGCTAGTTTCGGTTTGTCTCTTCGAATAATATTCTCCGCCCCTTTTATTGCGTCAAATTCAGCACCCTCAATATCAAGCTTAATAAAATCAATTTCTTTGATATTATTTCTCACAACATAATCATCAATAGTTATTGTTTTGACTATTCCATCATAAGCAAAATTACTCTTAAAGTCTACAATACTCCCAGGTCCATCATCTTTATAAAAGACGTTTATATCTGATTTACTCCAGAGTGGATTGTCTGCAATTACAATATTGGATTTAAGTTCAGGGTTCAACTCCATGTTTGTATTAAACAATGAAATATTACCTGGGATAAACTCAAATGAGATAACCTTCCCTTTTGAACCAGTCAAGAAACTAAAATATAGTGCCGTATCACCAAAACATCCTCCACCATCTATAACAGTTTCACCTTTTCCAACTTTGATTTCAATATTTTTCCTTTTCAATTCATATTGCTTAAAAATAAAATCATAAAAAATTCCTAGACTTGACAGATATAATGTAATAGGATAACCCGCCTTTTGGAGATTAAACTTGCACTGCTTTACTTGAAATTTTTCGGGCAGTATAAAATCATTTTGATCAAACTGATTTTCAATCTCTTTCATTGAATTAAAATAATTCACATTCCCTAAATCAATTTTAACCATCCGATGTCCTAATATTCTATAAGCAAGAACATTGATCAACAAACTTCTGGATTCTTCATCTTCAAGATTACTGTATAAAAATTCAAACTGACTGATTGTTTGTTTATACGCATCCATAAATCTTCTGGTAAAAAAACCATTAAAGAGAAACATACGCATTAGTTGTTTTTTTAAAAAAGCTTTAAAAGAAACAATTATGTTTGCTTTACTCTCCTTTACTTCTACACCAAAGCGATAATAATCCCAATTATCATCAAAATCATTCTTGATCGCTTTTGACAAGTAATTATAAAGTCTTGTGTTAAAATCCATAATTAAAAATTTTTACCAATAAGAACTGTTATCAATTTTTTGTTTCGTTTCCTCTTCAGGTATTTCATTAGCTAAGGGTTTAACCCAGTGCTCATTCATGTATGCTGCAAACTCGGGCCGCTCCTCCCACCTGTTACCTTTTATACCAAATAATAACTGCAATGCACCACCTACATGTACAGCTTTTCTTCCGTTTGCTTTTACCGCAGCTGCAAGGGGCAAACCAAAGGGTCCGGCAGCGATCAGGGCTATTTCAAAATCAATTGAACAAATATCCTGTTTCATTTTTTCGAGATAATCAAACCAACTCTTGCCTTGAGCTGGTTTATCTGTATAACTATTAAACGGCCTGTAAATAGTCAAATCAAAATCAGGCAATACATCTTTATCCGAAAACAACTTAGACCTGTTGGCAAACTGATTTTTCACTGATTGCTCAAATGGAAGCACCACTAATACTTTCTTATTTTTCAACGCTCTGCTCCAAGGCTGATTAAACCTGAATGGCTCCAGTGATTCTATTGGGAATAAAGATGCAGATGAAAAATATTTTCTATGCATCAATTGTTCGCCGTAGTTATACCAAACTGCCAACGCATCAATGGATGACATAGCAGAAAAATAAACATCTGAGAAAAGTTCAAGTGTCGCAATTTCAGCAGGAAACACTGCATTCATCCTAAAAAGCCCTTCCTCGATACTGTCCATATTCCACTGTTTCATTTTCCCCTCCCTTATGAATTGGGTATTTAGTAATACAGTTAACTCGGCCGAGCCAAGCCTTGAAATCATACAAGGCTGCTTACATGAAAGCAGCTGATAAATCAGCTCATTCCCTTCTTCATTTGACTTGATCGAATGAATATAATCCTTTTGTGTAATCTTGGGCAAACCGGTCAAAAAACGGTAATCGGTTTTTTTCAGCAACTTAAGCAAACGGAAAAAAAGAGGTAAATGATCTTTTATAAACGATTTGATCATGATTGATTCTGAACTATTATTTAATCAACTTTTGGTATGCAGAAAAATATCGTCCCCCCATTTCTCTTTGCCCTGATGCATCAAAATGAATGTCATCAAATAAATAATCGGGCTTCTCAATCACAAATGGTTCATTGGGATTTGCATAACCAATTGCCGGTAAGCGTAAAGGAGTTTCACGAATAACAGAGTCAGTAATTTTTCTCGCAGGCAAACTATTTACCCAATGCGGCAGCATCCCTCCAACTATGAAAGGAATTGTATTTCCTTCATCACCCGCTATATCTTTCCGCATATTCGTTATCATTCTGTCTAACATTCCCGCATAATCCCGCCCCCAGTAAACATCTGATTCTCCCTGGTGCCACAAAATACCACGCACTTTACTTCCCGGGTATTTGTCAAGCACATATTTCGTTCTTGCGACTATGTCATTATACAAAGAATCGCCTTTATTCCATTGCCGGTTATAAAATGAACTTCCATCTAAAGCGCCTGGAATAAGCAACACCTCCCGGTTACCCTGCCAGTAATAACGCAGGTAATTTAATGCGAAGGTCATGGCAAATCCATTACAGCCAGAAGCAATTGTTACGTGCTGTAAAGGTTCCTTTGCTTCAATAACCTGGTAATTGTAAGCACCAAAACGACCCAATTGCTTGATACGTGGATCTGTTTTTTCTGTAGTGAGATCGGCTCCGTATCCTTTATAAACATTTGATTGTCCAATTACAGGAAATACATCGTATTCAATGGTACGTTCCCCTGCTGTATAACTTAATTCGTCTTTACAGGATGAAAGAAATAGTACGGAGAGAAAAACAATGAGTAAATGATTCTTATTCATGGTAAAGGCAGACATTATTCAATTATAACGATAAGCGAATACATTTTATTTTAAATACCCGGGATTCATGAACGGCTTCCTTTGATCTGAGCCGGCACACCTATTGCAATAGAATAGGGAGGTAATGATTTGGTAACAACACTTCCTGCTCCAACAACACATCCATCGCCAATAGTTACCCCAGCCATTATTTTAACACCGGCACCCAGCCATACATCTTTTCCAATGATAATTGATTTTGCAACATCTGGCTGTAATCGTATCAACTGATCCGCAGCAGGAACATCATGATTAGCTGAAACAATACTGCAGCCCATTGCTATTAATGTATCATCTCCGATGTCAATATTACCATGGCCATATAAAACAGTATAGGGGCCTATATAGACCCGTTTTCCAATGGAAACCATTCCACCGTATGCATCTATTACTACTCCTTGTCCGATTTTTGATTCCTCATCAATTTTAATTACACCGCCAGAGAATTCAAAAAAAGGCGAAGAGAGATTCATTGACACATATTTATCCAGCAACACTGTTGAGTGAAGCTGAACACCTTTCTGCTTTAAAAGGTAAAGTCTTATCCTGTTTATTATATTCCGGGATTGAATCATGCTTGTTTACTGATTTTCCATACCGCATCTGCAACTGTATGTCCGATTGTATTCTTACTATAATTATTAATGATATTCTTGTAAGAGATAAGATCAAACGTAAGTGCATCATTTGCCACATCATAATCCTGTGATTTATCGCCCAGGTAAATATCGGCAATATAGGTTCCTGTATGAACCGGTACATCTTTAAAAGACACTTCACCAAAACCTCGGCTGATATTTTTTTCATTCATCACCGGCTCATCCAATTTACAATTCGAAGCAAACAAGGGTGTGCCCGTCATTGTTTTTACCACGACTCCCAGATTTACCTCATCGAGATCAAAAGGAGAAGCAAATTCAATACGGATTTTAAGTTCCCCTTTCAGCAAACTATCATTATCCACGATATAATCTATAATACGTGGGGCTGTTAATTCATTGGCTGCTATAGTTCTGGACCGGGACTTACCGGCAGCGAGACCCTTGATATACCTGTCGATAGTATCATCAACGGTACCATAATATTCAAGCATTCCGTTTTTAAGATACAATCCTGTTGTACACAAGTTAGAAACGGCATCAATATTATGACTGACAAATAAAACGGTTCTTCCTTCCTTCTCACTCACATCTTTCATTTTTCCCAAACACTTCTTCTGGAACTCAGCATCACCTACTGCCAGTACTTCATCTACAATCAGAATTTCCGGTTCCAGATGGGCTGCTACTGCAAACGCAAGCCTCACATACATACCGCTGCTATATCTTTTTACTGGTGTTTCAATATAACGCTCCACACCTGCAAAATCAACAATCTCATCAAACTTGCGTTTGATTTCATTTTTAGTCATCCCTAAAATAGCACCATTGAGAAAAATATTTTCTCGTCCACTCAACTCCGGATGAAACCCCGTTCCCACTTCCAGCAAACTGGCTATTCTCCCTTTAACTTTTACACTTCCGGTTGTAGGTGCTGTAGTACGACTCAATATTTTCAACAAGGTACTTTTACCAGCGCCATTTCGTCCAATAATACCAAGCACTTCTCCTTGCTTTAATTCAAAGCCCACATCTTTCAACGCCCACACATATTCACTCGTACCAGTAGTAGTGCGGTCATTGGCCTCACCCACTTTCAGGTACGGATCTTCCTTGCCCCGTATCTGATGCCACCATCTGTTAACATCGTGAGCTAATGTACCGGTACTTACCTGTCCGAGACGGTATTGCTTGGATAAATTCTCAACTTTAATAACAATCTTACTCATACTTCTTTTCTTCTTTACACAGTATCCATGAATGTACGTTCCACCTTACTGAAGATCATTGATCCCACTACCAATACCACAACCATAAAGACAAAACTATAAGTGAGATCAGCTATTGCGAAATGTCCTTTATTAAAAATAGCAAACCGGAATCCTTCCACCAGCGAGCTGATAGGATTCAGGTTGATGATCCACGCATAACTTTTATTCTGCAGGAACGACAATGGATAAGCAACCGGAGTGGCATACATCATTAATTGAACACCAAAAGTGATCAGTACAGAAAAATCACGGTACTTGGTTGTGAGCGATGAAATGATAATTCCAAGCCCAAGACCGATGCCAGCCATCATTACAATCAATACCGGGATCAACAACCAACTAAACCCGATATGAATAGGCGTGTTTTTGAATAGGGCATAATAAAACATCACAAAGAGCAATAAGCCAAATTGTATTCCCAACCGTGCAATATTGGAAACCACAACAGAAAGAGGCAATATCAATCGGGGAAAATATACTTTCCCAAAAATGCCTGCATTCGCAACAAACGTATTAGAGGTGTTAGTTAAGCATCCGGCAAAATAATTCCAGATTGCAATACCACTCATATAAAACAAAACAGGTTCAATATCGTCTGTTGGAATATCGGCGATATTTCTGAAAATAAGCAAGAACATAGCAGTGGTGAGCAATGGCTGCACCAGGTGCCAAACCGGGCCAAGAATGGTTTGTTTGTATTGTGCCGCAAAATCACGTTTCACAAACAACAACATCAGATCCCTGTACCGCCACACTTCTTTCAACTGCAGATCAAAGACAGAATGCTGCGGCTTTATCTCCAGATCCCATGTATCATCTTCTGAATAATAATGATTCATATTATTTCTTCTTTGACAAACGCCTGGCAGGATTGCCGGCATATGTACCTTTTTTCTTAATATCCTTTGTAACAACCGCACCGGCACCAATCACCACATCGTCACAAATAGTAACAGGAAGAATCGTGGCATTACTGCCAATTGAAACTCTGTTGCCAATTGTTGTTTTCTTCCATTTTGACTGATCGCCTCCGGCGGGTTTTCCATCACTGAATGTATCGTTGATAAACACCACACCATGCCCAATAAAACAATCGTTTCCTATTGTAACCAACTCACAAATGAAAGAATGACTTTGAATACGGCAGTTATTGCCCACCTTCACTCCTTTCTGAACTTCAGTAAAAGGGCCAACAAAACAATGATCACCCAACTCACATTCATATAAATTCACCGGCTCCACAATCTTCACATCTTTACCGAAAAACACATTGTGAATACCAGACTTATGAATGACCGGTTTATTTTTTCTTACTGGAGGCATTGTATAATTTTTCAATTATCTGAACACTGTGCATGGCTTCTTCTCCTGACGTATACTTTTTTTTCTTCCCGCTGATCACCTGCAGCAATTCATCATACACTTTTCCGTGATTATTCATTGAACCCTGGTAACCATTATACTGGTTCACTTCTTTTCCCTCGTTCAAAGCAGAAAGATCAATCAGTTCCGGTTCCTGGTATTCAATTTTGTTGAGATAAGGTCCGCCAATCTTAATCGTTGCCTTCTCTGCTATTACCGTAAGTGAGCCTTCGTAATTTTTATTCGTTGCATTTGTACTATAGCTCAATATTCCCGGAGTTGAATCTTTTATAAGAAAAGTAAACACACCTGTATCCTCAATTTCAATTTGTTTTTGATGAGCTAGGTTGAAGATTTTACCATCAGCTTTTTGCAAAGAACCAAAACACCAGTATAACAGATCAATAAAATGACTGAACTGAGTAAACAATACACCTCCATCGAGTTTCTTTGTTCCCCGCCATGAAGATTCTTTATAGTAATTCTGGCCACGGTTCCAATAACAATTCAATTGAACCGTATAGATTTCTCCTAATTTATTTTTATCGATCAGCTTTTTTAAAGCTGCTACCGGCGGATTAAAGCGATTTTGTTTTACCACCAGTAAATGTTTATTGGCTTTTGTTGCTGCAGCAATCATTTTCCTGCAATCGGCTACAGAAAGTGCCATGGGCTTTTCGCACAACACATGCTTCCCTGCTTTTAAACCTGCAATAGAATGAGAAGAATGTAATCCATTTGGCGTACAAACAAGTAGTACATCAGCATTGCCCTCTTCTGCAATCATTCGTTCAAAAGATGTATATCCATAACATTGAAACTGCCGGGAAAAGTGTCTTACTTTTTTTTCATCAATATCACATACTGCCAGTAATTCACCTTTTTGTGAAGCAAGCCTTGCATGCCGTTCACCTATGTTACCACAGCCAACTAATATGAATTTGACTTTTCTCATTATCAGGACAAAATCAGTTCCAATCTTTTTTTGAATTGATCAAATGAAAAATACTGCATTACATTTTTCTGTATAGCCTGCGATTGTTTTTCCTGCTGAAGCAATGACAGTACGGCATCTCTTATTTCTACTTTATTATCAGGATCAACCAATGTACCCAACTTCCCAAACTGCAAAGCTTCTGTGCTTCCGTCTTTATTACCGGCAACAACCGGCAACCCACATGCCATTGCTTCAATAAATACAATTCCGAAACCTTCGCCTTTACTGGGCATCACATACATATCTGCCAGCAGATAATGATCCACCACCTCTTCATCAGGAACGAATCCGGTCAGGATCACATGGTTTTCTAATTCCAACTCCTTTATTAAGCCCCGTATTCTTTCCCCCTCTTTTTCATCAGCTTTCCCGGCTATGATATACTTCACCTGAATTCCTGTTGCCAATAATTGTGGTAAGATGTGTATTACATTATCATACCCTTTATATTGCTCATTGGAATTAAGTCTTGTTAATGTAAACAACAGTTTGTCGTTCGATGTAATTCCATACCTGTTCAGCAAGTGCTTTGGCTTATCAAACATCACAGGCAGTTGAAAATAAGGATCAACCGTATTGGGAAACACAATAACCTTACTTTCCGGAATTCTCTGAACATTCACTAATTGGCTTTTAGTAAACCGGCTGACTGCAAGAATTCTGTCAGCCTTTTCCAATGCCTTCTTCTTAAGTCCGCTTACAGGCTCAAACACTTCTATCCCATGACAGATCAATGTAACTTTTCTGGAAGGGCGTAAGAATTTTACAATCACTGCAATGACAGATAAATTCAAATGTCCCAGAATAATCTCTTCGGAACGGACTGATTTCAAAAATGAAGAAAACAGAAAAGAAATCTTTCTTCCCTTGTAAAAATGATATTGAGCAACAGGAATATATTGCCCATCAGCTTCAGAATCATATAACCCTGATGCAGCAACGGAGAATTTTAATGAATCCTGAAGATGAACCAACGCTTTCATGAAAGCACGATTGAACTTTTCAATCCCACCCATACTGGAAAAAGACGTTAGTGTTAAAAAAAGGAGTTTACGCCTGTGCATGTAATAGGCTGTTCGAAAACCGGTTCATTAATAATGCGCACCAGTAACGCCCCCACGACAATCTTCTCTTCTGGAATGCATTGTAGAGTCGTTGCTCATCCGGGTTGGAGGGCATTGTAAATTCATTTTCTTTAAGCCATCCTTCAAACGGGAACGTAAACCCTTGTTTCTTTCGTTTCCATATCTCAACCGGTAATTCATTCTCAAATGCTTTTACCAGTAAATATTTAGGTGGAGTTTTTTTGTATTTGATGTGTTCATCAACAACACCTGCCATCATCATCACTTCTTTATCAAGAAACGGCACTCGAATTTCCAATCCATGCCACATGCTCATAAAATCAGAATCTTTCAACAACTGATTCTGCATATAAAAATTAGTTTCAATCCAACTCACCCTGTTACCGTTTGCAAGTCCATTGATAGGATAATATTCACTGATGCTTTGCAGCTCTTTTTCCACTTCAAGGGATGATGTTTGCAATAATTCACCTGCAGATGAAGTCGTGAATATGCCCCTGTATAATAAGTATTCTGCGGCCGAATTAGATATGCCCGCATAGCTGAGTTTACGTATCCGGTGATCGGGTACACGTTCAAAATTACGTAACACCGATTGTGGCATCTGACGTATCAGCTTCAGTTTCTTCTGTTGCTGAAAAGAAGGATATCCGCCGAATAATTCATCGGCTCCCAAACCAGACAATACTGCTTTCAATCCATACTCACGGGCATACTTTGAAATAAAGTAAGTATTGATTCCATCAATCGTTGGCTGATCCATTGCAGCAATTGCATCGGATAAACTCTCATTGAAGATTTCTTTCGTAACCAAAAACGACTGATGCTTTGCATTCGTTTTCCGGATGATCAGTTGCTGATATTTATCTTCAGAAAATTCTTTCTCATTGAAAATGATAGAAAGCGTATGCAAATTTGATTGTTCAGAATGACTGGCGATCAATGTAAGTAAACTTGAATCGATACCACCACTCAGGAACAACCCGATAGGAGCATCTGAAATCATATGCCGTTGAACCGACTGCTCTAATGTTTCCCTCATCAACTGAATAGCTTCTTCTTCATCTTTCAGTTCATTCTTCAGCTTCCACTTGAAGAACTGTTGTTTTTTAATTTTGAGGGAAGGCAGGTCAATAACCATTACAGAACCCTTGGGCAATGGCACAACATCCTTTAACGTTGTTACCGGCTCAGGTAAATGTCCGAATGTAAGAAACGCTGTTTTCCATTTCGGGTTTTCTTCAAACTGTTTCCCCGAATGTTTGAATGCACGTATTTCTGAAGCAAAGTATAAACAATGTTGATCGAGGTAATAATACAGTGGCTTAATTCCTGCATGATCCCGTGCCAGAATCAGTTGTTGTTTCTGTTCATCCCAGATAGCCAGCGCAAACATACCATTGAAGTATTCAAACGCATCCAGCCCCCAATGCGCATATGCTTTCAGGATCACTTCTGTATCACTCTGCGATTCAAATTGATAACCATAATGCATCAGGGTAGAACGGATTTCAAGGAAATTGTAAATCTCTCCGTTAAATATGATTGTGAGCCCGGCTTTTTTAAAATGCATTGGTTGATGGCCTGATGCAGAAAGATCAATCAGGGACAACCGCCGGTGACCTAATGCAAAAGGCAGTTGATCATGCACAAAAAGCCCACTATCATCCGGGCCACCTCTGTGCATGGCATCACGCATGGAAACTACATGACCATTTAAGTTCTGATCAGCTGCATTATATATACCGGCTATGCGGCACATGAACCTGTTACTTTAAACCAATAAATTGTAAAATCTGGATGTACCATTTGTTTCTGGATGGATCAACGTCGTAATAACCATAACCGTAGCCATAACCATAGCCATAGCCATAGCCATAACCGCCGTAGCCATAGTAACTGTTATATCCTTCCACTTTGATATCATTTACCATTACAGCTGGGTTCGGGAATTTCTTTTGCTGATATAATTCTTCAAGCAATTGCAATTGTTTTTTATAAGTGTATCGTTGACGTACTACAAACAATGTAGCATCTGCAAAGTTTCCAAGCGTCATTGCATCGCTCACCAGGCCAACAGGAGCTGTATCAAGAATCACTACATCAAAATTGTCACGCAGAAAATCAAACAGTTCTTTGATCTTGGGATCCAAAAGCAGTTCTGAAGGGTTTGGTGGAGTTGGGCCACAACCTATTACATATAAGTTTTCTGTTTCGGGAACAGCAACAGGAAGTTCTTCTGCTTTTACTTTACCAATCACAAAATGGGTAATACCAAAAGTTCTTTGCATTCCCAGTCCGCTTAACACTTTAGGTTTACGTAAATCAAATTCAAGAATTACGGTCTTCTTACCAGTTAGTGCTATTGAAGCAGCCAGGTTGGTAGCAGCAAATGACTTACCCTCACCACTAAATGAAGATGTTATCAGAATTACAGGTGTACGCTCCTTTTTCAAAACATATTGAAGATTGGAGCGGATAATTCGGAATTGCTCAGCCAGAATGGACCGGCTGTTTTTCACAACTACAAGCGTTTGTGCTTTATCATTATGCCCCAACTCACCAATAACAGGCAGTTTAGTATTCTTCGCAATATCATTCTTGGTGGTAACTTTATCATTCATCATATCCCGTATGAGAATGATAATTACAGGAACGAGTATACCAAAAAAGATTGCCAGCATATAAGCATTCTTACGCTGGGGTAAATAAGGAAATCCTCCCCCTTCTGCTTCTGAAAACACACGTGAATTAGAAACAGTAGATGCTAACTGAATACCTGTTTCTTCCCTTTTCTGTAACAAGAAAGTAAAGAGTTCATTCTTGATCGCCTGTTGCCGTTTAATTTCCCGGATCCGGCTTTCTTTCTCAGGAAGCGAAAACATTTCTGTACGGATACTTGTGTTTCTGCGTTCAAGGTCGTTTTTTGTTAACAGTATTGACTCTTTGATATTCCTGAGATTTTCAATCATTGAAGTACGTGTTTTTTCAATATTGATTTCAATCTCTCTTACAACAGGATTGTTTTCATTGTTAACCAGCAACTCATTTTCACGTTTAATGATTAAACGATTGTATTCAGCCACAAAGTATGTTAAGGTTGGGTCGTCAATTCCCAGGTTCGTTGGCGTAAGGTTATACGCATTTTTTTTATCTCTTATATATCGTTCCAGCAATCCCAATGTTTCCAACTGGACACCCACTCTTACCAGATCTTCATCAATGGAACCCATTCGTTCAAAATACATTTTCGACTGGTCTTCCAGATCCAGGTATTGATTCTTCTTTTTAAAATCCTGTAGTGATCCTTCCACCAGACCTAATTCATTCTCCAGCTTATCCAGACGTTCATTAATAAAATTGAGTGTGTTCTGAGATATTCGGCTCCGATCGAGTACACTGAACTTGCCATATTCCTGCATAATCTGATTCAGAATATCCTTCCCTTTTTCAGGGTTCAGCGTGCTTAGTGTAAGATTCAGAACACTGGAAGTCCGGCTTTTTTGAGCAATCGTTAAGCTTCCGGCTATATTTCCTGCAACAGTGCGAGAAGGTTGCCATGAATATGTAAACCTTCTGCCTACATCAGCATCTGAAATAGCTTCCGGAACAACACGAAAAACGGAACCATTTTCCTCAACATTACTATAAAAAGGACGGGGTTTTGATTCTTTATTAATTATAAACGCTCTGTTGCTTACAATCTGAATATTGAACGAAAATGATAAAGTACTATCTGCAATCTTTACAACTTCTATATGAAAAGGTATAAATTGATAAACTTCACTGCTTCTTACTTTCCCATGTTCCACATAAACATTATTCAGATGTAAAATATCTACCACCCGGCAGAGAAACTCCTTTGAACGCATCAGTTCAATTTCATCTTCCATGTTGATTTTATCAATGGGCGTAAATATAGTGCTGAACTTTTCATTCCCTTTTACATTTGCAGGGTTCTCCATTTTTACAATCATGCTGGATCCGACACTGTAAACCGGTGTTGCCCAACGCAGGTAAGCCCACGCTATAATCAATGCAACACCTAATGAGAAAAAGAATAATGGTAAGTTGGAGATGTATTTGAACATAATCTCCTTAAACGTCAGGATTTTTGATTCTGACTCTACATGAACAAATTGTTCGTTTCCGGATGGATTCATTTGTTTATAATCTGCTAAGTATAATAAAAATATTTAACAAGGCAATACCCATATTGATATACTGAAATGTGCGTCCCGAAGAATTATCTGTATTTACAACCTGCCGTTTTGTTGGTTTCACATACACCACATCATTCTGTTTCATGTAGTAAAACTCAGAATCAAATAAACTGCCATTCGACAAATCAATCAGATGCATGGAACGCTTTCCGTTTTGTTCCCTGAATAACAGAACGTTTTTGATATCACTGCCGGGAATCGTTCCACCCACCTGGCCCAATGCTTCAAAAAAGGTAATACGTTCCGATGCAAAAGAAACAGAACCCGGCTTACCCACACTTCCTAAAAACGTAACACGATAATTGAGATAACGGATATTTACAATAGGATCTTCCTTGAGGTATTCTCTTGCCCGTTTAATGATTTCCAGTTCCAACTCCTGTTTGGTTAACCCTTCTGCATGAATAATACCCAGCAATGGCAGTTTGATATCACCAGTAGCAATACCCACATGATAACCTTCGGGCATCACACTCTGGCTGCTGGAAGGTACCTGGCCTGTACCTACAACTGACCCTGAATAATTCTGACTGAAGAGTAAATTGGAAGAAGAACTTCTGGATGAAATTTTTATCTCAATAATATCATCCTTCTGAATTACAGGCTGAACCATCATATACTGATTGAGTTTAGCTGTATCCAATCCCTCGTTAAAATACACCTGCTCTTTCATGAGCTTCTCCGGCGAAACGCAGGAAGACCAAAGCATCAGCATCAGCATCCCAAGGGAAAAATTACGCATCATAAAATTCATTTGTTTGCATCTGTTTATTAAGAAATAGCAGGAGATGATTGAAGCGGCTCAAGATTGTGCTTTTCGAATTGTGCCGTTAGTTCATAACCTAAACTTTCAAGTACTACATAAATCCGGTTGTTGTAAGTGCGCACCACCACTCCTTCATGATCCATCAATACACCTGTTTTCACTCTTACTTTTTTACCTACTTCTATTGTTACGGCTCTTGCTGTAACCTCACGGTATTCACTCAGGAATTTTTTTATAATCTCTATCTCGGCTTCCTTGATAATTGCCGGTTTGCCCAGCCAATATACAAAGTTTACCACACCATCTGTTAGCCGTATTCTCGACTTTTCGTCTTCTGTTATTTTCACAAAAACATAGGACTTGAATAATGGCTCTTCAATCACTTTATAACGATCGCTCCATTTGCGCCGGACTTTCGTTTGCGGACAATAAACTTCTATCCCTTTCTTCTCAACATGAAGGCTCACTTTTTTTTCCCAGCGTGGCTGGGTATAAACAGCATACCATTGTTTTTCTACACTCATAAACGGTCAAAGCTTCGCCACCTCAGTCACATCATTTTAAAAAAACTGAGTACTCTATGTAAATCCCCTTCTAAACAAAAGGGTAAAAAAACCCGTTAGGTCTTTTTACCCTTCCTGATCTATATCAAATTGCCATTTCTGGCGAAAAAAATATTAGTTGTCCT
Source organism: uncultured Chitinophagaceae bacterium (assembly GCA_937907395.1). Taxonomy (GTDB): domain Bacteria; phylum Bacteroidota; class Bacteroidia; order Chitinophagales; family Chitinophagaceae; genus Lacibacter. Next base: position 208,620 of record CALCII010000012.1, read on the forward strand.
GGTGTCGAATTCATAAAATTTACCCCTGCCCCAACCAGTTTTTCGGGTTGTAAAGATATGGATTTTAAGCCCCTGTAGCTCAGATTTCCAGCTCATTCCGTGAATGAAAAAACCTACACTCCAATTGGCCGTGCAAGATAAACGATGAAGGGCAAAATCAGAAAATAAATATTATTACTTAGATCCCCTTTCAACCCAATCCGTCTATCCTCAAAAAATTTATTACCCGTTGTGAATCAATGATTTCACTCCCTTGACGGCGTTCAGGGATGAATCGTTGCAATTGGGAGAGGCTGGTGCCAAAGCAAGGAGAAAGAAAAAGCTTGTCAACCTTCCATAACCAGGTTCCTTTGTTGTAAAAATTGCTTGAAAATAAATTGATTACCAGCAGATTGTGTTAGAACGACGCATTCGGCGCCTTACGAAAACAAGCTTTCGGCCACAGCCACGCTTTCCGGCTTTCCCACATCCACCAGCTTATCACCACTGTGATCATAGCCAAGGATCAGGTGGTCTGTTGCCAGATCGAGATAAGTATCGGTAAGAGAAAATTTGCCTGTCTGCCTGATTTTAGAGAAAACCGCCTGTTCAAACACCACCACACAACTGTACCCCTTTTCAATAAGTCCGGGCTTTGCTATTGAAATCCGTTCTTGTCCGGTTACATTGTTTCGCCAGCCGCAAAGACGATTGGCTTCATCAAACAGAAAATTGCGGGATGTTTTACGATTCGTTACCCCAAAAGAGATCAATGGCTGATGTTTCTGGTGAAAAGCGATCAGGTTGGTTAAATTGAGATTGGTGAGTATATCAACATTGATGGTTACAAACGGCTCCCGATCCTCCAGCAATGGCCTCGCTTTCAACAAACCTCCACCCGTTTCCAGCACTTCATCACGTTCATCACTGATGATCACATTACTACCCCAACCTTGGTTGGCCGTAACTGCATCAATGATCTGATCGGCAAAATGATGCACATTCACCACCACATCTCTGATGCCATATTCCTGCAGGTATTCAATATTGCGTTGCAGCAAACTTTTACCATTTACCACTGCCAGGGCTTTGGGATGATGATCGGTCCATGGCTTAAACCGTGTACCCAATCCGGCTGCAAAAATCATTGCTTTCATTTCGTTCTATTCTTTTGTAGCTGGTAGATTGATCCAGTTTTTCGCATCCTGCACCAGGTGCTTTAATTCAATTTTCACTCCGTATTTATTCCGAAGGTGGCGGGCTAATGCATCGGCAGCATAGACACTGCGGTGCTGCCCACCTGTGCAACCAAAGTTCACCTGCAGACTTTCAAATCCCCGCTTCATATAATCTTCAACCGCTATATCTATAATATTATAAATACTATTGAGAAACTGAGGCATTTTAGTTTGCTGTTCAAGGAAATCTATCACGCCTTTATCCCGTCCGGTTTGTTGTTTGTATTCTTCAATGCGGCCAGGATTTAAAATGCCCCTGCAATCAAACACAAACCCGCCTCCATTATCTGTTTCATCTTTAGGAATACCAGTTGATTTGTAAGAAAAACTATTGATGTGAACTACTAATGGCGTTTCAATTGTTGCCTTGGGTGGTTCAAAGCGATGAATCACTTCATCTTCCACCACCAATGCCAGCACCCGTTCAAACTCCGGTACACTTAATCCTACTTTTTTGTTTTCTAAAAACCAACGAAGATTTCTCAATGCCAGCGGAATGCTGGTAAGAAAATGTGCTTTTCGTTCAAACAAACCACGGAATCCATAAGCGCCTAATACCTGCAATAAACGAATGAGCACATATCCGTTATACTGACTGATGAAACGACTGCGGTCAATTTTCGACTGCAACACATTTTCCACACAATCGATATAAAAACTGAGGAGCGAATTTTTCCAATCATCGGGCAACTCTGCTTTTGCCTGCCATAATAATGAAGCCACATCATATTGCACAGCTCCCTTCATGCCTCCCTGGTAATCGATGAAAAAAACATTACCCTCCTTCACCATCACATTCCTGCTTTGAAAATCACGGAACATGAAATATTTAAGATCCACCCTGGCGAGATAAATACTCAGCACTTCAAAATCATCAATGAGTTTTTCTTTATCGTATGGAATCTTTAATGCATCAAGGAAATAATATTTAAAGTAGAGCAGATCGGCAAGTATGGCCTGTTTTCCAAACTCCTGTGATGTGATGCACCATTCATAATTAAAATTCTGATGACCTTTGATTTGCAAGTGCGCCAACTGTTTTAATGATTGCTGAAAGAGATGATACACTTCATCTGTATAACCTTTCTGCTCCAGCTCATTGAGCAACGATGTATCCCCGAAATCTTCCTGCAGGTATACAGTCTCTTCTTTGTTCACGGCATAAACAACCGGAACGGGGCAACCGGCAGTTTGAAAATGACGACTAAAACGAATGAATGTTTGGTTTTCTCTTACATTCCTGTTCCACGTGGCAATGCAATGCTGATGACCGGTAACCCTGAAATAGATGCGGTCGCTTCCGCTTTGAGGAATTTTATCAATTTGAACAGGAGCTATCCCAAAATGCTCCTTGTATAAAACGGAAATCTGTTCTAGTATCTGTTCCATGATTGCTGGTGGTAAAAGTAAATGAAATTCATTTGAAGGAGACATTTTACACAACCAATAAAGTTGATCGGAATGTTTTGAAATAGAAAATAGCTTACATTCAATAAAATTCTGCATTCATGAAGCGCCTCCAACAACTGCTTACAGCTATACTGCTGTTTATTGGTCTTCCTCTATTCGCTCAAAAACAAACGATCACAGGAAAAGTAACAGACAACAATGGACATCCGCTGCCCGATGTATCTGTCATTATCAAATCAACCAAACTGGGAACCTCTACAGATAAAAACGGGGCTTTCTCCATCAATGCATCACCTAATGATGTACTGGTGTTCAGCATCATTGGTTTTAAAACCATTGAACAGAAAGTGGGGTCATCCACCAGCGTGGATATTTCCATGGAACCAGGATCGTCTGATCTTGAAGAAGTGGTTTTAGTGGGTACACGCAGAGTGGGAAGGGTAAAAACGGAAACACCTGTTCCGGTGGATGTAGTAAACATCGGACAAGCATCTTTACCCACAGCAAGAATGGATGTTACATCTATTCTCAACTATGTGGCTCCATCTTTCAATTATAATAAGCAAAGCGGCAGTGATGGTGCCGATCATATTGATCTTGCCACCTTACGTGGATTGGGTCCGGATCAAACATTGGTCTTGATTAATGGTAAACGTCGCCATCAAACAGCATTCATTGCTGTATTTGGTACACGTGGCCGTGGTAATTCAGGAACAGATCTGAGTGCTATTCCGGTTGGAGCTATTGACCGTATTGAAATTTTACGTGACGGTGCTTCTGCCCAATATGGCTCGGATGCGATTGCCGGTGTGATCAACATTGTACTGAAGAAAAATATCAATCAGTTCAGCGGTAACATTGGCTATAGCGGATATTATGATCCCAAGTACAATCCGCATTTTAAAAAAGATTACAATTTATATGTACACGATGGTGCAGTTGACGGAAACGCAATTACATTCAACGGCAACTACGGATTTAAAATTGGTAAAGAGGGTTTCCTGAATGTAACCGGAAACTTTTTATCACAAAGCAAAACCTACCGCCAGGCATTGGATACAAATGCCAGCAGTGCCGATTTTATGTACACGAATATTTATCGCCGTGCACATGGTGATGGCTCTGTTACTGCAGGTGGTGTTTTCTTCAACTCAGAAATACCGATAAAAGGATCTACCAGCTTTTACGCATTTGGCGGATTTAATTCCAAGAAATCAGATGCATTTGCATTCACACGTAACTGGAGTGGAAAACCGGAGCGGTTCCCAACCAATAATAACTGGAACTTGCTTTATGTTCCATCGATCATGACTGTTACCGCAGATGACACAACGTTCAATCCGCACATTCAAACACAGGTGGGCGATATATCTTTGTCTGCCGGTGTGAAAGGTGTTACCAGTAAAGGATTGAACTGGGACATCAGCAATACAATCGGTAAAAACAATTTCCATTTTTACGGAGATAAAACATTCAATGCTTCTTTAGGATCCACACAAACTCATTTTGATGATGGGGGATTCAACTTCCTCCAGAATACATTAAATGCCAATTTCAGTAAAGAGCTGAACAAGAAAACCAATCTCGCCTTTGGTGCCGAGTATCGTTATGAACGTTACAAACTGTATGCAGGTGAAGAAGCATCTTACAAAAATTACAATCCTTCTAAATATTACATTAATTCAGACGGCGATGAAGTGTATGTTGCGGCCGGTTCACAAGGCTTTCCTGGTTATCAGCCAGCCGATGCTGTAACAGCCAACCGCTCTGTATTAGGTGCTTATGGTGATATGGAATTTGATATCACTAAAAACTTCCTTGTAAGTGTGGCCGCACGTTTTGAAAACTACAGCGACTTTGGATTTACGCACAATTATAAAATTGCTTCACGTTTAAAAGTAACCAGCAATTTCAACCTGCGTGGATCATTCAGTACCGGCTTCCGTGCACCATCGCTTCAGCAAATGAACTTCAGCTCCACCTTTACAACTGTGCAGGGTGGAAATATTGCTGAAGTAAAAATTGCACCCAACTACAGTGAAATCACCAAGCTTGCCGGCATACCTGAATTGAAACAGGAGAAAAGTATCAATGCCAGCCTGGGCTTTACCTGGAAACCTGTTTCTGAATTCAGCATCACAATTGATGGATATTTAGTTCAGGTGAAAGACCGTGTGGTATTATCCGGACAATTTGATGCGGAAGATCCAGACCTGGATGCAGCACTTGCTGCCAAACTTCAGCAACTGAAAGTAAAGTATGCACAGTTTTTTGCCAATGCGGTTAATACCACCAACAAAGGAATTGATGTGGTAATGGAATACAACAAACGTTGGGGCAAGAACAGTTTCCGTGGCTTGTTTACCGGTAATTTTCAAAACATGACGATTGACAAAATCAATGTTCCTTCTAAATTGAGTGGCTCTGATTTCTTACGTTCCACATTTCTGAGCGACAGAGAACAGAAGTTCATTCTGGCTTCAGCTCCCAAAACCAAATTCGCATTCAACTTTGAATATGGTTACAACAAACTGACCGTTGGGACAAGGCTCACTTATTTTGGTAAAGTTGATTTGCTGGGTTATGGTGAAGATGGATTGGGTATTAATCCGCAGGTGCCAACAGATGCAGATGAAACAAAATATGTTGCCGACAGATACATCTATAATGGCAAACTGGTTTCCGATTTATATCTCGGATATCGTTTTAACAACAAAATCAGTTTATATGGCGGCGTGGATAATTTATTGAATGTTCACCCGGATCTTGGGGTGGCTCCCGGTGCAAAAGGATGGGCTTTTAATAATGAAACCGGCGGACCATGGGATGCTGTGCAAATGGGTGGTAACGGAATGCGTTTGTTCCTGCGCTTAGGGTTTACCTTTTAATTTGATAGAACTCTATTTTTTGAGGCGATGAAATTCATCGCCTTCTTTTTTTTATCTGCTTACATTTGATGATGCGTCGTCTCCTGCAAATATTACTCGCCAAACCTGTTAGCTGGCTGGCGAATCGCTTCAGCAGTAATCCTGATGCAGAAAGGGTTTCCAAAGCATTGACTGATTTACTGGCGCACACACTGAGACATCCGGGAAAGAAAGGATTACATATTGAACTGAATCCTGAAACCGATTCATTTATCATCTTCAGCGATCAACACAAAGGAGCAAAAGACGGAAGTGATGATTTTATGAATGCAGAATCTAATTACCTCACTGCTTTGGATTATTATTACAAGAATAATTTCAAGTTCATTTCATTAGGAGATAGTGAAGAATTATGGGAGAACACCGTATGGTCGGTTATCCCAAAAAATAAAATCAGTACCGAAGCAGAAAAGAAATTTCTGGAAGCCGATCGTTTCATGAAAGTGTTCGGCAATCATGATCTTTATTGGAGTAAAGATCCGTTGGCTGGATTACAACTGTTGCGTATGTATGGCAAAACAATTCGCATCTATGAAGCCGTATTACTTAAAACAACGATCAATCATCATAAAGTAAGAATCTTTCTTACACATGGTCACCAGGGCGATGGGCAGAGTGATGGCAATCCGTTCAGTGCCTGGTTTGTGGGCACAATCTGGGCTCCGTTGCAGAGTTATCTCAACCTCAACCCAAATACACCCGCAGCCAGCAAAGCATTAAAAACCATTCACAACCGGTTTATGTATTCGTGGAGCAAGAATCAAAAGAATTTGTTACTCATAACCGGGCACACCCATCAACCTGTTTTTGCATCCTTAACACATCTGGAACGATTGTACAGGGATTTGTTCCGGGCGAAACGTGCACAGGATCAGCAACGGGTGCAACTACTTGAAAAAGAAATTGAATTCCGTGAACAGGAATATGAGTTTGTGAGAGATGAATACAATCATCTGAAACCGGTTTACTTCAACACCGGTTGTTGTTGTTTCAGCGATGGAGATATCACTGGTATAGAAATAACAGAAGGAAAAATAAAGCTGATTAAATGGAGTAATTCCGGTAACTCTTCTAATCGTATTGTGTTAGAAGAAGCATTGTTAAGAGATTTGTTTTAATAGTTTTTAGCCGCAGAGAATAGAGAAACAGAGGTAAGAGCAGAGAGAGAGAACCTGTCGTACACCGTACATCCAGCATCTTACATCTAACCTCATACATTACAAATTTTCGCCGCAAAGAATGGAGAAACATAGGTAAGCGCAGAGAGAGAATCTTTCGTACACCGTACATCCAACATCTTGCACCTACCACCGTACATAAAAAACCGGCATCGTCCTATTATATAATTATAACACAACGATGCCGGTAAATTATACAAACGATTCTTTACTTACGCCACTTATTATTCACCGGATTCATATCCGGTAATTTATTTTCGGGATCCACCACTACTTCTTTCACTGCTGCTTTTGTTTGAACAGGGAAGGTCCAGCTATCACCTCTTTGCCATACTTCCACCGGAAGCTTCAGCACTTGTACATCACCGTTCACATCGGTTACTTTCACTGTTACCGGCATGGGCATTTGTTCCAGTAATTGCAAAGTAATACTTGTGTAAGAACCATCAACAGGCACAACTGATTTTACGCTTACATCAAACTTCCATGTATTTAACACCCAGCTTCTCCAATACCAGCTAAGGTCTTCACCGGCAACATTTTCTATGGTATGGAAAAAATCCCAGGCAGTTGGATGTTTAAACGCCCAGCGTCTTACATATTCATGAAAGGCTTTATCAAAACGTTCTTTGCCCAATACTTCGTTACGCAATAAGTATAACATAATGCCGGGTTTGTAATAAGCAGCCGATCCAAGATTCTGTTGCTGGATTACTTCAGGTGTATTGAGCAAACCATCCATTTTTTCACCAAAAATATAGGAAGCCATACCGCCCACTGCAGGAGGATCATTATACTCACCTTTGTTAAACGCTTCTCCTGATAATATATTAATAAACGTATTGAAGCCTTCATCCATCCAGGCATATTTACGCTCATTGTTTCCAACAATCATGGGAAACCAGGTATGTCCGAACTCATGATCGGTTACACCCCACAATCCACTTCCGGTTGAACTGGCGCTACAGAAAACAATACCGGGGTATTCCATTCCGCCTACCACACCTGCCACATTAGTAGCAGCCGGATAAGGAAACTCAAAAAGATAATTGCTGTAAAACTCAATACTTGCTTTCGTATATTCGGTTGAACGTCGCCAATCGTTTCCATCTTTCTCTGCCGCACTTTCTTTTGCATAAGCACTGATGGCTAATGATTTTTTACCACTCGGTAGGTTAATACGAGCTGCATCAATAATGAAGGCAGTACTTGCAGCCCATGCAACATCTCTTGTGTTCAAACATTTAAACTTCCAGGTGATAGATGCAGCAGTGGGACGGGAGCCAGGTTTCTTCACTTCAGCTGCTGAACGAATGGTGACAGTTTTATCACTGTTCTTTGCTTCATTCCAGCGTTTCACTTGCTCCGGTGTATAGCAATCCTGCGGATTTTGTAATTCACCACTTCCCACTACAATCATATTGGAAGGTGCTGTAATGCTGTAATCAATATCGCCATATTCGAGATAGAATTCACCCGCTCCTAAATACGGATTGGTATTCCATCCCAGCAAATCGTCATATACACACATACGGGGAAACCATTGCGCTACTTCATAAATCCATCCGTCTTCCTGTTTCAAACGGCCCATACGATCGGTTCCGTATTCCGGAATCACGAAACTGTATTCAATCATTACTTTAGCAGAAGCACCAGCATTCTTCAATACTTCGGGCAGCCAGATCTGCATTCGTGTATCCGTTACCGTTGGCTTCACTTCAGTTGTTTTACCATTGATTTCCACTTTTACAGAACGGATCACATCTCCGTCGGTAAACTGTGCATTGGCCCAACGTCCGCCTTGGGTGGTAGTGGTAGCCGACCCTCTTGAATCCTGCCGGTAAATGTTTTGATCCAGTTGCAGCCACAGGAACCGCAGTTCATCCGGACTGTTATTGATATAATGTATCGTTACCGAACCATCTACTTTATGGTTGGTGGGATCAATGCTCGCTTTGATAGAGTAGTTGGCTTTGTTTTGCCAGTACTTAGGACCAGGTTCGCCACTGGCACTTCTGAACTCATTACCCGGAGACGGATAAAAGAACGGATGAAAAGCTTCCCGGTGATCGTATTTGCTTTGAGCAAACATGAAGGTTGCTGTCACTAACTGCAGCAGGAGTAAGATGGATTTTCTCATATTAACTGTAATAGGTTCTAAAGAAACGAAGCTTTCGGAAACCTGAAAAGCATTTTTTGAGAAAACCTCGTTAAAGCTGGAATAAATGGCTCAGACAGCTACTTCATTCCCTTTCTTCCTGAAAAACAAGTAAACAGGAATACCAATCGCTGTGATCATCAGTCCGAATAGAGAATTTACAATAGGCGTACTTCCTTCTCTGTAATGATGAATATCGGAATAAATAGTAGATCCTAAAAAGAACACCGTGAACAAAAGAAATATTGCAGGTACTACCGGGTATCCCCATACTTTATAGGGACGAAGCTGATCTTTCATTTTATATCGCAAAATAAAAACACCCAGCGCACTCATTCCATAAAACAACCAGCTCACGAAAATGAGCATATCGGTAAGCATATCAAACGAACCGGTGAAAATGAGCATGATCGTCCACACAGCATTATACAAAAGTGCAGTAGCCGGAGTGCGGAACCGGGGATGAACTTTCTCAGCCGCCTCAAACCATTTGCTTTCTCTTCCCATTGCAAAGGTAACCCTGGCTGTCGCCAATACATTTGAATTAGTGGTACCCAAAGTAGAGGCAATCACCAGCAGTACAATCAGGGCGGCGCCGGTTGTTCCCCAGATAGCAGAAGCCGCATCGGCAGCTACAAATGAGGAAGCTGCCATTTGTTGTACGGGCAATGCCAGCACCAATACATAATTCACCAATGCATAAATCACAATACATACACTCAAACCCAGCAACAGGCTTTTGGGAATGGTTTGTTGCGGTTGTTTGATTTCACCTGCAATAAATGTGATGTTGTTCCAACCATCATAAGCCCAGAAAGCGCCTGCTGTTGCTGCCATGAATGCATTGAAGAGTAATATTCCTGAGGGTGAATGTTGCAACCGTTCACTGAAATGAAGTGAGCTCCCTTTATCTGAAAATAAAATACCGAAGATGAGCAGCAGGATCGCTGCCACTTTCAATGCCGTTAAAAAACGCTGTACACCGGCACCCAGTTCCACACTGCGTATATTGATCCAGGTGAACACACAGATGAACAACACCGTTAGTAATTTAATACCGATCTGTTGCAGGGGAAACACATCGCCAATAAAGGGAATATGTATATGAAATCTTTGTTCTACTGCTTCTGAAAAACGGGGAAGATGCAAAAAATAATCGGCATAGGTACTGCATACATAAGCAATGGAAGCATTACCTGCCGTATTAAAAACCGCAAAGGCAGCCCATCCATAAAGAAAGGCAAAACCGTTGCCATACATTTTTTTAAAGAAGATGTATTGTCCGCCCGTTTCCGGAAACATCGCTGCTGCTTCTGCATTGGTAAGAGCACCAAATAAGGTAATGATCCCGGCCACCACCCACACCATGAGTAATAAAACCGGTGAGCCCAGCTGTGCCAGCATCACCGAGGGCTTCATGAAAATACCCGAACCAATCACACCGCCAATAACAAGTGCAATCACAGAAGAGAGTGTAAGCGTTCGGGAGAGTTGGGACATCCATTAAAGTAAAATCATTCTGTTCATATAACAAAAACTCCTGTTACTGAATGTAACAGGAATTTGTTTTCATAACCACCTTCGACGTCCCGACAAGTTGGGACAAGCAGACAACGTAACATAGATGATCAACCGGTTTTATTCACCTTCCACTTCCCGTTCTTTCTTTTGCCATGGTTTGGCAGAAGCGCCATCCATCTTCACAATCTTTGGAGTAAAACTTCCAATGATATCCACCAACGACTGCTGACTTTGCATTACCTGGTTGATGTCTTTATAAGCAAAAGGTGCTTCATCCAATCCGCCGCCCAGCAATTTCACACCATGCTTTTTCAATTCTTCTTTCAATGCATGCTGCGTGATACTTTGCATGGCTTTGGAACGGCTCATCAAACGTCCGGCTCCATGAGAAGCCGAGTTAACAGCGGCTTCTTCACCTTTACCTTTTACGATAAAACCTTTGGCAGTCATGCTTCCGGGAATGATGCCTAATACATTCTTTCCGGCAGGCGTAGCACCTTTACGATGCACAATCACATCCTGTCCGTTCCATGTTTCTTTCCATGCAAAGTTGTGATGGTTCTCCACCATCTTCACAGGCTTGCGGCCTAATTGCTTTGCAATCTTGTTATGAATTACATGGTGACAGGCACTTGCGTAATCACCTGCGAGATTCATAGCCAGCCAGTATTCCATACCTTCTTCTTCATCCAGTGTCAACCAGGCAAGATTCTTTGCATCCTGTGGCAACCGTCTTTTACTGATGGCGAGTTTGGTATAATGATTGGCAATATTGGCGCCCAATGCCCTGGAACCGGAGTGGCTCAACAGTCCCACATAAGTTCCGGGTTGTACACCCAGCACTTCATCTTTTTCTGCAATTTCCACCACACCAAATTCCACAAAGTGATTACCACTGCCGCTGGTTCCTAATTGTTTCCAGGCACGGCCATGCAGATTTTTCAACAACGGTAATTGCTGAAACAATTCATGATCCATCACTTCATGATCTTCACTTTGTTTGAATTGTGCCCCGCTGCCGAATAAAGTAGCCTCGCCGAGTTCCCTGGTGAAGAAAGATTCCCGCTGGATTAATTCTTTCGGATCGATGTCATAAATACTCAGGCACATACGGCAACCAATATCCACCCCCACTCCATAAGGAATCACAGCATTGCTGGTTGCCAGCACACCACCTATCGGCAATCCATAACCGTGATGCGCATCGGGCATTAATGCTCCTGCAACCGCAACGGGTAGTTTAGCTGCCGTATACATCTGGTGCATGGCTGATTGTTCAATATGTTCACTTCCGAAAACATTAAACTGGACACCGTTTTGATTTAAAGACAATTCACCTTGACTTTCTTTTTCTTCGGGCATCAATTGTTTGGCAATTAATGCCAGTACTGCATCATCCAAATAATTGGCAGGTGATGCCAGCACTGCTTTCAACAATTCCATCACTTCCTCCTTTGCAGTATGCTTATACTGCTTTTGCATCATATTCATAGCGATGCTGATCACCGGTCCTTCCGGATAGCCAATCGCTCTTAATTCTTTTCCTGATAATTTTAACTTCGACATATCAAATGAGTTTTAAAAGCCGGGTGTATTTTCATACAACCCGACTCATATTACTTCTGCGGCACAAAGATTTGTTTCAACTGTTCCACCAATGCACCATTTCCGCTTACACTGATATTGCTGATTTTCTCTGCGATTTTTTCCACGTATTCCATTTCCTTCAATTTCCACAACATCGCATTTTCTTCCATCAGTTTGGCAGTGTTGAGCAAGCTACGGGTACTTGCAGTTTCTTCCCTGCGCATGATAGAGTTTGCCTGTGCTTTCTTCTCCGCAATCAGTACCTGGTTCATGATTTCTTTCACATCACCCGGTAAGATAATATCCCGGATACCGAAGCCAGACACTTCCACGCCCAAAGCAGCTGCTTTTGCATTTACTGCTTCCAATACAAAAGGAGCCAATGCTTCTTTTTTATCCAATACTTCATCGAAGCTGTAACCGGCAATATATTCACGCAAGGCTAACTGAAACGCCACATACAATTGCTGCATAAAATCTTTATTCAGCACGAGTGCTCTTACAATATCAACCACTTTGTATTGTGCCCATGCATTCAAACGCAATGCCGCTTTGTCTTTGGTAAGGATTTCCTGTCCGTTGATTTCCATTTGTTGCTGCCGTTTATCGGCTTTCACAACATAAACAGGAATGGCATTCTTCCACCAGTAATGTACGCCACTTTCCAGTTGCTTTACATACTTACCATCCACAAATAACAAAGCTTGTTCATAGCTTTCAACATTGTAAGTAAGGATATAAGGCGACAATAAACGGTTTTGCAAAACTGCACGATCAATATTGTCTTCAATTTCCAAACTGGAAACATCGGCCTTCACAAACTGATATTCGATGGCGCTTTTCCAGAAAGTGTAACGTCCGGCTGTTAATACTTTTTTCAACAAACCGTTTTCGTATTGCAATACAATTTCATTGTCTTTTACGTCCACTACATGCAAGGCTGCAGCTAAATCTGCATCCTGCAATAAAATATTTAATTCAACAGGAGCAATAAACGGACTCATTAAATCGTATACAATTACCTGCTTGTTCCACAACCAGTAGTTTCCTTCTTTGAGCATGTATTGATATACACCCTGTTTGAAAACCAATGCCACCTGGTAGGCATTTACTTTTACATTTTTCATTTGATTAATATTTGTCACGCCGGATTTTTTCCTTTGTGTGTTTTTAATAATTATAAAGCCGGATGATTTGCCATCCTGTCCTTACGGAGACAGTTCAACGATTTGCTGTCACAAACGGTTCCGTCAGCGTCTGTTCCTGTTTTGGACAACAGAAATTCTGATGAAAGAAGCGATTGCTTTTACAAACCATTTCATTTGCCTGCAGGTAATTACCCGATTGCCATTACAATCATTCACAGAACTACTGTAACAGCGGGCTCATGACCCGGCTTCATAGTGACTGCCAGCATTTGAGAAGCGCTGTACTTCATGCTACATTTTCAGTGTAGTACTCAAGCCATCTGAGTAATCCGAACACAATCGGAGCAGGATTCGAACCTGCAAATTTGCCTGTTGCTCTACCCCTTGAGCTATCTGTCATTTCGGGACAGAAAGGGATTTGAACCCTTAACACACAGATTATGGAGGGAACGCCCTATTGATGCAACAGCATACAGATAGCTACGGCGTCTGCACTATTGTGTTTAGATGAAACACAAACCTGGTTTGCTGTCAATAAGGGAAATACCCTTCTTGCCGTTAAGCAAGCTTTTGAATGTTTGTACCGCTTCCAGTACAAACCGTTTAATTCATTAATTCCATTTGTCTTTTGAAACCAATCACTTCCACTTTCTCAACCAGCTGTGTTTTTTCATGCGGGTTGGCAATTTCTGCAATGGTCATGGGTCGTTCAATTTTCTCATTATACCCGAAATGTTCCGAAAGGCGTTTTGATTTTTCAACGCTCAATTTTCCAAATTCATATTTCGCAATCAATCTTCCTTTTCGCATCAAGGCCTGGTCCACCATAGCCAATGAACTATTGAATGTGCAAATGAGCTGTACGTTTAGAAAATCGGCCAGCAGTCCATCGGAGATATTGAGCAAGTTGGATACAGAAGAATTATTACTGAATTTTCTATCCATAATAATATTCTCTGCATCTTCTATAATGAGCACTGTGTTTGGATTATCAATGAGCAATTCAATAAAATCAGGATTCATTAAATTTCCCGCCACAGAAGGCGACAAAAACAAAACCCTTTTTTTAATCTTCCCCACCAGGTATCGCAAATACGTTGTTTTACCGGTACCGGGCAATCCATGCAGCAACACAATTCCTTTATCCTTTTTCTGCGACAATCGTTTCCTGATCACAGCATCCACTTCTTTAAAATCATCTTCATAAAACAGATCCAGGTTAAGACTGGTGCGTTTGATTTCCATTGGCTTCAGATCCAATGTACTTCTGTTTTGAACAATGAGATTTATTTCTAATGGCTGACGACGCTGGCGCTCTTTGAATTGCGTAAGCAGATTGGTAAGCCCTTCAACAAACTGCTCATCGGATCCATCGTGCAGTATTTCACAATAATCATCATCCAGTTCCAGCAGGCAACGATTGTTGAGAATGAGAATCGTTTTATCAAACTGATAATGTTTCTTTTCCCGCTTATACCAACGATATGTGTACACATGCTCAACCATGGATGCATATTGCTGCCGTATTGCAGTAAATGCTTTTTCACCATCCACCCTGTTCATAAAATTGATACTGGGCAATTGATTGAACAGAGACAGGTATATGTTCTTTGCATCGAGGAAACTACCGTCAAACACATTATTGGTGTTGAGTACTTTCTGATTAAATAACTGTTCCATTTTGTTTCATTTTCATCTGCCACATTTTTACAGCAGCGTTTTTAAAAATTTTGTTTCACTTTACTTTCAGCATTTCGCTGAAAGATTTGAGTGGTGCTCCATGGAATTGAACCACGATCTCCGGGATTTCACTCCGGCGCATACAACCATTCTGCCAAAGCACCTTTTTCGCACGTATTGAAAGATTCGAATGCAGACGCTTTAGCCTGCATGCCGATATGTATCGTCGGCACTTCCGCCATCAGTTTTGGAGACTGATATGCTAACCGTTACACCAAACACGCAAATGCGGATGAAGAAAGATTCGAACTTTCAACCGGCGGCTTAACAAACCGCTGCTCTGCCATTGAGCTATTCATCCATTGTTGGCCCGGAGAGACTCGAACTCTCAACTCCCGGTGTAAAAGACCGGTACTCTGATCCAATTGAGTTACGAACCATTTTGTTGCGACTGCCGGAAGTAAACCAATTAGCACAATCCTCTAATGATCACCTTCTTCCAAAGACCAGTATGCTCATCCCATTACACCACTCAACATTTTTAAAAGCACCCCTGTTGCATCTCTACCGCTTGCATCGGTTAACAGGGGATGCTTATCCTCCTCTGCACATAATATTTTATCTCATCAGATGCGCTGCGGGATGCAGCACTTCCCCTTTTCTTTCTGCTTGTTTCTGAGGGGCAGCTGGCTTACCAAAAAGTTTAATCACAGCTCTCACCAACAGAACAAATAAGATCAATTTCATAGTCATCCCTCCTTTCATGGCAACAAAAAAGCCCGGTCGTTTTGGATCGACCGGGCTTTCTTCCACACATAACAAATTATGTGCAGACCTGCTCCGGCCAATTCCAAAAAAACTGTTTTCCTTCACGTACATACATACGATTCCTGTTTGGTTGTATCAACCAGCGATAATGCTTCGTACTGCAATCACCAGGATTTTGTATGTGCGGCTGTTTTGTTACGTTCATTCAGTTTTGTTTTAAATAGTGTTTTTCAAATTCATAGCAACGGCCCGTGATCAAACAGACATAACTCTACCAGCTTGCTGCTTTTTTGAAGAGCAATAAAAAACCCCGACTTTAAGTCGGGGTCTGTATATCGTTAAGTCGTAGTTCAACTTAGTTTACAGCATAACATGCCCCGCTATCGGTCTGTCTCCTTTAGGACTAAACCAATTCACCAGTTCAATATGTTGGTATGTGCGTGACATTGTTTGTTGTTTTAAATTTTATTTTGCTGTGCAAAGATGAAACTATTTTTCAATAGCTTCCAAATATTTCAATTACTTTTTTTTAAAATACCCAATGGTACGTAGTTACATTGATTAATGTTCAAACACTACTGTTTTATTCAAATACACAAATACACGATCTTCTAATACCAACTTCATCGCCTTTGCCAATACACTTTTTTCAATTTCTTTTCCTGCTTTCACCATGTCTTCAATAGCAAATGTGTGATTCACCGGAATGATCTGTTGTTCAATGATGGGACCTTCATCTAAATCATTCGTTACAAAATGTGCTGTTGCACCAATCATCTTTACACCACGGCTGTGTGCCTGCCGGTACGGACTGGCACCTATAAATGCAGGAAGAAACGAATGATGAATATTGATGATGCGCAACGGAAACTGCTCTACAAACTGTGGCGACAGAATGCGCATGAACTTTGCAAGGATGATATAATCAAATGAGTACACACTCATCTGTTTTTTTATTTCTTCTTCAAACTGTTCTTTGGTTTTATTTTCATGTGATACAAAATGGAAAGGCACATCAAAGCGACGGCAGATATCACCCAGCAGTTCATGATTGCCGATGACGCATTGCACCGTTGCTCCCAGTGTTTGAAAATGATGACGTATGAGAATATCGCTGAGACAATGATATTCTTTTGTCACCAACACCACCACTTTCTTCTCCGGTTTTGGATTTACTGTTATAACAGCATCTTCCGGCAAGACTGCTTTGAGTTCCTGCTTGAGATCAGTTACATCCTGTTCTTTGGAAATCACCAGCCGTGCAAAAAAGCGATTGGCTTCCACATCCACATGTTCCCGCATGGAAACAATGTTGAGTTGCCTTACCGCCAGCACATTAGTGATAGATGCCACCAGACCTACCTGATCTTTACATTGAATGAGAATTACCATAGGCTTAAAATTACTTGCAAATTCTCAAAACAATGGTTAGCATGAAGTGGTGAATATTAATGTGAAACCTCCTCCAGCAAATCAAGAGATGGCATCTCGTCATAAGTACGTCCGTTGAGAAGGCGTCCTGTTTTTTTCTTGTTTGTTCCACCCCATTGTTTGAAAAAGAATGCAACCTTGGCTTTTTCGCATTGTTGCTGAATATCTAAAACCCAATCAACATCCATGGGTCTTGGCTTTCTACCACTTTCACCACCAACAATCACCCAATCAATTTTTCGGAGATTCAATTTGTGTAATGGGCCGATTAGTGGCTCACATGATAAGAATTTTGTCCGGGCGTTGGTTTTTCGCAAATCGTCAATGCGATGTTTTACCTTATCATTTTCTACAGACACTCCCATCCAAATATTATGAGTCCACAAAAGTTCTTTATGATATTTAAGCAACAGATCAGAACGTTTTGTGAGTACCTGAAAAGTATGTTGCGGATTCTCATTCATTACCTTAAAAACCTTTTTGATGAACTCCAGTGGCACATCTTTATGAAAAAGATCACTCATAGAGTTCACAAACACAATTTTAGGCTGCTTCCATGAATAGGGCACTAAAAGTGCATCTTCATGAATACGAAGCTCAAATCCATCTTTATACTTTTCTATTCCCATTGCCTGAAGACGCTTTGCCATTACTTCTGCATAGCAATGCTTACAACCAGCCGAAATTTTATTACAGCCAGTGGTTGGGTTCCAGGTCATTTCTGTCCACTCGATTGATGATTGAGCCATTAGAGTTTATATTTAGGTTTAATGACCTCATTAGCAATCTTCAATGCACTAGCATTGTTAGTTGCCATCATAAAATGATACATTATTGAGTTAGTACTATTTTTCATCACGTATGAATCTGAAACAAATTTAAATATAGTGTTTAACCGACGTCTGTAAAGTTCACCTGCCTTATTGACCGTGTTTCGCTCCTTTTCAACCACTGTTTCTTGTCCGAAAAGAGTATTAATAGATTGAGCCTTATAAAAATGGTCTTTTATTTCCACTTGAGACATTCCGAGGAACTTCTCTAATTTTTGTAACCATGCATCTGAAATATTCCCATCAGATTTAAGCAATCGATTAATTCCTATTCCAGTAGGAACTAATATCCACAAATCTACTCCTAATCCTTTCAAAACCTCAATTGACTCCCAATTTACTGACATCCCGTAGGGATCAACAAAGGCCAACGCTCTATATGATTTATTCTTTTGTAAAAACTCTGCCATTTTTAGAAGCTTTTCATTACAATCAGCATTTACTACATGTACATTTTTCCCAAAATAGTTTTCTTGAATCGTCACTTCTAACTCTTCTTTATTGTTTTCGTCTAACTCAACAAAATAATACATGTCGAATTCTTTAGGCTCAGTAATGTCAAGAATTCTTAATGCTGTCCCCTTAAGCTTTTCGCTACCATCATCTGTTTCGATCAAACCTGAACCAGCAAACCCATCAAAATATATTGTTTTAACCCACTTCTGCTTTTGCATTATTGTTAAATATGCCTTTGCATAAGCAACTACAATTTCCATTTTTGATTCCGTCCAGTTTCCGCCAAATTGATTCATAGATTAGTTTTTATTAAAATTATATATTATATCTTCTAAAACAACTTCCCCTGCTGTCCTGGCCTGCGGAATTTTGTTCTGTCCAAGCTCCACTCTTCGGCATTCATGCCATATAGCTTTCCATACTTTTTGTACTGCTGTGCCACCAGCTGGGCAATAGGGCCTTCGCCTCGCATACGTACGCCCCAACGGGTATCATTCACCTGTCCGTCTTGGCTGTGTTCAATATGATGCCATACTTTATCGGCACGGTCGGGAAAATTTTTGTACAACCAATCGTGAAATAAAAATTTGATCGCCCCATTTAAACGGATGAAAGTATAAGCCGTAAACGTAGCCCCGTTATCCCTGGCCGCTTTCATGATGCGTTGCATTTCATGTTCGTTCAAGCCGGGGATCATGGGCCCCATCATAATACCCATACGTACACCGGCACTGCTGAGCTCGTTGATCACTTTCAGTTTTTGTTTGGCGGTAGTGGTGCGTGGCTCCATCACCCGGCGCAGATCTTCATTGAAAGAAGTGATAGACACCATGGCCGATACAATATTCTTCTTACCCATTTCCTGCAATACGTCTTTGTCTTTTAAGATCCATGAATTCTTAGTAAGAATCCCAACGGGCTGATTGAACTGGTTGCATACTTCCAGTAATTGTCGTGTTAAACGGAACTTCTGTTCGGCCGGTTGATAACAATCGGTATTACCACTGAGCATGATGGGGGTGGCATCCCATTTCGGATGCATTAAAAATTTACGAAGCAACTGTGGTGCATTTTTCTTCACCAGTACTTTTTGCTCAAAATCCATTCCGGCACTATAGCCCCAGTACTCATGTACATTTCTTGCATAGCAGTAAATACATCCGTGTTCGCAACCGGCATAAGGATTCATACTGTAGCTCATGCCCACATCCGGACTTTCCACTTTGTTTACAATTGACTTCGGAAATGTTTCTATGTATTGTGTTTTAAGATTGGTTTCTTCCCAATCGTCGATTGCTTCTGTATGTTCTTTGGTGACTTCATTCTTTATAAACCGGTTTTTGGTGTTGAACTGTGCACCTCTGCCCGCATGATACAGCTTTGTTTCATCGGTTGCTGTGGGCTTTACTTTGTAATGATCCTGTTTTAATTTTTCTGACATGGTTACTTTTTTTGAACCACAAAGGCGCAAAGACACAAAGCTCCTGTAAGCGTTATTGCCTTGTTACATTTGCACATCTGTATGTACTTGTGAATAAGATTAACTGAATAATTCTCCCTGTTTGGTGGTAACAGCCAGATTCTGGAACGAGAGGCGTTTCACTACCTGGTATTTTGTGTCTGTGAGTGAACGTTTCAGCAATAACATTCCATCGGCAATAAATCGTCCGGTGAAATGTTTGTGCGAATATTCCAACCATCCTTTTTCATATTGCCATGGCTCCAGTTTTCTTGCAATGGTGAGATGGGGTTCCAGTATAAAATGAGGTTTGTTTTCATCGTTCAGCTTCATCAAACGCTGTGCTTCACTGCGAATGGTTTTTACCAATGACTGAACAGGCAACTTACTCACCACATTGATGAAAATAGTATGTGATGGAAAACTGCCATAATCCCGCAACTCTATCTTAATAGGCGGAAAACCCATGGCCACCATATTCAAGCGGTTGACCAATCGTTCCTCCATCAGTTCGTACTGAAGAAAATTGGCAAGCGTAATATGAGGCTTCCCCCACTTCGCATGAGACGATTGATATTTCTCTGCAAAAGCATCTTTCTCTTTTACAATGCGATTCCACAATTCTTCGTGCGGACTCAATACTAATAAATACTCATACACCCGGTAGCCGGGAATGGTGCTGCTGTTGATGGATTGTAATTGCATGACTGGTAATTTTTAAATTCCTGATTGGCAAAAGCAGATGTATCACTTCCGTTGCATGAATGGTATACGTTCACTGCATTCATTGTTCACGAACAGGACACAATTAGTACTGGCTTGTTTGTAGTATAGGCTGGTTTGCCCGGTGCAGAGCAGACCGGTGAGTTTGTCTGAAGTAGTGCAACCAAAAAAAAGTTATCCCGATTGCATTGTGAAATTACTAAAATTTTTAGTTTTACAAAACTTTCTTACAAACCCATCGCAAAACAGATTTTTCACGCTTCCTCCGGGAAGACTAAAACGATAACTATGGATGGGGAACAATTTTTTGGCGCAGCCTATAAAGGCAGCAAACAATTTTCACAACAACAGGTACGCACCGCCAATGCCACAGGTTTTGGTGCCGCTGCCGATGATTATGCAGAGCGGGGCATTGATTTAAACGAGCAACTGATCCGCAACAAACCGGCCACTTTTTTCTTTCGCATGAAAGGTGATGCTATGGAACAGGCGGGCATTTTTGATGGTGATGTGTTGATTGTAGACCGTTCGCTCAAATTACAGAACGGAAAAATTATTGTAGCAGTGTTAAACGGAGAACTGTTGGTGCGGCGGTTTCATAAAAACTTTTCATCGGCGTTTCTCGTTCCGGAAAACACAAGGTACAAACCCATCAACCTGGCAGAGTTCAGCGATTTCCGCATCTGGGGAGTGGTGGCACATTCGATTCATTCGTTTACGTAACAGAATACGACCCCGTTGGCGGTTAGCAACCCCGACGGCGGTTTATCAGAAAAAATGATTGTATCAGCCGCCAACGGCGGCTAAATTAAAACCGAGTATATGCAAACCGAAGCACTAATAACAGGAAATTATTACCACCTTTTCAATCGTGGCATTAACGGCGAAGACCTGTTTAAAGAACAGAAGAATTATTTCTATTTTCTGAAACAATATGAACACTATTGTTCAGGTGTATTTGAAACCTATGCATATGCATTATTAAAAAATCATTTTCATATACTTGTTTATGTGAAAGAATGCGCTCCTGTCCGGAGGAATGACGGAAAAGGTTTCTATCAACCAGACGCATCAAAACAATTGTCCCATTTTTTCAACTCCTATACCCAATCAATCAACAAATCCTATAACAGAACCGGCCCCCTGTTTGAATCACCCTTTGAACGTAAATGCATTGATGACGACAAGTATCTTACTTCTGTTATTTATTACTGCCATTTTAATCCGCAAACACACGGCTTTGTAAACAACTTTAAAGACTGGGAGTTTACGTCTTATGATTCCCTGTTAAACAATCACCAGGGCTTTCTCGCTACAGAAAAAGTAATAAACTGGTTTGGAGGAATATCACAATTTGAGCAGGCGCATACAAACACAGATACACTAAAAATAAACGGAGTCTTTTAATTGAATAACCCATTCCGGAAATTACTGTCAGGGTTCGAATCACCCCGACGGCGGCTTACAGCCCCGTTGGCGGTTATAAGATAACGACAACAACAAAATCATATGGCCTCAACAATATCGCCGATACAAAATAATCTGTCTGCCGCAAGCAGTATTCATACAGTTGAAAAGACCATGTATGCGATTGTTGACTGCAATAATTTCTATTGTTCTTGCGAAAGATTGTTCAAACCGGAGATCGCAAACAAACCAGTCGTTGTTCTGAGCAATAACGACGGATGTATTATTTCACGCAGTGATGAAGCGAAATTATTAGGTGTTGAAATGGCTGGCCCCTATTTCATGGCCAAACCCCTGATTCAAAAACACAATGTCTCTGTTTTTTCCAGCAATTACAATCTCTATGGCGACCTGAGTATGCGGGTCATGGATACATTGCGTGCTATCATTGGTGATGAAAAAGTAGAAGTCTATTCTGTAGACGAAGCATTTGTTGACCTCAGTATTTTTCCAACAGAAGACCTGGAAACAATTGCCAGGAACATGAGAGAAACTGTAGAACAATGGACCGGCATTAAGGTATCGATTGGTGTGGCCCCTTCAAAAGTACTCGCCAAAGTGGCCAACAGACTGGCGAAGAAAAACAAAGAAAAAACAGGTTGTGTGGTGGTACTTGACACGGAAGAGAAAACAAGAAAAGCATTATCTCTTACTCCCGTAGAAGATGTATGGGGAGTGGGGCGCCGATATGCCCGTAAATTAAAAGAAGATTGGTTCATTGACGATGCATTACAGTTAAGTAAAATGAGTGAAGAATTTGGCCGCATTTTCCTTGGCGGTGTTGTAGGTGTACGGTTAATCCGTGAGCTGAACGGAAAAGCATCAAAAGAAATGCAGGACGAGCTTGTTACAAAGAAAATGATTGCCACCACACGCATGTTCGGAAGTCCGGTAAGTGATATCAACGACATTAAAGAGGCCGTTGCAACCTATACCTCAAGAGCAGCTGAAAAACTGAGAAGACAATACAGCGCTGCCAACATCATCAGTGTATTTGTGGTATCAAAAGAAGAAAACCACAATGTCACGTTCAATCGTGGTGTTACGCACAGCAGGTACACCACACTGTCTGTACCCACTTCATTTACCAATGAATTGATTAAACCGGCAGTAGCACTAGTTGATCAGCTGTATAAAAGAGGAACCCTGTATAAAAAAGCGGGTGTAATGCTGAGCGGATTGGTACCCGATGCATCCATCCAGGGAAATCTCTTTGTACCCGAAACAAAGAATAACGGGCGACTATTAATGGACATGATTGATAACATCAATTTCAGTCAGCGTGATGATGTTTTAAAATTTGCGTCAAGCGGCACCACCCGTGACTGGAAAATGAGACAGGAATTACGAAGTCCACGTTATACTACCCGTTGGGAAGAATTGTATGAAGTAACATGACCCCGGCAGCGGTTGTAAACCCTGCCGGCGGTTTATACAAGATATCCGTTGAACCGCCGTCGGGGCTGTAAGCCGCCAACGGGGTGGCTCCATCTCCGTATCAATCAAACAATGACCCCTGCGAAGAATCATTGATAAACGAAGGCTTAATAAGATTTAACCCCAGTTCTTTATTCATCTTATCAACAAGATAAACGGTTAACTCTGGTGATGTGGCTTCATCATGCATATGCATAAAAAAATAAAACTCCTGCATACCTTGTTTCATCCATTGCTTCATACGTTCCACCCATGCATCACAACGTGTATAATCGGAAGGATGTAAACTGTTACCCACATACCTCACAAATACTTTCGGTACGGTTACATGCATGTGTGCACAATCTCTTCTTCCTGCGGTATCGGTGATCACAGCACCCATATTCAACTGTGTTAATGTGGTGAAAAGTTCGGTTCGTATTGCTTCATTGGAAAACCATTCAGGATGCCGTACTTCCATGAAAAATTGCAAATCCTTTGGTAAGGAAGACAGGTAGTCAAACAGTTCTCCCTTCCGCTTAGGCGAAAAACTATCACTCACCTGGATGAAGATGGGACCAAGGTGTTCTTCAAACCCAACAATACCCCGGAAAAATTCATTAGTGATAAAGTCCTTCCCTTTCAAACTGCCACGATGTGTTACTCCCTGGTACATTTTCGGACAGAATTTAAAATCCATGCCCTTCGCTTTTTCCGCCCACTTGCGGATGCCTGCTTCACCATACACTTTATAATGCGTGGCATTTAACTCAATACTGTTGTAATGATTTACATAATGCTGCAGAAAGTCTTTCTCTTTTGTTTTCGACGGATAAATTTTGCCCACCCATTCGGTGCGGCCCCATTTGGCACACCCGAGATAGACTTTTGGTTGCTTTACTTTCTTTCCTGGCAGAATTGCTTTATTAAATGCAGGATCTGGCAGAAGCGAAAAATCAACTGTATTTAATTCATGTTCCGGAACACGGCCAAAGTCCATCTTAGTAATATTTTTTATACAAACTGTACAACACTTTCCTGGCAGAAGGGTTCATTACAGGAGTAGTATCCTGCAGAAAATGTCTTTTGAAAGCAATGATCGCTGCACTGGTATCTTTCACATCATAACCCACAATGCGGATTGCAGTGAGATAATCGAAACCGGCCGGCACTTTAAGATTGCTAGTATCGCTCCACCACAAACCAAAACCTTTTTCACTCAGTTGCTTCCACGGAAATCGCCAGTTGGGATCGTTCTTACGGTTGGGAGCAATATCGCCGTGGCCAATGAAATTACTCTGTGGAATATTGAAAGAACGTTTTAAACGATCAAGTAATAATGTGAGACTCTTCAACTGCCGTTCATCAAATGGTTCAAAGCCGTTGTTATCCAGTTCAATTCCAATACTACTGGAGTTGATATCTGTTGCCCCGCCCCATTTACTAACGCCCGCATGATGAGCACGGAGATAATCGTTGAGCATGTGATACACCGTTCCGTCTTTACAAATCACATAATGTGCACTCACCTGTGTGCGTGTCAATGTAAACGTCTTCAGTGTTTGTTCGCAACTGTTCTGTGCCGTATGATGAATGACAACAAAAGAAGGCTTGCGCATGGTGAAATTGGTGGTACCCACAAACCGGGTGGCATAATCTAATCCTCCCGAATCTTTCAACGGATATTCCTTCAACAAACGGGCAAAGGTTTTCGCTTGTTTGCGGTAGCTCTTATTCGTACTTTTATAAGGTCCGCTGCAGGCAATGAGCAGGAACATCAACACAACTATATATTTTGATCTAATCAGACTGGTGTACAAATTCATACGTAAAGTAAAGGAAGAACGATAACAAAACCTATCCCTGCCTTGCATCATTCAAAATCATGTTACGGGTCATAGATTTCAGGAATGAAAATCTATTAACTTTTACCAGTAAATCCTGCGATATGAAATACATTCAATTGTCCCTGCTGTTATTTTTTTGCAGCGGTATCCAGGCACAAAGCTGGACAAAACAATATGACTATGTAGATAATTGTATTTGTGGCTTATCAAAAGTAAGCAAAGGGAATTTGTATGGTTATGTTGACAAAGAAGGCAAGTTAGTTGTGCCATTGATTTACGACGATGCCATCTCTTTCAGCGAAGGGTTTGCAGCGGTTCATAAAAACGGTAAATGGGGGTTTATTGACAGTACGGGTAAAGTTGTTGCCGAGCCGCAATATGAAGAAGTAAGTTCTTTTTACGAAGGAATGGCTGCTGTACGTAAACAAAATAAATTCGGATTTATTGATGTAACAATGAAAGTGGTAATACCATTTGAGTTTGAAATAGCACGCCGTTTTTCTGAAGGGCTCGCTCCCGTATGTAATGAAAAAGGATTGTGGGGCTATATTGACAAAAAAGGAAAACTGTCCCTGAATTATCGCTATAACTTTGCCGATCTGTTCGCTAATGGAAAAGCAAGAGTAATGAAAGACGGGCTTTTTATTGTTATTGACAAAGAAGGCAAGCCTGCAAAACCAGAATAAAAAAGGTTTAAGAATTATCAGATAAAAGCAACAGGGTCGCTGTTGCTTTTATTTTTATTGTACTTCAATACTATTTTTACTAGATTCGGTTTTAAAATTTCACGTCATGCCTGCATCATCACCTCTGCATAAATTTTTGCAATGGGAAAAAGAAATTCCTAATGATGTATTTCTTCGCCAGCCGTTTCATGGGCATTGGAAAAGCTGGACATGGGCCGAAGCCGGCAGTGAAATCAGGCGAATGGCAACGGCCATCAAAGAACTCAACATAGAAGAAGGAAGCCATATCGCCATTCTGTCAAAGAACTGTGCACATTGGATCATGTCGGATCTGGCTATTATGATGGCAGGTTGTATTTCCATTCCTATTTATCCCACATTGAGCGATCACGCCATACAACCAATACTGGAACACAGTGATGCAGTTGCCATTTTTATTGGCAAGCTGGATGATTACAGCACACAGGTAAACGGGATCCCTGAAGGCATGATCCGGATTTCATTTGATGATTACGGTATTAAAGAACAATACCAATGGAATGAACTCATTCAAAAACATACTCCTGCACAAAACAGTTACAACTGGAAGCCAGAGGATCTGATGACCATCATTTATACGTCTGGTACCACAGGCCGGCCCAAGGGAGTGATGCATACTGCCGGTAATTTTGATACGGTTTTACAAGTGGCGATTAAAGATTTGAAACTACCATTTCGCCCTGTTATGTTCTCCTACCTGCCTTTGAGCCATGTGGCAGAACGCATGGGTATTGAATTCAACGGCATTTATAACGGCGCCACCATTTTTTTTGCAGAGTCCATTGAGAATTTTGCAAAGAACGTGGAAGAAGTACAACCACATGTGTTTTTTGCGGTGCCTCGTTTATGGGGAAAATTCAGAGAAGGCATCCTGAAAAAAATTCCGCAATCCAAACTAAATATTCTGCTGGCAATACCAGGCGTAAACACATTCATCAAAAAAAGTATCCGTAAAAAATTAGGACTTTCCAGAGCTAGTCATATTTACAGCGCTGCTGCTCCTATTTCTGTGAGTTTATTGAAATGGTTCCGGCGTTTGGATATTACTATTATACAGGCGTTGGGCATGACGGAAGATTGTGTGTATGCACATTTTGAGCGTCCCTTTGAAAACAAAATTGGCTCTGTAGGAAAACCGCTCACCGGTTTACAGGTAAAACTATCTCCGGAAGGTGAATTGAGAGTGAAAAGCGTTAGTAATACAAAAGGATATTACAAGGAAACGGAACTGACAGCCGAACTGTTTGATGAAGATGGTTATTTAAAAACAGGTGATCTGTGTGAGTATGATCACGATGGTTTCTTATTTGTGATTGGCCGGTTGAAAGACCAGTTCAAAACCGATAAAGGGAAATACATTTCGCCCACTCCCATTGAAACCAGGCTGCTGGCGAATACAGATATTGAACAAACCTGTGTGGTGGGCATGGGGATTCCTCAACCCATTGCGTTAGTAACTTTATCAGATATTGGCAAAACAAAAACAAAAGAACAAATCAACGAAAGCCTGGCACAATCACTGAAAGAAATTAATCCGGCATTGGAACATTTTGAGCAAATGGAAAAAATAGTGGTGATGAAGGAAAACTGGACCATTGATAATGGCTTACTAACGCCTACGCTCAAGGTAAAACGAAACCAGGTGGAAAAAATACACCAGCCGTTTTATCCCGAATGGTTTCACCGGAGTGAACTCATTGTGTGGGAATAACCCATTACATATTTCTACGGTATTGTCCGCCCACTTCATACAATGCATGCGTGATTTGTCCGAGCGAACAATACTTCACCGTTTCCATTAATTGAGCAAACAGATTACCATTCTGTACCGCAACTTTTTGCAGCTTTTGTAACTCAGCTGCACGCCTGCTTTCATTCCGTTGCCAGAATGCCTGCAGGTTGGTGATTTGCTGTTCTTTTTCTTCCGTTGTACTCCGGATCACTTCACCGGGAATCGTAGTGGGACTTCCCTTACTGTTTAAAAATGTATTCACTCCTACTATGGGTAATTCACCGGTATGTTTCAGGTGTTCATAATGCAGACTCTCTTCCTGGATTTTATTCCGCTGGTACATACGTTCCATGGAGCCCAGCACGCCGCCACGTTCGGTAATTCTGTTGAACTCCTTCAGCACAGCTTCTTCCACCAGGTCTGTTAACTCTTCAATGAGAAACGATCCCTGGTTGGGGTTTTCATTCTTTGCCGTGCCCAGTTCACGGTTGATGATGAGCTGTATGGCCATCGCTCTTCTTACACTTTCTTCGGTTGGTGTGGTAATCGCTTCATCATAGGCATTTGTGTGAAGTGAGTTGCAATTATCATAAATCGCATACAATGCCTGTAATGTAGTTCGTATATCGTTGAAGTCAATTTCCTGAGCATGAAGCGAACGGCCGGAGGTCTGGATATGATACTTCAGCATCTGGCTTCTCTTGTTGGCCTTGTATTTATACTTCATCGCCTTCGCCCAGATTCTTCGGGCCACACGTCCAATCACGCTGTACTCGGGATCCATTCCATTACTGAAGAAGAACGATAAGTTAGGAGCAAACTCATCAATATGCATCCCTCTGCTGAGATAATACTCCACATACGTAAATCCATTCGCCAATGTGAATGCTAACTGTGTTATTGGATTCGCACCTGCTTCTGCGATATGATAACCGCTGATGCTCACACTGTAAAAATTGCGTACGTTCTGTTCAATGAAATAAGACTGCACATCACCCATCAGTTTCAATGCAAATTCAGTTGAGAAGATGCAGGTGTTTTGCGCCTGGTCTTCTTTCAATATATCTGCCTGAACCGTTCCCCGCACCTGTTGCAAGGCTTCCTGTTTGCATTGTTCATACACTTCGGCCGGTAATACTTCATCTCCGCTGAGGCCCAGTAACTTCAATCCCAACCCATTGTGACCTTCCGGTAATTGATCCGGAAACAACGTATTATTATAAACGGGTTGATTCCCCTGCGGATATTTTTTTGCATACGCTTCTTCCACCAGCTTCCACTTGCCATTTTCTTCAATCCATTTTTCACATTGCTGATCAATCGCTGCATTCATAAAGAACGCAAGAATGATTGGCGCAGGTCCATTAATGGTCATACTTACAGAAGTGCGTGGATCGCACAAATCAAAACCACTGTATAATTTTTTTGCATCATCTACTGTTGCAATGCTTACGCCACTGTTCCCCACCTTACCATAGATATCCGGACGATGAGCAGGATCCTCACCGTATAGTGTAACTGAATCAAATGCAGTTGATAACCGTTTGGCCGGTTGTCCCATGGATACATAGTGAAAACGTTTATTCGTACGTTCCGGTCCGCCTTCACCTGCAAACATCCTTGTAGGATCTTCTCCTTCACGTTTCAACGGAAACACACCTGCGGTAAATGGGAAACTGCCGGGTATATTTTCCTGTCCCTGCCAGCGTAACAAATCGCCCCAATCCCTGTACTTCGGCAGCACCACTTTAGGAACACGTGTACCACTTAAACTGGTGGTGAACATGGGTTGCTTGATTATTTTATCACGCACTTTGTATTCATAGAAATCCTGCTGATAGGCTTTTACTTTCTCCGGCCAGTTGGCAATTAATTTTTTAGCGACAGGTGTTTGCAGATCCGCTAACTGTTGAATTTGCTTCTTTACTTCTTCCAGTACTGCTGCGGATGCATTTGCTGCCGAAAGTGTATGTAAAGATCCTTCCAGCTGATAAATTTTGGATGCAATAACAGCTTGTTCTTCCACCAGCAGATTGTATTCCTTAATAGCATCTGCAATTTCACTGAGGTAACGCACACGTGCCGGTGGAATGATTAAGGATTTGCTTACGGTGTCTTTATGTGGTATGTGTTCCACTCCGGCAAAAGAAACACCGGTTTTTGTTTGTACAGTCTGAATAATTTTTTCAAACAGTTCATGCACACCTGCATCGTTAAACTGTGATGCAATGGTTCCTATAATAGGAAGCTGTTCATCTTTTGCAGTAAACAGTTGATGATTGCGTTTGTATTGCTTGCGCACATCTGCTAATGCATCAAGAGCGCCGGCTTTATCAAACTTGTTGATGGCAATCACATCTGCATAGTCGAGCATGTTGATTTTTTCCAGCTGTGATGCGGCGCCATATTCCGGTGTCATCACATACAAGCTCACATTGCAATAATCAAGTATGGACGCATCACTTTGTCCCACACCTGCACTTTCCAGAATAATAAAATCAAAACCGGCCTGCTTACAAATATCAATGGCTTCCTGTACATGTGCACTCAATGCACGGTCACTTTCTCTTGTCGCCAGGCTGCGCATATAGGCACGTGGATGTGAAATAGAATTCATGCGGATGCGGTCGCCCAGCAAAGCGCCACCTGTTTTTTTCTTTGATGGGTCTACTGATAAAACGGCAATCGTTTTGTCTTTAAACGTATGCAGGAACCGGCGAACGATTTCATCGGTTACAGATGACTTACCCGCCCCTCCTGTTCCGGTGATACCCAGGACGGAGATATGGGTTACGGGTTGTGGGTTACGGGTTATGGGTTGCGGGTTATGGGTTATGGGTTGACCATTTTCAACATTGGTAATGTTGCGGGCTATGGTTCGTACATCCTTTACTTCACCCAGCGTCATGGGTGATGAATACTCACCGTTACCAGTAAGCGAAAAATCACATTGGCGGATTACATCTTCAATCATGCCTTCCAGTCCCATCTGGCGGCCATCGTCGGGCGAATAAATACGTGCAATACCATATTGATGCAGTTCTTCGATTTCATGCGGAAGAATGGTACCACCCCCGCCGCCGAAAATTTTAATATGGCCACATCCGTTTTCATCCAGCAAGTCTTTCATGTATTTGAAAAACTCCACATGTCCGCCCTGGTAGGATGTTATCGCAATCCCCTGCACATCTTCTTCAATCGCAGCTTCCACTATTTCATGAACACTCCGGTTATGCCCGAGGTGAATGATTTCGGCTCCCTTACTTTGCAGGATGCGCCGCATGATATTGATGGCAGCATCATGTCCGTCAAAAAGTGAAGCGGCAGTAACAATTCTGATTCTGTAGTTTCCGGGATCATTGGTGCGTTTATCATTCATAACCTCTAATTAAAAACAAAAATAACAGTAAATAATACAACTCACGATCGTTTGTGTTCGGTATTCTTTCAGGCATAAAAAAAGGACTGTTAGAAACAGTCCTTTTTTTCAAGTATTGTAAGAAATTAATACCCTGGATTTTGTACAAGAACACCGCTGGTAGCATCCACTTCTCTTTGAGGAATTGGAAATACCAAACGATCAGAGTTCCATGCAAAAGCACCGGTTGATCTTCTCAGTCGACGCAGATCATGAATGCGCTGTCCTTCAAATGCCAGCTCAATGAAACGCTCATTAAGAATTTCATTTAAAGTAGGATCAGAAGAAGCTGTTGAATTGGTACGAACGGAGTTGCGCACCATTTCCAGATCTTCGCCGGGTGAAGCACCTACGCTTGTAGAAAGGCGTACATTACATTCTGCACGTGTAAGGTACATTTCAGCTAAACGCACAATCGGCAGATTCTGACTGAATGATTTCCATTTTCCACAATACAGGTTTCCGGGACGGGCTCCTGTTCCAAAATAATACCATTCAGATCTTCTCAGATCGCCAACAGGATAGTTGGAAGGATAGCCTGTAGAAATCCGAACGTCCGCACGACCAATACCAGGTAAACTGGCATAGAATGTTGCCATTCCATTATTGGATGTACCGGCATTATTTTGCTCGTTTTGTTGAATTTCCCATACTGATTCGGCGGTATTCTTATTGTCAAATACAGCAGTAATAGAAGCGTTCATTTTAAAGTAACCGCTTTCAATTACTTCATTTGCTGCATCTCTTGCAGCTTCATAATTACCCTGCTGCAGATATACTCTTGACAGGAATGCCAGCGCCGTATATTTTGTAGCCCGTACACCATTTTCTTCGGGTAAAAGATCAACGGCTGCAGTTAAATCAGCAAGCACCTGCGTATACACTTCCTGAACATTATTTCTGGGAAGTACTTCAAAAGCATTTGCTTCGTTTTTAGTTGCTTTCGTTTTGATCACAACACCGGGGTGTGTATTACCAGCAGTAGCACCATAAGGCAATGCATACAAACGGATCAGTTCAAAATGCAGAATACCGCGGATGAATAAGGCTTCACCTTCCAGCTGTGTTTTCAGATCCTCATCCTTAACAATGTCTAAATTCTCAAGGACAATATTTGCAAGGTTGATTGCACGGTATGCTTCTGTCCATGTAAGGTTGGCATCAGCATTATCCCGGAGCATGGTTTTGTTGGCAATTTGTCTGGGCGATTGGAACGTACCACGCCATGTACAAACGCCATCGCTACCCAGCAAATCGGGGATCATTAACAGGTTGGTTCCATATAAAGAACCACCACCCATTACAGAATAAGCACCTACAACCAGAGAATTTACATCCTGATCGTTTTCCAACGCTTTTGAAGCGTCAATTGATTGCTGCGGATTTACATCCAGCACTTTCGTACACGATATAAAACCGGTGATGGTAAGAAACGCAATCAATATCAAAGATTTATTTCGAAGTTTCATAATTAAAATATTTTAATTTCTTATAATCCAATGTTAATACCGATAGCAATTGTACGAGCCTGAGGAGGAGTGTAGAAATCATGTCCCAGGTTTACATTACTTACATATTGGGTATTAACTTCCGGATCGTACCCTGTGTACTTGGTGAAAGTGAACAAATTGGTTCCTGAAATATAAACCCTTGCTGATTCAATCTTCATTGGAGCCAGCATTTTCTTAGGGAAGTTATATCCGAAATTAACACTCTTAATTCTGAAATAAGATCCGTCCTGTACCCAACGGCTACTCTTACCGGCACCATTTCCTTCATACAATCTTGGTTGCGGAATATTGGTGTTCCTATTATCTTCTGTCCAATAGTTCATCTGATCAACGGTTTGATTATCGAAATAATCACCGTTCACACTTTGGAAAAATCCTGCGATATTATAAAGATCACCACCTTTTACAAACTGGCATTGAATATCCAGATCAAATGATTTGTAGCTGAAGCGGTTGTTCCAACCACCATAAAAATCAGGATTAGGATTACCCACCACTGTATCAACTGCAGCAGCATAATCGTTGGTAGGTTTGCCGTCGGCTCCCATATATAAGGCATCTCCGTTATCCGGATCAACACCCATATATTTTTTGCCATAGAATTGTCCGAATGGTGCACCAACTGCCAGGCGGCCCAAAGTTCTTGAGCTGGGTGAAACAGGAGCAATCAAACGGGTAACTTTATTTACGTAAGTAGATATGTTAAATGAAGTATTCCATCTGAATTTACCGTTCAATACATTCGCATTCACAACAAATTCAAAACCTCTGTTAATCATATCACCTACATTCTTTGTAATAGCAGTATAGCCATTGATTGCAGGAGTAGGAACATTCAACAGGAGATTCTTTGTGTTTTTCTCGAAATAGTCAATTTCACCGGAGATACGGTTGTTAAACAATCCGAAATCAAGACCGATGTCAAATTGTTTTGTGTTTTCCCATTTCAGTTTTTCGTCACCAATTTGTGTGGTTACCATACCGCTGATGTTTGCATAAGCTGCTGCCTGGTATAAACTACGGGCTCCAAAGTTTCCGATTTCAGCATTACCGGTAATACCATAACTACTGCGGAGTTTGAGGAAGCTGAGTGTTTTTGAATTTTTCAGGAAATCTTCTTCGCTGATAATCCAACCAACTGATGCTGCAGGGAATGAACCATAACGGTTATCGGCACCAAAACGGCTTGATCCATCCACACGATAGCTAACACCTAACAAATACCTGTCTTTGTATTTGTAGTTGGCTCTTGCGAAATAGGACATGAAGCGGAAGCCTGTTTCAGAAGAAGAACCGGCAGAAATGATAGCAGCACTGGCAATTTTGGTAAACTTATCGTTAGGGAAAGCCAAACCGGTAACACTTGCGCCGCTAGTCTGGCCTTTCTGATATTCAATACCAGCCAATCCGTCTACAGAGTGGTTCAATCCGTAGGTTTTATTAAAACTCAACGTATTTGTATTGGTGAATACATAAGCAGTAACCTGGTTGCTGTAGCTGTAACCATCAGGGGCACCATCAAGTGTGCGACGGCCTAAGAACTGGTTTTCCTGAAGATTATTCCAGTCAATACCCACTTGTGAACGGAAGCGCAGGTTTTTGTTGAAATTAACCTCTGCATATGCATTACTGATAGAGCGATATGTTTTATTGAGTGTTAAATTATTTCCTTCACGCTCAATAAGATTATTGTAATACAGAGTTGCCTGATTGTACAAACCATTTTCGTCTCTCAGCGGATGCAGTGGTGGTATGGCATTCAACTGAAGCGGGTTGCTGAACGCATTATCACTTGGAACTGCATAGTTGTCACTCTGATTCAAAGCGATATTTGTTCCGAATTTGAATGTGGAATTCAAAGAGTGGTCAATGTTCAGACGGAAAGTTCCTCTTGTTAATCTGTTGGCGAGGATAATACCTTTTTGATCGTTGTAGCTGGCACTAACCAGGAATTTTGTGCGAAGATCGCCACCTGTAAGTGAAGCATTGTATTGTCTTACATATCCTTTTTGGAATGCCTGATCTGCCCAGTTTACATCATTAGTGCTGTTCCAGTCATCGGTACCGGTTTCGAACGCAAATTCTTCTTCCGGATCCCAGCCTGCATTTTCAGCAGCTGCAGTAAACAGTTTTCTGTACTGAGTTGCATTTAAGAACTGGCCTTTTCTTGTAGGATTGCTCCAACCAGTAAATATGCCTGCATTTACCTTTGTACGTCCCATTTTACCGCTCTTGGTGGTAATTAATAACACACCATTAGAAGCTCTTGAACCATAGATTGCCGCAGAAGCCGCATCTTTCAATACTTCGATTGATTCAATATCGTCTGGGTTAATCGTTGCCAAAGGATTATCTGGCTCTGTATTAGAACCGAGTGATTGGCTCACTACAGGAACCCCATCAATCACCACAAATGGTTGCTGATTGGCAGAGATGGAGGAAATACCCCTTACCCTGATATTAAGCCCCTGGCCTAATTTACCACTACCGGAATTAATAAATACACCCGATGCTCTTCCCTGCAACGCTTGCTCAAAGGAAGGAAGCGGAAGGTTGCTGAATTCACGTGAACTCACTTTCGAAATGGAACTGGTGATTTCACGTTTGATTTTGCTACCATAACCGGTAACAATTACTTCTTCCAGGCGCTTGCCTTCAGCGGCTTTCAGCGTAATGGTAAGAGGAGATCCGGTTAACAGTACTTCTTTTTCTTCAAAGCCAACTGCCGAAACAACAACACTTTTTGTGTTTTCGGGTACATTTAAAGAAAATGTACCATCTGTTTTTGTGGCAGTTCCTTTACTTGATCCTTTAATTGTTACAGAAGCATTCGCAATTGCAACCCCTGTTTCATCGGTAATTTTCCCTGTCACCTCTTTTGTTTGTGCCTGAACCTGCACAACCAGAGACACAAGGAACATAGTAATTCCGAGCAATTTTCTCATATCAGTTTGGTTTTGGTTAAAAAATCCTTTAAAATAATTCAGACAATATTAACTATTGATAGCTGCATTGAAAATAAAAAATATACCAACGGCAGACTATTAGCTATTTTAAATACAAATCTGGCAGGAAAATCAATCTCTCCGGCTCATATAGATCATTATATACTGCACCAGCATGGCAATGGATGCCAGGGCTGCCACCACGTAAGTTGCTGCTGCCCATTTCAAGGCATCTTTGGCCCCGGGATATTCCGCACGGTTGGTGACATTGGTGTGCTCCAGCCAGGCAAGGGCCCGCTTGCTGGCATCAAATTCCACCGGAAGGGTTATTACAGAGAAGATAGTAGATACAGCAAAAAGGAGGATTCCTATTAATAATACAGTGGGACTTCTGCCTCCAAAGCCAAGAATTCCCACACCAATGGCCAAAATCCACTGGGAAAGGGTGGTACTTACCTGAACGATAGGCACCAGGCGTGACCGGAGCATAAGCCACTGGTAGGCCGTAGCATGCTGTACGGCATGTCCGCACTCATGGGCGGCAACCGCGGCGGCGGCAATGGAATTGCTATTGTATACATCCGGGCTCAGGTTCACGGTCTTGTTCATGGGGTTGTAATGGTCGCTCAGGAACCCGTCTACCGAAACCACCTGAACGTCGTAGATTCCGTTTTCACGAAGCATTTTTTCGGCCACTTCCCGGCCTGTCAGCCCGCTTAAAAGGGGCTGCCTTCCATACTCTTTGAACTTCGATTTCAACCGCATCTGTACCAAAAAGCCAATGGCCATAAAAAACAGGGAAATCGCTAAAATTCCGAACGTCATGTGTTTATTATTTATAACAAATATTCCATCAAATTCGTACCAAAACCTCAAAAAAATAATTTTTGTCGCACTTTCAAAAATGAATAGACGAAATGGCAGATATTGAGACTGAATTAGTTATAAAAAAAAGAGCCCGCTTCTATCTTCCCTTCAGAAATAATTCATATATCATTGAATATCAATTATTTAAAAGTCATCAATTTTTGTCATTCCCCACCTTCATCAACCCCACCCCGAAAAAAATATTTATTCACAGGGGGCAAAAATAATTTTGAAATCTGCCCCGAATTTGTAATTTAGCAACAGAATTTAATGGGTTAGTAAGTATAAAGGGTTGAAAGCAATTTCAGCCCTTTTGCTTTTTTTACCGGTTCCGTTTTTCTACAACTTTTTGGATCAAAAAGTATTGTTTTCATCTTCTTTCTGTTCCCCTTTCTGTTTTAAAATTTTTCGTCGTTGCATCTTTTTTTAATCGACTTTTATGGTTCTTCGATTTTGAATTATGAGTAAAGTCAAATCCTCTTTTTTTTGTCAGAACTGTGGTTACGAATCAACCAAATGGTTGGGTAAATGTCCGTCCTGTAATGAATGGAATACGTTTGTGGAAGAACTGATCACAAAAGATAAAAACGATAACAAAAAACAAAGTTGGAAAGAACCTGCTGCACATGGTGAAATGAAAACCATTTCCATTCATGATGTAAAAAGCAGTGAAGAAAAACGGATACTCACAACCGATGCAGAATTAAATCGTGTATTAGGTGGCGGTATTGTTCCGGGAAGTATTGTATTGGTTGCAGGTGAACCGGGCATTGGTAAATCAACCTTGTTTCTGCAACTGGGCTTACAATTACCAGCTATCAAAACATTATATGTAAGCGGAGAAGAAAGTGAGCAGCAGATTAAAATGCGTGCCAACCGTTTACAAATGTCGAATGAAGAATTTTATTTACTCACGGAAACATCCACGCAAACCATCTTTCAGGAAATCAAAAAACTGAAACCACAGTTAGTGATCATTGATTCGATTCAAACATTACAAACTCCTTTTATTGAATCGGGCCCCGGTAGTATTTCACAAATACGTGAGAGCGCTGCCGAGCTGCAACGCTTTGCAAAAGAAACCAACACACCGGTTTTTTTAATCGGACATATCACGAAAGACGGAACCATTGCCGGACCAAAAATCCTGGAGCATATGGTAGATACGGTGTTACAGTTTGAAGGTGACCGCCATTATGCCTATCGTATTTTGCGTACTATGAAAAACCGCTTCGGTTCCACATCGGAGTTAGGCATTTATGAAATGACAGACAGTGGCATGCGCCCTGTAAGTAATCCCAGCGAAATTCTCATCACACAAAAAGAAGATCAGCTCAGCGGTATTGCCATAGCTGCAACGATGGAAGGTATGCGTCCGCTCCTCATAGAAGTTCAGGCACTTGTAACACAAAGCGTATACGGCACACCGCAACGTACTGTAACAGGTTTTGATCTCAGGCGTTTGCAATTGCTATTAGCGGTATTGGAAAAACGGGGTGGATTCCAGTTTGGAATGAAAGATGTGTTTTTAAATATTGCCGGTGGCTTGAAAGTGGAAGATCCATCCATTGACCTGGCGGTGCTCTGTGCCCTGCTGTCGAGCTATGAAGATGTGCCGCTGAATCCGCATATCTGCTTTGCCGGCGAAGTGGGGCTGAGTGGTGAAATACGTGCCGTAAACCGGATTGACCAACGTATAGCCGAAGCAGAAAAACTGGGCTTTGAAAAAATCATCATCAGTAAATACAATCTCGGACAAGGAAAAGATACCAATAAGAAAATACAGAAATACAATATTGAAGTAGTGCCCATGAGCAAGGTGGAAGAACTCTACCAGTATTTATTTACCTGATAAAAACTTCTTTCCGTTTCATACAACGAAATAAAAACTTCGATCATCAAAAGAACAAACGAAGTAACTAATGATGATCAACACGCTAAAAAGCTGGA
Source organism: uncultured Chitinophagaceae bacterium (assembly GCA_937907395.1). Lineage (GTDB taxonomy): Bacteria > Bacteroidota > Bacteroidia > Chitinophagales > Chitinophagaceae > Lacibacter. The sequence continues at coordinate 246,991 of CALCII010000012.1, forward strand.
GCAACAACCTGCTCCATTTTCTGTACCCACACTTATGCGCCGGATGCGGCAACGACCTCACCGATGAACATCAATCCATCTGCTTTCAATGTTATACGGCTTTACCCGAAACAGGATTTGCCAACAATACCGGTAATCCTATTGAGAAAATATTTTACGGACGACTGGATGTGGAAGAAGCCATGAGCAGCTACTACTTCACCAAAACTTCAGCCCTGCAAAACATGATCCACGCTCTGAAGTACCGCAACAACCAGGCAGCAGGCATACAACTGGGCAAATGGATGGGCATTCAACTCATCAAAAGCAACCGCTTCAAAGAAATCGACTATCTCATTCCCATGCCCATGTATCCAGGAAAAGAAAAGAAGAGAGGTTATAACCAGGCTACGGTTTTATGCCGTGGAATTTCAGAAGCAACCGGCATTCCTGTTCATGAAAACATCGTTGCCCGTAACCGTTATACAGATACACAAACCCGCAAAGGCAGAAACGAACGATGGATCAATGTGGATGGCAGTTTTGCTATTAATCTCAACTCAGGTGCGCTCGACCGGCATTTTCTGCTGGTGGATGATGTAATCACCACCGGTGCCACACTGGAAGCCTGTGGCGCTGCCATCAAAGAAATCCCCACCAGCCGCCTCAGCATTGCCACTCTTGCATGGGCCAGTGATGATTAACGAAGTTTAACGCTTTACATTCAGCATTGCACCTTATTTTTACAACTCTGAAACTGAATGTAACCATACTCCTGCTGGGCTTTTTTTCGCTGCTCGCCTGTAGAAAAGAAAGCATCAACTTCAACAAAGATGCACGCCTTTCATTGGGCAACGATACCATTCGCTTTGATACGGTTTTCACCAGCGCAGGATCAATAACGCAATACTTCCTCATTAAAAACGAAGACAAACAGAAAATACGCATCAGCAATATTCAACTGATGGGTGGCACTGCCTCTATGTTTAAAATGAATGTGGATGGATTGCCGGCGGTGCAAACAGGCGGACTCGAAATAGAAGGCAACGACAGTATGTATGTGTTCGTATCGGTGAACATCAATCCTTCTGCTGAACAATTACCCTTTATTATTAAAGACAGTATTAAAATTGAATGGAACGGCAATAAAGAATACAAGCAACTGGAAGCATGGGGACAAAACGCACACTACCTGCGTGATGAAGTTATTGAAACCAACACCACCTGGAACAGTGATCTTCCGTATGTAATCCTTGGCGGATTGGTTGTGGATACCAATGTTACACTTACAATCCCTAAAGGAACACGTATTCATTTAAATGCCAATGCTCCGTTTGTTGTGGATGGTACCTTGCAAATAAATGGCACCAAAACAGACAGTGTGGTATTTAAAAGCAATCGCTTAGATGATCCTTACCGTGACTTCCCCGGATCATGGCCCGGCATTTATTTCCGTGGCAGCAGTAAAGACAATGTGCTCAACTATGCCTATGTACAAAACTCCTACCAGGGTATAGTAGCCGAAAAGCCCGCTTCAAACAGTAATCCCAAAGTAACACTCAATAATTGTGTGATTGATAATGTATATGATATTGGTGTACTGGGACTCAACAGCAGCATTACTGCCAATAATTGTTTATTCAGCAACTGTGGTAATAATGTGGCGTTGATTTATGGTGGAACGTATACGTTCACGCATTGCACCATCAGTTCCTTTTCCAATTCGTATCTGCAGCATAAGAACCCGGTAGTACTGGCCACCAACTTCACCAAAGTGAACAACCAGGTCATTACGTCACCGCTCACTGCCACTTTCACCAATAGTATTATCTGGGGCGATGGCGGTTTGGTGGAGAATGAAATCATTGTACAGAAAGAAGGAACCGATCCAGCTTCTGTCACACTACAGAATGTATTGTTCCGTGCCAAGAACGACCCCGGTAATTCCACACTCACCAATGTCATCCGCAACCAGGACCCGGTGTTTGATAGTATTGATGTATCGAACCGCTATTACAATTTCCGGTTGAAAGCCGAATCACCTGCGATTAATAAAGGAATCATCACACCTCTGCTCACCGATTTTGATGGACATGGACGTGTTGGTCTGCCCGACCTTGGATGTTTTGAGAAACAGTAAGCAATATTTTTACCACAAAGGACACAGAGGAGAGCACAGAGGTTCACAGAGAAAAACAATTAACATTACCCGTGAACATACTGAAAAAATGTTTGTTACAATATCGCATGTCAGTCTGAGCCAGTCGAAGACGGCATTACAAAAAACGAATACAGTTCTTTCATCCTTTCTTCGCCCACTTCGACTAGCTCAGTGTGACAAAGAAAGGTTTACGTTCTAAAAAAATGTGAACATATAATAAAAAATGTTGTCAGTCTGAGCCTGTCGAAGACGACGTTATAAAACTTATTGTCAGTCTGAGCCTGTCGAAGACGGCATTTAAAAACGAAAACAAGTTCTTTCATCCTTTCTTCGCCCACTTCGACTAGCTCAGTGTGACAAAGAAATGTTTACGTTCATTAAAAAACGCACTGTCAGTCTGAGCCCGTCGAAGACGAGTTTAAAAAACGCACTGTCAGTCTGAGCCTGTCGAAGACGGCATTTAAAAACGAAAACAAGTTCTTTCATCCTTTCTTCGCCCACTTCGACTAGCTCAGTGTGACAAAGAAATGTTTACGTTCATTAAAAAACGCACTGTCAGTCTGAGCCTGTCGAAGACGACGTTACAAAAACGTACTGTCAGTCTGAGCCCTGTCGAAGACGGCATTTAAAAACGAAAACAAAAACCATTTTTATGATACGCATCCTCCTTGCCTCCATGATTTTAGTATCCTGCGCCTTTACAACAACCCATCAGCAGCAGGAAACCATCAGCACCCCACCTTCTTCCATCTTCCAGTTTAAAGTGGATGCATTAGACGGCGGCATCATCGACTTCGCCGGTTTTAAAGGAAAGAAAATCTTAGTGGTGAATACTGCTTCCAAATGTGGTTATACGCCTCAGTACAAAGACCTCGAAGCGTTGTACGAAAAGTATAAAGACAAATTAGTGATCGTGGGTTTTCCTGCTAATAATTTCGGCGGACAAGAACCCGGCACCAATACAGAAATAAAAGAATTCTGCACACAAAACTATGGTGTTACCTTTCCTATGGCTGCCAAAATCAGTGTGAAGGGAGATGATATGCATCCGCTTTATCAATGGCTTACACAAAAAGATAAAAACGGTGTGCTTGATGCAGAAGTGAAATGGAATTTTGGAAAATTTCTGTTAGATGAAAACGGAATTCTGCTGGCTTACTTCCCAAGCAGAGTCAATCCGTTGAGTGAGGAAATTGTTTCTAAGTTATAAAGTTCTGATAATAGAAATAGTTAACAAGCTATCAGCTGTTGGCTTCCCAGCCGCAGAGAAACGAGAACGCAGAGCCTCTCGCAGAGGGTTGCCTTTTGCTTTTTGCCTTTTGCCTTTTGCCTTCCGCATTAAGCCTTCCGCATTTAGCCTTCTGCATTAAGCCTTCCGCATTAAGCCTTCCGCATTAAGCCTTCTGCATTAAGCCTTCTGCATTTTCTTTTCTTCCCCTACCTTCGTCCCAATGCAGTTCAGCGATATCATAGGACAGGAAGCAGTGATTCAGCAGTTGAAAGACATGGTGGACAATAACCGTCTCAGCCATGCCCTGTTGTTTGTGGGCAAGGAAGGAAGCGGAGCCCTGCCCCTCGCCCTCGCCTTCAGCACCTATGTGGTGAGCCAGAGCGAAAAACCCAAAGCCACCACCGCCGGCTTGTTTGGCGAAGAACCGGCACCTGCCACTTCGCACGGAGGTGAACTGGCGCTGCAATACATCCATCCCGATGTGCATTACAGCTACCCCGTTATTCCCCGCAAGAGCGGCGACAAACCCATCGCCACCGATTACATCACCGAGTGGAGGGAATTCATCAAACAATATCCCTACGGCAACCTGTACGACTGGCTGCAGTTCATTGGTGCCGAAAACAAACAGGGTAATATCACCGCTGCCGAATGTGCCGATATCATCCGCAAACTCAACCTCAAAAGTTTTGAAAGCGAATACAAGATTCTCGTCCTCTGGATGCCCGAATATTTAGGCAAGGAAGGCAACAAACTGCTCAAGCTCATCGAAGAACCGCCGGCCAACACCTTGTTTGTACTGGTAGCCGAAAGCGAAGACCAGGTGCTGCCCACCATCGTAAGCCGTTGCCAAACCGTTCGCATCCCTGCCCTGGAAAACGAAGCGGTAACAACTGCTTTGATCCAACGCAGCCGGCTCAACGAAGAGCAGGCCCGGCAAATCGCCGGTGTATGCGAAGGCAATTACCGGGAAGCACTGCAACTCATCCAGCATGCCGATGAAGACTGGCAGCAATACCTGCGGGAGTGGCTCAACGCCATCCTCAAAACCGGTCCGGTGGCACAGGTGAAGTGGGTGGACGAAATCAGCAAGCTGGGCCGGGAAAAACAAAAACAGTTTCTGCGCTACTTCAACCACCTTATCGAACAAAGCATCCGCCTGCAGGCCATGGGCGGCAACCTGGCGCTGAGTCAGCAGGAAGCCGATTTTGCCAACCGCCTCAACAAACTCTGCTCCATCGAGCAATTGCAGGTAATTGTGGAGGAACTCGACAAAGCCTCCTACTACATCGAACGCAATGCCAACGCCAAAATGCTGTTTATGGCCCTCACCATTAAAGTGTACCACGCCATTGCCAATAAATCAGTACTTTTGATGAACTGACCTTGCGGAAGATGATTGGTGAAAGCGAAGGTCAGCGGAGAAGAAGGATTTTGCAGCGGGCTGATGAATTACTATGCGACTTCGTTGTGTCACTCACTTCAACATATATTACTACTATCGGGCAATGATTGCCTTCGTATGTTGAGCTGACTTCATAAACATAATGAAACGATTGCTTTATACGTTCCGCCTCCTGCCATAACTCCTTCTCCCACAATTATTCATCTTTTAATTTTTGCTCTCAATATGAGTTGTTCAAGTTGTGGAACCGGCAAGCCCAATGGCTGCAAAAGCAATGGCGGCTGCAGCAGCGGTGGTTGTAACCGGCTCAATGTGCACGACTGGCTGGCGAACCTTCCCTTCTCCGATCCCAACAGCGATTGCCGCATTGTGGAGGTAACGTTCAATAACGGAAGCCGCAAAGATTTTTACCGCAATAATACCCTGCAGCAATTTTCCAAAGGCGATATGGTAACCGTGGAAGGTGTGAGCGGTTTTGATGTAGGCATGGTGAACCTCAGCGGTGAACTGGTGCGCCTGCAGCTGAAAAAGAAAGGGGTAAAGGAAGACGATGCAGAGATCAAAAAGATCATGCGCCGTGCCAACGATATGGATCTGCAAAAGTGGAAGGAAAGCAAGGAACGGGAAAAACCCGCCCTGGTACGTGCCCGCGCCGCTGCACGCCAGCTCAACCTCGATATGAAACTCATTGAAATTGAGTTCCAGGCCGACGGACGCAAAGCCACTTTTTACTATACCGCCGAAGACCGTGTGGACTTCCGTGAGTTGATTAAACTCTATGCCGGTGAATTTAAGGTGAAGGTGGAAATGAAGCAGATTGGCATTCGACAGGAAGCCGCCAAGATTGGTGGTATTGGCAGTTGCGGACGTGAACTCTGCTGCAGCACCTGGTTATCCGATTTCAAGAGTGTAACCACCACCATTGCCCGTTACCAGAACCTGTCTATCAACCAGGCCAAACTGAGCGGACAATGCGGCCGTTTGAAATGCTGTCTCAACTATGAGTTAGACACTTACCTCGACGCCTTACAACATTTCCCCGATCATGCCGAAGTGCTGGAAACCATGCGTGGCCCTGCACAGTTGGTGAAGAAAGATATTTTCAAAAACCTCATGTGGTACGTGTTGCCCGATAGCAACAAGCAATACCCGTTGTCGATCAAGAAAGTGAAAGAGATCAAAGCCATGAACCGGGAAGGCAAACGCCCCGAAGAACTGGAAGCCGTGGATCTTTCACCGGCCAAATCACAGGAAAAAGAAATGGCGCATGTGGAACTGGTGGGACAAATCAGTTTACGCACCCTCGAACGCAACAGCAAACGCCGTCGTGATAAAGAGCGTGATCAACGCCCGAGCAATCAGCAACAAGGACAACAGGGACAAGGCCAGCGCAAGCAAGTGCAACCCCAAAACAAACAAGGTGGCGCCCAGCAAAAGCAGGGAGGACAGCAAGGCCAACAAGGTGGCAACCAGCAACGCCCCCAGCAACAAAGGCCACAGGGGCAGCAACAAAACCGTCCCCAGCAGCAGCGCCCGCAACAGCAACGTCCGCCGCAGCAACAACAGGGCAACCGCAAACCGCCTCCCCCGAAGAAAGATGCTTAATGTGGAATGTCGAAGACCCCGACCGATAGCGTCGGTGGCTTAATGCACAATACATGAGACCCCCGACAAACGTTGGGGTTTTCTTTTTTTCCGGTGGGCCACCCCCAAGGGTGACTCACCGATACATCCCCATCAAAAGAATAACATGATCAACTAACCGCAACGCCTCCCAACCTTGAACCCTTGAACCTCTTGAACCCTTAAACCTAATTGTCCTCACCTCACCCCGACCAAAATCACCTCCAGTGAATGAAACATTCTCACTTCGTGGTATTGCCTGAAGAATATGAACAATTAAAAGAGAAAATAAAAGAACTAATAAACGAATTCAACGAAAGGAACAATAATTAGATCAAATCAAACATCTATTAACATATTTGACCAGTTATAGAACAACTGGAAAAATGAAGATCGAACATGATGATCAATTATTACTTCGCAACATTTACATGGAAATATATAAGGTTAAACCCAATATCGGATGTCCAACCTGTGTTTCACATTATTTACACATGTTGGAATCCTACAATGAAAGGGAAAAATCTAAAATCCAACCAGAACCTATTACAGACCAAATAACGGACAATAACAATCCTGACGATGTAATACACATAAAAAAGAAATCAGGAAAGAAAAAGGATGTTTAATCTTTCAAACAGTCCAATATTTCCGCTTTAAAATTTTTGTTCCGAACTATTTTTGTGTATATAATATCAGAATTCGGAATTGCTTCTGAATATTTTAATTTCTTATTGTAAAAGAATGTGTAGTTACTTGTTTTTCTAACGTATAACAATGAATCTGAAGCTATATATGTTTTATGGTTCGTTTGAACAATTGTTCCATTATACCCCCCAAATTTAACTTTTGTAATGTCAGCAAAACTGAAATGTAATAGAATGGTAATGAAAACGGAAATAAAAGGTAAATATCTTAATTCTTTATCTTCATCTGAAGGGGGTGCAACAATTCTTAATAGAATAATCATCAAATTAAAGATCATCATCAAGAAATATATTTTGAATGTTATATTTCTTGGAAGTGACAGAATTGTGATTATTGAAACAAGGAAAATAAACCCAAAAGTGAAAAAGAATTTATTACTGGGTTTGAAGTTCTTTTTGGTTTCTTGATTTTCATCTTTTTTCTCTTCCTCCCTTTTTTTATCAATTTCATTTAAGGGGATAAAAAAATAAGATAATAGTACAATATAAATTATTCCCGAAACAACAATTAATAATAGATCAGTTGAAAGAAATATTGTTAAATCGGAAAACGTCAAATATTCCTTTACGTCAATATTAAATGAATAAAAGAACACACTTGCTTTTAAAAATCCAAGAATAACAATCGATCCAGTAATAAGTGATAAATGATCTTTTATTTCTGTAAAAAATGATTTCATGGTGTTATCAGTTTATTTTAACATCATTTGTTTTAATTCTGAATAAAAGGATTTCAGAATTTGGGATAACTTCTGTGTACTTGAATTTGGTGTTATAGAAGAATGTATAATCATCCGATTTGTTAATGAACAATAAAGAATCAGTTGATATATATTCTTTTTCTTTTGTTTTTACATATGTGCCATTATATTTTCCTTTTTTGACATACTTAATTTCAGTCATTCCAATTTGAAAAAATAACAATAATGCACTTGAAAGAATGAACATTCTAAATTGAAAATAACTTTCTGAAGGAAATTCAATTGTTGTTGATATTGCATTAATGAATATTATTATCACAGTAACAATTATTATGAATCTTTCTTCAAAAGAATGAACCAGTTTAATTGTTATTAAAATTGAAATTCCAAAAAGGATAATAAGAGTCACTCTGAAAATGGATTTTTGATTTTCAGATTTAGGGTCTAAATTCTTAAAGAATAATCTTATTTGTTGTATTGTTTTATCTTCTTTTAATAATTGTATTTCAAATAACTTGTCTGTGTTATTTAGATCTGTTAAATATCTATTTGCAAACATGTTTAGAAATAAAGCGAATAATGTAATAATTAGTATCATCAAATCAGATGAAACAAACTTGATCATATCTGTTGCAGAAAAAAAATGTCTGATGTCTATCCCGAAAACATAGTAGAAAATATATCCTTTAATAAATCCCAAACAAATCAAGATTCCTGTTAGTACTGGTAAACTAACTGGAAATTTTAATGATTTTAGACTATCAATAAATTTTTGGTTTTTTTCCATAAATCTGCGTTTCGGTTACCCCCTAATTTAGCGATAATTCTTGTCCCCCACTCCCCCCTCTGGCGCAAGTGTTCTGCCATCAGCAGATCACTTGTGACATTTAATTCCGCCCGGATTGTATCCGGGTTCCTTTTTACATAACAACCAATGCCTTGGTTCGTGTCTCCACGAATCAATTTCCCAATTCATTTACCTTCAGTAACTTTAAAGAAGGCGCCTTGTTGGCTGGCAGTATTTTGTTTCAAAAGCCCAGCTAAGCCGGTAATCAATGCAACCATCACTAACAACCTAAAAATAAAATGAAACAAATTTTTATTCTGGTTCTTTTATCAGCAACCATACTGTCAGTTGGCTGCAACAGCAACACTACATCACCAGGCAGTACAGCCAATTCTTCCAGCTTTGACACAACGGGTTTGAGAAAAATCATTGATGAGAAAAACAGCCAATTCGGGAAAGCCCATATTCTTCGTGACACAGCATTTTTGAATAACATCTTTACCGAAAATGCCCGGGTATTTGCACCCAATGCCGAAATCATAACCGGACGTTCTGCCATCGCAGCCATCAATTGGGAGTATGTAAATTTTGGCATACATGAATTCAACATAGAAACAACGGCATTATACGGCAGCGGCGACTACCTGATCAATGAAGGCAACTATACCATGAGTTATGGTAAGGACAGCACAATGGATAAGGGCAAATTCATATTCATCTGGAAAATGGTAAATGGCGATTGGAAACTGGACTCTGATATCTGGAACAGCAGTACGCCTTTAACTCCAGCAAAATAATCTATCGTATTTATCAGGGTCCTTCACAAATAAGTTAATTTTAAAGTGCACTGCCTTACAGAATCATTCTATACTCAAGAACCTTACACAAAAAATCATTGTCCATTCTTCAATAGCAAATCATGTTGTTGAACAAGATTTACTAACAACAATTTGTTTTCGTCTATACATTCACATGAACCGTATATTAACTTTTCATTTTTTTTACCTACCCTATTGCAAATTCAAAAAACAGAATCTATTTTAGAGTAACACTTTTTCCTCCACCCTACTTCACGAAAGCTAACTGTTTACTTGAAGTTTATACTGGACAATTGTTTTTTTAGAACATTTTATATAAGTGTTATAGGGTACGCCTATATCAAATAGTTGTATTTGATATAGAATGAGATTTCCTTAAAAGGAAATTCTATTTAGTAACCTGCCGTATAAATTATATTCTTAAGCAAAAATGGAAGTCGCAAAATGATTTTAAAAAAAATACCCCATATATACAAAAAATAATTTTATGAGAAATAAACATAATTTAGATTATTTTCTTTTTCTATTTTTCACTCACTTTTGTTTAAATGTATTTGCTCAGGAACATCAAATACTTGAAGATGGAAAAAAGGAGATTTGGTTTATTTCTGCTCCCCCAGTCAATAAGCCATACACAGAATATCGAAATATCAAGTTTAAATATTTGGATGAAGTTATTATTGACGCTGGAGGATGTGTTCAAACTGGAGGATGGGGAGATACATGGAAAAGATACGTTAACCCATCAGGAGCAAATAGTGACCGCTTATATAGAGGTAACATAAATATACCAGGAATAACAGCAGGGTTAAGCCCTATTGCCAACTATATCAATAAAAGTAATATACTACTAAGCCCCCAGCACATCATTGATTCTACAAAACTATTTTTAACCCTTGGGTACACAGATGATATATATAATGATAATGGCTATCATGATCATGATGATGGAACAGATGATCAATGTAAAGGAGAAGGTAATGCATGGGTAAGAATAACAATCATTCACCATACTCCCCAAGATGTCCCGGGAGTTCCTCATCCTAAAGCCAATTTAGACGTTTGGTGGGATCAAATTGACGACAATTATTTACCATTAAACCCTTTATTTGGCAAAGAATATTACAAGAATATTCACCCAAGCTCAGAAGAGTGTAATCGCTTTCCAAATACTGGAGATAATACACAATTTGGAAATCCCCCCTGTACTTCTCAAAGACCAACTGTTGATGAACCTACTGGTGTCGCATCAGTTATATGTCACTGCAACCACCCCCTTGATGGCACTGTTCATGGGCATGTAAACTGGTTTAATGTGACATACACAGGCAATATATGGTTTCAAGATTGGCAGGGATCCTTTTATGAAGATGATGATATCGATATGTTAGCATTAACTAACAATCATTTTGGAGTTTTAAATACAAATGACAGAATTCCACAGCAAATTGGGATTGAATTCAAATTTGAAGAAACAATAAAACTCTTTAATACCCCTTGGTGGAATCAGTTCAAATCTAATCTTAATGATAACACAGTTGGTTGGGAAAGAATTAAACAATCCATAGATGGCAAACCAGTTATTTTTACTGGCTTATTTGGAATTGACAATCAACATGACACTAGAACAGAAATTCATCCAACACATTTTCTTGCTATAAAATATTTTGACAGTCCGTCACAAGAGAAATGGGCCTTTTTTGCAAGAAACTGGGGCAATGAAGGATATTGTTCGCAAGATTATCATGGCTTATCTCTTTCAAATTATTATTTTTTTATTCCTAATGCTCTCGATATTGAAAGTGGAAATTCGGTAGTCAAATGTAGTCTACCCGGACAAGGTTTTAGTTACACGTGTTTCAGTGATGGAATTGTTTGTAAACTTAGTATGCCTGAGAACATTTATATGTTATGGCACGGGGAACTTACTATTAATAAAATCAAACCAAGCCTAGATCAAATTCTTGAAACTAAAAATAATAAATTAGAAAAGGTTCCAAAAGAAAAAGAAGGGCTCTCATTTATAGTTGACACATTAAACAAAAGAGAATTAAAAAGGTGGAAAAGAATTTATATTAAAGAATCAAATCAAATTTCAAAAACCAACAAAGATTTTGTTTTGAAAGATCAAATTCAAATTGAAACAATTATTGAAAAAAATGCAAATGTAGACAGCACTATTAGTCACCCGAGACGAAATTTATTAATTACAGAAGATAGGAATATACCTACAGTTGCCATTCAGAAAATTAAAAAAAATTTCATAGGAGATCTCACTAAAAACTCGGTTTACAACTCACTTTATAAAGCAATTAAGAAAAAAGCACGAAGAAAAATGATTGCTAATATTTTGAAAACGACAAACTAACTCTTAAACCGAATTCTTATGAATAAAGTTTGCATTTTACTGATTATTGGACTATTCTCAACAACTAATCTTTTTTCCCAGAAAAAAATATCCGTTGACAGCATTAAGAATATTCTTTGTAAAAAATGGGAATTTGTTTATGCTCAATTAAACGAAAAGAAAATTGAGCGAATTTCTGATACATCAAAAATTTACTACATTTTCAAAAAAAATGGAACCTTTGAAATAATCACCAATCAAATTATTGATAGTAGGAAATGTTCATGGGTTTTTGAAAACAAGAATCAAATAATTCGACTTTTTATTAACGATATAAATATCGGCGTTATTTCATTAATCAAAGAACATGAGCTAATCTTAAAAATTGATTTGAATAACTTTTTCAACATAGACTTAAAGCCAATTCAATTAGTATTTAAATCAAACATTGAATAATATTTATTTGAGAAAGTTTTGAACTTCTGTGCCACAAGTGTACCATAGCCTCGGTTCCTGTCCCAGTATAGTCCAAGAATACCACGCATCTGGCTCCCCTCTGGCGCAAGTGTTCTGCCCCTTATAGTCCAAGAATAGCACGCCCCTGGCGCAAGAATGAAGCTTAGCTAAGCAGCCAAGCTTCTTGTGCCTGAGTTTCAAGTTGTCTGCATGTCCGGCACAAGAAAATTAAGCACACAACCATTGTATCATTCTTTCTTAAGCAGTCCGCAAAAGATTCAAGTTCCGAAAATTTAATTAATTTTATTTCTCAAAAACACCTTCGCAAACCTTAAAAGCGTTGTATCACATTTTGAACAGGTCTCTTTGCAGATAAATATGTAATCAATTATTTTCAACCAGCATAAATTTTGCACGAAATGTACGAATTAGTAAAGAAGAAAAATATAGGAACGAGAATATTAATTGGAATAGTAATCTTGTTCGTAACAACTCAGACAATTAAATTTTTCTTTAAAGAGCCAACAGTTAATATCAATGATGAGTTAATAAAAACAGCTAACGAAATAAATAAACATACTCCTATTGTCATTGACAGTTTAACAACTTTTGAAAACGTAAATGCTCTTAATGGGAACACTTTACAGTATAACTATACCCTTAATACAGAAAAGTCAACGGTAGACACTACTGTATTAATTAAACTAGTAAAAGAAAGTTTATTAGAACAACTGAAAAACAATCCAAAAACAACTTATTTCAAAGAAAACTTTATTGAAATTCAGGCAAATTATGCAGATTCAAATGGGGCACAAATTTGTACGATTGTTATACAGCCTGGTGAATATTAATTAACAATGTGCCTGAGTTTCAATCTGGCTGCATATCCGGCACAAGACCCCATTACACCCACCACCGCCTCATTCTTGCACCAGCAGTCGCCGGTTTACCAACCGGGTGATCTTCTTCCGCCACAGATTCCGGAACAACTATTCTGCAGGGAGTAATTTCAAAAGACTACTTCAGGGAAGGTGCTTTGATAACAACCCCTTCTTTCATTACAAACACTACCTGTTTCACGAGTGAAATATCCTGTAACGGATTTCCCTTTACAGCAATAATATCTGCGAAAAACCCTGCTTCCACCGACCCGATTTCCTGCTCCTTACCCAATAAAACAGCGGGATTGATTGTGGCGGTGCGCAAAGCACCCCGTATGGTCCAAGAATAGCACGCCCCCGGCGCAAGAATGAGGCTTAGCTTTTGCAGCCGGGCTTCTTGTGCCTGAGTTTCAAGCTGTCTGCATGTCCGGCACAAGAACCCTCACACTCACCATCGCATCATTCTTGCGCCAGCAGTCTTCTGGTTGAAGCATAAAACTATTCCTGAAATAATTCAACGATTTCGTTCTTTGAAACGTCTGTGAAATACAGAAATGATTTAATGAGTCCTTTCAATTGTTTTCATGAGCCGTAAATACAAATTCAGAGACCAGGATCAGCTATATTTTATCACATATACCGTTGTATACTGGATTGATTTATTCACCCGCAACGACTATAAAGAAATACTGCTGAAAAGCTGGAAATATTGTTGTGAGCACAAAGGGCTGGATGTGTATGCATGGTGTATTATGACAAATCATGTACATATGATCATTGGCAGCAGGAAAGACCCATTGGAGTCGATTGTAAGAGATATGAAGCGACATACATCAACCGAACTAAGGAATGCCATTCAGCAACATCCGTCTGAAAGCAGAAGAGAGTGGATCCTTGCATTATTAAAACAAGCGGCAGCAAATAACAGCAACAACAACTCCTTTCAGGTTTGGCAACAGCACAATCAACCAATTGAACTATCAACACCAGAATTAACTGAACAAAAATTAGACTATCTGCATAACAACCCTGTTGCAGCCGGAATTACCGACACAGCCGAATCCTACCTGTACAGTAGCGCCCGAGATTACTATAATGGGAAGAACTGTGGTTTATTTGCTATACGCCTCTTAGAGTAAGCACTGCCTTTTCTATAGCCTTGGTTCCGTTTCCACGAACCAATTTCACACTTAAACATTCCGTTTTCATAAGACCCTAACCAGTCCTAAAACTGCCCTTTTCAAAAACTAAGGATTTCCTTTTAGCGGGTGCTTTATTCCATTACTTACAAAAACAGTGCGGCTGATTTCAGTCAGATTTTTCGTGGCATTTGATCAGTCCCGGTTCAAAAAATGCCTTCTATTTTTGTTCTGTCATTACAAAGAGACCAACACCCAAAATCCAATCCAATAAATGAATCCGAACCCTGTGAAAACAACCCATATCCTTTGAAAACAATCGGTATCCTTTGAAAACAACAAACCTGAAACCGCAATTACTTAAGCCCTTGCCGGTATTCTTACCAGTAAGGGCCTTTTGTTTTCCATTACTTTGCAACCTGTCTCATAGAAACCTTTCGCCATTTAAATGCTCGTTAAAAAAGAACGTGTACCTGTAAAACAATAAAATGCTACAGCAGAAACTGTAATTTTATCCGCACTATACAGTCTGCCACATGCGTATCATTTTCCTGATTGCCTCCTTACTATTTTCTGCCATCCGGCTTTCTGCACAAACAGCAGAGAAACTGAAGATCACACCACTCACCGGCGATTTTTATATCTATACTACCTACAATACCTACCAGGGAAACCGCATTCCGGCAAATGGCATGTACCTTGTTACCCGTGCAGGTGTGGTGCTGTTTGATACGCCATGGGACAGTACTCAGTTTCAACCCTTGCTGGACAGTATTGAGTTGAAGCATCAGAAAAAAGTAATCATCTGCATTGCCACACATTGGCACAGCGACCGTACAGAAGGGCTTGCCTATTACAAACAAAAAGGAATCAAAACATACACGACTGTATTAACCGATGAACTCTGTAAAAAGAACAATAAAAAAAGGGCAGAATATTTACTAACAACCGATACCGTTTTTACAGCAGGTGATTATTCCTTTGAAACCTATTACCCGGGAGAAGGACATACGGCTGATAACATTATCATCTGGTTTTCAAAAGAACGGATACTCTATGGCGGTTGCCTCATCAAAGGTGCCGATGCTGAAAACCTTGGTTTTCTTGGTGATGCCAATGTAAATGCCTACGAATCCACACTCAAAAATGTGCAGCAGAAATGTCCTGATCCGCTGTTTATTATTGTTTCTCACAGCGATTGGAACAACAACAATTCATTACAACATTCTCTAAAGCTGGCCAAAAAGCTGAAGCGGAAAAGCCGTCGTTGACACTTTTATTTATCTGGCATTACTTTTCTTCAGATTCACCTGCCATTGCCTCTTGCAATTGAAACAAATTGCGATTACTTTAGTAGTGCCTGCACCAGACGCCATTTCTTACACAACCAGTTTGTTCCGGTTCAGGAATCACTCAAACCATTATCATCACCAATAACACTTCTGTTATGAAAAAACATCTGCTCCTGCTCCTGTTGATTCTTTTCTACCTGCCTGGTTTTTCACAAGCCCCAAAAACAGAATTATACGAACTCGTAAAGAAGCTGATGTACGACAGCACCGGCTACGAAAACGTGGGCGACTGGGGAGTAGGGCAGCCCAGAAAATATCCTGTTAACTGGAAATCAGACCGGATTGAAATGAGTGATGATACGAGTATTAATTTTTTCAGAACGGGTACTGTTGACATCACTATTAAAGGGAAAAGTAGTTCCGCCGCAGCAGCCGGCAATAAATGGAACATCATGCTGAAGGGCCCACGTATGGGTTATACTTCGTTTAGTTTGATCAGTCAGCCCGGTACCGACTGGCAACCCAAACAAACCATTGACAGTTTATTTGGCAACAAACCCTTCAAAGCAAAACTTTTAAAATACTGTGACGATAAATCGTTGATGGGTTATTATTACTACGAAGTAAAGATTCCTAAGAAAGATATGGCATACATAAAAATCAGCTGGATTACTGTAAATAGTAAAACAGCTATTCGTGTGGATGTGTACGATAGCTGGAGTAAGTATGCTGTAAAATTTGATTGCCGTTGATTGGGACTTTGTTTTATCTGAACGATTGTAACCAAAATAAGATGCTCTATTCAGCTTACTTAATTCACGAAAACCGGCTTGACGAAACAAAACGAATTCAACCGTAGTTTCATTACTTCAACAGCCGCAAAGAGTTCACCATTTTATAATCCTTTTCAGATGCTATACATACAAGCACACAGCAATCATTCCTGTTAACTTTTAGTGTCCACTACAAGCTTGTATCTAGTACACATCAATCTTAACTTGTATCCATTTTCATTGGAGAAAATGCTTTTCCTTGTGCCCATTTTCACTCCGTTTTTTTTGCTTCTTTTATCGATTTTCAAAAACTAAATAGTTCCTTCTATCCATTTCTTTACTACTGTATCTACAAAAAACAGCACAACTGATTTTCATCAGAAATTTAATCGCCTTTAATCAGTGCAACTTGAAAAAATCGCTTCTAACTTTGTTGCTTCGATTCAAAGATGACCAATACCCATAAATCCGTACTCTTTGAAAAATCCGTACCCGATGAAATAAACCGAACCCATTGAAAAAACATTTTTACCTGAAAATCCAATTTTATGAAAACGATCTACCTGGCCTTATGCGCTACTTTATTTTACGCCGGGTTTGCTAATGCGCACCCTACTCCAACAACAAACGGAGCTGCAGCTGTAATCACTTCTTTTGACCCGATATCTGCAGCTCCCGGTGACACAGTTATCATTACAGGTTCCAATTTTATAGGAGTGCAAACGGTTTTATTTGGTGGCGAAAATGCCATCTCATTCACCGTAAAAAACAGTACTACTATTATTGCTATTCCTGGCACAGGCAGTGTCAGTGGCAAAATTGTAGTTGAAACGGTGGCCTATGGCGATCCTGAAAAAGATGGCTTTATCATGGGCGCACTCTGGAAAGGAGGCTATAGTAAATTATGGAACAACCCCGCCAACTGGGATCCTTTTCAGGTACCCGAAGTCAATGCGGCTATCAAGTTCAGCGCAACTGCCGCACGTGATCTGCAAATGGATATGAACCACACAACAGGTTATATCAATTTCAATGGCAGCAAACGCATTCTTATTCTTGGTAATTATAATCTTACGGCCACTGCTGTTAAAAACGCTTCAACAGATGCTTATATACAAACCAATGGTTGTGGCAAACTCATCATTAATGTAGCAACAGGTAAAAGCATTTTGTTCCCCGTTGGTAACAGCTCTTACAATCCTGTAACAGTGGCCAACTCAACGGGCACTAATGATAATTTTTCTGCTCGTGTGCTGGATGAAATGTTTACCAATGGTACTACCGGCGGTATTGTTCCGCTGAGCAGGGTTACCCGTAGCTGGGATATCACCAAATCAAATCCCAATACAGGCAGTGGTGTGAGTATGACGTTTTTCTGGGATGCAGCAAATGATGTGATTGGCTCTCCCGTTTATATGTCGCTCTTCCGCTTTGATTCCACAGCCGGATGGGCTCAACAAACCGGAACCACCAGCACTTCCACCAATAAACTCACTTATAGTAATTACAAAGGCGATATGACGTTGTTTGGTATTGCAAACAGTGCCGGGTCGCTTCCTTTAACATGGCTCAGCTTCAGTGGTATTATAAATCAACAAACAGCCACCCTCAACTGGAATACAGCTAACGAACAAAACACAAAAGATTTCCTCGTGCAACACAGTGTAAATGGCGTGCAATGGAACACAATAGGTGAGCTGGATGCAGCAGGCAACAGTACAAAAGCCGATTATTCATTCGTTCATCGTTCACCAGTGAGCGGCACCAACTACTACCGCCTCATTCAACGTGATGAAGATGGCAGAAGCAGCTACAGCAAAACCATTCAACTGGTATTACCCAAAACAAACCATACATTCAAAGTATTTCCCAACCCGGTAGTGAACGGACAAGTATTTATACAAACAACAGAACCAACAGACCTTATCATTTATAACAGCATTGGTGTACCCGTGATGAAAACAAGAGTACAAGCTGGTACACAACCCGTTTTTCTTAGTTCCGTGCCTAAAGGCTTGTATGTAGTACAGGCTGGTTTAAACAACGCCACAATAGTTGTTCAATAACAACTTTGTTGTTTGGTTTGAAGCCGGTTCTTTTGAGCCGGCTTTTTTTATTTTCCTTTTCTACTTTTTTGTGGAAAAAGCAGAGCAAAAAGCCACCCGGGATCGAATACAGCCCGATCCCGGGATCAGCTCTGATTTCACTTTTGTATTATAGTACCAGATGGCATAAGAAAAAAATCCAACTTGATTATTTCAGTTCTGAGAGAATTAACTTCTTCTGCTTTAATGTATTTTTTATTGCTTTCTCTCTAACCTTTGGATCTTCGCTGTTGATCAGGTCAAAATACTCAACCGGAACCACCTGCCACGACAAACCATATTTGTCTTTACACCATCCGCAAGACGATTCTTGTCCGCCATTCGTTGTTAACGCATTCCAATAATAATCTACTTCCTCCTGGTCTTTGCAATTAATCACAAAAGAAACCGACTCGTTAAATTTGAAGTAGGGACCCGCAGCCAGAATACTGAATTCAATCCCATTAATTTCCATAATAGCAGTTTCAAAATCTCCTCCTCCCGCTTCTGGTGGATTTTTATACTTGTGATGCTCCTTCAGTTTCCCATCTTTAAAAATAGAAAGATAATAGTCTACTACTGCCTTTGCATCTGTTGTCTCAACCCAAAGGCAAGGTGTTATTTTTTGAGCAATCATACTTTTATTTTTAATGATTTTGCTGGTGTCTGTTGTAACATGGGATTCGTTGTTAGTGTTGCCCGCTTTCTTTGTATCACCTGGATTGGAACAGGAGACTGTTAAACTAATAACAATTGTTACCAAAAAGAATAATTTATTCATTTATATACTATTTAGCAGGTTTGCCTGATATGTGAATGACATTCCTATTACCCACGACTTCCTTCTATCTCCTGTCTTCTATCTACTAACTTCTGCATTCCTCATTCCTTGTTCTTCATTCTGCATTCTTCTCCGCCTTATATATCTCCTCCTGAATTTTTCCCCGTATATCCATGGTTACAATTTTTGTATTAGAACCACCATCCGGATAAACACGATTGCTCAGGAATATATAAACGAGTTTGCTCACAGGGTCGGCCCAAACGCAGGTGCCTGTATAACCCGTGTGGCCGAAGGTGGCAGGGGAAGCTGCCCTGCAGGGATAAGGTTGCTTTCTTGTTGCATTATCACGTTCCGGTTTGTCAAAGCCCAATCCTCTCCTGCTATTGGCAGCTCCGTATGAGGTAAACAATGTTACGGTTGCCGGTTGAAAGAATTGCAGATTGCCAATAGAACCACCATTGCAGAGCAACTGCATTAACACCGCCATTTCATACGCTGTGCTGAACAAGCCTGCATGTCCGGCCATACCACCCATCATGGCAGCTGCAGGATCATGCACATCACCTCTTAACAATTGCCGGCGAAACGGCACTTCATTTTCTGTGGGAACAATACGGTCGGTTGTGATATGATTGCGGGGAAAGAAGCCAGTGGATTGCAATCCCAATGGTTCGTAAAATGTTTTCCGGACGTATGCATCTAGATTCATACCGGTGATTTGCTCCACCACTTCACCCAGAAAAATAAAATCATTATCGCTGTACACATACGCTCCTTTAGTTCCCAGTTCACTTTGCAGGATGCGTTGCTTCATCGTGTCGATCCAGTCTCTACGCATGTACATCTGCTCTGCCACACGAATATTGAATGAATCGCTCTTCATTTTTGTGTAGATTCCGTTATGCGGCACACCGCTGATGGTGTCTATCGTTTCTTTGTAAAAAGGGATCCATGACTTTAATCCGCCACGATGCAATAACAAATCTTCAATCAATATCCCTTCTTTATTACTACCCCTCACCCACGGTAAGTAATGACCCAGCGTTTGTTTGAGATCCAGCTTTCCTTCTTCATAAAGTTTCATCACCGCTAATGTGGTGGCCATGATTTTGGTAACCGAAGCCATATCAAACACCGCTTCTTCCTGCACCAGTTCGGTTCCATCGTAGGTATAGGTGCCATAGGCTTTTTCAAACACCACAGTTCCATCTTTCACAGCCAGCACCACACAGCCTGGAAAGGCTCTGGCATTGATGGCACCGGCAACTATGGAATCAACAGCTGTAAACTTTGTTTCGTCCTGTATGCGGCGTGGCAATAAGGCATTGTATCCTTCGTAATGTAATCCGGTTCCTGCTTTCATGTTTTCACAAACGGTAACGGGTAGGGTACCAAGCGGACGAATCTTTCCGGTTACCACATCAAACATCTTCGACTGTATCGCAGGAAGGTCTTCATAACCAATCATGATATTTTTTGCCTGGCAGAAATATCGGGCTGCATACGGATTGCCAAACAGAAGTAAAGAAGTACGGGGCAAACGGATCAATGATTGCACCAGTTGCATAGCTGGTGTACTGATACCGAATTGATTGGACGGCCTTCTGCTGTAATTATGTACGCCCACAATCACCTGCCGGTAATTATTCTCCATCATTTCCACCAATGAAGGAACCCGTCCGCCATCTTGTTTATAGTTGAAGAAAAACACATCGGCACCAAATTGCTCCCGCATAAGTTTGGTAATGGTATTGTCTTCAGAAATGCCTACGGCTATATATGCAATTTTAAAATCCTGTTTCTTGATTTTACGTAAGAACGATAAAGCAGATGCATTCACCGGAAAAACCAACTCGTCATTCTTCACCATTGTGATGGTTTGTTCTGCTATCTGCTGAATGAATGTATTGGTATTTGAATTGAGATCATTCACCAGGTTGGCTTCTTCAATTGGTTGTACATGGTCCAGTCCCGCAAGATATTTCGCCACCAGTACACGGTAAACCCGGCTGTCGATTTCATCCCAGCTCAGTTTCTTTTTCTTAATGGCTTTTTTAATTTTTTCAATTGCTGTGGGAATTTGTTCCGGCAAGCAGAGTAAATCATTTCCGGCTATCAATGCCTGAACAGAGGCTTCACCATCCGGAAAAAATTTTGTCACACCTTTCATTTCCAAACCATCGGTTATAATCAATCCTTTAAACTGTAATTCATCCCGCAACAGTTTTGTTACATTGTTATACGAAAGTGATGTTGCAATATTTTTTGTGTTATCAATCGCAGGAATGTATAAATGTCCCACCATAACAGAATGTACGTTCTCACGAATCATTTCACGGAACGGATGCAATTCCAGCGAATCCAATTCTGATCTTGATTTCTGAATCACCGGTAAATCAAAGTGGCTATCTGTTTCTGTATCTCCATGCCCGGGAAAATGTTTGGCACAGGTCATAATGCCCACATCATTCATTCCTTTCATGAGTTGCACACCAAAGAGCGACACTTTGTATTTGTCTTCTCCAAAAGAACGATCATTGATCACCGGGTTGTTGGGATTGTTGTTCACATCCACCACCGGGGCATAGTTCAAATGAACGCCCATGCGTCGGCATTGAATACCAATGACCCGGCCATAGGTGTAGGCCAGCGCCGCATCGGGAGCAGCACCCAGCATGAGTTGTTTGGGAAGCGGCAACACACTATCGAGCCGCATGCCTAATCCCCACTCGGCATCAATCGTAATAAGTAAGGGTGTTTGTGCAATTTGCTGGTAATAGTTGGTGAGTCGTGCCTGCCGTACCGGTCCGCCCTGGAAAAAACAAAGTCCGCCCACATTGTAGGTACGGATCAGATCTGTTACCTGCTGTACATGACCGGCACCGAGGTTGCTATGTGCCCGGATGATCATGAGTTGAGCAATGCGCTGTTCTTTAGTAAGCGAATGCAACACACTATCGGCCCAAAGCCGGGCTTTCTCTTCACGGGTTTGCGCAACAGTAACTGCAACCAGGAATAAGGCAATAAAGGCAGAAAAAAAACGCTTCATCAATGATTCTCTTCGTTCGTTTAAAGGTAGCGAATTATCTTCGGGAGGTTGGTTGAAGTAATGTAAATTTGCCGCTTTGCAAGGGAGGAAAACAAGTGCCGGATATCATTCAATTATTACCTGATCATATAGCGAACCAGATTGCTGCTGGTGAAGTGATTCAACGCCCCGCCAGTGCGGTGAAAGAATTGCTGGAGAATGCAGTGGACGCAGGTGCCACCGATATCCAGCTGATTGTGCAGGATGCAGGCAAGCAACTCATCCAGGTGATTGATAACGGTAAAGGCATGAGCGAAACCGATGCACGCATGGCGTTTGAACGGCACGCCACTTCCAAAATCAGGGCGATTGATGATTTGTTCCGCATTAAAACCATGGGCTTCCGTGGTGAAGCGCTGGCTTCGATTGCAGCGGTGGCGCAGGTGGAAATCAAAACCAAACGTGCAGAAGATACCGCAGGTACATTTCTTGAAATTGAAAACAGTGTGGTGAAGCGGCAGGAACCGGTGGCAACACCAACAGGCACCAGCATTGCCATGAAGAATTTGTTTTTCAATGTACCGGCCCGCAGAAACTTCTTAAAAAGCAATGCAGCCGAAATGCGGCATATTGTGGATGAGTTTATCCGTGTTGCGATGGCGTATCCTGAATTGTTTTTTTCGCTCAATGCAAACGGACAGGAACTATTCCATCTCGAAAAAGGAACGCTCAAGCAGCGCATTGTACAATTGCTGGGCAACCAGTACAACGCCAAACTGGTATCGGTGGGCGAACATACCGATTACATGAATATTTACGGTTTCATTGGCAAGCCGGAAACAGCTAAGAAAACCAGAGGCGATCAGTACTTCTTTGTAAACAACCGTTTCATTAAGAGTGCTTATCTCAATCATGCAGTGGCCAGTGCGTTCCAGGAAATGATTGCAACCGATAGTTTCCCTGCATACGTTTTATTTATTGATCTCGATCCTTCACAGGTGGATGTAAACGTACATCCCACCAAACAGGAGATCAAGTTTGAAGATGAAAAAATTGTATATGCATTTGTGCAGGCAGCGGTGAAGCATGCACTGGCACAGTTCAGCATTACACCGGCGCTTGATTTTGATTTAGATCCGGGCATACAAAGACTGGATGCGGTGAGCAAACCGTTTACCGATGATCAGAAAGCGGCAGCATCTTCCTCCTCATTGTACCAGACATTCACACAGAAACATGCGGCGCATAAAATTGATCCTTCCTACAAAAGCGAACTGAAGCACTGGCGTGAATTTTATGAAGCCGGAACAAACGACTCTTCAGCAGATCGTTTACCCATTGCCGGTAGTACTCCGGAATCTACACCGGTGCAGGCATCGGCAATTGAACAACAGGGCTTCGTTACCGAAGGTGAATTCCACCAGCTGCACAACACCTATATTACTGCCGCTACGCAGAAGGGAATCATGCTGATTCATCAGCAAAATGCACACGAACGTATTTTATATGAAAAGTACCAGCAGGCTGTGGGTGGCAAACAAATAGCAGTACAGCAAAGTTTGTTCCCTTCCACCATCAATCTCTCCACGCAAGACACGGTATTACTGAATGAACTGTTGCCCGATATGCAGCAGCTGGGTTATCACATTGAACCGTTTGGCAAAAATGCATTTGTGATACAAGGAACTCCTGCCGATGTGGAACAGGGAAATGAAAGCATGGCTATTGAATTATTACTGGAACAGGTGAAGCATTTCAGCACTGATCTCAAATTCAGCAGAAGGGAAAAACTGGTTCGTTCGCTGGCACGGCAACACAGTATTAAAGCCGGACGAACACTTTCTCAAAAAGAAATGAAACAACTGGTGGAACAATTGTTCAACTGTGAGCAACCCAATGTTACTGCCAATGGTTATCCTACTTATACAGAAATGAAGAAAGACGATCTCGAACGTCTCTTTGGCCGTTAATAATTTTCACGAACCGATTTCAAAAAACGTTCCACTGCTTTACGCACAGCCGTTGCAGTAGTGTTATGGTTGTTGACTAATACAGAAAAGATGAGCAACCGGTTCTTTTTTGTAATGATGTATCCGCTTAAAGAAACCTGTCCGCTTAGTGTTCCCGTTTTTGCAAACACAAACCCCTTTTCATTGACAAAATAATTGCGGAGCGATGCTTGTCCGCCCGTAGGAAACAGTTCCTTCATCCGTTCCATTCCAAACTCCTGTTGCAGTTTGTTGAGCAGCCACACAAAATCTTCCGGTGAGAAAAGATTGTAGCGGCTGAGCCCGCTTCCATCCACCCAACGGGGGCGTTGCGGCAATTCTTTATAAACCGTTTTCAGCAATGAATCTATGAGCAGCTGTTCATTCATTTGTCCCAGCAATACATGGCTTACCATCAGCAGCGTTTGCTCGGCAAAGAAATTATCACTGGTGTGCATCATAGGTTTGAACAAAGAATCAACCGGCTGCGAATAAATGGTGCGCCAGTTATGTTTGGTTGGAAAAGCACCTTCATTCAGAATGATTTCCTTCTGTAGTGTGTCTTTGATAAAAGACAGTGCAGTTTTAATACCATCGGTTACAAACGGAACGCTCAATTCCTTCTTCATTTCTTTTCCTTCGATGATGGTATAGTAATTAGCATCCTGCGGACGAACCACCTGGAACGTCTCCGATCTTCCGGTGGAAAATTTAATATCCCATTGAATCTCGGGTTCTGAATACAAGAACAATGATGTATCGGTTTCACCTTCTTTTTCGGTCACTAATTTTTCAAGAGTCCATTTAATGAGGTTATTGTAAACAGGAAGAGGACTCCGTTCCTGGTTGAAAGCATATAGATAATCATCCCATGACCAACCTTTTCCCAAAGCTGTCGTATTCCAGTTGGCACTGCTGATGAGCAATGGTTTCTGTTGCTGCTTTAAAAATTCGAAGACCGGTTGTTGCAGGTAGTCGGGATGCAGGAAGGTAGGATCACCGGCAGGAAGCAGGTATACTGTGTCTTTCTGTTCATCGGCCAGCATACCGGGCAAACGTTCACCAAGATATTTCATACCTGCATACAACGTAGCAATTTTTACATTGCTCGCCGGAACAAACAAGCGGTTACTGTTGTGCTTCACTAAATAGCTGCCTGTCTGTGGATCAAAGATGGCAATTCCTGTGTGAGCCTGAGACAAAGATGAATCATTCAGTAAATTCCGGGTAATCGTTTTTGAAATCTGTTTTGAAGCCGTGCATGAAATCAGAAAAACAGACACCAGTAAAGAAACTATGATGGAGGAACGCTTCATTGGAGAATGAAGATAATTGAAATATAATTTTCACAGCTTTTTTAACAATCACATCTATAAAAAAGCATTTACTCCGTTGAAAGCTAAGGACACATTATTCCACCTCAATTTTTATACCCTCTCTTCTCAATTCCATTTTGTATTCCGTTCATTGATTTGTATTTTTAAAGCATTGCGAATGCTACGAATTATTCATGCTTAAAACACGACGATTATGGATCCTATTGTTATTGATGCGCTGTGGCTGAGTATTGCTTTTTTGAGCGGACTATTGGCAAAACGGCTGGGATTACCGGCTTTGATTGGTTTTTTGCTCACAGGTATTGTGCTGAATGTAACATGGGTAAAACAAGGAAACATTCATGAAGTATTGAGCGCTTTGTCGGACCTCGGCTTAATGTTGCTCCTCTTCACCATTGGTTTAAAAATCAAGGTGAAATCCCTTCTTAAAAAAGAAGTGTGGTTTACCGCCAGTGTTCACATTCTTATTTCTGTAATCGTTTTTGGCGGATTGGTATTTGGTCTCACCTTCACCGGTATCCGTTTGTTCAGCGAACTATCCCTTGCTTCGGCTTTTCTCATTGGATTCGCACTCAGTTTTTCAAGTACAGTGTTTGTTGCGAAAATTCTGGAAGAACGGGGCGAATTAAGCTCCTTTCACGGCAAGATTGCGATTGGCATACTGGTGGTACAAGACATTTTTGCAGTAGTATTTCTTGCATTTACTTCCAATAAAACACCCACACTCTGGGCGCTTTTTTTACCCTTGTATCTCTATGTTATCCGCTGGGTGTTGTTCAAAATACTGGACAACTCAGGTCATGGTGAACTGCTCACAGCTTTCGGATTTTTTGCTGCCTGGGTTACCGGCGCCATTGCCTTTAAACTGGTGGGTGTAAAACCTGATCTGGGTGCGTTGATCATGGGCATGTTGCTGGTACAACACAAGAAAGCCGATGAGCTGTATGACCGCATGATGAACTACAAAGATTTTTTCCTGATAGCCTTCTTTGTAAGTATCGGCCTTACCGGTATGCCGGGCTGGGGAACGGTGCTCATCGCTTTAGTACTAACTCCTTTAATGTTCCTCAAAGGAGGTTTGTTTGTGATTTTGTTTTCACGGTTCAAACTGCGTGCCCGTACGGCCTTTCTCACTTCGCTCAGCTTAAGCAACTTCAGCGAATTTGGGTTAATCATTGCGGTGGTAGGAATGAAGATGGGATTGCTTTCGGCCGACTGGTTAATGATCATTGCCCTGTTGATGACGTTCTCTTTCCTGGTGGCCACTCCGCTCAATACGAGAGTGCATAAAATATTCGACCGGTACCGATACATCATTATGAAACTGAATACCGGCAAACAATACATTGACGAGGAACCCTCATCGTTTGGTGATGCCGAATACCTGGTGATTGGAATGGGTAGTATTGGACGGCCGGCCTATGATCATCTGAACGGGTTACATCCATCGAAAGTGGTGGGTATCGACTTTAAACATGACAATGTGGAAATACTGAAAGAAAAAGGATACAAAGTTGAATGGGGCGATTCCACCAACAGTATTTTCTGGCGATCCGGCAAATTTTCACAAATCAAATTAGTACTGCTGGCCATGAGCGATTTCAATGCGAATAATAATACGCTTACAGAAATTATGAAGATGAAAAGGCGTAAATTTAAAGTGGCGGCAGTAACTCACTACGCCGAAGAAATTGCTGAATTTAAAAAACGGAATGTAGATTATATATACGACTACAAATCAAATATTGGTGCCGACTTTGCAGAGCAAACCACAAAAGAGTTGGGCGTTTAATATAGAATACGATTCCGGATACGATTGATTAAAGAATTGTCTGATGATTTTCCGGAGGTTGAAATATTTCAAAAAACTTATCTACCCGATCTTATTATTCCTGCTGCTGATTGCTTTTTCCTCTGCAGGATTCATGCTCATTGAGGATTACAATGTGATTCAGGCACTTTACATGACCATGATCACGCTGGCAACCGTTGGTTTTACAGAAGTGAAACCATTGAGCGATGCCGGACGTGAGTTTACCATGCTCATCATTTTTATCAACCTCATTGCCTTTACTTATTTTGTAACGATGCTCACCCGTTACCTGCTGGATGGTGAGTTTATGCGACAATATAAAAAAATGACTATGGATACGGCTATTGGCAAACTTCGGAATCATGTAATCATTTGTGGTTTCGGACGTAACGGAAGGCAGTGTACACAAGTGTTGCACACTAACAAAATCCCTTACGTAATCCTCGAAGAAAAGATTGATATCCCGGATGATCTTCCATTTGAAGTTTCTCATTTTGTGCGGGGCGATGCCACCAAAGACCAGGTTTTACTCGATGCAGGTATCATGCATGCAAGAGCCATTGTTGCATCATTGCCTATTGATGCTGATAATTTATTTATTGTATTAACGGCACGGCAATTAAATCCGAATATCAAAATCATCAGCCGGGCCAGTAACGACAGCAGTATTCCTAAATTGAAAATTGCAGGTGCTAATCATGTAATCATGCCCGACAAACTGGGTGGAGCCAACATGGCCACATTGGTATTAAACCCTGATGTGATTGAGATCTTATCAATGATCAGCACCAAAAGCAATGAAGAATTCCGTGTGAGTGAACTGGAGGTGCGTAAAGAACAGGACCTGGAAACATTAAGCCTCTGGCAAAAAACAGGAGCAACCGTTTTAGGAGTGAAAAATGCAGATGAGTTTGTATTAAATCCCTCTCCTTCTTATTATTTACATGCAGGCGAACGTATCATCATTATGGGTGCGCTTGCACAAATAGAAAAAGCAAAAGAATTACTCTAAGCTTTACAGATCACGTTCCTGTGCACGCATCCAACGTTCCGGAATTTCATTATGCGTGGCAATACGGTAATCATTGGCACTGCAGGCAATAAATTTGTGATTGGGTAATTGCATCCACCAACGTCCTGTTTTCTTGCTTTGCAAAAACAAGGTATCCACTTCATTAAACGCCGTGTGAAATTCATTAAAAGCATGTCGGTCACTTAACCTAGCTTCTGTTTTTCCCTTACTCCTTCCGTCAATAAAATACCAGATCATTTGTGCAATCTGAATGGCCGTGAGTTCATTCACATCATTCTTTGAATTATATCCGTAAATACCCATTGTATTCAAATGATCACTCAGTCCGGCATAACGGGTAAGTGTGCAAATATCTTCTCCATTTAATCCGTTAGGGGTAGTGCGGTTGGCCGGTGCAAAACTGTGCGCCATTGCTGCCATATCAATACTCAGCAGATTGGAGTTGCGGATGACGGGTTCCATTTCTTCCAGGTGTTCTTTCACCACGCCCACACGGAAACAATCGAAACGGAGTTTGTCCATTGTTTGTAACATGTTCGGATGCACGAAATAACTCTGGAAAGCGAGGTGGTTATAATGGCGGATAAAATTGGGTTCGCCGGTGAGCATTTCCATCAGGAAGTTTTCACTTCTTAATGAAGTGCCGGTTCCAAGATTGATGAAAGAATCAATACAAGATGCTTCTATCACCTGGTTGTGGTGTACATAAGCCCCGTATTGTGCGAGTGTGACATCATGACTTCCGCCTAAAATGATCACTGTTTTTTTCTGATTAATCAGTTCGGCAATCACCGTTTTGGCAGCCGCATAGGTATCATTGAGCGATGCACCCGGCAGTATCGTTCCCACATCTGCCAAACGGATATCGGGATGCCAGTAGTACATATTATACAAATGCTTCCGGATGATGTCTGGCGAATCAGATTCACTCACACCATTGCCTGTTCCTCTTTCTTCGGCCACGGCCAGCAGTACCACTTCTGCTTCTTCTAAGTCGGGAAATTCATCAGTATAAATCTGCATGTGGCTGCCCAATTGAGCATCATTCAGCTCCTCGTCTTCAAGAATAACGGCCATTGGTACGGGCTTCAGAAAATCCTGTATCAGTAAAGAATCACTCATGAACTATGTTTTCGTGGGCAAACATAAGAAAACTAGCCGATCAAGACCCTCATTCTGCCATCAAACAACAGCCATAAACATTATCTTTGCCGCATGGAACAGGTGTTACAACAAATTGCCGAATACAAAAAAGAAATTGAAGCGTTGCAGATCGAAAATGCAAAAGCATTGGAAGAGTACCGTATTAAATTTCTGGGCACCAAAGGTTTGGTGAAAGCGCTCATGGGCGAAATGAAAAATGTGGCGAATGAACAAAAGAAAGCGTTTGGACAGGCCATGAACGAATTCAAGCAATTTGCCGAAACAAAGTATGAAGAGTGGAAAAACGGAACTGCCGGCGAAGTAGCTACAGCAACCGGCGATGCCGATCTTACCCTCCCCGGTGATGCCGTGTATGGTGGCAGCCGCCATCCCATCAGTTTAATGCGCAACCGCATTGTACAAATATTTCAACGTTTGGGTTTTGCTGTGGCCGATGGTCCTGAGGTAGATGACGACTGGCACAACTTCACCGCTTTGAATCTGCCCGAAGATCATCCGGCACGTGATATGCAGGATACGTTTTACATCAGCACCGATCCTGCCTGGTTGCTCCGTACACATACCAGCAATGTACAGATCCGTGAAATGGAAAAAGGCAAACTGCCCATCCGCATGATCATGCCCGGACGAGTGTACCGCAATGAAACCATCAGTGCACGAAGCCACTGCTTCTTTCACCAGGTGGAAGGATTGTATGTAGATGAAAAAGTAAGCTTTGCCGACCTCAAACAAACCTTGTACTTCTTCGTACAGGAAATGTTTGGCAAAGATGTGAAAGTGCGTTTCCGTCCTTCTTATTTCCCTTTTACTGAACCCAGTGCCGAAATGGACATCAGCTGTTTGCTCTGTCATGGCGATGGCTGTAATGTTTGTAAAAAAACAGGCTGGTTGGAAATCCTTGGCTGCGGTATGGTACATCCGAAAGTGTTGGAGAACTGTGGTATTGATAGTAATAAATACAGTGGCTTTGCTTTTGGAATGGGCATTGAACGCCCGGCCATGCTGAAGTACGGCATCAAAGACATCCGCCTGTTCAGTGAAAACGATGTGCGTTTTCTGAAACAGTTTACGGGAGCCGTTTAGTAGTTGGTTATGGGTTATGAGTTGTAGGTTATGAGATCGTGATTTGATAAACGATTCACTCATTTATTACCGCCTGTACTTTCGTTGAATAAAAGATTCTTCAGTTCACATCAAGAATATGAATCAATCCATTTGTGTTTGTGGCGCAGGAACCATGGGCAGCGGCATTGCACAGGCAGCTGCGCAAAATGGTATTCCTACTCTGCTGTTTGATCTCAATGCAGAGGTGCTGCAACAGGCAGAAAAGAATATCCGGAAGAATCTGGATGCGCTTGTACAGAAACAAAAAATCAGCGAAGAACAGAAAACAATCGTTCTGAAGAATCTCCGCTTTACCGGAACAATCAATGATTGTGTAGCCGATGTAATCATTGAAGCCATTATTGAAAAACCGGAAGCCAAAGTGGACTTGTTCCGGCAACTATCGGCTATCAATACCATACAAACCATTTTTGCAAGCAATACTTCTTCGCTTTCCATCAGTCAGCTGCAGCAAGAGATCGTATCTCCGGAACGTGTAGCCGGACTTCACTTCTTTAACCCGGCAACAGTAATGAAACTGGTGGAAGTAGTGACAGGAGAACAAACCAGCGACGCAACCATTCATCAACTGGTTGAACTAACCAGGCACATGAATAAAGTTGCGGTTGTATGTAAAGACGCACCGGGTTTTATTGTAAACCGTGTGGCCCGCCCTTACTACATTGAAGCTTTGCGT
Organism: uncultured Chitinophagaceae bacterium; assembly: GCA_937907395.1. GTDB lineage: Bacteria > Bacteroidota > Bacteroidia > Chitinophagales > Chitinophagaceae > Lacibacter. Next base: position 278,323 of record CALCII010000012.1, read on the forward strand.
TTGGTGGAAGAGGGTGTTGCCGATTTCAGCACCATTGACAAACTTATGGAAGCAAGTGGCTTTAAGATGGGGCCCTTCCGTTTAATGGATTTAATTGGCAACGACATTAACTATGCCGTAAGCTGCAGTGTGTATGAACAACTGGGCCGTCCGGAACGGCTGCAACCATCGTTTCTGCAAAAAGAAAAAGTACAGACGGGAAAACTCGGACGAAAAACAGGAGAAGGTTATTATACATACGAAGCTTAAACAAGGTGCAGATTTGCTGTTACCGTTTATTCTTCTTAAATCTGCAATTTAAAACCCGGCTATCATCCAATGATTTTTGTTACAGGAGGTGCAGGACTTGTAGGCGCTGCGTTATTAAAACAACTGGTTCAATCCAATCAGGGACCCGTTAAGGCTTTGTATCGTTCCAACATGCCCGTTATATTAACGGAAGAAGAAAAAAGCAGGGTTGAATGGATCAAAGGCGATGTGCTGGATACCGGTTTACTGGATGAAGTTTTGAAAGACTGCAAACAGGTATATCATTCGGCAGCTGTTGTTTCTTTCCACAAATCAAGACGGGAAAACATGTACCGCATCAATATTGAAGGAACCGCCAATATTGTAAATGCCTGTTTGAATAACCAGGTGGAAAAACTGGTGCATGTAAGTTCGGTTGCTGCACTGGGCCGCATACGAAAGGGTGAAACGGTGAATGAAAACACCAAGTGGTCCGAAGAAACCAACAACTCTCATTACGGAAAAACAAAATATTTATCGGAACTGGAAGTTTGGCGGGGCATGAGTGAAGGATTGAATGCTGCGATTGTAAATCCATCGATCATTATCGGAGAAGCGCCATGGGAAACTGGGTCCATGGCCATCTTTAAAAAAGCATGGGAAGAATTTCCTTACTATACCACCGGTTCCACCGGTTATGTGGATGCGAAAGATGTAGCAGCTGCTATGATTGCATTGATGAACAGTAACATTACAGCAGAACGTTTTATTCTTTGCAATGAACACCGCAGTTTTAAAGACCTGCTGACATTGATTGCAACGCATTTCAATAAAAAACCCCCTTATAAAAAACCTGCGAAGTGGATGATGGATCTGATCTGGCGCATAGAAGCAGTGAAATCAAAAATCTCCGGCAAAGAACCCTTGCTTACCAAAGAAACCGTGAAAACATCCCAGTCGGCAACCGTATATGATCATTCAAAGATCAGAAAAGCGTTACCCGGTTTTGAGTTTACGCCATTAAACGAAACAGTTGAGCGCTCCTGCAACTGGCTAAAAGACTATTATCATTTATCATAAATGAAATACTGGTACTCACCTTTACTCCTTACCGCAGCCCTGTTATTTATTTATGCGGTGTATTTATGGATTCATCACCAGCTGCATCCGGATAGCTGGGCTTACTTACTGTTTGCCCCGGCTTTACTTGCAGCAGCAGCAAGTGTGGCCCTGCACTTTACCATTCGTTTCATCCCGGTACTGAAGAAGAAATTTCTGGTGGAGTTGGTGCTGCTGATGCTTGTGTTTATATGGTTCTTCTTAAGAAATCGATAAAAGGAGAGTGAACTTCTTTGTGGTATAAAAATTGTGCTATTTTACAAACTCATTCATTATCTATGCGAATCCTCCTTGTCTTTGCCTTTGCTCTTTCCTGCTTTTCTGCCACAGCACAAACATTCATCGTTAAAGGAAAAGTGATCGACGACAGCACCAAACTTCCCATGGAAGGAGCCACCATTCTTTGTCAGAATACAACAAAAGGTACATTAACTAATAAAGAAGGTGATTTTAGGTTGGAACTCCCGGCGGGAGGACATTTGCTGGTGATCACCTATACCGGATTTGAAACAGAAACGATCCGTATCGGATCATCGCAGGAAAACAATGAACTTACCGTTTCTCTCCGGAAAAAAGAAAAGAAACTGGAAGAAGTAGTGATCCAGGCAAGCACAGAAGTAAAAGACGGATGGAATAAATACGGCAAACAGTTCAACGAGTTTTTCATTGGCTCCACCCCTTTTGCAGAACAATGCCGCATTGAAAATCCCGATTCATTGAAGTTTTACTATTCCAAAAAAAAGAACCGGTTAAAAGTAAAATCAGAGGCGCCGGTTGTTATACTGAATTATGCGTTGGGTTATAAAATCCAGTATTATCTCGACTCGTTTACCTATGATTATAACAACAAATTCAGTTTATACGCCGGTATGACATTCTATACCGAGATGGATTCAACAGCTGAGCAAAAACAAATCTGGAAACAAAACCGTGAAAAAGCCTACTATGGATCCCGTTTGCATTTTATGCGTTGCTATTACGACAGCACACTCCGGGAAAACGGGTTTGTACTGGAACAGATTGTTACGGATACAGCAACCGGAAAGATTTCCTTTCAACCTTTGAAGAATCCTTATGATTCTGCTGTATATGCACTGGTTGATAGTGTAGACAAAGAAGTAAGCCTGTTTGGTAAATTCAGGTTAACTTATACCAAGGCGGCAATGGAGCGATCTTATCTTCTTGCCAATAAATATCCCTTAACAGCAAAGGACCAGGTATCGACACTGGATTTTATCAATGGATTTGTAATTACTGAAAACGGTTTCTTTTATGAACAAACCGAATTGATCCAAAGCGGATACTGGGCATGGAAAAACTTAGCCGATCAGCTGCCCTATGATTACTGGCCCGAAGAATAAGAATTCATCAGGGTTTTATTGATTTCAGTTTTTCCCACATTTCAGGAATACGTTTGATCCAAACTATTTCCCGGCGTTTGTAAGAAGCATCTTCTGCCGGATAACCAAAGTATACCTTGTTTGCTTCGAGTGAAGATGGCACGCCGCTTTGTGCCAGTACCACAGCATTTTCTCCAATGGTTAACGTTTTACTTACGCCCACTTGTCCCCATAACACCACACCATCTTTAATATCCACTGCACCGGCCACACCTACCTGTGCTGCAAACAAACAATTCTTTCCAATCACACTGTCATGGCCAATATGCACCTGGTTGTCGAACTTGGTTCCTCTTCCAATTACTGTATCATGTGTAACTCCACGATCGATGGTACAGGAAGCTCCTATTTCCACATCATCTTCAATGACCACCCTTCCGCAACTGAGCATTTTTTTATACCATACCTCACGGTTCTTTTTGGTGTTGTAATAAAAAGCATCGCTTCCAATCACAGTTCCTGCCTGTATCACCACATTGTTTCCAATTACCGTATAATCGTTGATGGTAACATTAGGATGAATGATGCAGTTGGTTCCAATAGTTACATGTTGTCCAATAAACGCACCGGGCATTACAACCGTTCCTTCGCCAATGATTGCTGTTTCACTGACGAGTTGTTGTGCCGGAGTAAAGGGACGAAAATGATTCACCAGCTTTAAATAAGCTTCAAAAGGTTCCTTACAGATCAACAAAGCTTTTCCTTCCGGCACATCTGTTTCCTGGTTGATGATGATAAAACTGGCAGCCGACTGGATACATTTATCGTAATATTTGGGATGATCCACAAAAACAAGGTCACCTTCTTCTACTTTGTGAATTTCATTAATTCCTGTTGCTTGTCCGTTCACATTACCTTTTACACTTGCACCAATGAACTCAGCCACCCATTGAATTTGTACCGGAGAAGGAAACTTCATAGTTTAAATTTTTCCAAAGGTAATATCCTTTCAAATTACTGCATTTTGTTTTTAAAGCAGTTGGTAAAAACAACTGTAATGCATCATTTCCCCAATGAAAAATCATGTTTTCAAAACCGGTAACCTGAAAAAAAGATATATGCAAAAGCATTAACGCAAGACAAAAAAGCAGGAAAACAAAATCAGTTTAAGAAGAAAAAGTACAGTTATCAATGATTGAAAAATCCGTTTTACTTTTTTAAAACATGATAAAACGCATCTTTTAAATACCCGCTTTCAATAAGCCTTTTCCACAAGCCCCAAAAAAATGTGCATAAAATTTCTTCAAAAATTTTTCATTGTGGAAAAAATTATTTTTAATATTGTGGAGGGAAATTTATTTCCCGGTACTTACTAACCCATCCATTATAAAAGCTCGGTTTCTTCCGGGCTTTTTTCGTTTACATAATAAACGGAAACAATTCTTACCTCTATTCGTAAATGAAAGAAAGTATTGAATCGATTGCGAATGAAATTGTTTACTTTGCTAAAAACTAAGCCATGCTTAAATCCATGACAGGCTTCGGAAGAATCGAAGCTACTGCAGGCGAAAAAACATTCCTGGTAGAGATTAAATCACTGAACGGAAAACAATTTGATCTGAACCTGAAACTTACGCCCCTCTTAAAACCTTACGAATTCCAGATCCGCAGTCTGCTCTCCGAACAACTCTTACGTGGTACTGTAGAATGCATCATTACATTAAAACAGAATGGCGGTAACGGTACTGTTGCTTTAAATAAAGATATGGCAAGAGCCTATTTCCATTCATTAAAGGAAATGGCCGATGAACTGAATATCCATTTAAGCGAATACGTGTTAGGCGCTTTATTGCGCTTGCCCGATGTGGTATCGCCCAATACAGAAATCCTGAATGATGATGACTGGAAAAAGTTTGAACCCATTCTTCAATCGGCAGTAGCAGCTATCAACAAACATAGGGTTACCGAAGGTGCAGTTCTCGAAAAAGATCTGTTAGAACGCATCAACAATATTCTTTCCTACCAGGAGAAAATAGCAGCACTGGAACCCGCCCGCCAGGTGAAAATGAAAGAAGAACTTCGCCGTAAAATGGAAGAGCAGATAGGAAAAGAAAATTATGATGTGAACCGTTTGGAGCAGGAAATGATCTATTACATTGAAAAGATCGACATCAGCGAAGAACAGGTTCGTTTAAAAAACCACTGCGACTATTTCCTTTCTATCCTGAAAGAAGGCGATGATTCAAAAGGGAAAAAACTCGGTTTTGTATTGCAGGAAATTGGCAGAGAAATCAATACCACCGGTGCCAAAGCATATGATTCCGGCATACAGAAACTGGTTGTTTTAATGAAAGACGAACTCGAAAAAGCTAAAGAACAAATATTGAATATCCTGTAACAAGGCATTCATTGTTTCCATTATACCTTTGCAAAAAGAATCAAGTGAGGAAAAACCCGTTCATAATAATTATTGCATTCAGCCTGATTGCTCTTTCGTCCTGCTACCACATGGATACCTTTGAAAAAAATATCCAGATCAGCAATCATGCATGGAGCTATACCCAGCAACCGGAAATCAGTTTCAACATTACCGATACCACATCAGCTTACAATGTTTTTATCACACTCCGTCATACCGATGCGTATGCGTATAAAAATATCTGGCTGTTTATTTCCACCCGTCAGCCCGGCGACAGCAGCTTCCGCAAAGACCGCTTTGAACTTACACTGCAACAACCCGACGGACAATGGATTGGTACCGGCTTTAATGATACATGGGAAATTCGCCATCCGCTGTTTACGAATATCCGCTTCCGCAAAAGCGGCACTTACACCATTCGCCTGCAACAAACCATGCGGGATAATCCGCTGTATCATATCATGAATGCCGGCGTCCGCATTGAAAAAGTAAAATCATAATGGCGTACACCAACAAGATTTTCCGATGGGGAAGTTTCAGCTTCTGGTTCTGGATCCTGCTTGTTTATGTAATTGCTGCATTGGTTTGGTGGTTTGTTTCACTGGAACGCCAGAATCATGAAATGGCCCGCTTAAAACTCAGTGAATTAAAAAAAGACCATCCGCAATACATACAGCAATCAGCTGCTGTACTATCCGAACGAAAAAGAAACAGTGCCAAATATATTTCCGAAGGCATCACGTTTCTGATCCTTATTATGGTAGGTGCCAGTTTTGTACACCGCTCAATCCGAAAACAAATTGAACTGGCAGCCCTGCAACAGAATTTCATGATGGCCATCACACATGAATTAAAAACACCCATTGCTACCACGAGGCTGAGCATAGAAACGGTTCTTCGCCGGAAGCTGGATGAAGTGCAGCAACAGAAACTTTTGCTCAGCGCCTTATCCGAAACCAACCGGCTGAATATTTTAACGAACAACATCCTTCTTGCTTCCCAGATGGAAGAAAAATCATTCCAGCGGGAAAACGAAGAAATCAACCTGGCCGATGTGGTGGAAACGGTAGTAAACGATTATAAAAACCGTTTTCCCAACCGGCGCATTGAAGCCAGTGCAGATAAGGATGCATATATCAAAGGCGATGATTTATTATTACAGATTGCACTCAGCAACCTTATTGACAACGCCTTGAAATATGCACCTAAAGAAAGTCCGGTTTATGTGGATTTAATGGAAGAGGAGGAAGGTGTACAAATCAAAGTAACCGATGAGGGCAGCGGCATCGGCGATAGTGAGAAAAAACTCATCTTCCGGAAATTTTACCGGATCGGAGATGAAAAAACAAGAAGGGCTAAAGGGACCGGATTAGGTTTGTATCTTACCAAAAAGATCATTGAAGATCATAATGGTGACATTTTTGTGATAGACAATACTCCGCATGGAAGTATTTTTGTAATTCAATTCTGATACAGCTGGAATTTTATGAGCACAAGCAAAGCATCCATATTACTGGTAGAAGATGAAGAGCATCTGCAGGATGCCTTAAAGCTCAACCTGGAACTGGAAGGCTACGAGGTAACAACTGCCAATGATGGATCGGCTGCTTTGAAAGCAATCGAAAATGAATATTTCGATCTCGTGATCATGGATGTAATGATGCCCGAAATGGACGGCATCAGTGCAACCGAAAGCATCCGCATCCGCAAAAACGAAGTACCTATCCTGATGCTGAGTGCTAAAAATTCGAGCAGCGACAGAGTGATGGGACTAAAGAAAGGTGCCGATGACTACCTTACCAAACCCTTCAACCTGGAAGAATTATTGCTGCGTGTGGAGAAGCTGATTGAAAAGAATAAAAAAATCCAGGATAAAGATTCTGTTGGCGAAACCTATTCTTTCGGCAACAATACAGTTGACTTCAAAGCACAGGAAGCCATCAATTTCAAAGGAGAAAAAATTCAATTGAGCAAAAAAGAGAGCATGCTCTTACACCTGCTGGTTGAAAACAAAAATGAAGTGGTGACCCGTGAAAAAATCCTGCAGGTGGTTTGGGGCTACAATGTGTATCCCACCACACGCACCATTGATAATTTCATTCTGAACTTCCGTAAATATTTTGAAAAAGACAGCCGCAACCCGGAATATTTTCATTCGGCCAGAGGCGTGGGCTATCGATTTGTCAACGAAGAGTAAGCAGCTCCTTCTCAGCTTCCTGCAGCAATCGTTCTGCTTCCTGCAATAATTGTGCTGCATTCATATTCATTTCAACCGGGCTGAACAAGATCAATTCACAATGATGAACCAGTTGCCTGTATTGCGTTGCAACAGCAATCAATTGTTTTGATTCAAGTATTGATACAATCAGAGCTTGCTGATGCCCTGTGTTCAAACGATCAGTAAAATACTCGTTTACACCATCCAGCAATGCCTGCACAAATTGTTTTTTGTTAGTGGCATCTTTCAACCTGCGGCAACGGAAAAGAAAATCATCCACTTCCCTTCGATCAGCATCGACCGGTTGCTCCACTTCCTGAACCGGATCCATTGGTTGTTGCACAATTGCCTTTCTTCTGCGCATAAAAAAAACAAACAACAACAGCAGTAGCGCCACACTTCCACCTGCCCAATAATACAAATCGGGAACAACTACTTTTTCTGTAGACGCAGAAACATTCTCTTGTTTGAGCCGTGCTTGCAAAGGCGCTTTTTTTACATCCAGTTCAAGACTGTCTGTATAAATCGTTTTATACTGATTGGCTTCGGGATCAAAAAAAGAAAACTCAACAGGCGGAATTTTATAATGTCCTTCTTTTGCTGAAAATGGAATTTCAAACAACTTGGCTCCTTGCAGCAAATTGGAATTCTTATCAATCTCTTCATTCGATTTTGCTTCAAACACCTCAATACCACTCGGCCATTGTACCACCGGAAGTGTAAGCATGGTAAGATTTCCATAACCGGAAATACGCAGTTTGAGCAAGCCTGTTTCATTGGCACTAAAAGAAGATTGTTGCAATGTGGCCCCAATAAGAAAATCACCTACTGCTCCATTGTATCCCTGTGGTTTGGTTTCTTCGGGCAGTTCTTTTACTGTAATTTTTATAGTAGGTGAAACAGCAGTATAACTCTCTTCTAAAACATTGGATTGCGTCAATTCTGCATTCTTCATTTTTTCAACAAGGTCCTGCAGCCAGTTCTTTCCTTTGGAAGATTCATCTGGCTTAATCAATCGCACCCTGTTTTGAATTTCCACCTGTTCAATTTCAAGTTCACCCGATTGCAGGGGAAATAACATCACCTTGCGCAGCAGGTAACAGCTATACATTTTTCCATTGACCAGTTCTTTCTGAAACATTCCGTTTTCAGGTTCGGCAAGATCTGTAACAGAAAAACCATTGAAGGACGGGCGTTTGATAATCTTAGATTCGCTTTCCAGTCTTGTATAAAGTTTAAACGTAGCAATCACCGGTTCACCTACAAAGCAGGTTTGTTTATCGAGGATCACTTTTACAAAGAGGTTCTTTTTAATTTTTTCCTGCGGATCTTCTCCCGGTGCTAAGAAAAAATCGGGTTGCTCTTCTTTGATCACAGCTGATGGATTCACCGAACGTTCCACTACTTTGATCACCAACGGCTGAGAAGAAAGCATTTTCCCTTTGATCTTTGCAATAGCCGATGCAACGGGAATAGTTCCTTTGGTACGTGCCCGTAACTGGTAGGTATAACTTACATATTCGGCGAGGGAACCATTCACCCAGGTCCAACCGCTGGATTGAATTACAGAACCGGTACGTTCCAGTTGCCGGAAGGCAGGAGGCATGAATTCATCCACCTCCTTCGCCCCTTCAATCACAAACTGCAACTGAAACACTTCGCCCACTTCCACTGTTTCTTTACCCAGAATGGCCACTAAACGAAGCTGCGACTGTGCTTGGTACGACAGCAGTAATACACAAACCGCAATGAAAAATGATTTAACGGGCATAGAAATCAAATTTATGGCAAGCCCGCCATTCAGGTACAACAGAGGTGTAAACGCATTGTGAAGAATGATGAATGGATGTCATTATAAATCTCCCAGCTGAGGCCGCAACACAATATCCTCCACGCATGCCTGTGGCGATAACTGAGAGGCGGCATAGACCATCTTTGCCACATCTCCGGGCTCCATAATGCGGTTGTTGGAATTGTCAAAATCACCCCATGAATCTGTCATTACAGCACCGGGTACAACTGCCGTTACTTTAATATGGTGCTCTTTCAGTTCTTCCCGCAGGTTCTGACTAAAGCCCATTAAAGCAAACTTGCTCACACTGTACGATCCGCCGTTGGGATAAGCTTTCAATGATGCAATAGAACAGATGTTGAAGATATGTCCCTGTTTCTGGCGAATCATGATGGGAATAATTTTCCTCGACAAATAATAAGCGCTGTAAAAATTAATGGACATCATTTCTTCCATTAAACCTTCGGGCTCCTGGTGTACTTTTCCCGGCAGAAAATAACCGGCATTGTTCACCAGTACATCAATGGGGTAACCATTGTCAACAATCCATTGTCCGAAATTCTCTGCTTCTTCTTTGTTGCTCAAATCCCTTGCTTTCACTTTGATCTTTGCCCCCGGGTATGCTTCCAGCAACGCCTCCCTTGTTTTGTTCAATGCTTCTTCATTTCGGGAACATAAAAACAACTGGTGGCCGTTTGCAGCAAATTGCTGAGCGATGGCTTTGCCGATTCCCCTGGATGCACCGGTGATAATCACATTCATAACCTGAGATTTAAACACGAAGTACGAACTTTTTTCCGTGTAAACCATTCCTCTACCTTTGCACCACTATGCGCTACCGCCATCTCTTCTTCGACCTGGATCATACCCTGTGGGATTTTGATAAAAATGCAATGGAAACATTGAACAATGTGTACCACGACCTGAACCTTTATGATGCCGGGATCCATGATTTCGACCTGTTTTGCAAACACTACCTGCATCACAATGCCATTTTGTGGGACCGCTATCATCATGGATATATTTCCACTGAAGACCTGAAATGGAAGCGGATGTGGCGCACTTTACTGGAATTTAAAATCGGCAGTGAAGAACTGGCACGAAAGATGAGCGTTTATTTCCTGGAGGTATTGCCCACCAAACAAAACCTGTTTCCGTATACGCATGAAATACTGCAACACCTGAAAGAAAAAAACTATGTGCTGCACCTCATCACCAACGGGTTTGAAAAAACGCAATGGAGCAAGCTCAGCAACAGCAACCTGGGACAGTATTTTGAAGAAGTGATCACCAGTGAAAAAAGCAACAGTGTGAAGCCGAATAAAGAAATTTTTGAATATGCATTACACATTACCGGAGCCCAGCTGGCAGAAAGTATTATGATTGGTGATAACTTAGATGCAGATATACAAGGTGCCGTGAACGCAGGCATGGATTCGGTATTTGTAAATCACATTGGCGCAGAGCTGAAAGAAGTGAAACCAACCTATATGATCACACACTTGAAAGAGCTGGAAACAATTTTTTAAAATATATTAAAAACAAAAACAATGATTAAAAAAATCTTCATTGCTGCATCTGCACTGTTCTGGATGTCGTGCGCTAACCACCAGGAATCTTCCACACATGACCATGCACAATCTGCCACTTCCGAACAAGATAAATTCAAAGATGTGAAGTTTGATAATGAAAAAGATTTCATTTGTGAAATGCCGGTGAGTGCCGGGGTGAACGATACTGCACATTACAATGGTAAAGTGTATGGCTTCTGCTCCACAGAATGTAAAACGGAGTTTCAGAAAGATCCGGGCAAGTATGTAGCCGCTAAGTAATCAGCAATAAAAAAGCCATGCAGTTTGCATGGCTTTTTACTTATTCTTTGATATGATTAATATTCTGCTAATACCGTAATACCTGCCTGTACTTTTTCATTCAGGTTTACTTTGATTTTTGCATCGGGTGGCAACAACAGATCCACACGTGAACCAAATTTGATAAAACCCAACTCACCGCCTTGTTCCACTTTTTGTCCGGGTTGGAGATAATTCACAATCCGCTTGGCCAATGCGCCAGCAATCTGTTTTACCAATATGGTAATACGATCGTTCTTCAACACCACACTATGGCGTTCATTTTCGGTGGATGATTTGGGATGCCAGGCCACCAGGTATTTTCCTTTGTGATATTGAGAGTATAATACATCTCCGCTGATAGGATTGGTATTCATGTGCACATTCGCCGGACTCATAAACACACTCAGCTGAATGCGTTTGTCTTTGAAGTACTCTACATCCACCACTTCTTCAATCACTACTACTTTTCCATCGCAGGGACTGGTGATGATGTTGCTTCCTTTTACAAAATTCCGCTTGGGAACACGGAAAAAGGATATGATAAATAATAATAAAAACAACGTGGCGGCAAAAATGATAGCAGTTAGAACCGGCCAGCTAGAACTGAGCCAGTTGAATGTAACAAGGTTAATGCCGATGAATATGATTGCGGCAATAGAAATAGATTTAAAACCTTCTCTGTGAATAGTCATAGCTACAATTGAGCAGCGAAAGTACAAAGATTCATGGGGAAGTGCCAATTATTCAATCAGCCATAAAAACAACCAAACAAAAGGAGTAGCCAGCAGCAAGGAATCAAACCGGTCCAGAAAACCACCATGTCCGGGCATGATGGAACCACTGTCTTTCACCCCTGCCATTCGCTTCAATTTGCTTTCCAGTAAATCGCCCACCGTTCCGGCTACAGAAGCAATAGCCGCAATAGCTGCCCAGAACCAGGCAGAGGAAGACTGGCTCCAGCTGCCAATGCCCCACATTATGAGCACGGATAAAATCACACCGCCTATCGTTCCTTCCCAGGTTTTCTTGGGAGATACAGAACTGAGAGGTGTTTTGCCAACCAGGGAACCAACAATATAAGCCATGGTATCATTGATCCAGATAGAACCAATGATAATCAGCGGCACAATATAGGCACTGATTTTTGCCATCACTTCTGCAAAACCACTCAACACATTGCCATCCTGCTTCGGCAACCACAATGCGCCACTACGTATATTCAGCAACAATGCAAAACTGAGGGAGATGTATACCAATCCAAAAAAAGAATGAGCGACGTTCTTAAAATTCACCTGCCGGCTGAATAAGATTTCAATCACAGGCAAAACAAACACACTTACCAATCCCAGCATCCAGCCAATAGAATACAACGAAACAGAGGAGGTAATGTACCAATCTTTGGTAAGGAACAGCATCAGGCTGAAACCTGCCAGCATCACACCATACCTATGCAGGGGATGAATGGAACGATAGCCTGCATCAATCAATCCAACCAATTTCTGGTACTCATACCAGCAACCAAAATGAATCACTGTAAACAACAGCAGGAAGGTCCATTCATTAATAAGCAAACCCGCCAGCATCACAGCTGCAAATAAAAGAGCAGTGAGTGCACGTGTGTTAAACGTTTTCCAGTTCCAGGCCATCAGGAATAAAGATTATGATTGGATGATGAAGCAATACTATCGGGATGTACTTTGGTGGCCGAAATCCTCTTCAGTACAACAAACAAACCCACTACCACAACCAGGCTGATGAGTCCGGCCCACCACGGCGCACTATCGCCCACTTCAGTATCAATCTTTTTATGTTTGAGGTATTGCCAGTACAGAATCGTTACCATCAATCCGTTATTAAAAAAGTGTGCAATGATGCTGTACCACAAATTACCTGTGTAATAAAAAATATATCCCAGCACCATACCCAATGCCAGTCTGGGTATAAAGCCGTACCATGAAAAGTGAATAGCGCTGAAAATAAAACCGGAAATAAAAATCACGAGCCAGGAAATACCATACCAGCGCATAAGAATATTCTGCAATGCACCACGGAAAAATGTTTCTTCTACTAAAGCAGGAAGAAAAGCTATGATAAAGAGTGCAATCACATAATCGGCCGGCGATTTGAAAGTAGCCATCAGTTTCACCTGCTCTTCATATTGTGATTCAAAAGTGTCGAATATTTTCTTTAGTGAAGCAGAAATGGGAATGGCTTTGTTCACTTCGGCCAGATATCCCACTAACGGTAATGCACAAAGCATGAGCAGGGCTGCAATAATGGCTCTGTCGCCTTTCACTCCGCCTGCAAAACCTAACCGGCCGAACGGTTTGCTACCAGCAATACGAGCCGTTACAAAGGCTGGTATAAAAAAGATGATAACCGTTGAAACCACCTGCATTACTTTCAATGCTTCCACATTGGCCGGATCCATGATTCCTTTTTCAAGATCAAAAATCGATTTGCCCGTCATAATCATCCAGATGGGAATGGTTGCCATACTGCCCACCACCAGGCAGGCCACCCATAAACCAATGAGAATGAGGAACTCTACGCCGGGTTGCATTTTCCGTTGATACTGATGTTGCTCCAGTTGATATTGATCCATATGAACTCCCTGAAAGTGATTAAATTTGCAGCTCTTTTAACTGACCGTGGTAAAGATAGGCAACATATCGCTTCCTGAGTTCCCGCTCCTCCTGGCCCCCATGGAGGATGTGAGTGATCCGCCGTTCCGTGCTGTTTGCAAGGACAACGGAGCCGATCTCATGTTCAGTGAATTCATCAGCAGCGAAGGGCTCATCCGTGATGCTATCAAAAGCCGGCAGAAACTGGATTTTGATGAAGAAGAACGTCCCTTTGGTATCCAGATTTTTGGTGGCGATGAAGAAGCGCTGGGCCTGAGTGCAAAAATCTGCGAAACAGTAAACCCCGACCTGGTGGATATTAACTTCGGTTGCCCGGTAAAAAAAGTAGCATTGAAAGGAGCCGGAGCAGGTGTGTTGAGAGATATTGATTTGATGGTGCGGCTCACCGAATCTGTTGTGAAATCAACATCACTCCCTGTTACTGTGAAAACAAGATTGGGCTGGGATGAAAGCACGAAGAATATTGAAGAAGTGACCGAACGATTGCAGGATGTGGGAATTAAAGCACTGAGCATTCACGGACGTACCCGTGTGCAGATGTATAAAGGCGAAGCAGATTGGACACTCATTGGTAAAGTGAAAAACAATCCACGCATACAGATACCGATCTTTGGAAATGGTGATATTGATTCACCACAAAAAGCCTTGGAATACAAAAACCGGTATGGTGTGGATGGAGTAATGATTGGACGTGCCGCCATTGGTTATCCCTGGATCTTTAATGAGATCAAACACTTTGTAAAAACGGGCGAACTCTTACCTCCTCCCTCCATTGAACAACGGGTGGAAGTATGCCGTAAACATTTACATAAATCCTATGATTGGAAAGGTCCTAAGATTGGCATTTTTGAAATGCGGCGCCACTATGCCAATTACCTGAAAGGATTACCTAATATCAAAGAATACCGCAGCAAACTGGTGATCTTAAATACAGTGGAAGAAATTGACGCTGTATTAGATGAAATATTGGTGAAGTTCAAAGGCTTTGAATTTGAACGATCAAAGATTGAATTGATTAATTATCACGAGAAGTGCCCGATTAATTAGAGTCGGGACGCTTATCAGCGGCCTGAATCGTTATACACAAGTTTACATTATATCCAACTTCTACATCCTGCTATTTATTTCTGACCTAGATCATTTTCCAACAAACTTATAATCGAGTCGGGACGCTTCCAGCGGCCTGAATCACCTTCTTCATACAAATCAAAAAAATCATATTCAAACAACGTCTTACACAAAGTAATCATCATTTAATTGACAACCTTCAATCGTCAGGTCGCTCAAAGCGCCCCGACTGGCTAACTAAATGAAAAATCATGTATTTCCATCTGAATGAATTCTATCATGTTTACAACCGAGGAAACAACAAACAGCCTGTTTTCTTCTCCGATAACAACTATTTATTTTTTCTAAAAAAGATAAGACATCAATTAAGTCCTGTTTGTGAAATAATCGGATATTGTTTAATGCCCAATCATTTTCATTTGATCATTTATACAAATAGGCAAAGTGTTTCAGAAAGAAAATCATTTGGAGGCAAGCCCATGCAGGAACTCTCTTACCGTATCGGAATACTTTTAAGCAGCTACTCTCAGGCAATTAATAAACAAAATGGCACTATTGGTTCTTTATTCCAGCAAAAAACAAAAGCCAAACATCTGAATGACTCAAACGACTCCCGTCAGTATAACCCAGTTGAAAAATGTATGTTTTACTTATATCAAAATCCAGTAGAAGCTAAAATTGTAAACAGCCCTTCAGAATGGGCCTATTCATCTTTTAAAGATTATGCAGGAATCAGAAACGGAAGCTTATGCAATCAAAAAATTTTCTTTGAATTTACTGGTATGAGTCCGAAAGATTTTAGCGATGAAAACAGCATGCTCCTGTCAGAAAAAGCAATTCAACATTTTTATGACTAGGGTTCAGACCGCTGGAAGCGTTCCGACCCATTCACAAACAACTTCAGCCCTTTCAAATACACCGCTCCCCTTTTCTCAGCAAAATAATCGGCGCTTAATGCAATCAATGCCATCATAAACAAACCAAGTCCAAGCCCTTTCCAGAACACTTGTGATTCCTGGTTACGAAAGAAGAAAAATAAACCCATTCCAATAATAGCCAATGTAATTTCTGTATAACGGTAGAGGATAAAATTTTTCATTACTGTTTCCATTCTCGGAATTTCTTTTTCTTTCAACTCACCCGGATTCAGGTCATATGCATACACATTGCGAATGCGGTCTTCATCACTCCTCACATAAACTGTATAACCAACAACTCCTAACAACAACCCAACTAATACGAATGGAATAGCAGCTCCTTTATAAAAACCTGTTTTGAGATAAAAAAAGAAAATCAATGCTGTAATCACTGCAGCAACACCAATGCCAAGAAACAAAAGGCTTTCGGCTTTCTCAGCATTAAAATATTTCTCAATATCTGTTTTATGAAACATACGTTGTTGTTTTGATTAATCGTTTGACGAAGGCTATTACTGAAACGATGCACCATACACCTTCCAATACAATAAAGGGTTGATAATTGATAAGAATGGAAGCATAACAGGCAAGTCCGGATCCAACAATGTTCAGCAGCAGGAACACATACCCATTGTTGGTAACCCAACCAAACACCTGTAAAAAATAAGCAAGCAAAATCATGCCCACCCCAATTGTACCAATCCAGTCGTTGTACTCCATATTAAACCCCAAATTGACGAAGATGATGATCTACATGTTTCCAGATCAATCGTGACCACATGGTTTTACTCATCTTACCAAATAAAGGGTGTGGCCCTAACGATGTAGCAGCCGATGCCTCTTCCAGCCGTTGCAATAACAACTGCTTTTCAACTTCTATGCTTTTCACAGCCGGGTTTGATTTCTTTACATTCATCTCCGGTGCCGTAGGTGTGCTTTTAGGCCACGGAATCACATAAATGGTGAGCCAACGCAAAGGTGGCGAGCTCAAGACAGATTTCATTTGTGTGGTTTGCTTTTCGATTCCTAAGGCTAACTCAAGCTGACTGCGCAAATGCCAGAGCATTTCTTCAACCGTCATAGTTCCCCACTGACGATGACTGATAGCTGCCAGTGATTGAATGCGGTTCACCAGTTGCTCCTTACTGGCAGGATTGGATAACGTATGCATAGTATTCAGAAAGATAAAATTATTTCCTGGTTTTCATCCAATGAATCAGATCATTAACAGCACTGCCACATAATGACAGATGGCAGCCGCCAGTACAAACAAATGCCAGATTACATGGTGGTAATACAATTTATGCCACATGTAAAATACAGCACCGATCGTATACAAACCACCCCCAATAGCAATCATCGTCATTACATCTGTTGGGATTGCTTTAAAAAACTGCGGGCCACTGAAGAGCAAAATCCAACCCATAGCTAGGTAGATGATGGTAGAAACAAAGTTGAACCGCCCGGTAAAGAAAATTTTAAATATAATACCCAGCAGCGTTAACCCCCACAAAACACTGAGCATAATGATACCGGTTGTATTCATCATATAATTCAAAAGAAACGGCGTGTATGTTCCTGCAATCAGAAAGTAAATGCTGATGTGATCAAATACCCGCAGTACTTTTTTTGCCCGTTCGTTCTGAAACGCATGATACAAGGTAGAGAAGCTGAACAAGAGGATGAAACAAAAACCAAAAACAGATGCCCCTACTACAGCAACAAGATGGTCTTTCGTAACAGCCAGTGAACTCAGCACAGGAAAGGCAGCAATACCAAATATAATTCCCATTCCGTGTGTGATACTATTGGCGATCTCCAAACGGAGATCTGAAAACTCCTTACTCATAATTCATTATTCGATTGCTTTAATTAATTCTTCACTCATTGGAGACACAGCCGGATCAAAATAATTCGTCAACTCCCCTTTTTCATTTACCAGGTATTTGGAAAAATTCCATTTGGGCTGCTGATTGTTCCATCCGTTCTGTGATGCATCTGTCAGCCATCGGAACACAGGGTTCTGTTCAGGACCTTTCACAACAGAAGATTTCTTCATTAACGGAAACGTTACGCCAAAATTTATTTTACAAAACTGAGCAATCTCTTCATCACTTCCTTTTTCTTGCTCTTTAAAATCGTTGGCCGGAAATCCAATGATCACCAGTTTGTCTTTGAATCGTTCATGCAATTGTTGTAACTCATCGTACTGGCCCGTATAACCGCAGTCGCTTGCTGTATTCACCAGCAAAACTTTTTTACCCTTCAGCTGTTCAAAAGAAAACATCTTTCCATTATTAGCACTTGCTGCTAATGAATAAAACGAAACCCCTGGTTGCACATTTTCCTGCCAGAACTTAGCTGCTTTCTTACCTTGTAGCCACATGAAAGCCGGATAGACTGCTTTCAATACTTTTTGACGGATTGTCATATCACCTGAGTTTTTATTTACATACAACACATAAGCCATGAAAAGGATAATGCCAAAAGCTGTTATTTTCAGAAAACGTTTCATCGTTAACGGATCACCAGTTTAAAAAGTTTTAATTTTCCTTTAAACGGAGGATATTTCACAGCCGGATCAAACCATGTTGGGGTTTTCATCACCGATTTCTGGTGGCTGAACGTTAAGAACGAATGCTTTCCATGGTAAGCACCTGTTCCGCTGAAACCTCTCCCTCCAAATGGCAACTGATGATTGGTTAAATGCCAGCTTGCATTATTCACACAACCTCCTCCAAAGGCAACCCGATCCAACCACCACTTTTCATTTTTACTTCCGGAAGTGAAAACATAAAACGCCAATGGATTGGGATGTTTCTGAATAATGGCCAGCGCCTCTTCTTTTGTTTTATAAGTGATGACAGGCACAATTGGCCCGAAGATTTCCTCCTGCATCACCGGATCATTTTCCTTTATATTTTCCAGAATAGTGGGTTCAATAAAAAGTTTACTCTTATCATATCTTCCGCCGTAAACTATTTTGCCGGCAGACAGATACTTCACAAGACGATCAAACTGTTTTTCATTGATAATCTTTCCATAGTTATAACTATCTTCTGATTTATCGCCAAAAAATTGCTGTATCATACTTATAAACTCCTGAACAAATGCACCTTTAACCGATTCGTGAATCAATAAATAATCCGGTGCTACACACATTTGTCCGGCGTTTGAAAAAGTTGTCAGTGCAATACGACGTGCCGCCACTTTCAGGTTGGCATCTGCCTCCACCACGCAAGGGCTTTTACCACCCAGTTCCAGGGTTACGGGCACCAGTTGTTCTGCCGCCATTTTATAAATGATTCTTCCAACGGTTGTACTACCGGTATAAAACACATGATCAAACCGGAACTGGTTCATCATTTCCGGAATAATAACCGCACCATCACCGGATGCATACAAAACATATTCGGGAGAAAACAATTCACCAATAATCTTTCCCATCACCGCATCTGTATGAGGAGCAAACTCACTGGGCTTTAATACCACACAATTACCGGCAGCAATAGCGCCTACCAGCGGCGCAAACAGCAACTGAAACGGATAATTCCATGGTGCTATAATCAACACCACTCCCAGCGGCTCTTTATATACATAACTGGACGATGGCAGATTGAGTAAATTAGTGGATACCCGTTCCGGCTGCATCCAGTATTTCAAATCTTTGATCACAGCCCTTATTTCAGAGAGCAGGAAACCCGTTTCGGTTACCCAGCTTTCTTCCACATTCTTTTTTAAATCGGCATACAAAGCATCATGCAATTCTTTCTCATATTTCAAAATTGCTTTCTTCAGCTTCTTTAACTGTTCCAGGCGAAACTGGTATGACTTTGTTTCGCCCGTTAAAAAATAAGCTCTTTGCTTTTCTAATTGCTGAGATATTGATGATTGATTCATTGATTCGTTTTTACAGGAAAGCACAAACCGTGCTGATTCTTTAATTGTAAATTTACAGGAAGTTCTGCTTGTCCACTTTTGAATCTTTGATCAAAATCATTGTAACAAACACCATCTCGGGATTACCTTGCCTGAAATATTGTTTTATGTGTGCCTACCAACCTAAATCATGGATGGAAAAAAGAGATATATCCAAAGAAGCAGAAGTAAAAAAAACAGATAAAGATTTTGCTGATATAAAAAAAGGTGAAACAATGTTGATTGCCACACCACTTATTGTGGACGAATATATCCGCCAGATTCCAAAGGGAAAAGAAGGAACACTTTCACAAATGCGCAAAGACCTTGCCGCCGAATTTCATGCAGATAAAACATGTCCGGTTACGGCAGGTATCTTCCTGCGCATCGTTGCAGAAGCTGCATATGAAGAATTGGGCATGGGAAAACCCATCAGCAAAATCACACCTTTCTGGCGCATCATGAATGAAACTTCAGCCACTGCAAAAAAACTTACTTTTGGCACCGGTTTTTTACAGCAGCAACGAAGAAAAGAAAAGCTGGATATCGCCAAACAAAAAACGAAATGACAGACAGCATTCTCCCAAAATCAGACGAATATTTCATGCAGCAGGCTTTGAAAGAAGCAATGATTGCATTTGACGAAGGTGAGGTACCCGTGGGCGCTGTTGTAGTGGTGGATGGCAGGATTATTGCCCGTGGTCATAATGAAGTGGAAAAGCTGAATGACCCCACCGCTCATGCAGAGATCATTGCGTTAACCTCTGCTTTTAATTACCTGGGGGCAAAATATCTTCCCGAAGCCACATTGTATGTAACAGTTGAACCCTGCCTCATGTGCGCCGGTGCTATGTACTGGAGCAAACTGGGCCGCATTGTATGGGGTGCCGATGATGAAAAGAACGGCCATGCCCGTGTTACAAAGGAAATTTCCCCGTTCCACCAGAAAGCCGAAGTCACAAAAGGAATTTTAAAAAATGAATGCAGCAGCCTGATGAAAGATTTTTTTAAAACAAAACGTTGACATTTTGTGTTACCATAGAAAGGGTATTGATAGTACCTTTGGCACTTGCAGATAAATAATATTTTTAATAACTGAAAATTTAGAATTATGCCTTTTACACTAGCACCTCTTCCTTATGCTCACGAAGCATTGGAACCGCATATTGACACATTAACCATGCAGATTCATCATGGTAAACACCACCAGGCTTATGTTGACAATCTCAATAAGGCAATTGCCGGAACAGAACACGAAAGCAAATCGTTAGAAGAACTCGTGGCAAACGCTGGCAAAATATCTGCTGCTGTTCGTAACAATGGTGGCGGTCACTGGAATCACACCTTCTTCTGGGAATCATTGGCGCCCAATGCTGGTGGCGCTCCTTCCGGCGATTTAGCCGATGCAATCGCTGCAGCATTTGGTTCTTTTGATGCATTCAAAGAAAAATTTGCGGCTGCCGGTATGACCCGTTTTGGCAGTGGCTGGGCGTGGCTGATAGTGAAAGATGGCAAACTGGAAATCATTTCCACTCCTAACCAGGACAATCCCTTAATGGATCTGGCAGAAGTAAAAGGAACACCTGTATTGGGTGTGGATGTTTGGGAACATGCTTATTATCTCAAATACCAAAACCGCCGTGCCGATTATTTAGGTGCTTTCTGGAACGTAGTAAACTGGAATAAAGTGGCAGATCGTTTTGCAGCTGCGAAATAAATAAGTCCTTTTAAACTGAAAATTCAAGGCCCGTTGCAAAACGGGTCTTTTTTTTACGGAAGAGGGTCATATCCGCTACCGCCCCATGGGTGGCATTTGCTTACCCTTTTTATTGTAAGCCATAAACCTTTAATGGGGCCATATTTTTTCAGCGCTTCAATCCCATATTGACTGCAGGTGGGTGTATACCGGCATTTGGGACCAATAGCCGGACTAATCACATATTGATAAAAACGGATCAATACTATAAACGGAAAACTGAATATCTGTTTGATTGTCTTCATTGCAAACCGGCAATAAGTTTATCTAATGCTGCTTTCATTTTCTCTTTTGTAATTTTAAAATCAGGAGCAGCCTTACCGGTAAAAATGAAAAACATGGTCAGTTGTAATTCATCTCGTTCCATCATTTGCTGCAATTCATGTTTTTGCAAACGATAGGCTTCTCGTATAAGCCTTTTTATCCTGTTACGATCAACCGCATGTTTGAAATAACGGGTACCCACACCAACAGCAAACTGCATTTGTCTGCGCTTATCGGTTACCGGAACGGCAGAATAATATACTTTGAAAGGTGAACTGTGAAAGGATTGCCCCTTGCTGAATAAAAACTCAATCTGTTTACGGCTTTTTAATCGTTCATTCCTGCCCAGTGTGTATCGTGTACGTTGTTGCACTTGTTCAAAAATAAAAAAGTCCCGGTGTATTGTCCGGGACTTTAACTATTTCGTGATAGAAACTTATTATTTTTTTGCGCCACGCTCGTCGCTCACAGTCAGTTTATGACGTCCTTTCTTACGACGACTAGCTAAAACTTTGCGGCCGTTTGCATCCTGCATACGCTGACGGAAACCGTGTGTGGTTTTACGACGACGTTTAGAAGGTTGGTATGTACGTTTTTGTGCCATTTTAATTCTGTTTTTTCCTTTTTAAAAATTCCGGTGAGAAGCCGGTCCGATCAATTCGGATTGATATCACCCAGTGAGAACACCACTTCCCGCTGTTTGTGAAAGGACGGCAAAGGTAAGGGAAACTGCCCAAAAGAAGGCATCCGGAGTACATTTTTTCGGCTTTTAATTGCCTGTTTCGGCATGTTGTGCCGAAATGGTTTCTCCATAAAACAACCGGGCATGGGCATTAAAATCGTCTACAGAATCGGTGGTATAGAACTTCCGCTCTTCCCCACGGCTAAGCCTTTTTTCTATTTCCGGGTGCCGTTTCAGGTAGTCGGAAAGGCTATCGGCCACAATTTTTCCCTGGGAAATCAGATTAATGCCTTCGGGAAGATATTTCCGGATCTTAGGTAAGAGAAGCGGATAATGCGTACAACCCAGCAAAACAGTATCTATCTGGGGCTCCTTTTGCAAGAGGTTTGAAAGTCCTTCTTTTACAAAATAATCGGCTCCTTCACTCTCATGTTCATTGTTTTCAATCAGTGGAACCCACATGGGACAAGCCTGCTGGTACACCTGTACATGCGGGAAAAACTTGTGAATCTCCAGCACATAAGATTCTGATTGCACAGTGCCGGATGTGGCTAAAACGCCTACGTTACCAGTGAATGAGAACCTGCCTACAATTTCTGCAGTAGGCCTGATTACGCCCAACACTCTGTTTTCGGGGTTCAGATGTGGAAGGTCATTTTGCTGTATGGTTCGGAGCGCTTTGGCAGAAGCTGTGTTGCAGGCCAGAATCACCAGCGGACAGCCTTGTTCAAAAAACCACCTGACAGCTTCCAGTGTATAACGATATACTGTATCAAAACTGCGTGTGCCATAAGGAGCACGGGCATTATCGCCCAGGTAGATGTATTGATATTTTGGCAAAGCGTTTACGATTTCTTTCATAACCGTGAGGCCGCCATACCCTGAATCAAATATTCCAATTGCTCCCTGCTGCATACAATAACTGGTTTCTGCTTCTGTGAAGGTAAAACTTCAGATTCGTAAAATACTGTTACATCTCAAAACAAAAATCCCCCGTGGTAACGAGGGATTTCAATTTTATGATTGCGATTATTGCTTCTTGGGAGTTGCAGGAGGCGCATCCGGAATTTTCAGATATTTCTTCACCAGAGGAAGAATATCATCAGAAGGAGGTGCCACCAATAAGGCTTCAGAAGTAAATACGTATGTATATCCGTTTGTTTTAGCAACCGTTTGGATGGCTTCCAATGCTGCCCTTTGAATAGGAGCTACAAATTCCTGTTCTTTCTGTTGCAGGTATTGTTGAGCAAGTGTTGCGTAATTCTGAAGTGTTTCGCCTAAATCCTGAAATTCTTTGAATTTGATATCTTTCTTTGCAGGAGTCCATTTTACAGAATCCACACGGATAATGCTGTCTTTTTCTCTGTATTCTTTAATCAATTCTGCATAAGAAGTATTCAGAGAATCCTGAAGCTTTTGCATTTTCTCCTGAACCTTTTTGGTTTCAGGCATAGCAGCCAGAAGTTCAGCCGTATTAATGTGTCCGAATTTTTGCGCCACAGCTGTAGATACAGATCCTACTGACAGAACCGCTACCAACGCAATAAGAATTACCTTTTTCATGTGTGTGTTTATTGTTTTTATTTAAGTGTACTTACACCCTTCCGGGGTTGCAAAGACAGATGTACGTTAATTAAAGTTTAACACCCAGAATCTTCAATACATCATCGCTTTTATCCAGTTTGGGGTCGGCAAATATAACAGTAATTCCTTCACTTTTATCCAAAATGAAGTCATACATTCTTTCTGTTGCCAGTTTTTGAACGGCATTGAAAACCCTGTCCTGTATGGGTTTCACGAGTTCCTGCTTTTTGCGGAAATAGTCGCCTTCGTATCCAAATCTTCTGCGTTGTAAATCACGCACCTGCTTCTCTTTATTAAAAATTTCATCTTCCCTTTTTTTCAGCAGTTCAGGAGTGAGCATAGCTCTTTCTGCATCCAGAACCCTGTACATTTTGTCGAGATCGGCCTGAATCTGGTCAATTTCTTTCTGCCATGCATCGGCAATCTCTTCAAGTTTGGAATTGGCATCTTTATATTCCGGGATTTTACTCAGAATATACTTGGTATCAATGATTGCATAACGTTGTGCATTCAAGGCTGTGGTAAACAACAGCAAACCAAAAGTGAAGAGGAAAATCTTTTTCATTTGTCTGTATTTATATTTTCTGTAACCGTAGTTAACAGTATTGCTTATTCTGGTTCAAATCCAAGCATGAAGGTGAAACGACTCAGATCTTTCAGCTTTGCTCCGGGAAAAGAACGATCAAATCCTATACCGTAATCAAATCCTAGCAAACCAAACATAGGCAGGAAGAATCGCATACCTAAACCCGCACTTCTGCGCAATTTGAACGGATTGTACTCTTTAAAATCATACCATCCGTTTGCAGCTTCGAAGAAAGCCAGACCAAAGATGGTGCTGCTGGGGTTTGTACTGAGCGGATAGCGCATTTCAAGACTATACTTGTTGAATATTGTAAAGAACTGATTCGCAGAAGACTGGTTGGAGTTGTTCACACGGGGATTACTGTTATCATAAACCGGGTAACCTCTGTGTGCAATGATGTCGTAACCAATGATACCAAAATTGTTTTGTAAGCCTGCATCACCCACCTGGAAACGTTCAAATGGTGATAAAGGCATGTTCGTGTTATAACGTCCGAGGAAACCAAATTTGGCAGCTGCACGTAACACAAACTGGCGATTCTTTTCGGCGCCCATTGGTTTACCAATCGGCACAAACCATTCATAGTTTAAACGCCATTTGTGATATTCAACCAAACGATATTTTTCAGCAACATTATTATATTTCGCTTCATCTCTGAACAAGGACCATGGTGGTGTAAATGTTGCAGTCAATGAGAAATTCGAACCAGAACGTGGGAACATTGGCTGATCCACGCTTGAACGTTGAAGTGCAATACGGATGTTGAAGTTATTCGATGTACCACTATCCAACTCCGGGAAAATGGGGTACTTCCGTAATTTATACTGAGTATAGTTTATTGAGGTAATGAGGCTGAAATAATCATCGGGCCATTTTAATTGTTTACCCAATGAAATACCCACACCCATGGTGCGTAAATACCTGTCTACTGATTTCTGGCGGATAGGTAAGCCTGTTAACGGATCGAACGCATTTGCCAGTTTGGTTCTGAACAAATTGATGCTGAACGAATTTCTTTTCTTACCGCCTAACCATGGTTCTGTAAACGAAAAATTCTGTGAACTGAAAGATGGTCCGTTCGATTGCATACGCAAAGACAAACGCTGCCCGTCGCCGGAAGGAAGCGGTTGCCAGGATGATTTTTTGAAAAAGTTCTTCGTTGAGAAATTATTGAACGTGATCCCCAGTGTTCCAGTAAGGCCAATCAAACCTCCCCAACCTGCACTAAGTTCCAGCTGATCACTGGATTTTTCTTCTAACGTATAGTTGATATCAACTGTACCATCGTCTGGATTTGGTACCGGATTAATACCAATTTTTTCCTGGTTGAAATAGTTTAGTGCAGCCAGTTCACGGTTAGAACGGATGAGATCAGAACGGCTGAATTTTTCACCAGGGACGGTACGGATTTCTCTCCGGATCACATATTCTTTTGTTTTATCATTTCCGGAAATATTCACCGCACGAATGGTTGCCTGAGGACCTTCAGATATACGGATTTCGTAATCGATTGTATCGTTATATACTCTTGTCTCAATTGGTTCAATGCGGAAGAAGAGATAACCATCATCCATATATAAGCCACTGATATCACCACCTTCCTGTGATAATTGTTTACCCAGTTTCTTATTCAGGTTTTCGAGATTATAAATATCTCCCTTTTTGATTCCCAGAATTTCTGTCAACAGTGAATCACTGTACTTTGTATTTCCTCTCCAGCTGATATTTCCAAAATAATACTGTTTGCCTTCAGACACTTTAATTTCAACCAAAAGATTTCCCTTGCGGTTATAATACACTGTATCTTTTTCAATAATCGCATCCCTGTATCCAAGTGAATTGTAATAACTCAACACTTTCTCTTTGTCTTCTGTATACTTTGCCTGGTTGAATTTGGAAGATGAAAACAATTTAAACCGGAACCATGGATCAATAAAGTCTTTGATTTTACTGATATGCAGAAATCCCTTTTGTGCAATAAATTCTTTAAACGTAACGGAATCCTTCCGGCCATATTTCGGTTGATCTTCGTTGGGATACAACGTAAACCGGGCCCTCTCTTTTGTGTTTTTAAATTGCTTTTTCAGTCGCAGGTTGTTTACCACTTCATTGCCTGAGAAAAACACCTCTTCAATCTTCACTTTTGACCCCTTTGTTACATTAAAAGTGAGATCAGTAAAATTTGGATTGGTTTTATTTTTTGAATCCGAGATCGTCACTTTTACAGTACGGTATCCCTTCTCTGTATAAAATTTTTCGATACTTTCAATACTGGTGCGACGCAGATTTTCAGTTATAACTTTATTAGGTGATAAGCCGATTTTTTCTTTGAGCTCATCGATTTCCCCTTTGCGAATCCCGGTAAACGAAAAATTCCCCAATCTTGATCTTTCTGTTACCGCAATTTCAATATAAATATCTTTCCCTTCAATTTTTGTGATATAAATGGCTGCGTCGTCAAAATATTGTTGACGCCAGATTGAAGTGATGGCCCTGCTGAACAAATCACCTCCGGGTAAAAACACTTTATCTCCGATTGCTATACCACTGATTGAAACCAGTAATGCAGAATCAAATGTTTTGGAACCGGAAACAGTAATACCTGCAATGGTATATTCCTTAGGTGTTTTGGAATTGAATATAGCTTCCAGTTCCGGATCTACAGAAACAGGTTTAACGGTATCTGTTTGCTGTGCCAGGACTGAAGACTGGAAGAATACAAGTGCGCTGATTAATATACAGACTATCTTATGGGAATACATTAAAAATTCTTTCCGTTTAGTTGTTGTTTGTTGGGGTTTCCCGGCCCCTGTTACTTGAGCCGGTCGGCAAAATAACTGCTTTTAGTGAAACTCTTTGTTAAAGTACATTTCATCCCGAAGCCGACTGTTTTTCTGCCTTTATCTGTTCCCCGGTTTTACCAAATCTCCTTTGACGGCTTTGGAAATCCAGGATTGCTTCATATAGATTTTCTTTTCTGAAATCGGGCCATCTTACATTGGTGAAATACAATTCTGCATAGGCCAATTGATATAAAAGGAAATTGCTGATTCTGTACTCACCACTTGTGCGAATCATCAATTCCGGATCCGGAAACTCACGGGTGGTAAGATAATCCTTGATAGTATCCTGGTCTATTTCAAAAGGCTGCAACTTGCCCAGCTTCACATCGGCTGCAATATTCTTTATGGCATTCACAATTTCCCATCGGCTACTATAGCTGAGTGCCATAATCACATTCAACCCTGTATTGTCTTTTAACTCCTCAAGGCTTTCCTGCAACTCTTTACGTGCATACTCCGGTAACATGTTTGTATCGCCAATGACATGGAGCCTGATATTATTCTTTTTCAGGGTGGAAGTTTCTTTGCGGATAGAATCCACTAATAACTCCATCAGCCCGGTTACCTCTTCAATAGGCCGGTCCCAGTTTTCAGTACTGAACGCATACAGTGTGAGATATTTAACGCCCAGCTCTGCACAGCCTTCCACAATATTTCTCACACTCTCAACTCCATGAAAATGGCCGTAGAGGCGATCCTGCCCCTGCTCTTTTGCCCATCGCCCGTTCCCATCCATAATGATGGCAATGTGCTGGGGTAACCGGCTCAAATCCAACTGTTCCCGTATGGACGACATATTCTTTTGAAATTAAGGGTGCAAAGGTAATGAAAATAAGGGCGGGGCCATAGTCACGAGGGGAATATCATTAACAAAAAATGGGCTGCCTTTATTAATTGGGCAGCCCATCATCATACAATAAAATATTTTATTGTTTTGTAACCGAATACATTTTGGTTACAAAATTGACTTTAATCTTGTAAGTTCCAGCCGTTGCTGGGGCCGGAATAGCATCCGGATCGTCTGAACCGCCATAATTAGCACCAAGCTCTCCCACTACAGTACTTGATTTTTTTTGACCAAACTGAGGCTGCCATTGACCTTGATTTGAAAGAAACTTGAATGCACCTGATGGAGTTGATGCCCAAGTATATTCGATTTCAAATTCGCCATTGGTTAATCTCGTTAACTTGTTGCCATCAGAAGGAGTATTTGTCCATCCACCTACAGCATCACCGGTTAACCATAAATCATCCGGACAAAGTTCATCAGTGGTTACAGTATAGGTTCCTTTTTGGAAATTCAGGATCAATAAATGCCATCCTCCTGGGTTTGGACTAGGGAATCCAGGGTCTGCATCACGCTGTTCAAATGAACCAGCGTAAGCTGTTCCACCATCAAGCATGTGAAACTGAGTACCCCATACCCCTTGTGTTTGGAGAATTTTATAAACACTGCTGCCAGTGAAGTTATAAACACCTCCCCAGGTTGTTTCATCAATTCTGGTTAATTCACGAATGGGTGGGAAAGATGGAGGTGCAGCGTTATTATCCCATCCAAAAGTAGTAGCATCACCAACAATGAATAATCGTCCACTTTCAGGCAAAGCTATTTTGGGAGGAACCTTGTAAGGAGTCATGCGGAGCTTAAGCGTATTTGACTTCTTCTGTTCATTGTTATTTCCATAGGATGCGCTGAGGCGCACATCTACATCATAAGCTTTATTAAAATCAAAATCATAACTTAAAAGTATAGCATTGATTTCCTTTGCCAAAAACGAATACGTACGCTTACCTGTAACAATGAATTTTTTTGCCTTTGCAAAATCACGGCCCGAAGAATCTACTTCTATCAGATACTTATAAAGGGAAGAATCCTGTCCGTATTTCGGATCAGTCCAGCTAAGTGTAAGCGCAACTTTATTAGAATCAATCGGGGCTGGGGCTACCGTTGCAGTAGAAGCACTCAATACTGTGGCAATGCCATCAGGGTATACAGTTAAAGGATCAGCTTTCTCACAGGCAGAGAAAATAAAGAGACCTGCAATCATAGCCAATACCGATGTTTTATTGAATATTTTCATAAACTAAATTATTTAAAGGTTATTGCTTTACAACTGTAAACCTGCCTAATTGAAAGTTTACTGTTATTTTGTAAGTACCTGCTTCGGGCGGCCCAAGGAATTGCGGATCAGAGTTCTTTTTCTCAAAATCACCACCTTCCCAGGTTCCTCCATCAAGCATATGATACTGAGAATTCCAATCATACTCTTGCAAAAGTTTGTAACCGCCACCACCTAGCATATCAATTACTAATTCATATTGAGTTCGATTGATTTTTGTGAACTTTTGATTATCAGGAGGAGAATTAGTCCATCCACCAGCAACTGCATTACCGGTTATCCAAAGATTATCGGTAGCAGGAACAGGAACTTTGGGGGGCGGAGGGAAAGGAGTGCAAGTAAATGTAACTTTGTTTGATGATATAATTTTTACTGCATCACCAATACTTGAAATTATTCTGGCTTCCAGTCTGTATTGTCTGCGTGGATCAAGTTGAAGTAGCATTGTATTACCCAGGATAGTATTTAATTGACCTACCGTATAAGTTATGGACAATTCTTTTGCTATCACAGTCGAAAACTTGGCCCCACTTGAGAAATTACCTCCTACGGTATCTATTTCAAGTGTATAATTCACATCATGTGAACTTATGCCGGTAGTAAATCTGTATTCCGGATTCGTCCATTTGAATGTTATAGCTTCGTCGTTTTCAGAGCCCGGCTCGAGGCTAACAGACGTACTATTAGCCGATATTACCGGGGCTGTGCCGCCCTCAAAATAAACTTTATTCTCCACCTTTTTACAGGCAAAGAACCCTGTAATGGCGAGTAGAAATGTTATCTGATAAATTGCTTTCATATTATTAGTCATTTAAGTATTAATAACCTGTGTTTTGTTTAATGTTGGGGTTGGAAGCCAATTCAGAATCAGGAATTGGATACAGCTTACGATAAGCAGCTACACCTGTACCGTTTTTAACACCACCTTTCCAAGGCCACAGATATGTATCTTCAACAAACTTGTCGTTTCGGATCAAATCTGTACGACGGTGCCCTTCCCAATATAATTCACGAGCCCTTTCATCCAAGAGAAAGCCAGTTGTAAGATCAACTTGTAAAACATTGCCTAATGTACTTCCGTAAGCACGTTCACGTAGCTTATTAATATAAATGAGTGCCTGAGGAAGTGTGCCTGTAGTACCGCCCCTTACAACACCTTCTGCATAAATCAGGTACATTTCTGCCAAACGGAAAACAGGGAAATCAATATCAGAAAACGTTCTGCTGGGATCGCTTCCGAAAGCTCCTGTTCTGGTAAGGTTGCGGTATTTGATTACTGCTAAACCATCTTTAAACTCAGATACGTTATCGATATCCAGTTTTTGTGATCCTTGTACAAATTGTGCACGGCTGTCAATAGCCCCTGTGAAATCAGGGAACAAAAGCGGAAGGTTTTTGGTTGTACGAATACCACCCCATGCACCAAGACCAGATACTGCAGAACTCATATCACCACCTACAGAAGCGTTCACCATAAAAGTGGTTCCACCATAGTTCTGAGTTTTTAAACCATCATAGTTTAAAGTCCAGATCGCTTCTGTATTGTTAACATTGTTATCAGCAAGCATCAGCCAACGGTAATCGCTGAGTAGTTCGTAACCTGCATCAATTACTTTCTTTGCATAAGTTACAGCTTCATTGTATTTAGCACCTTGTCCGTATACTTTTTCAGAATTCAGATAAATACGTGCCAGTAATGCCCAAACAGCAGCTTTATCAACACGTCCATATTGTGCTGAACGTGCAGCAGGCAATAATGGTTCAATCGCATTGAGTTCGTCAACCACATATTTGAACACTTCTGCTCTTGTAGCTTGTTTAGGCAGGAAAGATCCGATACCATCAGCTTCTGTAATAAAAGTTGGGTTGCCATACAGATCCATCAGTACCCAATATTGGAAAGCACGCACAAAACGGGCTTCCTGTTGCATAGCTTTGATGCGATCTGCAGCAGCACCTGTGATTCCACGTGCAGCAACTTTTTCAGGAGCACTTTCACGGATAAATTCATTTGAAAGTGTGATGATGTATACACAACGATAGTATAAACCTTTCATCATGGGATTGGCAGAACTCCAGTTCATATTATGAAAGTCCTGAATACCAGGGTCATTCCATGCCACAACTGCTTCGTCTGTTGAAAGCTCCTGGGCTTTCCAGAACAAACGTAAGAAATCTGATGTGCCCTCATCAATACCGGCAACGTCACCGCTACCAGCAGGACCGGAGTTACCGGTAAGAGCCATACTACCATATACTTTAGCAAGTACACCAAGGTATCCTGCTTCAGTAGCATAAAGACTGGCGCTCGTTTCTGTATTTGGTGGAACCTTATCCAGGTCTTTGTGACAACCTGTAAGCAGGACCAACCCCAGTACAAGCGAAGTGATATATATTGATATGCGTTTCATATTGTTGAATATTTAGTTTTTAGAAGTCAAGATTTAAGCCGAATACAAAAGTTCTGGGGCGTGGATAAATATTATTATCGATACCTCCAAACACTTCGGGATCCAAGCCTGTGTACTTAGTAATGATAAATGCATTCTGTACGTTGGCGCTTAAACGCAACCTAACTCCTTTTGCAATTTCACCAGCATCATACCCGATATTGATATTATCCATACGCAGGAAAGAAGCGTTCTGAATATAATAATCAGAGAAGTACTGATTGTTTGCAAAACGTGTATTCAGATAATCTGCAGAACCGTTTGCAAGGAAACCAAGCGGATTGATGAACTGACGCAATACACCGGCATTTGATGCATAGTTGTTATACATGTAGTTGCCAATGCTGCCACGCATTACAAACCCTGCTGAGAATTTCTTAACAGTGATGCTTGAGTTAATTCCCAGGAAATATTTAGCAGCCGGGTTTTGATAGAGATAAAGATCGTTTTCATTGATGATACCATCTCTGTTCAGATCTTCATATAAACCTTCGATTGGTTTATTATTTGCATCATATACCTGTTTGTAAACATAGAATGTATTAGGACGCTGACCAACCAACTGACGTTGAATGGTGTTACCTGTACCACCACTGATACCACCTACAGCAATACCCTTGAAATTAGGATCGGGATTGTCGAGCAGTTTTGTAATCTTTGGAACAGCATATGTAAAGTTTGCTCCGATGCTCCATTCCACGTTCTTGTTGCGAACCGGAACTACATTCAAAGTTGCTTCCACACCTTTGCTTTCAATATTACCTACGTTTTTCAAAAGCTGATTGCTGAAGTTTGCACCTGCGGGAACAGGAACCACACTCAACAGATCTTTTGTCTTGCGGATAAATCCTTCAACTGTACCAGTGATCCGATTATTAGCAAAACCGAAATCAACACCTACGTTGATGTTGGTAGTGGTTTCCCAACGAAGTTTTTCATAATAGGAACCGGGACGATACATATTTACATAAGCATCTCCTAACAAGTATTGCGCCTGGTTGTTACTGATTCCATAACTTGGCAAATAACCATACCAGTCAATACCATCCTGCTGGCCGGTTACACCATAACCAACACGGAGTTTCAAGTCGGAAACTGATTTAGAGTTCTTAAGAAAATCTTCTTCACTGATACGCCATGCAACAGCACCTCCGGGGAAGAAGCCCCAACGACCGCCTGTGTAGTATTTACTACTACCATCGGTACGGGCATTCAGGGTAAGAACATATTTGCTTGCGATTGTGAAATTCAAACGACTGTAGTAAGATATCAACAAATAACCAGGATATCCATTATTGATAAAGTTTGGATTCGTATTCGGAATCGTATCTCCGTTATAACGTCTTCCGGGATTATTATAAGAATATGCAGTAACACTTTGACGACCATGGCCCACCATGAAATCAAGACGACTGTTAATAGGCTTGATATCTGTAACATAATTCAGATAAACATCATACAGAAAACTTTTACGTTCGCTGTAATAGGGAGAATAAGAACCTTTGTTACGGTAGTCAGATGCTGCACTGTCAGAAAGCTTATTCACACCACTTCCTCTTGAGAAATCATATCCAAGATTGAGGTTTGCACGTAACCCTTTAATAAAAGGAAGTTGATAATCGAACTGGATATTACCAAGACTGCGATATGACTGACCATCATTCATGCGAAGGTTTCTGTCGAGCAATGCAGCGGGATTACGATTTGACAGTTGCATAGGCAATCCACTGTTTTCTAACCATTCCCAATATCCACCATAACGATTGTTACCGGATAATAAAGGTTTGGTAGGATCGAAAGATACGGCGTTACCAATAGCACCTTCATCTGCAAATGAACTCCATGTATTAGACATTTTCAGGTTCAGGTCAACTTTCAGTTTGTTATTCAGGAAGCTGGGACTAAGGTTCATTGAACCTGTTAAACGTTGGAAGTTTCCTGATTTCAAAAGGCCATCCTGGTTGAGATAACCACCGCTTATACGGAATGGCCATTTGCCATTAAATGCTGCGCCATTTAAACTCAGGTTATAATCCTGTCCTAATGCATTTTGATAAATCTGATCCTGCCAATCGGTACTGGCTTTGCCCAATAGATTAATCTGGGAAGCAGTTCCTTTTTCGTTGATCAGTTGAGTGAACTGAGAAGCAGAAAGAACGTCTACTTTTCCAGAAAGTGTTTGAAGGAAACCTTGTGCACCAAAGTTCCATTTCAATTTTCCTTTTTTACCCTTTTTAGTAGTGATCAGGATTACACCGTTTGATGCACGTGAACCATAAATCGCTGCAGCAGAAGGATCTTTCAGGATTGTAAAAGTTTCGATATCATTCGGGTTGATCAGGTTTAACGGGTTTGCTGTACCAGCAATACCACCATTATCAACCGGAATTCCATCAATTACAATCAAAGGATCGTTAGAGGCATTCAAAGAAGCACCTCCACGAATACGGATGGTACTACCAGAACCGGGAGCACCACTGTTTGGTGTTACCTGAACACCGGCTACTTTACCGGCAATCAGTTGCTCTGGTGTTTGAAGTGCACCCTTTACGAAATCCTTAGATGTAACAGTAGCAACGGCACCCGTAAGGTCTTTCTTACGTTGAGTACCGTAACCTACTACCACAACCTCATTAAGGTTGGAACTGGCAGCAACAAGTGATATACTCAGCTCAGCTGACTCACCCACTTTTACTTCCAGGCGGGTAAATCCAACTGAAGAAATAACGAGAACATCATTCTTTTCTGCTAAAATCCGGAAATTACCATTTGCGTCAGTAGTGGTTCCACGGGAGGTTCCTTTTACTGAAACAGAAGCATTAGGAACTGCGCTTCCGTCCTTACTGTCAGTAACCTTTCCGGTTACAGTTTTTCCTTGTGAAAAACTGAATTGTGCTAATGCCAAAAACATGAGCATTAATGCTCCTGTTTTGGTAAGCAGTCGTTTGAAGGTCATAATCTGTGTGTTTTAGTTTAAAGAGTAGTTGCAATTTATATATTAGGCATTCACATTCGTCATTTTGTTCATCCCCCTGCTCAAAAAGGCTTACAAATGTCAGTCAAACAGATGGACTAAAAGCTGACTTAGGTCATGTCTCAGACAAACAAAATATCATTATCGCTGCACCATAATTTTCTCATAGCGAACCATGTTATCTACCCGTACCTGCAGGATATAAGATCCCGGAGTTATGGTTGAACCACCAAAGTTGCTGCGATCAAATTCGAACACTTGTAAACCCTTCAACTGGAAGCCAAGGTTCCTGGTTGCCAGCACCTGTCCCTGAATATTCATCAGTTGAATGCTTACTTTTCCGCTCTTGGGTAATTCGTAACGAACATACGCATTTTGCTGAACAGGATTGGGGAATACATCCAGTTTAAAATTAGTGGCATCGGCTATCTGATCTCTCACGTTCGTTACCACACCACCTGTGATATTCTGGTCAATCCAAACACGGTATTCACCCGCTCCCAGGGTTACGTTTTGTGGAGAACCAAATGAAGTGAATGTTCCGCCACGGGTATAATCATAATAGGTGCCTGCCGTTGGGAATGTAACACTCCTTGTTTGAGAGTTTACATCAAAATTGGCTACAGTTACCATTTTCAGCGATGAATGATTGACTACAACAACCTTCCACAAGTCTGTTCCCAAGCTGGTTCCGGTAGTCATGGTTGTATTATTAAATGCATTGGGTTTTTGCAAACGCAATTTATTCATAGCTGCAAATGTTTCGTATAAACGACGGCGGCCGTTTGGAGATACGGCAGTCCAGTAATCCCAGCGAACGGGTTTCGGATTGGTATTACAAGAACTGCTGAGTGTTCCGTTTTCACAGCGATTTATAGAAAAATCGTAACCAACTTCACCAAACTGCCAGATCATCTTTGGACCAGGGATTGACAAAAAGATTGCTGCCATTGCTTCAGTACGTGCCAATGCTACAGACAGTGTTTTCACATTATGCGAACCATTTGTTGTATTACCATTAGTAAGATTGCTGTACATAATCCGCTCTTCATCATGACTTTCAGCATAGGCTATCAACCCTGGTTTATCATTTACCCAATCATTATTCCATCGATTTCTCCAATATGCACGATTAATATCTGAATTGGTTGAATAACCCATCGTGTTCTGAGCAAACTCAGAAGTCATTTTTCCCCATAACATCAAACCTCTTGCTGCCAGTTCATATTCTTCCGCATCAACACCCAGATGTTCAAGAATGCAATAAGAACCAGAAGATACCGCCTGCATTTTGTTATAATAATTTTGCCAGATATCAATACGTCCCTGGCTGTAAGAACTCCAGGCACCAACATCAGATCCATAGTTTTGTGTAGTGAACCCTTTACTGAGATCCCAACGGAATCCATCAAGTTTATATTCTGTGAGCCAGTATTCAATATAACGTTCTGTCATATACTTTGTCATAGCAGAGTTATGATTGAAATCATTATAAACATTAAAGGGGTGTTGTGCCGTTACATACATGTAAGGATTATCGCTGGTTGGCTGACTGGTAGCTTTGTTCCACCACATGGTAGCCATAGCAGAGTTACCGGTAGCATGGTTCCACACCGCATCTATCACAACCGCAATACCGTATTTATGTGCATCATTGATAAAATCTTTAAATGCCTTTTTAGTACCATACGCTTTATCCAAAGCAAAGAAGTAAGAAGGATTATAACCCCAGCTGTTATTACCGTCAAATTCATTTACCGGCATTAATTCAATACAGTTGATTCCCAAACGAGCCAGGTAAGGAAGCGTATCTCTCAGCGTTTGATAATTCTGCGCAGCTGAGAAATCACGTATTAAAAGTTCGTACACATTCAGATTGTATTTACCGGGACGTACATATCCCGCATCTGTCCATGTATAAGTATCACCCGGTTTAATAACTCCCACAAAACCTCCGGTTGTTTTACCGGTTGGATAGGGAATCATATTGGGGAAGGTAGCTGCAGATATAAACCTGTCATCACCATAAGGATCTAAAACAAGTTCAGAATAAGGATCGGCTACACGAATCGTATCATCAACCACATATTGAAAACGATAGGATTGTCCGGGAGTAAGCCCTGTGATTTTTGTCCAGAAATAGTTACCATCTTTCTTCATCAAACCGTCGCAGGTTTGAACCCAGTTATTGAAATCTCCAATAAGAGAAATTTTCCCTTTACCGGGAGCATTGATTATAAATACAGCAGAAGTATTGTTATCCTGGAAAGTAATCCCATCTGCCACACCTGAAGGTTTCGTTCCTGTTGGTGCAGATGCTGGTGGGCGGAACCAGTTGATGGTATCTCCTATTGTTGAGCTTCCATCATTTGCTGAAACTGTAATTTGTTGTTCACAAGTAGAAGTAGCATTGGCTGTACCACTTACGCTGGTAGCATTAGAGGCAGAACCAATCTGACTGGGAGAACCGCCTGAACCACTTTTAAAATTCAAAGTGAGCGTGGCATTTTTAGATGTTACTGCCTGTACCGCCAGTGAAGTTGTTGCAGAACTGATAGGTTCCGGAATGGGAACATACATGGGCTGCATTAAAGGCTGTACAAAACGAACTGCAAATTGTCCGCTTGTATATACGGGCAAATACATATCGCTACCATCAATATTACGTTGTACTAACGTACCCGCCTGGTTGCGGAATAACACAGCAATTTTTAAAATCGTTTCCCCTGCCGGTACATTATAGAATGTTCTGATGTTGGGAATCGTATAAACCCATTTACCACCACTTAAGGTTGCCTGGGGTGCAGTTGCCGTTCCCCATGTACCCTGAACATATTTCCAATCGGATTGACTGGTACTTAAGTTTGTAATTACACCTGTATGCAAAAACACAGGTCCGGCAGATCCGTTCAAACCTTTATTCCCCTTTGTTGGGTCCATTGTAATGGTGATAGAACCATTATCAGTTGGAAAATCCGGGGAAATTGCTAAAAGTTGAGCATTGGTGTAGGCACACACCGAGGCAAGCAAGATGGTAATCAATAGTCTTTTCATACAGCGTAAACGATTTTAGAGAAAACAAATTTAACAGTTCCCTATATATAAATCACTTTTAGAGCCATGTTTTTCAAACGTTTGCGCTAACAACTGTTAGTTGTTTGACCTTTGTTTAAAGGATCAGAGATTTCGCTCAAACAAAATCAGTTTCGGGAGTATCTTTTTTGTCCTGCCGATATCGTAAACATGACTTTTGCATTCCTGATTTCCTGAAATGACGCATGCATCAAATCGGTATTGAGAACAACAAAATCTGCAAACTTTCCCTTTTCAATACTTCCTTTTTCGTGCTCTTCAAAATTAGCTTTAGCAGCCCATACTGTCATACCACGTAATGCAGCTTGACGATTCAATGCATTATCCATCTGAAAACCACCAGCAGGGTATTCCTTTTCATCTTGCCGGAACACAGCGGCACAAAATGTTTTGATTGGATCAATGGATTCAATAGGAAAATCAGTCCCTAATGGCAGCCATCCGTTTTGCTGTAATAACTCATTGTAAGCATATGCTTCTTTTATTCGCTGTTTTCCCAGCCGCATTTCTGCCCAGTACATATCACTGGTTGCATGGGTGGGCTGTACGCTGGGAATTATACTAAACCTGCCGAATAGCCGAACATCTTCTGCATTCACTACCTGTGCATGTTCTATGCGCCAACGCAAATCATTCTTGTTTTTCAAATACGTTCCATAAATATTCAGGATGGTTCTGTTACCGCTATCACCAATGGCATGTGTACACATCTGCCACTTTTTTTCATAGAGAAAACGGGCTACAGAATCAAAATGCGCCGGACTGCTTAACAGGAA
The DNA here is from genome assembly GCA_937907395.1 of uncultured Chitinophagaceae bacterium. Taxonomy (GTDB): domain Bacteria; phylum Bacteroidota; class Bacteroidia; order Chitinophagales; family Chitinophagaceae; genus Lacibacter. The sequence goes on from CALCII010000012.1 coordinate 316,968, forward strand.
GCCATAGTACCCCGGTCGATCAGTATATGGATGTATTAAACAAGCTCCTCTTGAACCCAATGCACCATCTCCATACACTTTAAAACTACGTACATGCAGAAAGGGTGTTTTGATAATCCCACGCTTGGAAAGTGCATCATAATTTTTGGGAGCATCACTGAGCATTATATACAACCGCATGGTTAAGATTCCCGCTTTTTGCATTCGTTCTATCTGCAACACCTGTTCATAATCCAGTCCGCAATCATCAATGGTTGTTAACCCAACCGCATAACAATTCCGTTGTGCAGCCAGCAATGCTTCCTGCACCTGTTGTTCTGAGGGAGGTGGAATAACTTTTGAAACAAGATCAATAGCATTATCCACCAATACACCTGTTGGTCGTTCGTTCTGCAGCAATACATCACCACCTGTAAGCCGGGTTCTTGCAGTAACGCCGCCCCTACTTAATGCCAGATCATTTGCAATAGCTGCATGTCCATCGATTCTCGTAAGCAATACAGGATTGTCGGGGAATAACTGATTCATTAAAGTATTTACCGGAAAATCTTTCGTTTCCCAATCGTTCTGATCCCAGCCCCTGCCAATGATCCATTCGCCTTTTTGTGGTTTCCGTTCGTGTAAAAAATCATTGAGTCGCTGCAGTACATCTTCCCAACTGTTGGTACCCGTGAGATTACATTCACGCAATCCTAAACCATAGCGGTAAAAATGAGCATGCGCATCAATAAAACCGGGATACACAAAAGCTCCTTTTGCATCCAGAACAGAATCTGTTTCATACTGTTGCTGAAGGAATGCACTGGTGCCCACTGCTTCCACTTTCCCATCTTTTACAGCAATGGCTTCGACCACAGAAAAAAGACTGTCAACCGTATATACTTTCGCATTCAGAATGAGCAGATCTGCTTTTTTCTTTGTGCTGCAGGCGGTAAGCAAGCATACGAAAACGAAGAAGAACCGGGAGAAAGGAATCAATCGGAATTTCATTCCCGAATTTAAGTTTGTTTTGCACGTGAGCCTGTAATTTTACCATTCATTCTGCAACTATGTATTCAGCCGAAATAACCAAGAAATTACAACATACAACCGGTCAACTTCAACAAGCAATCAAAGAAGGTCAATTCACCAGCAAGCAACTGGAGGAACTGCGGCAGGTGTTGCGGTTTCATGAATACCGTTATTACATTCTTAACGATCCATTAATCAGCGATTATGAATATGATCAGTTATACAAAACACTGGAGCAAACAGAAGCAACACACCCGGAGCTGATTACACAGGATTCACCCACACAACGAGTGGCACCGGGCTTAGGTACTGATTTTCAAAAAGTGCAGCACCTTGTTCCCATGCTGAGCCTGGAGAATTCCTACAATGCCGATGATCTGATTGATTGGGACCGTAAAGCACGTGAGCTTACAGGTAAAGAGGTGATTGAATATTGTGCAGAACCCAAGTTTGATGGCGCCGGCATTTCACTGATTTATGAAAATGATTTATTCGTACGTGGCGCCACCCGTGGCGATGGTACAGAGGGAGAAGATATCACCACCAATATCAAACAAATCAAATCGATTCCGCTTTCGGCATCCTTCAGTGAATACGGAATCCGGCAAATTGAAATACGGGGCGAAGTGTTAATGACAAAGCAACATTTCAAAGCTTACAATGATAAACTGGCAGAAGAAAACCTGCCTCCTTTGGCGAATCCACGTAACGCAGCCAGTGGTTCACTTCGTATAAAAGATGCAAAAGAAGTGGCCCGCAGAAACCTGGAAGCTTTTCTCTATCATGTTGGTTATATCTCGCTGGCAGGTGACCGTGAGTCTGCTCCAGGTAAAAAAGCACCTGCATCGCATAGCCAGGCATTGGCCATGTTGTGGAACCTGGGTTTCCGCAGCCCGGAAAATGAAAAGAAGGTGATTAAAGGAATTGAGGGTGTGATTGCTTTTTGCAAAGAATACGAGGAAAAGAGAGATGAATTGCCCTATGAAATAGACGGGATGGTGATCAAGGTAAACGACCTGGAGTTACAGGAACAGATGGGCATGACATCACATCATCCCCGCTGGGCGATTGCTTATAAATTCAAAGCCCGGCAAGCCACTTCCAAATTAAAGGCAGTGGAATACCAGGTGGGACGAACAGGTGCTGTTACCCCTGTTGCCAAAATTGATCCGGTGCCTATTGGCGGTGTTACGGTTGCCAGCATTTCGTTACACAATGAAGATTTTATAAATGAAAAAGATCTTCGGTTAGGCGACACAGTTTTAGTGGAGCGTGCCGGAGATGTGATTCCCTATATCGTAAAGTCCTTTCCGGAGTTAAGAACCGGACAGGAACACAGGATTCACTTCCCGGAGAACTGTCCGGTTTGTGGCGATCCGCTCTTCAAGCCCGAAGGCGAAGCAGTTTGGCGCTGCAACAATATCAACTGCGAAGCACAGGTGGTGGAACGGATCATTCACTTCAACAGCAAGGATGCTATGGACATCCGTGGAATGGGCGATGCCAATGTGCGGAAGTTTTATGAACTGGGCTACCTCAAAAACATTCCATCCATTTACCAATTGCCATTTGAAAAAATCCGGGGGCTGGAAGGATACGGAACGAAAAGCATTGAGAACCTTCGATCTGCCATTGAAGCATCCAAAAGCCAGCCTTTGCACCGGTTGATTTATGCACTGGGCATCCGTTTTGTTGGGGAAGCAACGGCCAAAACACTGGCAGCTTCGGTTACCCATCTGCTGGAGTTAAAAGAAAAATCATTGGAAGATCTTCAGCAACTGGAAGATGTTGGTCCAAAAGTAGCATCGGCTATCCATGCGTTTTTCCGGAATCATGATAACATTCTGATGCTCGAACATCTTGAACAACTGGGAGTTCTGTTAAAAAACGAACAAAAAGAGATTCACAAAGGAGGCAACCTGGAAGGGTTTAGTTTTCTTTTTACGGGCACTTTACCCACGCTTAAACGAAGTGAAGCTGAGAAAATGGTGGAAGAAAACGGAGGAAGCATCCTTAGTGGCGTTAGTGCCAAACTTAACTACCTGGTGGTGGGAGAAGACGCCGGCAGTAAACTGGAAAAAGCCAAGAAACTCAATACCATCAAGATCATCAGCGAAGAGGAGTTTTTGTCGATGCTGAAAAAATAAAAGCGGTTTCACTTGACGATACCCGTTTGTGTTTTGTATATTTAAATCAATAAAACGAATCTTATGATCAAGAAACTTCCCGGCGAACAGTGGAAACAGATGCAGTTTTCCGGCTGGAAACAACTCAAGAAAAAATATGCTGTATCAAATCTTGGCCGTTGCGCCAGTTACACCAAAGATGTGGCAGAGGATGGGAAGTTATTGAACGGCTCCCTTACAACGGGGTACCGTACACTAAACCTGCATCGTCCGGATAATAAAGGAACGATTTATTTACACAGGGAAATTGCAAAGTTGTTTGGTAAAAAAGCAACACCACGCCATAAATATGTGATTCATGTCAATCACAATAAAACAGATAACAAAGCTTCCAACCTGAAATGGGCCACCCTTGAAGAAATGGCAGCACACCAGCAGAAGAGTCCTTTAAAAGTTGCTTACAAGAAACTGCAGAGAGAACGCAGCGCCACTCAAAAGGGATTGAAGCTTACTCCATCACAGGTAAAAACAATCAAGAAATTTATACAGGATCCTAAACGCAAACTCACTTACAAGCAACTGGCTAAAAAATACAATGTGAGTGAAATGACATTGTACAGAATCCGCAGCGGAGAAAACTGGGGAGCTGTAAAATAATATCTGCTATCTATTTTATTTCAACAGACGGATGAATGTCCGTCTGTTTTTATTTTTGCATACTCAAACGGCAAACATGTTACAACGATCGACACTTCAGTTCCTCACACAACTAAAGAAAAACAATAATAAACCATGGTTTGATGCCAATCGTAAAAGCTACGAAGCCGCCAAAACCGACTTTGCAAATTTTGTACAGGAGTTGATTCTAGCACATCGCAAGAAAGACCCTTCTATAGCCCTCTTGCAACCCAAGGACTGTATGTTCCGGATTAACAGAGATGTTCGTTTCAGTAAGGATAAGAGTCCCTATAAAACAAATATGGGAGCCTTTATCAATAAAGGCGGAAAGAAAGCAGTAACAGCCGGCTACTACATCCATATTGAACCAGGCGGTTGTTTTGCTGGCGGCGGGTTGTACATGCCTATGCCAGAGGAATTGAAAAAAGTGCGACAGGAAATTGACTACAACTTCGCTGATTTCAAAAAAATATTGAACTCCAAAAAATTCAAATCCGTTTACGGCGATTTATCCAGAGATGCAGAGTATATGCTGAGCCGTGTTCCGAAAGGATACGAACCGGATAACCCTGCTGCCGAATATTTAAAACTGAAAAGCTTTGTTTCGATCATTCAGTTGAAAGACAGTGATGTTACTGCTGCCTCCTTTAAAAAACAGGTGCTTGCTGCTTTTGAGGCATTGCAGCCTTTGAATGATTTCCTGAACGAGGCAATTACATTGGTGGATTAGATTTTCAGAACGGAGAAGAGAGCCCTGCAGCTACAAACAATTTTCTGAAAGCTTCTTTTAGTTGATCAGGTCCATCGCCTTTGCTGAAACTTTTATCGAGAATAAAAAGAATTCCTTCTCTATTCTCTTCCTCTTTCCCTTCGTAATTGAAATATTTATATGAGGTGGTGCCAGGTTTCAGAACAATACGGCACCAGAGCGCAGCAATTTTCTTTTCAAAAATCACATCCGCAATATCTTTCAGTAATACGTGATGGCGTTTCAAATAAAGATCAAATTTCTTATCGTATCCACGCATAAAAAGAGAATCAGTAACAATCATCATTCCATTATTGACAGCAATATAATCGTATCGCTTCTCTGATTTTGTTTGTAAAGAAGCCTGTGCCAATAATTGATTAATTGTAGTTCCTTCTATAGTAATGGCTTCATTACTTTGAGCGGTTGCTTTAAATGCCGCGGCACAAAAAATAAATAATAAAATCCTGTACCTCATACCGGGTTACTTTAATGTTTTTATTCTGTATAAGTTACTACGTCGTTTTTACTTAGGATCAGATACAAGTCTTCTCCGTCCGATGAAGGCAAATGCCATTTAGGAAAATGGAAATTTGCTTTCATCGGAATATGTACCAGGCATTTCCCGTCAAATTCTTCAAGCAGATAAGCAACGGCGTTTTTAGCTATGTATTCACGGTAGCTATAATCCTTGTACAAAAGCTTGCGGCTATTATAACTGAAGTTGTATTGAAAGAAATAAGGCCGTACATTAATTTTAGCAGACTCTTCCCCGAATTTTGCTTTCAATGTTTCTTTGGAGGTAAACATGTACCCTTCTTCAAAATATCCGCTTTTCAATTTCACCCTTGTGCGATTGGTTTTGTAAACAACTGCCACCTGCGCATTGGTTGGCTGTGGTACGGTTTGATACTTCCAGTAATCAAGCATATAATACTCATCACTGGCCATCAGGAAATACATATCGCTACCGCCATTGTAATACTTGGTGACACGTGGATTCTCTTTCTCTGAAATACGAACGAGGCTTTTTCCATTGAACTGGGCAATGATCTGTGCTTTCATATCGGCCACGGTAGTCACACACATGTCTGTACGGTCTCTATACGCACAACGAATTCCATCGGGCAAGGGCTTTCCCATCTTTTTCATGATGGTCTTGTACTCTTTTTCTCCAACTGCAGCAAGGATTGTTTTCTGCTCTTCTTCTGTTGGCTGAAACACATAATCAAGATTGGCGTTTAAAACACCTTGTACATTAAATATGCGGACATAATCGCCTGTCTTTTGAGCATGACTTAAAAAAGGCATTATACATAAGAAAGAAACAATAATTTTTTTCATCTTTTTTTGTTTGAATATCAACGACCTTTTGACAACCCGGCCATGAAAGCAATCAGCCATATTACAAAAAGTAAAGCAGCCAGCTTCCAGCTAACAAAAATTCCAAGAATCAAAGTGGCACCAACTATGAGTACTCCTACCAGTAATTTCTGCTCAGGAGAAGACGATTTCTTAAGAAAAGAACGCATCATTTGATGAAACATTCTTCCTTTTTTCATTGTCTTACGTTTTTTCAAAAAGCTGGCAGATGTAGTAGCCGCCAAAGCAACACTTAAACAAACAGCCAACATAGTGGAAGAATTTCCTAAGATTGTATGAGGTATATTTTTAATTACTGAAATCAATAGCTGATACATTTGTAATTGATTAAGGTGATAAATCAAAATACCTCCTTATTGCACAGAAGGCTCATTACTGCATTTGCCCAAATGTTCAAATAAAGATGTTGTTTAACAATAGTGCATCTGCACTAAAATGGTCAGGGGACCCATTTGTTTTTGATTGCTATTTTAATGGCCTGTACTTTATTACTAACGTGGAGTTTCCTGTAAATAGATGAAATGTGATTCCGGACTGTATTGGGACTCACATACATTCCATTGGCAATGGCTTTAAAATCCAATCCTTTCACCAATCCCTGTAATACTTCTGTTTCCCGTTCGCTTAATGGAGAGGGAAGTTGCCCGGCGGCAGTGGTGTTGCTCAACTGCGCAAATAACTGCAACGCCTTTCGTGCAATAACCGGGGAAAAAGGAACGGCCTTATAGTGATATACTTCACGGATAGCATTGAGCAAACTGGATGTATTCTCATCTTTTAATAAATAACCGGTGGCGCCGGAACGTATAGCATCGAAAATTTTATCATCGTCGTCAAATACTGTAAGCATGATAAACTCAATGTCAGGATAAATTTCTTTTGCCCGGCTCACCGTTTCGATACCATTGAGATTGGGCATATCAATATCCATCAACACAATATCCGGATACTCTTCCGGCACACGGGTTTTCATTTCCTCAAGGAAAATCATTCCATCCTCTGCCATAAACAGCAAGGCAATATCATCTGCCTGTCTCAGTTTTTCACTAAGACCAATACGCATCTGCCGTTTATCGTCTACAATCGCTACCCGGATCATTGCAGGCAAAGTAATAGTGTGTATTTTATAAAACAATAGTGCATCCGTACTACTTGATTCGTTTCAACTGAACAGAAACTGTTGTACCGCCCCCAACCACCGATGAAACTTCTATTTCTGCGCCGGCTTCTGCAGCACGCTGTTTCATATTCTGCAATCCAAATTGATTCGACTCTTTTGTCTTTGCTGTATCAAAGCCGCATCCATTATCATGTATGGATATACCCAGAACTGTTGTTTTATCGGAGCAAACTGTTACTGTGATTTGATTTGCATCACTATGTTTCATGGCATTATTCAATGCTTCCTGGCACAAACGAAATACATGAAGCACTTTTTCTTTCGGTAATGGTAAATCGTTGTGAATGTGCTCCTCAAATACAGTCGGCACAGGTATATATTTGCGGCAATAGGTTTTTAATTTATCGCTGAACTCTGTAGAGGTTACTTCTTTTTCATTCAATGCCCAGATCGTTTCACGCAAACTATCCATAATAGAACGGCTTACCTCTTTTACATTCTGCAAAGATTGATTTTCATTACTATCAATATTTTCCAGGTTCATGAGCATATAGGTAACCTGTGAACCTACATGATCATGCAAATCCCTGCTGATGCGTTCCCGTTCTGCCTGAATTTTTTGCATGGATTCCATTTGCTGCCGGAGTTTTTGCATTCTTCGTCGGGCTATGGAATAAACAACTGCAATTACAGTGGCTGCAATGATCAGAAAATAAAAAAAGATGGCTGCCGGAGTCGCATACCATGGTTTCAAAATGGTAATCTTCAGTTGTGTAACAGGTGCTTCTTCTAATGGTTTTCCGGCTTTGATTTCCACTTTATATGAAGAAGGAGTGAGATACAACTGAAGCGAATGACTGTTGCCAAGAGAACGCCATTCATTTTGTTTGCCGGTAATACGGTAGCTGTATTCTGTATTTACAGTTGAAAGGCTACTGAATGTTATTGTGATATCTGATAAGTAGTGAGGCAACACAATTTGATCTGTTGGACGATAACGAACAGGATCAATCAATAATGAATCTTTGCAGGAAACTGAAGAAATAACCGGCTTCATCACTTTATCTTTTACCTGAAACCGGGTTGGGTAACTGATATTGATCCCGTTCACTCCACCCCACACAAACATTCCATCTGCTGTTTGCAAATATGAATTTGTATTAAACTCTTTCCCTTGTAACCCATCATCTTCTGTAAAAATGGTGATGCGGCCCGAAGTTGGTTCCAGCAGGAAAATTCCATTGTTAGAACTGCACCAGATTCTTCCCGCAGCATCTTTCATAAGAGAATAAATGAAATCATTGGGCAACCCGTTTTCTGTAGTCCACTGTTTGAGCAATTGCGCATTCTTTGTATACAGAAACAAGCCTTTATCTGTTCCCACCCATAATGAGTCGCCCGACGGGAGAATTGATTTCACCAACCCTTTTGTTGTAACAACTGCAACTGGTTTGTTACTACGACCCGTGCAGGTATATACGACATCGTGATTCCCCCACCAGAGTGCAGATGAACCCTCTAAACACAACGCTTCATTGAAATTTCTATTGCAGGGAATTAGTTTTTGTAACAGGAGCTTCTTCTCTTTTTTCACAAACTGAAGAATGCTCTTGTTATACTGGCACCAGTAAGATCCATCGGCAGCCTGCAACAACCGGTCAAAATAAAATCTTCCATTGTATTGATTATATAACTGTTTCAGCGAATCGGGAATAACAAAAGAAACAACTCCTTCTAATGCAAAGGTTCTTCTGTCGATAAGCACAGGAGCCATATACTCACCCCATGCCATCAGATGCGAATCATCAAAGGGAAGAAATGCATTAAATCCCTTTTTGGTTTCTCTTCCGGATGTAAGAGTTGCCGGAGTAATCTGTTTTACGAATTCACCATTGAGCTTGTAAACAACAATTCCGTTTTCAAAAGTACCTGCCCACAGATACCCTGTGTTACTGTCGTAATACAAACCACGTATGAAGTTGAGCTCGGGCACATCGTTACGGATTAACTGAAATGGCAATGAAGCAGAGGAAAAATACATCAGCCCCTGTGCATTGGTACCCACCCAGCAAATCCCCTGGTCATCTACATACAAACTGTTTACATGTCCGTTCCGGATCAACGGTTTGCCTGATTCATCTGTGATTGGTTTTGAAACTTCATTCGTTTGCGGATTCACATAAAACAACTGATCATAAAATGAAAACAAAAATTGAGA
>CALCII010000013.1 GCA_937907395.1 uncultured Chitinophagaceae bacterium
TCGAGCAGGTAGGAGCCGACAATGAATTTAAGACACATTTACAAAATAATCTGCCGGTAACTAAGAATGGATATTTGTATATTTATGTGAGCAACGAGACACCAAATATCGATGTGTTCTTTGACAATGTACAGGTGACACATATCCGTGGAGCGTTGGTGGAGGAAACGCATTATTATCCATTCGGACTTACTATGCAAGTTATAAGCAGTAAGGCTTTAGGTGCAGGAGGTATTGATGTAGGTTGTGGGTGTCCAAATAAAAAAGGATTTAACGGGAATGAAAAACAGGAAAGAGAGTTTAGTGATGGAAGTGGTTTCGATGTCTATGATTTTAATGCTCGAACTTACGACCAACAAGTAGGAAGGTTTATACAGATAGACCCTTTACTTGAAGAGGGCAACCAAGAAATGATTAGCCCTTATCAATTTGCATATAACAATCCAATTAGGTTTAATGACCCAGATGGGATGTGTCCAATATGTCCTGCAATACCATATATTATTGAAGGTATAGAAATAGCTTGGAGTGCTTATCGGGCTTACAAAACGGCAGAAACAGTAGTTACTGTCCTTGACCAAGCTAATCAGATTAATGCTGCTAAATCAAAAAATGCAGCTAAGGGTAATCCGACTGTTACAAGTATGGTTATTGTTATTGATGCAAAAGGCAATCCTATTGCAATTTCAGAAGACCAAGCCAATAAGATGGGTTTAAAACCAGGTCAGGTATTGAAGGCCGAAAGCCAAGAAAACAATGAGAAACATGGAGGTGGCAAGAATGCTCAACATGCAAATCAGAAAGCACGGAATGCAGCTAAGGAAAAATATGAAGCTGCAAAAAAGGAATTAGACCGACTTAAAAGTAAACCCAATAAAACCAAAGAAGATAAAGAGCAAATACAAAAAATGGAAAAGAAAGTAAAACATGAAAAGCAAAAAATGGACAATACAGGTGAAAACCACAGTAGAAAAGCAAAAGGTAGTTAATTCAGTAAAAAATAATTTATGTTTACTTTCATTTTAGAATTTAGGGGTGGTACGTATGTTAGTCAAGTTCATTCAACTATTCTAACTAAAGCTATTATTGATTGGGGAAAAGAGTTGCAATCTATTGATATTAAGCATCTCGGATTAACTGGGAAAACTGAAATATTATCCATGTTAAACAAGGCTGAACCTATCGCATTGGATGGATTAAAAAATGTTTGGTTTTTAAGTTTATCAATTCGTCAAGGCTTTCTTTCTATCAATATTGTCAAAACAGTTACTCAATAATCTAAACTACCAAGCCCCCACTGGCGCAAGCGTCCCGCTTGTGCCTTCAATAATTATTTTTTAGTTTAGTTTCATGAGCAGGAAGTATAGGTTTGGTGATAATGACAAGTTGTATTTTATCAGTTTTGCTGTTGTGTACTGGATTGATTTGTTTATACGAAAAGAATATAAAGACATTTTAATAGAAAGCTGGAAGTATTGCCAAAAAGAGAAAGATTTAGAAATATACGGCTGGTGTATTATGAGCAGTCATGTGCACATGATTATTGGAACCAAACGAAGGCCATTGGATAAGATTATTGGAGAGATGAAAAGTTTTCCTTCTCAGCAACGTCTCTCGCAGAGGACGTTGCGTACTACGAAGAATAGGTTTCTTAAACGCAACGTCCCTTTCAGGAGACGTTGCTGCGAATAAAAGCGGTGCTTCCATGACCTGGCAGGGTACGAACTACACGGGGCTTACCATAACCACCACCACGCTCTATGTGGGTGGCTTTTTCGCCACTGTTGGTATTGTTGTTGAAATTAACGCACCACAGCCGTTGTTGTGTGTTTTCACCAACAACGACATCAAGGATGAACAGTTGAGAATACGTTACTATATTTGTTCTTGTTTGATAATCTATGATTAATTCCGAGCATCATCCTCAGTTTTTCACTGCTACAATATTGGCGTGGAAGCATATGCTTTCAAATGATAAATACAAAGAAATATTACTAAACAGCCTTCGGTTTCTGGTTAAAGAACAGCGGGTAATTGTAAACAGCTTTGTAATTATGAGTAATCATATTCATCTTATCTGGCAAGCCGTAAATGGGTTCACTCCCCAACAAATACAACATAGTTTTTTGAAATTTACTGCACAGCAAATGAAGTTTGACCTGCAGCAACATAATCCGGAATTATTAAAAGAGTTTCAGGTGAGTGCTGCAGACCGGCAGTATCAGTTTTGAGAACGGAATCCACTAAGTGTGGATTTGTATAGGGAAGAAGTATATTTTCAAAAATTGAACTATATTCACTATAACCCTTTACAAGAAGCAAATGATTGGTATAGAAATGGGAAAGGCGAAGCATTGTATGTAAATGCGGAAAAAATCGATTTAACTCCAGTTACAGTCTCTGAACTAAAAAATGCGGGAGGTGAAATGTTTAAGAATTTTTTCTTAACCACCAATACAAAAACAGGAATGGTTTATGGAACAATAAAAATTACATTAAGTGATGCAGATAATGGAACTGTTAAGTTAGGAGGGACTGGAGGTTTTCTTGATAGGTATGATTTCGAACAAAAGCCGTCAAATGGAACTTGGCAAAGGGCAGCAAGAAATTTCGGTACAAAAATAGGGGAGCTAAAAGCAGGGAAAGGTACACCTTTTAAAATTTTTAATTATGGGAATGGTTTTGTTGAAAGGGAATAAAGTGATTTGTATTTGTTTGCTTATATTACTGGAATGTTGTTCGCCGAAAGAAGTGAAAAACAATTTTTACAATAAAACCCTAGGGCTTAATATAAAAGTAGAAGGGAAGGGATATGTTTATGTTGAAGAAAGTGCAAAAAATGAAGGGTTTTCCTTTAAAATTCTAAAATATGAACCTCTAAAAGGATCACTAATTCCTAATTCAAAATTTTATCCTATGCCATATAAATTAAGGCAAGGATGGGGTGTTATGAATTGGAAGAGTACTCCTTTTATTGATACGAAAGGAGCATTAGATTTATTATTCAAGTATAGTGTCGGAGACGAACAGTTAAAATCTCAAATTAGCACCTTTAAAAAGCTTATCGAATCTAAGGGAAATTATTTTGCTTATTATTATAGGAATGAAGGTGACTATATTTATTCTGTCGAATTTTATTTGCTTGATGTAAGTAATAATCAAATTTATATTATCGAAGTCGAAACATGAACCGATGATTTCTGCTGCTGTTGGTATTGATTCCTCCTTCTCAGCAACGTCTCTCGCAGAGGACGTTGCGTACTACGAAGAATAGGTTTCTTAAACGCAACGTCCCTTTTTGTTGCAAATAGTAGTAATGTGGATCCGGTAGGTGCAGATAATGAGTGGAAAACACATATAAAAAATGATTTGCCAATTACTAAGAATGGATATTTGTATATTTATGTAAGTAATGAAACACCGAATATCGATGTGTTCTTTGACAATGTACAGGTAACGCATATCCGTGGAGCATTGGTGGAGGAGACGCATTATTATCCGTTCGGATTGGTGATGAGTGGAATTAGTAGTAAATCTCTAAATTTTGGAAATCCCACTAATAAATTTAAGTTCAGCGGTAAAGAAGAACAGCGTCAGGAGTTCAGTGATGGAAGTGGATTAGAGTGGTTAGATTACGGGGCAAGGATGTATGATAACCAGATTGGAAGATGGCACACGCAAGACCCCCATGCTGACCGATACCTACCACTCTCTCCATATTCTGCATTCGCAGATAATCCAATTAATATTATGGACCCAGATGGCAGGGACATTATTGGACAGACAGAAGATGATGCAAAGAAATTTAAGGAAGATATACATAAAGTTTTGGCTGATAAAAAGTTTGATAAACTTCGGACTCTAATTGATGTCAAGGGTAAGACTTTTAAGCATATAAATAAAGAGGCTATGGCAAAAGCATTAGACGGAGTTGAACTATCTGCTGATGAGCAAGCCTATGTTGATGTTGTGACTAATACAATTAATGCAAAAGAAAAGCACACAGTAGAATATGTAAGTGGAGACTTTACCTCTGCCGAAGGCGCCACAGCTTTTAAAGACCATATGAATAAAACACAGGCAGGTGCTGGAAATGCAATGTTAAGTCCGGATGGAAATTTGAGTACAAGTATTATTGACAGACTTGTTGGTCTAAATGTTCCAACTAAAGACGGCTCACATTCATTTATAAGTTCTAAAGCTCAAGGCAACGACAGAACTACCACTTCTAATCATGAATTATTTGGACATGGAATCCCTTCTTCAAGAGGGATGAGTCCTACTGATAATAATTCAAACGCAATTCGTATGGATAATTTAGTTAGGCGAATATTGGGTCTGCCTCAAAGGGATGGGAAAGACCACGGTGGATATAGTGAAGGACAAATTACTGACCCCCAAAAATTGCCCATAACCCAATAAATGAAGTAAAATGAAAACAATCTGGTTCACTTTTTTACTTGTTTATTTTTCACTTGTATCAAAAGCACAAAGTGAGTGGGAAAAAGTATCTGATTCTTCAGCTATGATAAGTAGGGCGAAAGCAGATAGAATACTATCATATTTTGATACATTAAGAATGCCTAAACTTTTGTATTCCTTAGAAGACAGATACTACTACCTTATCATAAAAGACACGCCTTGTTATAAAGAATACTACATTGAGGTAGATAGTTTAGGAGACGTTGTTCAGTCACGTTTTTTGAATCAGAAAAAAAAAATGGGAAAGAAACAGAGAAAGCAAGCTGAACAATATCAAAACCTTTTATGTGAAAGCACTCCATTTAATTTGAGTCAATACCATACGGATTATATCACAAGAATGCCAGACGCTAAATATATCAGTGGTAAGCCGACTTACTTTGTTGTGAAAGACATTGAAGGTAAGCGATACGGAGAATATCGTTTGTCTGCGATTACGGCTCCTTCACTTATAGATAAAAGTCTGTGGAGTTATTTACTCAGACGATTGTCAGAAGAAACCGAAAAGAACAACAAAGCCCCGTGAGGGGCTTTAGTTTTTAGAGAGCTCCTTCTCAGCAACGTCTCTCGGAGAGGACGTTGCGTACTACGAAGAAGAGACTTACGTTTGTGTTATGCCTGTTAATAACACCATTCCATTCAGTGAGGGAATATTCTCTATTACATTTACTTGTGCCCGGTGGCTTCCGTTGATTGAGATGGTGAATGGCTATGATATTGTATATAAATGGTTTGATCACCTTACATCCAAAGGCCATTTTATATCTGGTTATGTGATCATGCCCAACCATGTTCATGTACTTATTGGTTTTCGGAATGTCGGTCAGTCAATCAATACTATAGTAGGCAATGGAAAGCGTTTTATGGCCTATGAAATCATAAGGCGTTTATAAGAGCAAAAGCAACTAATAATACTGGGGCAACTGGCTGCATCTGTCGAGCCTGACCGAAAAGCGAATAAGAAACAACATGATGTATGGGAGTTATCGTTCGACTGGAAAAAATGTGAGTCTGGGAGGTTTATAGAACAGAAGCTGGATTATTATCATAAAAATCCCTGTTCCGGGAAATGGAATTTATGCGCCAGCCCACAAGAGTATATTCATAGTTCAGCGAAAGTTTATCAAAAGGCTGAACAGGGCATATACCCGGTAACAAATTATTACGAGTTGTTTGATGTAGATTTGACAAAGTGATCGTTTTTAACGCAACGTCCCTTTCAGGAGACGTTGCTGCGAAAGAAGGAGAGATAGGCTTTGTATACATTAAAGCGGTTATCAGAAAAGCGGGCATTCAGTTCACTGCATTTATCAAGCGTGAGGTAAACTTTGCTTCTTGTAAATTTTTTTACCGGAATCTTGCTATAAGGCAGCATGAGTTCGGTATCGAATAACTCATCAGCTGCAGATAAAAATCCATTGATTACAGATTTGATGTCCGTTTTAGTTTGTTGAATGCACTTTGTGCGCTCAAAGGCCCACCACAACGCTTTCTCTAAAGAAAATGAAGGAGATTTTTCTGTTGGCATTTCAATCATGAACTTACCGGTTACCGGGTTCCACATTCTTTTATGCAGCAGGTCTATCTCTTGGGTAATAAGATCCTGAGTAATACGCTGCCTGTCGGCCAGCTGCTTTGCTTCATTCATACCTTTCAGGCGGATGAGCTTTCCCCATAGTTCAGGAGACTCCCGGAATTGCGGATCATAGTACCTATAATATATGATCCAAGTTTCGCCGGGCTTTAAAGCCTTCCTGCGCTTTTTCCAGTTGGCTGGAATGACTTTGATTTCGGTGTGATAACAACCGTTGATTGTGTAATGCATGTGGAGTGATTTATTTGTTCCCGAATTTGTTCACTCCACCCTTCAGAGAGATGGTAAAATATTTCTAACAGGTTGTTTTTAAGAAAGTTGCCCGACCTGGATTCGAACCAAGACAAACAGAACCAAAATCTGTCGTACTACCATTATACTATCGGGCAATGCCACACCAACAGGCGTTGGGGGTGCAAAAATAGGGTATCCTTTTATTCATCCCAAAAGCTTTTTTTAAATTATAAGAATCTTTTCTTCTCCCAACAGTTGGCATGCCGGCGGTTTACTTTTTAACTACCTTGAGTTAAATATTGAGCTATGTATAAGGGGATTTTATTCATCATTTTGATTTCTACTATGTCTTTTATAAATCAATCCCGGACCAAAGTTGTGTTTTTTGGCGATTCTATTACAGAAATGGGTGTACGAGAAGGGGGATATATCTACCAGATCGACAGCATTTGTAAAGCGGAAGGAAAGGCTGACCGTTTTGAATTTGCAGGAGCAGGTATCGGAGGGAATAAAGTGTATGATTTGTACCTGCGTATGGAGAAAGATGTATTATCTAAGAATCCGGATGTGGTGGTGATTTATATTGGGGTTAATGATGTGTGGCACAAACAAATTGCAGGTACAGGAACAGATCCTGATAAGTTTGTAAAATTCTACGATGCCATTATTGAAAAACTGAAGGCAAAAGGAATCAAAGTAATTCTGTGCACTCCTGCAGTAATTGGGGAGAAAACAGATTTCTCAAATCAGCAGGACGGCGATTTAAATGCCTATAGTTCCCTGATCAGGGAAATTGCCGCAAAGCATCAGCTGCCACTGGTAAATCTACGTCAGCTTTTCCTCGATTATAATCTGAAACACAATCCCGAAAATAAAGAGTCTGGTATACTCACCACAGACAGGGTGCATTTAAACTACAAAGGCAACCAGCTGGTTGCCCTTGAACTATGGAATGTTTTACAGAAGTATTAAACCGCTTTAACCAGGTAATAATTCTTCTTTCCTTTTTGCACCAGTAAATATTGATTGTGTAGGAGCAAACTGCTGCTTACCATAAAATCGATCCCTTCCACTTTTTTACGGTTGATGCTGATGCCTCCACCCTGTATCATTTTCCTGGCTTCTCCTTTGCTGGGGAAGATGGTGGTTTCGGCAAGGAATGAAACCACATCAATTCCGGCATTGAGTTTTTCTGCGGGAAAATCAAATTTCACAACGCCTTCCATTGCTTCGAGATCTTCTATGCTGAGGCTTTCTGCAGGGGCTGATTGATTGGCAAACAGTTTGGCTGTTGTTTCAATGGCCAGTTTCAGCTCTTCTTCGCCATGAACAAAAACAGTTATTTCTTCAGCAAGTTTTTTCTGAAGAAGCCTTTTTGCCGGATCTTCTTTATGCTGTTGAATCAGGCTTTCTGTTTCTTCTTTTCCAAGGAAGGTGAAGATTTTAATCCACACTTCAGCATCGGCATCACTGGCATTTAACCAGAATTGGTAGAACTGGTACGGTGATGTTTTTGTAGCATCCAGCCAGATATTTCCCTGTTCGGTTTTTCCAAACTTGGTACCATCGGCTTTCTTTATGAGCGGACAAGTAAAGGCAAATGCTTCTCCGTTTGCTTTTCTGCGGACGAGTTCAGTACCTGTTGTAATATTCCCCCATTGGTCACTTCCACCCATCTGAAGTTTACAATTTTTATGTTGGTACAGCCATAAAAAGTCATATCCCTGCATCAGCTGATAAGCAAATTCTGTGTAGCTGAGCCCCACCTCGCTGTCGATCCGTTTTTTTACACTGTCTTTGGCCATCATGTAATTGATGGTAATATGTTTTCCGGTGTCTCTGAGGAAATCTATAAACGAAATTCCCTTGAACCAATCATAGTTGTTGGCCATTTCCGCTGCATTGGGCCTGGAAGGGTCAAAGTCAAGGAATTTTTCCAACTGTGCTTTCACGCCTGACACATTCCGGTTGAGTGTGGCTTCGTCTAAGAGGTTGCGTTCCTGGCTCTTACCGCTGGGGTCGCCAATCATGCCCGTGGCGCCGCCAACCAGCGCTATGGGTTTATGTCCGGCTTTTTGCAGGTGAACCAACAATAGAATGGGCACAAGGCTTCCAATGTGAAGACTATCGGCTGTAGGGTCAAACCCGATGTAAGCAGTAGTAAGCTCTTTTTTCAATTGTTCCTCTGTTCCGGGCATGATGTCCTGAATCATACCTCTCCATCTTAACTCATCTATGAGGTTCATTTCGGCTGAATTTTCCGCAAAAGTAGGGCAGGGAGGGGCATCTTGCGTAAAATTGGGCAATAATCGTTGAAAATCAACGTTTAAAACTTTTGTCTATATCTCAACAGCTATTGATTTTGGCAGGAAGAATTTTTACATTTGTAAAATGCCAAGCAGCCAATCAGCTGTTTTGACCATCTAAAATTAATTGTTTACCGAAAATTCACCGGATGAGAAACCGATCCATATTGTTGTCCGCAGCCCTTTTATTCTCTTTATCTGCCTTTACACAGATACGAATTTATTCCAACGAATTTCTGAATATTGGTGCCGGTGCCCGTGGCTTATCAATGGGTGGCGCACAGGTAGCATCGGTTAAAGATGCAACAGCCGGTTATTGGAACCCGGCCGGATTAACTGAAGTTAAAAATGATCCTACACTTTCATTGATGCATGCAGAATACTTTGCCGGCATTGGTAAATATGACTTTGGAAGCCTGGCAATTCCTGTAGCAGGGAATAAACGTACGATTGGTATATCCTTGTTACGCTTTGCGGTTGATGATATCCCGAATACACTTTATCTCATAGAGCCAGATGGAAGTATTAATTATTCCAACATTAAGAGTTTCAGCAGTGCCGATTGGGCGTTCCTTCTTTCTGTTGCCCAAAAAATAAAAGAAACCGATAACAAAGTCATCAGTGTGGGTGGTAATGCAAAAATTATTCGCCGTACAGTTGGTTCATTTGCGAAATCATGGGGCTTTGGCCTGGACTTCGGTATTCAGATGAAAGGAAAGAATTGGGCATTGGGTGCAACTGCGAAAGATATTACTACGACTTTCAATACATGGAGTTTTACGTTTACAGAAAGAGAGAAAGAAGTGTTGTTCCTAACCAATAATGAAATACCGATTCGTTCTACTGAACTTACGGCGCCCCGTCTTATTCTGGGTGGGTCTTATGATTTCAGATTGGGAAAGGACCTGAAGTTGAAAGCAGAAGCAAATATCGATTTCACCTTTGATGGCCGCAGAAATACGTTGCTCAGTTCAAATCTGATCAATGGCGATCCGAAGCTGGGCGCTGAGTTGAGTATAAAAGATGTGTTTTTTGTGAGAGGTGGCATCTATAATTTCCAGAAGACCTATGCCGATGGCGATACGCTCAATCAAAAGAAAGTCTGGATCTATCAGCCAGCAGCAGGTGCCGGGTTCAAGCTGGGCGGGACATTATTTGTGGATTATGCATTCACCAATCTTGCCAATCAATCAAATCCTCTTTATACACATATCGTTTCCTTACGTCTCGACCTTTTGAATAACAAACGTTCCAAGAAATAATTAACTGAAAAACATGAAAAGAATTTTTTACTCGATCCTTTTCGTTGTGCTGGCTTATAGCTCTGCAAATGCACAAACCTTCATGAACGAATGGGTTGATTACAATAAAACGTACTACAAGTTTGCCATTGGTGCAAATGGAATTTATCGCATCAGCCAGTCTCAGTTGTCCTCGTTAGGGCTTGGTTCTGTTGATGCATCCAGTTTCCAGTTATGGCGCAATGGCGAGGAAGTACCATTGTATACATCTGTTAACACAGGTAATTTGCCTGTTGGTGGCTTTATTGAATTCTGGGGTGAAGCCAGCGATGGCAAATGGGAAAAAAGGTTATACCTGAAGCCCAAATACCAGATCAATGAACTCACCAGTTTGTTTACAGACAGTGCTTACTATTTCTTAACTGTAAACACAACTGGCCCCAATAAGAGAATAAACACATTTAATAATGATCTTTCTTCTCCTTTAGCTCCGGAATCTTATTTTGTCTATAAATCTGCATTCAGTTTCCGTAATCAATACAATGTTGGTTTTGCGGCAGTAGTGGGAGAGTATGTTTATTCGGCTTCTTATGATGAAGGAGAAGGGTATACCAGCTTAAATGCAACACCGTCCTCGCCGGTAACTTCTACTCTGAATAATTTATTTGTTTCACCTACTGGTCCCGATGCCAAGGTGAAATTCTCAGTTGTAGGTCGTGCACTCAATACCAGAAATGTAAGAGTGCGTTTGAATAATACAATATTGAAAGACCTGGAAATGAATTATTTTAATTCAGTAATTGACAGTTCTCTTACATCGGTTCCCTTATCACTCATCAGTTCAAGTACCGCAACATTTCAATTCCAGAATTTGTCGCCGGAACCAACAGACAGGATGCTGGTTGGTATGTATGAGCTTACTTATCCTCGTTTATTTAATTTCGGGGGGCAGTCGAATTTTGTTTTCGAAATGCCTGCAAGCCCCGATGGCAACAGGCTTTCTATAACCAATTTTAATTACGGATCTGTTGCGCCGGTATTATATGATCTTACAAATGGATTACGCATAACAGCTGATATTTCTACTCCTGGTGAAGTGAAGGTGGTGTTGCCTCCCTCTGAAACGAAAAGAAAATTGGTTTTAATAAGTATGGATAATTCAAATGTGAAAGGCATTTCACGTTTTTCACAACGTTCATTTGTGAACTATTCACTTACAAGTAACCAGGCAGATTACATCATCATATCTAATCCGATTATCTATTTTGACCAGAACGGAATCAACCAGGTGGATGAATACAGAAAGTATCGCAGCAGTTCTGTAGGTGGCGGCTTTAATGCGAAAGTGTATGATATTACTCAGTTAATTGATCAGTTTGGATACGGGATTAAAAATAATCCGCTTTCTATCAGGAATTTCCTCCGGTATGCCCGGCAGAATTTCACTAAATACCCGGAATTCTGTTTGTTAATTGGAAAAGGAGTTGCGCAACACAATCTCAGGTCTAATGAACTAACATACAATAATCTCGAACGCTTGGGATTGGTGCCCACGTTCGGTGTACCTCAGTCTGATGTTACATTATCGAGTGATGAAGGGTCAATTGTACCTAAGATACCAATAGGCAGGTTGAATGTTGTGTCGGCAAAAGAAGTGAAGGGATATCTGGATAAAGTGAAAGAATATGAAGGTTGGTATAGTAATCCATCCTGTAAAATTGATGATGAATTCTGGAAAAAGAGTGTGATTCATATTGGTGGGGCAAATGACTTTTTGGGCGAACAGATCATGTATTACCTCGCAGAGTATAAAAACGATATTCAGGATACGCTTTTTGGAGGTAATGTTTCTACGTTTCAGAAGTCTTCGCTGGCAAGCGTACAAACTTTGTCGGGAGAAGCGGTTAGCAAATTGTTTACGAATGGATTTTCATTGATGACCTATTTCGGTCACTCATCTGCTAATACTTTAGAGTTTAATCTTGATAACCCTGAGAACTATCCTTACAATGGGAAGTATCCGATTTTCCTGGTAAACGGTTGTAATGCCGGTAACCTATTTCAACTGGATTCTTTACGTTTAACAGGTAGTTATACACTTTCCGAAAAATACGTGGTGGCATCACCTCAAAGAGGATCAATCGCCTTCATTGCCAGTACTCACCTTGGTATTGTGAATTATTTGCACTTATATACGGAGCAGTTTTATAAGCAAATGAATGAAATTTCTTACGGGAAACCAATCGGAAGAATTATTGCCAATGTGATTGATACGCTCATGAGAGAGTATACGATTGAAGATTTTTATGTGCGTATGCATGCAGAAGAAATAACCTTGCATGGTGATCCTGCTATAAAATTTTATGCGCCTGAAAAACCTGATTATGCAATAGAATCTTCACTCGTAAAGGTTTCACCGGAATTTATTTCAATTGCAGATACAAAGTTTAAGGTACAGGTGAAGATGGCGAATATTGGAAAAGCTATTGCCGATTCTGTACACATTCTGATTCAACGTGAATTCCCCGATGGTAGAAAAGAATATTTATTTAACCGGAAAATGAGAGGTATCCGCAGTCTGGACTCCATTAATCTTGAGCTACCCATTAATCCTATTACAGACAAGGGAAGACATGTGATTACCGTGGTGATTGACGGTGAAAACCAGATCAGTGAAATATGTGAATCAAATAATACGGTAACAAAAGAGTTTTTCATTTATGAAGATGAAATAAGACCAACCTACCCTTATAACTACGGTATTGTAAATAAGCAAAACATTACTTATTACGCCTCTACTGCTAACCCATTAGGCAGTTCCAGGAAGTATTATTTCGAAATTGATACCACTCAGAATTTTAATTCATCCATTAAGAAAATTGATTCTGTTACATCTGTTGGTGGTTCAATTGCTTTCAAACCATCAGGTTTAACATTGCGTGATAGCACCGTTTATTACTGGAGAGTAGGATTAAGGAATGAAACGACAGGTACTGTTTTATGGAACACAGCCAGCTTCATTTATCGCAATCCATCTACAGAAGGTTTTAATCAATCGCATTACTTCCAATTCCTCAATAATGATTTTAATGACATTTTTATTGATCCGGTTAAGAGAGATTTTGAGTATAAAAATGTAAACAGGAAATTGAAAATCAAAACCGGTTTGTTCCCTTATTTCAACTCGACTAAAAATCTGGTTTTTCTTGATTTGCAGCAAGTGGATGCGTGGAGATGTGGATTTAATGTGTTTTCAATTTATGTATTTGAACCTAAGATTTTAAAATCCTGGGTGAATACCGCTGTTGGAGGTGAAGGACGATTTGGAAGTTTGAATCCGTTGTGTTTGGGATATGACCGCAAGTTTTTTGAATTCCCGATGGAAAACCCTGAGTACAGAAACAGGGCTCGGTTAATGCTGGAGCAGGTTCCGCAAGGTTCTGTTATTTTAATCATTAACCAGGGTACTGGCGAGGGAGGAGGTTTTGTTAGTCCCAATTCGGCATTTATTCAGCAGTGGCAGAATGATACACTTATATATGGGGCTGGTAATAGTATTTATCATACGTTCATTAAGAACGGACTGTCTGAAATTGATAAGTTCACTAAAAACCTTCCTTTTGCATTCGTTTATGAAAAGGGTAATACTGGTTTTGTCCGTCAATTCATTGGTGAAACAGAACGTGATTATATTGACGTGGTAGTTGATGTACCTGCTCAGTTGTATGAAGGTACAGTGGAAACACCCTGGCTCGGACCTGCTAAAAGCTGGGATAGATTTCAATGGGATGGCGATTATCCCGGGGGCAGGAATCCTTCTGATTCACTGTTCTTTGAAATTTATGGAAAATCAGTTGCGGGTAATGAAGTGATTCTGGGAAGAGTTACTCATTTTAAAGACACATCAATAAATTATATCGATGCTAAAGATTTTCCATATCTCAAAATGAGGATGTACAATTCAGATCCTGTAACATTAACTCCGTTCCAGCTGAGATACTGGAGGTTGCTGGGAGAATATGTTCCGGAAGGAGCTATTGCGCCGAATATCAAGTTCCAGATGAAAGATACAGTGGAGCTGGGCGAGCCTTTAGTCTTTACAATCGCATTTAAAAATGTAAGTGAAACTGCATTTGATAGCCTGAAGCTGAAGTTGATACTAACGGATAAGAATAATGTACCCATAGAGATACCACTTTCGAAAACGAAAAAGTTATTATCGGGTGACACCATTCTTGTGAGCTATACGATTGATACTAAAAAACTGGCCGGATTGAATTCATTGTACCTCATGGTGAACCCCGACGATGATCAGCCGGAACAGTTTCTGTTCAATAATTTCGTGTATAAGAGTTTCTATGTGAAGCCGGATCTCTATCATCCATGGCTCGATGTAACGTTTGATGGAACACATATCCTGAACAGGGATATTGTGTCTTCAAAACCACATATTCTGATCAAGTTGAAAGATGATAGTAAGTACATGACGCTTACTGATACTGCCGGAATAAAAGTGAGAGTGAAGTATCCGGATCGTACAATCAAAGAATTCAGGCTTGGAACTGATTCAGCCCGGTTTACCCCAGCTGGTTCAGGTGCAGATAATACAGCAATTGTTGACCTGTATCCGTTCTTTACACAGGATGGCGAGTATGAGTTATTTGTATCGGGTACAGACAGAAGCGGTAATACAGCCGGCAGCCTGGAATACAATGTTGCCTTCCAGGTGATCAACAAGCCAATGATTTCTAATTTGCTGAATTATCCCAATCCGTTCACAACTTCAACAGCGTTTGTTTTCACTCTTACAGGATCACAAGTGCCACAGAATATGCGAATTCAGATTCTTACGGTTACCGGAAAAGTGGTTCGTGAGATTACGAAAGCAGAATTAGGGCCTATCCGCATTGGCAGAAACATCACTGAATATAAATGGGATGGTACTGATCAATACGGAAATAAACTGGCTAACGGAATTTATCTGTACCGGGTTATCACCAACCTCAATGGTAAGGGGCTTGAACAGTACAAGGATCAGATGGATAATACAGACCAGTATTTTAACAAAGGTTACGGTAAAATGTATCTGATGCGATAACAATAAAGTTGATTGAAAACAAAAGCCGGCGAAAGCCGGCTTTGTTGTTTTATTGAAAAAAAATTTTTAATCAGAAGCTTTCTTTCATCTCAGTTTGATATTCTAATACATTCGATTCGTTTTCAATAATGTCTTTAATTCTGTAATGTGTGCCTTGAATGCTTGATTTAACGATTCGGTTCCATCTCTTTTTCCAGGAACTGAAAATAATCAATTGAATACCGCCCAGTAAAAAAGCTGCAGATATAATAGCAAGAGGTAAGTTATTTAATCCGGTTATGGTCAGAACAACAAAAAGCACTATTCCTGCAAATACACTTCCATACCCGGCTACCAACAAGGAATGAATCGTTTCAGAATAAAGGTTGTTTAGTGCATTACGTGTTTCATAAATGAGGTTTCTGAAAGAATATTTCTTTTCTTTCTCTTTGCACACCGGATTTTCAAAAGCTAACGTCGTGCTCCGGAAATCGGCCCATGTATAAAAATCAAAAATGAAATGATTTTTGATTTTCATTTGGTGTAATGCATCCGCTACTTTATGATTCATTATTCTGTAAGCTGTAAAATCAATTTTATTTTTTTGAGGTGCAATCTTCTTTAAAAACTTATAATAACTATTCAGGAAAATCCGCAGAGGATCCGATAATGCTTTGGAGTTGGAAACTTCTGCTGTTACAATATCAAACCCTTCATCCATTCTGCCAAGTAGCTGTGGAATTAAAACAGGAGGGTGGTAGAGGTTTCCGCTCATCACCAGGATACGTCGCCCTTCTGCATAGTCAAGCCCGGCAGATATGGCATTTGTTTTGCCAAAGTTTTTTGTAAGGCAAATACATTTGATCCGGTTGTCCTTATGTGTTAATTGTTCTATTTCAAACAAGGTGGAATCTGTGCTGCCGTCATTGACCCAGATCAACTCAAAGTCATCCGGAACATGTTTGCGCAGCTCGTAGTAAAACGGCAGAATGAAATCTGCTTCGTTAAAGACGGGTACTATAATTGATAAATCAGCCATTAGTTTTCGTAGGATAGATTGTTAGGTGGATTTCAAATGCAAGTTAATAACAGAAGAATAGGAAAAACAGGGTGTTTTTTTGCGATTTTTGCGTTGGTAATTTTACGATGATTTGAGTAGTTGTTGGTTGCGGAGCACATATTTTCCAAGTATGTCAAACTCTATATTTACTTCACTGCCTTTCTCAACAGACTGTATGTTCGTGTGTTCATAGGTGTAAGGTATAATTGTTACTTTAAATGAATCCGTTGTAATATCAAATATGGTTAAGCTGATTCCGTTTAAAGAAATAGATCCCTTTTCAACAATCAATGGTGCAAAGTTTTCCGGAATCCGAAATGTATAATTCCAGCTTCCTTCCCGAAAATCTTTCCCGATGCAAACAGCCGTTGCATCCACATGTCCTTGTACCAGGTGGCCATCTAACCGGGCAGGAAGTTCCAGGCACCGCTCCAGGTTGATTAATTTACCAACTTCCCAGTTCTTAAGTGTGGTTTTGAGAAGGGTTTCTTCAACCGCTGTAACCAGATGTGAGCCATTATCCGCTTTTTCAACGGTGAGGCATACCCCGTCATGCGAAACGCTTTGATCTACACGAAGTTGTGATGCCAAAGAAGAATTTATACGAAATGTTTTATTTGTGCCGCTGTTTAGTACTTCTGCAACCGTACCTGCGGCTTCTATGATACCTGTAAACATGGTTGCAAATTAGCAATGGGTTAGTTTCATTTTCGTTTTGTTATTTCGAAGCGTAACCCTATCTTTGCGCCCTAAATTCCTTAAAGGGGGTATCATATTATGTTAATTATCGATTCAAAAGATTGCGAAAACATTGACAAGGCACTGAAGAAGTACAAAAAGAAATTTGAAAAAAGTAAGGTGTTGCTTCAGTTGCGTGAACGCCAGTCTTTCACAAAACCTTCTGTTAGACGCAGGGGTGAAGTGCTGAAAGCAATCTATAAACAACAGATTGCCAGCGGTAAGATCGAAATCTGATAAAGATTCTTTTCTTATAGCCGATAGCCGTAGGGTTTTATTACCTTTACGGCTATCTGTATTTTATGCCCGATAGCCTGAATCCAATAGTCAATCCCTTCCTTGATTACCTCAAATTCGAAAAGAGGTATTCACAGCACACTATTAAGGCCTATGCTGATGATCTTTTGCATTTTTTCGACTTTCTGGAAGTGAATTTTGGCGAAACACCGGTTCCCGGAATTAATGCAGCAATTATACGTACATGGCTGGCCAGCCAGAAAGATGCCGGTCTTTCTGCCAAGTCTCTGAATCGGAGAATTTCTACACTTAAGTCTTTTTTCAGGTATCAATTGCGCACAGGAGTTGTTGAAGTATCGCCAATGACTACAATTGTATCGCCCAAGATTAAAAAAAGGCTTCCTGTATTTGTTGAGTCGGGTAATACAGCTACATTATTTAATTATGTCGAGTTCCCGGATACCTGGCAGGGGAAGGTAGACCGCCTGATGCTGGAGCTTTTTTATTGTTCCGGTATGCGTTTAAGTGAATTGGTGGGACTGAAAGAAAATCAAGTAGACATCAGCAACGCTAACCTCAAAATCCTGGGTAAAGGGAACAAAGAACGAATTGTGCCGCTTGGAAAGGAAATGCTGCTTCACTTAAAAGAGTACCTTTCTTACAAACGAACCCAGTTTGGGAATGAATATAACCTCCACCTTCTCGTAACTGAAAAAGGGAAGCCGCTTTATCCCAAGTATGTACAATTGGCTGTAAAGAAATACCTCTCTCTTGTTACTACAATTGACAAAAAAAGTCCGCACGTACTCCGCCATACGTTTGCCACTCATCTCATGAATAACGGGGCCGATCTCAATGCTGTAAAAGAATTGCTGGGGCATAGCAGCCTGGCTGCCACCCAGATTTATACGCATAATACGATTGAAAAATTGAAAGATATTCATAAGAAAGCGCATCCAAGGGGCTGATGCATTCGAAGGCCGGGAATGTTTGGTTAAAGAATTCCGAAAGCCAATAAAATATTTTGAAAAAAGCGCCTGAGATCGTAAATTGATAACACAATCAGGATGAAGTTTCCTGATGCCTTTGCTAGTTCTTTCTCATAATTTTAAAACGCTTAAAAAATTGGTATGCTATGAATGTAAACATCCAGACTGTACGATTTGACGCCGATGCGAAACTGATTGATTATGTAACTCAGCGAATCCAAAAGCTGAACAGTTTTCACGACAGAATCATGAAAGTTGACGTATTTCTGAAGTTAGATAATGTGGTTCATAACATTAAAGACAAAGTGGCCGAAATTAAAGTACACGTACCCCGCCAGCAGTTATTCGTAAAACAATCATCCAAATCATTTGAGCAATCATTCGACGAAGCAATGGATTCGCTCATCAACCAATTGAAAAGAAAAAAAGAAAAAATGTATCAGAATTAAATGCAGATCCCGCCCTAAAGGCGGGATTTTTTTTGCCTTTCCTCAGGTAATGAATTAATTATTGTTTTTTTCCTTTGTAAAAAGTTTTTCCATTTCATGTTTTCCTTTACCTTTGCCTTCCCAAAAAAAAGGGGAGGTGCCAAAGTATGTCCGGCATCTTAGTTCTTTAGAAGTTAGATTTTGAAATATTTTGCCACTTTAGCTCAGTTGGTAGAGCAGCTGATTTGTAATCAGCAGGTCGTTGGTTCGAGTCCGACAAGTGGCTCAAAATATGGGGGCAGGTTCCAGAGCGGCCAAATGGGGCGGACTGTAAATCCGCTGTCTTTCGACTTCAGAGGTTCGAATCCTCTCCTGCCCACAGCAAAATTTGAAAATGTGCTGATTTGAAAATTTGATAATTGGCCATTGATAGTTGTTTTGCTTCTGAATTTTTGAAAGAGATTATCCTCAAATTGTCTCATTTTCAAATTTTCAAATTGCCTTGCGGGAGTAGCTCATTTGGTAGAGCGATAGCCTTCCAAGCTATAGGTGGCGAGTTCGAGCCTCGTCTCCCGCTCAGAAAAAAGTTCTTTAACAGGTTGAAGTGAGAAAATCTCATTGAAACTCTACCAGCCGTTGTAGCTCAGTGGTAGAGCACTTCCTTGGTAGGGAAGAGGTCGTGAGTTCGATTCTCACTAACGGCTCCGATTGTTTGACTGAACAAGTGAAACATACGAGCAAAAAACGATGAAGTGTGCGACGCAACAACAGCTCAATGGTTTTGTTGCCGATAACATAAAAGAGTTTAACAGTTTTTGTAAACACAATTAAAAACAAAATAAGATGTCTAAAGAGACCTTTAAGCGGGAGAAACCCCACGTAAACGTTGGTACTATTGGTCACGTTGACCATGGTAAAACAACTTTGACTGCAGCCATTACAGACATCCTTTCTAAGAAAGGTCTGGCGCAGGCAAAAAAGTATGATGAAATTGATGGTGCGCCCGAAGAAAAAGAGCGTGGTATCACTATCAACACTGCTCACGTAGAATATCAAACAGCAAACCGTCACTACGCACACGTAGATTGTCCTGGTCACGCTGACTACGTTAAAAACATGATCACAGGTGCTGCTCAGATGGATGGTGCTATCCTCGTAGTAGCTGCAACTGATGGTCCTATGCCTCAAACAAAAGAACACATCCTTTTGGCTCGCCAGGTAGGTGTACCTAAGATCGTTGTGTTTATGAATAAAGTTGACTTAGTTGAAGATGCTGAGTTGTTGGAACTGGTTGAAATGGAAATCCGTGACCTGTTGAGCTCTTATGGCTTCGATGGTGACAATACTCCTATCATTCAGGGTTCTGCAACCGGTGCTTTGGCTGGTGAAGCTAAATGGGTAGCTAAAGTTGAAGAGTTGATGGAAGCTGTTGATACTTACATTCCTCTTCCTCCCCGTCCTGTTGATATGCCATTCCTGATGAGTGTTGAAGACGTGTTCTCAATCACTGGTCGTGGTACTGTTGCTACAGGTCGTATCGAACGTGGTATCATCAAAGTTGGTGAAGCTGTTGAGATTGTAGGTTTAATGGAATCTCCAATGAGCTCTACTGTAACTGGTGTTGAAATGTTCAAAAAACTTCTTGATCAGGGTCAGGCAGGTGATAACGCAGGTTTACTCCTCCGTGGTATTGAGAAAAAAGATATCCGTCGTGGTATGGTTATCTGTGCTCCTAAATCAATCACTCCTCACACTGAATTCAAAGGTGAAGTTTACGTACTGAGCAAAGAAGAAGGTGGTCGTCACACTCCATTCTTCCAAAAATACCGTCCTCAGTTCTACTTCCGTACTACGGATGTAACTGGTGAAGTTGAATTACCAGCAGGAACTGAAATGGTGATGCCTGGTGATAACACCAACCTCACTGTAAAACTGATCCAACCAATTGCGATGGAGAAAGGTTTGAAATTCGCTATTCGTGAAGGTGGTCGTACAGTAGGTGCAGGTCAGGTAACTGAGATCTTAAAATAAGCTGTTGTAGCTGAGCTTTATGCTCTTAAGCACAACGCTTTGCAAATGATTCTTATATTTGCAACATATTGCTAAAGAGCTATTAGCTAACTGCTAGTAGCTCTTAGCATTCTACGGGCATAGTATAACGGTAGTACAGAGGTCTCCAAAACCTTCAGTCTGGGTTCGAATCCTAGTGCCCGTGCTCTCTAGTTTTTAACAGGTTGGTTTGCCGGATTTTTTCCGCAAACAACCAATAACCGATTACAATTATGAACAAATTGTCAGCATACGTTCGGGAATCATACCGTGAATTGCTCGAGAAAGTAACCTGGCCTACCTGGCAACAGTTACAACAGTCAACTATGATTGTTTTGGTAGCCACACTCATCATCACTGCTATTGTTTGGGCAATGGATATGGGTATCGCAAGTCTGTTGCATTTTGTTTATTCAATCTTTAAATAAGGTATCATGGAAGCAGCGAATGTGGAAACAAGTAAGTGGTATGTGCTGCGTGTGGTGAGCGGCAAAGAGAAGAAAGTGAAGGAATACCTTGACAAGGAAATCACACGTAGTGGCTGGGATAATATAGTAAAACAGGTGTTTCTTCCTGTTGAGAAAGTGTATAAAGTGCAGAATGGCAAAAAAGTGGTTCGTGAAAGAAACTTTTACCCCGGTTATGTGATGATTGAAGTGGAAGGTGGTAAAATGTCTGACGATATTCGTGAAACCATCAGCAACACGAGTAATGTAATTCACTTTTTAGGTAAGGAAAATCCGATCGCTTTACGGAAAGCTGAAGTAAACAAAATGCTGGGTAAAGTGGATGAAATGGCCGACTCTGGTGTAACCATGAGCGAACCGTTCATCATTGGAGAAACCATCAAAATCATTGACGGACCATTTAACGACTTTAATGGGGTTATCGAAGAGGTGAATGACGAGAAGAAGAAACTGCGGGTTACGGTTAAAATCTTTGGCCGTGCCACACCGGTGGAACTGAACTACATGCAGGTGGAAAAGATCTCCTGATTGGAATAAAAAATTGAAACCCCGCTCTGGCGGGGTTTTTTCATGCCATTAACCGAAAAACTGGCTGAAATTCTTTGCAGATAAGCATTCTGGCCGTACCTTTGCCATCCCAAAAAAGTTCTTTGTCAACCGGCCTGTTTATCAGTACGGAAAGAATTTATTTGTTTGGGAGTCACGATCATTATCGTGACGTTATCACCAAAAAACATTTACAATGGCAAAAGAAATCTCAGGATTTGTGAAGCTGCAGGTAAAAGGCGGTCAAGCCAACCCTGCACCTCCCGTAGGTCCTGCCCTTGGTTCTAAGGGCGTTAACATTATGGAGTTCTGCAAGCAGTTTAATGCAAGAACTCAGGATAAAATGGGTAAAGTATTACCTGTTTTAATCACCGTTTACTCTGATAAGTCGTTCGACTTCATCATTAAAACTCCTCCTGCATCAATTCAGTTACTCGAAGCTGCTAAAATCCAGAAAGGTTCGAAAGAATCTAACAGGGTTAAAGTTGGAAAAGTAACCTGGGCCCAGGTTGAAGCAATTGCAAAAGACAAAATGCCCGATCTTAACTGCTTTACCATCGAAAGCGCTATGAGCATGGTTGCTGGTACTGCACGTAGTATGGGATTAACTGTTGAAGGAAAAGCCCCTTGGGAAAATTAATTTATTCACCTCAAAAATTTTTGAATCATGTCGTTGACGAAAAAAAGAAAAGCAGCTGAAGCTAAGGTGGATAAAAACAAAATTTATTCCCTGAAGGAAGCTTCTTCAATCCTTAAAGAAATTAACTGTACAAAATTTGATAGCTCTGTAGACGTTCACGTTCGTTTAGGTGTTGATCCTAAAAAAGCAGATCAGGCAATTCGTGGAACAGTTACATTACCTCACGGTACCGGTAAAACAAAACGTGTATTGGTACTTTGCACACCCGACAAAGAAGCGGAAGCAAAAGCTGCTGGCGCTGATCATGTTGGTTTAGATGAATTCATTACTAAAATTGAAGGCGGATGGACAGATATCGATGTAATCATCGCTACTCCGGCTGTAATGCCTAAGATTGGTAAACTGGGTAAAGTACTGGGTCCCCGTAACCTGATGCCCAATCCTAAAACAGGTACTGTAACAAATGATGTTGCAGCTGCTGTAAATGAAGTGAAGGGCGGTAAAATTGCGTTCAAAGTAGATAAAGCCGGTATCATCCATGCTTCTGTTGGCCGTGTGAGTTTCTCTCCTGAGAAAATTGCAGAAAATGCTACAGAATTCCTGAATGCAATCGTAAAGGCAAAACCTTCTACCGCAAAAGGAACTTACCTGAAGAGCATCTTCATGGCAAGCTCTATGAGCCCGGGTGTTGCAGTTGATACCAAATCATTCACGAACTAATCCTTTCAGGGTTTAAAACTTATAAATCATGACTAAAGAACAAAAAAATGAAGTGATTGAAGTGCTGAAAGGCAAGTTCTCTCAGTACAGCAACTTCTATATTACTGATACAGAGTCTCTCACTGTAGAACAAGTATCGAAACTCCGTCGTGCCTGTTTCGACAAGAATGTTGAAATGAAAGTGGCAAAAAACACATTGATTAAAAAGGCTCTGGAATCATTGGATGCTGAGCGTTACAGCGGTGTTTATGATGCACTGAATAATGTAACTGCTTTGTTATTCTCTGAAAATCCGAAAGATCCTGCACTCATCATCAGTTCTTTCCGTAAGGCAAGCAATGGTGAACGCCCGGTTCTCAAAGCTGCATTCATCAATGGAGATGTTTATGCTGGTGATAATCAACTGAAGGCACTCACACAAATCAAGACAAAGAACGAACTCATTGGAGAAGTTATTGGTCTGTTGCAATCTCCTGCAAAACGTGTTATTGCTGCATTGCTGCATAACGCTGAGCAAAAAGGTGAAGCTGCACCTGCAGAAAGCTAAATGCAACATGCTTTGTGCACAATGCAAGGCCTTCAGCTTTCAGCATTACGCATTCAGCATATTGCCTCAAGCATATAAAACCCAGGCCTGAGGGTTTCAAATTAAAGGCAAATTTTTTTAAACCTGCCGTCGGAGCAAATAATCAAAGCTGTGAAGACGGTAAAAATTAAAACAAAATGGCAGACGTTAAAGCATTAGCAGAACAACTGGTTGGCCTTACTGTTAAAGAAGTACAGGAACTGGCTGACGTATTAAAAGCAGATTATGGTATTGAACCCGCAGCTGCAGCTGTAGTAGTAGCAGCAGGCGACGGTGGTGGTGCCGCTGCTGCAGAAGAAAAAACAGCATTCAACGTAATCCTGAAAAGCGGTGGTGCTTCTAAACTGAACGTAGTTAAGATCGTTAAAGATCTGACTGGTCTCGGTCTGAAAGAAGCAAAAGACCTCGTTGACGGTGCTCCCAAGCCTGTTAAAGAAGGTGTTTCTAAAGCAGAAGCTGATGATATCGCAGCTAAGCTGAAAGAAGCTGGTGCTGATGTTGAAATTCAGTAATCAACTTACCGATCTAGATAAAAAAGGCCCTCTTTAAGAGGGTCTTTTTTTTAACACGATTGGTTCCTGAATCTGCTGTAAGTTTGAAACCTGATTATGATTTCCTTTTTAGCTAAGCCATCCTCATTTGTCAGAGTGTTCCGTTATCTATTTATACCGGTATTCGTTTTTATTTTAACCAGTAGCACTAACGGCCAGGGATGCACGAATCTTGGACAAACTCCCTCCACGGCATTCCCTGTTTGTGGCACCGGTGTTTTTTCGCAGGGAAATGTACCGTCTTGCCGTAACAGCCAGCTGGTTGTTCCGGGGTGCGGAAGTGAGAATACCTATGAAGATGCAAACCCCTTCTGGTATAAATTCACCTGCTTCAGTTCCGGTACATTAGGGTTGCTGATAGACCCAATAAGTGCTAATGATGATTATGACTGGCAGGTATGGGATATAACAGGAATTAACCCCAACTCTGTTTTTAATAATGGGTCTAAGGTAGTGGTGGCTAACTGGTCTGGCTTAAAGGGACAAACAGGAACCAGTTCTGGCGCAAGAAACCTGATTGAATGCGGATCTTTCAATAATAATAATCCGCCTAAGTTCAGCAGGATGCCTACGATCACTGCAGGGCATACTTATATTATGATGGTGAGTAATTTTTCAAATTCACAGCAAGGCTATAAACTTTCTTTTGGCGGAGGAACGGCTGTGATCACTGATCCCAAAGAACCATTAATGGCGAGTGTAACGGTAAACTGTGGAGCTGATGAATTGCGTTTGAAGCTGAACAAGAAAATGAAGTGTAATACGATCGCTGCTAATGGTTCCGATATTGCTCCTTTTCCAGGAGGAATTACAGCAACGAGTGTTAGAACAATTGGTTGCTCGGGTGGTTTTGAAAGCGATTCATTGATTATTACTTTGTCGGCCCCCTTGCCTCCGGGCAATTATGCCTTGCATTTGCAAAATGGTTCCGATGGTAATACAATTCTTGATTTGTGCGACAGGGCTATCCCAACAACGAATCAGTTAAGTTTTGAAGTGAAAGTACTTCAGCCAACTCCCTTTGATAGTATTGTTCCGGTAAGCTGCGCTCCGGCAGAAGTGAGTTTTCGGTTTGCCCGTCCCATCCGTTGCAGTTCTGTAGATCCATCCGGATCCGATTTCTCTGTTTCAGGAACCTACCCCGTAACAATATCCAGAGTAAGGGGAGAGTGTAATGCCGATGGATTAACCAACACTGTTATTGTAACGTTTAATCAATTGTTGCAGCAAAAGGGAACCTTTACGGTGTCGCTTAAACGAGGAATTGACGGAAATACACTCATCGATGAATGTAACCAGGAAACCCCTGTGGGCCAGATTACGTTCTCTGTAAAAGATACAGTTTCGGCAGCTTTTAATTATTCTATCCGGTATGGATGTTTGGCAGATACTGTCACCTATATGCATCCCGGTGGAAATGAGATCAACAGCTGGATCTGGTCTTTCGATAAAACAGGTATCCGTTCCGGAGCCAATCAGCAAGTGATCTATGATAGTTTTGGTGATAAAGTCACCAGCCTGGTTGTAACAAACGGTTTCTGTAGTGACACTTCCGTTCAAACTATTCACTTGAATAATTTTCTGAAAGCAGATTTCACAGTGGACCCTTATTCCTGTCCGGGCGAACCAACCGTGTTCACTGGCACACCAGTAAGTGAGCGGCCCGTAACACATTTCTGGACATTGGGAGATGGAACATCATCTGCAGATACCGTCCCCCGGCCACATATCTACCCATCGGGATTTTATGCAACAACCTATACCATCCGTTATACAATCACCAATGACCTTGGGTGCACCAGCACTGCCCAAAAGAATACAATTGTATTGATGACCTGCCGTATTGATGTGCCTACCGCATTCACGCCTAATGGCGACCAGCTTAACGATACATTTGGCCCTTTAAATGCACCTAAGGCAGAGCAACTGGTGTTCAGGGTTTTTAACCGTTGGGGCAATTTGCTTTTTGAAACGAATAACTGGCTCAGAAAATGGGACGGAATGTATAAGTCGGCTCCACAGCCCGCCGGTACTTATGTCTGGTATATGAGTTATATCGATAAAGACAGCAAAAAGCCTATTTTGAGGAAGGGAACTTTTGAGCTGATCCGGTAATGCTACTTCTGGAAAAAATAGGGAAAAGCGCCTCAATCAATTTTTGTTCCATTTGTTGATAATCATTAACTTTGCCCTCCCTAAATTTAGGCTGAATAGTTGTTGGCGCCCATAATCAGTCATAAATAACTGAAAATCAATGTACTTGTCCCTCCAAGAGACAAGCGGCTATTCTTGTGCACAAACTTAAAAACCGGTTAGAAACGTATGTCTTCATCACGAGTTGCAGTAAACAAGAGAGTAAATTTCGGAAAAGTTAAACATCTGGCAGGTATTCCAGACCTTTTGGGTATCCAGATTCAGTCGTTTAAAGACTTTTTCCAGTTAGAAACCACTCCCGACAAACGTAACAACGAAGGGTTGTTCAAGGTGTTCAAGGAAAACTTTCCGATCACCGATACCCGTAACATCTTCGTTCTCGAATTCCTCGATTACTTTATTGATCCACCCCGTTACACCATTGATGAGTGTATGGAGCGTGGGCTCACTTATGCCGTTCCTCTCAAAGCCAAATTGCGCCTGAGTTGTAACGATGAGGAGCACGTGGATTTCCAAACCATTGTACAGGATGTATTCCTCGGAAATATCCCTTACATGACACCACGTGGTACGTTTGTGATTAACGGAGCAGAGCGTGTGGTTGTATCACAACTTCACCGTTCACCTGGTGTATTCTTCGGTCAGTCAATCCACCCCAACGGAACCAAAATCTATTCGGCCCGTGTGATTCCGTTTAAAGGTGCGTGGATGGAATTTGCTACCGATATCAACAACGTGATGTATGCGTACATCGACCGTAAAAAGAAATTCCCTGTAACCACATTGCTTCGTTCAATTGGTTTTGAAACAGATAAAGATATACTGGAACTCTTTGGCATGGCCGACGAAGTGAAAGCCGATAAGAAGAGTCTTCAGAAATTTGAAGGAAGAAGACTGGCTGCCCGTGTACTCCGCAGCTGGGTTGAAGATTTTGTGGATGAAGATACTGGTGAAGTGGTAAGTATTGAGCGTAATGAAGTGGTATTGGAACGTGATTCAATCCTGGATGCTGAAGCAGTTGATATGATCAGCGAAATGGATGTGAAGAGCGTGTTCATTCAGAAAGAAGAGGTGAGCGGTGATTTCGCCATCATCTATAACACCTTGAACAAGGATACTTCGAACAGTGAACTGGAAGCGGTTCAGCACATCTATCGCCAGTTGCGTGGTGCTGATGCTCCGGATAACGAAACTGCACGTGGTATCATCGACAAGTTGTTCTTCAGCGACAAGCGTTATGATCTGGGTGAAGTAGGCCGTTACAAGATCAATCGTAAACTGAACCTCAACTTCCCGATTGAAAAGAAAGTATTAACAAAAGACGATATCATTTCCATCATCAAGTACCTGGTGAAACTCACCAATGGTAAAGCAGATATTGATGATATTGATCACCTGAGCAACCGTCGTGTACGTACAGTGGGTGAGCAACTGTATGCCCAGTTTGGTGTTGGTCTGGCCCGTATGGCCCGTACCATCCGTGAACGTATGAATGTACGTGATAACGAGGTGTTTACTCCGGTTGACCTGATCAATGCAAGAACCTTGTCTTCTGTGATCAATTCTTTCTTTGGAACATCACAGTTGTCTCAGTTCCTGGATCAAACAAACCCACTTTCAGAAATCACACACAAGCGTCGTATTTCTGCACTCGGGCCCGGTGGTTTGAGTCGTGAGCGTGCCGGTTTCGAGGTGCGTGACGTACACTATTCTCACTATGGCCGTTTGTGTACGATTGAAACTCCGGAAGGTCCGAACATTGGTTTGATTTCTACTTTGTGCGTTCATGCCAAGGTAAACGATATGGGCTTCATTGAAACTCCTTACCGTAAAGTGGATGAAGGTAAAGTGGATATGAAAGGGCTTACTTACCTCAGTGCCGAAGAAGAAGATACAGCGAAGATTGCGCAGGTAAATATTGCCGTTGATGATAAGGGCCATATCATTGAAGATAAAGTGCGTTCACGTGAAAGTGGCGACTTCCCCATTCTCGACAAAGCAGAAGTTGAATACATGGACGTTGCGCCTAACCAGATTGTAGGTTTGAGTGCTTCGCTGATTCCGTTCCTGGAACATGATGATGCGAACCGTGCCCTGATGGGATCAAACATGCAACGCCAGGCAGTTCCATTGGTTCGTCCGCAAGTGCCTATCGTTGGTACCGGCCTCGAAGCCATGGCAGCACGTGACTCACGTATACAGTTAACCGCAGAAGGAAACGGTGTGGTTGAATATGTGGATGCAATTGAAATTCACGTTCGCTATAACCGCAACGACGAGCAAAAACTGGTAAGTTTTGAAGAAGATCTGAAAGTGTATAAGCTCACGAAGTTTATCAAAACCAACCAAAGCACTTGTATCAACCTGAAACCTTGTGTATTCAAAGGACAGGCTGTGAAAGAAGGCGACTTCCTCACAGAAGGTTATGCTACAAAAGATGGTGAACTGGCATTGGGCCGTAACCTGAAAGTAGCATTCATGCCATGGAAAGGTTACAACTTCGAGGATGCTATTGTAATCAGCGAAAAAATTGTAAGAGAAGATCTGTTCACTTCTATTCACGTTGAAGAGTTTGAACTGGAAGTTCGTGATACCAAACTGGGTGAAGAAGAACTCACTCCGGATATTCCGAACGTAAGTGAAGAAGCTACAAAAGATCTGGATCAGAATGGCATCATTCGTATTGGTGCTGCTATCAAAGAAGGAGATATCCTCATTGGTAAAATCACACCAAAAGGTGAAAGTGATCCTACACCGGAAGAAAAACTGCTTCGTGCCATCTTTGGTGATAAAGCAGGTGATGCAAAAGATGCTTCCTTGAAAGCTCCAAGCGGTACAGAAGGTGTGGTAATTGATAAGAAGTTGTTCCAACGTGCGAAGAAAGATAAGAATGGTAAGATTCGTGAAAAAGCATTGCTGGAAAAAACAGAAAAGGTTCACGAAAAGAATATTGCTGATCTGCTCGATGTATTGCTGAGCAAATTGCAAACATTGCTGAAGGATAAAGCCTCTGCCGGTGTTAGCAATAACTTTGGTGAAATGCTGATTGGTAAAGGTGCCAAGTTCAATCCTAAGAACCTTGCGTCTATTGATTACCAGAACGTAAATCCGTTGGGATGGACTGGTGATGCGCATACAGATGAACTCATCAACCAATTATTACACAACTACAACATCAAGTATAACGAAGAGCTGGGACGTTACAAGCGTGAGAAATTCAATATCAGCATTGGTGATGAATTGCCAGCTGGTGTATTGAAACTGGCTAAAGTTTACTTGGGTGTGAAGCGTAAGCTGAAAGTAGGTGATAAGATGGCGGGCCGTCACGGTAACAAAGGTATCGTAGCGAAAATTGTACGTGCAGAAGATATGCCGTTCCTTGAAGATGGAACTCCTGTAGATATCGTATTGAACCCGCTTGGTGTACCTAGCCGTATGAACCTCGGACAGATTTATGAGACAGTTCTTGGTTGGGCCGGTGAAAAATTAGGTCTCAAGTTTGCCACTCCGATCTTCGATGGTGCTACTGTAGAAGAAATTGCAGGACATATTGATCAGGCTTCGTTACCAAAGTTTGGCCACACATACCTCTATGATGGTGAAACCGGCGAACGTTTCCACCAGAAAGCAACAGTGGGTATCATTTACATGATCAAACTGCACCACATGGTGGATGATAAGATGCACGCCCGTTCGATCGGACCATACAGCTTGATTACTCAACAACCGTTAGGCGGTAAGGCTCAGTTTGGTGGACAGCGTTTCGGTGAAATGGAAGTGTGGGCATTGGAAGCATACGGTGCATCAAATATTCTCCAGGAATTACTCACCATTAAGTCGGATGACATCATGGGTCGTGCAAAAACCTATGAAGCCATCGTTAAAGGTGATAACATTCCAAGACCAGGTGTTCCTGAATCATTCAATGTATTGGTTCATGAATTAAGAGGTCTGGGTCTGGATCTGAAGTTTGAAGAATAAATGAAGACAAAAGTCAAAAGTTAAAAGTCAAAACAGCTTTTAACTTTTGCCTTTTGATTTTTGACTTTATTCAATCGGAAACAAAAAATAAAAACTACAAACAGTTAACTCAATATGGCATTCAAAAAAGACAATC
The DNA here is from genome assembly GCA_937907395.1 of uncultured Chitinophagaceae bacterium. GTDB lineage: Bacteria > Bacteroidota > Bacteroidia > Chitinophagales > Chitinophagaceae > Lacibacter. The sequence goes on from CALCII010000013.1 coordinate 30,217, forward strand.
GTCAAAGGCCAACATTTTCAAAAATCACTATTGGTCTTGCATCTCCCGATAGCATTCTGGAGCGCAGCTTTGGTGAAGTATTGAAGCCCGAAACCATCAACTACCGTACTTACAAACCGGAACGTGATGGTTTATTCTGTGAACGCATTTTTGGACCTGTTAAGGATTATGAATGTGCTTGCGGAAAGTATAAGCGTATCCGTTACAAAGGAATTGTGTGCGACCGTTGCGGTGTGGAAGTAACAGAGAAGAAAGTACGTCGTGAGCGTATGGGCCACATTAAATTAGTGGTGCCTGTGGTTCATATCTGGTACTTCAAATCATTGCCCAACAAAATTGGTTACTTGTTAGGCGTGAGCTCTAAAAAGCTTGAAACGATTGTTTACTATGAACGCTATGTGGTGATTCAACCGGGCGTGAAAGAAAATCTGAAAGTAGGCGATCTGCTTACTGAAGAAGAATACCTGGATTTACTGGATACCTTACCCAAGGACAACCAGTATCTGCCCGATGAAGATCCTCAGAAATTTGTAGCCAAAATGGGTGCTGAAGCAGTACATGACTTGCTTGCCCGTATTGATCTCGATCAACTGAGCTACGACTTGCGTAATGCAGCTGCAACCGAAACTTCACAACAACGTAAAGCCGATGCATTGAAGCGTTTGAGTGTTGTGGAAGCATTCCGTGAAGCCAACTTAAGAGTAACAAACCGTCCTGAATGGATGGTAATGCAATATATCCCTGTTATTCCACCGGAACTTCGTCCGCTCGTTCCCCTGGATGGTGGCCGCTTTGCTTCATCTGATCTCAACGATCTTTATCGTCGTGTGATCATCCGTAACAACCGTTTGAAGCGTTTGCTGGAGATTAAAGCTCCTGAAGTAATCCTTCGTAACGAAAAACGTATGTTACAGGAAGCCATCGATTCTCTGTTTGATAACAGCCGTAAATCCAATGCTGTAAAAGCAGAAGGTGGACGTGCATTGAAATCACTCAGTGATGTACTGAAAGGTAAACAAGGTCGTTTCCGTCAGAACCTGTTAGGTAAACGTGTTGATTATTCCGGTCGTTCTGTAATCGTGGTAGGTCCTGAATTGAAACTCCACGAATGCGGACTTCCCAAAGACATGGCAGCTGAATTATTCAAGCCATTTATCATTCGTAAACTGATCGAAAGAGGTATCGTAAAAACAGTGAAATCTGCCCGTAAACTGGTAGATAAAAAAGAAGCTGTTGTTTGGGATATCCTTGAAAATATTCTGAAAGGTCATCCTGTGATGTTAAACCGTGCCCCGACACTGCACCGTTTATCTATCCAGGCTTTCCAACCTAAACTGATAGAAGGAAAAGCGATTCAGCTTCACCCGTTAGTAACATCTGCGTTTAACGCCGACTTTGACGGTGACCAGATGGCGGTTCACGTTCCGTTGAGCAATGCTGCGATTCTGGAAGCACAGTTGTTAATGCTGGCATCACACAACATCCTTAACCCTCAGAATGGTACACCCATTACCCTTCCTTCTCAGGACATGGTACTCGGTCTCTATTACATTTCTAAAGGGAAGAAAACAACAGCTACTGAAACTGTGAAAGGTGAGGGTAAAGCCTTCTACTCAACAGATGAAGTAATCATTGCTTACAACGAAGGCCAGGTTGATTTGCATGCTCACATCAGAGTGAAAACCAATGTGCGTGAAAACGGAAAACTGGTATTCAAGTTGTTTGAAACAACAGTGGGCCGTGTGATCTTCAACCAGTTTGTTCCTAAGGAAGTTGGTTTTGTAAACGCAATTTTAACTAAGAAGAACCTTCGTGAAATCATTGGTGAAATCATTGAAATCACTGATGTACCTAAAACAGCGAAGTTCCTTGATGATATCAAACAACTTGGTTTCCGTATGGCCTTCCAGGGTGGTTTGTCGTTCAACATTAACGATCTGATCATTCCGGAAGTGAAACAGGAGCTGGTTGACTCTGCTCAAGGTGAAGTGAATGAAGTGTGGGACAACTATAATATGGGTCTCATCACTAACAACGAACGTTACAACCAGATCATTGATATCTGGAGCCGTGTCGATACACGTGTAACAGAAACGCTCATCCGTGAAATGGCAAGCGATAAACAAGGGTTCAACTCTGTGTACATGATGCTTGATTCAGGTGCCCGTGGTAGTAAACAGCAGGTAAAACAGCTGGCAGGTTTGAGGGGATTGATGGCGAAACCAAGAAAATCAGGATCTACCGGAAGCGAGATCATTGAAAACCCTGTATTGTCAAACTTTAAAGATGGATTGAGCGTATTGGATTACTTTATCTCTACGCACGGTGCCCGTAAAGGTCTTGCCGATACTGCCTTGAAAACAGCCGATGCCGGTTACTTAACCCGTCGTTTGGTTGACGTTGCACAGGATGTGGTAATTAATGATGAAGATTGTGGCACACTTCGTGGTATTGCAACCAGCGCATTAAAAGATAATGAAGATATTATTGAACCATTAAGCGATCGTATTGAAGGACGCACATCATTACATGATGTATACGATCTTCAATCAGATGAACTGCTTGTTGCAGCCGGACAGGAAATTACTGCTTCTATTGCAAAACGCATTGAAGAAGCCGGAATTGAAACTGTTGAAATCCGTTCAGTACTTACCTGCGAAAGCAAGCGTGGTGTGTGTGTGAAATGTTATGGTAAAAACCTTGCAACCGGCAATACTGCACAGAAAGGCGATGCCGTTGGTATCATTGCTGCGCAGTCAATTGGTGAGCCGGGTACACAGCTTACACTTCGTACCTTCCACGTGGGTGGTGTTGCCGGTTCTGCATCAGTAGAATCTACATTAGGTGCAAAATTCGATGGTACGATCCAGTTTGATGGATTGCGTACTGTAACTATGGTGAATAACGAAGGAAATAAAGTTCAGGTAGTTATAGGCCGTACAGGTGAAGTACGTATCATGGATGTGAAGAACGACAGGCTGCTCATTACAAATAACATTCCTTATGGTGCTACACTGAATGTGAAAGAAGGACAGCAAATCAAGAAAGGGGATGTGATCTGTTCATGGGATCCGTTTAACAATGTGGTTGTTGCTGAGATTGCCGGTAAAATCCGTTTCGAAAATATCATTGAAGGTATCACCTTCCGTGAAGAAGCAGATGAACAAACTGGTCACCGTGAGAAAGTGGTTATTGAAACCAAAGACAAAACAAAGATTCCTGCATTACTGGTAGAAGGTGGCAAGGATACAAAAACATACAACCTGCCGGTTGGTTCTCACCTGGTAATTGAAGAAGGTGAAGAAGTAGTTGCCGGCCAGGTGTTGGTGAAAATCCCACGTGTATTGGGTAAGCTCCGTGATATCACGGGTGGTCTTCCTCGTGTAACGGAATTGTTTGAAGCACGTAATCCGGGTAACCCTGCTATCGTTTCTGAAATTGATGGTGTGGTTAGCTTTGGTGCGATCAAGCGTGGTAACAGAGAAATCATTGTAACAAGTAAAGACGAAGTTGTTAAGAAATACCTCGTTCCTCTTACACGCCAGATCCTTGCACAGGAAGGCGACTTTGTAAAAGCAGGTGCTGCATTAAGTGATGGACAAATTGCCCCCGGCGATATCCTCACCATCAAAGGACCTTTTGCTGTACAGGAATACGTGGTGAACGAAATTCAGGAAGTATACCGTTTACAAGGTGTGCGTATCAATGATAAACACATTGAAGTGATTGTGCGCCAGATGATGAAGAAAGTGGAAATCATTGATGCAGGTGATACGAAGTTCCTTGAAGAAGACCTGGTGGATCGTTTCGAATTCATTGATGAGAACGACCGCATCTTCGATAAGAAAGTAGTTACTGAGCCCGGCGATAGCACTAAGTTCCGTCCCGGCCAGATCATTACACTCCGTGACCTTCGTGAAGAAAACAGCCAGTTACGTCGTGCCGATAAAAAGCTGATCGAAGTAAGGGATGCACATCCTGCAACAGCTCAGCCGGTGTTACTGGGTATCACCAAAGCATCACTGGGTGTACAAAGCTGGATTTCTGCCGCTTCGTTCCAGGAAACAACCAAAGTGTTGAGTACTGCAGCGATCGAAGGAAAAACAGACTATCTGCTCGGTTTGAAAGAAAACGTAATTACAGGCCATGCAATTCCTGCAGGTTCCGGTATGCGTGATTTTGAGAACATGATTGTAGGTAGTAAAGAAGAGTACGAACTGTTGCTTACTACTAAAGAAGCAATGAGTTTTGATGATGAAGAGTAATTTTCTCACATAACTGAAAGGGGTGCTATCATTGCACCCCTTTTTTTATGTTAAGGCATTCCTAAAATTAAAAGCAATTTTTTTACCATCTTCAGATTCCGTTATTTTGCCCGTTATGAAAAGTGTCCAGAATATTCTTCTAGCTGTATTAGTTGCCGCTGTAGCCGGCTTGTATGTCTTGTATTTTTCAGGTAGTAAAAAAAGTAAACCGGTAAGTAGCACTACTGCTACTCCTGCAGCTGCTGCAGAGGGCAGCCAATTAAGGGTAGCTTATATTGATCTGGATACCATAAAAGAATATTACGATTACTTCAAGTTGAAGAGTGAAGAGATTGATCGTGGAAAACAAAAAATTGAAAATGAAATTCAGGCTGGGTTAAGCAAGCTTGAAAAAGACCGTGTTGATTTTTTAAAACGTGGGCAAGCAATTACTCAGATCGAAGCAGAAAATTTTCAACGTGAATACCAGGAACGTTATCAGCAATTGGGGCAACGTCAGCAGGTACTTCAGAATCAACATCTGGAAAACCAGGCAAAAGCATTAGATGCCATTCAGCAAAAAATTAATGATTATCTCACTGAGTATAACAAGACGGCGAAGTATAGTTTCATCTTCTCAACAGGAGAGGGTAACCTCACTTTATACTATAAAGATTCTGCCTATAATATCACAAGAGATGTGATTAAAGGTTTAAATGAAGCTTATAAGAAGGAGAAAAATTAATCTGCTCCGGTATTCTCAAACTTCTTCCAAAATTGTAACGATTTCAGGTTAATGCTTATCTTTCGTTATTAACGAAACGATTTGCATTTATGTCAGATACAAAAGAATTCAAACCTTCTCTTAGTCTGCTCGATGCCACGATGGTAGTGGCAGGCTCCATGATTGGCTCCGGTATTTTTATTGTTAGTGCCGATATCACCCGCAATGTAGGCAGCGCAGGTTGGCTTATTATTGTGTGGCTCCTTACCGGTTTTATGACCCTTACAGCTGCGGTAAGTTATGGAGAGCTGAGTGGTATGTATCCCAAAGCAGGCGGACAATACGTGTACTTAAAAGAGGCGTATAATCCATTGCTGGGATTCTTATATGGATGGAGTTTTTTTACAGTTATTCAAACAGCCACAATTGCTGCTGTAGGTGTGGCGTTTTCAAAATTTCTTGCTTATCTCATTCCGGGAGTTAGTGAAGATCTTGTGGCCTTTGATCTTGGGTTTATAAAAATATCGCCAGCACAACTCGTTTCTATCGGGTTGATTTTACTTCTCACTTACATCAACACCCGTGGTGTGAAAGAAGGTAAGTTTATTCAAACCACATTCACTGTAACCAAATTATTGAGTTTGTTTGGCTTGATCGTTTTTGGCTTGATTTTCCTGAAAGGTGATGTATGGTCGGCCAACTGGAGCGATGCATGGAATTTACAGAGTTTTGCAAAAGACGGATCCACTGCCAGCTATACTACAATAGCCGCACTGGGTGCAATAGCCGCAGCAATGGTTGGTTCTATCTTCAGCAGCGATGCCTGGAATAACGTAACCTTCATTGCAGGGGAAATCAAAAACCCAAAACGTAATATTGGGTTGAGTTTATTTCTGGGCACTTTGATTGTGACCATCATCTATGTTTCAGCGAACGTGATGTATACAGCCGTTCTTCCGTTGCAGGAAATTGCATCAGCCGAAAAAGACCGTGTGGCAGTGGCAGCTTCACATGCCATATTCGGGAATGCAGGTACCATAATCATTGCATTAATGATCATGATTTCAACTTTTGGTTGTAATAATGGATTGATTCTTGCAGGTGCCCGGGTTTATTATACAATGGCAAAAGATGGATTGTTTTTTAAGCAGGCCGGTGAACTCAATCAATTTGCTGTACCACAGTGGAGCTTATGGGTTCAGTGTGTGATTGCCTGCTTGTGGAGCGTAAGCGGTAAATACGGACAGCTATTGGATATGATCTCTTTTGTGGTGGTATTATTTTACATGCTTACCATTGCGGGTATTTTTATTCTGAGGAAGAAAAGACCAGATGCAGAGCGTCCTTACAAAGCATTTGGCTATCCCTTCCTGCCCATCTTATACATCCTCATGGGAATTGCCTTTTGTATTCTGTTAATCGTATTTAAGCCAGAGTTTACCTGGCCGGGATTAATTATTGTTCTCATTGGCATTCCGGTTTATTATCTTGCAGTGGCAAATAAAAAGAAGTCAGCCTAGAGATTATGAGTGTTTTGAATTTTGATCAATTGTTTGAAGATTTGTCCCGCATCAAAGTAGGGGTGATTGGAGATGTGATGCTCGATACGTATATGTGGGGACATGTGGATCGCATTTCACCTGAAGCACCGGTGCCGGTAGTGGCACTGGATCAGAAAGAATACAGAATTGGTGGTGCGGCCAATGTGGCGTTGAATATTGCCTCCTTAGGTGCCTCTGTTTCCATGCTGAGTGTGATTGGTGCCGATGAGGAAGGAAATCTGCTGAAGAAATTACTTGCTGAAAAAGGGATTCAAACAGATTTCTTATTGAATAGCCCCAAGCGGATTACTACCAATAAAACAAGAATTATCAGTCGTAATCAACAAATGATGCGATTGGATAATGAAATAACCACTGATCTTGGTTATGAAGATGAAAACAGGATGATTCTTGCCATCCAGCATTTTATTGCGCAGGAACAACCGCATGTGGTGATTTTTGAAGATTATAACAAGGGGGTACTCACAGAGCTCGTGATACAAAGAGCAATTGAGTTGTGCCGCCATCATGGCATTGTAACTACAGTTGACCCCAAGCGCAAACATTTCTTCTCTTACAAAGGGGTTGATATTTTTAAACCGAATCTCAAAGAAGTGAAAGACGGACTGAATCTATTAGTTGAATCGGTGAATGCAGAAACAATGAATGGAATTCATGCGCAGCTGAAGGAACAATTAAATCATAGCATCTCTTTTATTACACTTTCAGAGAAAGGGGTGTTTTATAATAACGGAACAGTATCCGGGATCATTCCGTCGCACATGCGGCAAATTGCTGACGTAAGCGGAGCTGGCGATACGGTTATTGCAACTGCTTCTTTAGTTTATGCAGCAACAAAAGATGTGAAACTAATGGCAGAGATTGCGAATATATCGGGTGGTCTTGTATGCGAAGAAGTGGGAACGGCCGCAATCAATAAACAACGATTGATTGAAGAGTGTAAATTACTTCTTTCATAAAGGGAGTACAGATAATCTTTATTATTTTATCAATAAGTAAGTTGCGTTAGTTATGCAGAAATTTGCAGTGATCGTGGCAGGCGGATCCGGAAAAAGGATGGGCACTCAATTGCCAAAACAGTTTTTATTACTAAAAGGTAAGCCTGTTTTATATTATACCATTGAAGCATTTCAAAAAGCGTTTCCTGAGATTAAAATTATACTTGTTTTACCTGAAGAACACCTGGAACTGGGCAGAGAAATTGTGGATGGTTTTTTTGACCCACATTCAATTCATCTCACGCAAGGTGGGGAAACAAGATTTCATTCAGTTGCAAATGGATTGGCATTGATAGAAGAAGAATCAATCATTTTTGTACATGATGGTGTTCGTTGTTTGCTTACGCCGCAATTGATTCAACGTTGCTTTGATCAGGCGCTGGAAACCGGAAGTGCAATTCCTGTTGTAGATTGTAAAGACAGTGTTCGTATGATTTCGGAAGAAGGAAATGAAGCGGTGGACAGAAGTAAACTGAAACTCGTTCAAACTCCCCAAACCTTTCATAGTAAAATTTTGAAACCTGCTTTTGAAATTGATTATAAGGAACGGTTTACAGATGAAGCAACCGTAGTAGAAGCTTATGGTTTAAAAGTTACATTGGTGCAGGGAGAAGATACAAATATCAAAATTACCAACCCGATAGATTTACTTGTTGCTGAAAAAATTATGGATGCGCAGGAACGATGATTTTATTGTTTCAGCCATTTCAGGTAAACAGGCAAACGGTTCATTCGTATAGCCGGGTATGTTTCAGTGACAGCTCCATAACTACTGTAGAAGAAGGCCAGGTTTCTGATATCACTTCCTTCAAAATCAAGCACTGTGTTTTCCCCGGCGTGTAATTGTATAAACCTGTCGATTAAATAATGAGAGGCTCCAAGTGTTTTTCCGTTTGGGTGATTTCCTACAAGAATGTAATACCATCTGTTGTTCGAAAACAGGAAAACTGCCGAAGCAAGCAAATCATTATTATTAGAGTAAATGCCAATTGTTTCCACTTTTTGATATAAAGAAGCAGCGCCAATCACTTTTTTAAACCGATGAAAATGCTCAGGCTTAATATCTGAAATTCGGATCATTGTTTGCAGGGCCAATTCAATAATGTCATCAGCAGAAATTCCTGACTTCACCAAAAGGTTGTTATCCTCTGCTTTTTTAATATTCCTTTTCAGGTTGGTTCTGTAGCCAGAGAAAATGATTTCATAATCCTGATTCAGTGACAGGATATAGTTAACCCGCTCTGTCATTGGATATTCATGAATTGAAAACAGGTTTTGTTGATTGAGATAAAAATCCCAGTACCGGAATCTCTTTGGAATGGATTGCAGAAAATTTTCAACGATCGATTCTGTCACAGGCTGTTTGGAAAAAATACCAAGTGATGCACAGAAGTAAGGTTGATATAAATAACAAATGCCATATTTCTTATTCCAGGTAAGCGGCATTACTGTTTCATAATCATTTAACACAAGGGCATCCCACTGCTCAGCCATGGCATCTAAATACCAGCTGTATGCATAAATCAAACCATTGGGCGATTGTGCAATACATTGATCCCATTTTTCTTTATCAATGTGCTGATTTGATATGTATTGTATGTCCGGCATCAGAAAGGAAGTCGCCTGTCGATTTGTTTCAGACTGGCATTCTGAATATTGATACAAAAGCTGATGGTTCTTGCAAATCTTTTTTCAGCAAAAGTGGATTGAATATAATCACGGTACACAGAGCTGTATAAGATGGGCATGTAAATTTCAACTGTATTTTTTAAAAGAGAAAGTTGAAGTCCGGCATTGTACAACAGCCTGGTTGTGGTTGAATTTTTTTGCCATGCTTCTGCATAAGTGCCAATATCGAGATAAACCCGCAAGGGGATCTTAACTGGTAGAATGTTCAGGATATTAATTTCATCAGGGATGTCAGAAACAAAATTCATAGCCATAAGCCAGTTATCTGTTTTGCCGATTTTGTTAGCCAACAGATCGGTTCTGATTTTAAATCCGCCATCACGCATCATAATTTGCTGACTGGCAAATCCGTCAAACTCTGAGCGGCCAAGGAAATAATTGCTGTAGGTATAATCTTCATATCCTTTGGGCCCCGTAAGGTTCAGATGATAGGCATCTGTATTGAACTTTTCTGTAAGAGAAGGTGAGCCCAGGTAAATGAACTTTCCTGCAAAAAAACGGACATTGGCACCAAGCCTTTCATTGTAATTAAAGTAGTAATTACCGGTGAATGCTAAGCGTACGAACTGTTTCGCTTGCTCTGCTACAAATTCCCCTTGATAGGGATAAAGGGCACGTGTGTTTTTAACTGAGATTCTCAGCTGGTTGAGATACCGAGAATTGTTTTCTTTGGTAATTAACGTGTATCGGTTACCGTTTGGTAGTGTGTCTGATTTGAATTTTAAATCATCTTCATTAAATAAAAAAGTGCGCCATTGAATGAAACGTTCTCTCGTAGAAAGGGGATTGTTTTCTTTCAGCACAAGTTTTATTGAAGGTGCCAGTTTGCGGAACCCTGTAATATATTTCTTGCCTGCAGTATCGGTAAAGTCGTCGTAGGTGAATTTCATGCCGTTTAAGGCAACTGTGATCCGTTCAAAATTTTTAGCCGGATAAAAAGTATAAGCGAAACGCCCGATTCCATTCCACTCTTTACTCTTGAATCCATACATGGGGGCCACTATGAATTGAAAGGCAGAAGGAGGAAGTGTGTAATTGGTAATTGCTGCTCCGGCCATAAAACCATCGTACATATTCGCACCAACTATTGGTGAAACAATAACCGGCTTTACGTGTTCGTTTCCGGTACCGAAGAATGGAATTATTTTTGTTTTCTTCTTTAAGCCTGGGGAAAGAGATCCTTTTTTTGTAAGTAGTTGAAATGCTGCATCCAGGTTTTGTCCGCTGGATTCTTCCAATGCAACTTTAAAATCAGCAGGAGTTGGGTGCTTGCCTTTCCATTTTTCAAAATAATATTTCAATCCCTTCTGCAATTGTTCTTTACCGAGTTTCTGCTCTAAAACCTTGATAAACGCTGCCCCTTTTGTATAAGCCGTGATGCCATAATTAGCTTCTGTTAAACTATCGCTTTTAACAGACAATGGTTGATCTACTCTCCACTGTTCAAATGTTGCAAGAAGCAGATTATCGGTTATCTGGTTCGATAATTTTTCTGACTTAAAGGAACTGATTTCTTTGTCAAACCAATTGTCAAAATAGGTATTAATGCCTTCATCCAGCCAGGGGTAGGTTCTTTCGTCATTGGATAACATTCCCTGGAACCAATTATGTCCAATTTCATGTTCAATTACACTTTCGAGATCAGGCTCTGAATGAACAGGAGAAATACTGGTGATGCAGGGGTATTCCATACCACCTTCGAATCCCATTTTTGCTTCTACTGCTGAAATGTTTGGATAAGGGTAATTGCCAATTTTTTCAATCCTGAATCTGACACTGTTTTTAATGATGGCAATACTGTTTTTCCACTCACGTTTACTTTCTGGTAAAAAGGCGGCAGCAACCTGTATCTGTTGTCCGTTGGATAATGCAATGGTATCCTGAAGAACAACATAGCGTTTATCGGCAAACCATGCAAAATCGGTTACATTATCTTGTCTGAATAAAAGTGTTTTCATTGCCTGATGCGGGACTGATACAGGCTTAGCTGGTAATTTATTGCCTGGTTTAAATTTACCGGCCTGCTTAGAAGGCGAAGTTGTTTTTTGTTCTGCAGGGAATGTGTTCTTTGTTTGCAACCATTTTTTCTCTTCTTCATTCTGTAAGGCGCCTGTAGCTAAAACCACATAGGATTGCGGGATGGTGATCCGTACTTCATAGTTGCCAAAATCATTATAGTATTCGCCCTGGTCCAGGTAAGGCATCGCATGCCATCCATTTCGATCATACACCGCAGGCTTGGGGTACCACTGAGTGATCTGGTACGACTTTCCCACGTGACCTCCTCTTGAAAAATTCTTAGGCAACTTAACATGAAAAGGGGTAGTGATTTCAACAGATGATCCCGGCAGCAATGGTTTGGGCAGAACTAACTTAATGATATCAATGTGTTGCGGATGGTCTTCTGTTTTTACAACCGTGTTTTCAATACGGAAGTCAAGCCGGTTGATATAACCCCTGTCTTCTTTGTTGGCAAAATAAAAATCCGTTCTTCCATTCTGCAGTAATTGATCAGAAAATGCGGTACGGTCGGTACGATAGGCATTTGGCCACAGATGGATCCAGATGAAAGAAAGTGTATCGGGTGAATGGTTGATGTATTGTATCCGTGCAAAACCATTTAATGTATGTTCGGTATCGTTCAGTGCAACATCAATTTTAAAATTAACCTGTTGTTGCCAGTATGCCTCTTGTGCATGACTAACCGTTAGAACAAATAGGAAAAGGAAACTGAATAATGTTTTCACCCGTAGTGTTTTATCAAAAATAAACCCTTGCGGGCAAGTTTGTATCAGTTTGTCAGGATTATCGTCCTTTTCCAAGGAAGATCAGACGAAGTGTGTGGATAAGGATTTTAAAATCCAATGCCAGGGAAACATTTTCGATGTACACTAAATCATACTTACTTCTCTCAATCATTTCCGAAACATTCTCAGCATAGCCAAATTTCACCATGCCCCATGAGGTAAGTCCGGGTTTCACTTTTAATAAATAGCGGTAGAACGGGGCTTGCGCAACAATCTGGTCAATATAGAATCTGCGCTCGGGGCGTGGGCCCACAAGGCTCATATCGCCAATTAGAATATTCCAGAACTGCGGTAACTCATCCAGGCGCCATTTACGCATGATTTTACCCCAGGAGGTAATACGTGGATCATTTTCAGATGATAAAGCCGGGCCTTTCTGCTCGGCATCCACATACATCGAACGGAATTTATAAATCTGAAAGGGTTTTCCTTTTAAGCCAATTCGTTCCTGGGAGTAAAAAATGGGCCCCTTTGATGTAAGCTTCACCCGTAAAGCCACGAAAAGCATAAAGGGCAATAAAATCAGTATTGCAAATAAGGAGGCAATCACATCAATTAATCGTTTGATGTTTTGTTGCCACTCGCTCATCATTCCATTGTGCAATTCAATTAACACAGCACCCATTACATTGCTGGTTCTTACAGATCCAGAAAGGATGGCAACGGTGTTGGGAAGTAATTTTATCTGTACATCCAGTTCACTGAGAATAGAAAGTGATTCTTCTAAAGCAGTTTGTTCTTTTTCTTCGGTTGCAATAATCACTTGTTCAATATTTCTTTCACGAACAACTTTAACCAGGTCTTTCAGGGGGCCGAGTGCCGGTAAACTTTTTGTTAATCCATTGGGAGTGGAACCATCTGGAAACAGAAATCCTGAAAAAGATAAACCGGATGATTCATGCGCTTCTTTAATGTCTTTGTAGAGCTGACTGGCTTTTTTGCCTGAACCAATGATCAGTGTATTGATTTTTACTTTTCCCTGAAGAAATTGTTTTTTGATTTGTTCCAGTATGATCCAGCGAAAGAACCAGGTGAGTGAGAACTGTAACCCGAATAGCAGAAACGTTTCTTTATAATAAATTTTATAGGAAGTAATACTGTCGTCCAATAATAATGAAAAGAAAATAATAAGGCATCCAAGTAAGGATCCAAAGAAAGTGGTTGTTAATTCCTGCAGCCGGGATTTGTTGTATAAGCTTCTGTAACTACCAAACAGATGAAATAATATCAGCCAACCAAAGGGGATGAGTACAATGCCGGAATAAAATTTCGCATTCAATGGTTGATCAAACACCGTATCTGATTCGCCCAGCAACACTCTTCTGAGCAGGAAGAATAAGCCCCATGCAATGATGGCCGCCAACCAATCGGCAAACAAATACCAAGAGATATGTATGCGGGGCGATTGAATCATGATCAGATAATAGCGGTACGTTGAATTTTTTCAAGAATCTGGTGTGCCACATCCATTGCTCTCAAACCATCCACTTCGTTTACGGGAACAGGTTTGTTATGCAGGATGGCATCACGGAATTGTTCCAGTTCATATTTGATGGCATTTACATCCTTCACAACCGGATTTTTTACGGCAATGGTTTTTATTCCATTTTTTGTTTCAATATCAAACGTGAAATCATTTTTGTTGGAACCGGATTCCATTTGTATGATTTCGGCTTTTTTCTCAAGGAAATCAATTCCTATATATGCATCCCGTTGGAACAATCTTATTTTCCGCATCTTCTTCATGCTGATCCGGCTGCTGGTAAGATTGGCTACGCATCCGTTGTCGAATTCAATGCGTACGTTGGCGATATCCGGTGTGTCGGTCATAACAGCAACACCGTTTGCATGAACATGTTTTACATCGCTTTTAACCAGGCTTAAAATAATATCAATGTCATGAATCATGAGATCCAGAATCACACTCACTTCTGTGCCACGTGGATTAAACTGAGAAAGGCGATGCACTTCTATAAACATCGGATTCAGATCCAGGTCTTTCACTGCCAGAAAAGCGGGGTTAAAACGCTCCACATGTCCCACCTGAAATTTGATATCGGCTTCTTTCACCAGTTTCACCAGTTCGTTGGCTTCCTGCATGCTTTCGCACATCGGTTTTTCAACAAACACATGCTTTCCGTTTCGTACGGCCAGCTGGCATAAATCGTAATGATAGGTAGTAGGGGCAACAATATCTGCCGCATCACATTCCTTTATCAGGTCTTCTGCTTTTAGAAAACGCCTGATATTATATTTCTCTGCAACTGCTTTGGCTGTTCTGTCATTTGGGTCGTAAAAACCAGCAATTTCAACACCTTCTATTTCTTTCCAGTTATTGAGATGAAATTTGCCCAGGTGACCCACGCCAAATAACCCTACTTTGAGCATTCTGATCTGAATTCTGATGAACAGCAAATATAACTAAGCTTTGGGGCATCCTTGAAACGTTTGCACAAAGAAAAATTGAAAAAGTTTTTTCTCTAAAAATGGAAAACCCCTATCTTTGCCGTCCCAAAAATGAAAGAAATCCCTGCAAAGGGCTGAAATTCAAAGAAAGGGTTTGGATCGGTAGTTCAGTTGGTTAGAATGCCGCCCTGTCACGGCGGAGGTCGCGGGTTCGAGTCCCGTCCGGTCCGCTTGCATTTGGTTAAAACCCGCTCTGGTAGCGGGTTTTGCTTTTTTGGGTCTATTTTTTGGTCTATAAAAAGCCATTTTTGCGAAGAACTTTACTTTACTTTATCTCACTTTATTCAGCTTGATAAATATCACTATAAAGGTAGTTTTTAGCACCGGAATTGCCCTGAATTCAAAGACTTACTTGTGCACAAAAAAGGCAGTGAAATCCACTGCCATCATAGGTTAAGCCTGCATTAACTGTCTAATATCACTACCTAAAAAATAGACCCTCGACCTGATCTTTACACGCTTTAGTTTCCCATGTTTTATCCAGTCGTAAATAGTGGGTTTTGTCACTTTGAATAGACTGCAAACTTCCTCTATTTTGAATAGCGGTTTTTCATTTAACCCTGGTGTTTCTAAAATCCCAGGCTCTTGGTGCTGTTCTTTTTTATTTCGTTCCACTTCTTCCCGAATGATCAGCCGGATTTGAGACCAGAATTCCTCTGGTTCAAAAGGGATCAAAATCGGTACTGCTGAATTTCCTGCCATAAACTCCCTTTTACATTTCACACTTGTTTAAAAATACCCAGCTGCTTATAGAACCGTTTGGTGCCGGTTCATATAAAATATACCCGAACTCCTGCAATTCATTAATACATTTATTGTATGTATGCCGGGCATTTATTTTTGCGGCTTTCATAATTAATATCCTTTCAATTTTCACAGGATTCTTCCCGCCATTTATATTCCACTGTTGCAATAAAGCCATATAAATACTTATATGAGTACTGCCTATTCTTGCGTCATCTGCAATGGCGTGGTAAAATCCTGATAATGGCGGAAAAAGTTCCATACTGCTTAATCCTGGTTAACCTTGTTTCTTTTACCTCTTGCGGACTGATTTACTCGACGTTTTTTTAACAAGCCACTTCCCGCTGTTCCGTTTGTTTCGTCGTTATCATTTTCAGAAGTTGCATCTGTTTGTTTCTTTTTCAATTGCAGTTGCTTTTCAAGCCATTTATTTTGCAAAAAACGATATGCTTCATCAACAGATATTCCAACACTATTTTCAGAAAAGTAAAACCGTTGGCTGACATCGGATTTATTCTTCACAGAAGAAATACTTCCAAACATTTCATGATACGGTGCCTGATTCCAAAACTTCAATTTAAGTACAGAGGCAACGGTTCTACCTTTTTCATCTTGTTCAAGAACTGCTAAGCTTTCAATAACAGATTCAACTTTAGCCTCCATTTCCCAGGTTGTTTTATCGGTTGGATCCAATTTCTTTCTCTCATTGAGATCGAATGCCAACCTCCATTCTATTGATGCCATTCTTTTTTCAAGTTCTGATGTATCAATACCTGCAATGATTGATTCTTCAAAAATATTTTCATAAGGCAGTGTTACGTCATAATACAGTAACACATAAGCGTCATTTTGCTTTTGCTTTTCAAAATATAACCGGAACTCCAATTGCACATTATCCTTTGCAATTTTCTGGTTCAAATAAAAATTATCAGGTTTGAAACAAATCCGTTTCAATAGTAAACTTCCAAGATTATCAAATCCCAGCGTTTGTAATTGTCCTGCCAGTTCGATTATATTCTGAATATTCATGATAGTACTGTTGATTGTTAGAAAATGATCGAGGGATGTACTATGACACTCCTAAACCTTTGCCTTTGCTTTCCCTTTTTTTTGGCAGCAGGCTTTGTCCATTCTTTTTCTCCAGCTTTTCCTTTTCAGTTTTCGTTACTGGCTTCAAATCTTTTTTTTTATCATTTTCCTGGCCTTCCTTGACTTCTTGGCTGCCTTTATCTATTCCGGATTTGTATTGCTCCAGTGATTCTTTAGCCACCATTTTCATATTTGAATCGTATAGTGTTACTTTCTTATACTGTGGGTCTGCTTCCATAAACATTTTGTGGCTGCTGCCATCCTTTTCAATGGTTACCGATTGTACATTTCCTTTTTCCAGTGATTGCATCAGCACCTTAGCTTTATCAGGGTCATTTAACTCGGCCACGGCAAATTTTTCTACAGCGGCTTTCAAATCATAGCCATAGTTTTCATGGAATTGTCTTACCTCAAAATTGTTGTTCTTGTCTTTGTTCTCAAAGTCAAGCTGTATCCATGCCTTATATGGTTGGCCTTCCTTTGTCACAAGATCTTTGTGAACAGGACGGCCATCCAGCAAGTTATAAGCTTCTTTCGCCGTTACCCCTTTCCCTTTATTCAGGTAGAATGTTTGCTCATTCTTTTCTCCATTACTTTTTTCTAATGAAGCATGGTAGTTGTTGAAAAAATACATGTCCGTAGAATCAGATTTACGGAAATTAAGAGTTGCCTCAAATGGCTTCTTGTTAACCTCCGCTTTAAAATGAAGTTGAAATTCTCCTTTACCCTCACTCATATTTCTTTCCAACTCTGCTTTAAGTGTTTCACCAAAGCCCATGTATTTGATGTTGTCGGTCAAATACTGAAGATTTTCATTGTTCATAAAATTTGTTTTTAATTGTTTATCGAATATTGATAATTGTTGTGATTCAAAGTGGTCAATCAATGCATCTGTAAAATCGTTACCATCTTTGTTGTACAAACTATTGGCGTCAGGATCAAGATTTAACTGATGGCTTATACTTTCGCCGTATGGGATTTTCTCAAGAATGTCTTTGATTGAGTTGAAATGAAGGACAGAGAAATTGTCCCGGTCGCTGATATTAGCTGTAGAAAAATCACTTGCTTCTTCCTTAGTGCTAAAAAAATGAACATCATCTTTATCAATAAAGTACAGACTGTTATTATAAGCCATATAATGTTCGCCCTTTGATAAAGCGATAGTTATCAGGTCAAGCACCTCATCAGCTATGGGATGTTCACTTTTCATTTCAAATCGGGCAATACCCTTGCTTTCATTATATCCTTATTGCGAACTTTCAACAGAAAATGCCTGCCTCCATTTTTCTCCATCACCTGAATAGCCAAATACTTTTTATCAGGAATGGTAAACTTTTCAAGTGCCACAACAAATACAGTGTTGTTGCTTCCTTTCACTTTGTTATAATTCCCTGTAATGTGCAAGGGCTTCTGTTCTGATTCCTGTACAGCGGTTCTTTTACTTCTTTTCTTATCCTTAATAAAAAAACGGAGCAGGTCAATATCATAATCAACAGCGCCTTCATTGTTAATATATATCTGGTAGTAAATAGTATTGTCCTTGATGTATATGCCTTTTACTCCGGCACTCATATTATACTTTTTGTCTTTTATACCTTTCGTAATCCGTTCATTGTCCAATATGGCATTAGCATAGGAACTTATTGTAGCGGTTCTGTTCACAGGCAGGTAATAAACCCATACAGCAGGCTTATTATCGTAAGTGACTGTAAAAGCATAAACGCTGCCATCATCTGTTACCACACTTAGATTTGTTTCAGTAAAATCTCTTGCGGCTGCTTTTACTAATAGAATTTCAGGGGCTTCTTTTACCTGTTGTGCAAGAACTGATGAAGTACCCCTGTCAACATGCTTAATAGCGAATGGAAAAACCAGGCTTGTGGTTTTATCAGTTGTTATCGTCAGTCTTGTTTGCGCAACAGCAGAAACGAATAACCAACCTGCACACATCATACACACTAATCGTTTCATTTTATAAAGTTTAAAAGTTATTAATCGGACTCAGTGTTTTTATCTTTCAGCAAAACTTTGTAGCCTTCTTTCACCATCACTTTTACCTGTTTTACTTTCCGGCTCATTAAATTCTTTACGGTATTGATGCCGGCAGCGGCGGCCTGTGCTTTCAACGAAGGATCCAGCGTGGTGAGTTCCATCAATTGCAAACTGTTATCAGCAGAATTTTTAGCGACATCCCTTGTGATGGAACCGGGAATATAAATGCCCGGCAAGCCGTCTATGTCGTACAGTTCTAATTTTACGGGGAATAAAATGTTTTTATAGCGGAGAGAACTTATCTCCACTTCAAGCCTTTCATTATCAAGTGAGGCAGTACCATTTATTGGGTTGCCTTTAGGAATTAAGACTCCATTGATAAAAATATCTGTTGACAATCTTAGTTGAATAACCGCACCGTTTACCAATGTTTGATTACTGTGAACAACAGCTTCAATAGCCAACCCTTCTTCAGTAATCGAGTTGTCCTTCTCTAAGCCGTAAAATTTATTTGCAGTATTGGTTTTGCTTCTATTCGTATCCATCAACGAAACATTTGCCAATCCAGGTTGGGTAGTTACGGCATAAACCACCCGTTTATGTTGTAATGATTTTTCTTTCAGTTTTTCCCTTATTCTTTGCGGATGCTGAATATCCAGTATCTTTTCCAATGTGCCGTTTAATTGCTCTATCTCGGGATCGCCGGAATTTGTTTTATTCATTGTGAACAGCATGTTTTCCAGTCTATCTACTTCACCGGAAAATTCTTCATCTTGTTTGTAATTGCTTGCATCCGGGTTTTCATTGACTGATGCTTCCGGCTGTTTATTAATTTCCTTTTGCAGCAATGCCAATTTTTGCATTAGCTTTTGTTCAGGATTATTTGAAGTTGCCTCATACGGTGATGAATTGAGCCGCTGGTTGTATTTTGAAGCCGAGTTTTGAGTGAGTACTTCCAACTCGTTTACAGGTAAAAAAGAAGTGTCCTCATTTTGTTTGTAATAAGGGTCTGTCCGCATCCATTCTTCCAGCCTGGCTGAATCTTTATCTGCCTTATCATAAAAGCTAAGCTTATCTGTGAGGTTATCATCCTTCATTTTTGCATCCGGAAGATTCAGATTTAAACCCTGTTGCTTTGTTGTAGCTATTTCCTCTTTGCCCTCGCCACCACCTAAAGCCCAAAATGCCATTGTAAGAAATGGTATTACCAGTAAGGGCAACACCAGCATCATTTTTCGTTTACGCAGGAAGGCCTGCGACCTTTGCACACTGCTCATACACTTCATTTTTGTTTTTGTGATAAATAGATTTGCTCCAGCATCTGCACACTGTCCATCAAACCCGGCCGGGCCTGCAGGATGCTGTCGTATTCATTCCTTCTTTTTTGTTTCAGACTATCCATATAATTCCTGAATTGTTTTACCTGTTGCCAGGTTTCTTCATCCACATAAGCTTCAGGAATTAAATTTTCATCCCCGGTTTTATCAAAGTGTTTTGGTACATCCATTTGCTGCACTTCAAAACTGTTTTGCTTTCTATTAGGACTGATGACACTTTTTGCAATAAGGTACATACTATAACCGCCTGCGCAGATGCAGAAAATTATCAGAATGATTTTTAATCTTTTAAAATCTGTGTTCATAAAAACCCTGTTCATCTTTTCGGCAAATAGTTGTTGTAGTTTAATGCCAAGTCCTGCAATCTTTCCAGCTACCTTATCAGAAACAGTTACTTTGTCCACAGTTTCTTTGTCTTTTTGCTTTGCTTTGTACAACCACATATTACCGGTTTTGAATATTGATATCAGTATTCTCCAACGTCCGCCACTTCTCAATCAAAAAACCATGTGAATTATTGTCACTACGGGATACGTTTCTTAAATAACCTTCCGTAACAAGATTCCTGGTTACAATAGTTGTGGGACGAATTATTTTCTGTTCACCTTTATACCTGAAATAAAATGGATATACATCCGTATTAATAATGATACTGTCCATAGTAATTTCCTGGCTGATATTACCTGATATGAGGTTAGAATAATAACCATTCTCCTTCAGGTTATCATATTGTTGCTTTGCTGACGCATCAGCCAGGTATAAAGCCTTGGTGATATTTGCCTGTATTACTTTATCATCGGGATCGAGGGTAAAGAAAAAGTGATGAAACATTTTTACATGATCTCTTGCTTCCACGGGAATATTGTCTTTTCTATCGGCTGCATAAGCCTCTAATGCCTTTCCATTTGCCAATATGAAAACCTTATTTTGAGATTGGGATGAAAGCTGATAGCTTTTGTAAGCAATAAAAAGAGATATGACAACACAGGCAACTAAGAACGCCACACTGAATAGCCGGATGTACCTAAAAGCGGTGTCTATATTTTTTGTTTTTTGAAACATCACTTACACATTTCTACATACTATATAACTGAAAGCAAATTAAATTCCAATACCACTATATGCTGGGGTAAAGAAAGTAGGCCTACCTAACTCTTTCCTCTTAACTTATCCTTCATATATCCAGTTCCACCGTTGTTACTATTGCCGCCTTTAAAGTAACCATCTGATGCGCCTGCATCAGCCATGCTATTAGCAATTTTATTATAGCCACCGCCAAGCGCATCTCTTGTCATTGAAGCACCTCCTGAAGCAACAGTACGAGTGGAAGTGCTCATCATATTGGTTACCTTATACAGCAATGTATTACCACCGCCAGCATGAATGATGTAGTTAGCTACTGAAGGCACAGTGAAATAGCCAATGATTCCTATAATCATAAAAATGAGATAAGCAGTATCCGATGAACTGAAGAAAGTATCGCCATTGGTTGCTATCTGTTGCAAATCTTCTTTCAGCATATTTTCCTGGATTTTACCCATAATGCCGCCGAAAATATTAGCAACAGGCAACCACAGGAAGATGTTGAGATAGCGGGCAATCCAAACTGTGAGTGTATGTTGAAAGCCATCGAACACGGCAATGCCAAATACCAATGGACCGAGGATTGCCAACACAATTAAATAAAACGTTCTGATGGTATTGATACAGAGTGCAGCGGCCTCAAATAAAACCTTTAATACTTCAGCCATCCATTGCTTGATGGAATTTCTAAAATTGTAAGAGAATTTTGCAAACGCAAACTTGATATCATTGCCTATGCTTTTTATCCAGCCTTCGCTTTTATCTCCATAGTGATATTTGTACCACTTATCTCTATCCCCTGATCCATTTGTACCCACATACATTTGCCAGTAAGCAGTTTTCTTGATCGCTTCTTCTTTCATCTTCAAGAGCTGAGCTACGGCTTTATCCGAATCTGTTACCATTGCTGCTGTAGAAGTTACAGTTGGCTTCATTACACCATTAATCATAGCAATTAAAGAAGGGAATATTAATACGGCAAAGCCTAATACAAAGGGACGAAACAAAGGATAAAAATCTACAGGCTCGGCCCTGGCAATATGGCCCCACACCCTTGAAGCAATATACCAGGTGGCGGCAAAGCCTGCGATACCACGACCAACACCAATCAAACGGCTACACAGCGGCATCATATCATCATATAGTTTTTCAAGCACTTCATGCAGGCTGTGGATTCTATTGGCCATGCCCTGGGCTTCTGCAAAACGAGGAATAAGCAATACAGCGATTGCAATACAAATTATTCTTACACACAATTTCATACTCACGACTTTATAAGTGGAATAAATTCTATTTCTTCAATCCGTATAGTCTTCGGGACATTTCAATCTGCGCCTGCTCTGATTTTCTTTGCAGCGAAAGCACAGTGGTATTATTGGTAAAATCTTTTAGAAAAGAATACTGTTCTTCCACAGACAGGTAAATTTTATCAATAGCCTGCAGCCGTTCATCATCACTCATTCGCAGCTTTCCTGATGTAATGATCATAGCCAGTTCATCCAGACTTTTTAAACTCTCATTAAACAGGTTGCTATACACTTTATCGAGGTAATCAATTTCTTCAGCAGTAAACTGCTTTTCTTCTTTAAACCGGCTAAAGGCAAGTTTATATTCTTTAGCTATCCGTAGTTGATAGCTGATAATATCCGCAATGCGTTTATATTTTTTAACTGCCGGGCTTACCTCCATTAAACCATCTAAGAAAGTTTTATGGATGTTGAAATTTCCTTCGGATATGTTTTTAACCGCAGTATATCCTTTATTCAGAAGTTTATACCCATCATACATATTCTGCAAAATCTTTTTAAACTGTGCCAGCTTTTCAATATTAAGCAACAGTTGCTGCACTTCGTCGCTTTGTGCTTTTAGTTGGAAACTCATACCGCACATAATTATAATCACAAACAGTTTTTTCATTTTATTCCATTTATAAGTTTAGAACGATTGATTTCTATCTGCTCTCCCAAACGTTGTACAGCCAGCAAACCCATATCTTCACTAAAGGAGCATGCAAATGAATATTTATCTTGTACATCCGCATATAATCCGTCAATCCGTTTCATCCTTTCATCATCCTTCATTTCCAATTCACCTGATGTTGTAACCAGTATTAATTCTTCCACTGTTTTTATACATTCATCCAAAAGGGTGTCAAATACCTGTTTGCAATAATTCAGTTCAGCTTCCGTAAATTGTTTTGTTTCCCTGATTTGCGGAAGAACAAGTTTTGTTTGTTTGATGATTTTTACCTGGTAAGCAATTATATCCGCTACTTTAGCATACCGGTGGATGGCAGGATTTACATTTTTGAGCCGGTTAAAGAAATCCCGGTGCAGGTTAAGATCTCCGTTTTTTATGTTACGAATAGTATTAACTCCACTGGTTACAATGTTGTACCCTTTTTTGGCATAACCGAGATAAACTTGCAAAGCTGCAATTTGTTGCAACAGGTATTTCTTTTGCGTCGAGCTTTGATTGAGCCATTCATCTGTGGTTTGGGCATTTGATGAGTGAATGGCAAACAGACCTACTGTTGCCAATAGCAATATTCTTTTCATACTTCACATTTTCGTTCTACACAATATTGTTCCAGCTAACGGCTGATACCATATAGCCTTTTTACATATTCAATTTCGCCCCGCTCAGAAGCCCGTTGAATACTCAACATCTTATTTTGATTATTGAAGTCTTTCAAATCAACATATTGCTGCTCAAGATTGCCAGAAACTGTATTAATAATTTCCAACCTTTTGGCATCACTCATTTGTGTAGCAAAAGCATTCACCACTAAAAATAACTGGTCAATGCTTTTCAGACTTTCATCCATCATGCCAATATAGATATTGTACATATAATCCAGTTCCTCGGCTGTAAAGTTTTTGTCCTGTCTGAATAAAGCCCAGGCACCCTTGTATTCATTGACCATTAGCACCTGCCGTTCAATTATATCTTTAACCCGGTTATAATATGCAAGAGCAGCTTTTACTTTCCATAGTTCCTGAAAATAGTCATCATACAGCTTTCGCTGCTTTTCCACCCAGTCTTTAATTTCATTCAGCTTTAGCTGGCTCATTTTATTCTCCAATGTCTTTTGGGCGTTTTGCAGCCAAATTGTTTTATTCTGCAACCGCTGCATCTGAAGGTCAATTGCCTTTATTACTTTTTTAACTGCCGCTTTGATAATGTCTGCAATGGGAACCTGAGCCTTAGTTTCCTGTATTGGCAAAAACATACAGCACATACTCAATCCCACAACTGCCAATATTCTTTTCATATACTGTTATTTTATTTTTTTAAACTTATTCGTTCCATTAAATAGAGATTTTTCTTTCACATCAAAAGAGTAATGATCTAAGGTTTCTGCTTCTTCCAGCAACTTTGTTTCAGCATTGTAAATTCCTGATGTTTCTTTCACTTTATATTCAGGAACATTGGCTTCGCCTTCTACCTGCCTGATATAATGCCAGCGGTTTTGAATCTTGAATTCCTTTGCTGCAGGATTTTGGATAGTGATAACAAGGGTGTCAAATTCTTTCCCGAATTCGTTTTGACCAGTCCTAACATAAGTGCCGGGGATGAATTCGATGATTTCATCCTTGCTGCTGGTATTACAGCCATAGATAATTACTGTTGCTGAAAGGATAAGCACTACTGTTTTCATACTATCAGTTTTTGGAGTGAATAATCTCGTCGGCTAAAGCCTTAATCCCTTTTTCAATATCCCCATCAAACTTTGCAGCATAAGCCTGTACTTTCACTTTTTCCTTTTCCTCTGTTGTATACGCCAGGTACTCTTCCGGCGATACTTCTGTACGATATACTTTGCTCAACACCCCTCCAAGAGAAATGAAGACCTCTTTATATTTTTTTGTCGGATCATTGGACTTGTTGATTGATAAAACCAATGCCTTTTCTTTTTCTGTTAGTCCAAGCAATTCCTGTATCTGGTCGAATTTGTTTTGATACTTGCTTTGGTCTAACAATATCTTGCAATCACTGTTATTGATAATCGCCTGCTTTACCACAGGCGATGAGATAATATCTTCCACTTCCTGAGTCACCACAATAGCTTCACCAAAGAATTTTCTGACTGTTTTAAATAAATACTTGATGTATTCCGCCATTCCTTCTTTAGCAATTGCTTTCCACGCTTCTTCAATCAGGATCATTTTGCGAATGCCTTTCAGCTTTCTCATTTTGGAAATAAAAACTTCCATAATAATGATGGTTACAACGGGGAACAGAATTGGATGATCCTTGATATTATCCAGTTCAAATACAATAAACCGTTGCTGTAATAAATCCAGGTTCTCCTTTGCGTTTAACAGATAATCAAATTCACCACCTTTATAATATGGTCTCAGCACATACAGGAAGTTGGATACATCAAAATCTTTATCCTTCACATTGTCACCCTTCAGCACATTTACAAACTCATCTTTCAGAAAATCATAGAAACTATCAAAGCAGGGAAAGATGCTTTTATTATTTTCAACTTTCTCAAAATATAATTGCAGTGCATTTGAAAGCGCCACATATTCACTTCGATTAAACGTTTCATTATCTTTTTTCCATAGTGCTAGCAAAAGCGTCTTGATACTTTCCTTCTTCTCCGTATCCAAGATGTCTCCTTCACCTATGTAAAAAGGGTTAAACTTAATTGGTTTGGTTTCAGAATAGGTGAAGTAGTAGCCTTTCACCATATCGCATAGGCCCTTGTAGCTATGACCGACATCCACCAGTACAATATGTGTGCCTTTTTCATAGTAACTCCTCACCATGTGATTGGTAAAGAAAGATTTTCCGCTGCCGGATGGCCCCAAAATGAATTTATTCCTATTGGTGCAAATGCCTTTATCCATTGGTTCATCCGAAATATCCACATGCAAGGGTTTACCTGTAAGCCGATCTCCAAGACGAATCCCTACGGGGCTTAAGGATGACCGGTAGTTGGTTTCCAAGTTGAAGAAGCAGCAAGCCTGTGGACTAAACGTATCGAAAGTATCATTCATAGGAAAGTCAGCAGCATTGCCGGGAATGCCTGCCCAAAAGATTTGCGCTGATCCCTCGGTTTCTAATTTGGGTGTAGCATCCATTTGTGTAAGTGCCGATGAACAGAGATTACGGATACTCTTTAATTCATCTCTGTTATCTGTCCATGCCAAAATATTAAAATGAGCTTTAACCGGAAGCCGTTGTTCACTAATGGCTTCGTTGAGAAAATCATCCGTGGCCTGTTTGCTGATGGCATTTTCCCTGCTGTACGCAGAAAGTGATTGGAGTCGCAGTCTTTTACTTTCCAGTTTCTGCATTGTTTTCTGTACATCCTCGATAAATACATATTGGTTGTAGATATGATTGCAGGAAAGTAACTGACCAATTGGCGAAGCAAAGCCCATGCTGAATTTTGTTTTATCAGTAGAGTATTTATCATAGTTTATGCGTGAGCCACATAAAGCAGGTACAAATTCTGCATCCGCTATTGTATAGACCTGGCAATGGTTTTCGCCAATCTTCCATTCGGGTTTAAATTCAATATCTCTTAGAGTGACGGAATCGTTGCCAAGATTAAGATAGCGGAGAATGAAATCAGCCAGCAACTCATTCGCCATTATTTTCATTGTTACAAAACCACTGTCAAATAGTATCTTTTGAAACTGACCCACATGATTCATGAAATCATGAAAATGTTTTGGCTGTAACGTTTCTTCTGGAACAATTGTTCTGCGGAGCAGGCTGCTAAAAATGGAAGAACCCAATTTTCGGTTAGCCGGTTTTTTTGTAAGTATGATATAACAACGATGGTCTAAATAAGGCCGTTCATTAAAGAACCTGTCGCTGCTTCTGGTAAGAAAACTATTGTCTTCCTGAATAAACGAAGGCTTATACTTTGCCTCGGTGAACCAATCCTGTTTATGCAATACACTATTCACTGGTAAAACCTTTATAGCTTTTATCCAGGCATGATGAAAGGCTTCGTATTCGTCATTGCTTAGTGTAAACAATTCAGGTAACTGCACATCAAATACAACTGTCACATCACCCATCTTGGAAAGGATAGCATTATTTTCAATAGAATAAACCGGCAGTATCTCATTAAGATTTTTCATTCAGCAACATCTTTTTCAATTTCACTTTTGAATAACTCTTTATCACATCCGGCACTGAACGGCGTGCAATCTTTTTCATCATGCCATGTTCGCCATAAGTCCGGCTCAGTTTATAGATACGCATAAATAAGGCGGTAGTAAGCACTGCAATAAATGGCAGACAAAAGAAAATACCCAGGCCGCTGATATAGAGTATTGCAAATAGTATCAGCAACACTACTAAGCCGCCGCCCAGGTACCAGATATATTGAGCTTTAAGCCCTTTGAACTCAATGCTCCTGTTAATCCCTTTATTGATTTGATAAACGCTGTTAGACATATCTATTTGCTTTAGCGGATGGAGCAAATAGTTTTCCAAATACAGAATTAATGGGGTAAGGAAGGTAGCACTAACTGATAGTAGTGCTCTTTCAGTTTCCTTTTGAATTGTGATTGCAGTACATTTTTTGAATAAATCCTATATCTTACTTATTCATTTGAAAAAGCAGCTATTATCTAATGAAGATTATTGGTAAATTATTTTCACTATTTAAGAAAGATTGTATGGTAGAAGAACTTTATAAAATTGGTGCTTACCATGAAGCCGGACATGCGGTATTAGGATTTTACTCAGGATTTGAAGTCAAAAGCATTTCATTAATAATCGCCGATCCCGGCAGCGGTATCACAAGGTTTGATTATGGTATAGACAATTTATTAATTACTGGAATTTTAAATGCAAAGAAAGACCCTGCATTTTTCAATTCACTTTCACAACCTGTCAGAGCAAGGACTCCTCAAACGTGTTTAAAAATATGCAATACACTAATTGCAGGACCTGTTGCAGAAGCCATAAATAAATTTGGCATTGACTACACTGGCAATATGGAAGTTGGTATTAAAGATCCGGATGCCGAGGGGATTGAAGCTGCTGATTATGTACTTTCAATAATTGACAAGAACCATAGTAAAACATATTTACAAGAAACAATTATTTCAATAACTGAGATTTTAAGAAATGAACAATTTTGGAAGGTTGTAATCAGCTTATCCGATAAGTTGTTAAGCTCCAAAGCTAAAATGCTTACACAGCAAGAAATTGAAGCTGTTTTCGAAAAGCATAATTTCACTCAATATGACAGATTATAAATTATATAAGGGCAAACTTCATCAGCATAGAGATAATGCAGCAACTAAATCCTAATGCCCTTTGTTTTTCCTTCGCTTACCTTTCTCTTTGCTAATAAGGATTTTTCATCTTTTTGTGTTTTAATTTCCAACTTTACTACCGGAGTTTCAACTGCTACTTCAGCAGTCTCATGCTGCTTAATCTGGTTTGCCTGTATCTTCATCGTAATCTCCCTTTCCAATCTTGAAACGTCTTTCTTTAACTGTGCCAACTCATCTTCTTTATCAAAAGGCTTTGCTGCTATTTTTTCGAGCATTGGAATATTTTGATTGAGCTCGTTGAGTTCTTTTTGATATTTTTCTTTTAAGCTTTCAATCCGGTCAATGGCATTTAGTAAATACCGGGCGGCCAATTTTGGATTATCAATATTGATATGGCCCTGGTTCCAGGAGTATTTTATGCCAGTTTGTTTACTCTCTGCATAGAACACATTACTGTATTTGTATTCAAACAACCCTTTGTCCTCATAAGTTTCTTTTTGCCTGCGGATAAATAAATCAAAGCCATGCAGTTCTCCAATCTTTTTATTATCATGGTCACCAATATCAGGTTTCCAGTCTGTGTAGAGACGTATTAAATGGTTGCCGATAGTTTCTGCATCTGCACTATTTAGACCTTCAAGATGAATAGGGTTAATTTTTATTCCGTCTTTATCATACTGTAACTGATTTTTGTATTGCTTTTCATCTATGCTCAACTTGTCTAAAGTCTGCAGTGTTTTACCTTTTACTTCCTGAAGATTTTCTAATTTAAACCTTGACCGGAATATTTCTTTATGGTGAGCATTGCGTAAGCTTTCTAAAACCGCTATCTTTTTTTCCATCTTTGATTTTTCCAGTAGCGTAGTATCTCCAGAAAGTATGGCGATGTATTCGGAGAAATTCATACCACTTTTTTCGTCAATGCTTCCTTCATCAATTGTTCTTACATTTAATTCGCAATTCTTCATCTGGCTGATAAAGGTTTGCTTATTCTTCAAAAGGTTGAACTTATAGTTATCCAGCGATTGCTCAACGGCGTAGATAAAATTCTTAACCTTATTATTGTAAAATTCTTTGGCAACAATATTTCCCTGTCTTGCACCACGACCATCTCTTTGCTCCAGTTCAGAAGGTTTCCAGGGAATATCCAAATGGTGCATGGCAACTACCTTCGCCTGCACATTTAAACCAGTGCCTGCCTTCTCCGTGCTGCCTAACATAATCCTTATTTCACCATTATTCATCTTACGAAACAGTTCTGGCTTTTGCTTATCTGTCCAGTCATGTATGAATGTGATATGATAGGCAGGAATTTTAAAATCGTTAATTAGTTTTTCTTTCAGGGCATCATAAATATTAAATTCATCAGGCTTGGGAGTACCAATATCACAGAATATAATTTGTGTTCCATTTTGCTCTTTGCTCAGGTCATAAATTTCAGCTACTTTTCTTGCACAGACATTTACTTTATTATTTGGATGGTCGTTGTATTTACCGGAGTCAATCAGTCGCATATCAGCGGCCATTTTTTTTGCATAGTTCGTTGCAATCAGCATACGACCTTTATCTTCTTCATCTGTCAGTCTTGGCCTGCCGATTAATTCGCCGTCACCTGTTTTGGCAAATTGCATCAGTCGTTTTGTAAATTCCTGTTGCTCTGGTGTTGGTGGAATATTGATTAACTGTTCATCAATTTCAGGTTTATCCAAATTAATATGCTTGGCCGTTTTATAATCAGTAATCTCATTATAGAACAATGCCAGTTCAGGAACTTTTATAAAATGACGAAACCTTTCTTTCGCAATGATTTCATTTGTTACTGAAAATTCAAAGTCGGTTGTTTTCTTCGCAAACACAGCAGCCCATGCATCAAAATTTTCAATCCGTTGCCGCTCCATTTCTTTTGGGCGCAGGTATTTAAACAGCAGGTACATTTCAGTCAAGCTGTTGCTGATAGGTGTGCCGGAAAGAAAGGTAACACACAGGTCGCTGTTAAATCTTGTTTGCAGTTCCCGAACAGCAAACAACATATTCAGTGCTTTCTGGCTTCCTTCTTTATTTCCCAGCCCAGCAACTCTATCATGTCGTGTAGTGTAAGTAAGATTTTTATATTTGTGGGCCTCATCTACAAACAAATGATCAACTCCGAGTTCCCGGAAGTTGATCCCCGCATCTTTCTTTTCTTCAATATTTTTTCTAAGTTCCTGGAGCTTCACAGCAAGATTTGTTTTTCGTATCTCCAGTCCTTTCAACATACGGCGGGAGATTTCTCCGCCCATTTCTTTAAGGGTATGCAAATCTCTTTCTACATTATCCAGCTCTGTCTCAAAAATCTGCTTTTGTATTTCAGGGCTTTGGGGAATTTTTCCAAACTGGTCATGCGTGAGAATAATGCAATCCCAATTATTATTTTTTATTTCATGAAATAAGCGCAATCGTTTAGCTGGAGTAAAATCATTTTCGTCCGGAGCCAATATTCTTGCATTGGGGTATGCTTTTCTGTAAGTTTCTGCAATCTGCCGCACATTAGCTTTAAGTGCAAGTATCATTGGCTTGTTTACAATCTTCAGCCTTTTCATTTCATGTGAAGCAACCACCATCGTCAATGTTTTTCCCAAGCCCACTTCATGGTCAATCAATGCTCCACGATTTTGCACAATACGCCAAACCGAGTTTTTTTGTGAACTATACAAGTCATCAATACTTAACCTTCTCTTGTCAAGACCTGGAAATTGTAAATGGCTACCATCATATTCTCTCAATACATAACAATTGAATGTATCGTTATACAGGGCCTCTAATTCTTTTTTGTCATTTGCTGGTAACTCTTTTAACCAGTCAATAAAGCCATTGCGGATAGATTCTATTTTCTGGTGTGCCAACTGAATGGCTTCATTATCCGGAACCCGGATTGTTTTATCACCCAGATCAACTTCGTAAGTGTAGAAGGGTGTAGTATTCTCCAACGCATGTTCTAATAGCAAAGCTCCGTACGTAGTTTTTCCGCTCTTGGTTGTTACTGCATACTCCTGGTTTGTTTTTGCATTGCTGCTGAAGGGTTTTACTTTAAATGAATCAACAGAAGGGAAATAGCTAACATCGGTGTTCATCTCAAAAAGATGAGTAGCAAAACGATTGTAGTAATCATTAGGTATCCAACGTTCGCCAAGGTTGAAGTCTAGTAATTCAAAAGGAATTTTTTCAGGCTGTACTTTTTGTAAAGCAGAGAGGCTTTTAAACAATTGCAGATTATCTGGATTCTTCTCTGCTGCTTCTGACGCTACTCGTAGCTTACTCACCACATTGCCGCTTAGAAACTGGTCGGCTGTTTCCCATTCATTGTTAGCCGGATTAATGTAAATATGGTTACCCAAAGCGGCAATAGTTTCAGGTTCTGTACTGTCTGTTGCCGCAGCAATAAACTCTATATCCACCTTGCCTTTATCATTCAAGCTTTTTGCCAGGGCTTCTAAAGGATTGTCGGTTGTATAAACTTCCTGTTTCGGTAATAATGATTGTGTGAGAATATCAGCCTTTACAAATTGTTCGCCGTATTTTCTTTCGAGAGAAGAAAGCATGGTTAATCCAAATGCTTCATCTTTTAGAATGCGTTGCCTGTTGGCAGGTGAATTCAAAAGACCAAATCCTTTAATCAATGCTTCATAAGCTTCGTTCAAATCCCTCCTTACATTCTCATCTACGTGAGTTCCTGTATTTTCTTTTTCGGAAAGCGCCAGGTACATATCTCGTATGGTGCTGTATTGCTGATAAAACCCCAGGTCTTTCTTATCATGCAGGCTGGGCATAAAGACCGGTTTGTCATCATCCGATGCCATGTAGGAAACAAAGCCAACACGGTTGTTATGTACAATCAGCGTTCCTTCTTTGTAAAAAGGATTAGCGTTATGTAATGTATCCAGTTTATCATCGTCTCCCAATGAAACATGAAACACAGTGTCACCATCATTGTAAAACTGTTGGTCATATTTTTTGAGTGCATTGGTTAAGCCTGTCAATTCATGTTGGAGTAGGCCAGCATTCATCCAGTTAGCTGAGAACTGTAATTCTTCGGCATTGGAGTAAAGTTTATAAACATATTGTTTGAAAGCTGTTGATTTGGCCGTCATCAAAACAATAAGTTCATGCTCTGGCTTGTCAACTGGCCGGATAATATTGAGAATTCTCGCCGTTTTTTTGTCAACAACCGTCAAATCAAGAGGATTGATATAGGCGTTAGCCCTGTTGATACTTGTAGCAGACCCATTATCAAACAAACCCAATTGCACCGAGCTGCTATCCGGCTTGTTGTCAGGCATAGCTGTATAAGTGAGTTGTCTTTCTTTTGACTTATCAATCTGTTTTATTTGCCTGTTGAAATTATCGGCATTAAATCTTTTGTCAATCCCTTTGCTGATTGAATCAGCAAGCTTTGGCATTATAAGTTTAATATTTCCGGTTTGCCAGACCGTTTCATGTGCCTTCCCATATTGGTCCTTACCAGGCTTAATTTGGTTGCCAAGAATTATTTCAGGATGAAGAACAACGTATTGATTGAGGGAGTAATTACCAAATTCATTTTCCTGATCAACTGATTTTATCAGTTGCTGTTCTTCTTCTGTTAAAGATTGTTTGTCTTTATTTTTTTGCACAATCAGCAAATGACTGGAAGCTTCTGTATTACCCGTATCTTTCATCAGGTTATCCGGCATTATATTCAGGCTGACAAAATCGGAATTGCCGAATAAATATTCTCTTGCTGATTGATTAGACGGACTATTTAAAAAGGAATCAGTGCTGATGTATGCCATCAGCCCGCCATCCTTTAGCTTATCAAGTCCCTTTGCAAAGAAATAGTTATGTATTTTATCTGTTAGCCCTCTCTCATTTATCGTATCATCATACACTTTAAAATTCCCAAAGGGAATATTGCTCACAATTAAATCATACTGCCCATTCTCTGAAGAAGCCGTTTCTTCAAAGCCTTTTATTTCAATGGACGTAGGAACAGATATAGAACTACTTAATGCAGTTAATACTTTGCCTGTTATAAGATCTTTCTCAACTGCGGTGATTGTCTTCAATGACGGAAATGTCGCTGCGGCCTCGGTTACAAACACACCGGCACCGGCGCTGGGTTCGTACAAGGATCTTGGTTCAACACCTCTTTCTTTTAAGATGCTAAACAACGTCTGAGGAATGAAGTCGGGTGTATAAAAAGCTGTTAGAATGCTGTTGCGGATTGAATCAATTGCATCTTTATATTCTTTGTCTGTAAGTTTTTGCTGCAATATCTCATGCAGCTCCATTATTTGTGGGTATAGTTTTAAATCTTCCTTCGATGCATTTAGCTTCTTCCATTCTTCTTTAACAGCTTTTGGAAACAGAACAGCTTTCAACCCACCAAAACCGGAATACTTCTTTAATGCAGAAATCTGGTCAGAGGACAACACCATTCCTTCTGACCAGTTCAAAGAAATCCGAATAGCTTCGATATTGTCTTTAAGTTTCTGCTGACTGTTGTAACTCATTGCTCACAGTTTCATTCACACGGTTACTTTCCAGGTATTCACTCACTGCACCGGTTATGGCATAGCGGATAAATTGGTTATCCTCGTTTTCCTCTACGAATCGTAAATCATCAAAAATGGAATTGCAGTAGTTAATCATATTGATAATCTCATGCTGAAGTAATCCTGATTGAAGAAGCTGTTCATAATCCCTTTCAAATTCCATTTCCAGAATGTTAAGGATGTAATTGTACAGTGAAGGCCGCAAATCCCTTGTCATTTCTTCAAGGCATATTTCCTCAATGATGTAATCAAGTTGTTTATCGCTTTTTAACTGCTGGATTAATGGCTCTGCACTGTATGCTTTATCATATAGCCAGGATCGTAGTTTATCTTCTGCTTCTAGTGCAAAAAGTATATCCGGGTTATTATCCCTGATATACTCCAATAATTTGCCGATTAAGATTTCTTTCATACACAATGGTTTTATACACCAAAGAATGAGCGGATAACGGTGGCTACTATCACCAGGAATACACAACTCCCAAACCATGCAGCTGCAACTTTACCGGTATCATGGTCGCCGCTGTTCCATTTTTGATAGACTTTTACAGCGCCGATCAACCCTACAATAGCACCCACCGCATACATCAGGTTTACACCAGCAGCAAAATAGCTTCTTACTTTAGTGTTAGCTTCGTTTATACCAGCGTTGCCATCCTGGGCCAACGCTGATACTGTAACCAGCAGCAACAAAAAAGAGACTGTTCCATAAATCAATTTTCTTCTTGCAATCACTGTTTTCATACACACATTAATTTGAAAAATGAATAAAAAAAAGAATGCTTCATTATGCTAACCCATCGCACTTGATTTTCTTGCCCGCAGATAATGAAGCATTACTTTCATCAGCGCCAAAACTGCTGAATGTCTTGTAGGTTAATAATTCCAGAATTGTATTTTTCAACTTCCTTTAGTACAAACAGGTTCAATTCATCACTATTGTCTGAACTTTTCAATACCGGATATTTCTGACATATTTGTTGTAGAGTGGATAGTAAGGAAACCTTGTCTTTGCCGTTTCCTGCTTCTTGCAAAAAAGCTTTTATTTCGTCTTCAAATGCATTGATAACGGGGGTAAAATCAGTGTCAGTTACCTCTTTCGGCAAGTAATCGGAATGGCTTTCCGAAACAAATTGTTTTTTAATATCAGCAACTGCAATAGGGATAGCACCTGCATCCACTTTCTTTATACCAATAAGTGCCAGTAATTCCCAATGAAAATATTTGTACCCGACATAAGCGTAATAGCAAATCAGGGAAATAAGTAATGATGAAAGGTATTGGCCCCATGATATTGAACTAAGCATAGTAAACGTTTTTTGTTTGAAGTGTTAATACAAATACATGCCCAAAGTTTTTAAAACCGGGTAAGACAGGTAGTGCTTACCCATGCAAAAAGAGTGAATGTTATATCATAATTTCCCAACTATCACCACCCATTTTTGCAACATCTCCTTCATTATATTCAATGTTGCTTTATCAGGTGCATGATATTTAGTTTCCATGCTGCCAAACGAGATATCATCTTTTTGTAAAGTGGTAAACAGTTTAGCAATTGTACGAAGCATTGGTGCCACACTTTTGTTGATAATGATTTTATCGGCTACCAGAAGGCGAATCAATACAGCCAATTTTGCAACAGATAACGAAGTCTGAATTTTAGATTCAGGATCTATTTGCAAGTCCTTGTCCTTTCTTTTAAGTTTAGTGAATTCTTCATTTTTTATTTTCTCAATTACCCACTCGGTCAATTGTTTTTTAACAGCAGGCTGGTTTAATTCATAGCCAACGCCTGGTCTATCTTTTAATTGGGCTATCCGAAACTGTTCAGTCTTCAATAAAGCAATATTTTCATCGATACTATTTTCAACATTTAGCTTGTTCTTGATAAGACTGGTTTCATAATCAATAAAACCTGTTGAGTTAAAGTTGTAGTTAATAAGTAATTCCCGGATAAATACCTCATTAATGACAGTGGTTGAACATTCAATCCGGCGGAATATATTTTTAAGATAATTGACCTTTCGGAAGCTGAGATAGTTTTCAGGCGTTGCAAACTTTTCATAGATGCATTCTTGCAACACATCAATAATTGGTGATTGAGATAACTTGATTTTCCAGTATTCCAGTTTGAGACTTATGCTATTCTGAAAATATTTCAAGTAGTACACAGAAACCTTGAAATCAAAATCAAAATGCTGGTACAGGAAATTCTGTATAAACTGCAATACGGTCTCCGCTTCATTGCATAATTGCTCATGCATTTCTGATTCTGGTATAATGTCAGACAGGTTAATCAACAATGCCTGTACTAACCTTATGTATTGCCCTTTGTCTGAAATACCAGTATTGTTAATTAGCTCATCCATCAACAACCCAGGTATCAATTCCAGATCGGCCTGCAGACTTTTCAGAATACCTTCATTTTTTGTGTCCTCAAAAAGGCTTCCAGAGAATTCTTTTCTGAAACTATTGGTTTTAAGTAAGCCATACCATTTGCACAGCGCTTGCTGAACAGTTAGTCTATTGTGCAATGAATTTTCTGAATATTGACTGAGCAATGGCAGCCCTAACATCAGGTCACCTGAATGACCGTTTACACTCATCACTGTTTCCATAGTAAAACTTTATGAATGCAAACGGCAAATGACAAACCAACTATAGTACGTTAACCTGAGTATTTTAATACGTAAACCAGCGTATTTTATTATTAAACTGTAGCTAACCGGGTTGTCCAACGGCAGTAGCTCCCAGCTTGTTGAGCAATTCGAGTTTATTAGAGACTTTTACTTTATCAAAAATATTCTGCACATGTTTCGTTACAGTTCTTTCAGCAATAAACAACGTTTCGGCAATTTGCCTGTATGAGTTGCCCCGGCAAATGAAAAGGACGATTTCCTTTTCCCTTGCGGTTAGTCGATGAATTTGACAATTTTGTAAAGCCCTTTCTTCGGCACTTATACGTTCAAGTTCTTTTGTTCTTTTGTTTACTTCCTCCAGTAGTTGTTCATTCCATGTTAAAAGCTGGGTTTCCGAGGCAATTAACCGCTTATGTTCGTTCTTTACTTGTTCCACTGTTTGTTTTACATGAAGAGCAAGTAATAATAAAAAGCCTGTATTGGTTACTGTTGCCTCCACCGATTGGCTCAGGTTGAAATAAGCAATAAAAGGCAAACCAACCCATGGCGTTAAACTGAAAAAGAGTACACCGGCTTCCTCTTTTACATCACGGGATGCAAGTGAATAGCTGTACTTATACCGGATAGATTTTTGCAGCGAAGCCAATACCCAAAGTGCATAAACCACCGGAATAACCAAGATGTTTTTTGCATGATCGAGATCGTTACTTATGGCAAATACAGTTACAAATAATAAATAGGGCAGTACAAGAAAATAAACTACTCCACGCCTGGCATGGAACTCCATTTTTTCCAATCCAAAGGCTTTGTATACGTAATAAGGAAAGTAGGCAGGTGTAATAAAACCTGTTGCGTAGGCAATACATTCTTGAACAAAAAAGGAGCCCGGTAAATTCGGGTCCGGAAGTAATCCACCAGTGATATTATATACAAGTAGTAACGCTATGAGAGATATATCTAAACTTATAGTTCTGTTATCTGGTCTTGCAAAACGGTGAATAAGCAGGTAGAAAAATATTACCAGCTCCACGCAGACAAACCCGAAGGTGACCCAATGCATTTCTGTTCCCGGCAATAACATAGCTCAACAATTATCTTAACCTCTTTTCATGCAGTATAACGTATATCCAAAATCGAGATCCAGGTATGTTTTAAATCCATGCTTTTCATACCAGGGCAGATTTTTTATAGCAGATGTTTCGAGACAGATTGTTCTTTTTTGAGAAAGCCCCTCCTGAATGACGGACTCCAATAATTTACTTCCAACTCCGTTGCCTTGATCTGTTGGATCAACGC
Organism: uncultured Chitinophagaceae bacterium; assembly: GCA_937907395.1. Lineage (GTDB taxonomy): Bacteria > Bacteroidota > Bacteroidia > Chitinophagales > Chitinophagaceae > Lacibacter. The sequence continues at coordinate 67,716 of CALCII010000013.1, forward strand.
CAATAAACCACAGGTAATAAATTATTCCATCCGGATGAATTTTGTTTATCGCAGCTTCACGTTTCATTGCCTTTTTTATATTGGCAAGGCCAATTGCTGATACTGTCAGTTTAGTATCCAGAAAAACAGAACGAAGAGTTGTTTTCTTTTTGTCGGGCAAAAGTATCAACGCACAACCTTTTTTATCCTCCGACATAAAAACATCACCGAATGAATGGCAGAGGTCAAACGAATATGCCATCAGGTTCCTGATTCGTTGCTTTCTTTTTGCATCCTGTTGAATGATATAGTTAACACTTTTGTTGTCATCAAAAGCATTAGAAAGTATGTTAACAATTCGATTCTTATCTTCAATACCGGCTCTTATCATAAGACCATTTTTTGAGGCAAATTTCCTCCTAATTAAATCTCAAAATTCGTTCCGTTTGGTTTGAAAAAGTTTTGCGTATGAGCAGAAATGTTTTGCAATCGGGATTTTTTTCAGCTATGTTCTGCTGATTTTAATAAAACCCCAAGCCGATTGTTGTTATTGGGATTTGTTTTGAGTAAGAATGTCTTCAAATATCCGGTTTGTTACATTTTTGGAGAAATTTGTAACAAACTCGGTTTTAGTTAAGCATTTTTTTCAACTCATTATCAGTTGCTTTGTAGTTATATTCCTTCAGATATTTAATGATTGCAGAAAGACGGAGAATATCTTCTGCACCTGCATTTCTCAATGCCTTAAATAGTTTTTTGAACCTCACATCATCTTTGCTATTTATGGTCTTTGATTCTTTTCGAAATAATTCCAAATCTTCAGGAAGCTCAAAATCTATAGGCGATAATCCTGCATCGGCCAGGCAATTGAAAATAAACCGTTCCATACCGGGCACAATCTGGATAATATAATGGTGCCTTATTTTATGTTTATGCAAAATCAGCCCGTCCGACTTACCGACTTCAGTGAACTCCTTCAGGTAATCTACTTCTTTTTTGTCCTTATCAATAACACCCACAGCAAAGCTATCGGTAAACTTTTCCTTCATCACTTTAGTAACAGTGCCGCACCCTTTCTGATGATTGTATTGCTTTTGTGGAGGAACCAATGTCTCCACAAGATTAGTGTCCACGTAGCATTCAGGGATAACAGCCAGATCCATTAAACGAAACTTTCATTGTTGGTAAATAAGTCCACTCCACTTTGAAACACATCGTGCATCTCATCGTCGCTTAACTTTCTCAATCTTGTTTCATGATGTTCGTAATGCACAACAAAAACTGAAAGCTCTGACCTGCTGTTTTCGAGCAAATCATTTAAGATAAAAGGACTATGTGTAGCAATGAAGTATTGATTATCCTTTTTATAGATCATTTCCTGAGTCAGATGAGCCATATAAGGAGGAAAGGAATGAGCTTCAGGTTCTTCAAAAAGAAGAATACTATTATTATTTGATGCAATTGCAGCCTTAAAGAAAATAATGCGTTGCAGGGTATCTGCAATCGAATTATACGGGATCAGAAATATTGAATTTTGTTCTTCTGATTGAATGATTTTAATTGTTTGGCTGCTTTTGTCAAATGCAATTTCAAGATTGTATTCTTTAAAAAGGCGAAGTACCTGCTGCTTTAGTTCATCATAGTTTTCAATTACGCTTAAGAGATTAAATCCAAACGGAGGTATTAGATATTTTGAGTGCGACCTACGGTATTTAATTTCGGTTTTGAAAACGTATTTCTTAATTGGTGCTTCGTATAGTTCATTCTTAAAGCCACCTTTTACATTAAATTTTTCATCAACTTTATAATTAAACGAATTACTATAAAAATTAAGCTCAATTTTTAAACCCTCTTTGGGATTATATCCTAGTCTGCATTCGCCTTCGTTTGTCTTAATTTTTGCATCTCTTTCGATGTTCCCATTATAAAATAATTCTGTTTCATTCTCAAGCCTGATGAGATTAGAAAGTCTTTTTGAGGTGTTTTCTTTCAAATAAGGGATAGAGAACAAAGAGAGGGCCTCGATAATGTTTGACTTACCGACATTAGGACGACCAATAAAAAGATTTATCCTTTTAAGATTATCAATTTCAAGTTGCTTGATTGACTTAAAATTTTCTATTGAAATATGATCAAGAAAATTCCTCATGATGTGAAGCCTTACTTGGCTTTATCTTTTTTAATTTTTTGTCCAGAATTTATATCATTGATTACAAGACGAAAAACTTCGACCGGATCTACCTCAAATAAAGAAGCCAGTGAGGTTATATCTTTAACCGTAAGCATATCTCCGGTGTTAACTCGTCTTCGAAGAGTATTATAATTTATCTTCATATCCTCCCTAACGGTAGACAAAGGAATGATTGTAAACACATCCTTTAAACCGTTAATTCCCTTTGAATCAATCAAAGATTTAATGGCCTTGTAGCGCTGATCTTTAAATGCTTTCATTTTCTATTTGTAAAATAGGCCACCGGGCTTGAGCAAGGATGAGATTTTACTATTATTGAATTATAATAATTCTTAAATAGAAAATAATAGTCTATATTTGAATTGTTTGGAGTTCTATTTAGTTCAGGTACTTGCTGCCTGTGAATTATGTGAATTCACTTTTCAAATGCATATCCCTTGAGTTTGCGTTCTGTAGATACTTCCACTTTTAACGAGTATGCCTCATTGTTTCAAAGAGGTGACGAAAAAGCACTGGCCTTCTTTTACCACGAGTTCCACCCCACTTTAGCCCTCCATGCCCACCGCTGGATAGAAGACCGCTCTATTGCTGAGGAAATAGCCTCAGAAGCCCTTGTAAAAACCTGGAAGATGCACTGGAAGCTGGACAGCTATGGAGCCATCCGGGCATACCTGTATAAGGTCGTTCAAAGGGACAGTCTTGCGTACATCCGCAAGGAAAAGAAAAGAACAGCCATGCACCAGCAATCGCAGCCTTACCAATCCATTTCAGATACCCCGTTTGACCATGTAGTACGCAGCGAGGTGTACCGTATCATTCATACCGCCCTTAAAGACCTTTCTCCAGCCAACCGCAAGGTAATCGTCATGCATTACCTGGAAGGCAAAACCACCGGGCAGATAGCACGGGAACTTAAATTACATCGCAGTACTGTTAATACACAAAAAACCAAAGGATTGGCGGCCCTTCGCAAAAGCCTGCTGCGGCCAATGTTAATCCTGTTTTATCTTATTGTAAAAATTTTCTTTCCTTTTTCGTAGTACATTTTCTCCTGACTTTACTTTCTCTTATTTGCTTGTTTTAACTTAATAGCATGAAACAAAATCCTTACAGCGATATGGATCAACCGGCATACCGTATTGCCTATCTCATAGCGGCTTTTATCAGGAATACAATTACAGAAAAAGAGCATGATGAACTGGATGATTGGGTAAACGAAAGCGATGATAATATGCGGCTCTTTGAAGAATTGACGGATGAACGAAACCTTGAAGCCAATCTTGCATGGATGGACAAGGTACAAACGGAACAATCATATAAGACCTTGCAGGAAAAAGGTGCATTTGATATACCTCGAAAAAAGTTTCAGCTAAGCCCGGTATGGATAGCGGCGGCAAGTGTTATTCTTATTGTTGGTGTATTTATTATTTATCGCTTTGCAGGAAACAGCAGTACGGATGATAATAACGTTGCTGTTTCTGATACCACTCAGTTAAAGCCTGGTGGCAACCGGGCAACACTGACCCTTCCCGATGGTTCCGTTATTGATTTAACAACGGCTAACAACGGAATAATTGAAATTGGTAAAGGCTCTCATGTGAACAAACCGGCCGCTGGAGAGTTAGTGTATGATGCGGGTGTTAGTACTGATGAAACTCCGTCTATTCATACACTCTCCACACCGGTGGGTGGTCAGTATCAGCTCACACTACCGGATGGTAGTAAAGTGTGGCTGAATGCGGCAACAAAATTGAAGTATCCATCGAGGTTTGTTTCCAGTGAACGCAAAGTGGAAATTGATGGCGAAGCTTATTTTGAAGTAGTAAAAAATGATAAGCAGCCGTTTCGTTTAGTGATGCAGGATGGTTCTACTGTAACAGTATTGGGTACTCATTTTAACGTAATGTCCTACGCTAACGAAACGCAAAAAGAAATAACACTGCTGGAAGGAAAAGTAGCAGTTGCAAAAAATAATAGTATAGAAAATCTTGAGCCTGGAACACAGGCGATTGTTAAAACAGATGCAATAACCAAAAGAACCGGAATTGATACGGAAGAAATAACAGCATGGAAAAACGGGCTATTTGTTTTTCATGATGCAACGATTGAATCTATCATGAAGCAGGTAGAAAGATGGTATGATGCAAAGGTGGTGTACAAAGGAGATGTGAAACAATTATTCAATGCCAGCATATTGCGGAGCGAACCATTGTCAAAGCTTCTGCGTTTGCTGGAACTTAACGGATATGTACATTTTAAAATTGAAAACAAAACGATTTATGTATTACCCTGACGATTAAATAAACCAACGGTTAATACAAACAAAAAGCCGGAAGTGTTACTAGCACTGCCGGCGGAGTTTGGGTTAACCCTTACTATCAACTGAGGCTATCAACTGAATTCAGAAACCCAAACATTACAAAGCTATGCAAATTATTACTGCGGGGGAAAGACTAAAGTGCATACTAACTATGAAACTTTTAATCCTGTTTACCGTAATCACCTGCCTTCAGGCTTCTGCAAGAAGCTATGGTCAAACAGTATCTTTATCTCTCCAAAACGCTCCGTTAGAAAAAGCCTTTAAAGAAATAAAAAGGCAAACCGGTTACTCATTTGTTTATACAAGGGCACAACTTAAAAACACCAGCCCTATTACATACCAGGTAACCAACGGCTCTTTAAAAGATGTTCTTGAACAGTGTTTCCGTAATCAACCGCTTTCTTTCGTAATAGAAGATAAGTATATCGTTGTGCAGAATAAAAGCAGTACAACTTTTGCTGTGCCACCCGAAACGAAACAAATTCCAATTGATATCAGAGGAAAAGTTGTTGGAGAAAATGGGGAGCCATTACCAGGTGTAACTATTACTGCAAAAAAATCAAACAAAGTAACTTCTACAAACGAACAAGGTGAATTTCTCCTGAAAGGGATAGATGAAGAAGATATTCTTGCAATATCAAGTGTAGGGTATTATAAAGAAGAAGTTGAAGTAAATAGCCAAACTTTCATATTAATACGACTTAGGCTTTTCATAGGAAATCTTGATGAGACGATTGTTATTGGGTATGGCAAAACCACAAGGAGACTTAGTACAGGAAATGTGAGTAAAGTGTCATCGCAAGAAATCAACCGTCAACCTGTATCAAATCCACTTGCCACATTACACGGAAGAGTTCCTGGCCTGATCGTAACACAATCAAGCGGCATCTCTGGTTCCTCCATTAAAATTCAGATAAGGGGTCAAAATTCATTAACACAAGGCTCTGAGCCATTGTTTATTATTGATGGAGTACCCTTTGCTGCAAACAACCAGTCAGTTAACAATCTCACTTCAATTCTAACCACTGGAATTGCCGCTGGCTTGAGTCCGTTTTCCAGCATTAATCCGCAGGATATAGAAAGTATAGAAATTTTAAAGGACGCTGATGCCACTGCGATCTACGGAAGTCGAGGTGCAAATGGGGTGGTTTTAATTACAACAAAAAAAGGGAAGGCAGGTAAAACTAAAGTAACTGCAAATTTTTATTCAGGTTGGAGCAAAGTCACACGGACAATGAACATGCTTACTACCAAAAGCTATTTACAAATGCGGAGAGAAGCATTTGCAAACGATGGACTAACTCCATCATCCGATCCAGCTTCTGTCGGATATGCACCAGATCTGTTGCTATGGGACACGTTAAGAAATACAGATTTCAAAAAACTGATGATAGGCGGAACTGCTTTTGCCTATAATGGCCAGGCAACAATCTCCGGCGGAAATCAAAATATTCAATTCTTATTGAGTAATAATTTTAATCATGAAGGCACTGTATTTCCGGGAGACATGGCACTTAACAGAGTGTCATTTAATAACAATATTAGTTATACAGGGGATAACAAAAAATTCTCCGTTCAATTTACCGGCAATTATTCTAATACAAAAAACAATCTTATCAACGCTTCGGTATCTTCATTTTTGTTATTGCCACCAAATGCGCCTCCCCTTTATACTGATGACGGAAAATTAAACTGGGAAGAAAACAGCATCGCTTTTGAGAATCCATTGGCATATTTACTTCGAAAATATTCCGCAGAAACTGAAAACTTGTTAAGCCGAATACAGATTGAATATAAAGTTCTTCCGGAACTTTCTTTAAAAGCAAGTTTTGGTTACAACTCGATGTTAGTTGCTGAAGAATCAATTAGTCCGATTGCCGCTCAAAATCCAATAAATAATCCAGTGGGGACTTTAAGTTTAGGAAATAATAATTTCAAAAGTTGGATTGTAGAACCTCAGGCTGAATATCGATGTAACATCGGTAAAGGAACACTCAGCATTCTCGCAGGAACATCATTTCAGAAAAACATAAGAAAGGGATTGTTTATCGAAGCGTCTGGTTATGTAAATGACAACCTAATTAGGTCGCTTGTTGGTGGTACAATAACTGCGAAACGTAACAATCTTACAGAATATAAGTATCAAGCTGTTTTTGGAAGAATCAATTACAATCTAAATAAAAAATATTTGTTCAATCTTACAGGAAGAAGGGATGGCTCAAGTCGTTTTGGCCCAGGAAAGCAGTTTGCGAATTTTGGCGCAGTAGGATTTGGCTGGCTGTTTCACAAGGAGCGATTCCTTGAAAAAAACCTCCATTTTCTCAGCTATGGAAAACTAAGATCGAGCTATGGAATAACTGGGAATGATCAGATCGGAGATTACAATTATTTAGACTTTTGGAATATCAATAGTAACACCTATCAGGGTTCGCAAACATTAAATCCATCTGGTCTTTTTAATGCAGATTATGGATGGGAATCCAATCGGAAATTTGAAATAGGACTTGAATTAGGATTTATTAAAGACCGCATATTGCTTACTGCATCGTTCTTTGACAATAAAAGCGATAACCAGCTTGTTAGTTACAGGTTACCTGGTCAAACGGGTTTCCCAAGCATTACGAAAAATTTTCCTGCACTTATTCAGAATAAAGGATTTGAATTTGAATTTATTGCCTATCCATATAAAAGCGAGTATCTAATCTGGATGACTTCTATAAACATAAGCATTCCCAAAAACAAGTTGATTTCATTTCCGTTACTTTCTAGTTCAAGCTATGCTTCAACTTATGTAGAAGGCAAATCGCTGAACTTGATTTATCAGTTACATTCACTTGGTGTTGATCCAACAAGCGGAGTTTTCAATTTCGAAGACGTTAATAGGGACAATGTAATAAGCATACCGGGCGATTTCAGAGTTATGGGAAATATTGATCCGGTTTATTATGGTGGATTTCGTAATAATATTTCTTATAAAAACATAGAGCTTGATTTTTTATTTGAGTTCAAAAAGCAAACCGGAAGAAATTTTTTGTATTCAATCTATGGAAACAACTTCCTTCCAGGATTTATGAGTAATCAGCCAGTAGCGGTTTTAAACCGCTGGCAAAAAACAGGCGACTTAAGTGACGTACAAAAATTTACTGCAGTAACTACAAGCCTTGCGTATGAAAACAGAAACAACTTCCGGGCTTCTAACGGGGTATATAGCGATGCGTCATTTGCGAGATTAAAAACTCTTTCTCTTTCCTGGCACTTACCAACATCGCTCTTTGGGAAATCAAAATCAATCGAATCACGTATTTATATTCATGGGCAAAATCTACTTACACTAACAAAGTATAAAGGATCAGATCCTGAAGTGCAGAATTTATATGTTTTGCCGCCATTAAAAACAATTGCAGCTGGAGTTCAAATAACTTTTTAAAAGATTCTTATGAAAAAAATAAAGATATTCCGAATTATAGCGATAACAGTAATATTGTTTCAAAGTAGTTCCTGTAAAAAAATGCTTGAAGTTGATGAACCAATTGACAGAACATCTTCTGAGTTGATTTTTTCAAATGATAAGACCGCAACAGCAGCGGTATTAGGAATATATACACAGATGATGATTACATTTCCAGTGATTTCATCGGGAGGAGTGACAATATTTACAGCTCTTACATCAGACGAACTTTATAACACAAGTATCGCCGATCCTAATATCACTGAATTTACCAATAATGCTATATCACCTGCTAATGGCATTTCTGCTGCTGATTTCTGGTTAAAAGGATATAACATTATATACCAAGCAAATGCCTGTATAGAGGGTCTTTCAAACAATACATTCTTGACAGCTTCCGTAAAAAATCAATTACTAGGAGAGTCAAAGTTCATTAGGGCATTCATTTATTTCTACTTGATTAATATATATGGGGATGTCCCTTTAGTTACAAGAACAGACTATAGAGAGAATATGAGCATGCCAAGAACAAACAAAGATTTAGTCTATGAACAAATCATTAATGACTTAAAGGATGCAAAGACTTTGCTCTTAGCTTCATACCCCACACAAGGTGCTGTACGACCAAATAGGTGGACTGCGTCGGCATTATTAAGCAGAGTTTTTTTATACCAGCAAAAATGGCAATTAGCAGAAGCTGAAGCGACGGCCATTATCAATTCAGGAAGTTACACACTTCATAATAACTTGAACAGTGTATTCTTATCCGGTAGTAGTGAAGCTATATGGCAAATTATTCCCGCAACTCCAGGATTTAACACTACTGAAGCCAGGTATTTGATTCCTACTGCATCAGCTTCTACCAGACCGAATTATCCAATTACAAGTTATTTGTTGAATAGTTTTGAAGCAGGAGATCAAAGAAAAGTTAGCTGGACTAAATCGAAAACTGTTTCAGGACAAACCTACTTTTACCCGTATAAATATAAGGTGAGAAATTTGAACGAACCTGTAACAGAATACTACATGGTGTTCAGATTAACTGAACAATTCCTAATCAGAGCTGAATGTTATGCTCACCTAAATGATTTAAGTCGCTCAAAAGCTGATATAGATCTAATTCGAAGCAGAGCATCGCTTCCCAGCACATCTGCATCGACACAAACGGATTTATTACTTGCAATAGAACGAGAAAGGCGGATCGAGTTTTTTGCCGAATGGGGACATCGGTGGTTTGATCTTAATAGAACAGGAAGGTCTGATCAGATTCTCCCCCCAATTAAAAGTGGATGGCAAGCGACTGATAAGCTTTATCCAATTCCTCTCACAGAGATAAGGTTAAACCCGTCACTGACACAAAATCCGGGATACTAACAAAGTTTTATTCAACGTAAAAAAATAATTGGTATGAAATTATTCAGGCCATACAGGCTGTTACTTGTCCTTACAACACTATTTACTAATGAAAATATAGCTCAAGGTATACAGATTGGCGATAATTGCCCAGATATAGAAATCAAGCAAATCATTAACTATCCATCAGGCACTGCAAGGCTTTCAGATTTTAAAGGTAAAGCTATCTTAGTTGATTTCTGGTTCTCTGCCTGTTCCGCATGTATTGAAGTAATGCCCAAACTTGATTCTCTCCAAAGGGAATTCGGCAAAGATCTTCAGATATTATTAGTCAACTATGAATCTGAGGAAAAGGTTCGAAATACCTTTAAAAAAATACAGCGACTAAACGGAGTCAATCTTCCGTCTGTTGTATCTGACACATTGTTAAGTCTATTATTTCCACATCGGTCATCGCCTCATGAGATTTGGATTGATAAAAACGGTAAGGTTAAAGCTATCACTGACCATATTTCCGTGACTCGAAAAAATATTAAGGACTTAATTGCTGGAAAAGAAATAAGTCTTCCAATAAAAAAAGACGATATGGAATATAGTAGCGACGCACTCCTAGCAACCAGCTCTAAGGATGAATTTTTATTAAGATACTCATGCATTACAACTTATCAGTCAGGACTATCAGGATCAATTGGCATGAACTTAAGACCAGATAATTCTATTTTGCAGGCAAGGGCGAAGAATGCATCCTTGCAAGCACTTTATATCTTGGCATATGGCCAATGGGCTAAAGACTTTCACAACAACCGTGTTATTCTCGATATAAAAGACTCAATCATGTTCAAGCCCAACACAAATAATTCTCACCTCTTTTGTTATGATAGTTGGTGGAAAGATACCTCCCGATCTAAGGCCCTGAAAGAAATGCAGCACCAGTTAGACATTTTTTTCAATATTAAGAGTAATATGAAAAAAAGAGAAATGCCGTGTTTAATACTCAAAAGAATCATTAGCACTCGCAGCCCAATATCGGAGGACAAAAAGAAAAGAGCCGATAGTTACATAGAGAATAACGAACTAATTGTAGTAAATGTTCGTCTAAAACAATTGATAGAAAACCACTTGAATTATGGCCTTTATGCATGGGCACCATTTCAGTTTATTGACGAAACCGGAATAACTGAACGAGTATCGGTTGTTCTGCCCGCAAAATTTGAAAGTATCGATCAGACAAACCGGTACTTAAAAAAATATGGATTAGAACTATTTTTAGAGCAGCGACTTATAGAAGTTATAGTATTAAGTGATAATGAGCATTAATGAATGTAATAAATCATAGGAGCAACAGACATTGGTTTACTGTTGCTCCTATGCAAAGCCCTCTAAAAATTGAAGCTATTGACCTCCAGTTTTAAGCATGTCCGAGAGTCTGGTTCCTGCAGGTTCTTCTTCGGGAGTAATGCTTGTCCAGACCTGGGCGCAAAAAATCTGATTGCCCGGGCAAAGTTGAGCATCTAAAGTAGCATACTCCCCACTTCCAAGAAAGTTTCCATTGGCGTCAAACGCATAAACAGTGGAGAATGTTGATTTTGACTGTGGTGTCGCAAAAGCGAAGCTAACCGTGGCCACAATCAATGCCAAGAATAGAAAACGAAATCTTTTCATAAAATTGTTTTTAATGATTACTAAAATGCCTACTTTTTTATGCAGGTGTTCGGCGATGCCTGTTTATTGCAATAAGAACGTTATTTGATTTTTTAGACAATATCCATGCAATAGCAGAAAATATCAGTAATACTATATTCAGAATTAAGTGTTGCTGCCAGGACAATAATTTGATTACACCCCCGCAATTGCATGGAAGATTTGATGTTGTTGATATCATGTAGGCGATATAAATAGTAAATAATAAAATCAACAGCAAAGATGATAAGAGCCCGATTTTTCTTGTTGCTGAGAAGCACAGTAAAAAGACAATTACTATTTCAACAAGTGGCACTGCGTATGAGATCGGTAAAGCGAACTTTCCAAGAATAGGAGATTGACGAAGTGAAACTCTAAATGTCTCGACATCTACTATTTTATTAATGGCTGTATATATAAAAAGAATTATTAGCAATGAGGAAACAATTTCAATTACCCATTTAATAAGTGCTACGTGTTTCATGTATAGGAGTTATGTGCAGCACAAAGTTCCTCTGTTATTCAATTCATTTTTTACAAATAGATTTGCCTGAAACAATAGAAGTTTTGCGAACGGGATTATTATCTGCGTAGAGAGCCTGGAGTCATTCCAAATCGCCTGCGAAAGGCAGTAATGAAGTTTGTTGTGCGTGGGTAACCTACCATAGCACAGATATCTTTTATGGGTCGGTTTGTTGTTAAGATAAGATACCTGGCATGTTGCATTTTCCGATCAATTAACCAGTCAAAAATGCTTGTATTAAAGTATTGCTTAAAGCCGGTCTTTAATTTGTATTCATTCAAAGCCACTTTTCTTGATAAAAAGCGGATAGAAGGTGGTTTCTTAGATATGTATGATTCAAGAATATCTCTTACTTCGTGAATACGGGCTATTTCAAATGGCGTAAAGTATTGCTGTGAGGGATTTTTTTTAAATGTTGTTTCGAGTAATTGATACAAAAGTTCCCTCACTTTCAAATCAAAATAAAATTGCCTGGTAGCTTTATCATAAGGGCAATTAAGAACTTGGTTGATAATTTCTTTCATACATGGCAGGCTCCAGCACGGTTTCCCAGGTAATATTATTCCCGATGATGAAAGCAACACATTCTTCAGTTCAGGAAAGAAAGGCAGCAGTTCTTCTAACAATTTTGGCGAATAAAAAACATCGAGTGCCCTGAATTCATTAGTCTTTTCAAATACTGCACTGCAGTCTGAAGATTCTGTATAGAAACAGGCATATTGATCTTGCCTTATGTGCAGGTTCCCCATAGTATTGATCCGTTTGCGGGTTCCATTCTTAAGCATAAAGTAACTGTACAGCCCGTTGGAATGTATCCAACCTTTTGCATTAACTTTTTTCAAAAACTTTCCAATAAGAAAACGAATCGTATAATACTCCCCGTGCAATTCCTGGATAACCAGCTCCGCAAGATTTGATTTGGCTTGAAATGAAGTAGCTCCACGAAGAATTGGTCCGGAGTAATCAGAAGGTAATCCAGATTCAAATTTCAGGGGATTCCCATTGGATAAAGTTAATTCCATACTCAAGTATTTTCATTTAGCAACAAACAACTAATCAAAACCCTATAACAGTCAGGTGTGTTATGTTCACGGATTTACAATATGGAACAACCGATTCAAAATTAATATTTCTGATTGAAAGCTTATAGGGTAATGGAAATTGTTTATTTATTTTAATAGCTCTGCCTAAGAAGACTGCGCTTTGGATTTCTTTAGTTTTTTGCTGTTTAAAGGGGTTGAAATTCAACTAATTAACGGGAGCCATAGACTTAGTATCTTCGCCTCCTTAATAAATAGTATCAATGATCCTGTATATCAAAAACATGGTCTGCAATCGTTGTATCCTGGTTGTAAGACAAGAACTGGAAAAACTACATCTTCAAATCAATAATATCAGTTTGGGAGAAGCAGAACTTGCAAAAGTTCCAACGAAAAAACAAATCGAACAGCTTAACGAAGCCTTGGAAAAGTTGGGTTTCGAATTATTAGATAACCAGAAACAGAAACAAATTGAACAAATAAAAAACCTGCTGATCAAGAAAGTGCAGTCTGGTGAGGTAGAAGAACATTTTAGCATTAGCGGTTTTCTAAGCAAATCACTGAATAAAGATTATAGTTATATCTCCCGTTTGTTTTCTGAAGTTGAAGGCATTACGATTGAACAGTTTTTTATTTTGCAAAAGATAGAAAAGGTAAAAGAATGGATTGTATATGGAGAATTAAACCTTAGTGAAATTTCTTACAGGTTAGGTTATAGCAGCGTTTCTCATTTATCTGCACAGTTTAAGAAAGTGACCGGCCTTACGCCACGTCATTTTAAAAAAATTGGTAGTACCCATCGCCAATCATTGGATAAGGTTCATTACAAATAGGTATAACTCTTTCCCATAATTCTATAACATTGTTACGGCCCTGCTGCGGGAACTTTGTGTCATTAATATTATTACTATGACACATACTTATAACGTTAGCGGAATGACCTGCGGTGGTTGCCAGGCTAAAGTGCAGGGACTTTTATCAAAAGTCTCAGGAGTTAAAAATGTTAGTATTGATTTATCAAAAGGAGAAGCGGTTATTGATATGGATAAGCATATAGCAACTGAGGATTTGAAAGCTGCCCTAAATGATTATCCTAAATACCAATTATCAGAAACGCATCCTCAAATTCATACTGTTGTTTCGGCGATAGAAAAAGAAGAGGGAAAGTCATGGATAGCGACTTATAAACCAATCTTGTTGATATTCGGTTATATTACGGGTGTTACTTTTCTTACAGAGTATATAAATGGAAATTTTATCTGGATGCGTTGGATGAATCATTTTATGGCCGGGTTTTTCTTGGTGTTTTCATTTTTTAAGCTGCTTAACCTGAAAGGTTTTGCTGAGAGCTACAGCATGTATGATATTGTTGCAAAAAAATGGAATGGCTGGGGTTACGTGTATGCTTTCACTGAACTGGCTTTGGGTATAGCCTTTCTTGTCGGCTTCAATCCCATCCTCACCAATTCTGTTACCTTTGTGGTGATGACGGTAAGCATTATTGGAGTTTTACAAAGTGTTTCAAATAAACGTAAAATAAAATGTGCCTGCCTTGGTGATGTATTTAATTTGCCTATGAGCACCGTCACTATTATTGAAGATGCACTTATGATTGGTATGAGTGCAATTATGTTAACAACAATGCTGTAATGACCATAGCAAAATCAATAGGACAATTTTTCTGGAAAGTATTCAAAGCGATCTTTGTAAGAAAGAAGGATTGCTGTAAATAATTGTCTTATAGTCGATATACTTACAAAACTCATGTGCCGGGCTGATATTTGTCATATACTTAATAGAGTTAAATTTATCCCTTTGTATCGGGGTAATAGAAATGGGGGAAAAATCTAAATAGATTATTATAACTTTGATATAGATGAAAAAGTTCGCAGCAGTCATATTAGCAGTCTTGTACATCAGTACTTCCGCTGGTGCTACTGTGCATATGCACTACTGTATGGGCAAGCTTTCTGAATGGGGTTTGGGGCATAAAGAATCCAAAACCTGTGGCAGCTGCGGAATGAAAACCAGTGAGGCCAAAGAAAAGGGGTGCTGCAAGGATGAACTTAAATTTGTAAAGAATAGCAGCGATCAGAAAATTGTCGAATCTTCATTTCAGTTGATGGGAATAATGGGAACAGCCTTTATTCCTGAATATGTTGAATTACCTTCTATAAAAATTTCTTCTGTAACTGAAGAAAACCCCGTCAGCAATGCACCTCCCCGAAGTAATGCTGTTGCTGTTTATATTCTCCACAGAACTTTCCTGATTTAAAGATTATATTTTTTTAGAAGCCGGACAATCCCTTTGTCGGGCTATTGGCATTTCCATGTGTCAAAAAAAATTTCCTAACATTTAAAATTTAAAAAATGAAAACGCTAAAAACGCTTTTTACTGTAGCCGTTTTAGTAGTTACAGTGTCATTTGCCAATGCACAAAGCGACAAAACAGAAAGAACCATTGGCATCAAAACAGAAAAAATAAAAGTCTCTGGTACATGCGGTATGGATAAAAGACGAATTGAAACTGCGGCATATTCTGTAGATGGAGTGAAGTCGGCTGTATGGAATGAGTACACACAAATACTTGTTTTGAAGTACAGCGTATTCAAAAAAGATGCTGGAGATAAAGCCCAAAGAAGCATAGCATCTGCGGGTAATGATACCGAAAAGTACAAAGCTGAAGATGCAGTTTACAACAAGCTGCCAGATTGTTGCCATTACAGAACTATGAAAATGTAACAATTCAAGATTGAGATGAATAACTTAAAAAATAAATTATCAAACAACATGAAAGCTTTCAAAATGCTGGTGATGGCAGCGTTAACCATCATGACCGTTTCTGCCCATGCCCAAGAAAAAGCAGGCAAAAAAGACACACTAAAACATGTTACACTTTATAGTTGCCCAATGCATGATACAGTCGCTATGAAGAAACCAGGCAATTGTCCTGTTTGCGGCATGAAGCTGGAACGTTCGAAAAAAGAACAAATGAAGGCAGCGGTAACAAAGAATTACTCATGCCCTATGCATGCTGAAGTTACCAGTAATAAACCCGGAAAGTGTTCTAAATGCGGCATGGATCTTAACTTATCACCGAAAGAAAAAATGAAAAGGGAGGTAATGAAAACGTACTCATGCCCCATGCATTCAGATATTACAAGTGATAAACCAGGCAAGTGTTCCAAATGCGGCATGGACTTAAAAAAGAAAACTAACTAAGTACGGTTGTACTGCTTTGAATACCTAAAATCAAGTTATGGTTCAAAAATTTATTGAGCTGGCTTTACGCAACAGGCTTATAGTTCTGCTCCTGGCAGGCGGCCTGTTTGCGTATGGCATTTACTCGGTCAGGCAAAACCCCATTGATGCCATTCCTGATTTGAGTGAGAACCAGGTAATCGTTTTTACAGAGTGGATGGGTCGCAGTCCGCAGGTGATGGAAGACCAGGTAACATATCCGTTGGTGAGCAATTTGCAGGGCATTCCGAAAATCAAAAACATCCGGGGCTCTTCCATGTTCGGGATGAGTTTCGTGTATGTGATTTTTGAAGACAATGTTGATATCTATTGGGCGAGAACAAGAGTATTGGAACGTTTAAATTTTGCACAACGTCTATTGCCGCAAGGAGTAACACCATCACTTGGACCTGATGGAACAGGGGTTGGTCATATCTATTGGTATCATCTTGATGCACCGAAAATGGATTTGGGCGAACAACGTGCATTGCAGGATTGGTACATCAAGTTTGCATTACAAACAGTGCCGGGTGTTGCTGAAGTTGCATCATTCGGTGGTTTTGAAAAACAATACCAGTTAATCGTTGACCCGGTGAAGTTGCAGTATTATAATATTTCGCTGATGGATGTAATGAACAAAGTAAAAGCAAATAACAATGACGTTGGCGGCAGGAAATTTGAAATGGCTGATATGGCTTATATCATCCGGGGGTTGGGCTATATCAAAAACAAAGAGGATGTAGAGAATATTGCATTGAGCAACTACAATGGCATTCCTGTTCGTGTAAAAGATATTGGTTCTGTACAAATGGGTGGTGATTTACGTCTTGGCATTTTTGACATGGACGGCAAGGGCGAAGTGGTAGGTGGTATTGTAGTTATGCGTTATAATGAAAATGCCAATAAAGTAATTGAAACAGTAAAAGCAAAAATGAAAGAAGTTGAGAAAGGACTACCTGACGGCGTAACCTTTAAAACTTCCTATGATCGCAGCACCTTAATTCAGGAAGCCATTGATTCTGTAAAAGGGACGTTGATTGAGGAGATGATTGCAGTTTCCTTAATAGTGCTCATCTTTCTTTTCCATTGGCGCAGTGCAGTTATCATTCTTATCCAATTGCCCATTTCAGTTGCCGCCGGTTTCATTTTTCTTGAACTATTTGGTATCTCTTCCAACATCATGTCATTAACTGGTATTGCACTCGCAATTGGTGTTGTGGTAGATGATGGCATTGTGATGGTAGAAAATGCGTACAGGCATATCAGCGAGTCACAAACAGCTAAAATTAATTCATCAGATAAAGCATAAACATGGCAAAGTGGTTCAAACGAAATAAAGACCCGCTGACATCAGAAGAAAGAAATGACATTATTGAAAAGTCATCTAAACAAGTAGGCCCTGGTGTTTTCTATTCTACCATTATTGTGGTTACTTCTTTCCTTCCTGTTTTCCTGCTTACAGGCATGGAGGGCAAACTATTCCATCCGCTGGCCTGGACTAAAACTTTCATCCTTTTAATAGATGCCTTTTTAGCAATTACATTGACACCGGTATTGATTTCCTTTTTTTTGAAGGGTCGATTAAAACCAGAAAGCGCCAATCCAATTACAAGAACATTGGAAAGAATTTATACACCGATATTGAAATGGTGTTTGAAATGGCGTAAAACAACCATTGGTATCAATATAGTCGCACTCACTGTGGGCATTGTTATGATGACCCGCCTGGGTTCAGAATTTATGCCACCATTAGATGAAGGTTCTTTGTTGTTCATGCCGGTTACCTTGCCGGATGTTTCTAACTCAGAAGCAAAACGATTGTTGCAGGTACAGGATAAACTCATTCGCACAATTCCTGAAGTAGTACATGTGTTGGGTAAAGCTGGGCGTGCTAATACTGCAACCGATAATTCTCCCATCAGCATGATTGAAACCATCATTCTCTTAAAACCAAAAAGTGAATGGCGGAATGGCATGACCAAAGATGGCATCATCAATGAGCTGAATGCAAAAATGCAGATACCCGGTGTTACCAACGGATGGACACAGCCCATCATCAACCGTATCAATATGCTTTCCACAGGTATCCGTACCGATGTAGGATTGAAAGTATACGGACAAAACCTCGACAGTATTTATGTATTTGCGCAAACCATCAAAAAACAACTGGAAGGAATTGATGGTGTGAAAGATCTGTATGTTGAACCGATCACCGGCGGTAAATACATCGATATTGAAGTGAAGCGTGAAGAGATCGGACGTTATGGCTTGAGTGTTGATGATGTAAATCTTGTCATTGAAAGTGCATTGGGTGGTATGAAACTCACAACAACGATTGAAGGCCGCCAACGCTTCTCTGTAAATGCTCGCTATGGACAGGATTTCCGTAATAATCTCTCAGCATTAAAACGTTTACAGGTACAAACAATGGACTTCGGCCCCATTCCATTAGAAGCAGTGGCAGATATTAAATTGAGTGATGGCCCACCGATGATCAACTCAGAAAACGCAATGTTAAGAGGAACCGTATTGTTCAATGTTCGTGAAAGAGATTTGGGCAGCACTGTTAAAGAAGCGCAGACAAAGCTGAACCAAATGATCACTAAACTACCCAAAGGTTATTTTCTTGAATGGAGCGGTCAATGGGAAAACCAGATTCGGGCCAACCAAACGTTAAAGACGATTCTGCCCATTGTGCTTATCATCATCTTCATGGTGTTATATTTCACGTATCATTCATTTAAAGAAGCAGCAGTAACCATGCTCACTGTTCCGTTTGCATTAATCGGCGGTGTGTTTATGGTGTACTTCTATGGTATTAATTTATCAGTGGCTGTTGCTGTTGGCTTCATCGCTTTATTTGGTATGGCCATTGAAACAGCGATGCTGATGACGATCTATCTCAATGAAGCCATGCAGAACATGGTGGCCAAACATGGTAACAGTAAGGCAACACTTACACCGGCCATCATTCGTGAATTTGTAATTGAAGGTTCTGCAAAAAGATTAAGGCCCAAACTAATGACGGTATCTGTTGGGCTGTTTGGTTTGATCCCCATTCTTTGGGCTACAGGGGTAGGCAGTGATATTATGCGCCCAATCACCATCCCATTAATTGGCGGCACCATTTCATCTACTATTTATGTGCTACTAATTACTCCGGTGATTTTTGAAATGATAAAGGAAAGAGAATTAAAACGTAACGGTAAAATTGATTTGATTGATGTTAAAGAATAATAACCAATGAAGATGTTACTTACATCAACCATTACCTGTCCTTATTGCAAACATCAGCAAGAGGAAGAAATGCCCGTTGGTGCTTGTCAATATTTTTATGAGTGTAAAAATTGCAAAACGATTTTAATGCCAAAGCAGGGTGATTGTTGTGTGTTTTGTTCTTTTGGTTCCGCCGCATGTCCGCCTGTTCAAAAAGATAAAGATTGTTGTTCTTAAATTAGTTACTAATGAAGAAGATCCTATTCATGCTTTTGTTTATTCTATCTGTTTCAACCATTTCGGCTCAGAAGGTAATGAGCCTGCGTGAGATAACAGACAGCATCAGGACACAACATCCTGTTGTAAAAATGTACAACTATGAGATCCGCTCGATGGATGAAGCAGCAAAAGGTGCAAAAAGCTGGATGCCGCCTGAATTCAGTAGTGGCTTGTGGATGACGCCATACAATCCCAATCGTTGGAAAAAAATGGATGATGGCATGGGTAGTTTCAAAGAAGGTATGGGTCAGTATATGATCGGTGGGCAACAAATGTTTCCCAATAAACAAAAACAAAATGCCGATGCAAAGTATATGGAAGCCATGTCATCTGTGGAGAAAGAAAAAAAGAATGCGTCGCTTAACGAATTGATAAATGATGCAAAGCAGTTTTATTATGAATGGATCATTTTGAAAAAGAAACTGGTAATTCTTGATCAAAACGAGAAGCTGCTGGATTTCATGATCAAAAATGCGGAGATACGTTATAAAAATGGTTTAGAAAAAATAAGTGCTTATTACAAAGCCAAAGCTGCATTGGGTAATGTGCAGAACATGCGTTTGATGTTTGAAAACGACATTAAAGAAAAACGCATTCGCATCAACTCATTAATGGGTCGAAATGCAATGATCAATTTCGATATTGATACTACTTATAAACTGAACGATTACTCATCACTTGTATTTGACAGCACACTCCTGTACAACAACCGAAGTGATCTGAAAGCAATTGATAAAGACATTACGCTTACATGGTTAAAGCAGGAAACAGAAAAGCAAAGTCTCAAACCCCAATTCGGTATCCGCTATGAACACATGTTTGGCTTTGGAGGGTTACCCATGCAATTTTCATTAATGGGCATGATGAAATTGCCACTTACCAAATGGTCATCCAAAATGAATAAAGCAAATATGGAGAGTTTGAAGTGGAAAGCCAGCGCCCTTCAATCGCAAAAAGAAATGATGTTAAATGAATATAGTGGCATGGCTTATGGCATGCGCAACGAACTGGAGTTGAAAAGCAAACAACTCAAGCTCTATGATGATAACATTATTCCTGCATTGAAGAATAATTACAAAACCATGCAGTTGGGCTATGAACAAAATACAGAAGAACTGTTTATGCTTTATGATGCATGGGAAACTTTGTATATGACGCAACTGGAATATACAGAGTTGCTCAACCAGGCTTTGAAACTGCAGGTAACAATTGAACGGTTAATTGAAAAGAAATGAAACAACTGATTTATATAACAGCAATTCTCTTTGTATTCATTGCAGGTGCCTGCAAGAATAACAAAGACCCGCATGACAGCCATCAGCAAGAGGTTACAAAAGACATGTACACATGTCCCATGCCAGAGGATTCCGTATTCAGAGATAAGCCTGGCACTTGCCCCAAGTGTGGAATGGAATTGGTAAAGATGAAGCAACCTGCTATGCCGCAAAATCATGAGCAGGAGAATAAAGCAGTGGAATATACCTGTCCCATGCATCCGGAAGTTATTCGGGATAAACCCGGGCAATGCCCTATTTGCGGAATGGATTTGGTCAAGAAAGAAACTGGTGGCACAGCATCAACTGAAATTGGTTTGGATGCCTTACTTAAACCAACCAACGAGTTTGTAGTTTCTTCCATTCCTGTTACTGCAATTGAAAAAAGAGAGGAGCAGATTGAAATAGAAGCATTGGGAACCATTGCTTACGACACAAAAGAAGTTGGAACTATTTCAGCGAGAGTAAACGGACGGATTGAAAAACTGTACGTACGTCACCGTTACCAGAAGATTAGTAAAGGACAGCGCATCATGGATATCTATAGTCCGGAAATATTGACGGCTCAACAGAATTTATTGTTCCTGTTGAAGAATGATGCAGCTAACGAAACGATGATTGAAGCAGCGAAAGAAAAATTATTATTACTGGGCATGAGCAGCCGGCAATTGCAAGAGGTGATACAAACCAAACAAACTGCTTTTACAATTGCTGTGTACAGTAATTACAGCGGACATATTCATGAATCAGCCGGTGCTTCAATGAATTTATCACCCGAACGAATGAAAGATGTATCGCAATTAACAGAAGAGCTTTCACTAAAAGAAGGCATGTATGTAAACAAAGGCCAATCGGTTTTTATCGTCTACAACCCAAATAAAGCATGGGCATTACTAAACATTTTTGGAGACAACCAGGGCTTGGTTAAAAAAGGAAACAGCGTAAGAATAGTTCCCGAAACAGCACCCAACAAAGATTTCAGGGCAAGTGTTGATTTTATTGAACCTTTCTACCGGAAAGAGAGTAAAACTTTAACAGCAAGAGTGTACTTTAATAACAACAATTTAAAAATTCCTATCGGCAGCCAGGTAAGAGCCTTCATTTATGGTAATTCAAAAGATGCTTACTGGTTACCTAAAGAAGCAGTGTTATCACTTGGGCTTGACAAAGTGGTGTTTCAAAAAGTGGACGGAGGGTTTAAAGCACACAAAGTGAACACCGGGATTTTACACATGGAACATATTCAAATCATCAGCGGATTAACATCAACTGATTCGGTTGCTGTTAATGCTCAATATTTAATGGACAGCGAAAGCTTTATTAAAGTAAAACAATAATTATGCGGTATCTTTTTATACTTCTGATTTCTGCTTCTGTTCTTTTTTCATGCAAGAGCAAATCACATGAGCATACAGAAAGCGATGTGTACTATACCTGCTCAATGGACCCGCAGGTGATTGAACATAAGCCCGGCAAATGCCCCATCTGTAAAATGGATCTTACGCCAGTTAAGAAAAGCAACGGGGAAAAGAAAGATGAAATACAGTTGAGTGAACAACAGATACAGTTGGGCAATATTCAAACCGACACTATTCGCAGTGGTACAATCGGTGATCAGTTGGTATTAACTGCCAGCCTCAACTTCGACCAGATGAAAACATCATCTGTGAGTTCAAGAGTAATGGGAAGAGTTGAAAAGCTATATTTCAAAAACCTGGGCGATTATGTAAGCAAGGGGGCAGCGTTATATGCGATCTACAGCGAAGACCTCAACAACGCCAAGCAGGAATACCTTCTTGCATTGGATCGGAAGGGAACATTTGCTAATGAAACAGCTATCGACTTCGATCAGTTATTGCAGAGTGCCAAAAACAAATTACTGTTGTGGGGATTGAGTGAATCCCAAATCAATGAACTGGCGAAAACAAAGAAAAACCCGGCTCTTACAACGTTTTACAGTACGGCATCTGGCTACATCACTGCACTCGATATTCGTGAAGGCGATTATGTGATGGAAGGAGGAACTATTGTAAAGCTGGCTGATCTCTCTACTCTCTGGGCAGAAGCACAAGTGTACACTTCGCAACTTTCAGAAATTGATCTCAACGGAACAGCTACTGTTCAATTGCCCGATATAGAGGACAAAGAAATTAAAGGACGTATTGAATTTGTAAACCCTGAGATCAACCCTGATACAAGAATCAATCTCATTCGTGTATCTATTCCAAACACCGGCAATCAATTGAAACCCGGCATGCCAGCTTATGTGTTACTGAAAAGTTCGCAACGCAAAACACTTGCATTACCTATCAATGCTGTCATCCGTGATGGAAAGGGTGCAACAGTATGGATACAAACAACCAGCAAAACCTATAAAAGTGTGATGGTTGAAACTGGTTTGGAAAGTGATGACAGAATAGAGATAAAATCCGGATTAAATGTTGGCGATGTGGTAGTAATAACAGGTGCTTACCTGTTGCAAAGCGAATATATTTTTAAAAAAGGAGCCAACCCGATGGAGGGTATGAAGATGTAAAACCGGACATAAGTATTATTGGATTAATGTTGTTGAAAAAACTTACAGCATTATTTCTTTTTTTTTGATTTATATGAACAACTGATAAAAGAAATTGAATTTTTAAAGCTATTATATCAGGCTAAAAAATGCTACTGCTGCATCTGCACCGACTATCATTAAATGAGAATGTTTGAGAAAAAGAAGACCCCGCTACAAGCAAAATATACCACTTTCGTGGTATTGATATCTTCATACATCGGTGGTATATTTAAGTTTCGAATAGTGTAATGTCGCTTGACACCCCTTCTTCGCTATAAGTAATACGAGACGTTTATTCTTTTTTAGCATTAAAATAACGTAAACCTTAAACCTTTCATATCATGGCACACGGTAAATTATTCCCCCGCAAAACAAAAAGTATAAAGGAATGGACAATCAGCCCAGTTCAAATGAGGCAACTTTTAAAAGAAGCTCCAAAAGAAATTGGCAAACAAAAAATCAAATCACCTGGATTAAAAATCGACGTTGAAGATTTACAGTTTATTCCTGAAAAGTTTTCGCATAAAGATTTACTTGACCCACATTGGTTTTGGCATAAATATTTTTGCAGGCCAAAATACCGCCGTCGGAAAAATCAAAAAAATCTTACTCCATTAGAATGGAGTCGTTTTATTTATGCTATTGAAGCATTAGCCGATACGGATACACCTGCACCAACTTACCAGGAATTTGTACAAATACATGTGCAGGCAATGACAACACCTGCCGGGCACATGTGGGGTGCACATGGAGGTGTAAATTTTTTAACATGGCACAGGGAATACATGGCAAAATTGGAAGCAAGATTAATAGCTATCAATCCCTTGGTAACAATTCCTTACTGGAACTGGATAGAAGACAGGTATATACCACCTCAGTTAAACAACAGTGCTGACTTTACCCGTTGGGGAATTACAAGAGGCGGTTCATTCAACGATACTTTATTGCCAACGGCCGCCCAGCATGCTGCCCTTATGACGAATACCGCTTTTGCTTCTTTTTCTTCTCAGTTAGAAGCATCACCTTTCCATAACAGGCTGCATGGTTTAGTAGGCGGCACCATGGGAACGGCTTCATCACCTGCCGATCCAATCTTCTGGTTACATCATGGTTTTATAGATAAGTTATTTGCAGACTGGCAGGTGTTAAACCCCGCTGCTACACATCCTAATCCTTCAGAAGTATTAAAGCCATCGCCCATTATGACAAGAACAAATGCACAAGTATGGAGCACATTGGCATTAGGATATGTATATGCTTAATCTTTAAAAAAATAAAGCCAGGTGCAGACTTATTTTAGAACAGGTAATTCTTATTATAAAAACATTTATTCAGGTAGCCAGGGATATAGCAAGAACAGTTTGTGAATGGGCATGAAGTTCAAGATCTGTAACATTCTGCTTAATGGATATTTATAACTGATACAAAAGATTTACTTAAATTACCGCTGTTTAAAAGGAGCGGTAATTTTTTTAAATGCTAACTTATTAAGTAGTCAAATGTCTGAAAATCCTTCCCAACTCATACGGCAATACAAAGAGGATAAACAATCAGTTTACAATACCTGGTTTATCAATAATGAAGAAAGACTTAAAGCTTTTCGTTCCATCCGGCGAGGAGTAATGCAGGTGATTGAGGATATTAAGAGTAAAAAATTCCCCAACGATTTCAAAGGTTCCTCCCTTGAGTTTGTCCTTACCTGCATCACTGAGCAAAAGCAGGTATTTGAAGGAGCATCTCATCCGTTTTACTGGAAGCCTAAACTTAGGATACCCGATATATATGAGAACGAAAACAATAAGCAGGCTTTCGGACAGTTTTTAGAAAACTGTTTGAATGCAAAATCAGAAGAACAGATTATTAAAGAAATCATCAGGCTTGATAGTTTAAAAATAAAAGGACTTGGACCTGCAGTTGCAAGCATTCTTTATTTTCTGCATCCCACTATTATTCCCCCGTTTAACACAGCTATCATTAACGGCTTTAATTTTTTATACAAAGACAAAAAGAAATTAGGTAGCTGGAGTGAATACCTGAAGCTGAGAGAGGTAATGATTGATACCAATAGCCAGCACCGATCCGAATTATCATCCGATCTGGGAGCTATTGCAGGCTTATTGTTTGAGATTGGAACACAGAAACTGATTTTAGGAAGTGATGTATATTTATCAGAACCCGAACGCAAAAAGTTAGAAAAACTAATAGAGAAGCGTCAGGAAAGTGTGCAGCAGGAAAAAGACGAAGAAAATCTGCATACAGAAATGCAATATCATTTGTTAAAAATTGGGAATGCTTTGGGCTATGACGTTATTGCTGCATCGAATGACCGTTCCAAATCACATTGTGGTAACAGTTTTTCATTTATGAGTTTACCGCAATTCCCTGAAATTGATTTGGAAAGAGACACTTTGAATACGGTAAAGCTGATTGATGTATTGTGGTTTCAGAAAGGAACTAATAATGTTACCGCAGCTTTTGAAGTGGAAAAAAGTACCAGTATTTA
Source organism: uncultured Chitinophagaceae bacterium (assembly GCA_937907395.1). Lineage (GTDB taxonomy): Bacteria > Bacteroidota > Bacteroidia > Chitinophagales > Chitinophagaceae > Lacibacter. Next base: position 93,319 of record CALCII010000013.1, read on the forward strand.
TTCAGGTATTTTGCGGCTGACCGATTTAAGCTATACTATAGCCGATGGTGATGAAGTATTCTACCTGATAGTACCTGATAAAAGAGAGAAGGACGTTTGCCTTCAACTTTCCCGCCCTGCAATTAAACAAAACAATGTAGTAATTAAATACATCCTGTTTTCGGAACTCCGCAGTCATTGCGATGCACTTTGTAAGTTTGGAGAAAGTCATCACATTATGGAAAAAATAGCGAAGGCTGTATAAATAAAAAAGCGGCAGTAAATATTTCTGCCGCTTTTCTTTTAGAGTTTTGCCCCGACTGATATAAAGAACGTTCTTCCATCTGCCGGTAAAGCCCCCGGCCCCGGATAACCACCTGCACGACGGGTAAAATATCTTTCATCAAATAAATTATTTATTCCTGCTTTAAGATTTAACCCTTTTGAAAATTTGTATGTAGCTGTTAAGTCAGTTACAGTATAAGATGGAATCAAACCTGTATTTCCATTAGCAGAAGCAGCAACCGTATTATTCGCATCGCTGAATGTTTCTCCAACACTGCTTATCTGTGCTGTTAATAAAAATCCTTTATAACCGCCGGTTATACCACCCCTGAAAATATGGGCAGGCGCATTTTCTACCTTCTTACCCTTTGTATTGGCATCTTTATGGTCGCCGCTGTATTTGGCATCTGTGTATCCATAAGATCCGAAAATAATTACATCTGTATGTTTGCTTTTTGTAAATGCCCTGATGGGATTAAATTCAACATAACCTTCAAAACCCTTACTGGTGCTGGCTCCCACATTTGTAATTAAACGGTAAGTAGCCCCGGTTGGTGTAATAGTGCCTACACGGTTATTGTATTGTAAATAAAACCCGCTTACATCAAATTGAATAAAACTTTTCAATTTGCCCCGATAGCCTAAGTCAATATTATAACCTTTGGCATCTTTCAAATCAGGATCAACTACATCTGTTGTTGGTGGCGCCTGCAGGTTTGCAAATTGAATAGGGCGATATGCCTGTGAAATATTTGCATATACTTCCGTAGCTTTTGTAACATGGAATTCTGCACCCACACCTGCCAATACGAAACTGCGGCTGCGTGTAATATTTTGCAAAATTATTTCTGCACCACCGGAAGTGTATCCGTTTCGTCCTGAAGAAGAACCTTCCAGCCACTCATAGCGAATGCCCGGAATAATCAACAACTTATCTGTAACACGAAAAATATTTTCTGCAAAAGCGGCAGCATTTTTAGAATTAAATTCTATATCCCTGGGATAGTTGCCTGACACAGTTACATCATACCCTGTACCGGTAGTTCCTTTACCATCTGCTTGCCTTGTGGTAGTACCGGTATATAAACGAATGCCGCCTGAAAAAGTATTTTTCATTTTACCAATGGCATAATCAGTTATGATGCGGCTTTCTAAACCATAATTTCTGTATTGGTCAAGGTTAACAACCCTGTTATTATAATTAAGAGTTGTTGCATTAATGCTGTCCCTTGTGGTTATTGATTGCAAAAAACCTACGCTGTTTCTGTCGCCAACTGTACCAAAGAGTTTTGTATTCCACCGGGTCTTTTCATTTATTTGATAGTTGGCGATTAATGCAGGCGTTGTCCATGTTATGTCAAACCAGTTGCGGCTGCGGAAACTTTGTTGTGCATCCTGTTTTATTTGTGCATCTGTTAAGCCACCGGGCTGTTGGCTACGGATATGCGAACGCATAATTTCAGCAGTTAAAGAAAATTTAGAACTGAAATTGTAGGTTACTGTTCCATAACCTGCATTGGTATAGTATTGACTGTTCTCTCTCCAGCCATTTCCATTGCGATGATCAAAAAAAGTATAGTAATGAACTTTCCCTTTTTTACCGCCTATCGCATTATAACTATTAAACAGTCCATTGCTGCCAACTGTTTGCTGTGTTTCAAATTCAAAGGGTTTGTTGATCTCATTACCATTACGCAAAATATAGTTTATCAATCCACCAAACTGAGGGCCGTATTGGAGAGAGCCTTGCCCCCGAACAATTTCAATGCGCTGTACCGCCTGTAGCTGTGGATTATAATAAGCTTCAGGATAGCCAAAAGGATCTGCTGCGATATCGTAGCCATTTTGCCGCACGTTAAATTCCCAGCTACGATTAGGGCTTAATCCACGGGCAGCAATACCAATTTGAATACCGCTTGGATCGCTTTCCCAAATATGGATACCAGGCACTTTTGCAAGTACCTGACGCATGGTATTGGTCACTACATTTCCCTGTACATTATCCAACACTATCAACGCATTTTTCTTACCAGCATAAATATTAGTGCCTACAATTTCCGGCATTTGCTGATAATCGCTTTTGCTGTTTCTACCAACAACAGTCACATCAGGTAAATACTTCAAATGGTTTGTATCAGCATTTTGTACCTTTTCCTTTGTTTGCGCTTTTGCTACACTAAAAATTGACAGAGCAATAACTACTATAACACCTTTCTTTCTCATGAGCCTTTTTTTAGGCTGCAAATTGCTGTATAACAAAGTATTAGCCGTTACGCAATTAGGAAATGCGTTTACGTATTCGGGAAAACAATTTTATAAGTTTTTTTCAAAATTCTGTAACTTTCCAATCATAAGCCCTGTTACCTTTACACTTCGGCAAGTATTGTCATTCAAAGAATTGCCCTATTTTTACAGCGTCTAAATGAAACGTAGATTATCCATACAACTAAAAGCATTATTTCTGCTGATTGTGTTTGCATCAAATACAGCGGTGGGGTTTGCCTGTGCTTTGGGTGTGAATATGGGCTACAATACTTCTAACCATAATGCTGCTGAAGAAGCAACTGAAATACATATACATGCAGATGGTAAAAAACATGTGCATGAAAAAGAGGCGTCAGCAACTACCACTCATGAGCATAAGGATGGTACTAAACATCAACATGATAGTGAGCCCGCAAAACAAGTCCCAGCTGGAGATAGTAAGTCATTCACCAAAAGCCCAGGTGGATGTTGCAGTGATGACGTACAAAAATTTCAAAATTTAGATAAGAATCTCAATCAAAATGTGAATGCTGGTATTGATGTGCCGGCGTTTGTTGCAATTGTAAGCACATTTTTGGGAATTGATTTATCACAGGGAAATAAGGACTTTCCTCCAAAATACAAAGCCAGGTTTTTTTATCCTCCTCCCCCCGATATACGTATAGTGATACAGAGTTTTCAGATTTGATTACAGTAAAACAGGTGAAGCTTTAGCGGCTTCATCCACCTGCATTTTGCATCCAGCAAATTGAGGTTATTTGTTTTACCGTAATCATTTTTTATGCTCAGAAATAGTATCATAGTTTTTCTTATCGGAATTATTGCATTACCGGCTGCCGCACAGCAAGTGCTTACTGAAAGTGAAGCTGTAAGTAAAGCTTTAGCCAATAATAAAAATATTCAGTCTGCTTCGTTGCAGGTTAAGCAGCAGCAGCAATTGCTGAAGTCAGCTATTAACCTGCCAAACCCGGAGTTCTTTTGGGAAAGCCCTACTGGCAATTTTTACACAGGTAGTATCACACAGTCATTTGAGTTTCCCACTGTTTACAGCAATCAATACCGCTTGCAAAAGCAGCAAATTGGTGTAGCCCAAAAGGAACAACAAATTACACAGGCCGATTTGAAATATAGAATAAAAGCCCTCTACCTCGAAGCTCAGTTTACAGATTCCCTGGTAAAACAATTGTATATACAGGATACACTATACGAAAAAATTAAGTTGTCTGCGATCCGGCAGTTTAATGCAGGCCAAATAGATTACCTGCAACAGACATTTGCTGAAACACAATACGGCGAAATTCATAACCTGTACCTGCAATCCATCACAAGATCGAAAGCAATAAAAGCACAGTTGCAATGGCTGACTGGTATTAAAGATTCCATTATAGTGGAGCCATTGGTAATTAATATCACGCAGGCTCCATTTCCAATCGTTCCGGATTCAATGGCTTTACTTGCTAATCCGACTGTGCAATTATTACAACAACAGCAAGCAGTAGCAAAGCAAAATATAGCATTACAAAAAAGTAAAGCATTGCCCGGTTTGGCTTTTGGCTATTTTAACCAGGGTGAACGGGATACTAAATGGAACAACCGTTTTCGTTTCGGGATTACCATTCCGCTGTGGTTTGGCCAGTATAAGAGTAATATCAATGCTGCTAAAACTGAGCAGCAGGTTATACAAAGCAAACAGGAAGGTTTGCAGCAGGAATTATCTGCACAGGTTATTAATGCAAGCAGCGAAATGCATGCTAACTGGCAATCAGTACAATACTATCAGCAAACGGGTTTAAGAAAAGCCCAGGAAGTAATTACAACTTCACAAAGGTTTTTTGTAAGCGGGGAAATAGACTATATCAGTTTGATGCGGAATAATAACGATGCCTACAACATTTATCAGAAATACCTCGAAGCCGTAAGAAATTACAATCTAAGTGTCATCAATTATCAATACTTAATGGGTCAGTTATGAAAAGAATAATTATTCTATTACTATTATCATTGCCTGTAATGGCATTTGCACACGGTGGTGAAGATCATGGTGATGCAAAGAAAACAATCGCTGCATCAACCAGCTATTTTTCCACAGAAGCCGTTTCTGATAAGTATGAGTTACTGCTCAGATACAACCCCATTACTCCGGGCAAAGAAACAATACTGAAATTATTTATCAGCGAATTTGATACGAATAGACCGATCGACAGTGCAACGCTGAATGTAACCGTAAGCGGCAATCCAAATTTAAAAGTGGCTGTTTCAAGAATAGAAAAAGGAATTTATGAATTAAAAACAACCTTCCCTGAAAAGAAAGCTTACAGTCTTGTAGTAAGCATAAACAGCCATGCCGGGATCGATTTAATTCAGTTAAATAATATCGAAACGGGTAAAGAACTCACTGTTGCTGCAACTGAAAATACAGCTCATACACACTGGTACAGCAGCAATTGGTTTTTTGGTCTGATAGGTTTGCTTATTGGTTTACTTGTTATGTTTTTCATCAATAAAACCAGGAGCAGAAAAATTATCGCTACTGCAATTATTCTTTTTTGCCTTTTGCCAACAGCCACTTATAATTCAGTGTCTGCACACGATGGCCACGATGAAGCTGGTGCCAAAAAGAGCGGAGGCTCATCCACCATATTTATTGTAGAAAAAGAAACACAATTTCTTTTCAATATACAAACCCAAAAGATCGGTACAGGAGATTTTAACGAGTCATCTGTTTTATTGGGAACTGTAACTGCTGCACCACAAGGAAGAGCGGTAATACAATCACCCCAGGCAGGTAAAATAGTTTCATTGAGAGTTACACCTGGTCAACGGGTTGGCAAGGGCCAGGTAGTGGCGGTAATTGAACAACAGGTGGATGCCGGAACACAGATCGGTATCATTTCTCAAAGCAACTCTGTAAATGCAGAATACGAAGCAGCCAAAGCTCAGTATGAAAGACTGAAAGCTATTGAGGATATCGCAGCAAAGAAAGATATAACAGAGGCAAAAGCCAGGTACGAAAGTGCTAAACGGAACAAAGCCCTCTTTGATGCTAATACCGGCAGAAATACCGGCAATACTAAAGCAATAACTCTTACATCACCTGTTAGTGGTGTGGTAGGCACTTTTAATTATGCAATAGGCGCAGTAGTGAATGGCGGCGAAACGCTGTTTGAAATAACCAATCTTGAACAGGTATTTGTAGAAGCACAGGTATTTACTGCGGATGTTGAGAAGATGAAATCAGCTACTGCATTTACCACTACCAGCAACACTGATACTGCTACTTACAAATTGAAAATAGTTAGCACAGCACAAGCTGTTAATGCCGGTAATCAATCGCAAAAAGTAGTTTTTGAACTCATCAATCCGAAAGGCCAGTTTAAAATTGGTGAAAATATAAATGTGCGGATGACAGGGAGCAGTGTTGTAAGACAAGTGGTAATACCAAACGAAGCCATCGCAGAAGTAAATGGTAAGCCTGCCATTTTTATAAAAGATAAAGCAGAGCAATATAGTATCAGCTTTATTGTGAAGGGAGAAAGCAATGACAAATTTACTGTTGTCACTAAAGGAACTGAAGATGGTGAAAGGATTGTTACAGCAAATGTGTACCAAATGAAAATGATGTATTTAAATCAATAATTAAAAAAAACAAACAACATGAGAAAATTAATAATGATGTTCCTGCTGCTTTCATCTGCTATAGCAGTCTTTGCACAAACAAACGACAAAGAAGCGGTAAAAAATGTATTGAACAACTATAAAAAAGCAATTGAAAAACTGGACACAACTGGTGTAATAAATCTGTTTGTAAAAGATTCGAAAGTATTTGAACAGGCCAAAGATGAAGGCACCATTGGGCATTACCTGGAGCATCACCTCGGGCCCGAATTGAAAGATTTTAAGTCTTTCACTTTTAGCGATTACAAGGTAGATGTGATTGTAACAGGCGACTACGCTTTCTCAACAGAAACTTATATCTACACTATCATTCTTGCAAAAGATGGTAAAGAAATCAAAAGCCAGGGTGTAGCCACTTCTGTATTAAGGAAAACCAAAGAAGGCTGGAAAATTATACAAACACATTCGTCATTCAGAAAAGCGAAATAATATTCATTTCAAATGTCAAAAACCAAATAAAATGAAAGCAACGACAACGTTTATGAGTTTGATAGCCATCGCAGCTATCGCTTTTGCTTCATGTAAAAAGAAACATGACATGGATGCTATGGAGGAAAAAAATATCAATTACCCTGCAGCTTATGTAGTGAATGGAGAAAGCAGTACGATCTCTGTTATTAAATTAAGCAACAACACACTTTCAGACAGCATTACGCTGATGGGAAGCGGCAGCAACATGATTATGTGGCCGCACCATATTTATCATCATCAAAATGTAGACCTGCATCACATGACTATTGGTGTGCCGGGTATGGACTTAAGTGGAGGACACACTGGCGGTATGCCGGGTATGAAAGGCAGAGTAGTTGTAATGGATGCGGTAAAAGGAACAGTTTTAAAAAACTTTGAAGTACCTACTATGAATCACAATGCAGTGTATTCGCCTGATGGTTCAGAAATCTGGACCTCGTTGATGGATATGGCGGGTAAAGTATTGGTCTATGATGCTACTACTTATGCGTTGAAAAATACTATCAATGTAGGTATGGAACCTGCAGAAGTAACATTTAGCGCCGATGGGTCAAAAGCTTATGTATGCAATGGTATGGATAACACAGTATCCGTGATCAATCCTTCTACAAAGTCAATTATTACCACAATCAATGTTGATATGAACCCCGTTGGTGCATGGCCTTCTTCCATCGGTAAAATGTTTATAGATAATGAAGATGGACAAAGTATTTCGGTGATTGATGTGGCTAGTAACAGTAATGTAGCAACCATTACGCTCAATTTTAAACCGGGTTATGCAGCTTACAATTCTGCAACAAGCGAGCTATGGGTAAGTAATGCAACAGACGGCAAGGTAGCTTACTACATGGATATGGGAGCTAATACATGGATGAAACATGGCGAGTTTGCAACTGGTGCAGATGCACATGCCATCGCATTTTATGGAAATTATGGTTATGTAACTAATCAGGGAGCTAACACCGTTTCCGTAATCAATGCAACTACCCATGCAAAGGTGAAAGACATTCCAGTTGGTAAAAAACCAAATGGTATTGTATTCAAATTTTAATTCCTTAAAAAACAAAATCAAACGAATATGAAACAAATCAAATCAATCATTCTGCTACTTATAGCAACAATAGCTCTCAGTGCAGCAAAAGCGCAGGATGTAAAAACTGACACTTTTAAAGTGTGGGGTAATTGTGGCATGTGTAAAAAAACTATTGAGAAAGCGGCCAACGTAACTGGTGTGCAAAAAGCAGAATGGAACAGAGAGACAAAAGTTTTCACCTTGCTGTATAACCCTGCTGTAACAACGAATGAAAAAATTCAAAAAGCCATTGCTGCCGCCGGGTACGATACAGAAAAATTTACCGGTGATGATAAAGCGTATGAAAAGCTTCCCGGTTGCTGCCACTACGATAGAAAGAAAAAAGATGAAGGCAGTCAAACCAATCATCAGCATTAATAATTACTCAATTAAAATTTAAAACTATATGAAAAAGATAATCTCTATATCCCTGCTTTTTTTTGCGATGCTAATGTCTTCGCAAATATTTGCCCAGCATAATGCAAAAGGACATGCACATGCTGCGGGTCCGCACGGAGGAACCGTTGAATCAACAACAGAAGGCTACCACAGTGAAATAGTTACCAAAGATGCCAAACTGTATTTCTATCTCTTAGATGCAAACGGAAAGACTACGATCAGTAAAGGTGTAACAGGTGAAGTATTGCTACAGTTTGCAGATGGAACAACAAAAACGGTGGCGCTCACATCCAGTGGCGATGGCTTTTTAGCAAAGGAACCCAAAGCCACAACTTTTGCTAACGCCATAGTTACATTTCAAACCGGTGGTAAAACAGTGTCAGTAAAGTTCAAGCCCCAACCTCCTGCAAAAGCAGCAGACAATCATAATCATCAACATTAAAAAACAAATAAACGGAAATGAAAAAACTATTTTTTGCCTTTAGTGCAGTTATTGCCATTGGTATAATAGCAGTAAGCTGTAACAACAACGCCTCTACGTCAAAAGAAACTGCAGCAACAGGCACAGACACTGCAGCACATGCACACAAATATCGTTGCCCGATGAATTGTGAAAAAGGAAAGACTTATGATAAAGAAGGTAACTGCCCGGTGTGCGGTATGAAATTGGAACATTTTGATGGTACAGATAACGGTCTTACTTATAAAATGCAATATGCCTCTACTCCGGCACAATTAGAATCCGGTAAATCAGCGACTCTTTTATTTACACCTAAAGTAGTTGGCAAGGAGAATGAAGCTGTGGCGCTGGATGTGCAGCATGAAAAGAAAATACACCTGATTGTTGTAAGTAACGACCTCAGCTATTTTGAACATATTCATCCGGATCTCCAGGCTGACGGTTCTTATAAAATAGGAGTATTAGAAAGTGGGAAGGCTTATACCAATGGCCCCGGCAAGAATGAAACCCGTTTTGACAATGGTGGCGATTACACCCTTTTTGCTGATTATCTGCCAAGCGGTGGCAGTCATCAGGTTGAAAAAATTTCGGTAAATGTAAAAGGCGCACCAAAGCCTGCTGTTACTTACACTGCCGATAAGCTAACCGGTAAATCAGACAATTTTACTGTAATGCTGAATGCAACAGGCGGTAAATTAATTACGGGTGCACAAATGCATATTTCAGGAATGTTGATGAAAGACGGTAAAGAGATTGACGTAAATACGCTGGAAAATTATTTGGGTGCTAAAGCACACATGGTGGTTGTTAGTCTTAGTGACAAAGAGTATTTGCATGTGCATCCTGATGTTAGCGGTGGCAAGTTTGACTTACATACTACATTTAAAATGCCCGGTATCTATCGTGGTTGGATTCAGTTTCAAAGTGGCGGTAAAGTGCATACAGTTGATTTTACCATGAATGTAAAAGAAGGAACCGCAGATGAAATTAAAAAAACTACAGAAGGCCATGACGGTAAAGAAGCTGGCCATGATGAACATTAATCTTGTGTTTTAAAATCATGACAGGCAGTTTGCCTGTCATGATTAATTCCAACTCCTGAATCTGACTATTATAAGAAGCCGGAATATTTAAAGAAGTTTTTATGCTAAACAAACTCATTCTTTTTTCTCTCAAGAACCGGATGCTGGTGGTATCAATGGCTGCATTGCTGATGGTGTACGGTGTATTTACGCTGGTAAATCTTCCGGTAGATGTGTTGCCTGATTTGAACAGGCCAAGAGTAACCATTTTTTTAGAAGCAAATGGTATGGCTCCTGAAGAAATTGAAGCCCAGGTAAATCTTCCGGTGGAAACGCAACTCAATGGTGCACCTGGTGTGGAAGTGGTTCGCTCTGTAGCATCACCGGGATTGGGGATGGTGTTTGTAGAATTTGACTGGAATACAGATGTGTACAGGGCAAGGCAATTAACGGCTGAAAAACTACAGAACATTCAATTGCCAAAAGGGATTACACCGGTGATGGGCCCTATCAGTTCCATCATGGGACAGATCATGATGATAGCTGTAACCAGCGATACCACTTCGCCTGCTGATTTGCGGACACTGGCCGACTTTACTATTCGCAGAAGACTGATGAGTGTAAAAGGTGTAAGCCAGGTAATACCGATTGGTGGAGAGAGAATGCAGTACCAGGTTTTGATTTCAAGTGAAAAATTGCGACAGTATAATTTATCCATTGATGATATTGACAATGCCTTACAATTAACCAATCAAAATACCACCGGTGGCTTTGTTGATAATAAGGGTTCGGAAACACTTATCCGAAATATTGGTCGTGCAAATACATTAGAAGACCTGGCCAATACTGTTGTAAGCAACAGGAATGCAGCTCCAATACTTTTAAAGCAAGTTGCTGAAGTAAAATTCGGTGGGCCTATAAAAAGAGGCGACGGCTCTTTCAATGGCAAACCGGCGGTGATTCTCAGTATTGAAAAACAACCAGGTTCCAGTACACTCACCGTAACAGATGAAGCATTAAAGGCAATTGAAGAAATCAAAACATCTCTTCCCAAAAACATTCACATCCACACAGATGTTTTCCAACAAAAGAATTTTATTGTTAACTCTATCACGAATGTAGAAGAGGCATTAAGAGATGGGTTTATTCTTGTGATCATTATTCTGTTCCTGTTCCTGCTTAATTTCCGTACTACGATTATTACGCTTTCGGCTATTCCATTATCACTCATTATCACAGCTATCGTTTTTAAATTTTTCGATATTTCAATTAATACTCTTACTCTTGGCGGATTGGCAATTGCCATTGGTGAGTTGGTGGATGATGCTATTGTGGATGTTGAGAATGTTTACAGGAGGCTAAAAGAGAATTGGGTAAGCGACAAACCCAAACCTTTGCTTAAAGTAATATATGAGGCCAGCAGCGAGGTAAGAAATTCAATTGTATATGCCACCATTATTGTAGTGTTGGTTTTTATTCCTCTGTTTTATTTACAAGGCATTGAAGGAAGAATATTTGCACCATTAGGTATCGCTTATATTACTTCGATTATTGCATCATTGGTGGTATCACTAACAGTAACACCTGCATTATGTAGTTATTTACTGGAGAAGAAAAATCACTTAAAACATATTAATCTTGCGTTCTGGAAAAAGAAACAAAAAGCTTCTTCCGTTGACGCACCACATGAACCTGACAGCGCATTGGTTCGCTGGTTAAAGAAACAGGATCTTAAATTATTGCATTGGGGATTAAAACGGACCAAATTGGTTACAGGATTTGCTATTGCTTTAATTATTGCATCTGTCAGTATCATACCTTTTTTTGGAACAGAATTTCTGCCCCCCTTTAATGAAGGAAGTTTTACGGTGAATGTATTAGCTCCCGCAGGCACATCCCTGGAAGAAAGCAATAAAATCGGTACGATAGCAGAGAAACAAATCCTGAATGTACCTGAAGTGGCTCTTACCTCCCGCCGTACCGGCAGAGCAGAACTGGATGAACATGCAGAACCACCAAGCTACACAGAAATAGATGTGGCGCTAAAACCCGGCGGACGCAGCAGGGCTAAAGTGCTTGAAGATATTCGTAATAATTTAGCAGTAATAAAGGGAGTAACAATAAATATTGGTCAACCCATTTCTCACAGGCTCGATCATTTGCTTTCAGGAGTCAGAGCACAGGTAGCGGTAAAAATCTTTGGTAATGATTTGTTGACGCTTCGCTCCAATGCAGATCAGTTGAAGTCAATCATCAGTAATGTACCAGGTGTGGTTGACGTACAGGTAGAAAACCAGGTGATGGTTCCTCAATTAATGATTAAGCTTGACCGCATGGCGGTGCAGCGATACGGTTTACAAGTGGGAAAGGTAGCTGATGAACTCGAAGTTTTTTACAATGGCAAAGTAGTAAGCCAGATATTAGATGGACAAAAAAGTTTTGATATTGTTTTAAGAACAGACGACAGTACAAGAAAAAATATAGAGGCTATCCGCAATACACAAATTGCAGCTTCTGATGGCTCCTTAATTCCACTCCAGCAAATTGCATCGATAGAAATAGAAAACAGCATTAATGCAGTGAATCACGAAAACACCCAGCGCCGGATTGTTGTTTCTGCAAATGTGCAGGGCCGTGACCTGGGCAGCACTGTAAAAGAAATGCAGGAAACAGTAAAAAAGAAATTGCCTTTACAGGAAGGCTACTACCTGCAATGGGGCGGTCAGTTTGAAAGCCAGCAATCGGCGTCAAAACTCATTACCATTCTTAGTATTTTTTCCGTGGCAGGTATTTTCTTAGTTCTGTACAGCCATTTTAAAAGCAGCCGTATTGCTTTGCAGATAATGCTGAATATCCCATTGGCATTAATAGGCAGCGTAATAGCAGTAATACTTACAGGAGGTGTTTTTTCTATTGCTACAATGGTTGGATTTATTACCCTCACAGGTATTGCATCAAGAAATGGAATTATGATGATAAGCCACTATATCCATTTGGTACAGCATGAAGGTGAGGTATTTGGTGACAAAATGATTATTCGTGGTTCGTTAGAACGATTAGTGCCTGTATTAATGACAGCACTGGTTGCAGCATTTGCGCTGATACCACTAACACTGGATGCTACGGCTCCAGGTAAAGAAATCCTGTACCCTGTTGCTACAGTTATTCTGGGCGGCTTAGTTAGTTCAACTTTATTAGACATGATTGTAACTCCTGTTGTATTTAAAATATTTGGCGAAAAAGCCCTAAAGAAATATCTGGAAGAGCAACAGAAGAAAGAATTTGAATAAACATATTGACAATTAAAAAAGAAAAACCACATGGGTCGGAGCCCTGCTTTGGTTTCCTTATTTATAATGAAACAATTTCTGGAGCAGGGTTTCCGCACCCGCCAATTGATCATTTCGCTTTAAACCGGATTTAATTTGAGTATCACTTTAAAATAAAGTCATTGTTGTGGAGCAAATAAAATTCATACCTGCACTCAGATTCAAATGGCTTACACCATTGTATGATTTTTTTGTAAGTATTACTATGCCTGAGAAAAAAATTAAACAGGTGTTGATTTCAAATGCTAATATCCATGCCTCCTCAAAGCTGCTTGATTTTGGTTGCGGCACTGCTACATTAACTATCATGGCAAAACAATCATCACCGGAGGCAAAAGTAACAGGTATTGATATTGATACAGAGATATTGGATAAAGCAACAAAAAAGATAAAAGAAGAAAAGCTGGATATTTTTTTGCTTGATTATGATGGAAAACATTTGCCCTTTCAGCGTAATGCTTTTGACAGAGTAATATCCTGCCTGGTTTTTCATCACCTTGATACAGATATAAAGCAAACTATGCTGGCAGAGATATTCCGGGTTATGAATAAAGATGGTCATTTACTTATTGCCGACTTTGGCCGTTCCAAATCATGGGTTCAAAGAACGCTTTTTAATATAATAAGAGGCCTGGATGGATTTAAATCTACAGATGCAAATGCCAGAGGATTATTACCTGAAATGATTTCGGATGCCGGGTTTGAAAATGTGGCCATTAAAACCCGTTTTAAAACCATGTTTGGAGAAGTACAAATAATCAGTGGAGAAAAAATATAAATACAAATAAATAACATCATGAAAAAGAAATTTTATTTACTGCTTTTAATAATAGCAACAGCATTTACAGTAACAGCACAGGAACAAAAGAAAGAAGAGGTTTGCTACAATCCCAATTTAGTAAAAGATACCAGCAAGAAAAGTATTAAATCCATGGCCGTTGTAGTAATTCATGGCGACAGTATAAAAATCAATTATCATTCACCCGGCGTCCGTAAGAGAATAATATGGGGTGGCCTTGTTCCTTATGGTGAAGTATGGGTAACGGGAGCACACGATGCAACAACTCTTGAAATCGGCAAAGCGTTTGTTGTTGGAGGTAAGGAAATCCCTGCCGGTAAATACGCCATTTTTACTATTCCCGGGAAATCGGAATGGACAGTTATCATCAATAAACAATGGAAACAACACTTAGCAACTGAATACGATGAAAAGGATGATGTGGTAAGACTGAAAATAAAGCCAAAGAAAAATACGCATACCGAGAGGCTGCAATATTTTATAACGGATAAGAAGAATGGAAGAACAACAATTGATGTTGCATGGGAGAAACTGAAAATAAGTTTTGACATTATACTTAAGCCCTGATTGAAGATTTGCAGTTGACAGCCTGGAGAAAGTGGCTAATTATTAAACAGTATTAAAAATACTTTATGTTTAAAGACTTTCCATCGCTCCACCCCCTTGTAGTACATTTCCCAATTGTGCTAATATTGCTTGCAGCCGCCTTCCAGGTAGTGGTTGTATGGAAACCGCATTGGCGGCAAATCCGCTGGGCCACATTATGCATAATGGCAGCCGCATTTTTTTCTGCGCTAGCGGCCAGTACCATTTTTCACGCAATGCCTTCTGCTGATGCACCAAAGGCCGCTATGCAAATATTTGAGGAACATGAGAAATATGCCCAATTAACCTTATGGATGTCAGGTATTACTTTATTACTTAAAAGTATCGGGATTTTCTTTAAGATCAACAGAAGACTATACGAACTAATCGTTCTGCTTGCCGCAATCATCGCTGCTATTTTCCTATCCATTGCGGGGCATCATGGGGCAAAACTTACACATGTTGCAGGTGTGGGGCCTATGGGCAGGTATTTAATGAAAGACCATGGTGCCGGTCATGATGAAAAAGATATGGAAGGCATGGACATGGATGGAGATAGCACGACGCACATGAATGATACACACATGAACGATTCAATGCCGGGGATGAAGAATATGCCTGGAATGGATACAATGAAAGGTATGAAGAACATGGATAACATGAAGGACATGGAGGGAATGGACAAGATGAAAGACATGAATAATATGCCGGGGATGGATAAAATGAAAGATATGAAGGATATGAAGGATATGAAAAATATGCCCGGTATGGACACTATGAAAAACATGAAAGGCATGGACAATATGAAGGACATGAAGGATATGCCTGGAATGGACAGCACCATGAAAATGGAGGATATGAAAAACATGAATATGCCGATGAAAAATCCAATGGACACATTCCGCTTCCCGGACAATAACCCTGCCCGGAAAAAGGCAAAAAAGCCGATTAAACAATAAAACATTTCACAATGAAAAAGCTATTCTTTTTTTTATTGTTGATTCCTTTTTGCAGTATGGGACAAATCAACCACTCCATGCACAAGAGTACGGGCAAAGATTCGGTGATGCAAAAAACAACTTCATACAATCATCCGTTGCAATCAGCAAAGATTAAATCAGGAATGGCTTACACTGGAAAAAAAGTGGAGTATGATTTATATGTAACGGATACGATGGTGAACTTTACCGGTAAGCATCGCCATGCTATTGCAATCAATGGCCAGATACCAGCACCCATTCTTGAATTTACCGAAGGCGACACCGCAATTATCCGTGTGCATAATCTGATGAAGATGGAAACTTCCATTCACTGGCATGGCATATTGTTGCCCAATAAAGAAGATGGCGTCCCTTACCTAACCACATCCCCTGTTGAACCCGGCGAAACTTATACTTTCACTTTTCCGCTTATTCAAAGTGGCACTTACTGGTATCACTCTCATACCATGCTACAGGAGCAAAGCGGCTTATATGGTTCAATCGTAATTCACCCAGCCCAGCCAGAACCTGAACTAAAAGAATATGTTTTGCTATTATCAGACTGGACGGATGAAAATCCACACCAGGTAATGCGTTACCTGAAACGTGGAGGCGAATGGTATGCCATTAAAAAAGGCGCATTGCAAAGTTATGGCGAAGCCATTGCTGCCGGATCATTTAAAGACAAATTAAAGCAGGAATGGCAACGTATGCCTGCAATGGATGTGTCAGATGTGTATTACAATAAATTCCTAATGAACGGGCAGGAAAAAAATTATTTCAAAGATGCAAAGCCAGGCGAGGTAATAAGGCTACGCATCATCAACGGTTCCGCTTCCTCTTATTTTACATTGCAATATGGAATGAGTTATATGCGGCTGATTGCGGCAGATGGAATAAATGTTACTCCTGTTTCTATAAGCAAATTAGAAATTGCAGTTGCAGAAACGTATGATGTTTTAATTACTGTTCCTGAAACCGGTGCAGCTGAATTAAGAGCCACCTCCTGGGATGTAGTGGGCTTTTCATCCGGCTATTTTGGGAATGGTGCTATAATGAATGCACCTGATATTCCCAAGCTTGACTATTTTAAAATGATGAGGGAAATGGGCAGCATGAATATGAATGGTATGAACATGGACGGCATGGACATGAAGAACATGGATATGAAAGAAATGAAAATGCCATCAGATACCATACCTGCAAAAAAGGATATGGATATGGGGAACATGAATGGCATGAATATGAACAATATGCAGGGGATGGACATGGGTATGCCCGGAGATTTTAACTATAATATGCTGCGGGCACTGCATCCCACCACTTTGGATTCTACTTTGAAACCAAGAGAAGTTAAACTAACTCTTACAGGCAATATGTTGCGATATGTGTGGTCATTTGATTTTAAAACTTTATCGGTGGCTGACAAAATTATAATCCACAAAGGTGAAAGGGTAAGGTTTGTTCTAACAAACAATACTATGATGCGTCACCCGCTTCACCTGCACGGCCACTTCTTCCGCTTTATCAACAGCCAGGGTGACTATTCGCCCTTGAAACATTCGTTTGACATTCAACCAATGCAAACAGTTACAATTGAGTTTGAAGCAAACGAAGAGAAAGATTGGTTTTTTCATTGCCACATCCTTTATCACATGATGGCTGGTATGGCCCGTATTGTAAGCTATGAAGACAGCGAACAAAATGAATTCGCCAAAACCGGTTACAAAGAATTAAAAAAAGAAGACAATATACTTTATCCCTGGTTCGACTTATCTGTACATTCTCAGGGCGCCTGGCTATCCGGCAATATTTCCAACAATAAAAACGCTTTGGAGTTTGAAGGAAGGGCAAGCTGGAACGGTAATTATGAAACAGAAACACATCTGCTCCGCTATTTAGACAAAAAACAATACTTAGCCTTTTATATAGGTTTTGACTATCGAAAAAACAAGACACTTCCTTTAGCCAATAAACCCAACAGCAAAGACAATCGCCGGGTTTTTGATGCCGGTTTTTACTATTTATTACCAATGCTTATACGTTCTGAATGGCGGATAGACCATACAGGTAAATTGCGACTCCAATTGGAAAGAAGAGACATACCTCTTAGTAACAATGTCTTTTTTGATTTCCGGGTAAATACTGATAGGGAATATGCTATCGGTTTCAGGTATATGATAGCCAAGCCTCTTTCAATAAGCACAAACTATGACAGTGATTATAATTGGGGAATTGGCTTAACATGGCATTATTGAATTATCAGATAACGTATAAAAATGTTTTATGGAACATAATCATCACAACAAAGAACAGTATACATGCCCTATGCATCCGGAGATTGTACAAGATAAACCCGGTAACTGCCCCAAATGCGGAATGACACTCGTTCTTGTTGGTGCAAAAGGGGAAGAACATACTCATACTCACCATAAACATGCAGGACATGCAACAGATGAGCACTCTTCTCATACGGAGCATATTGCGCCTGTTGTAGAAATGCGAAGCACTCAGGGGTTTCATAAATATACCTGTCCAATGCATCCGCAAATAATACAGGATGGGCCAGGCAAATGTCCTTTATGCGGCATGACGCTGGTACCACTTACTAAACCGGGTACTCATGACGGACATGAAGCTCATGCATCAGGTATTGCGGATTTTAAAAAACGATTTTATGTAGTGCTGGTATTAACTATTCCCATTATGCTGCTATCAGAAATGATTCAGCATTGGTTAAATATTCATATCAGTTTTCCCGGTTCAAAATATGTATTACTTGCTTTGGCCTCTGTCGTTTTCTTTTACGGCGGCTGGCCTTTTTTGAAAGGGCTGGTGGGTGAAATAAGGGTAAAGAACCCGGGCATGATGACGCTGATTGGTTTTGCCATTTCAGTAGCATATATCTATAGCACTGCAACTGTGTTTGGATTAAAAGGCATGGATTTCTTTTGGGAACTGGCAACACTTATTCTAATAATGCTGTTAGGGCATTGGATTGAAATGAAATCAGTTGCCGGAGCTTCCAGGGAGCTGGAATTATTGGTTCAGCTTATGCCAGATGACGCTCACTTAGTAGATGGTGAAAAAGTGACTGATGTAAAAACTGAAACGCTGAAAGAGGGTGATATTGTACTTATCAAGCCAGGGGAGAAAGTTGCTGCTGACGGCATAATCTCAGACGGAGAAAGTTATCTGAATGAATCCATGCTTACCGGCGAATCAAAACCTGTGGAGAAAGGAAAAGGAGATAAAGTAATTGCGGGTTCTATTAATGGAAACGGTTCTATTAAGGTTACCGTATCGCATGGGGCGAAAGATTCTTATCTCTCACAAGTCATAAAGTTGGTTGATGATGCACAAAAATCAAAATCTAAAACCCAGCTGGTAGCAGACAAGGCTGCAAAGTGGCTGACAGCAATTGCGATTATAGCGGGCATTGGTACATTTTTATACTGGTATTTAACAGGTCAATCTTTGGCTTTTGCCATGGAAAGAATGGTGACAGTAATTGTTATTTGTTGCCCCCATGCTTTAGGATTGGCAGTTCCGTTGGTCGTTGCAAAATCAACAGCCTTATCAGCGAAAAACGGGCTGCTGATTAAAAACAGAACAGCATTTGAAAATGCAAGAAAAATCACCACCATTGTATTTGACAAAACCGGTACACTTACGGTAGGAAAATTTGAAGTATCAAAAATTGTTTCACTCCAAAAAGGCCTGAATGAAAATGAAATCATTCGCCTGGCTTCTGCATTGGAACAAAAATCTGAGCATCCCATTGCAACAGGCATCTTGCAAAAAGTTAAAGACTTATCTATCACAATTCCGGCAACAGAAAGCTTTAATGCGATTACAGGTAAAGGCGTTGAAGCAACAGTAGAAGGCAAAAAAGTATTGGTTGTCAGTCCGGGTTATTTAAAGGAAAATAATATTCCTGTTCCTGATGGCTTTACAACTAACGACATGGAAACGATTGTGTTTGTAATTATCAATAATGAATTAGCAGGATACATTGCATTATCGGATGAGATAAGACCTGAATCAGCCGAGGCCATTAAAACGTTGAAACAAAATAATATCAAATCAATATTGTTGACAGGCGACAATAATAAAGTAGCAGCAAGTGTAAGTAAAACATTGGGCATGGATAGTTTTTTTGCAGAAGTGTTGCCGCATCAGAAATTAGAAAAGATAAAGGAGTTGCAAAACAAAGGCGAATTTGTAGCCATGACAGGTGATGGTGTAAATGATGCACCTGCCTTGGCACAGGCTGATATCGGTATTGCTGTTGGCAGCGGTAGTGACATTGCCGCAGAAACAGCTGGGATCGTTTTGGTAAACAGCAACCCAAAAGACATTGTGAGTTTGATTTTATTTGGAAAAGCCACCTACAGCAAGATGATTCAGAATTTAATGTGGGCAACTGGTTACAACGTAGTGGCTTTACCATTAGCTGCTGGTGTGTTATACAAAATGGGAATATTGTTAAGTCCTGCTGCCGGAGCTGTTTTAATGAGTGTGAGTACTGTTGTGGTAGCTATTAATGCAAGTATGTTGAAGGTTAAATAAATCATTGTTAATGATACTTTATATTACATGGAATATAGATCCTGAGATATTCAGGATTGGCGGTTTTGCACTCAGGTACTATTCTGTAATGTTTGTATTTGCCTTTTACTTCAGCTATTTGTTGCTTTCAAAAATTTATAAAAAGGAAAACATTTCCCTTTCACTGCTGAATAAGTTATCAGTCTATATTTTTATTGGGACAATTGCCGGAGCCCGGTTAGGTCACACACTGTTTTATGAATTTGGCTATTATAAAAATCATTTGTTGGAAATTATCTTACCATTCAGTATTAGAAATGGAAAATTTGAATTGACAGGATACCAGGGATTGGCAAGTCATGGCGCCGCCATTGGGATAATTATTGCAGTTATTTGGTATTGCTGGAAATCTAAACAATCATTTTTATGGATCATGGACAGGCTTGTAATTGTTGTAGCCCTCTCCGCTTTTTTTATCCGTATTGGTAATCTTTTTAATTCCGAAATTATTGGTAAACCAACCAATGTTGCCTGGGCTTTTATTTTTGAAAGAGTTGATATGATTCCACGGCATCCTGCACAATTGTATGAGGCTATATCATACCTGATTATTTTTGGTATTCTCTGGTTCCTATATAAAAAGAAAATAGAAAAAGTACAGCAAGGTTTTGTTTTTGGAAGTTTTCTGATAATGCTGTTTTCTGTAAGATTTTTAGTTGAATTTGTAAAGGAAAACCAAGAGACTTTTGAAAATACTATGGTAATAAATATGGGACAAATACTAAGTATTCCTTTTATCCTGATTGGTGTCATCCTAATGATCTCAAAATCAAAACAAAACGGTGATAAAGAAATACCTGGCCTGTAAGAAATCAATTATAAAAACTATCTTTTATTTAAAGACTTTTAGATAATATACTGAATCAAACTAATTGAAAATATTACTACATCAAACAAAAAAATATGAAACCGATTTACGTTTTAATTATAGCAGTTTTTGTTTTGTCCTGCAATAAAAATGAGTCCACGGAAATTATTCAGCAAGACGATCTTGCTGCTTCTGTTGCTATGACCGGGGAATTATCCGATATGCGACAGTCAGTGAATAGCCTCATAACCGCTCCGAATCCTACGCAGCGTCTTTATTGGGACAGCGTCTATCATCATCATGACTCCTTGTTCTGGCATCACCACAATGTCTATCATCATGGTACATACACTCATGATGATCACAGCCATCAATGGGTACCTTATGATCCAACTATTAATCACCATGGCCATCATCATCCCCAATATCCCGGGCATCTCAATGATTCACTTGTTACCATAACCAACAATCATCACCACGTTAACTGTGAACATCATCCGGGACATCATATTTGTCATCACCATACAATGGATTCTTTACATCATGTTCATAACTTACACCATCCATAATGTCAAATATGTTACTACAAAAGATGATTACTCTCCGGCTATTAAGCCTCTCAGTTGTTTTGTTGTTTATAAGCTGCAAAGAAGTGAATAAAGACAAGACGGTTACTATTCTGCCAGATACGACATTTGAGAAAATAAAATTAGCAGACTTAAAAAGTAATTCGTTTAGTTTAAAACAGTATGCAGGGAAAACAATATTTCTTAATTTTTGGGCTACCTGGTGCAAGCCTTGTATTGCAGAAATGCCAACGATCGAAAAAGCACGGAATATTTTGAATAAAGAAGAAATTGTTTTTTTAATAGCTTCCGGCGAAGCAATTGAAGAAATTGAGGCATTCAAAAAAACTCATGATTTTAATTTCAATTATTGCCAAATCCAAAACAGCGAAGAGTTAGGTTTTCAGGCTTTGCCAACAACCTATATATTTAATGCTGAAGGGGATCTTGTTTTTTCTGAATCGGGTTATCGCAAATGGGACGAAAAGAGCAATATTGACATGATACTTAAAATTGTAAACAAAAATGAATAAGCTAGTAACTGCATTGTTATTGATCGTTGCGTTGTCTTCCTGCAAGAATTCACCAAAACAAACAGACAGTCAAAAGAATGAATCGGCAGATATTGCTGACAGTAACTTAAAGTATCTTTCATCACCTGCTGATTCAGTCAGCGCAGAACCGTATTTATTTACTGATAAAAATGGGTTGGTTTATTTATCCTGGATAGAGAAAACAAAGGAGAAAAGCTTATTGAAATTTTCTGCATTAAAGAATGAACAATGGTCTGAGCCTGTTGTGATAAGTTCAGGCGATAACTGGTTTGTGAATTGGGCAGATTATCCACTTTTAGCTTCGGATGGTGCAAATAACATGATAGTGCATTTTTTAGAGAAAAGCCAAAAAAGCACCTACACATACGATGTAAAGCTGGTTTCCTCCGCTGACCAGGGAAAGACATGGAGTGCTCCAAAAATCCTTCATGATGATGGTAAAAAAGCAGAGCATGGTTTTGTTTCAATAGTGCCATACGAAGACAATTATTTTATTTCATGGCTTGATGGAAGGAATGCAGCAATGGAAGGTGAAGGAAAACATGAAGAGGGACATCATGGACAGATGACAATACGTGGCGCAATAGTAGATAAGCAGGGAAAGAAATCCAGCGAATGGGAATTAGATAACCGGGTATGTGATTGTTGCCAGACAAGTGCTGCCATCACTGCAGATGGGCCTGTTGTAGTTTATAGAGACAGGTCAGAAGCAGAAATAAGAGATATCTCAATCGTCCGGTTTGTAAAGGGTCAATGGACAGAACCCAAACCAATATTTTCAGACAACTGGGAGATTAAAGGATGCCCCGTCAATGGCCCAAGGATTGCGGCACAGGATAATACTGTTGCCGTAGCATGGTTTTCGTCACCTGATCAAAAAGCACAGGTGAATGTCATTTTCTCCACAGACGGAGGTGCTAGCTTTAATGCTCCTGTTCGTATTGATGAAGGAAAAGGGATTGGCCGTGTAGATGTTGTTATGCTGGATGATAAGAGTGCAATGGTCAGTTGGATGGAAGGTTCTGTGATAAAAGCAGTGAAAGTTTACAAGGATGGTAAAAAAGAAGCTTCTATAACAATTGCTTCCTCGGCAGAATCGAGATCAAGCGGATTTCCTCAGATGACGAGATCTGGTAAAAATTTAATTTTTGCGTGGTCAGATAGTAAGGACAAGACAATTAAAGTAGCGAATCTTGCCTTTTAGTTGCTTTAATCTGTTTGTCGAAATGAGAAAAAAGCACTTGATTTACAGTTTTTTGCAACCATATTACCATTTTAGATCGATGTTTTATCCGGATTTGCAATATATCCTGTTACTTTTGTAACAATGAAATTTTTATTTTTCTTTTTAGGCTTTTTCCTGCTCTACCTGTCATGCCTTCAGTGTAGCGACAGTACGGAGTGCAATGCAAAAGCAGAAGTAAAAATTTCGGCTTCCACCAATCACCAGGAACACAACCATTCGAAAGAATCCTGCACACCTTTTTGCACCTGTTCGTGCTGTGCAGCGTCCGCATTTTATAACCGTTTGAACAAAGTTCAGGTTGTAAAAATTATTTTCCAATCTGAAAAGTATCCCCTTCATAACGAGAATTTTAATTCAGAAGTTTCCTATTCTATCTGGCAGCCTCCCAAAATAGCTGCTTAATTCCCCATTCTTATCAGTGCATCATCATGCGCTGACTATACATTTTATCATTTCGTTTACAATGTGGTTATGACTAAGAGAAAAAAGTCAATGGCCCGCAGTAAACCAGTTTACAGCAA
The DNA here is from genome assembly GCA_937907395.1 of uncultured Chitinophagaceae bacterium. GTDB lineage: Bacteria > Bacteroidota > Bacteroidia > Chitinophagales > Chitinophagaceae > Lacibacter. Next base: position 116,946 of record CALCII010000013.1, read on the forward strand.
GATCAAAGACCCTGTAAAACCCAAGTGGATGCGGGTTACAAAAATAATTACAATGATAGTGCTTGGCATTATAATGCTGATGGCTATAGCCGGAATTATAATTAAGTATTATCGTCTTGTTTCAAAACATTAAATAGAAATATGCTTAATAAAATCATTCAATTCTCCATAAAAAATAAATTGGTCATCGGCCTGTTTACACTTGCATTAATAATATGGGGTGTTTACTCGGCAAAAAAATTGCCGATTGATGCCGTGCCCGATATTACTAATAACCAGGTACAGGTTATAACTTTAAGCCCTTCGCTTGCTGCACAGGAAGTAGAACAGTTAATTTCTTTTCCGGTGGAACAAACAATGGCCACCATTCCGGAAGTGCAGGAAATCCGTTCTATATCAAGATTTGGATTATCTGTAGTTACTGTCGTATTTCATGATGATGCAAATATTTATTGGGCCCGTCAGCAAGTAGGTGAACGGCTGATAGAAGCCCGTAACCAGATACCCAATAATATCGGTAACCCGGAAATGGCTCCCATATCTACGGGATTAGGTGAGATTTATCAATATGTTTTACATGCAAAAAAAGGATACGAAAATAAATACGATGCTATGTCGCTTCGGACGATACAGGATTGGATTGTCCGTCGTCAGTTGCTTGGCACACCCGGCATTGCTGATGTAAGCAGCTTTGGCGGTCTTTTAAAGCAATATGAAATTGCATTGAATACAGATAAGCTTCGCAGCTATAATCTATCCATTGCTGATATATTTACTGCGCTTGAAAAAAACAACCAGAATACTGGTGGTGCATATATAGATAAAAAACCCAACGCTTATTTTATCCGCAGCGAAGGCTTTATTAAAACAATCACTGACATTGAAAAAATTGTAGTTACAAGAACTTCCAGTGGTGCACCCGTGCTGGTAAGAGATATTGCAACGGTACAGTTGGGGCATGCCACGCAATACGGAGCATTAACCCGTAATGCAGAAGGGGAAGTAGTTGGTGGCATTGTATTAATGCTGAAAGGAGCAAATTCCAGCATTGTAATTAACAGTGTAAAAGATAAAATAATCCAGATTCAGAAAAGCTTGCCGGAAGGTGTAGTCATTGAACCCTTTCTTGACAGAAGTGCTTTAGTCAGCAGGGCAATCGGAACCGTAAAAACGAACCTTGTTGAAGGTGCCTTGATTGTGATTTTTGTATTGGTGGTTTTCCTTGGCAATATCCGTTCCGGGTTGATAGTGGCTTCCGTAATTCCGCTTGCCATGCTTTTCGCTATTTCGTTGATGAATCTATTTGGTGTATCTGGTAACCTGATGAGCTTAGGCGCTATTGACTTTGGGTTAATTGTGGATGGCGCTGTGATTATTGTGGAAGCAACCATGCATCAGTTAGGCCATCGAAAACCCGGAAGGCTGACACAAGACCAATTGGATGATGAAGTATATAAGTCAGCAGGCAAGATGATGAACTCTGCTGCATTTGGACAAATCATTATTTTAATTGTGTACCTGCCTATTCTTGCACTGGTCGGCATTGAGGGAAAAATGTTTGGCCCAATGGCACAAACAGTTTCATTCGCCATACTTGGTGCATTCCTGCTTTCACTTACTTATGTGCCCATGATGAGTGCCCTTGTTCTAAGTAAAAAAATAAGCCACAAAGAAAACCTTTCTGATAAAATGATGAAGTTTTTCCAATGGCTTTATACACCATTAATACGTGGCGCATTAAAGATAAAATTATTGGTGGTGAGCATTGCTGTGGGAGTATTTGTAATCAGCCTTGTCATTTTTAAAACCTTAGGTGGTGAATTTATTCCCACCTTGGAAGAAGGAGATTTTGCGGTAGAAACAAGGTTGCTTACAGGTAGCTCGTTAAGCCAAACGATTGAAAAAATAACGCAGGCTTCTGATTTACTGATGAAAAAATTCCCTGAAGTAAAAGAGGTGATTGGAAAGATAGGTGCCTCTGAGATACCAACCGACCCTATGCCCATAGAAGCATGTGACATTACCATTCTTTTAAAAGATAAAAAGGAATGGACCAGTGCACATAACCGGGAAGAACTGGCTGAACTGATGCAAAAGGAACTGGAAAAAATTCCCGGTGTTTCCTATGGGTTGTCGCAGCCTATACAACTTCGTTTTAATGAATTGATTTCAGGTGTTCGCCAGGATGTAGGTATTAAAATATTTGGAGAAGACCTGGATGTGCTGGCAGACCTGGCAAAAAAAATTGGTGTGATTGTACCTACGGTAAAAGGTGCAGAAGATTTATATGTAGAACAGGTAACCGGGCTTCCACAGATTGTCGTTAAACTAAACAGGGATAAGATTGCACAGTTTGGTTTAAATGTAGAAGATATAAACCGCACCATTAGTGCTGCTTTTGCAGGAGAATCTGCCGGCATTGTTTACGAGGGTGAAAAAAGGTTTGACATGGTAGTGCGTTTGGAAAAAGCAAACCGCCAGAGTATTGATGATGTAAAAGGATTATTTGTTGCGGCTCCTGATGGTAACCAGATTCCATTGGAACAGGTAGCAGATGTCAATTTGCAGTTAGGCCCTAACCAGATACAACGTGAAGATGCAAAGAGGAGAATCATTGTCGGCTTTAATACAAGAGGCAGGGACATCTCATCGGTTGTAAAAGAAATGCAGGAAAAAATTGAGAAGCAGGTAAAAATGCCCCCCGGTTATTTTATTACTTATGGAGGACAATTTAAAAATCTTGAAGAAGCTAACAAAAGGTTATCCGTTGCAGTCCCAGTTGCATTAGCATTAATCCTGCTGCTTCTATTCTTTACGTTTGGTTCAATTAAATATTCCTTACTCATTTTTACAGCTATACCCATGAGTGCAATAGGCGGTGTATTTGCCTTATGGTTCAGGGGTATACCATTCAGTATTTCGGCAGGTGTTGGTTTTATCGCACTGTTTGGAGTGGCGGTACTAAATGGCATCGTACTTATCAGTGAGTTTAACCGGTTGAAAAAAGAAGGCATGACTGACATAAATGCCATTATTTTAAAAGGGACCTCTGTGCGGTTGCGACCGGTGTTAATGACTGCAGCAGTTGCTTCATTGGGCTTCCTTCCAATGGCTTTATCAAGAGGTTCGGGTGCGGAAGTACAACGGCCATTAGCAACAGTTGTAATAGGTGGATTGATAACAGCTACTTTTCTTACGTTGGTGGTGCTACCGGTGTTATATACCTGGTTTGAAAAGATAAAACCAAAAGTAAAAAAAATATCTCCGGCTAAGCACTTCCCTTCATTGTTCATCCTGTTTTTAGCATCATCCTTTGCCTCAAATGCTCAACAACCAAAGACAGTCATAAATCTTAATGAGGCTGTTACATCAGCTATGAAGAATAATCCTTTGGTAAAAGTAGGAACGCTGGATATAAGTTACCAGCAACAATTGAAAAAAACGGTAAAGGACTATGGCAAAACAAATGTCGGCGTAACTTTTGGCCAGTACAACAGCCGCATTACTTATGATAATAATTTCAGCATTAATCAGGGCATACCTAATCCGGCTTACTTCAAAAGTCTCATAAAGCTATCTGAGTCAAATATCAAAAGCAGTGAGTTGCAATTAAAAGTTTATCAAACTGAACTGGCGGCTAATACAAAAACATCGTACTACCAGTTAAGTTTTTGGATAGAGGAAATAAGATTGCTGAAAGAAATGCTGGCTATTTATGAAAATGTATTGAGGGCATCAGCATTACGGTACAAAACGGGTGAAACAAATGCATTGGAAAATTATAATGCTGAAAGCAAGGTGAATGAGATAAAGGCGCAATTGAGAAATGCAGAAGAAGATTACCGTATTGAATTAAACCGTCTGAAAGTGTTTACTGCAGATTCTTCTGTTACGGCTATTGCCGACACTTTACTTGTTGAAAAACAGATACAGGTAAATTTTGATACTGCTGCCATTGCTGCCAACCCTACACTGGCATTTATTAAACAGCAAATTGATATTGCAAACAGAGAGAAAGCTGTTGAGCAATCGAGATTAAAACCTGATTTCTCAGTAGGCTATTTCAACCAGTCGCTGGTGGGCTATCAAACCGTAAACGGTGTTGATAAATATTATGGAGTTGGCCGCCGTTTCCAGGGTGTTAATTTGGGCATCAGCATTCCCATATTTGCCAGGGCGCAAAAAGAAAAAGTAAAAGCGGCAGAAATAAACCGGGTGCGTCGTGAAGCAGAACTGACCAATTATCAATACAACCTGCAGGCCGAATTGACAAGGCTGTTTGGCGAATTGCAAAAACAAAGAGTTCAAATCAACTACTACCGCAATACTGCTTTACCGCAAGCCAATCTCATCATCACCCAGGCACAAAAAGCTTTTACTGCCGGCGAAATCGGTTATTATGAATTAACGCAATCACTCAATAATGCTGTTGTTGTAAAACAGGAATACACAAAACTTTTAAACCAATACAATCAAACCGTTATTGCTATCGAATTTATCGGCGGCATCAATTAATAAGAACGGGCTAAAATAAAATTAATATGAAACAGAAATTTTTAAGTTCATTGGTTATACTCACTACGGCCGCTATATGCCTTTCATCCTGCTCTTCCAAAGGAAGTGCCGAAGCTGCCCCGGCAGAAGAAACGAAAACCGAAGAAGCAGACATGGTGGATTTGTCTGAAGACCAGTTTAAAACCGTCAACATACAATATGGCGCTGTTGAAGATAAAAATCTCAGCAGTATTATCCGGGCATCGGGAGTACTCGATGTTCCTCCGCAGCAGTTATTAACTGTTTCTTCTCCCTATGGAGGTACTTTAAAAAATACTGATTTGTTACAAGGCAAGCCAGTAGTAAAAGGCGAAGTAATAGCCGTACTCGAAAACCCTGAATTTATCCAGCTTCAGCAAGATTACCTGGACTATAAAAGCCAGTTGGTTTACCTGAAAGAAGAATTAGAACGGCAACAGGAACTGGCAAAAGAAAATGTAAATGCAAAAAAAACAGTGCAAAAAGCCAGCAGCGAATACAATAGTATGATGGCAAGGGTGCAGGGTTTAAAATCAAAGCTGCAACTCATCAATATTAATCCTGATAAAATCAATCCGGGAAACATCTCCGGCAGGGCAAATATTTATGCTCCTATAACAGGCTATGTTACTAAGGTATTGGTGAACATAGGCAAGTTTGTAAACGCTAACCAGGAGCTATTTGAAATTGTAGATACCCGCCACCTTCATGCAGAGCTTATCATTTTTGAAAAGGATGTTCCGAAATTAAAAATCGGCCAAAAAATTCGTTTTGTGTTGAATAATGAAACAAAGGAACGATTTGCAGAAGTGCATTTGATTGGCCGTGAAATCAGTGCTGAGCGAACGGTTCGGGTACATGGTCATTTGTTGCAGGAAGATAAAAACCTATTACCTGGCATGTACCTGAAAGCAATAGTCGAAACTGGTGTTGCTACCACTACTGCTCTGCCTGATAAGGCGATTGTACAATCGGCAGGCAAGTCATACATTTTTATTGCATCAGAAGAAATGAAAGAGGAAAAAAAGCCAGATGATGCTGATAAAAATGCAACTGTTGAAAAACATATTGCTTTCAAAAGAATTGAAGTAACCACTGATATTTCGGAAAATGGTTATACCGAAGTGATTTTGCCCGAAGGTTTTGACAGGAATAGCAAAGTAGTAGTAAATGGAGCTTATGATTTATTGTCGAAAATGAATAATGTGGAAGAGGAAGAATAGATTTTACATGGGTCGGAGCCCTGCCTTGTTTGTCCCGTTTTAAAAATGGAAAACCTTGAGTGGCAGGGTTTCCGTACCCACCAATAATTAGATAATAATAAATACAGTATGGATATACAAATTGAGTTAATTATTGTTGCCAAACTTGTCATCTCATTTCTGCTTGGTGCTTTTATCGGTCTTGACAGGGAAAAGCATGGCCGGGATGCCGGTATAAGAACCTATGCCGCCGTTTGTATCGGAGCTACGTTATTTACTGCTGTTGCGGCACATCTTGTAAGCGATGTAGCCGCTGTATCAAGAGTGACAGCTAATATTGTTACAGGAGTAGGGTTCCTGGGGGCTGGTATCATATATCGAAACAGCAGTGCCGGAACATCGCATGGGTTAACAACAGCAGCCACTGTTTGGTGTACCGCAGCAGTTGGTGTGGCAGTAGGCCTCAACATGTTCATTATCGCAATTGTTGGGGCAATTGCATTGTATTTTCTGCTTTCATTACATCACCAGCATTGGTATATAGAATGGAAGAAGAAAATGATAAATAAGCATAACGAAAAAGACAACGCTGATTAATTGTTTAAAATTAAATTGTATAATAACATTATTGTGACATGTATAGTATAATAACAGGCACTATATTATTAGGCATTACTCATGCACTTATTCCAAACCACTGGTTGCCATTGGTGGCTATTGCCAAGTCGGAGAAATGGGAAAAGTATGAATTGATGCTGGTAGCATCTATCACAGCATCTGCACATGTGCTGGGCACTGTTATTCTTGGTTTTGCATTGGGAATGGTTGGTTCAAAACTGGCACATCAATATGAAGGATATGTGCATGTAATTGCACCGGTACTATTGATAATATTCGGATTAATCTATTTTACAGTAAACCTGCCGCACCATCATCATGCTGCCAACAGGGATGTACAGCAATATAAAAAATCGAAAACCAAATGGGTGCTGATATTCGCAGCAACGATGTTTCTATCTCCCTGCCTGGAAGTGGAAAGTCTTTTTCTTGCAGCAGGAGCCTATGGTTGGGATGATATTTTACTACTTGCCTTAGTGTATGCAGCAATCAGCATCACCGGAATTATCACTCTTGTAATGCTTGCTTTTAAAGGAGTGCAGATGATGAACTCACAATTTATAGAGCACAACGAAAAACGAATTACCGGAATGGTATTAATTATAGTAGGCATCGTTACATTTTTTTTACATTAAATAAGTTTTTATGGCATATAAACATGATGAAACAAAAATTGCAGAGCAGGAAGCCTGCTGCGACCTGGATGAAAAGTTGAATGAAGCAAAAGTGGTGCCCATGCACAGTAATGATGACGGGCACAATCACGGGGGGCAAGAAAAAGATGAACCCGGATGGAAAACCCATTGGGATTTGCTATTGGCATTGCTTATATTGATCGTATTACTTATGCTGGAGTATGTATTCAAAATAGAACTGCCTAAAATTGCATCATTGATAATAAACCTGGTTGCCTATTTATTGGCTGGCCGGAAAGTGTTAGACCTTGCTTTCAGAAGATCAAAGCGGGGTGATTTCTTTAATGAGTTTGTATTGATGAGTGTGGCCACCATTGGTGCATTTGTGATTGGAGAATATGAAGAAGGTGTGGCAGTAATGGTATTTTATCAAATTGGGGAATGGTTCCAGGATGCAGCAGTCAACAATGCAAAACGCAGTATTAAGGCCCTGCTCGATGTGAGGCCTGATGAAGTGACAGTAATAAGAAATGGTTCACCGCTTGTTGCTGACCCTTCCATTATAGAATTAGGAGAAACCATTCAAATAAAGCCAGGAGAGAAAGTTGCCTTAGACGGGGAACTGCTTTCAGAAAATGCTTCTTTCAATACCGCCGCATTAACAGGCGAAAGCAAACCCGATACAAAGTATAAAGGAGAAACCATATTAGCCGGGATGATAAATCTCAACACCGTTGCAGAGGTAAAAGTAAACGCACTGTTTAAAGACAGTAAGCTGAGTAAGATATTAGAAATGGTGCAGGATGCTACTGCGAGGAAATCACAAACACAATTATTCATTTCAAAATTTGCAAAGGTTTATACTCCTATTGTATTTTTCTTAGCCGTTGCAGTATGTTTCGTTCCTTACTTCTTTGTATCTGATTACAACTTTCAAACATGGTTTTACAGGGCATTGGTTTTTCTTGTAATCAGTTGCCCCTGTGCATTGGTGGTGTCTATTCCATTGGGGTATTTTGGTGGGATTGGTTTGGCATCAAGAAATGGCATTTTATTTAAAGGAGGAAACTTTTTAGACGTAATGACAAAGGTAAATGCAGTGGTGATGGATAAGACAGGAACATTGACTAAAGGTGTTTTTAAAGTTCAGCAAGTTGTATCAAAAAATATAGAGGAAAAGGAATTGGTGAAACTGACCTCAGCCCTCGAACAAAACTCTACCCATCCTATTGCCAAGGCCGTTACTGAATATGCCGGTGATATTACAAACGGGGTAAAGGCAGAAGGAGTAGAAGAAATTTCAGGACATGGTTTGAAAGGTAAAATTGATGGGAAACAAATACTGGCAGGTAATGTAAAACTTTTGAAGAAATTTAATGTTCCCTATCCGGCAGAAATTGAAAGCATTGTTCATACAATTGTTGTCGTAGCCATCAATAATCAGTATGCAGGTTATATCACAATCGCAGATGAAATTAAAGAAGATGCTGCACAGACGGTTAAAGACATGCACAGTCTTAATATAAAAACTGTCATGCTATCAGGTGATAAGCAATCTGTAGTTGACGAAGTGGCAAAGAAGATTGGTATTGATGAGGCTTATGGTGATTTACTACCGGAAGGTAAAGTTGAGAAAGTGCAGAAACTGAAGGATGAAGGAAGGCATATCGCTTTTGTTGGTGATGGTGTTAATGATGCACCAGTAGTTGCATTGGCAGATGCCGGTATTGCAATGGGTGGTTTAGGTAGTGATGCTACTATTGAAACAGCGGATGTGGTAATTCAAAACGATCAGCCACATAAAATTGTTTCAGCAATCAAAATTGGAAAGATAACCCGGAGCATTGTTTGGCAGAATATCATTATGGCCATGACAGTCAAAATATTTGTGTTGATCTTAGGTGCAGGAGGAATTGCCACTTTATGGGAAGCTGTAATAGCTGATGTAGGCGTTGCCTTACTGGCGATATTGAATGCGGTGAGGATACAGAAGATGAAGGTTTAATAGGTAATGTTATGTGGCTTGGTCCGTATTTAAGAATTTGCTTAAATAATTATTTCTCCTATCTTTGCCTCATGGAAAACAATACTTGTATCAGGTTGTTTGCAGACCAGGAACAAATAAAGAATTGTAAAAGCAAGTTGAGGACTGCACAAAAGTCTTTTGCAAGCCTGTCTAACATATTGGCTTTAGCAGGAAATGAAGTAAGGCTGAAGATTATCTATTTATTGGAAGAAGAAAAAGAATTATGCCCTTGCGACCTTGCTGATATTTTAGGCATGAGTATTCCGGCTGTGTCACAACATCTGAGAAAGTTGAAGGATGGAAATATTGTTGAAACCCGGAAAGAAGGGCAAACAATTTATTATTCTCTTACACAGGAAAATCTAAAGATATTAAAGCCTTTCTTTAAACATATTAATGTAGAAACTAAAAAACTGGAAACAGTATGATCAGTATAAAATCATCAGGCACTTTTACAGGTGCAGGTGTCCTTACTGCTGTTGCAGCTTCGCTCTGCTGTATCACACCTGTTATTGCATTGCTTGCCGGTGGCAGCAGCATTGCCGCTAGCTTTTCATGGATAGAACCAGCCAGACCTTATTTGATAGGATTATCAATTGCAGTATTAGCCTTGGCATGGTATCTTAAACTAAAACCAGCTAAAGCAAATGATATGGATTGCAATTGCGAATCAACTAAGAAGACTTCATTCTTTCAATCCAAAACTTTTTTGGGAATTGTAACTGTATTTGCTATTCTGATGATGACTTTTCCACTGTATGCAAAAGTGTTTTATCCAAAACCCAAAACACAAGCAACAGCACTAGCAGTGGTTGATAACAAACAACAGGTAAAGTTTACCATACAAGGTATGACTTGCGAGGGTTGCGAAGAGCATGTAAACAATGAACTGTCTAAAGTAAATGGTGTATTAGCGTATAAAACTTCTTATGCCACCCGGAGCAGCTTAGTAACCTTTGATAAATCAAAAGTTGATGAAAAGACAATAGAAGCAGCCATTAATAAAACAGGATACAAAGTAAAAAGCTATGATTTTATGAGTGCAGATAATAGCGGAGTTTCATTCTATGAAGCTCCTTTAGTTTGCCATGCTGCGCCATCAATTGGTTGCGGCAGTAAAGCAAAGTTTCTGTTAGTTGATTTAGAAAAGTATAATGATGCAGTAGAAGGAGCATGGTTGAACAAAACGGGAACAGTTGTGGCAATAAAATGGAACACTAAAACAGAAGAAGATAAAAAGGCAGAAATCATTAAAACAATTAGTAGCAATCACAATATTGAGCTTACTATTTTAGCCCAAACAGAAGCATCTGATTATGCTAAAACATTTCCGAATAGTAGCGAATGGTATAAAGGCAAGGAAGTGGATAAATTAAGTAAAGAAGAAGCAGGTATTATTGCAAAGAACACAATTGCCAGTTACAAAGAAAAGAAATTGATAAAGCCATCATTTGAAAAGCAATTCCAGGCGGATATTGAAAAGATTTATGCTGACCTGTTTCTTTCAATTTCTTCATACAAGGATTTAACAACAGAGGCATATAATAAAGTAGAGAGCCAGATACAGCAAGCCGGAGAAAAGTATGTAGGCAAAGGCAAAATGCCTCATGTAGAACTTTGTATTGCATCTGAAGAAAGTTGTGAGAAAAATAAATCATGTTCACCCGGAAGCGGTAAATCTTGCTGTGATAAAAACAAATAAGAATGGAAAGCATACTAACATTACAATCTACAATTACTTGCCCTGAATGCGGTTTTCAAAAAGAGGAAACAATGCCTACGGATGCTTGTCAATACTTTTATAAATGTACAAACTGCGAAACTATCCTAAAACCAAAGCAGGGAGATTGTTGTGTGTTTTGCAGCTATGGCACTGTTGCTTGCCCTCCTATACAGATGAATAAATCTTGTTGTGCATAGGCTTATTAAAATAGTTTCTTACTTCATTATTCTTCTCGGAATAGTGCATATCAGTTTTGTTTTTCCTCTCTACATGAATACCGATACACTCTGGTTTGTCGGTGCAGGCATGGCCATTATTTTTTCAGGACAGCTTAACCTTGTTGCAATAGACAGAGGCGGCTCAAAGTTCACAAAATGGATTGCAGCAATAACAAATGCAATTAATTGTGCAATGTTTTGTTTTGCTTTACCCATACTGAAGGAACCACAGGTATATACAGGTATCATTATTTTTCTAATAGCTACTGTAGCTTTTATAGTTGAATTAATAAGACATAAAAGTGTAAAGCAATAAGTGTATGAAAAAGAAAAAAACTATACCTGAACCGGAGGGGCAGGTATAAAGCAACTACTGGAGTTTCATACAACTAAGTTCGGTTTTACTGTTCGTTATCGGAGGTTCGTTTTACAATAGTAATTAGTGGTGAAGCTGAAATATATTTATGGCAATCAGAAGATGAAACCTGGAAAAACAAAGAAGCATCTTTAGCAACACTTCCTGTTTGTACTTGTGCAGAAAGTTTCTTAGCCGCTAAAGCCTGTTGCCGTGTAGAAGCAAACGTTATTTCTTTATTTATTTACTAACAAGCTATTTGCCACTTTATGACTTATTACTGTATCCTTTTCATCATTTAGCTGTATTGTATATGTCTGGTCAAACTCTTCAATGGCTTTTACTTTAATATTGTTGCCCAAAGAAATGCCAGCCTTATCCAGGTAATTCAAAAATGCAGGTGTATGATCCGTCACCCCGGTGAACGTACCCTCTTCACCAACTTTGAGAGTAGATAGCAACACAGCTTTCGATTTAGGAAGCACCCCATTGGCATCTGGTATTGGGTCGCCATGTGGGTCGGCTTTGGGAAATCCTAAAAACTTGTCCAGTTTATTAGTGAGATCTTCAGTGTGTATATGTTCCAGTTGTTCGGCCAGATCATGAACCTCATCCCATTTATAGCCCAATTTATCAACGAGAAACACTTCCCAAAGCCGGTGGTTGCGGATAATACCAACGGCTACCTGCCTGCCTCTTTCCGTTAATTTTACCCCTTTTGACTTTTGATAAGTCACAAGCTTCTTTCCAGCCATCCTCTTGAGCATATCGGTCACGGACGGAGCATGTACTTCCATGACCTGGGCAAGGGCTGAAGTGGCTACCACTTCGCCGTTGGTTTCCTGTAACTTATAAATAGCCTTGAGATAGTTTTCTTCTGTAAATGAATGCACGGCTCTAAATTATTTGAGTGAAGGTAACAAAACGGGTATAAAAAATAAATTAGATTACCCTAATTTTACTTTTATATTCATCTAATTTAATATTTTTACCTGTCTTTCAAACGATATGAAAAAACTCAAGATCATAACTGCTATTGTTTTGGTTATTACTGGTGTAGTGGCCTGTGAAAAAATACTTCCCAAAGCCCCATCTGATGACGAGCTGCTGGACGGCCCCGTTGAGGGTCTTAGCTATGAACAGAACCGCAGGTTCCTTGCAGGTGATGTGGCCTTTAATGATGAGATATTCACTTCTCATACAGGTTTAGGCTCCATCTTCGTAGCCACCAGTTGCGGCAGTTGCCATGCCGGTGATGGCAAAGGCCATCCCTTTACTACATTAACAAGATTTGGACAGATTGATAGCACAGGCAACCAGTTCCTTCATTTAGGCGGACCACAATTGCAAAACAGGGCCTTGTCAGGCTATAGTCCGGAGCAAATACCCGCCGGAGCCACTTTCTCGAAATTCACACCGCCCGCTAATACCGGCTTAGGTTTTTTAGAATTGGTTTCAGATGCTGATATTTTAGCAATGGCTGACCCTAACGATGCAAATGGTGATGGGATCTCTGGTGTACCAAACTGGATAACTCTGCCATCATTTATTAATCCAAATCCAAACGCTATAACTCAAAATGGAAAATATATTCATCGCTTTGGTAAAAAAGCTGCGGCCCATAACTTATTGCATCAAACAGTAAATGCGTATAACCAGGATATTGGTATCACTTCAACGTTTGAACCAAAAGATGTTTATTCAGGATTGAACATTGATCCCGAAGTTTCTGACTTAACAATCCACAATGTTGTCTTTTACCTGCAAACACTTAAGGCGCCCATTCAAAGAAATCAAAATGATGCTGAAGCAATGCAGGGAAAGAACTTATTTGTTCAAACTGGTTGTGAAAGCTGTCATAAGCAAACGTTGAAAACCGGGTTTTCAACTGTTGCAGCCTTATCTAACAAAACATTTCATCCTTACACCGATTTATTACTACATGATATGGGGCCAGGTTTGGATGATGGTTATACGGAAGGCAATGCCAAAACATCTGAATGGAGAACACCACCGCTTTGGGGATTGGGATTGTCTCCAAATTCGCAAGGTGGGCAATACTTCCTGTTGCATGATGGACGGGCAAAAAGTATTGAAGAAGCTATTCAATTTCATGGTGGAGAAGCACAACAAAGCAAAGAAAGATTTCAGCAACTTTCAGTGCAGGATAAAAATAACCTGATAAAATTTTTGAAATCGTTGTAGTACCAAATCAAGTATGAATAGAAAAGAATTTATAGTAAAATCTTGTGCCGCTTGTATTGGTGCAACCGCCTTATCCACCATAGTGAGTTCCTGTGCCGCTACACAATTCGCTAATGGTAAACTGACCAAAGACGGAATATTGATTGATGTAAATGAATTTGCGTTAAAAGAAAAAGATAAATACCGGTTGTATATAGTTGTACGAAACGAAGCGTTGCTTTTCCCAATATGTGTTTACAGATTCAGTGATACTGATTATGCCGCTCTTTGGATGCAGTGTGCCCACCAGGGTGCCGAACTGAATGTAGCAGGTGACTATCTCCAATGCCCTGCGCATGGAAGCGAATATAGTAACCGTGGCAAAGTAACCAACGGGCCTGCGGACAGAGATCTGAGGACATTTCCCGTAACGCTTAACAACAACCAAATCTTTATTGATTTAAGAAAAGCATGAGAAAAATAATACTAAGCATTCTATCCGTTTTCATTTCATCTGTTGCCGTTGCTCAGATAGACCCGGCATTATTAAGAAGAACTTCAAAGGATACATCGGGATTGTTACTTAACATGGATGCGGTATATAATCGTCCCTTTCTTCAGTTAGGCAAACTGCCTGTTGCATTGGGTGGATATGCAGAAGCCAATTACCAGTATTTACAGGAAGATGGTATATCGGAAGGACATCAGTTTCAAATGAGGCGATTGACATTGTTTGTATCTTCTTCAATCTCGAAAAGAATTAAATTTTTGAGTGAGATTGAATTTGAAGATGGTACTAAAGAAATCAATATTGAATTTGCATCCGTTGATTTTGAGTTTGCCCCTTTGTTAAACATGAGAGGTGGGGTTGTTATGAACCCAATCGGCGCATTCAATCAAAATCATGACGGCCCCAAATGGGAATTCGTTGATCGTCCAATCTCGGCCACTCAAATGCTTCCGGCTACCTGGAGCAATGTAGGCTTTGGTGTGTTTGGGAAAAAATATACTAAGGATTGGGTGTATGCATATGAAGCCTACCTTACGAATGGATTTGATGATAAAATAATTGATAATGCAGAAAACAAAACGTTCTTGCCGGCCAGTAAAGAAAATAAAGACCGGTTTGAGGAAAGCTTTAATGGAAGCCCATTGTTCACCGGTAAAGTTGCTGTAAGAAACAGAAAGATTGGTGAATTAGGATTATCATACATGGGTGGCATCTACAATAAGTATGAAGATGATGGATTGGAGTTGGATAGAAAGCGAAGAGTAAATGTATATGCAATAGACTTTAACACAACGCTTCCAAAACTCAATACCTATATCAATGCTGAATGTGCCTGGGTGAATGTGAATGTGCCTGAAACCTACACTGAACAATTTGGCCGAAAACAACAAGGAGGTTTTATTGATTTTGTGCAACCCGTTATTAAGAAACCTGTGTTTGGCTTTGAAAAATCAGTTATCAATGCAGCGTTACGTCTTGAATATGTGGATTGGAATAAAGGAAGGTTCAAGTCTACAGGAGATAATATCAGTGACGAAGTATTTTCCATTGTTCCTGCCATCAGTTGGCGACCCACTGCACAAACAGTGATTCGGTTGAACTACCGCTACAACTGGCAGAAAGATATTTTAGGCAACCCACCAGCTAAGCTGGCTGGCTTTCAGTTTGGCGTGAGTACCTATTTTTAAATTTCAGCCTTAATCGTAATGGCGCATTTTTCAAATTCTGAACTCAAAAGTTTTAGAGGGATTTTATCCGGGCAATACTTAGTTGTTTCAATTAAGTAAATTATTCTCAGGTTGGTAAGCGGCTTTAACCATGTCAAATATTCCCGAAGATGTTCTGCAATTTGCTTAACCGTTGTATTAGGCTTCTCTTTTATTACAAGTATTAGTATGCCATTCTTTTCCTTGATCAGGAATCTTGCTGCTTTCAGCATTGCACCTAAATACCCCTTACGGCTTGTTCCAGTATCACACTCCATAATGATGTACTCATTCTCCTTTTGCAAAACTGTGTCTGGCTTATACCCTTTAGTGAGTTGTCCCCCTGAATTGAGAACCACATAACCTTCGGCACTGTGCAAGAGATTCTTGAATAATTTGTCTTTCATCGCTTCGCTTAATAAGGGTGATTTTAAAGATGCAACAGCCGATTCTAAAGGCTATTTTAAATGCGTCAAAATACAATTCAATATCAAGTTTGCTCTTGCAGTAGTAAAGTCTTCAAATTTATCCTCCGTCCACAACGTTTCATCAGCAGGGATTAAATGACGCTTTACAAAGGCAGCTTTATCAGTTACATGATTATTGATCCAATCCTTGAAAGGACTTGCATTTTTTAATCCCCTGTTAGTGCTGAAATCTATCAATTGAAAATTCCGGATGCTATTGATTTTTGCTGATTCAATCTTTAGTGATTCCAATATTGATTTAGGCATGATGTGGTCAATATCATTTATCCTAATGGTCTGTCCTCTGTCATACATGAGGTAATAAACAAATGAACTTTCTAGTTCATCGAGGTTATCGATGGTATAAGTTCTGGTAAATGTAATTGGATGGTCTGTATAAACCAGGAACAATTCATCGGTTGGGAAATCTTTGTTTTTAAAGTGCTGTATTTTATCCAATAATTTACGGATACCTGTTTTGTAAGGTATCCATCCTGCACCTTTGCTTTTAAATACTCCATTAATGAGTGAATGGTATATCCATTTCTCCAACCTTGGGTGTTCCGCATTTTTAGCATCAAAATTGACAAAGAAGTTTTCTAATTCTTTATCGCTTATTTTCTTATGAAAAAGATGGTAGGCGATAAAAAACAATGGAATAAAAGAACGGTTGCCTTCTTTATAGTAATAATATAATTTTGAATTAATGAGAAAGTCCTTGAGGCATTTAAGAGTTACCTTAATCCTTTCTCTGTTTTTTATAGCGAATTGAGCATCGGCTGCTTCAATCGCAGCCATTTCCTTTTTGTGATTGTCCTGCAATAAGAAAATTAACTTGATAAGATTGTCCTGCGTTAGTCCAATTTCTTCATAGCTCTTTAATGTTTCTTCTAAAAAGCCTTCCATTTCCCATTCAAATCCTTTGAGCACAGAAGCTACCAAATCAAAAGAAGAAAGCTTTGTGCCGCCATCGTTCAACCTTCGGAATAACTCAACGATTCTTTGTTTATTCGTTATTTCATCAAATGATTTATTCACTGACACTTTTGAAATACCGAGACAATCTGCTGTCAACGTATTCTTGTAAAACGCTTTTATGTTTTTTTCAACATGTTTTCGTTGAGTAGTATCCTGTATATTTTGCGCCTTTATTATTTCTTCACCAACCTGGTCTTCATCATTGGTATCTTTTAATCTTTTTAGCAAGGAGCTGGCAAGATACCATTTATGTTCTGGTACTGTTCTGTCTTCATTTCCCTTCGACTGTTTAGGTAATTTACTTTCTTCTTTCTCAAACTTAAATTCGAATTCGGTATTATAATCGCTGAACAAATCAAAATACAACACCTTGCCATTGATACTTCCTTTTAAACCAATATAGAAAGATTGCATTCGCTGTTGCCCGTCAATTACAAAATTCTGTAATTGGGTTAGCGTATCTACTTGTCTTGAATTTATAATGCCACCATCTTTTGTAAATGTCCTGTAATTAAAAAGAGGTTTACTTCCTTTTTCTTCTTCAATCACCATAACACCGCCGAAAGAATCTCCTTTCAGAAGTGTATCAAACAATAATTCCATTTTTTCCTCATCCCATACCAACCGTCGCTGAATAACAGGAAGTACAAACTTTTCTTCTTCAATTTCGTTGATTACGTCTGATATTTTATATGATTTCCAGGTTGCCATAAACAGTTAATTGGTGAATTGCTAATATAACCAGATTTGCTAAATTACCAGAAGACCCGGTACAGTCCTTCTGCCTTTTAATTGTCTTCCATTTATTTAAAGATGGCAGAACCACTGTGCCGGTCAATGATACTGGGAATTGAGCCTGGCTATTGACAGATACAACTAAACTATCCTGCCAGGCACAATTCCAGATAAATAAAGAAGCCATATACATTTGTAATCTAAACCTGAATGCTACATGTTGATTTTTGCTTACGGCTCAAATATGAATTCGAACAGGCTTACAAAACGGGTTCGTTCAGCAGTGAAGGTTACCAACGCATTTCTTACAGGTCACAAAATAGTTTGTAATAAAATTAGTAACGACGGTTCTGCAAAGGCGAATGTTATCGAGACTGATGTACCTGATGAAATTGTTTGGGGAGTATTGTTTTCTATTGATCGCAGCGAGAAATACTTGCTTGATAAAGCTGAAGGTTTAGGTAAAGGTTACATTGAGGGCATATTGACATTTTTTGATGAAACCAATAACTCATACACTGCACAGATTTATATTGCCGACAGTAACTCCATAGATAATACTTTGCTGCCGTATGATTGGTATAAAGAATTTATTATAAGCGGTGCTATCCAGAATAAATTACCTGCCGAATATATTTTACAGCTACAATCTATTGCCTGTATTCCTGACCATGATGAAGCGAGAAGAATTAAAAACTATTCTATTTTGTCTGGCGAGTAGTATTCTTTTGTTACCAGCTTTCGAATCTTTAGTCATCTTCCGTTGCGACGCTCCGTTCATCGTTCTGTTCTTCTATCATCAAAGACCCGGTGCAGTACACCTGTCTTATTTCTTTTCCGCCTTCGGCAAATAAGCCTGGAGAACTGCACCGGATAAAGATATTGGGAATTGAGATTCCTTCATTCTTCAGCAAACACAATTCCAGACAAACAAAGCTCAAAGCAATTTCAACTTAGATTTCTTTTTCCTTCTCTCAAAGACACAACAAGTAGTTGTAATCTGTTTTGTAAGAAAATGGGCAAAGCGAAAGCGAAGTTATGCGGCTGCATTGATGATTTATCAAAGAGCAAAAAGACTACGGCATAAACAAGATCATCCCACACCACTGCAGATTTAATTTATTCCGTTTCCTTTTTGTTTTTCCTGCAGCCACATTATTGTAAGGCTTTCTTTTTTTCCATTTTTTCTTTTACAAAACAATTTTTTTTCATCATCAGAACACAGTTAGACAATCATTTTTTAAACATTTAAAATTTCAGTTATGGAAATCATCGGAAGAATTACAGCAGACGCAACCGTTAACGAAACAAAAGCAGGGAAAAAAGTGGTGAACTTTTCCATTGCTATCAATGACACTTACAAACCAAAAGGAAGTACGGAGGTGCAAAAGATCACAACCTATGTAAACTGTTCGTACTGGATTAATCCGGGTGTATCAGCGTATTTAACCAAAGGCAGTTTAGTGGAGTGTTATGGCCGTATCGGTGCAAACGCCTGGACAACCAAAGAAGGCGAAGTAAAGGCCAGCCTTACATTTCATGTCAACACCATCAAACTGCATGGCCGTTCAAATGGCAGCAATGCTTCTCCTGCACCAGTAGTGCCAATGATGACCGCACCAGCCGCAGAAGTAGTGGACGATTTACCATTCTAATCAACAGGGCATCCCGCTTGCCGTGGGATGCCTTTCATTTCTTAATCATTCTTAAAATTTACAACTATGGCACACAATATTAATTTCAATGAACAGACAGGTAAACACAGTTTCTTTTCAGTAAAAGAAAAAGCATGGCATGGTTTGGGACAAATTGTGGAAGACTATCCCAACAGTAAAGAAGCATTGCAATTTGCAGGGCTTGATTTTGAAGTATTGAAACGACCAAATACACACCGTTTAGATGATGGCACAGAAGTGATTTCTAAAAGTTCATTCTACACTTACCGTCCTGACAGCAGTGCAATATTGGGTGACCGCTTGGGCAAGGATTATGAAGTGGTGCAAAATGCAGATGCTTTCAGTTTCTTTGATGCTATTGTAGAAGGTGACGGCATTCAATACGAAACTGCCGGAGCATTGGGAAAGGGAGAAAAGGTTTTTATTACTGCTAAACTACCCGGTTACATCAAAGTTGGTAGTCATGATATGATTGAAAAGTATTTATTCCTTACTACTTCGCATGATGGGTTTGGTAGTATCATGGCAGCGTTTACACCTGTAAGAATTGTTTGTAACAATACCCTCAATGCTGCTTTGAAAAACTGTTGTAATTCCATTAAGATCCGTCACACCGCTAATGCCAAAGAACGATTAGAAGAAGCTCACAAAGTAATGGGTATCTCTAACCTGCTTTCTGTACAGTTAGAAGGAATTTTTAATCAATGGGCAAAGGTTCGTATTACCGATAAGGAAGTACAGAAACTGATACAATTGGCAATGGTTCCAAATAAAGAAGTATTGCAGAATATTGGAAAAGGTGAACTGGATGAGTTAAGCACATGTTTTAAAAATATGTGCGATGATGTATATGAATACAACGTGAGCAGCCCATCGCAGCAATATGAAACAACAAAGGGAACAGTGTTTGGCGCATATAATGCTATCACTGGCTATTTTCAAAACGTCAGGAATTACAAAGATGACGAAGCCAAAATGAAATCATTGTTGTACGGTGGCACTGCACAACTAAGAACACAAAAAGCCTTTCAGCTTTGTGAGGATTTTGTAAAGAGTGAAATGGTGGGTATCTACAATTGACGATTATTAAGGGGCATTTCAAAATGCCCCTTAAACTTGTAAAAAAGCTGCCCCGCAACATGGAGACAGAGTTTGTAAAATGGCGGGGCAGCTTGGGGTTTGGCGAAGATTAATTGTATCGGTAAATTTGGATAATGCGCTATACTAATCAAATAGAACCCGTCAGGAAAGCCCTGATAATTGGTAGCCCTGGTACTGAGGGTGTGGATTATTTGTATAGTGCCTCAACAGATGTTACGAATATTACCAATCACTTGCTTTCTTCAAGAGGTGGTAAATGGAAGGATAACGAGATACAAGTGCTATGGAATCCGGGCATTGCAGAATTAGCTGCAATTATTGAAAACATAATCGCAGATTATCTTTTTGTTTATTATGCCGGGCATGGTTATGAGACTACTATCGGAGAAAGAAAAATATGCTTATGCGATGCAGATGTTTCCGATTTTTTTCTGCTGAATAATAGCCCCCGGCAATTAATAGTAATTGACGCATGCCGGGAAAAAGAATATCCTGCAATCAGCGGTATTCCGGAGGAAGAAGAATGGTTGCCGTTTGATGGCTATTATCCGGAAAGAGAGGCTTTTGATAATTATATTTTACAATCGCCGGTTGGAAAGAAAATAATCCATGCTACAAAAAGCGGGTTTGCTTCATGGGAGGATAAAAAAGGGAAAGGTGGTGTATTCACCACAAACCTCATATTAAGTACAAGGAAGATCAAGTGTGATGATTTATATGCACCCATTAGCATCGAGCAGTCAATATGGAAAGCCAGGAAAATGATTAAACAATCAGGCGATGAACAGGAACCTGAAATTGTTTATTCAATCGGCAATCTTCAGGTTCCGTTTGCCGTGTATGTTAAAAGCGAAGCAAAAACAGTTTATTCAAATCCTTCCAATTACAATAAACCCCGAACTATGCCAGGAAGGGAGCCGTCAAATTCCGGAGCATTAACCTTTGGCTTACTCTTACTTGGGATTGCTTTAATAGCAAATAATTCTGACTAATAGGTTCTGATTTTCCCCTTCATTAATTCCTCACAAAGTTCGCCTTTTGTCTCCGTGGCGGCCATGAAATTCCGGCATAAAGAAAACTATTCCTGCATTATATCAGATACTATTTATTCCGTTGCTTCATTGCCTTGGTCGCCAAAAGGCGGATGCAGTTCCATAATTAATTTCTAAATCTTTAAAATGAAATGTTATGGAACAGTTAGCAATGCAATTTCCGCAATGGACAAGAGTAGCAGAAGTAGAATTGGTTTATAAAACAAAAGTGAAAGCTTCAGAAAGACCCAAAGTAAATTCTTCAGCGGATATTTATAATATACTTCGGCAGGTTTGGGATGAAAATAAAATTGACATGCTGGAAGAGTTCAAAGTAATATTTCTGAACAGGGCTAACAGGGTTACCGGCGTTTACGATGCTTCATCCGGTGGTATTACAGGCACAGTGGCCGATCCACGATTGATATTAGCTGCCGCTATTAAATCACTGTCAGTATCAATTGTGCTATCACATAACCATCCAAGCGGCAACTTAAAACCCAGCCGTGCCGACGAAGAATTGACTCTTAAAATAAAAGAAGCGGCCAGTTACCACGATATTAAGGTGCTGGACCACATAATCATATCCAGTGAAGGTTACTATTCCTTTGCTGATGAGGGGCTTATATAGCCCCTTTAAACCATTCTATTTCATTCTTTTAATCAAAATTTGCTATTTTGAGGAATGACCTTTGAGGAAATCCTTCTACAGTTTAAAACAGCTAAACCTTTACTGCTTTTACGGGCAAAAAATGCTGCCTTTATCATTTCTTTTTTTCAAAAAGTATTTTCTGATGCTAACATAACTACTATTACCAATAGCGAATTGCGAAGTAAACTGGAAGGCTACATGGAAGAACTGTCGTATGAAGAAAGAGATGAAGAACTGGAGGCAGGGACACTGTTTGATGATTTTTCGGTAAGAGCTGCTCAGTATATCGATAAATGGAGCAATAGCGGTTTTTTAAGAAAATACCCTAATGACGAAGGAGAAGATCTGCATGAGTTAACGCCTGATACCATCAAAGCGTTGAAATGGCTTTCTGATCTTGAACGGAGAGAGCATGTTGGAACCAACAGCCGGTTCAAGGACATTTTTTTCAAGCTTCAGAAAATGATTGAACAAACCAATGAAGATGCAGAAGCACGAATAGAAGAACTCCAAAAGAAAAAATGGGCCATTGAAGATGAAATAACCCTGCTGAAATCAGGAAAGAAGCCATCGGTATTTGACGAAACGGAAATAAAGGAACAGTTTTACGATTTAAATAAAATGGCAAGAGAACTGCTTGCCGACTTTAGCGAAGTAGAACAAAACTTTGAGCAAATACGAAAAGATATTCAACGGAAATACACCGAAAAGGATGTAGCTAAAGGAACATTGTTAGTATTTGCCCTTGATGCTCTTGATGATATTGATCAGAAACCGCAAGGAAAAAGTTTTAAAGCATTTTGGGAGTTTTTGATGGATGAAAGAAGGCAACAAGAATTTACACAACTTACAGAAAGGCTTTACCAGCTTTTAAATGAACACAATATTGATTATAATAATGATAGATTTTTAAAACACCTGAAACGTTTCCTGCATGTGTCTGGCCGGAAAGTGATTGATTCTAACCGGAAACTAAGTGAAAAAATAAGCCGGGTACTTTCTGAAAAAAATCTTTTGGAAAGAAGAAGGGCTATGGAATTGATTGGTGATATACGACAGATGGCATATTCCCTTATCGAAACAAAAATTAAGGAAGATGATTTTATAGTTATTGAAGATGAGCCATACATTAATCTTTTTGACAGATGGGAACCTGGTGAAGAGAAAGATGATATTACAGGTATATTATTTCCAGATGGAAGCGTAGATAATGAAGATGCGGATTTTAAAATACTGTTCGACCAGTTTACAATTGACAGAAAGAAATTATTGCAAAGAATTGATGCAATGCTCGAAGAAAAAACCCAGGTTACTTTAAAGGAAATAGTCGATGAGTATGGGATTGAAAATGGTCTAAGCGAAATTGTTGGCTATTTTTCGATAGCCACTTCAAGTACACATCATATTATAATAGAAGAAGCAAAAGAACCAATTTTAATTGGCGAAAGAAAAGTAAATGTGCCAATGGTAATCTATACAAAGCCAACAACAAAGTAATATGGAAATAAAAATCGCAAGGGCTCCATTTGCCGCAGTCATTATTAAACTATTGCAGGGGCCTGTGTATGCAGATGATAAAAACATCTGGCGGGAACTACTGGGCTGGCAATCTGCCATACAGGAATATTTTGGTAAAATAGGTATGGAACTAATCATCAATGAGCAGGATGGCTTTGCAAGGGTTATGCAGCCCGAAACTGATGAAAATGATGATAATCCACTACCACGCCTTATGAAAAAACAATCCCTGAATTATGAAGCTACATTGCTGGCTGTAATGCTCAGGGAAGGACTTGAAGAGTTTGATGTAAAAAGCGAAGGAACAAAATTCTATCTCACCCAAAAAGAAATAAAAGAACGGATTGAATTGTTTTATAAAGAACAAACCAATAAAAGTAAACTTTGGAAAGATTTATCAAAACCAATAACCAGTTTAATAAATATTGGCATACTAAAGCTGAATCGTGAGGATACTGTCAATAAGGATAACAACCAGTACGAAATAAAAAGAATTATCAAGGCATTTATCAGCAATGATAAACTTGAAGAAATAAAGAATAAGTTAAGTAACTATGTCAACTCTGTTCAGCAATAATAATTCAGATAATGGATACCGTCTAAGATACCTTGAAGTGTTTAACTGGGGTACATTTAACGGGAAAGTATATAAACTGCAGCCGGATGGTCGCACTTCCCTGCTAACCGGCGCAAACGGCAGTGGTAAAACAACGCTGATTGATGCGTTACTCACCATACTTGTTCCTACCAATAAAAGATTTTACAATCAATCTTCGGGTGCTGAATCGAAAAAGGAACGGGATGAAAATTCTTATTTCTGGGGTTATCACGGTAAAACATTTTCGGAAGCTGAAGAAAAATCAAAGACAGAGCAGTTGCGCACCAAAGCAGATAATCCTTACTCAGTTTTACTGGGCTGTTTTCAAAATTCCGGCACACAGCATACAATTACATTGGTACAGGTCAGATGGTTTGGTAATGGCGGGCTTCAGAAGATATTTATAGTCTCTCCTTACCTGCTGAATATTACCGAACACTTTGGCAAAGATCATTTTGATTTTAAAGGGGACTGGAAAAAGAAACTGGTAAAGCAATATGCCAAAACTGAAGTTTACAATAGCTTTAAAGAATATGCGGCCAGGTTCAGCGAACTGTTTGGTTTGAGAGATAAAGCTCTCTCACTTTTCAGTCAGACAGTGGGTATTAAAGTATTAGGGGATTTAACCAATTTTATCCGGCAGGAAATGCTGGAGGAATCAGATGCTGAGGAACAATTCAAAAGCCTCTATAATCACTACAGCGATTTATTAATTAGCCACAAGGCCATTCAAAAAGATGAAAAGCAACTTGAATTGCTGGAGCCGGTAATAAAAAACAAACACAGGTTGGATGAATTGCGACAAAAAAAAGAACAGCTGGATTTTATAGAAGAACAGATGCCTTTTTATCTTGGTAAAATTGAATATGGCCTGCTTGAGAAAGATGTTGAGAGACTTGAACTGGATATAGAAATTGCCAAAAAGGATAAAGAGCTAATTTCTGCCTCCGTGGATAGACTTGACAAAGAAAAGGAACAGCTTGTTATGCAACGGGCTGCATTGAATATTGATAGCCAGATTTCTCTGTTGAATAAAGATATTGAAGGAGAAACGGAAAAGAGAAATCGTAAAAGTGCTGAAAACACCCGGTATGTAAAATTTTGCGAGCAGCTAAAGCTGGATACTGAAATTGATGTAGTTGTATTCAGAAATAATTACAATAAAATACTTGAATTAAATACCTCTGTTCCTGCGGAATCAGAAAAGTTTGCTGAAAAGAAATTGAGACTAAAAATTGAGCAGGAAAGCGTAGGTAACAAAATCGAGAATCTGCAACAGCAAATTACTTCGCTTTTAGCACGAAAAAACCGTATCCCAGATGACCTGATTAATGCAAGAAAAAGATTGGTTGATATACTGGAAACAACAGAAGATGAAATTCCGTTTGTAGGTGAATTAATCAAAGTGAAAGCAACTGAAAATCTTTGGGAAGATTCAATCGAAAAATTGCTGCATAACTTTTCGATGCAGCTGTTGATTCCGGAAAAATTCAGCAAAGCAGCTAACCAGTTTATTTATAACAATGATATGCGGACAAAGCTGGTATATCATAAAATTGACCGAAGACCATCCAACAGTATTGTACGTTGGCCAACTGAGAGCGATGCTTTGGTAAATAAACTTGAACTAAAGGAATCAGAATATTCGAAGTGGCTTGAAACCACTCTGCTTGACAGGTTTAATTATTATTGTACCGATGATTTGGAAGTATTTTATGGGTCACCAAAGGCCGTTACATCAAATGGCTTGATGCGAAATGTAAACCGGCATGAAAAGGACGACCGGCCGGGAAGATGGAATAAGTCAAAATACAGGCTTGGATGGGATAACAAAGCAACCATTCAATACTTGCAGCAGCAGAAATATAATGAAGAAAAAATACATGCTGCACTTTCCGGTGAGATCAAAGAACTGACACCGCTTATTGCTGCTTTGCAGCTAAAGGTGCAAACCATTTCTAATCTGATACAGATAAAAAATTATGATGACATAAACTGGGCGCAACATGCAGAAAAGATTAACGCATTGAATAAGCAGGTGCAGGATTTAAAAAAATCAACAGATGCTTATGGGTTAATTGAAAATCAGATCAAAGAAGTAGGAAAACAATTACAGACTGAGAACGAGAAAAGAGATGCTTTAATAACAAGGATTAGTAAACTTGACGGCGAATATAACAGCAAGAACCTACGTAAGCTCAACCTGAAATTTGAAGAGTTACAGGAAGCAGGCGAACAGGCAATTATTGAATTTTTAAAAGAAGAAGAAATTGCTTCTTCCGGCATTCAAACATTAACGCAGTTTGATAGTATGATGATGCAATCTGCAATTAAATTAAAGGCAAGGCAAAAGACAGCAGGTAATGCCGTTAATAAACTTGAACTTGATACCACTACGTTAATTGCGGCCTTTATAAATCCGGGAGAAAAAATTACCAATGAATTTGCTAACTGGAGTGGTGATGTAATGAATATTAAACCCGACCTCACAGGACTTGGTGACCTGGAAGATTTGTATAAAACTATACAAACACAGCGGCTCGTTGAACATAAGCGAAGGTTCAGGGACTATATGGATAAAAGTATGCTGGATGCCCTCACCAGCTATAGGGCTTGGCTCAACAATGAGTTGAGTAAAATTGAGGATATGATTGAGGAATTGAATGTGCCGTTAAAGAAGATAACCTTCAACCGCAATCCTGATACTTATCTTCAATTGGAATGTCGTCAGCTAAGGGGTGAAAATGAAATAAATATTTTCAGAGGTCAGTTAAACGCTGCTATACCCAATACACTGGATTTTGCAATTCAAAAAGATGAGAGTTACCGGCAGGAGGTTTTTAATAATATCAAGGAGTTAATTACTGAATTACAGAAAGAAGAAACCTGGCGAAGAAAAGTAACGGATGTAAGAAACTGGCTTGTATTCAGTGCCAGGGAATATTCTGCAATGGAAAACAAAGCAGGTCAATACCATGACAATACTGCCAGCTATTCCGGTGGGCAAAAAGCACAGTTTACATACGCTATTTTAGGTGCTGCAATTGCCCACCAGTTTGGAATATTTCAGCAAGGTAAACAGCATAAGAGTCTCCGCTTTATCACAGTTGATGAGGCTTTCAGTAAGTTAGATCCTGAAAAGAGCCGGTTCCTGATGGAGTTTTGCGCACAGCTAAACCTTCAGATATTGGTGGTTACCCCGCTCGACAAAATTAATATTGCGGAGCCCTATATTAATGCGGTTCATTTTGTGGAAATAAAAAACAAGAAAAGTTCTGTTCTGTATAACCTTACAATGGAACAATACTACGAGAAGAAAGAAAGTTTTAAACAGTTAGCCGAAACAAGAGAATGATAACACCAAATGAACTTTTTGAGAAATCTGATAAACTGTTTTATAAGGTTATCACAGCAGTTTTGAAAGAGCAGGATATTTTTCCGCTGGTCATCCCTTCGAACAAGAAGTTGTCAGGTACAAATTTCAGCGAACTCAAGGCCGCAATCGTTCCGCTTTATCAGCAATCAAAGCAAGTAAAAGGAAAAGGTTATACTATTGAGTGGAAAGAAAAAGTGGTTGACGGCACAAAGCAAAAAATACCATCAAAAATCTTTTTTGAAAGCTTCGATGATTACCTTTTTTATACTAAGCGAATAAAAGACTACGAAGCAATTAATAATGCTTTTGATAACATAACCGCATCATTTAATAGCTTGTCAGCCTGGGCGAAAGAAAACGTTATTTTCTTACTCAATCAAGCGTATAAAATAGACGATTTAATAAAAGTCTGTGTTTATTTCTGTAATAATAAACCACCTCATAATCTATACTTAAGAGAGTTGCCAATTGAAGTTCATTCTAAATTTATTGAGGATAATACCACAGCATTAAAAAAAATGCTGGATGTAATGTTACCTGCTAATTGGATCAACAAAACTGAAATTGATTTTTCCAGCCGATACTATATCAAGAAGCCTAATATCTATGCCCAGATAAGAATATTGGATGAAAGTTTGAAACCAATAATTGGATATGATGAGTTAGCATTGACATTAGAAGATTCCGCATTGCTGAATTGGAAGCCTGAAAGAGTTTTTATAGTTGAAAACAGGGCATGTTTTCTTTCATTTCCCAAAGTAAAAAATGCTGTAGCAATATTTGGAGAAGGGTTTAAAAGCAGGATAAGCAAACACATTCCCTGGCTTGCAAAAGCAGAATTATTTTGCTGGTTTGACCTTGATGCGGCTGGTTTTGAAATGCTGAATATAATCCGGCAATATTACCCCGAAGCAAAAAGTTTTTTAATGGATGAGAAAACCTACAATCAGTTCAGTCAGTTTTCAGTTACTTCTCCATACAGAAAACTGCAATTAGAAAAATTAGATACCAATGAATTGAAACTATATGAATTTTTGCAAGCCAATAGCACGAGATTAGAGCAGGAACGCATAACCAATTCTTATATTTCAGAACAACTTAAATCACTCTCAGTTAGGGTTTAAAAGAATGGCTAAAAATGAAAAGCTGGAAAATGCGATTGATAAACTGATTCGTAAAGTAAGTGTGTATGAGCCCGAAAGCTTTGCTGGTTTTTTTGCTTACTTGATTAAACGTCGGCCAAAAGATTTTATAGATATAGAACTAAATAAATTCGAGTCCAAACTTAAAGACTTTTTCTACCTTATTGGACTTAATTCATTTACAGAAAATAAAGGTTATGAGCCGTTTGACTTTAGTCCGGCGACCATTAGCGAATTAGCTGATTTAGTAAATGAAATTCGTAGCTGTTATCATGTTCAGAATTTCGAGGATTATACTGAAGATGCGGCTATTCATGAGATGGCCTTCAGAAACCATTTTGATAATGGGGTACTAAGTTATGTGGAACAGGATTTAGAAAAAATAAGAACAGTTTTTCAGCCATTTGAAGAAAAAATAAGTGAAGCTTTTGGCCTTGATATAGATTTCCTTATTGAAGTTTATAAAGCCACAGAATTAGTAGCAAAAATCAGGTTCGAACAGGTAATGAAGTTTACCCATACCAAAGAGTTCAATGAGTTTCATGCAAAGTTTCATTCCAAACAAATAACATTCTCTGAAGGTATTGATCAACTGCCAGAAGAAGTCAGCGATGCGTTGCTATCATTTCATGCTAAAACTCATGCTTATCTGTTGTTTTCAAAAGAGGATTTATACCATACACTTGATAAAGTTAAAGTTGATAAATTCCTGGATCTGTTTTCTTGTAAACCCGCCTCATTAAAATCTTTCAGATACTACACAGAAAATAACCCAATCGAACTGGCACCGATTCTCGAAATATCTGAAAATAAATACTTGCATATATGCCAGAAACAAATCCCCATTGCCATTTATAGGCGCATGTATGATTTCCTGTCAAAAGACGAAAGTTTTAAGGACAAAATTCGTAAGCATCGGGAAAAAGAACTGGAAAGAAAAGTTGCAGGAATATTTAGGTCCGTTTTTAATGACTCTTCTTCATTCTTATATGAAAACTATTTTGTTGTTGAAGGCCATGAACAGGACTTGCTTGTCCTGACGAAAGGCACGGCTATTATTGTTGAAACCAAAGCATCCAAGTTAAGAGAACCTTTCAGGGATATGCAGAGAGCTATTGTAAGATTAAAAGATGATTTTGAAGATTCTGTACAATACGGATATAATCAATGCAAACGGGTTGAGAATTTATTTGCAGGCCAGGAGCGATTTGATATTGAAGACGACAAAAGAAAGGTTCTTTATACAGTAAATCCTGCCAGGTTTCATTCTGTGTTTTCCATAGTAGTTACATTAGAAAGATTCGGGAGTTTGCAAACAGATCTAAACCTGCTGTTGAAAAAAGATAAGACTGATAATTATCCCTGGAGTGTTTATATTGATGACCTTGAAATCTTTCTGCTCACATTAAAGCATCACAGGCGCAATCCGCAAGGTAAATTTTTAGATTTTTTACGCAGCAGAAGGCAGCTTCATGGTCACATGTATGCAATAGATGAACTGGATGTTTGCGGTTATTATCTGAAGCAACCGGAAAAGTTTAAAGACTTTGCTCAAATGTCTGATACACTTTGCCAGTTTTCAGTGTATGAACAGGCAATTTTTGATGAAATTTACCACTCTGGCGGCCTACGTTTTAAGGAAGAACCTATGCCTGATTTTCACAGGTATTTCAGTTCAAATAAACCCCGCTCAAAAGCAAAAGACTAACTTCTAAAAATTGTTTTTGCCTGACTAAATTATAGCCATGCAAACTGCAATACTGGTACAGATTTTACACCTGTTTTACTATGAATTTGCAAGAGCTTAAATATTCTCAACGGATAGATTTTATAAAGGCATAATGTGCCCGGTCTTGCACATGGCAAGATGTACAAATGTGCCACATTTGAAATCTTGCCCTTCACTCCGAAGTCGTTTCGGGGAATTGAAACAGAAAATAAAAAGCTATGAAGAAAAGTGAAAAAGAATTGAGGAAGCATTTTGTTAAGACAAGGATGAATGATGATGAGTTAAATCTGTTGCTAAAACTGCAACAAAGAACTACCGAAAAAGACACCAGCAGTTACCTGAGAAAAGTAGCGCTGCAAAAGCCTGTAACAATCAAATACAGAAACGAAAGTGCTGATGATTTTTTATTGGACATGCTGAACCTGAAAAAAGAACTCAATGCTATTGGCAACAATTTTAACCAGGCAGTGCACAGATTGCATTTGCTGGATAAGATACCCGAATTCAGGATTTGGGTGAACCAGTATGATGGTTTGCAAAAAGTATTAATCAGCAAAGTGGAAGAAATCAAATTACGGATGAACCAACTCTATGATCAATGGTTGCAAAAATAACCATACCAAAAAGTATTGAAGCGGCGCTGAACTATAACGAAAAGAAAGTGCAAAAAGGAATTGCTTATTGTCTTCATGCAGCCAATTATTTAAAAGATGCAAAAGACATGAACTTTTATCAGAAGCTGGCAGGTTTTGAAAGGCTGAACAGTTTGAATGAAAGAGCCAGCACTAAAACCCTGCATGTGTCTCTCAACTTTGATCCATCAGAAAAATTAGCTGAAAGTAAGTTACTGCAAATTGCATTTGACTATATGCAGAAGATTGGCTTTGGTGAGCAACCTTACCTCGTTTACAAACATGAAGATGCCGGGCATCCGCACATTCATATTGTAAGTACTACAATAAAAAATGACGGTAGCAGGATTAATATTCATAACATCGGCAGAAACCAATCTGAGAAAGCAAGAAAGGAAATTGAAAAGCAGTATGGATTAATAAGAGCGGAAAAACAACAGCAGTTGAGAAACCCCCACATCAAACCTGTTGATGCAGAAAAAGTGGTTTATGGAAAATCAGAAACTAAAAGGAGTATCTCTAATGTCGTGGGTGCAGTTTTCAGTAGTTATAAGTTTTGTTCATTGCCTGAGTTTAATGCAGCACTCAAACAATTTCATGTAGTTGCCGACAGAGGCAAAGAAGAAGGCAGGATTTACAAGAACCGTGGATTGGTTTATCGGGTGCTGGATGCTGATGGGAATAAAGTGGGTGTTCCGATAAAAGCAAGTTTAATTTCTTGCAAACCCATATTAAACAGCCTGGAGAAGAGGTTTACAGCAAATCAAACAGTCAAAGAAAGTCTGAAGCCTTTTGTAAAAGTAAAACTGGATGAATGCCTTGCTCAATCTCCTGTCTCAATTAAAGAACTAATGAACTATCTGAAACAAAAGGATATCTACACGGTTCTGCGGCAGAATGCAGAAGGCAGATTGTATGGAATTACGTTTGTTGACAACCAGAACAAATGTGTTTTTAACGGAAGTGATTTAGGCAAGGGTTACAGTGTGGCGGCTATACAAAGCAAACTCTCTAATCATCCTGTTGAAAATGCAATCAGGCAGGATGAAAAGGAAAGTAGTTATTCGTCTGGTTCTGCCGGTAAAGAAATGACGATTTCGAAACACAAAGAAAAAACTGTCAGTGTTTCAGCATCTAAGGAAAACCTGCTCGATGTGTTGCTTACTGCAAAAGAACAATTCGGAAATACACCGTACTCATTGCTGAAAAAGAAGCGAAAGAAAAAGCGGAAGAATCCAAATTCATAATTCAACAAATATTTTATGTCAGTTACAGGAGAGAATGAACAGGGGCTGCGGAAAATAATTGACCTTACAAGATTTGCAAGCATCTTTATTTTGCTGCTGCATTTTTATTATTTCTGTTACCGTGCTTTTGAGCAATGGGAAATCACCAGTGCCATTACAGACAGGCTGATGAAGAATATCAGCCAGACGGGTTTGTTTAATGGAGTGTTTACTTCAAAACTGATTGCTGTTGGTTTGCTGATCATTTCTTTGCTCGGAGCGCAGGGCAAAAAGGATGAGAAAATAAACAAGCGAAGTATTGCTGCGTATTTACTAATTGGGTTGCTGCTGTTTTTCGGCAGCAGTTGGTTCTTTAGATTGAATGAAGCTGTTGAAATTGTAGCGGTCGTTTATATCGCCGTTACAGGCATTGGTTTCTTATTGATATTGGCAGGTGGTAATTTGTTGAGCCGTTTAATCAAATTAAATCTTTCTGATGATGTTTTCAATTCATTGAATGAAACCTTTCCGCAGGAAGAAAGATTACTCACCAACGAATACTCCATCAACCTTCCGGCCAAATATAATTTGAAGCGACAGATAAGAAGGAGTTGGATAAACATCATCAATCCATTTCGGGGGTTACTGGTTATCGGCAGCCCGGGTGCAGGTAAAAGCTGGTTTGTTATCCAGCATGTCATCAAGCAGCATATTGAAAAAGGCTTTGCCATGTTTGTATATGATTTTAAATACGATGACTTAAGCAGGATTGTTTACAACTGGCTTCAGCAAAATAAGCATCGCTATACTGTAAAGCCATCTTTCTATGTTATCAACTTTGATAACCTTTCTGTATCACACCGCTGTAATCCATTAGATCCTTCCACGATGAATGATATAACTGACGCTACAGAAAGTGCCAGGACAATTTTGCTGGGTTTAAACAGAGAATGGATAAACAAGCAGGGCGATTTTTTTGTGGAATCTCCTATCAACTTTGTAACTGCCATTATTTGGTTTCTGAGAAAATATGCAGATGGTAAATATTGCACCCTACCGCATGTCATTGAACTGATGCAGGCAGAATATGATGAACTGTTTCCGGTACTCAATACACAACCAGAGATTGAAGTGTTGGTAAATCCGTTCATCACAGCCTATCAGAACGATGCGATGGAACAATTGGAAGGCCAGGTAGCCTCTGCAAAAATTGGTATGGCCCGTTTGGCTTCTCCGCAGTTGTACTGGGTATTGAGCGGCAATGATTTTACATTAGACATCAACAATCCTAAACATCCCAAAATTGTTTGCGTTGGCAACAACCCTGAGAAGCAACAGATTTATGGTGCTGTGTTATCATTGTATATTTCAAGGCTGGTTCGACAAGTAAATAAAAGGGGGATGCATAAATGCAGTCTGGTGTTTGATGAATTTCCCACTATTTATTTCAATAACATTGATAGTCTCATTGCAACTGCCCGGAGTAACAAAGTAGCCACTACTTTAGCAATGCAGGATTTTAGCCAGTTGAAAAAGGATTATGGAAGAGAACAGGCAGATGTGATTGTAAACATTACTGGTAACATCATTAGTGGTCAGGTAATGGGAGAAACTTCCAAACTCTTATCGGAACGTTTCGGAAAAATTATGCAGGACAGGCAGAGTGTTTCCGTAAACCGTACCGATACCTCCATTAGCCATTCTAAACAGTTGGATAGCGCTATACCAGCTTCCAAAATTGCGGCCCTTTCTTCTGGCGAGTTTGTAGGTATGGTTGCTGATGACCCACACGAAAAAATCAAACTTAAAATGTTTCATGCGGAGATTATCAACGATACTGATCAACTGAATAAGGAAGTAAGCTTGTACAAAGAAATACCAGTTGTCTCCAACGTAACCCAGCAGCAAGTAATGGATAATTTTTACCAGGTGAAGATGGAGGTAAAACGATTGATTGGGGAAGAGGTTGAGAAATTAAAGTCTTTAAGCAGTTGATTATCAATATAAATGACTATATCCACAACTTCTGAATAAATTTTTGAATATAAATTAAAATTATTTCGTCAATTTTGTGTCAAATCGTTTGACGGACAAAAAAAATGACACAAATGCAGGATAAAGGAATATTGGATTTACGGAATTTACCGAATGATGAGTTTGAAGAATTATGGAAGCGAATCGTTCTACCGGACAATATAAAGACCCAGCTACAGGCACAGGTTCTTCTTGAACTTACCCTTCGTACACAAATTACATCAAAAGCCGCAGTTCCATTGCATGGAATAATTCTTTTAGTCGGCCCTCCCGGGACCGGAAAAACATCGATTGCGAAAGGTGTTGCGTCAGCTGCTGTTTCTGCGCTGAATAACGCCAAAGTAAAATTCATCGAGGTTGAACCACACAATTTAAGTAGTTCGGCTCTTGGCAAAAGCCAAAGAGAAATAAGAAGATTTTTAGAAGATGTTATAACGGAACACGCAAAGCAGGGACCGCTCATTGTTTTATTAGATGAAGTTGAAACTCTTGTTTCGGACAGAAGCAAAATGAGTATGGAGGCTAACCCTGTTGATGTACACCGTGCTACAGATGCTATGCTGGCCGGACTTGATAATTTGGCTGCAAGATTTCCTCAACTGCTATTTATTGCTACCAGTAATTTTGAAGGGGCACTTGACCCTGCCTTTATCTCACGGGCTGATTTAGTCTTGAGAATTGATAAACCTACCCGTGAAGCATGTGAAGAAATATTAAAAGATACACTGACGGCTTTTTCTGAGAAATGGAAAGAAATAAAAAAATTAATGACAGATCCAAAATTTCAAAAAGTGGTTGAAGAAGCTGAAGGATTAGACGGGAGACAGATAAGAAAAGCTGTAATAGGCGCACTTACATTAAGTATTGACACCGTCTTAAACCCTAACTTATTAACCAATCAAATGTTATTAAAGTCATTGAAACAAGCCAAAACAATAAAATTATGAGTGTAGTTGCAAGAAGATTTGCAGCCAGCCCTGCAAGAATACCATCAACAACCTGGCAAACAATTGCAAATATAATAGCTGCTGAATCTGATGAAGTTGAGAAGGACTTAAATGACATTGCTGGAATTGCTGCGTCCTTAATTGCTGACGAGACACCGCTTAACGATGCGATAACGATAGTAGGTAATGGGCCACGGCTAAGAGTCTATTGCTTGTATGGAGATGATGCAATCGGCGATGAGGCTAATGAAACTTCCTTATCGTGGAAGCCTTTTGAAGGGGAATGGAAAATTTACTTCCCGGTTCACCAAGCGGATTACGATTGGGTAACAAAGGCATTAAAGGAAAAAAATAGCCGGTTCAAAACCTATAAGACCGGCGACCAAATTGAGGAAGAAAAAAGTGAGGAAAACAGAAGTGATGGTTTAACACAATTAACAATAAATACAAATAAATTAAAATAGAATGGCCAGTACAGTAACGGTATATACCTATGCCCACAGTGTTGCTTACGTAACTGAAAAAATGCTTAGCTCAATCAAACAAATCATCCGTGATGTTGGATTGGATCCATCGAAGTTTGCAAGCAATTTTAATGTCTACGATGTCGGTGTAAGAACCTGGCTTGAATCAAAGCATTTAAAGCAGGCTGTACTGGAAGTAGCTAACGCATCGGGGTCTTTGGTTACACGTTGCGACTTTTCCATTGATTATAGTTATTCAAGTGGTGAAGGCTCAATGTGGGTTGATACGGATGCAATAAAATATTCGATTACAAAGTTGGGGGTCCTTCCAAGCTCCTGTACATATAGGGTTATTTTAAGTGTAGCTCCCGGGGCGCCACATGTGGATGGCTGGAGTGATTGTGAATTTCTATCAACTGCTGGATTCGTGAAACAAAGTTTAGGAACAACAATAGGAACAAATTCAATCGGTACACAAGCCGGTTATTGGAGGAAAGCATCATGATAACGACAAATGAAGCGTTTAAAAAATTTAAGTCACGTCTCGAATTGAGAGATGCAGAGCAAAAAGATGCAAGCAGGTTACAGAAAGAAATCCGAGAGCATATTGGTAACAATTTTTCAGTGAAAACTGATTTTCTTACTGGTTCTTATGGTCGTCATACGAAGACAAGGCCATTAAAAGATGTTGATATTTTCTTCGTGCTCGATAAAGAAAAGGAAAAAAAATATTTGACAGATCCATTATTGGTTTTAACAGATTTTAAAAAGTGCCTCGTAAAAAAATACGGTGAATCGAAAGTTTCAATTGGCAGAAGGTCCGTTGGAATTGATATTGCATTAGGCACGACCGATGAAGATAAAGTATTAAGTATCGATGCTGTTCCGGCATTTGAAGTCAGTAATTATTATCAAATCCCCGATAATGTACTTGTTGATTGGGTTAAAACAGATCCGCAAATACATGCCGAAAAAGCAACACAGGGAAACAAAGCCTTTGATGGTGAATGGAAACCTATGGTAAAGATGATTAAGAAGTGGAATGAAACACAGGGTAAGCCAATAAAGCCATCCTTCTTAATTGAAGTAATGGCTCTGCAGATTTTGTATCCTCCTTTCTCCGGCGGCTATGTGTATGAATTAAAAAGTTTTTTTGCGACAGCTTTTGACAGAATAAGTGAGACATGGAATGACCCGGCAGGATTAGGTTCGCCTGTGTCCGACCAAATGGATTCATCAAGAATAACTTTGGCAAGACAGAAATTATCTGAGGCAGGGAAAT
Organism: uncultured Chitinophagaceae bacterium; assembly: GCA_937907395.1. GTDB lineage: Bacteria > Bacteroidota > Bacteroidia > Chitinophagales > Chitinophagaceae > Lacibacter. The sequence continues at coordinate 153,744 of CALCII010000013.1, forward strand.
ATATTGACCAGGCAATATTATTAGAGAAGCAGGGAAACCAAGGGGGCGCTCTTCGTATTTGGAGGGATAATATTTTTGGTGACATGTTTCCTCTCTCATAGAAGTTATAAAAAATGGCTACAGTAAAAAGGAAAAATTCAAAGCCCGTCTTCTCACTTGTATCGCCACAAGCGATGGGAGGAATACATGGTGGTGACGGCTATTCTTATCAAGATCGATACATCGTTTGTAATATTCCAAAATGGATTTCTGACCCCACGTTTGTCCGGCTTATGCCTGAAGGAACAGGCGATGTTGATGTTGTGTTCATACAAAATAGAAAGCATTTCTATGACCACATTCAGGTAAAAAATCATTTAGTAACGAACAGTGAATTTGCAGATGTGATTAAGACATTTTTACAAATTCATTCAGGTACGAAAAAAGTATATAGAACTTTTTATCTGGCCTGTCCGCAGGTAAGCGCCGATATAAGTACATTTTATAATAAACTAACCAGGTATAGGGATGCTCAAAAGCTGTATACGGGTTCAGACAAAAAGGCTTTAAAAACTACCGAAGCCGCATTAAAGGCCAGCCTTGCTAAATTAAAGCTTCAAAAATATTATTCTTTTACTGTCAATCACTTTGAGCTTGAAATTGGCAAATATGATTTTGGAGATACTATAATTTGTAAAAGGCAGTTTGTAAGTTACCTTAATGAGCATCCCAAGTATAAAGAAAAAGTATTTGAATTATTAAGCCCCGCCTACCCACACTTAATTGAACAAATTGTTTCTAACAGAGGTAAAGTATTTACAGGTCAACTACTACATAAGCTTATTGATGAGGCAATTGCCGGGAAGAAAGCGGGTTTTAAAACTAATGTGATACATATTCATAATTGGGAAAAAGGAATATTTGAACCAAAGGCTAATATTACAATCGATTGGACAAAATATTTTGACCGCTCAATTAAAAAAGTTCCTGATTCAACACTTTGGGATGATGTTTTAGTTCCTGAAATAGTTGCTGCAAAAAATAAGCTGGCTAATAAAACGTCTGTCCGTCATATTACTTTTCGAGGCAAATGTGCTTTGTCAACAGGAATATCGCTTGGCATGATTTTTCCAGAAATTGGTAATTGGACATTTGAGTTAATGCAACCACCATTAATTGATCCGTGGAGGTCGGATGCTGAAAAGAAATTAAAGTACAAGCCTATTTATTCAGAGATAAGCCCATCGACATTGGGTATAAAATCTAAAGGAGATGAACTAGCTATCGTTTTTAATATAACTGGAAAAGCATTAAGTGATGTTGCAGGATTTTTTAAGAGTTCCGCAATGCCACTAAAGAAAATTATCACCATCCAGCCGGAAGCAATACCGGGAACCTTATCGATTAAAAACGATTCAGAAGCTGTAGCTTTGGCCAGTGCATCAAAAGACATAATAAAAAGGATGATCACTAAATATAATTCAAAGAAGATTCATTTATTCTATTTTGGCCCATACGGATTAGCTGTTTTTTTAGGTCAAAAACTTACTTCAGTCGGTTCTATTCAGTTATATGAATTTCAAGATCCAGGATACAAGCCCTCTTGTTTATTAAAATCCTGATTTATGCATACCATTCAACAAAAGTTGCTAAGGCTTGCCGATACCTACAATATCGGTAATATGTCGTTAAGGGATGTGGCTAAAATTATTGATGTACCCCATCCGCAAATCGTTAAACATCACTTGGAGCAATTAGAGCGTAAGGAACTAATTGAATGGGATAGAGAAAACAAAACCATTGTGAAAAGGACTACAGGTGTAGTCTCTAATTCTGATTTCAGTATAGTGCCGGTGTTGGGTTCTGCAAATTGTGGACAGGCTGATATGTATGCTGATGAGAGAATTGAGGGTCATATCAAGGTATCCAGTCTGCTTTTAAAGAATAAGAAATCAGTTTTTGCAATTAAAGCTGTGGGTGCATCAATGAACAAGGCTAATATTGATGGAAGAAGTATTGAGGATGGAGACTATGTAATTATTGATGCAACAGATAAAAATATCTGCAGTAATGATTATGTTCTATCTGTAATTGATGAAACGGCTAATATAAAAAAGATTATTATTGACAAGCAGTATAATCAAGTGTGTTTGATTTCAGAATCTACTAATGAGTATCCTCCAATTTACATAGATGAATCAGAGGCTACAAAATACTTCGTTAGCGGAAAAGTCATACAGGTTATAAAACATCCAGTTAATTAGTTTGCTTTTATAAGACCACCAGATGAAGTGATACTCTAAGATGCTTTTATAAAAAGCGGAGGAGGTATCACAAAAAAATTATCTCGTCTTTTCTTCTTCCACAATTCTCAACAACTCTCGCTCACTTGGCAAATTCACCAAATACTTGCTAACAAATATTGACTGCGGCAAGCCCATAGTAGCATATTTTACTAATGCTTCATTTTTACCACTGCAAAGAACAATACCAATGGGCGGATTATCTCCAATATGACTTTCGTTTTCTTTGTAATAGTTCAGGTACATGTTCATTTGTCCGGCATCTGCATGATCAAATTCGCCAATCTTGAGATCCAGCAACACATGACATTTGAGTATTCGGTGATAAAAGACGAGGTCAATACGATAATGCCTGTTATCGAAAGTGATACGGCGTTGTCGGTGTTCAAAACAAAAGCCCCGACCAAGTTCAAGCAGGAAGTACTGCAGGTTTGAGATGATGCGTTCTTCAAGCTTGCTTTCGGTGTAAGGGGTTCTGTCCTCCAGGCCGAGGAATTCAAGAAGGTATGTATTCCGGAATAGGGCCTCAGGCAAGCCGTCGGACTGTTTGTCAAACTCATTCAAGGGGGCAGATTTGTCAGTACTTAGCCCGGTCCTCTCCCACAACAGGCTTTCGATGGCCCGTTTTAAAGTCCTTACACTCCAGTTATTTCGGATGGCTTCTACTTCGTAAAACCGTCTTTTAATTCCGTTTTCAGCCTTTAAAAGCTCAATAAAATGGGAGAAGCTGAGTTGGGTTATGAGGGTATTAAGATCAGGATCTTTGCCGTTGAAAGGGGCTGTTTCTGCGGACAGTGACCGCAGAAAGTCAGTTGATTGAAAATCAATCAAATATGATTTTGCGGACGATGTCCGCAAAATTTGAGGATAGGCCAAATAAAAGTCCTTACACAGATATAAATGCCTCTCCCGGATCGATTTTATCCCATTCTGAACCAGTCGTTCCGCAATGACTTTATAAAGTCTGGAGCCATAATCCGCCCGGTCCTTGCCGGATTGTTCGTATTCCAGGATATAAAGACCGATGACCCAATTGCGTAGAGTAAGAGTGGTATTCACCTGCTTTTGTGCCTGTGAAAGAAAGTATTGATTGGTTTGTTGAATTGTATTGGTCAACTGTTCCAGATTTCTCACGGTATTCATACTGCTTCATTTTATGTTTTATAAGTCAGGGCGATTATCCCAAAGTTTTTTGATCATGTGTGCCTTTTGCACCTGGTCGGCTTTTATATAGCGGCGAAATGCCTTTTCGGTTTTATGCCCGCTAATGGCCATAATAAGATTAGTAGGTGTCCCATCTAAATATTCGTTTGTGCAAAAACTTCGGCGACAGGTATGTGAAGTAACCCATGCATACTTGGGCTTGATTTCTTCAGTGACCTTGTTCCCCCGTTTGTGAGTTATCTTAATTTGTTCATCAATACCTGCCAACCTTGCTACTTCTTTGATATGATAATTGAGGTTGACATTGCTTACCTGTGGCATTTGCATATTGTACTTGTCAATCAGGATTTTCTTTGCATCTTTTTTTAATGGCACGACAACCGTTGAGTGTGTTTTGGTTTGATTAACGTATAACATACCATCTCTCACTTCCTCCGGTTTAATGTCTGAATAATCACTAAACCGAAAACCAGTGAGGCAACCTAATACAAACAAGTCACGGTATTTTTCTAACTGAGGCTGCTTGGATAAATCAAGATGGTATATGGCAGAGAGTTCTTTCCAACTTAGATATATGGCATCCACTTCTTCTTCCATTACTTTGAATGCACCTAAATCCATAAAGGGGATAACCTTCTTCCGCATTCGGTCTCTTAGAAATGATTTCAAGTGTTTGATGGTTTTGCCGACACTGTTTGCTTTTAATCCTTTAATTAATTCCTTTCTCCGCACCTGCGGCATTTCATAAGTGAGATAGAATACAAAATCTTCGTAAAACTGTGCATCAAAAGAATCAAAAGTGATCGGTTCCTTTCTGTATTCTTCAAACAATCTCAGATGAGCCTTCATGGCATTAATGACATTGATGGTACATCTCTTTACTGAACCTTCTTTGCTTTTTGAATAATCATCAATATTGCAGAATACATCCAATGATTTTTTTTCATCGCTCATTTGTTCAAGCACCCACTTGTCGTTCCGGTTGAAATTTTCCTTCAGGAATTTCATGGGGCAGGTATTTCTCCGCTTCAATGCATAGCTCACCATGTCTTCAGCCTTACGAAGCTTTTGAGTGAGAGATGTTTCGAGTATTTGCACGTCTCCGAATTCAGGGGGTAAATCTTTGGAGATTCTTCCTGTTTTTTTGTTCCAGTATTGAAATGGAATACTGATGCCAGTGCTTAATACTACACGCTTGTCAGCAGAATGGCAGTATTGCAACGAGACGGGTGTAACACCATTTTTGTTTACCTTTGCCTTTCGGGCAATGAGCTTAATTGGATAACGCATAGCTTGGTCTATTTTTAGGTCTATAAAAGTGTTACCAAGCTTAGTAAAGTTAGAATTGAAGTAAATGCTGAGATGTTTATAAATGTTTAAGAACCAGCATTTAGTGTTAAGATAGATAAAGGAAAGTAAAGTTATTTTTGCGAATCAGAACGGTCTTGAGCACCGTCCGGTCCGCAAAAAGCTTCAGAGAAATCTGAAGCTTTTTTGTTTTGAGCAAGCCCGGGAATGCGTATGTTGAAACCTGATTGCCTACTTCCGGTTTTGCGCCTGCCAGTTTTTGATATGTTCTGCCACTTCCACCATGGGAGCCACATGCAGCTCTTTCTGATGTTGTTTGATATAGATTAAAAGTTTCCGGTGTTCTTCCGGTAAAACATCCAGCCCGTTGCCTCCGCCCACACCATGAAACAGAATTACTACCAATGAATGGGTTTCCATTCCTTTTTTGATCCATTCAATCATTTGATCTGCTGTATGGTTGTAAACCATATAACTATCGATATTATATAAATCGATTTCGTTGATTTTATGCATTTCATTTCGGACGGCCCTTGCCGCCACAAAATCATTTTTCATGGAATTGATGAATGAAGAATCGCCGATTTTCATTTCTCCGCAGGTAAAGGCAAAGCTTCGATTTGTTTTTCCATCCAATGCACGTAAAAAGAGATTCGTCATTCTGGTTTCATCCACCATGCGTTGTATGGTATAATTATTCAGTTGATAATCGGCCGGTACCCATTCTCTGCCGGGAATATTTCCAATACATGGATGAAATAAGGTATGGTTGCCCAACTCATGTCCTGTGGTTGCCAGTTTCTTCCAGTCGTTTAACCTGTTTTGTACAGAAGTTGAATAAGCTGTGATATAAAATGTTGCTCTCAATCCTAACGAATCGAGCACAGGCACCGCATTGTTGAGCTGCTGATCAATAGCATCGTCATACGTAAGAACAACGGCTGCTTTTTTCCCGTACCAGGGTTTGATTGTTTGTGCTGCCATGCTTGTAGCAATGATTACACAAACGAATAAGAATGCGGTTTTCATGTTTATGATTGTTACATGAAAGTAGTAAATAGGTGAACCTGTTCAAACTTTCTTATCGAAGTACAGAGAAACGGAAGATGGTTGTTTCTGTATATGTTTCTCCTGCTTTTAAAATGCTGTTTGGAAAGCCGGGTTGATTGGGGCTGTCTGGGAAATGTTGTGTTTCCAGGCAAATGCCTGCAAATGTCCCGTACTTGATTTTTTTCTTTGTATGCTGAAGCGTTCCATCCAGGTGATTAGCAGTATATACTTGTATGCCGGGCTGTGTAGTGAAGACTTCCAACTGCCTTCCGCTCGCCGGATGATACAACCTTGCCTGTGGTGCTGCAAGACTGAAGCCGGTATTTAAAACCCAATTATGGTCGTACCCTTCTTTTGTTTGAGAAATGACCTTTCCAATAAGTTTTGATTCTCTGAAATCCAAAGCTGTTTTTTCTACTGGCAAACAAGTACCCGTTGGAATTAAGTTCTGGTTTAATTCTGTAAATGCATCAGCATCAATTTTCAATTCATGCGATAGAATGTCCTTTTCAGTAGCGGCAGATAAATTGAAATATGTATGATTGGTAAGGTTAACAGGACAGTCCTTATCTGTTTCTGCAACATAATCAATTCGCAAAGAATTATTTTCTGTAAGTGTATACGTAACGGTAACAAATAAATTGCCGGGATATCCTTCTTCACCATCCGGACTATCATAAGAGAGTGTGATGCTGTTGTTGTCTTTCCCTTTTTTTGCGAGCCATATCGCTTTATCAAATCCTTTTAATCCGCCATGTAATGTATTGCCATTATTATTTGCATTCAGTTGGTGGATTTTGTCATTAAGAGCAAAAACAGCATTGGCAATCCGGTTGGCAAACCGGCCCACAATGCAGCCCATGTATGGATTGTTTGGTTGTAAATAACCATCTAATGAATCATAGCCAAGAGCAATATCGCCCGGCACACCGGATCGGTCGGGGGTTAGTATGCGGGTTATAATTCCTCCATAATTGAGAATGGAAACTTCAAGGCCGGAGGAATTAGATAATGTATACTCTGTAATAATTGAATCATTCAGTCGGCCGAATTCCTTTTCAGTGATCTGGTATCTGTTATTTCTTATGGCAACTGTATGCTGGGTTTTGTCCATGATGCATATTTCCTTTTCCCGGTAGAAGCGGTTTCAGATTTGTGTTGATTCATGATCGAATCAATGAAACCGGAAGTAAAAGTAAGATTATTGTGGTGGATTCATTCGTTTTAAACGGCTGCGATCAGAAATCATTTCATTGGCGGTTTGAGATATTTAGGATAAAGCGACTCATATACTTCGTGTATCTTTGCAACTAATTTTATTCAAATGGATCAAACACAACAAAATCCCAACCAGCTTAACATTGAAATCACAGAAGAAGTGGCAGAAGGCGAATATGCGAACCTGGCCATTATTACACATAGCCATGCAGAATTTGTGATTGACTTTGTAAATGTAATGCCCGGAACTCCCAAGAGTAAAGTGAAATCAAGAATCATTCTTACTCCGCAACATGCCAAGCGTTTCATGAAAGCAATCACCGAAAATATTCAGCGTTTCGAACAGGCAAACGGCACCATCCGTGATCTTGAGGAGGTAGCGATTCCCATGAACTTTGGCGGACCAACCGCACAGGCATAAGTACAGGTTAAAATTATTGGTGGCCGGGCTTAGTTACTATAGCCGGGCAATGATCATATTTCAGCATTATGGAACAGGTGTTTTCGTATCAGCAATTATCAGCATTTACAAAGAATATTTTTCTGGCAATTGGTTGCAGTGAAGAACATGCAACACTCGCAACAGAAGTGTTACTTTCAGCCGATTTACGTGGCATCGACAGTCACGGTGTAGCCCGGCTGAGTGGGTATGTACGTTTGTGGCAAGCCAGTCGCATCAATGCAAATCCGCAAATAAAAATTATTCACGAAACACCTTCAACAGCTGTGGTGGATGGCGACAGGGCACTGGGTTTGGTAGTTGCTCCTTTTGCTATGCAACTGGCAATCGAAAAAGCAAAACAGGTTGGCACAGGATGGGTAAGTGTGCAAAACAGTAACCATTTTGGGATAGCAGGGTATCATGCCATGATGGCTTTAAAACAGGATATGATTGGTATGGCTATGACTAATGCCAGTGCTTTGGTGGCTCCTACTTTTTCGAAAGAACGGATGCTGGGAACCAACCCTATTGCTGTTGCAGTTCCTTCCGGCGAAGAAGATCCTTTTGTTGCCGATTTTGCAACTACAACCGCTGCTAATGGCAAGCTTGAAATCCTGCAACGCAAACATGCAGATGCGCCGGAAGGCTGGATACAGGATCAGGATGGCAACTTAACGATTGATGCACATGCACTGAAACATAAAGGTGCCTTATTACCATTGGGCAGCGATAAAGAACATGGTAGCCATAAAGGATATGCATTGGGCAGTATTGTTGATATATTTTCGGCAGTTCTCAGCGGAGCCAATTATGGCCCATGGGTACCACCATTCCCGGCTTACGTTCCCATGCCGGAAAATCAACCCGGCAAAGGATTAGGACATTTTCTGGGTGCAATGCGTATTGATGCTTTTCGTCCGGCCGAGGTGTTTAAGAAAGATATGGATCAATGGCTGAAACGTTTTCGTGAAGCCAAGCCCATAGATGAAAGTCAGAAGGTATTGGTGGCTGGCGATCCCGAACGTTTGTTTGAAAAGGAACGTATGGAAAACGGGATTCCATTACTGTCATCTGTAGTGGAAGATTTGACACAATTGGGACAGAAATTCAACGTCATTCTTTAATTTCGCAATCCTTTTACTTGCTTGCTCATACGAATGAATGAAACTATTGTTTCATTCAGTAACTCTTATTCATTAACAACAAAGGATGACTTTGTAAATTTTAAAATTCAGTGAAATGAAAGTGATGAAATTTGGCGGCACTTCTGTAGGAAAGCCCGAGCGTATGCACCAGGTAGCCGACCTTATTACCAGGGATGATGAGCCGAAAATTGTAGTGTTAAGTGCTTTAAGCGGAACAACCAATACACTGGTTGCAATTGGCGATGCGTTGGCAAAAGGCGACCGTACAGCAGCAAAGCAACACATCGACAACCTGGATGCACATTATCAACAGTTCCTTAATGGTTTGTTTTTAAACCGTGAAGTGAAGGAAAAGTGTGCGAAGATTATTGGAGAGCATTTCGAATTCCTCAATATCATCCTGAAAATTTCTTTCAATGATGCGTTGAATAAAGATATCCTTGCACAAGGTGAACTGATGAGCACGAAGATGTTCAGCTGCTATCTCGAAGAAAAAGGAATTGATCATATTTTATTGCCGGCTCTTGATTTCATGAGTATTGATGCGTATGAAGAGCCGCAGGTTCCTGTAATTAAAGGAAAACTGGAACAGTTGCTTTCTCAAAACAAAACAAAGAAAATTTTTATTACACAAGGTTATATCTGCCGCAATGCAAGAGGTGAAGTGGATAACCTGAAACGTGGCGGCAGTGATTACAGTGCATCTCTCATTGCAGCAGCAGCGAATGCCAGTGTGTGTGAAATATGGACCGATATTGATGGCATGCACAATAACGATCCACGTGTAGTGAAGAAGACGGTGGCTATTGAGCAACTGAGCTTTGATGAAGCTGCTGAGCTGGCTTATTTTGGAGCAAAAATTCTGCACCCGGCTTCTATCTGGCCTGCACAGCATTATAATATTCCTGTAAAGCTGCTCAATACGATGCAGCCCGATGCAAAAGGGACATTGATTGTGGAAGATGCGGGTAGCGAAGGTGTGAAAGCAGTAGCTGCAAAAGATGGCATCATTGCAATTAAGATCAAAAGCAGCCGCATGTTGCTTGCTTATGGTTTCCTGCGTAAGATATTTGAAGTGTTTGAAAAGTACCGCACTTCAATTGATATGATCACTACTTCTGAAGTAGCTGTTTCTGTTACCATTGATACAGATGCACATCTCGCAGAAATTATCCAGGAACTGGAACCGTTTGGAACAGTTGAAGTGGATAAAGAGCAAACGATTATTTCTATTGTAGGAAATGAAATTGCAAAAACAGACAGAATTTTAACCCGTTTGTTTGATAGCCTGGAAACAATTCCTGTTCGTATGGTGAGTTATGGTGGTAGTCCGCACAACGTTTCATTACTGGTGCCTTCTTCCTTTAAAACACAAACCTTGCAGGTGTTGAATAAAGGTATCTTTGGTTTAGAATAAACTTACATATGCATAAGTAAAAGCCACAGTTCATGCTGTGGCTTTTTTTATAGATATTTCTGCGCCTTTTTCCAGAAAGCAAAGAAGGAAGGGTGATATCCTTTTACATCCGGAAACATCCACGGATAGGGATCTGCCATTCCTGAAAAATGTTGGTGTAGCGGATGATTGAGAAAGTAAACAGGCTGATCCGGGTTTATTTCTTTTTTCAGTTCTTCAAACTCTCCTGTGAAAATCCGGATGCCTGGAATATTTTCTTTTGCAAGTGAAAGAATAAACGACATTACTTTTTCACTTACCGGATACTGATTGAAGTGGGATGGTTCCAGTAAGAGAACACGGTTAATATTTTCATTTGAACGCCAGTGAGGGTTGAGCCAATAGGACGTATAAACAGCTACTGGAAAATTATTTGCAATCTGAAAGTCCTGATCCGTTTTGGGAAGTGCCGTGTTAAGCAGAGGTAACGATTTGCTTTTTAAAACATCTGGTATTTCCTGCTTTAGAATGGTTTCATAGGAATGATCAAGAAATGTATGTTGCTGGGTTGATTTTAAATAGTGGTTCACGTTCTCCTGGTTGGCAATATACTTTTTCGAAGAGAAACTGCCTGCCACCCATTGCCAGCTGCAGCTGTTGCTTGCCAGATCGCCATCCAGCAGGTGATAATACATCCAACGGGAAGGTTGGATCCAATGAACTTTGGCTAGATTACAAGTAATACCAGCCACATACATACGAGAATGATTGTGCATGTATCCTGTTTCAAAAAGCCTTTGTATTTCAGTATCAATCGCTTCAATTCCTGTTTGCGCTTTTATAATGGCAGTTGGCATCTCCTGGTGTGATAAATTCTGTTGAGGCTGTTTCAAGTCGCTGAAAATTTTATTGCCTTTTGCTTCCCATACCCGTTGAAAGTATTCCCGCCATGCAAGTTCCTGTAAGAATTTGTCAACCTGGTACGGTTTGTATCCTTTTGAAAGGATTGCTTGTTTTATTTGCGGAAGTGTAAGGAATCCACGGGAGATATAGGGGGAAAGTTTTGTAACAGCACCATCGATGAAATTTCTTGTCTTACTGTATCTTATGGGATCAATGTGATCAATCAATGATTCAATTGCAGATCTGTTAACGGGGAACATGCTTTAATTTCTTTTTGAAATTTTATTGAGGCTGATTGTCTTTTGCCGGGAGCATTTAAATCGTGTGGTTTCCTTTAATCGTAACGATTGATGTTTCGTGTCTCTTCCTTTCATTCGTTTTCTCCACATCCGGAAACTGGATGCTTTCATTTGTTTGCGCATCAATGCAATCACTTCTTGTTCCCTTATTCCAAACTGGAACCAGATGGCTTCAAAAGGAGTTCTGTCTTCCCAGGCCATTTCTATGATTCTGTCTGTCTCCTGAACCGTAAACTCTTTTGTCATAACGAAGTAAAATCGGTTTCAATCAAAACAAAATCAGTTTGGTTTTGTTTTGATTCTATGGGAAAAACAATGGAAGCCTATCAACCGTTAAATGCAATTACATTCCGCACTGCTGCGCTCGATATTTTAAAAGCAACCGGAGAGCCAATGCACTACACAGAAATTGCCAGGGTAGCGATCAAATCGGGCTATTGGCGGCAACAGGATGAAGAGTTCATCAAACAGCATATGTACCAGGCCATCAAATCAGATATCCGCAAAAAGCGATTTGGTTCTGTGTTTGAAGAAGTGGCACCGGGAACCTACCAGGTAAATAAAGTGATCGTTAAAGATTAAATGACAGATTTATCTAGTTGTTGGAGATAATCATTTGCAAACTGTAAATGATTTTTTCGTTTTGCTTCATCCATTTTATCCCATGTTGTTAACAGCATTCCCAATCGGGGATTGGATTCAAAAAAGTTCCGGTGTTCACTCATAAAACGCCAGAATAATCCATCCCAGGTTTGTTGCCAGTTTCCTTTTTCCCAGTTGCCCATTTTTAATAAATAATTACTACTGCTGATATAGGGTTTGGTGGTCATGAGTCCTCCATCGGCGAATTGTGTCATACCATACACGTTCGGTACCATCACCCAATCGTACGAATCAATAAATAATTCCATAAACCAGCGATATACTTCATCGGGATCAAATTCGCAAAGCAGCATAAAGTTTCCCAATGCCATTAATCGCTCAATGTGATGTGCATAACCGGTTGTGAGAATTCGTTTGATAATAATATCGATGGGTTCAATTCCGGTTGTGCCGTTCCAGAACGAAGCCGGTATCTTTCGTTTGAATTTCCAGTAGTTGTTGGTTCGTTGTTTGCTGCCTTCTGCTTCATATACAATGCGTATGAATTCACGCCAGCCTGTTATCTGTCGCACAAACCCTTCCAATGAGTTCAGTGGAATTTCATTGATAGCAGCAAATGCAATTGCTTTTTGAATAATGTCATCAGGCGATAGCAAACCAATGTTTAGCATAGGTGTAAGAACCGAATGAAAAAGGAAAGATTCATTGGTATGCATGGCATCTTCATAAACACCAAATTTTGCAAATCGTTGCTGCAGAAACTCTTCCAGCCATGCTTCTGCGTCTTTGTTAGTAACAGGATACTTGAAATGTTCAATTGATCCATAATTGTCTACAAAATGCATTTCTACATATTCCCTTGCTTCTTTCACCCATTTGTTTTCGTTGGGAAACTGAATTTTCGGAACTGATTCATTCTTTGGCAGCTTTAATCGGTTCTCCGCATCAAAAGTCCATTTGCCGCCCAATGGTTTTTTGTTGTCATCGAGTAACAAATTCCTTTGTTTTCGTTGCCAGATGTAGAAGTCGGTTTGGAAATAGGGTTTCCTGTTTTTGAAAAAAGAATGAACATCTTCCATCTTGTTAAGGAAGTTGGGAGAGGAGAAACCATTTGTTGCAATGGAAAACCGGGCGCAGGTCTCTTTGATCCGTTTGTGTAGCCAATTGTCAACCGGGTCCACATACAACAACTCTGTTATTTCTTGTGAAAAAAGATGTGATATGAGTTCCCGAACATCAGATCTGATATCGGTCGCCTCAATATAAGTAACATCATAGCCTTTTTGTTTCAGCTGATCTTCATACCATTTCATTGAACTTCTGTGCAACACCAGTTTCTGTTTGTGGAAATTGTATTGTTTGAAAAACAGGAATTCTTCCACAAGAAAAACGGGGACATCTTTTTGCAGCGCCGGGTTTGATTCAAACAGTTGATGTGGAAAAATGAGTGTTGCTTTATGCATGATCATTACAACAATTCCTTTTTGATATTGTTGTACATGCCTATTCATTCAAAATGGAAACAATAAAAGGTAAAACAATTTTGCTCACCGGTGCCACCGGAGGAATTGGAAAAGAAACGGCAAAAATATTAGCGTCCAGTGGAGCAACGCTTTTTTTAACGGCACGTGATGAAATGAAGTTAAAGGAATTGGCTGCAGAGCTTTTGTTACCTGCCGATAGATATTATGCGGCAGATCTTACTGACTCTGAACAGGTGAAGAAATTAGGAGAACAGTTCTTCTCTGTCTTCGGTCATATAGATGTGTTAGTGAACGCATCCGGAATTGGTATCATCAAATCAATGGATACATTGGATGAGATGGATTTTATGAAAACAATTCACATCAATTTGTATGCACCGTTTCTTTTAATGAAGACATTCCTTCCCTCCATGAAAAGCAATAAAAAGGGATTAATCATCAACATTCCCGGTGTGCTGGGCAAAGTACCTATGGCCGGGGCTGCAGCTTATAGTGCCAGTAAATACGGACTGGTGGGAATGATGCAAAGTGTCAGGGAAGAGTTGAAACGCACAGATATACGAATCACCAACCTTTTCATGGGAGGGGTGGATACCCCTTTCTGGGATGAAATTGATCTCCGTGTACAAAGAGAAAAAATGATCCGTAGCGAAGAAGCAGCCCGGGCTATCTGGTTCTTGTGTCAGCAACCAGCCAGTGCTGTGGTCAGCGAAATGGTGTTTCAGCCGTTTAATCACCAGGCGATTTAAGTTTGATTTCCTTATTTTTAAGATGTGATTTTTCGGTTAACCTTCACATCTATTTTTATCTTCTGTATTTACTCAATCAGTGCAGGTCAGGATTTTTATGGGCAGTGGGAAGGACATATGCGTTTGTCAGGCGGACGAAAGGGAACAGCAATGAATATCCGTTTAGAATTGATTGAAAGCGGATCGGTGATTTACGGAATCTTGTATTCCAGAGGAGTTTCAAATCAAACCGTATACGGATGTGATTATTTTATCCAGGGAGTGAGAAATGGTGATAGAATTAAATTGGAAAACACTTCGCTCCAAAGGAATGTCAATGTACCGGTGCAGGAATGTGGCAATTTTGAGTCTTTAGAACTGAGGTTGAAATCTGATAGTACAGCAACTGCTACCTGGAGATGGTCTGATGCCAGAGTTTTTCCTTTTGCATTATTCAGGAATGATTCAGTTGTTTCGTTTTCGGCAGAGGAAGAAATTTCTGAAGAGTTTAAAAAACGTGCTTTTCGTTTTGACTCTTTGGGAATTGTACTTGAGCCGGCTTATCGTTTCAGGCAATACATCGAAAGTGTATCGGTTCAAGAGAAAAACATTTCCATTGAACTTTACCCGGTTGATAGTATACACAACGATTCAATAAGCGTATACCTGAATGATGAAGTGGTTGTGACGCCTGTTTCCATTGCTCAAAAACCGCTCAGAGTTAAACTGGTTTTGCCGGAAAATGGGGTTATGGAATTGGTGCTGGTAAATGAATCTGTCATCAATCCGAAAACAAGAATCAGGGTGGTAATGAAAACATCGGAGCATTTTTCGGAACGTATTGTGACATGTACAGGGGCACAAAACCCATTATGGATTATAGAATATAAAAATGAATAGAAATTCATTTGCTGTTTGACCTATCTTTGTATCCTAACGATTGTTCCTATGTCGACTTTCAATTCTGTCTCCTTCGATAATACAGCGAACGCATTCGAATACAAGACAAACCCTCAGCTTAAAAAAGCCCATTTCCTATTTTCTTTCATGAGCCACAACTGGCTGGTAAAAATCGGCACCCGTATCACCCCTTGGGCGATCAATGCAGGACTGCCTGTGAAAGGATTGATTCGTAAAACTTTGTTTTCCCAATTCATTGGTGGAGAAACCTTACAGGAAACCGCAAAAGTGGCCGACCTCCTGGAAAAATTCAATGTACAGGTGATTCTGGACTATGGAGTGGAAGGTGGAGATTATGGCGAAGCAGAAAAAGATCATTCCCGTGATGAATTCATTCGTGTGATTAATTATGCTTCCACCCAGCCCAATATTCCGTTCATGAGTATCAAGGTAACGGGTATTGTGCGTACAGCTCTGTTGGAAAAAATGAATGATCAGATGAATTTACTCAAGGGTTCCCTGATCAAACGTTATGAGGCCACACTGGAGCTGCTTACCACAGATGAACGGGCCGAATGGCAAAGGGTATGGGACCGGATGATGATGATTTGTCAAACCGCAGCCGAGAAAAATGTAGGTGTGCTCATTGATGCAGAAGAAACCTGGATTACCGATCCTGTGGATGCATTAACCACCCTCATGATGGATCATTTCAATAAAACCAAAGCGGTGGTTTATAACACGGCCCAGCTGTATCGCCATGATCGGTTACAGTTCCTTCGTGATTGTCATGAAGCTGCTTTGCAACGCAATTTTATTTTGGGGATGAAACTGGTTCGGGGAGCTTATATGGAAAAGGAACGCAACCGTGCAGCAGAACATGGGTATCCATCACCCATTCAGCCCGATAAAGAAAGCAGCGACCGTGATTATGATGATTCTGTTCGGTTCTGCATAGAAAATATTGATCGTGTAGCCACCATCGTTGCCACACATAACGAGCAGAGCAATATGCTGGCGGCTCAGTTACTGCACGAAAAAGGATTGCCCCACAATCATAAACACGTGCATTTCAGTCAGCTCTATGGTATGAGTGATAATATCACATTCAACCTGGCCAAAACCGGGTACAATGTGAGCAAATACCTGCCTTTCGGACCAATAAAAGATGTTGTTCCTTACCTGATGCGCAGGGCACAGGAAAACACATCGGTATCCGGACAAACAGGCCGTGAACTGGGGCTGATCGAAAAAGAACTGAAACGCAGGGCCCTGCTCTGAGCCAACAGGGAACTTTTCATTCACATGCTTCTCACATTGGAGTGAAACCGTGAAACCCGGTTGAGACTTTCAGTAACTTGCGCCCATGCAGCAATATCAGCAATTACTTCAGCATATACTGGATCAGGGAACGCAAAAGACAGATCGTACCGGCACCGGCACCACCAGTGTGTTTGGTTACCAGATGCGGTTTGACCTCAGCAAAGGATTCCCCCTGGTGACCACCAAGAAAGTACATCTCCGCAGCATCATTCATGAATTGCTCTGGTTTCTGAAAGGTGAAACCAATATCAAATACCTGAAGGAGAATGGCGTTAGTATCTGGGACGAGTGGGCCGATGAAAACGGTGAACTGGGGCCTGTTTATGGAAAACAATGGCGTAGTTGGGAAGGAGCCAATGGAGTGGTGGTAGACCAGGTGAAAGACCTGATTGATCAGATCAAAAAGAATCCCGACAGCCGCCGTCTCATCATCAGTGCATGGAATGTGGCCGATTTGCCAAAGATGGCACTGATGCCCTGCCACACGATTTTTCAATTTTATGTGGCCAATGGTAAATTAAGTTGCCAGTTGTATCAACGCAGCGCCGATGTGTTTTTAGGTGTGCCGTTTAATATTGCCTCTTATGCATTGCTTACACTCATGATTGCACAGGTATGTGATTTAGAGCCGGGCGATTTCGTTCATACGTTTGGGGATGTGCATATTTACAGTAATCACATGGAGCAGGTGCAATTGCAACTCAGCAGAGAGCCTTATCCATTACCAACCATGAAACTGAACAAAGACGTAAAAGATATTTTTGAATTTAAGTTTGAAGACTTCACATTGGAGAACTATCAATGTCATCCTGCGATTAAAGCACCCGTTGCTGTGTAAGGTGAAGTTATTTTATAACAGCTATGTGTGGAGTTGAATATTCGGCTCTTGTTCGTGGCTCAATTTTATTTGTATGCTCATTTCTCATATTGTTGCTGCTTCTACCAATAATGCTATTGGAAAAAATAACCAGTTGTTATGGCATCTGCCTATTGATCTGAAGTTTTTTAAAAATACAACCTGGGCCATGCCGGTGGTGATGGGACGAAAAACATTTGAAGCACTGGGCAATAAACCGTTGATGGGTCGACATAACATTATTATCTCCCGACAAAACGGATTGCAATCGGATTACGAAAATGTTGAATTCGCTTCCACGCTGGAAGAAGGCATTGAAAAAGCGAAAGCAACCGGTTCTAAAGAAATCTTCATTGGCGGTGGTGCAGAAGTGTATGCACAGGCGATGAGTATCTGCAACAGAATCTATCTCACCCGTGTGCATGCTCATTTTGAAGCCGATGCATTTTATCCGGAACTGAATGTGGAGGAGTGGACGTTGAAGCAAAGTACCGATTTCCCTGCCGACGAGAAACATGCATACTCCTTTTCCATCCAGGTATGGGAACGCAAGAGCAATCATTTGTAATCTTTCCTGCATGTATTCATCTGTACAACTGGCCCTGAAATATATCAACTATTGGATCCATGCATCCAATGGAAAAGGACATGGGGTGCATTCGCCGTTTGTATTTGAATTGATTACCAAAGTATTCAATAACCGGGCTACAGATCCTTCTTTTAAGCAAATCGAAGCCATCCGCACAGCCCTGCTTTCATCAGGTGAAGTCTTGCAGGTGGAAGACTTTGGTGCCGGTTCGGCTACAGGTCTCCGTAAACAACGACCCGTACAGCAGATTGCTGCCACATCGCTGAAGAAACCCAAATATGCCCGGCTGTTGTACCGGTTGGTGGAGTATTTCCGTCCGGCAACTGTGTTGGAGTTGGGTACGTCTCTGGGTACAACCACGCTGTACCTTGCAAAAGCACAGGGCAACCGGCCTGTGATTACCCTGGAAGGATCAGTTGCAATTGCCGAAGTGGCCCGGCGGAATTTTGATCAGCTGGGTTTGCAAAATGTGCAGTTGATCAGGGGGAATTTTGATGAAACACTTGTTTCGGTTATACAAACCCAACCGCAGCTTGATTTTGTGTATATAGACGGTAATCATCGCAAAGAACCCACGCTCCGGTATTTTGACCAGTTGCTGTCTGTTTCAACCACACAATCTGTATTTGTTTTTGATGATATTCACTGGAGCAGGGAGATGGAAGAAGCATGGGAAACCATTAAAGCACATCCTTCTGTTACGCTTACGATAGATTTATTCTTCATCGGACTGGTTTTCTTCCGTCCGCAACAATTGCAGAAAGAACATTTTGTAATTCGCTTCTGATGCTGGCTGTTTTAGCGTACCTTTATGCAGATCTAAATCCTACTCACACATGACAATAGGCGTCCTGAAGGAACCTGCGTTTGAGACCCGTGTTTCCTTGTTGCCCGAAGCAGTGGCAGTTTTAGTAAAAAAGAATATTACAGTACTTATAGAATCAGGTGCAGGCGATAAAGCTTTTGCAACAGATGCAGATTATACAAAAGCAGGTGCTGCTGTAAAATCTGCAGATGAAGTAAAGCAGTCGTCAGATGTATTGCTCTGTATTCACAAGGACTCTGTTGCTGACGTTAGTAATAAAATTCTCATTGGTGTATACCAGCCATTAACGCAGCCGGAACTGATGCAGCAATGGGCAGCGAACGGACTTTCTGTTTTTTCAATGGATATGCTTCCCCGCACCACCCGTGCACAAAGTATGGATGTGTTGAGTTCACAAGCGAATATTGCCGGTTACAAAGCTGTGTTATTAGCAGCCACTAAGTATGGGCGTTATTTCCCCATGTTTATGACTGCAGCCGGAAGTATTGCTCCGGCTAAAGTATTAATTCTGGGTGCTGGTGTGGCAGGATTGCAGGCGATTGCCACTTCCAGAAGGTTGGGAGCCGTGGTGGAAGTATTTGATACACGTCCGGCTGTAAAAGAAGAGGTAATGAGTCTGGGTGCCAAATTTGTAGAAGTGGAAGGTGCCGCCGATGCCAGCAAAGCAGGCGGGTATGCAGTAGAACAATCTGATGAATATAAGCAGCGCCAACAGCAACGCATAGCCGAAGCAGCGGTGAAAGCGGATATCATTATTACAACGGCGCAGATTCCCGGTAAGAAAGCGCCGGTACTGATAACTGAAGAAACATTAAAGCAAATGCGTCACGGAAGCGTGATCATTGACATTGCCGCTGCAACCGGTGGTAATACGCCTTTTACAAAAAATAATGAAACGGTTGTATACAATGGTGTAACCATTATTGGTGACAGCAACCTGCCGGCTTCCATGCCCAGTGATGCCAGTAAGCTGTATGGAAAGAATATTTTAAACTTCCTGCAATTGGTTCTTACAAAAGAAGGAACGATCAATCTCAATTTTGAAGATGACCTGGTGAAAGGTTGTTGCATCACACATGGCGGTGCTATTGTGCATGAACGTATGAAATCATAAGAACAAACTTTAAATAACTATCTGATGGAACAGATCCTGAACTTTTTTTCAACACACCAGCAAATGATTTATATCGTTGTGCTCATGGTGTTTGTAGGTATCGAAGTAATTGGTCGTGTGCCGGCTGTATTGCATACACCTTTGATGAGTGGTGCCAATGCCATTCATGGTGTGGTGATCATTGGAGCTATTATTGTTATGGGGAAGGCGGAAGGTGATAATTACCTGGCATTAACGTTGGGTTTTATTGCAGTAATCCTGGGTACGCTCAATGTGGTGGGTGGTTTTGTGGTAACCGATCGTATGCTGGAAATGTTTAAGAAGAAAAAATAATTGATCATAGAAGAACCTGGTTCTTTAAGCTGAATTTTTTGTTATGGAAATGAATCTACTCATCATTGCCTATTTGATTGCATCAGTTACGTTTATCCTTGGGTTAAAGATGCTGTCTAATCCTGCTACCGCACGTAAAGGAAACCTGGTGGCAGCAGGTGGCATGTCGCTCGCCATTTTTGCAACAATTTTTTTATATAAAGAAGAAGGGGAAGGCCTGCACAATTACGGATGGATTTTTTCCGGTTTGATTATTGGCTCTGTGGTGGGAACACTCGCTGCTAAAAAAGTGAAGATGACGGCTATGCCGCAAATGGTGAGTTTGTTCAATGGCATGGGGGGCGCTTGTGCGGCATTGATTTCATTGGTTGAATTTGATCACCTGGTTCGTCATTATGATCCGGCAAACCTTAGTTTCTTTTCTGATCTTGACGGAACAACTTTGTTGGTGATTATGGCCGGGTTGATTATTGGTTCAGTTTCATTTGCTGGTAGTATGATTGCATGGGGCAAACTGGACGGACGAATCAAAGATATTTCATTCAAAGGCCAGCAGGTGTTAAGCCTGTTGTTAATGGCTGTGGTACTCGGACTAACCGCTTATATTCTCATTGCCCGTCCCGATGAAATTGAAATTTTATTCTACACAGTTTTTGCCTTATCACTCATTTACGGTGTATTCTTTGTAATGCCGATTGGTGGTGCCGATATGCCGGTGGTGATTTCATTACTCAACTCTTTTACAGGTGTTGCGGCTGCATGTGGTGGGTTCCTCTATGATAACAAAGCCATGCTTACAGGTGGTATATTGGTAGGTGCGGCAGGAACCTTGCTTACCATTCTCATGTGTAAAGCTATGAATCGTTCTTTGTTGAATGTATTGATTGGAAACTTCGGAGGTGGTGCTGCCAAAAGCGGCGGTGGCACAGGAGCCCAGCAAACACATAAAGAAATTTCTTTGAGTGATACAGCGGTATTGCTGGCTTATTCGCACAAAGTATTTATTGTGCCCGGTTATGGTTTGGCTGTAGCACAGGCACAACATGCCTGTCATGAATTGGAAAAACTATTATCAGAAAAAGGGGTGGATGTAAAATATGCTATCCATCCGGTTGCTGGTCGCATGCCCGGTCATATGAATGTACTGCTTGCAGAGGCAGATGTTAGCTATGACAATTTGCTGGAAATGGAACAGGCCAATGAAGAATTTTCCAATACAGATGTGGTATTGATTCTTGGTGCAAATGATGTGGTGAACCCTGCTGCCAAAACAGACCCCTCTTCTCCCATATACGGAATGCCGATTCTTGACGTAGAACTGGCTAAGAATGTAATCGTGAACAAGCGTAGTATGAAGCCGGGCTATGCAGGTATTGAGAATGACTTGTTCTTCCGCCCCAAAACATCGATGCTGTTTGGTGATAGCAAGAAAGTATTGCAGGATCTGATTACAGAAGTGAAAAATTTATAAGTCATTCATTATTAGGAATATTTGACTTGGATAAGGTGAATAAACCTTTGTAAAGGCTTTTGATTAATAACTTATTTAAAACTAAATTATTTAGTATATTTGTTTTAAATCAATCGAAATGAAAAAAGTTGATAATAGGAGAGATATTCTATTACTCCTTCTTTATAGCCCTGGCTCAAATAATCAATTCAATGAAAGTATAATAGGTAGGACTCGTATAATAAAGATGGTTTTTCTTTTTAAGAATGAAGTATGGAAAAAGTTTAAGAATAATATTGAGCTAGAAGATGAAAATATCTATAAGTTTTTCCCTTGGAATTATGGCCCGTTTTCCTCAGAAATATATGATGATCTTACATTTTTTACATTAAGAGGTTTTATTGAAGTTACTCCTTCAGTTCAAGAAACTATAATTGAGTCAGTAGAGGAATGGAACTTTTGGAAGTCCAAGTATAACAATCAGGAGAGCGACGAAATTGAAGAATATCAAGAAGAAGACTTTAAATTGTCGCAAAAGGGTGAAGCCTTTACTAAAGAATTGTATGATTCACTTTCAAACAATCAGAAAAATATTTTAAAAGAGTTTAAGGCACGCATTTCAACAATGCCGCTTAGGGCTTTATTAAGATATGTTTATAGGACATACCCAACCCAAACCACAAATTCAGTAATAAAGGATGAGATTCTTGGAAATAAATCTGAGTGATTTTTTTAGCTCACTTGGTATTGCATCAATAGTTATTCCATTGCTTCAGCTAGCAATCGGGGGAATTCCTACAACTTTAAAAAGATGGTTTACTGACAAGAATGATTTTAGTAAAAGAGTAAATCAACTAATTGAGAAAAAGAATGAAGAAATTTGTATTCTTCTTTATAGGATATTCGACAGAGGTTTGAATACTGATATTTCTCTTAGGGGTCAGATGCCTGAGCATCCTGATTTAATTTATTTATATCATAAAGAACTTTATAATCTTCAACTGAATATTAAAAAATTTGAAAAACTATACTTCATTTATAAATTATTAAATAGAGTTCTTTTATTTATTTCAATCCTTGGTATAGTTTTGTTCCTTCTTGTTTTTATTAAGTCTATCTCTCAATACGTATTACTTTTATGTATTTTTTTAATAATAATTGAAATAGTTGTTATCTATTTAATGTATATAAAGGTTGAAGCTCTAGAAGAGTTAGAGTATATAGAAAGCAACAAAAAAGCAATATGAAGATTACTGAGATTGATTTAGTGAAAAAACTATCTAGGCATTTAGGTAGAAAAGGATATGATGTTTTTCTTGAGATTCCAAATATGGGTCAAAGTGCGGATGTGGTTGCTCAAAAGGGAAGATGGATAACTATAACAGAAGTGAAATTGTCAAATTGGACTAGGGCACTCAGTCAATGTAAAAATCATGAGGTTATTGCTGACTATATATATATAACAGTTGCGACAAAAAAAGTATCCGAAAGGTTGGTTGTTGAAGCAGAAAGACGTGGCTATGGAATCATTCATTATAATGACAAAACACAAAGATTTACTATTTTATTAAAGGCTTCAATTAATAGACGAATCTGGAAGCCTCAAAGAAAGATTTTTTTGAAAAAATTAAATACGATAAAAAATGCCTATTCAACATTGGATGACTTTTGGAACGTTTGCTGAGCAACGATATTTCATTTATCCTGATGTAAATACTTATGATGGGATAATAATTAACGGAAATATGGCTACTCATGCTCCTGATGGAATGGCAGCTTTTTTGATCGAAAAAACAAGGCCGAAAATGCCTTATATTATAGATCCTTTAACTCATGCGTTTCAGCATGATCCGTCTCACATTACTTCTTCCAAAAAAGATGGGACCTTAGATATTAAGGGGCCTATAAAAAATCTCTCAGAAAAGTTTGGGGAACCAATTAAATCATTAGTCGGATCAAGACCTGTTAACTCAAAGGATCTTGAATCAGATGACATTTTGAAAGAGTTTGTATATAATGTTTTGAAATTTCAAAAGGAACAGCTTTCATCAAGAATGGCTGGTAGCGATGTTAATAAAAAATACCTTGAGCATACTGAAGCAGAATTGGTTCCGTATGCATTAATATCTCCTTACTTTTATATGACTGAAAGTAGTTATGCTAGATGGCTTCCTATTATGCAAAGGTCACTTCAGTTTGCAAAATCGTTCGATGAGTTTAGTTCTTGTAAAATATTTACTTCAATAGTTGTTAGTCAAGGAGTTATTCTTGATAATGAAATTATAACTAGTATTTGCGAAGCAATGGGGGATTCGCCTTCTGATGGATTTTTATTTTGGATTGATGGGTTATCTGAACATAGTGCTGGTGGTCACGAACTCAAAGGGTTACTAAATCTTTCTAGTGGATTAAGAAAAAATAATAGTCGTGAGCTTATTAACTTGCATGGAGGTTATTTTTCTATTATGGCAGCGGGAGGGAAATTCGGTAAACAATATTTTACTGGGGTGGCACATGGTCCTGAATTTGGAGAGACCCGTCCTGTTATTCCTGTAGGTGGTGGAATTCCAATTGCAAAGTATTATGTTAAATCTTTGCACAGCAGAATCAAATATAATGATACTGTAGCTTTTTTTAAGGCCAAAGGATGGCTGGAAAGTTCTGAAGTATTTCATCAAAAAATTTGTAATTGTTTGGAATGTCAAACAGTTTTGTCAGGCGACGTTGATAACTTCAGTTTGTATGGGTTAACAGATTCTAAACCTGTTAAACGTGGGAATGGGTTTGTGACAATCGACTATCCAACTAAAGAAACCAAAGAACACTGTTTAAGACATTACCTCCAAATAAAAAAATGGGAGTACGATTTCGCTGCAAATGCAAGTAAAGAAGAGATTATAGAGGATTTAAATCAAGGATTATTTCAATTTCAAGACATCACTGGTATTGAGTATCTTACTTATATTGACTTATGGCGTAAGGTGTTATTGTCACACGAGAACAATTAATGTGATAATCGAGTGTTGATATATTAATAAAATATATGAATGGTTTATCCTAATGTATGCAACTGCCTTCATTATTAATTCATGCTTTACAATCGTTAGAAAGTTTCAAACAGGAAACTTTTATACAAGTGCATGAAAGTGGAGAACAGGTAACCTCTGTGCGCATGAATCCGTTACGTTCTTTTTCAGTTGATCAGTTTCCTGTGGCAGCAACAAAAGTACCTTGGTCAGCACAAGGTTATTATCTCTCCAGTCGTCCCTCTTTCACATTGGACCCTTTGTTTCATGCCGGTGCTTATTATGTGCAGGAAGCCAGCAGTATGTTCCTGGAAGAAGCTGTAAGGCAAACGGTTGATCTCACACAGTCAATTGCAGCTTTGGATCTTTGTGCAGCGCCGGGCGGTAAGTCTACCTTATTGCAATCCATCATAAGTGCCGATAGTTTATTAGTGAGTAATGAAGTGATTCAGTCACGTGTAAATATTCTCAAAGAAAATCTCATCAAGTGGGGATCTTCAAATGTAGTGGTCACCAATAATGATCCCAAAGATTTCGGAAAGCTGGAAGGCCTGTTTGACCTGCTGGTAGTGGATGCTCCTTGCAGCGGCAGTGGCTTGTTTCGGCGTGATCCTGAAGCGATAAACGAATGGAGCGAAGCCAATGTGCAATTATGTGCACAGCGCCAGCAACGTATTCTTGCTGATGCATGGAGTTGTTTGAAAGAAGAAGGAGTGCTCATTTACTCCACCTGTTCCTATTCAGAAGAAGAAGATGAGGAAATACTCAATTGGTTGATGCAACATTTTGAAGTGGAAGGATTACAACTTCAGACAGATCCGCAATGGAATATAGATGAAGTGCAAAGATCCGGAGCGTATGGGTATCGCTTCTGGCCGGATAAAGTAAAAGGCGAGGGATTTTTTATTGCAGCGTTTCGGAAAAAGGAAGCGACAGTAAATAAAAAAATGAAAGTCAAAAAAGGTTTTCCTGTTTCGAAAACGGAGGCAACCGCTGCAGATAAATGGTTGACAAACCATCATGGGAAAGCTTTTGTTTTCCAGGGACAATATATTGCTGCTATTCCTGCGCATTGGAGTGAGTTCATTCAACTGCTGATGGAACAATTGAAAGTGCGTTATGCCGGTGTGGAATTAGGAACAGTAGCCAGAGGTGAATTAATACCGGAACATTCACTGGCAGTATCCAATTTGTTGAGTGATTCTGTTTTTGCTGTTGAATTAACAGCAGAGCAGGCAATTCAATACCTCCGGAAAGATGATCTCATTCTGGATACAGATAAGAGGGATTGGGCGGTTGTGATGCACCAGGGGTTGAAGCTCGGCTGGGTGAAATTGCTGGGCAACCGCATCAATAATTATTATCCGAAGGAATACAGAATTTTAATGAGCCGTTAGAATTATTTTCTCCCGAAGTCTGCAGGGTTTTCGCCCCATGCTTCAGTTTCCCATTTCAGAATTTTGTTTTTGTATGTATTTGTTTCCAGCCAATGCTCGGCACGGCGGATGAGATCGTGAATGTGTTTTGTTTTATTACTTTCTTCAAGGTTGGTTTTACACTTTTTTGCTTTTACCCAACCAATTGCATTCCGGCTATCGCTGTAAATGGGCATCGTATCTAAACCATGCTTTTTGCAATAACCCAACGCATGTACAATAGCCAGGAATTCGCCAACGTTGTTCGTGCCGTTTGCATACGGTCCCGCATGAAAAATAAACGTGTTGGTTTTGTACAACAGCCCCTGGTATTCCATGTCTTTCTGCACACTGTTCCAGGCTGCATCCACTACAATGCTGTCATGTATGGGCGTGCCTGCATGTGGATGGTTTTTTGCCGTTGCTTCTTTTGATTTCTTATAGATGTGTTGCGCAAAATGTTCTTTGTAAGCAATTTCAGCTTCCATTAGGGTTGGAAAAGCTTTATAGGCTGCACCCGCAAAACCATCTACCTGCGCTTTACACTCATTCCACGTATGATAAATACCCGGTTCTTTTCCCTTCCATACCACATAAAATTTTGTCTTATTCATACGAGATTGATCTTCCGGACGTTTTAATGGCGGTCCTTTGTTTCTTTAAATTCAACACAATGTTAGCAAAAGATGCTTTTGTTTTGGCATGATATTTCTGCATCTTTGCCCCGTAAATGATCATTCCCATGAAGAGAACCTTTTTACTTCTTTTTTTTATATTGTTGATGGCAGCCTCCTTTGCACAAACAACTCCGTTGATGGTGCAGTTGGATTCAAAAAATCAACCCTACCTGAATCATTCAGTTGGCCCCAAAGAAAATTTCTATAGCATCGGACGTATTTATAATATCAGTCCACGTGTATATGTTCCTTACAATGGAATGGAGCTTACCAGCGGATTAAGCATCGGACAAACATTACGTATTCCGCTTACAGAAACCAACTTCTGGCAAGCCGGTATAAGAAAGGAAAATGAAGTAGTGGTGCCGTTGTATCATGCGGTGGCAGAAAAAGAAACACTCATATCAATCAGTAAATTATTTGGAACCGATAATGCATCATTGCGTTCCTGGAACAATCTGCAAAGTGATGCAGTGGCTCCCGGTAAAAAACTGGTGATTGGTTATCTGAAAATTGATAAAACACTTTCTCCGCTTGCATCACAGGGGATGAGCCGTACAGAACCTGTAGTTGTGAAACAAGAGCCCGTGAAAAAGGAAGAACCCAAAAAAGAAACTCCGGTTGTAAAAGAAGAACCCAAGAAAGAACAGCCGAAACAAGAACCTGTGAAACAGGACCCACCTAAAGTGGAGGTTAAGAAAGAAGAATCGAAAACAGAACCGGCTCCGGTTTCTTATGCAGGTTCCGGATATTTTAAAGATGAGTTCAATCGTCAAACGAACAACGGAAAAAATACCGCAGGCTCTAATGGTGGCGGCGCCATTTTCAAAAGCACCAGCGGATGGAGCGATGGTAAATATTATATCCTCATGGATAATATTGAGAAAGGAACGATTGTGATGATAAAAAATCCGTCCAACGGAAAAGCAGTATATGCGAAAGTATTGGCCGGCATCCAGGAAACAAAACCAGGCAGCGGATACTTATTCCTCATCAGTAGCGCAGCAGCAGCTCAACTGGGAATCAGTGCCGATAAATTCAATGCTGAGCTGATCTGGGGTAAATAAAAAATATTCTGTTATAATTTAATTAAGGGGATATTGCTTAAAAGCGGTATCCCCTTAAAAATTCTTCAATGGTCATTCGTTTCTTTCCTTCCAGTTGCAATTCCAGTACCTGAATGAATCCATCCTTGCATACAAACTTTAAAAATGTTTTTCCATCTGTTTGATAGGTTCCAACGGCATACTCATTCTTGTTATCAGAACTGAAACTTTCTTTTTTACTTCTGTAAATCTTCAGCATTTTCTCATTGAGATAAGTGAAGGCACCGGGGAAAGGCGAAAGTCCACGAATCAGGTTGTGTACTTCTTCGGCCGATTTTGAAAAATCAATCTTACAGGTCTCTGTAAAAATTTTGGGAGCATGTTTTAATTCAACAGGCGGAATGCTTAATGCGGAATGCTCAATGCTTGGCATTATGCCTTCTGCTTTCTGCATGAAGCTTTCAGTGCTTTGATCTTTTTCAACTAATGTTCCTGCTTCCAGTTCTTTAATTGTTTTCACCAATAATTGTGCACCAATTTCTTTCATTTTATCATGCACTTCACCAGCTGTCTCATCTTCACCAATAGGGAAGGATTCCTGTAATAAAATGTTGCCGGTATCAATTTCGTGTTTGAGTTTGAAGGTGCTAACACCGGTTTCTTTTTCGCCATTGATCACCGCCCAATTGATGGGGGCGGCACCACGGTATTGAGGCAGTAAACTTCCATGAACATTGATGGTGCCCATAGGAGGCATATTCCATACCACTTCCGGTAACATGCGAAAAGCAACCACCACCTGTAAATCGGCATGCAATGCTTTTAAAGCTTCGAGAAATTCCGGGGCTCTCAGTTTTTCCGGTTGTAATACGGGAATCTCTTTTTCCACTGCATATTTCTTAACAGCACTTTCGGTGAGTTTCATGCCACGGCCTGCCGGTTTATCGGGTGCTGTAACCACACCCACAACTGCATAACCAGCCTGCACCAATGCATCTAATGACGCAACGGCAAATTCAGGCGTACCCATAAACACAATTCGTAATGAAGATTGGCTCATGCGGCAAAAATAAGAAGATCGGGAGAGGAAGAATGAAGATCAGTAAACAGACTTATGCATTGTCGGGATTTTCTTCCACTTCAATGATTTTATCTTCCTGTTTGATTTTTGTGAGATTGTTTCGTTGCAGAATTTCTTTAGCCAGGTTGAGATAATTCACAGCTCCTTTACTGTCAGAATCATAAAGGATCACCGGTTTGCCAAAACTGGGCGCTTCACTCAAACGGGTATTGCGATGAATAATGGAATCAAATACGATTCCTTCAAAATGTCTTCTTACTTCGCTCACCACCTGGTTGCACAAACGAAGGCGTCCGTCGTACATCGTCATCAAAATACCTTCAATCACCAGGGAAGTGTTGAGGCGGCTTTGAACAATTTTAATGGTATTGAGTAATTTACCCAAGCCTTCCAATGCAAAGAATTCTGTTTGCACGGGAATCAATACAGAATCGGCAGCCGTTAACGCATTTACAGTAATCAAGCCTAAAGAAGGCGAGCAATCGATTACAATAAAATCATAATCGTTTTTAACCACCTCGAGTAATTGTTTTAAAACGCTTTCACGGTTGGGGTGATTGATCATTTCAATTTCGGCACCCACCAGGTCAATATGTGAAGGGATTAAATCGAGATACGGAATTTCAGTCTTCAGAATAACATCTTTTGCATTTGTATTATTTACAAAGCAATCGTAGAGGCTTTGTTGCACATTGTGCAGGTCAAAACCAACACCTGTAGTGCTGTTCGCCTGCGGATCGGCATCCACCAATAAAGTCTTGAATTCCAGAATGGCAAAACTGGCTGCAAGATTAATTGCAGTTGTGGTTTTACCAACACCTCCTTTCTGATTTGCTATTCCAATTATCCGGGCCATTGTTTCGTAAGCGGTTCGCTCTTATTGCTTTTAATTATAATGAAATGGTTTCGCCAATATGCGGTAATACTAAAGTCAGTCCGTTTTTACTGAAATGATCCTTTGCTTTCACCGTATCGATCTCAATATACGGGAATGTATTAAAGTGTACACCAATAACTGTGCTGCATTGCACAAAGTGAGCGGCACGGGCTGCATCTTCATAGCCCATGGTGAAATTATCGCCAATGGGGAAGATACAAACACTGATGGGTGCTCCCTGAGGTGCCAGTTGCATATCCAGCGTTAAAGCTGTATCACCACTATAATATACATTTTTATCGCTCATGATGATAAATCCCATAGGATTACCGGCATAAGTGCCATCGGGCAGGGAAGAAGAGTGCTGTGCCACCACACATTTCACCGTCCCGAAATCAAATTGCTTCTTACCTCCCGTGTTCATCGGATGTACATTACTCACACCCTGTGATTCCAGCCATTGATAAATTTCCCAGGCGCAGATCACCAGGGCGCCGGTTCGTTTGGCAATGCTCACCAGGTCGGCCACATGATCTGCATGACCATGACTTACAAGGATATAATCGGCTTCAACTGTATCCGGATTAATATCTTTTGCCAGTCCATTGGCCGAAATAAAAGGGTCAAACAATAGTTTTTTACCCTTGATTTCCAGTGAAAAGCAGGAATGCCCGTAGTACGTATACTTCATAAAAACGGAATGAAAAACATGAAAGCCGGCATTCTTTTCCCTGAATGCCAATGTGACAAAATTAGGGGTTCGGCATAATATTCGGGAACAATACTTATCCCCTGATTGTTGGATTGAACGGGGATGAAAACAAAGAAATTAACATCATCTTTTTAACTGAAAAGGGAACTTTGAACTATGAGACGAATAGCGGGATCGTGGATATTTTTATTGATCTTATTATTGATAGACATCTATGTGTTTCAGGCGTTGAAGTCGGTAGCAGGTAGCTTGGCTCCACGTACCCGGCTCACCGTTTATACCACTTACTGGGCCATCAGTGTGTTGTCGATCGGACTCATGTTGTCCATCACATTTACCAATTATGAAAGCTGGCACCGGTTATTGCGTACGTATGCCTTTGCTATTGTGATTGGTTTGTTCCTTGCAAAATTGCTGGCCAGTATCTTTTTTGTGGCCGATGATGTTCGCCGAGTGTTTCAGTGGGCTGGTAGTTTTGTATTTCCATCCTGGCATCCGAAAAATAACGGAAGCACAGATGGCATCACCCGTTCAGCTTTTCTCAGTTGGATGGGAATAACACTGGGCGGAGGTTTGTTTGGATCGCTCTTGTACGGCTTTGGCAATAAGTATCGATACAATGTGCAAAAAGTAGCTCTGCATTTCCCCAATCTGCCTGCTGCTTTCAAAGGGTTTAAAATTGTTCACATCAGTGATATACACAGTGGAAGTTTTACAGATAAAGAAGCTGTTAAAAGAGGAATCGAGAAAATCAATGCGCAAAATGCAGATGTGATTTTATTCACCGGTGACCTGGTGAATTACAGTGCCACCGAAATGAAAGACTACGTCGATATTTTCAGTACGCTGTCTGCGAAACATGGCGTTTATGCAACGCTTGGTAATCATGATTATGGTTTCCCCACTGCTGAAACAAAAGAACAATTACGTCAACTGCACCTGGAAAACGCTGCTGCAGTAAAAGAAGTACATAAACAGCTGGGTTGGAAAACACTCAGTAACGAGCATGTAATTATTGAAAACGGAGCTGATAAAATGGCTGTGATTGGGGTGGATAATATCAGTGCGAAAGCCAATTTTCCCTCTTTCGGTCAATTAGAGCAGGCACATGAAGGAACTACAGAAATTCCATTTAAAGTATTGATGAGCCATGACCCTTCACACTGGAATGCAGAAGTAACAAGCAAATACTCTGATATCGATCTTACGCTGGCAGGCCATACCCATGGAATGCAGTTTGGGGTGGAAATACCCGGTTTCAGATGGAGCCCTGTAAAATACATGTACCGCCAATGGGCCGGTTTGTACGAGGAAAGCAAACAAAAATTATATGTAAACCGGGGCTTTGGATTCATTGGCTATCCGGGCAGGGTGGGTATTTTACCCGAAATCACCCTGATTGAATTATCCTGATATTCAAAGGTTAAACTATCTTGCAGAAAGGCAGTCTTATCATCTGCGCCATATTGTATATGAAGAAAATGCTTATTCTGCTGGTGGTCTTTATGTGGATCGGGCTTATTTCTGTTGCTCAGAAGTTACCGGAAACAGATAGCCTGCCATTTAATACAGATTCACTCGAAAAGGAAGTGGATGCGTTTTTGTCTATGCTCGATTCATTAAGGGCGCCTAAATCATATTGGCAGGTAGGCATAGGCGTTAGTAATTCGCAGTTCAGTGTAAGCAATATGGCTTTGAATGCACAGCAAACAAGCAACCGGGTTACACTTACTCCTTCCATATCTTATAATGATAAATCCGGATTTAGCCTGGCTTATACGAATTATTACTTGATTGGTGGCGGACAGTCTGGTATTATGCAACATGGAATAACTCCGGGGTATGATTTTTCAAAAAAGAAAGCGTTTGATTTCGGTGTCTATTATACACGCTTCATAGGGAATAATAATTTTGAATCGAACACTTCCCCCTATAATAATGATTTATACAGTTATGCCGAGTATAACAAATGGGAAGTGAAGCCTTCGGTTGCTGTTGGATACTCCACCGGAAAGTTTACAGAAACAAGTAAGACCGATAGCTTTATTGTATTGAACCGGCCGTTTCCCAGGCCGGATACAACCATCCGGTTTTCTATTTACGATACTTTAAATATCCGTTTACGTGATGTTTCTGTTACAGCATCCTTCAGGCATAAGTTTACGTTTAATGGTAAGAAGCAGTCGGTATACTACACACTCACCCCTTCGTTTCTTGTGTTTTTTGCAGCAAATTCGTATGATGTGGAGTATAAATCTGTAAGTGTATTATCGCCCCGCACAGAATTGTTTTTACAAAACCGGCCATTTTTAAGAGACCAGGTTTTGAAATTATTTCATGAACGGTTTCCTAATCTCAATCAATCCAGAAACTTTCTAAACTCAACCGGGTTTGCCATGCAGTCGCTTGGTTTAAGTATAGATGCTGCCGGTTATTTCGGAAAGTTTTACGTGAGCCCTCGCTTATACATGGATTATTATTTGCTTAGCAGTGAAAATAAGTTTCGTGCAATTTTCTCCCTGCAGGCAGGATTTATGTTTTAAGCGGAATAGTTCTCTTAACAATTATTTACAATCTCATATTTAAACATGGCATTTATTTCGCCGTTACATAAAAAACAAAACAACAACACATGAAAAAGTATCTTGTCATCCTGTTATCTGCAGTATTGGTTAGTTCTGCCGCTTCTGCACAAAGTTTAAAGTTTGGTCCAAAGTTGGGTGCCAACCTTGGAAAAATTGATGGAAAAAATTTCAGTGACCAATATGCACTTGGCTATCATGTTGGTGGATTTGTGGAAATAGGGTTGGGCAAGAAATGGGGTATACAGCCGGAAGTATTATGGAACCAGATTAAGGCCGATACTGTTTCCGGATTCAATAATGTATACCAGGTGGATGCAACAAAATTTGAAAATCCTCAATTGAATTATCTCAGTATTCCGCTGTTACTGAATTATAAGCCCGTTAAAGTACTCACCTTACAGGCTGGTCCGCAGTTTGGTATTTTACTTGATAAGAGTAAGAACCTGCTTGATAATGGTAAAGAAGCATTTAAAACAGGCGATATGTCTTTGTTAGTAGGTGCACAATTAAATATTCTTAAAATTCGTGTATATGGCCGCTATGCGGTGGGACTGAGTGATATCAGTGATGCAAGCACACCTGAAAAATGGAAAAGCCAAACGATTCAGGTAGGTGTTGGTATCGCATTATAAACTACATGATTTGATTTTTGTGAGGCTCCCTTAGGGGAGCCTTTTCTTTTTAACTCAGTTGAAGAACTTCAAATGGTTATTTTTGTTGTTTTCTGATTCGAAAAGTATATAATGTCAACCTGTATATTCAGATATGTTTTTTGGATTTTGATCTTCGTTCTTGCGGGCGCAGATGCGAAATCGCAATGCATAACAACGTTCCCTTATATACAGGATTTTGAATCAAGCGAAGGAGGATGGTATACCGGTGGGACTGGCTCCTCCTGGGAATGGGGCGTTGTTGCAAAACCGGTAATCACATCAGCTGCAAGCGGACTTCGGTGCTGGACTACCGGAGGAATTACAGGCTCTTCTTACAGTAACAGTGAAGCATCATTTGTACAAAGCCCTTGTTTTGATTTTACCAACCTGAAGTATCCCTATGTTTCTATGAAGGTTTTCTGGGAAACAGAGTTGGTGTATGATGGAGCTGCCTTTCAATATTCTGATGATGGAGGTGTTACCTGGCTGACTGTTGGTACAGCATCATCGGATTGTATCAATCAAAACTGGTATAACCAGGGAGCAGTAACCTATCTCACACCTTTTACACAAGCACGTCAGGGATGGTCAGGCAATGGTAATGCTGCTGGAGGCAGCTGTGGCAACGGAGGAGGGAGTAAACAATGGGTTTTCTCATCACATACGATTCCATCTCTGGCAGGAAAGCCAAGAGTTTTGTTTCGTTTTATTTTTGGTGCAGGTACGCTGTGCAATAATTACGACGGATTTGCTTTTGATGATTTCAGTATAACAGAAGCTCCAACCGGTACCGGTATGATCAATTCAACTTGTATCAGTAATTCCACTGTTTCTTTTACCGCTTCGGCAGATTTATGTTATACAGACTACGACTGGAATTTTGGCGATGCAGGCTCAGGGAATAACAACCAATCAAAGGATGCTTCACCCAAACATACATATACATCACCCGGCGAATACACGGTAACGCTCACCCTAAGTAAAACAGGGTTGCAACCGCTGGTGCTTACTAAAAAAGTATCAATTATAAAAGCTACCGCTTCTGTTGTTGCAGTGGCAACCTGTCCGGGCGACAGAGGGGGTGGGGCAGCTACTGTACAGGTGAATGGACCGGCAGGGCCTTATACTTATCTATGGTCTGCAAATCCGGCACAAACCACTGTAACAGCAACCGGGCTGAATGCAGGTAATTATTCTGTCGTTGTTACATCGGCCGGTTCCTGTGGCGATACTGCTGTGATACAGATGCCGGTAGATCTTTCCTGTATCGGTATTTATTTTCCATCTGCTTTTACACCTAACAATGATCGTGTAAATGACAGCTTCGGCCCATTGGGAGGAATCAATTATTTATCCAATTATCAACTACGTATTTATAACCGTTGGGGCGAATTGGTTTTCTATTCTGAAAACCCGTTAGAAAAATGGGATGGTTGGTTCAAAGGGAAAAAAGCGGTAGCCGGACAATATATCTGGACTGCCCGGTTCTCTGTATACAATCAACCGGTTGAAACAAGAAGAGGAAATATTATGCTGCTGGAATAATCCTTACACATTCACAATGAGCACCGGAATTTCCAGTTCATGACGAACCGATTCAATGGTTTCGCCAAACAAATAATCTTTGAATCCTTTATGCCTGTGTGCACCCATCACCAACAAATCAGAAGTGGATTCTTTTACAATCCGTACTATTTCTGCTGATGGTTTATTGAAACCAAGAATGCCTTCTGCCTGGTATCCTTTTTCTTTTAATAGTTTCACATACAGTTGTAATCGTTCCTCATCTTTTCTGGATTCAAAGTCGTCACTCTCACTTTTCAGTAAACTGGCCGATACACTTTCCACTACGTGAATGAGAATATACGAAGAGGATTTGTTACCCTGGGCCAACGCATGGCTGATCAGTTTTTCATCGGCTTCTCCAAAATCAAGTGCAATGGCAATAGTGCCGAATTGTTTTACTTCCGGGATACTTACGATCTTTTCTTCTACAGGTTCTGTATGAACACCAATTTCATGTACAGCTGTTTTCTTTTTAAGGAATGGATAAAAAATAGTAAATCCTAACAAAGCAATAAATAATAAGCAAACCCAAACAAGCAACATTAAAATCCAGATGCTGTGGCCCGATTCTAAAAAATGGCTAAGCTCATTTATCACCATTTTTATATTGAGGAAAACAAGAATAGCGGCAACCATCCATGCTAAAACTTTCACAGGTGTTTTAATCGCAAAGTCGCCCATTGTTTTTTTATCACTTACAAAATGAATGAGTGGTATAATAGCAAAACTTAATTGTAAGCTTAATATTACTTGTGAAAAAACCAGCAGGCTGTCCAGTTTATCTTCTCCAAAACTCTGAATCACAAAAAGTGCAGGTATAATAGCCAGTAAGCGTGTAAGTAAACGACGTACCCAGGGGTTAATCCGTAACCGCAAGTAACCTTCCATTACAATCTGTCCGGCCAATGTACCGGTGATGGTACTGCTTTGTCCGGCAGCAATCAACGCCACTGCAAATAAGATAGGAGCCAATGAAGAACCAAGCAGCGGTGCCAGCATCTGGTGTGCTTCTTTAATTTGTGCAACCTGTGTATTGCCCGATTTAAAAAACACTGTGGCTGCAAGAATAAGTATCGAAGCATTTACAAGAAACGCAATGTTTAATGCGATGGTACTATCAATGAAATTCCATTTTAATGCCTGCCGGATACCTGATTTTGTTTTGTCAATTTTTCTCGTTTGTACTAAAGCAGAATGTAAGTAAAGATTGTGAGGCATTACCGTGGCACCAATAATACCTATGGCAATAAATAAGGCAGCATCATTGGGGATCTTTGGAACAAAACCGCCGGCAATATCTGATATGTGTGGCTTCGCCAGAATAATTTCTGCAAAAAAAGAAATACCAATAATGGCAACTAATGCAATGATAAAGGCTTCCATTTTTCGGATGCCCATGTGTTGCAGGAACAATAAAAGAAAAGTGTCGAATACAGTTATAGTTACGCCCCACATCAATGGTAAGCCGGTGAGCAATTGAATACCCAAGGCCATGCCCAATACTTCAGCCAGGTCTGTTGCTGCAATGGCAACTTCTGCCAGTATGTACAATAAGAAATTTACTGATTTGGGATAGGTTTCACGGTTAGCCTGTGCAAGATCCAGCCCACGCACAATGCCCAGCCTTGCTGATAATGTTTGCAGCAAAACTGCCATGAGGTTACTCATCAACAGCACCCATATAAGCGTATAGCCAAACTGACTACCGCCAGCCAGATCTGTGGCCCAGTTGCCCGGGTCCATATAACCCACACTGATCATATAGGCCGGACCTAAAAATGCAAGTACACGCCTGATGCCCGGACGTCTTTTATTAATATCTACCGATGCATGTACTTCACTGAGTGAGTGATCGTGTTGTTTATTCATTGGTTACAAAAAGATTTTGTGCCACCTGCTTACTGATGGTGAAAGCAGTTTGCCGCCCCATTTTTATTTCAACGGATCCGTCGAAATCAAATTTCCGTTTTAACTCCAGCTTTGACCCGATGCTGATTTTATTATGCCGAAGAAGCTCCAGCATTTCTGCCGATTGGTTATCTACTCCGGAAACTTTAGCCGTTTCATGCAATGGCCAATCGGATAAACGTGTTTGTTTCAGTTGCAACACTTTTCCCGTTTTGTCAGGAATGGGATCGCCGTGCGGATCTACTTTGGGATAGCCGAGAAACTGATCCAGCCGGTCAATTAATTCCTGGCTACCCACATGTTCCAGTTCTTCTGCAATTACATGCACTTCATCCCAGTTGAATTGGAGTTTGTTTACGAGGAAGAACTCCCAAAGCCGGTGCCGCCTGATAATGGAAAGGGCCAGTTTTTTCCCCTCGGCCGTAAGTTTTACCCCGTAGTAGGGCTGATAATTCAACAGCTTCTTTTCAGTGAGCCGTTTGAGCATATCTGTTACCGATGCCGGTTTGGTTTGTAATTCATCTGAAAGCTCGTTGGTGGTTACATTCCGTTGATCTTTCTGTAACCGCCAGATGGCCTTGATATAATTTTCCTCAGCAATCGAAAAGTTCATGACTTATTAAAATAAAATTTAGACAAATCTAAAAAATAAACCCTGTATTTCCAAGAACCACCGGGCGGGACCCGGTAACAATGGTTTTTTAGGTGATTTCTATTTTGTGGCACAGTTTTGATAGTTTATTTTCACACAAACGAAATGATATGTCGTTGAAATATTCATGGTTTTTATGCTTGTTGATTTTTGCTGCTTGTAAAGAAGAAAAGCCCAAATTGGTGTCAGATGAGCACCTTACTGTTGCAGATTTTATTTCGATTGCCCCCCAGTTAGCAACTCCGGTTGTAATTAATGATTCGGTTGTCAACAGAAAGGAATCAGATTCTGCAAAAATTCATCTGGCTGCTTTTAAAACCTTCATACCCGATTCTGTTTTTAAATCCTACTTTCCGCAGGAGAAACAGTTAAAGTTGTTCCTCGTTGGTAAATCAACAGATAATCAGAAAGGGAATTATCTTTTCGTAAAGTCTGTAGCCGGTAACAAACGGGCTGTTCATTTGCTTTATTATACATCGAAGGCGCAGTTCCTGGGCGGTATGAAAGTAGCCGATAATATTCCGAAAGCCGGTATCAATAAGTATTGCAAGATTGACAGCCGCTATAATATTTCAATGATCCAGGAGCAAAAAACACCTACAGGAGAATACTGGACGGCAGAAACAATTTATTACATGGATGCTACTGGTAAAATGATTATTGCCATGACGAATAATACGCAGGATCGCAGTAATCAAATCATGGGAAATCCGATTGATACGTTTCCCCGTAAGAATAAATTTTCTGCCGATTACAGCATTGATAAAAACAACCTTGTTTCTGTGCGTGATGGAGCAACTGCCAAACAGTTTCGTTTCTTTATTCACTTCAGCAAACAAAATGGAAGTTGCAATGGTGAACTGAAAGGCGATGGTGAATGGGTGGGAAATGGAAAGGGCGTTTTTCGTGATATCAATAGTCCTTGCGTTATTCAGTTCTCATTTACCGGTGGTTCTGTTTCAATAAAAGAAGAAACAGGATGCGGTAGTTACAGAGACATTACCTGTTTTTTTGAAGGGAATTATGCACGAAAAAAGGAATCGGCTAAGAAAAAGACCGGGACAAAGAAAAAGTAATCCACATTGTTCATGAAGGAACGTTTGTTAATCAGCTCTGGTTCTCCATGGGAGAATGTAGTAGGGTATTCCCGTGCAGTAAAGGTGGGAAATGTAGTTGAAGTGGCGGGTACAACTGCTGTTGATGGTGAAACATTGATAGGTGAGGGAGATGTGTATCTGCAAACGAAATTTATTTTACAAAAGATTGAAACAGCGTTAAAAGAGGCGGGCGCATCATTGGAACATGTAGTCCGCACCCGAATGTATATTACCGATATTTCCCGATGGGAAGAGGCAGGAAAAGCACACGGAGAAGTATTTCAACATATTCGTCCCGCTGCAACAATGGTACAAGTGTCTCAGCTGATTGATTCCCGCTTGCTCATCGAAATAGAAGCAACTGCCATTTTGCCTTAAAACCCTTGTGAATAACCAATTTAGGCTAACGATCGGTTTTTCACGAATATGGGTTATATTGCGACCCCTTTAGCAAACTAAATCGACTTATGAGCTTTACAAACTACAAAGTTCCGTATCAGGCAGATGCAAGGTATAGTAAGAAAGTGGCTTACTTCTCAATGGAGTTTGCAGTACATCAACCCTTAAAAATCTACAGCGGTGGATTGGGCTTTCTCGCCGGATCTCACATGCGCAGCGCATACGAACTCAAACAAAATTTAATTGGTATTGGTATTCTCTGGAAGTATGGTTATTACGACCAGGCCCGCAACCAGGATCAAACGTTGCAGGTGCAATGGAATGAAAAGATTTACAACTTCCTGGAAGATACCGGTATTAAATTTCAAATTACCATTCACGAACATCCTGTATGGGTGAAAGCATGGTACCTCAACCCGGAAACGTTCAAATCGGCTCCTATGTTTTTACTGAGCACCGATTTGCCGGAGAACGACTATGTTTCACAAACCATTTGTCATCGTTTGTACGATGCAAACGTTGCTACTAAAGTGGCTCAGTTTATTCTACTTGGTGTTGGTGGTGCAAAACTGATTGATGAGCTTGGTTACAAACCCGATGTTTATCATCTGAATGAAGCTCATGGTATTTCTTCTGCATTTTACCTGTACAACAAATATGGTAGTCTGGATGAAGTAAAGAAACGCCTGGTGTTCACTACCCATACTCCGGAAGAAGCGGGTAATGAAAAACATGATATTTATCTCTGCGAAAAGATGAGTTATTTCTGCAATACTCCTCTTGATGAAGTACGCAAGATTACCGGTATATATGACGATCAGTTCAACCATTCACTGGCAGCACTCCGCATGGCACGTATTGCAAACGGGGTGAGCGCATTGCATGGTGAAGTGAGTCGTAAAATGTGGGGTAGTTATGAAAACGTTGCTCCCATCACAAGTGTAACCAATGCACAGAACTGGAAATACTGGGCCGATAAGCA
Organism: uncultured Chitinophagaceae bacterium; assembly: GCA_937907395.1. GTDB lineage: Bacteria > Bacteroidota > Bacteroidia > Chitinophagales > Chitinophagaceae > Lacibacter. The sequence continues at coordinate 193,833 of CALCII010000013.1, forward strand.
GATGTATTTTGCAATGGATGAAGGTAACGACGAACGTTTCGACGATCGTAAAAATTACCTCAAGAAAAGAGCATTTGATTTAGTCGCCGATCAAACAGGTAAATTGTTTGATCCCAATGTTCTTACCATTGTATGGGCCCGTCGTTTTGCCGGCTACAAACGTGCAGAATTACTCACACGTGACCTTGATCGTTTTAATGCATTACTGGCCAATAAGAAATATCCTGTTCAGATCATCTGGGCTGGTAAACCTTACCCGGTTGATTATCCTGCTATCAGCGATTTCAATCACCTGGTACACCTCAGCAAAAACTACAAAAATGTTGCTGTATGTATTGGTTATGAACTGGCACTGAGCAAACGCTTAAAACAGGCTGCTGATATCTGGTTAAACAACCCACGTGTTCCCCGTGAAGCCAGTGGTACCAGTGGTATGACTGCTGCTATGAACGGTGCAGTGAACTTCAGTACGTTTGACGGATGGATTTGCGAATTTGCAAACCACGGAAACAATAGCTTTATTGTTCCGTCTGTTGACTACAGTTCTATGCATGTGCATGAGCAGGATCAATACGATCTGGATCAGTTGTATGAAATTCTCGAAAAACAAATTCTGCCGTTGTACTACGATAATAGCAATGTATGGCGCCAGATTGTAAAGAACGGAATGAGAGATGTTCGCTTCCAGTTCGACAGTAACCGTATGGCAGATGAATATTACAACCTGCTTTACAACAAAGATTAATCATCTTCTGATAATAATGAATGGCCGGATTGATTCCGGCCATTTTGTTTTAGATAGGTTGTAACTTTATCAAATGTCGAAGCCGTTTTCCAAACAATTTGAAATGCGTTGGTCCGATGTGGATGCCAATATGCATGTGAGTCATTCACGTTATTATGAATTGGGCGCCCATTGCCGTATGAGTTTCCTGATTGAAAACGGATTTACCACAGAAATGATGAAACAGTTGTTGATCGGGCCCATTTTATTTCGTGAAGAATGTGTGTTTCGCCGGGAGTTGAATGCAGGAGAAACGGTAACAGTAACTATGAAATTATCACAATGCAGAGCTGATGCATCAAGATGGAGTGTGCGGCATGAAATTTTAAAAACGGATGGTATTTTGGCTGCAGTTATCAATGCCGACCTTGCCTGGATGGATCTTACACTAAGGAAACTTTCGGTGCCGCCACCAGCTGCTACTTTTATGATAGAACAACTGGAAAAGACCGAAGACTTTAAATTACTTGATTGATCAGGATTCGTATTCGCTTAATTCCAGCCAACGTAATTCTTTATCATCCAGCAACAGAGTTACTTCTCCAATACGCCCGGAAAGTTGCTGCAGTTCTTCATACGACACATTGCCTGCTGATAACTTCTCTGTAATTATTGCTTTTTCAGCAGTCAATTCCTCAATTTCTTTCTGTAATAATTCAAACTCACGTTTTTCTTTAAAGCCAAGCCTTTTCTTTTCTGTTGGTGCTGCAGATGGTACAGAATGATTTGGTTGTTTTTCTGCTGATTCCTTTTCTTTTTCAGTTTTAATCTCTTCTTGCTCTTTCTGCCAGATGCGGTATTGTGAATAGTTGCCGGGGAAGTCTCTTACTTCTCCGTTTCCTTCAAATACAAATAAATGATCAACCAATCGATCCATGAAGTACCGATCGTGACTTACAATTAATAAGCAACCAGCAAATTCACTTAGAAAATTTTCCAGTACAGCTAATGTGGGCAGATCCAGGTCGTTGGTAGGCTCATCCAAAACCAAGAAGTTGGGATTGCGGAACAGGATAGACAATAAATGCAATCTTCTTTTTTCGCCACCACTCAGGTTAGAGATATAAGTATATTGTTTTTCGGGATCAAATAAGAACAGTTGAAGAAATTGCGCTGCACTTAAAGAGCCCCCGGTGGCCAACGGAAAACTTTCGGCAATGTTTTTCACAAATTCAATGACACGCATATCTTCTTTAATGAGTAACCCTTTTTGAGAATAGTTGCCGAATATCACCGTGTCTCCAATGTTGATCTTACCGCTATCAGCTTCCTGTATTCCTTGAATGATGTCGATAAATGTAGATTTACCGGCACCGTTTTTCCCAACTATACCAACCCGTTCTCCTTTCTTAAACGTATAGTCAAACCCGTTAAGAATTGTTTTTTCGCCAAAGGTCTTGTACACTTTTTTCATTTCCACAACCTTGCCGCCCAAGCGATTCATCTTCATGCTCAGTTGTAATTGCTGGTCTTCGATTTTTTGTTTAGCTTTTGCTTCTACTGTATAAAAATTATCCTGTCGTGCTTTACTTTTTGTTGTTCTGGCTTTTGGTTGCTTGCGCATCCATTCAAGTTCTTTTCGATAGAGGTTCCGTGCTTTATCAATACTTGCAATTTCACTTTCAATGCGAGCCGCTTTTTTCTCAAGATAATTTTCATAATCACCTTTGTATTCATAAAGTGTACTGCCGTCTAATTCCCATACTTCGTTGCATACTGCATCCAGGAAATAGCGGTCATGCGTAACAAGTAACAATGTGATATTTTCTTTATTGAGATAATGTTCCAGCCATTCCACCATTTCCACATCGAGATGGTTGGTGGGTTCATCCATGATGAGTAGAACATGTTTGTGTTCGAAACCTATATCAATTAATGTTCTTGCTAAAGCAACACGTTTCCGCTGTCCGCCCGAAAGCGTTCCTACTTCCTGTTGCAGTTGGTGAATGTTCAGTTTGCCGAGAATCTGTTTCACTTTCGAATCAAAATCCCAGGCACCTAGTTCATCCATTTTTGTAATGGCATGGTTGAGTTGATGCTGGTAAGCTTCTGTTTCCTCCATATGATCCACCAGGGCTTCATAAGCTTTAATAGCATTAATAACAGGATGGCTGTGATGAAATATATTATCCAGTACAGTATCTGTTTCTACAAAGCCAGGTTCCTGTTCAAACAGTGCAATGGTTACATCTTTGTGAATACGGCAGGTTCCTTCATCAGCTGTTTCTTGTCCGGATAAAATTTTAAGCAAAGTGGATTTGCCACTGCCGTTACGGGCCACCAGGGCAATTTTGTCGCCTTCTTCAATATGAAATGTGATGTTGGAAAAAAGCGGAATGATTCCGTAGCTCTTACTTAAACCTTCGGCAGAAACATAATGCATGGAGCAAAGATAAGCAGGGAGGCGCAAGAGCGGTGATCATTGACCCGACCAATATATAAGTAAACAAATAAATATGGTTACCGCAAGGAGGGCCACATACTTCCATTTACGATAAAGAAGTTGTTGCTTTTTTAATTCCAGTTGCCGGTTGATGTATGCACGGCTTATAGCATCATTTCCCGCCAGCAGGTGAAGCCGTTCGGCCACAAGAATAGTATCAGCAAGCGGAAAGGGAGAAGTGGCATCGGTAAGGTATTTAACAATAAGCCTGTTTATTTCAGTATCACCAAATCCATTTAATTGTTCAATCATTTCCTTACTCAGGAACCGGCAGATTTTCGAAGCAACGCCACTGTAATTCATGCGGTGAACATCCATTTGAAAAACGGACTTGTTAATTTCCAGAGCCTTGCGGAGAATATTGGGAGGGGTGATCATTTCGTCTGCTTTGAATTGCCCCGATGCTTTTTTAAGCCAACGCTCCTGCAGGTAAGCTTCCTTGCGTGTGGGGTTTGTTAATACCTCATACGCTTCTTTAATTTCATTGAACAGGGCAATACCCTCTTTATTATTATTGTTTTTATCAGGGTGGTGCATCATGGCCAGTTTACGGTACGCCTGTTTGATCTCTTTAAGAGTTGCGGTAACTGGAATATTCAATATGCCATAATAATCTTTCAGGTGCGTTGATTGTGATGCAAAGTTGCATTTTTACATGTTTATCGCCATTTTTATTTTAATCTTAGTTCAGTTGTATAACAAGTCGATTTTCCGTTTTATTTTTATCATTCATGCGATATATGTTCCTTCTTTATCTTCAGCTGACTGGTCTGTGCGCAATAGCCCAGCAGGCGAATGCAGTCACCGTTGCTGATGCCGGAGTCCAGGGCACCGGATATTATTCAACGGCTGTTCAACAGAAGAAACTAAAAGGATATTCAGCATTTTTTTTCAGTTTGATGTGGTTGCATCCTAAATCAGGATCTTTATTTGAAAGGAAAACCTTTCAGCACTACCTCAATGCAACAGGTGCCACGTTTTACATAACAGATGAAGAGTTCAGTTTGATTAAAACTTATGTATTGCAACACAGGCAAACTATTATATCTGAAAAAGAAACCACAACAAGTCCTTTGATCTATCGTGCAAGGGTGAATTTGTACGGGCTTTCATTTGTTGATAATGCGCTCGGTTCTGTAATTATGTATTTTGATGCAGGAACAGATGAGCCTTTTGCTTTGTATGATGTTTTTAATTTTAACAAAGCCAAAGCGGGGAAACGAAAGTTGCATCATGAACTACAAACAAGACTGGTGCAAACGTTTCGTCCCCGAAAAGTAAAAGAGTTTGTGATTTGTTATAGCTGTAAAGAATCCGCTAACTAATCAATCGTTCTTGTCCCTTCTATTTCAAATGCGAGGCCAGGCCCATAAACAGCTGCCGGAGTTTGGTAGCCCGGTTTGTAAACACCATCGATGATTTTTTTCACAATATGCAGTGTGGCTAATACGGTGAATGTATATCCATCGGCACAAACAAATTTCCGGATCACAGCATCTCCTTTTTTGTTGCTTGCCTTTCCCCAGATATAAGTACTTCCGTTTGCCCGTTGCTCATCTGTTGGTCCGGCTGGAGCCGCATTGATTTTATTTTGAATAATGCCACGCATCCATTTTGTACGTAACAACCAATTCAGCATGAACTGAAATTTCAATAAACGATAGGTGAGAGGTGTAACACCTGTGTATGTTTCAATATTGGGGATACCTGTTGTGAAATAGGCAGTGGATACATCGCCCCATGGAATCGACATTACAAACCTTTTTTTGTTTTCAAACTGCAGCCACATGGAATGTTGTCCCAATGGTTTGTTTGCAATTTTTCCATTAATACGGGCAGCACCACCTTCGCCCAGTTTGCTGGCCATCGTTGTAGCCGTACCATGACTCAGGCTTCCTCCCATTGGCACAAAAGCCAGTTTGAGATCGGTGGCATCGGGCAAAAGTTCTTTCAGTTGAAGTGCCATACAATCTGTTGGTACCACATCAAAACCTGTACCAGGCATTAGCATAATGCCGGCATTTTTTGCTGCGGCATCATATTGTTTGATGAATTCAAAAACAGAAATATCACCATTGATATCGAGGTAATGAGTTTGAGTGTTAATACAGGCTTCCACCATTTGTTTGGCTGTTTGTTTGAAGGGGCCTGCAGCATGAATCACAATGAATACCTGTTCTAATTGTTTCTTCAATACTTCTTCATCGTCCAGCGAAAAAACCGTATAAGGGAATTGTAATTCTTCTGCTAATGAACGGATGGCGGTTTCGTTTCTGCCTGCTAAAACCGGAACAAGATTGTATTGTTTAGCATAACGTGCCAGTAACTTTCCTGTATAACCATTTGCTCCGTAAATAAGAATTTGATGTTTCATGTGTATGATCAGAATTCAATGAGGGAAATGATTTGTTCCAGGTATTGTTGATCCGTTGTATCGAATGAACTCAGTTCATTACTATCAATATCGAGGATAGCGACTACTTTTTGATTTCTGATAACGGGCACTACAATCTCTGATTTACTTAAATTGCTGCAGGCAATATGTCCGGGAAATTGCTCTACGTCTGCAACAATCACTGTAGTTTCCTGCGCCCAGGCTGTACCACAAACACCCCTGCCTTTACGGATTCGTGTACAGGCTACCGGCCCCTGAAATGGACCCAATACCAGTTCTTCGCCTTCTGCCGTTTTAGCCGATGACTTTACGAGGTAGAAGCCCACCCACAACCAACCGAATTGTTCTTTTAAAGCCGCACAAATATTTGCCAGGTTGGCGGTAAGGTCTTCTTCGCCTGTTAGCAATCCTTTAATCTGGGGCAGGAGCGATTGATATTGCTCCTCCTTGCTTCCCCTGATGATTTGTAAATCTTCTGCCATACTTCTGATTTCAGCAAAGGTATCGTTTCTTCAGGCTGCAGGAAGTTTTGTTGAGGTGTGGTTTAGAATCCCCTTCCACCGGTTAAGAAACTGTACACTTTTGGTGCCGCCGTTCGTAAGAGTGCTCCGGTAATCACACAAAAAAGAATGATGACAAAGGGAAGGAAAATATATTCTAACAGTCTGTGATAAGCGAAATGCGCTGTATAAGGGTGAATCAGCCACATGGTGTAATTGATTAGTGGAACATGTAGTGCATATATGATAAACGAGAAAGCACTCAGCCATATAAACCATTGCCTGCTCATACACCAGCGTACGATAGCATCACAACCAAACCATACAGTAATAAACCCGGTAAATACAACAGTTTTATGCAGAATCAGTAATGTGATGCCGCCAGGTGTGCCGGCGGGTAAATAAAATGCCAGTATTGTTTTGATAATGCTTGTGATGATAAAAACCGGTGCAATCCATTTTAAATGCAGCCATTTCGGAGGTGTGGTTAGATCTTTATTGTTTTTTGCCAGCCATATTCCAAGTGAGAAAAACAAAAGGCCTTCACCTTCAATGAAATGAAGCCCCATCATGGATAACCAGAAAAATACAGCTATCGGAAACCAGATTTTCGGGATTTTAATAACAGCCCGTTTTAAAAGGGGATACATGAGGTTGTACACAAACAGTACCCGAATGAACCAGAGTTGAAAGGCAACGGGAACTAATGTCCATCTTGTGAGTAATCCTTTCCAGCCTATTTCTGTATAGGGCCTGTTATCGCCCATCTGGTCAAGTTGTGCTGCTTTAACGGCGGCAGCAGTGATTGGATATTGTTGCCATAGAAATGTAATCAATAAGGCAATTGCACTCCAGAGAAGATAAGGAAGAAGTAATGTCCGGGTACGTTTACCGATCCGTTTCCAGTAGGGTTGTTCATCGTGCAACGAAAATAAATATCCTGAAATTGCAAAAAGCATTGGAATCCGGAAACGGAACAATCCATTGGCTGTGAAGTATTCAAAAAAGGCCGTGAACGTCATTTTCTCCTCAACAAAGGTGAAAGGTTGCAGATAGGAGTTGTTGAGGTTATAGCCATGCACATAAACCAACAACAACATGGAGAGGAAAGAATAAAATTTCAGTTTCTGACTGACAAATGGCGAAAGGGTCATGTAACTAATACGGTGTTTGTAGCTGACAAGTTACAAAAACATGGCTTTTGTGCTTCAAAATCAATAGTCAGCCATGGATTGATACAGCTATTTCATTATGATCTAAATGTGCTTCGTCTGATTGAATCTTCGTATTTTAGACGTTTATTTCCGAAAGAAGATAGCGCTTTCAATTAACCTCCGAACAACAACCTTATCAGCTGCCATGATTCTCGCCTGTGCGTTATAAACGCCTGGTTATATGAGAAAAATTTTATTTACACTTAGTTGTGTGTTCCTTTTATTTGTTCATGCCCTAGCAGGTAGCAAAGGCAGTATCTATACAACACCCGGAGATACATTGAAGGTTGTTAACTGGAACCTGGAATGGTTTGGCGGATCACTTGGTCCCGATGATGATAGTTTGCAACAAGAGAATGTTTTAAAGGTCATGCTGAACCTGAATGCAGATGTGTATGCCTTAATTGAAGTGGTGAGTGTTACCCGTTTACAGGATGTTGTAAGGCAAATGCCCGGGTACGATTTTGTGGTAGCCGATTTTTGTTCAGGTGGATCCAGTGCCAATTCATGCAAGAGTGCACAAAAACTGGCTTTTGTTTACCGCACTTCAAAAGTGACGAAGATTCGTGAATATGGGGTACTTCGTTTTGGTGGTAGTTCCAATGCTTACAATAACTGGAGTAGTGGAAGGTTTCCTTATCTGATGTCGGCAGATATTACACTGAATGGTGTAACGCAACGTGTGGAATTTATTTCTGTGCATGCAAAAGCAAATCTGCCTGATTACATTGATTCATACAATCGCCGTAAAGCCGGAGCCCAGGAATTGTATGATTCCATCCGCTTTCAATATCCAACTTCTAATGTGATTGTATTAGGTGACTATAATGATGATCTCACGAAAACAATTACTACCCAAATGGCACCGGATACTACCACCTCCTGGATCGCTTTTAAAGCAGACCAGGTGAATTTTGCAGCAGTAACATTGCCATTAAGCCTGAGCGGACAACGATCTACAGTTTCTTATCCAACAGTAATTGATCATGTGGTGATCTCAAAAGACATGAACCGTTATTATGTAGCGAATTCAGCTAAAATATTCAAAACGGAAGTGGAAAGCTGGATTACCAGTTATGGCACCACTACCAGCGATCATTACCCGGTGCAGACAAAATACGTATGGTCAACCACCACGCCGGTTGCCAATGTGCCTGTTCCGGAAACTCAAACAAAACTAATTGTTGGTGCCGGTGAATTAAATATGTATATCACTCATGTTCGCTATGAAAAAGGGAAGGTACAACTGTTGAATATGAACGGACAGGTGATTCAGCAACAGCAAGTGCAGCTCATCAACGGTACATCAACACTGCATTTGAATACATCGCAGCTGTCGACAGGAATTTACCTTGTAAGATTGATTACTAACGGCAAAGCAGAAACGAAGAAAATTTACATCTACAGATAAAGATTGAAGGACTGAAGGATTGAATTCAGTCCTTCAGTCCTCACTCATTAATTATTCTGCAAATGCACTCACGGGTTCGCAGGTGCAAATCAGGTTTCTGTCGCCATGTGTATTGTTTACTCTTGCCACACTGGGCCAGAATTTATTCTGTGTTACATAGTATAATGGAAATGCTGCCTGCTGGCGGGTGTAGCTGTGGTTCCATTCATCTGCAGTTACAACAGCCTGGGTATGCGGTGCATGTTTTAAGGCATTATCTGCTTTATCAGCGTTTCCTTCTTCAATAGCTTTGATTTCTTCACGTATGCTGAGTAATGCGTTACAGAAGCGATCCAGTTCTCCTTTGTCTTCACTTTCTGTTGGTTCAATCATGATCGTTCCGGGAACAGGGAAGCTCATGGTGGGAGCGTGAAATCCGTAATCCATTAAACGTTTTGCCACATCTTCTGCTTCAATGCCTGCCGTATTTTTAAACGGACGAAGATCCACAATGAATTCATGTGCACAAGTCCCGTTGATGCCGGTGTAAAGGATGTCAAAATCTTTTTCCAGTCGTGCTTTCATATAATTCGCATTCAGGATGGCATACTCGGTTGATTGGCGCAACCCATCTGGTCCCAGTAAACGTATATAAGCATAACTGATCAACAGAATAGAGGCCGATCCAAAGGGAGCTGCAGAAACAGCGCCAGAACCGTTCTGAGTGCCATTTGCTGATGCATTCGAACTATGGCCGGGTAAATGATTGGTTAAATGTGCTTTCACACAAATGGGGCCCATGCCCGGACCGCCACCACCGTGTGGTATTGCAAATGTTTTATGAAGGTTAAGGTGGCAAACATCAGCACCAATTAAACCGGGCGAGGTTAATCCTACTTGTGCATTCATGTTAGCGCCATCCATATATACTTGTCCGCCGTGCTGGTGTACAATCTCACAAATTTCTTTTACACTTTCTTCAAAGATGCCGTAGGTACTGGGATAGGTGATCATAGTACCGGCGAGGTTGGCGCTGTATTGTTCGGCTTTTGCTTTGAAGTCGGCCACATCAATATATCCGTTCTCCAGTGCTTTCACCACCACTACTTTCATACCTGCCATGACAGCGCTTGCAGGATTGGTTCCATGTGCAGAAATGGGAATGAGAATTACATTCCGTTGTGCGTCACCGTTAGCAAGGTGATAATTGCGAATGGTTAATAAACCGGCGAATTCACCTTGTGCACCACTGTTAGGCTGCATGCTGCACGCATCAAAACCAGTGATGTTGCTCAGCCATTTGCCTAACTCAGAAAGAATTTGTTCGTATCCTTTGGTTTGATCGGCAGGGGCGAAGGGATGTATTCTTCCAAACTCGGCCCAGCTTACAGGAATCATTTCCGTTGCTGCATTCAGTTTCATAGTACAGCTTCCCAACGAAATCATTGAAGTGTTCAATGACAGGTCTTTGTTTTCCAGTTGCTTGATGTAACGCATCATCTGGCTTTCACTATGATGTGTATTGAAGTTGGGATGTGTTAAATAAGCACTGGTGCGTTGCAATGCAGCTGGTATATGATTGGGTGTTGCTTCTTCATCAATACTGAAGGCAACAGGATCGGTGTCGTTTTCAAAACAGTTAATCAGATCATAGAGATCAGTGGTGGTGGTGGTTTCATCGATTGAAATACCAATCAGTTCATTTGTAATGTAACGCAGATTGATATGCTGTTTTTCTGCTTTGGATTTAAAAACGGAGCTGTCTTTTACTTTAACGGCAATGGTATCAAAGAATGAATCGCTTGCCAGTTCAAAGCCTCTTTCTTTAATGCCTTCGGCTACAGTTTGTGTTAAAATGGCTACACGTGTTGCAATATCTTTCAAACCAGATGGGCCATGAAAGACAGCATACATCGCAGCCATGTTAGCCAGCAAAGCCTGTGCTGTACAAATATTAGAAGTGGCTTTTTCTCTCTTGATATGTTGTTCACGGGTTTGCAGTGCCATGCGTAAAGCACGGTTGCCCTGTGCATCAATACTTACGCCTATTATGCGTCCGGGTAAGGAACGTTTGAATTCATCTTTTGCAGAAAAGAAAGCGGCATGTGGTCCGCCAAATCCTAAAGGCACTCCAAATCGTTGAGCAGAACCAAAGGCTACATCAGCACCCAGTTCACCGGGGGCTTTCAGTAAGGTGAGGGCCAGCAGATCTGTAGCCATGGCCACAAAACCACCATTAGTATGAACGAGCTCAATAAAAGAGTGATAGTCTTCAATTGAGCCGGTATTATTGGGGTATTGAATCAATGCACCGAAATAGGAACTATCAGGCTGATGTGTTTTGTAATCGCCAACAACTACTTCAATTCCTATTGGAGTACCACGTGTGATTAATAAATCTTTTGTTTGGGGGAATACTTCCTTGTCAACAAAGAATTTCGGGCGATCAATTTTATCGCTACGGTTTACATGATGAAACAACATGTTCATCGCTTCAGCAGCAGCGGTGGCTTCATCCAGCAATGATGCATTGGCAATGGGTAATGCAGTAAGATCGCTCACCATGGTTTGAAAGTTGAGCAAACTTTCCAGGCGGCCCTGTGAAATTTCTGCCTGGTAAGGAGTGTATTGTGTATACCAACCCGGATTTTCAAAAATATTCCGGAGAATAACAGAAGGTGTGATTGTGTCGTAATAACCTTGTCCTATATAGGTTTTGTACAATTTGTTTTTTTGTGCCACTTCTTTCAACTGTTGCAGCAATTCTGTTTCACTTACAGCTTCCGGCACATCGAGCGGCTGCTTCATCCGGATGGATGCGGGAACGGTCTTGCCGATTAATTCTTCCACTGATTGAACACCAATTGCAGTCAACATTTCTTTTTCTGATCCAATACTTCCAATATGCCTGCGGGTAAATTCGTGCTGCTGAGCTTTAAACAGATTCATAAAAGTTTTCTTGTTTACGTAAACTAAGAGATGATAATTCGTTGCCAGTTGCTCCGGAAGATCCATCCGGCTTTCGGGCTGCTTTTTAGCGCAGCAAAGTTACGAGGAGAACGGGGATATATAAACACCTGTTAGCAATTGGGGAAAGGGTGTGAAATAGATTTTATACAGCGTTGGTCTTGTTTAACAACTACCACGATTACAGGGAAATCAGTTTATTTGCAGTATGGCAGACGGTTTGTTAGAGAATTGGGAGAAAAAAAGCTCCGATCACCAGAAGGAATACAAGCGGTTCCTGCAGCGGGCCAACAAAAACCAGGTGTTGAAGCTGTTGCCCGATCTGGACGAAGAGGCCTTCCGGCAGGTCGATTGTCTTCAGTGCGCCAATTGCTGTAAAAACTATTCTCCGAGGTTTAAAACACCTGATATAAAACGAATCAGCAAATACCTGCGGATGAAAGAAGGGGAGTTTATTGACCGCTATTTGTACATTGACAATGATGGTGATTATGTACTCAAAAGCAAACCTTGTCCCTTCCTTGGTGCTGATAATTATTGCTCTGTTTATGATGTTCGTCCGTCTGATTGTGAACGGTTTCCTTACACAGCCGAAGATGTGATTTTAAAACGGCCACAGATTACATTGAAGAACTCCAGTTTTTGTCCGGCTACTTTTTTTGTACTGGAAAAGTTGATAGAGAAAATCGGTTAAAGAAATCAAAAAGAGAAGAATTGTAGTATTCCTGATGAATTATTTTTTAAATTCATTGTGCGAACAACTGTCTGATGACAGCTTATTTATCACCTAAATTGAAATGTATGAAATATACCAGCCGCTTACTCATCATATTACTTGTGTTTATTGCTTCCTGTTCTCCTAAGGGGTTTATGTTTAATGGAAAATCTGCACAGCAGGTAAAAGTCACAGATATTGGTGAATTATTTTCTACTTATAATTTCAGTAGTGAAGAAAAACAACAATTGAACAATCAGATTAAGAATACAGATCTGGTGAACGAAATCATCACTTATGCTAAAGAAGATGCATGGCCTGATGCAATCAACACATTAGATGAAAGGTTGAAGGTTCGTCCCACTATGTTGAAGTATAATTTCTACAAAATAGCAACCGCTGGAACTAAAACGATTGTAGCAGTGCCTGCTGATAAAAACAAGCATATGCCTTCCGGATTTGTTCCCAAAGGGCCAATGTATATGGTGTTTGCGAGTAAAGCGGTAATCAGCAAATAATTATTGTTTTTCTGAAACAGAAGGCTCCTGACGGGGCCTTTTTTGTGCAGTTAAAATAAAAAACCTCTCCCCGGAGGGAGAGGCGTCAATCAGATACCATTAACCAATAAACCTTATCATCAAATGCAAAGATGATGAATGGCAATTACAGGTTGCAGAAAAAGTATTTTTTTTCAAATATTTTTTTGGATACCCCCAGATTTGGGGGATTTCATTTGCTAGAAGTGCTTAGACTACCAGGTTGGCTTATAAGATTGGGCCCATTTTTCAAACTCTGTTTTTCCATAATGTCCTTCTCCAAAATATTTTACAGCTACTTCCAGTTGTTTGGGTTCCAGGTATCCTGCCAACGGATGCGGCGCTTCGTAAGATTCACTTTCAAGCAAAAAGATAGTGGAGGGATAAGCCAGTTCTCCACCACTAAAAAATATAGCTAATTCATTTACCCTGTATTCGGGGTTGTATTTATAGGATTTGCCTATCCACTGTACCGGTTGCCTGCTTTCTGCATTGTATCTTACGAGATAGTATTTTTCGTTCAGGTAAGAAATGACCTTGGCTTTTGAATAGGTTTTTTTGTCCATCACTTTGCACCAGCCACACCAATCAGTATAAAGATCAATCAGGATTGGCCTGGGGTTTTGCTTTATCAGCGCCTGCACTTCTTCCAGTGTTCGCCAGTTTAGCTTTTCTGCCTCAGGTGGAGTAAAAAAGGAGCTGTTAAGGATAAGGATTGTAAAGAGTATGAAGATGTTTAAAACCTTTTGCATTGTATTTTTGTTGATCTCTAAAATTAAACGTTTGGAAGGAAATAAAATTGTAGTTGCGGTTACAGGTGCCAGCGGGGCCATTTATGCAAGGCAAATCTTGCAAAAATTAGTATTGCTGAAAGATCAATGGCAATCTGTTGCAGTGGTGATGACAGAAAATGCACGTGAAGTATGGCGGACAGAATTGGGAGATGAGTCTTACAATGAAATCCCGTTTCCTTTTTATGCAACCACTGATTTTATGGCACCTTTTGCATCCGGTTCTGCCAGGTTTGGAACAATGATCATTGTTCCTTGCTCTATGGGAACGTTGGGAAGGATCGCCAGTGGTGTTTCGAATGATCTGATTACCCGTGCTGCGGATGTGATTTTGAAAGAGCGGCGAAAACTCATTTGTGTTGCCCGGGATACTCCCTACAACCTGATACATATCAAGAATATGGAAACAGTTACATTGGCAGGTGGAATTATTTGTCCGGCCACACCTTCCTTCTACAGTAAGCCTGTTACCATAGAAGATGTTGCTGCCACAGTAACCGACAGGGTTCTGGATCTGGCAGGATTTGATATATCAACCTTCCGTTGGGGAAAATAGTTACAGCAGCTTCGGTTCCGGTTCTATTGCTGTTAATTCTTCATAAGCCGATTGAAGAATACGGGAAGCACCATCACCTTTCCATTCCGGTGTGCCGGGAATGGAATTATGTTTCAGAATATCTTTCAAACCCTTTCCTCTGCGTATTTCAGCTTGCACAAACAATAACGTTTGCGAAAGATAGTTTGAAAAAGATTTGAGATCATCACGTGTTCCAACAACAGAATATCCTTCACCTGCATGGCTGAAGATGAACTTGGTGCGGCGGCCAAAATCTTTATACACTTTGCTCAGTACCTGCACCCAGTTTTTAATACTGGCACCTGATGTACGGTCGGCAAATGCATGTTTACGGTTGAACATTAAATCGCCCATATGAACAATATCTGCATGTTCAAAATGAACAACAGAATCGCCATTCGTATGTGCAGGTCCGTAGTAATAGAGACAAATATTCTCTTTGCCATATTTGCCACACCAGTTTTCTTTAAAAGTGGTGGTGGGATACAGTTGTGTATTTTCCTGTTTCATCAGTTTGGCATTACGCATCTGATTCAGTTTTGAATTTTCATGCGCTACAATTTCTTTCACAATTCCTTTGAAAGAAATATTACCACTGGTATGATCCAGGTGATGATGTGTGTTAATGAGTAATTGAAAAGGCTGTGTGCTTTTTGCTTTCAATTCTGTTATAAGATGCTGACTTTGCTCGGGCCATTGTGCATCCACAACCACAATTCCATCTTTGTAGATGTAGAACGCAATCGTTCCTCCACGTTCAGTAAAAATGCCTATCTCATCTGTAAGCATGGTGATTTTCCATGCAGGTTGTTGCAGGAGTTCGGCCAACAGGCGCTGATTTGCCAGGGCCAATGCCCCCAATGTAAAAGCGGAAGTTTTGAGAAACGATTTTCTATTCATAATTAAGCACCAAAAATTGGTGTAATTTACGGGAAACACTCAAATATCTGCCAAAAAGAAACGGAATTATACGAATCCTATCGTTTGTTAGCCGGCATGGTTATCAATTTGTCATTTTGCAGTTAACTCGTCGTATGCAGCACCTAAGGGTCGTTGTATTCCATCCCCTTTCCATTCCTGGTTTCCGGGAATGCTTGTTTGCTTCACAATTTCGTCCCGGCTTTTACCCGTTTTAATTTCACTTTCCACAAAGGTTAAAACCTGTTGCAGGTAAATGGAGTAGGCACGCAGGTCGTCTTTGGTTCCTGTAACCTCATAACCTTCACCGGCATGGCCAAAAACAAATTTTGTTTTATTGCTGAATTTGTTTTGAGCTGTTTCAAGAATCTGTACCCAGTTTTGCATTTGTGCACCATTGGCTTTATCCACATACGGATGGCGGCGGTTGAATAACAAATCGCCCATGTGCACAATATCTGCTTTTTCGAAATGAACCAAACTGTCGCCATTGGTATGACCGGCGCCGAGGTAGTGCAAGGTGATGGTTTCTTTGCCAAAACGCTGGCTCCATACTTCTTTGTAAGTCTGATCCGGATAGAGCTGTTTGTCTTCTGTTTTGCTTGCTTTTGCTACTTTAATCTGGTTGGCCTTTGAATTTTCATGTGCCAGTACATGTTCCACAATTCCTTTGTAGGAAATGTTTCCACTTGTGTGGTCGCCATGATGATGTGTGTTGATCAGTAGTCCGAATGGTTGCGAGGTTTGTTTTTTTAGTTCCTCAATCAAATGCTGGCTTTGCTCGGGAAATTGTGCGTCTACTACGGCAATGCCATCTTTACCAAGATAAAATAGGATGGTGCCGCCTTTTTCTGAGAAGATTCCGATTTCTTTCGTGAGCATCTGAATCTTCCATGCAGGTTGTTGAAAAAATTGTGCGATGAGGCTTTTTTGAAATGCCAGTGCACCTAATGTAAGTGCAGATGATTGTATGAAATGCTTACGGTTCATAAAAGCAATTTATTTGAAACAGGTAATAAGATCAGTACTCTAATTTACGTAAAGAAGGCGCTTTCAGCCAGGTAATAGTTACCACCAGTAATGTCATACAACCGCCAAACACAACAGAAGGAACTGTGCCCAGCAGTGATGCAGCAACTCCACTTTCAAACTGTCCCAGTTCATTGCTGCTGTTAATGAAAATAGAGCTTACACTCGAAACTCTTCCTCTCATGGCATCGGGAACAAAAAGTTGAAGTACTGTTCCCCGGATAATCACACTCACTCCATCAAACAATCCGCTGATGAACAGGGCCGCAAAACTTAGCCAGTAATTTTTTGAGAGTGCAAAAATGATAATGCAGACGCCGAATCCGGCAATTACGTAAAATAATTTTTTTCCTTGTTGGTTCTTCAATGGCTGCCAGGTGAGCCCTGCAATAGCAATGAAGTTACCAAGGTAGGTAGCCGCCATTAACCAACCCAATCCCTGCGGACCTACATGAAGTATATCTTTTGCAAAAACAGGTAATAGTGCAACTGCTCCTCCAAATAATACGGCAAACATGTCCAGCGTCATTGAACCCAGCAATGCTTTCTGGTGCAATACGAAGCGTAAACCTTCTTTCACACTTTCCCAGGTTTTACTATTGCCGGGTTTCCAGATAACCGGTTTTTGTTTTACTTTCTGCATCAGCAATAAGGCCGTTAGTACCATTGCTGAAACAATTGAAAATGCAATGGTGATATTGGTGTAGCCCAGTAATAATCCCGCAGAGGCTGGTCCCACTACTGCTGCAATGAGCCAGGCCATGCTGTTAACAGAAGTAGCCCTAACCAGTTCATCTGGTTTTACTAACTGCGAAAGAAAAGCGCTGAAGGCCGGGCTGCTGTAGGCTCTAACGGCACCGGTTAAACTAACCAGTAAGAATATGCTCCATTCAACAATTTTAGGTGAAGTGTTATGAATACAATAATCGGAAGTTACAAACAACATGCCCAGCATGAGTATAAAATATCCGGCAATGCACCAGGATATTAATCGTTGCTTGTTGCTTTTGTCTACCAATACTCCTGCAGGAAGTGCCAGTAATATAGCCGGGATTACTTCACTCAGCCCTAATAACCCCAATGATAATTTACTGCCCGTGATTTCATATAATTTCCATCCCAGTAAAACCGGGGTCATGCGTATTCCGGCTATGAAGATGATACGGGCAATGACAAACCATTTAAATTCATCATTGATAAAGAATGTATTTATTTTATTGTTGCCGGCTTCGCTCACGGTAGTGTTAAATAATGTTGGCCTTCGGGATAGTCTTTATCCAATGCCTCAATAATGGTTTGAAGATGCAGTTCGTTGCCTAAAAAATCGGCATTGCTGGCATCTACAAACAAGGTTTTGATATTGTGCTGACGGATATAATGTGTATAGGTTTCCTGAATGTTGAGGAGGTATTCGTCGGGGATCTGTTGTTCGTAAGGCCGGTTTCTTTTTTTGATATTGGATTGGAGTTTTTTTACAGGAGCATGCAGATAAATCAGCAGGTCGGGTTGAATCAATTGTTGATGGATAATATCAAACAGTCGCTGATACAAACGAAACTCATCGGCCGGCAGATTTACTTTCGCAAACAATAAACATTTCGTAAACAGGTAATCCGATACGGTAACAGAATTGAACAGGTCTTTGGTGTGAATCAGTTCTTTCAGCTGTTTGTAACGTTCGGCCATGAAAAATAATTCCAGTGGGAACGCATATTGCTGTGGATTTTCATAAAACTTCGGCAGAAAGGGATTGTCGGCAAACTCCTCTAAAATCAATCTTGCATCAAAATGTTTATTGAGTAAATGTGCCAGGGTCGTTTTTCCTGCTCCTATATTCCCTTCTATCGTAATAAAATGATAATTCATGTTGCTAAGGCCAATTCTGATCAGGCGGCAATTTACTGGATGGTCTCAATAGCAAAAACAACTTGCACAGATTGTGGAAAAATACAATCAACGTTTCGTTACCGGCAGGGGGTCGGCACACTCTTTCAGGAGAGTTCGAATGGTCTTTTTTAGTACCGGGTGCACTTTCAGGGGAGCTAACTCAGCAAGCGGTATTAATACAAAGCGGCGAAGTGGAATACTTGGATGGGGTATGGTTACAATGGCCGATTGGTGCACCAGTTGATCATAGAACAACAGGTCCAGGTCGATGGTTCTGGGGCCCAGCTTTTCTGTTCGTATGCGTCCCAGCTCTTGTTCTATTTCCAGCAGGGTGCTCATCAAAACATCGGGGGCGAGGGTGGTGCGTAGAACTACCACCTGGTTCAGGAAAGACGGTTGATCTTCCTTGCCCCAGGCTGCCGTTTCGTAAACAGCCGATTTTTTTTCCAGTCTGCCGCAATGCCGGATCATCAGTTCCGTTGCCTGCTGTAAAAATTGCTCCCTGTTTCCCTGGTTACTTCCTAATAAAACAAAAGCCTGATGCGTTGCCATTTCGTCAAAAGTCGGATAAAAAGTTTTTCGATGCTTCCGAATCAGATAGTTTTGCAACTTAAACTCATTTATGGTAAAACCCTACAGTCAGTGGAAGGCCATGCTGGCAATCAGCAAAGCAAGTTTCAGAGCCATCTTCCGTAGCCCCAGTGCTGTGGTGTTCAGCTTTTTCTTTCCGTTGATTTTTATTCTTGTGTTTGGATTTATTGGTGGAGGAAGCCCAACTGTGCGGATCGGGTTTACCAAAGAAACAGACACCACGCAACAAAATGCCATCTATCAGTTGCTGGTAAAATACAAAACCATTAAGGTGGTGGATAAATCAGCGAAAGAGTTGAAAGCAGATCTGGCGAAGGGGAGAATTACAGCTGTTCTGGATATCAGGCCTACCCATTCTAATCAATTGCCGTTTTATAAGGTATCAGTACAAACTTCTACCGCAAGTGTGGATAAGCTGGCCATTTTACAAGCAACCTTAAAGGATGTGATTTTTAATGTGGACAGAAGAGCTGCTCCCGATGCACCAACCTATGCCACCATTGATGTACCGCCACCATTACCCGGACGGGTTTATCGTACCATTGATTTTATCTTGCCCGGACAACTTGGATTTTCGCTCCTGAGTGCTGGTGTATTCGGAGTGGCATTTTTATTTTTTAATCTGCGACAAACATTGGTGTTGAAACGTTTCTTTGCTACACCGGTTAAACGATCTTATATATTATTTGGGGAAGGGATCAGTCGTGTGATTTTTCAATTGATCACAGCAGTTGTGATTTTATTAGTAGGACATTTTGCTTTTAAGTTTACATTGGTGCATGGGGCACTTACTTTTTTTGAATTGCTTGTTTTAAGTCTCATTGGATTAATTGTGTTTATGGGATTTGGTTTTATTGTGAGCGGATTGGCTAAAAGTGAAAGCACGATTCCTCCCTTTGCAAATATTGTAACTATGCCACAGTTTTTGCTGGCCGGTACATTTTTCCCTATCGATACATTTCCCAAGTGGCTGCAACCTATTTGTAAAGTGCTTCCGCTTACTCATTTGAATGATGCCATGCGTAACATTGCATTTGAAGGAAGCCATTTGATCGATTGCGGCAAACAACTGGGTATTCTGGGAATATGGACTGTTGTGGTATATGCCATTGCCATCAAAGTATTTCGTTGGGAATAATTTTATTGACTCTTTAATATTTTTTGCATGCGGTTTGTAAAAATGTTTTTGTTTGTGCTCATGGGTTTGCTGGTGATGTTTACTCTTTTTGGATTAGTGATGCCTTCATCGGCTAAACTTGCCAGAGGTGTGATCATACAAGCAGATAGCGCAACTGTATACAAAGAACTCAGCGATGTGAAAGATTGGAATAAATGGTTGCCATGGATTGTTGCAGATAGTGGTGCTATTGTACAGTTGTCTCCTGTAACTAACGAACCCGGTTCTTATTTTAAGTGGAAGGGATTAAATTTTAAAAGCGGTGGCACTTTAACATTGAAATCATTTTCAAACCAGGAAATAAAAGTATTGCATCAGCTACAGGATATGAATGATTCAGAAGGTGGGTTCCGTATCCGTTCGGTGGGAGCAAGTGGAAGAGAAACAGAAGTGCAGTGGTTCCTGGAATACAAATTGAAATGGTATCCATGGGAACGGTTCTATGGAATCTTCCTCGATCATATTATCAGCCCGGCTTTGGACAAAGGGCTCAACAACCTGAAAGAATATATTGAGCAGAAACAACACCCTGTAGCTTCCTGATTTTTCTAAAATACCCAATGAAGGGTAGAAGCTGTTCTTTGGAAAACCTCTACTTTCAAAGAAAAAAAATGCGTTGCTTTTTAGCTGCTTTACTTCTCCTGTTTTTAGCTTGTAAGGATAAACATCCAAAAACAGTTGACACCGACAAACCTGTTGTTGTTACAGATACGGTTCCGAAGGTCCCGGTTGATTCTGTAGATATGTACGAAACAGATTGTTACGATTCATTTTTTGCATCGGGTGAAAAATTGAAAGATACAGCTGCTATAACTGTTTCTCCTGCTGGGTATCCCACCATGAAGCTTAAAAAGTATATCAGGGAAGTGCTGATGGAAGGATATGTGAATATCTGTTTCAAAGACATGGATAACGATGGTAAGAAAGAGATGGTGATCTTTAACTACACCGGTGGCATGCATTGTTGCGACGAGTTTTATGTATATGAAGAAACAGCACCGGGTAAGTATGTGCAAAAAGTAAAACTGTTTGCCGGTACTACTTGTGTAAATACGAACAATGAATTTACATTCAGCGTTTATGAATTACTGGGTTATTTCTATACCTGTTACGCCTGTTTGTATGTGGATTCAGCGAAAGGTCTGGTTGATCCGTTGCCTGTTGTATACAAATATCAGAAAGGGAAACTGGTGCTTGCCGGGGATACAGCCGCTATCAATCAATCAGCATTGAAGAACCTGGAATTGCTGAAGCAGGTTAAAATGAATCCATTGAAAGAAGATTGGGACGATAGTGGTGTTCGTAAAATGTATGCATTGAATTTTGCCACATGGCATCTCACACATGGAAATAATTATACCATCACAAAAGCCTTGTTTGATCAGTACTATACCGCTAAGGATAAAAATAAAGTATGGAAGGAGTTGAAGGAGAGTCTGGAAGTAATGGAAGAAGAAAACACGTTTATTCAGAAATAAATTTCAGGTTCCGTTGAATGCCTTTAAATTTTGTTCGTTTCAAGGGTGAATGTTTGAAGATGGCTTTAAATGTTTCTTCTGTCAGTTCCATCCATTCTTTGGTAGAGAGGTTCAGGATTTCGGGTAATGGTGTAAACGCTGTTTCTGTTGTTGCTTTGCTGAAGCGGTTCCACGGACAAACATCCTGGCACACATCACAACCAAACATCCAGTTGTTGAATTTGCCTTTCATGTTTTCGGGTAACAGTTCTTCTTTTAACTCAATCGTAAAATAAGAAATACATTTGCTGCCATCAATTATTTTATTGGGCAATATGGCTTCTGTGGGACAATGGTCAATACATTTTGTACAGGAGCCGCAATAGTCTTTTGTAAAAGGCGAATCGTACTCCAGTTCAAGATCGCAGATGAGTGTGGCAATGAAAAAGAAGGATCCGTTTTTTTTTGTAATGAGATTGCCATTCTTTCCAATCCAGCCCAATCCACTTTTTAAAGCCCAGCTTCGTTCCAGCACGGGAGCACTGTCTACAAATCCACGCCCATTAATATCACCGATCTCTTGTTTGATATTATCAATGAGTAAATGTAATTTTTCACGTATTACTTCATGGTAATCTTTCCCGTAAGCATATTTGGAAATTTTAGGTACTTCGCTGCTTTGCTGAGCAGCAGGAAAATAGTTGAGCAATAAAGTAATCACAGATCGGGCGCCGGGAACCAGCCGTGCAGGATTTGTTCGTAAATCAAAATGATTTTCCATGTAATGCATCTGCCCGTGCATACCCTTGCTTAGCCATGCTTCCAGGCGGCGGGCATCTTCATCCAGTTGCTGGGCTCTGGCAATGCCGCAATAGGAAAAACCAAGCTCTGCCGCCCGGTTTTTAATCCATGAAGTATGTTGCGATGAAGGGATCAATTTGCATTGTCTTCCAGGTGCAAGATATGAAAGATGCGGTGCACAGCCGGTGCCAGGATGATGCCGATGTTCGTGATAAATACAATACCACTGAACAATGCATAAAAAGATGAAAAATATTTCCCAACAGTAGAATGTATTTCAACCACAGGCCCCATGCCACTGAGAATCATGGATGCATTGTGCAAGGAATCTATCCACGGTATATTATCAGTTATGTGGTAGCCAATAATCCCAATGAATAAACTGATTACAATAATGAGGCCTGCAAAAAACACATGCCCTATCTGTCTGCGGAAGAAGGTTTTATTACTGGCAAGTTTCTGGCGTTTGTGTTCATACATACGTTGTTGCTGTTTAATACTTGTATGAATAAATATACTTTTTATTAGACGATTTACAACCTGCAGTTGATTCTATAATTTGAAAGTCTGTTTGCTGAAAAAGATCAGTATTTGGGTGTTTGTTATTAAAAAGAAGTAGGATGAAGTACACAATCATACTAATGCTGAAAGCAACATCTACCTGGTGGGTAATGAGCAAAGAGTATCGTCAGAACATGTTCAAAAGGGATTTGTTTCCCTTGTTATCTGAATACAGCAATGAGCTTCAGTTCCAGGTTTTTAATTCAGAAGCCTTTCATTCCAGCGTTTCTGATTTTATCTCCATTGAAACGCAAAATCTGCAGGCCTATTATGAGTTCATGCAAAAGCTGAAAGCCACACGGTTATTTGCCGGTGAATACTTCGAGTTACAAATTTGCTGATGGGAGCTGAAAACGGGTTTAAAGATTTCAACACATCCCTGAAGCAAACCAAAGGGCTTATTATGAATTAAACAAATCGGTTGAAATTTTACCGAAGAATATTGTCAACGGTTTGTTTCAGGTCTTTATACGTTTCATTTCTTCCTTTGTTTCTCAGGTTGTATACAAAGAGAAACGCACAGTATTTTTTCTCGTTTTCCACCCAGGGGAAACTGCCAAATAAACCCGGACTGGTTACGGCTGCACTTCTCTGTGAATCGGGCATCGCATCTTTTTTAGGTGGAACAGCTAATGGCGTATCCATTACCCATTCGCCAAAACCGTAACCCCAGTTTCCTGCTTCGGCGGGAGAGGAAGCAATCAAACAATCTCTGCCAACACGGTTCTTCTGCATTTCAACAATCAATGCCTGGCTGATAATCCGTTTGCCATTGAATTCACCTTCATTTAAAATCATCACCAGGAAATTCATATAATCTTCGGGAGTACTCCAGGCACCACCTGCAGCCAGTGGAACTCCGTTCTTACCAAAGTCGGTGTTCTTCATATTCAAAGGTTCGGCTATACGTTCACGAAAGATCGTTTCAAAATCTTTCTTACTTATTTTTTCAAGTACGGCTGCAATGATTTGTAAGCCGGTATTACTGTAGTGAAATGTTTTGCCTGGTTCGCCTTCAATGGGGGCCATTGCAATTTGTTCCATGGCTTCATCCATAGTTTTAATGGTTCGGAAAGCTTCCAGCGTTTCTCTCAATCCACCGGCTTTTATACCTGTTGTATGGCTCAGGCATTGCCAGATACGGATCTGCCCTTTGCCGTATTTGGTCATAATAGGAAGAAACTTACCAATGCTATCGTTCAGCCTTAATTTCCCTTCATCAATAAATGTCATAGCCAGTGCTGCGGTGAGCCACTTGCTGCAGCTGGCAATGCGTTCACGGGTGGTGCTGGTATAATCCTGCAGTACTTCTTCCGGTTCTTTCCCCTGCATATTGGCTTTCATACGGCCCGCATTTTTCTGGCGCTGGGTCATGTTGTTAAAAGCCTGGCTGTATACGATTTTTCCATCTTTATAAATCATCAAAACAGCTCTTCCGCCCAGATCCTGTACATGGCTGTTCATCCATGCATCCACTTTCGAAAAATCTTTCTGAGCGAAAGTGAACTGAAATAATAACAGGAAAGCTGCTGTGGCGCTGACTTTGGGTCGGATTTTTGATAGATAAAGTGACATTCTTTCTGAATTTTTTAGTTGGATAGTCTTTTGCAGATTCAGTTTAAAGTTATTTGAATTTTTCAGTTGGGAAAGTTATGGTTTGTTAAATCTGTTAACACCTCAACGGTTCTTCTAATTATTAAAACTTACAAACCGAATTATATGAATCTTGGAAATTTTACAATCAAAGCAGCCGAAGCTGTACAACAGGCACAGCAAATGGCTTTCAATGCAGGCCATGCCAACATTGAAACAGAACATCTGCTCAGTGCATTACTGAAGCAGGAAGATTCGCCAGTGAGTTACCTCCTTAAGAAAAACAATGTTACTATTAACCTGGTTGAGAACAAACTGCAGGAAGCAATTGATAAACTTCCCAAAGCCAGTGGCGATCCGGCACAGATGATCAGCCGGGAGATGAATAATGTAGTACTGCGTGCAGGTGCATCCCTTAAAACATTTGGTGATGAGTTTGTGACTCCTGAACACCTGCTGCTGGCAGTTGCCCAGGGCAGCGATTCAACAGCCAAACTATTGAAAGATGCAGGCCTCACCGAAAAAGGGTTGATTACTTCTATCAAAGAATTGCGTAAGGGTGATACGGTAAAAAGCCAGACACAGGAAACACAGTTCAACGCTTTGAACAAGTATGCAAAGAATCTGAACGAACTGGCACGCCAGGGCAAACTGGATCCTGTTATTGGCCGTGATGAAGAAATACGCCGCACCCTGCATATCCTTTCACGCCGCAGTAAAAACAATCCCATTCTTGTAGGTGAACCAGGTGTAGGTAAAACCGCTATTGCAGAAGGGTTGGCTATGCGCATCATCAATGGAGATGTGCCTGAAAACCTGAAGTCAAAAGTGATTTATGCATTGGATATGGGACAACTCATTGCAGGAGCCAAATACAAGGGTGAATTTGAAGAGCGCTTGAAAAGTGTGGTGAAAGAAGTGGCAACCAGTGAGGGTGAAATCCTTTTATTCATTGATGAAATTCATACACTGGTTGGAGCCGGTGGTGGTGAAGGAGCTATGGATGCGGCCAACATTTTGAAGCCTGCACTGGCCCGTGGTGAATTGAGAGCTATTGGTGCCACCACATTAAATGAATACCAGAAATATTTTGAAAAAGATAAAGCACTGGAACGCCGTTTCCAGAAAGTAATGATTGACGAACCAAGTATGGAAGATGCGATTTCCATTCTCCGTGGTTTGAAAGACCGTTACGAAACGCACCATCATGTGCGTATCAAAGACGAAGCAATCATTGCTGCAGTTGAATTGAGCAGTCGTTATATCACCGATCGTTTTTTGCCGGATAAAGCCATTGACTTGATTGATGAAAGTGCCGCCAAACTGCGGTTGGAAATGAACAGTATGCCGGAGGAACTCGACAAACTGGAACGACAGATCCGGCAACTGGAAATTGAACGGGAAGCCATCAAACGTGAAAACGATGAAGTGAAACTGAAAGAACTCAATACAGAAATTGCAAATCTTTCTGTAGGAAGAGATACGTTGAAAGCGAAATGGAAAGAAGAGAAAGAACTGGTGGAACAAATTCAGAACGCAAAAGTTTCTATTGAAAACCTGAAACTGGAAGCCGAAAGAGCAGAGCGTAACGGTGATTATGGCAAGGTGGCTGAAATCCGTTACGGAAAAATCAAGGAAGAAGAAAAAATTGCTGAGACATTAACCCGGCAACTGGCAGCAAGTAGTGAAAAAAGACTTTTAAAAGAAGAAGTGGATGCAGAAGATATAGCCGAGAATATTGCGAAGATGACGGGTATTCCTGTGGCAAAGATGATGCAGAGTGAGCGTGAAAAATTATTGCACCTCGAAGACGAACTGCATCAACGGGTGGTGGGACAGGAAGAAGCCATTACAGCTGTGGCCGATGCTATTCGCAGAAGCCGGGCCGGATTGAGCGATCCACGAAAACCCATTGGTTCCTTTATCTTCCTGGGTACTACCGGTGTGGGTAAAACAGAACTGGCCAAAGCATTGGCAGAGTATTTGTTTGATGATGAGAGCATGATGACAAGGATTGACATGAGCGAATACCAGGAAAAACACACTGTTTCAAGACTGGTGGGAGCTCCTCCCGGATATGTGGGGTATGACGAAGGCGGACAACTCACAGAAGCCGTACGTCGTAAACCTTATAGTGTGGTTTTGCTGGATGAGATTGAAAAAGCTCACCCCGACGTATGGAACGTGCTTTTGCAGGTTTTGGACGATGGAAGGCTCACCGACAATAAAGGACGGGTGGTGAATTTTAAAAATACTATCATCATCATGACCAGCAATATTGGAAGTCATTTAATACAGGAAGCCTTTGATAATGTGACAGATACGAACGTAGAAGAGGCTACAGAAAAAGCAAAAACCGAAGTGATGAACCTGTTACGGCAAACCATTCGTCCAGAATTCCTGAATCGTGTGGATGAAATCATTATGTTTGCACCGCTCCTGAAGAAAGAAATCAGATCCATCATCCGCATTCAGTTGAACAATCTTCAGAAGTTGATCTCAGAAAGCGGTATTCACCTGGAATTTACAGATTACGCTTTAGATTTTCTGGCCGAGAACGGTTTTGATCCTCAGTTTGGCGCACGTCCCTTGAAGCGTTTGATTCAGAAGGAAATCGTAAATGCACTCAGTAAGAGAATTCTTGCAGGGGATATCGATAAAACGAAACCAGTGATTGTTGATGTATTTGATGGTGTGGTGGTGTTCCGTAACGAACATTCCAACAATAACTCAGCACCAAAGAGTAAAGCAGCGGTCAAATCATAAACATGCCCGGATTGTGTGTAAGAAACGTGAAGGCATAAATTGTAAACAATAAAAATCCCTTTGGGAAAGGAAACAAGTATGGCGCATAACAAAGCCCAGGTAATTGAACTGATTTTGCCGAAAGATATATGGGTGGGAAATAAACAAGCACCGGTGAAGCTGGTGATGCATGGCGACTACGAAAGTGAGGCCTGTGCCAAAGCAAATGAAGTGGTGAACGAACTGATGGAAAAATACGGAGATCAGATGCAATTTAATTTCCGTCATTTTCCCCTTACTAAAATTCATCCGTTTGCGCAGAAAGCAGCAGAAGCTTCTGTTGGTGCAGCACAGGAAGGAAAATTCTGGCCTATGCATAATATCTTATTTGCACACCGCCGCAGGTTGGGAACCATCAGCCTGAAAGAATATGCAAAAGATGCAGGTGTTACCGATAAAAATTTTCTTACCAAGCTGGTTGACTCAGTATACGGCTGGAGTGTAAGAGCCGATTTACTGGAAGGTGCTGATATGGGAATCCGTGACGTTCCTTTCTTCTACATCAATGGTGAAGAATACAAAGGTGGCGTGAACACAAGCGCTATGAGTAAAGTGATTGATGGATTTCTGAAAAAGAAAGTGGCTGTTAAAACAAGCTCCAAAGCTGCAGCAAAGAAAAGAGCATAATCAGAATACTGTATAGTAAAACGGCAACAATTCAATTGTTGCCGTTTTTTTATTTTGTAGAACGTTGTTTATTGTTTGCCGTGTTGCATCACCAGTTTGTAAAAAAAGATCATGCGGTGTAAATCGGATACACCAATACGTTCATCAATCCCATGAAAACCTTTTGCATCCTGCAAGGGAATAAAGTTGAGTACCGCATTACTGAATGGGCGGAAGTATCTGGAATCTGTTGCGCCTAAAACGAGGTATGGAGAAACCAATGCATTGGGCACCGATTGATACGCAAAATTTTCAATCAGTTTAAACATCGGATGATCCGATGAGGTGAGTGTCGAAGGCTCCATTAATGAAATGGTTTGTTTGGTAACCTGTACACGATCGTCATTGATTGCTTTTTTTACAAAGTTGAGCACATCATCACTGGTTTGTCCGGGTAGAATCCGGCTGTTGAAAGTGGCTTTAGCAACAGTGGGGATCACATTGTCCTTGATACCAGCTTTCACAATAGTGGGCACCAGGGTGGTATGAATCATGGCATTGGTTCCTTTGTCTTTTTCCAGCTGGCTCACCACCAAACTGTTAAACAACCATCGGTTGCTCATGGCCAGTCGGCTGATGAAATCCTGTCCGGGTCCGATTCGTTGCAACAAATCCTGAACAGGTGCCGGGAAAAGAGCAGGCATTTGTGTGGCCCTTACTTTTACTATAGCGTTGTTCAACACATCAATGGCTGTTTCACGCATGGGCATGGATGAATGTCCGCCCGGGATTTCAACAGTCAGGTCAATGTTCACATATCCTTTTTCACCCACACCAATAATGGCAACAGAGCGGTTGAGTTTTTTGAAACGTTCTTTTTCTACTTGTCCGCCTTCATCCAATACCAGTTCCGGTTCTATCTTTTGTTGTTGGAACCATTTTGAAATATAAGCAGCACCACGTTTACCGGCAATTTCTTCATCATGGCCAAAGCATAGATAAATGGTTCTTTCCGGTTGGTAGTTTGCTTTTAATAATTGCTCTGTTGCTTCCAGAATACTTATTACAGATGCCTTGTCATCCACAGCTCCACGTCCCCAGATCGTATCGTTCAGGATTAATCCGCTGAAAGGTGATTGCTTCCAGTTTTTTTCGGCCACCGCCTCAACCGGCACCACATCCATATGCGCCATCAGCACATAAGGCTTCAAGGTGGTGTCTTTGCCTTTCCAGATGAAGACGTAACTGAATTCATTAAAGATTAACCGTGGAAGCTTTTCATGCACAGTTGGATACGTGGTTTCAAGGAAAACCTTGAATTTTCTGAATTCTGTTGTGTCTATGGGCAACGTATCGCCAAAGGAAACCGTCTTGATTTGCAGTGCCTGACTCATATGAAGAGCAGCCGAATCACTGATATTGGTTATTGGTTTTGATGCTTGTAAAGGCGTAATCTTACTAAACTGAAATGTATTGTAGAGCAATACGCCAACCAAAACAATCAGGAGCAAGACGATAGCCAGTATAATTTTGCGGAACATATGTGCTGGTTTTGTGTAAGGTACAATAATACAGCATCGGATGGGTTACAGGAAAGATGATGCTGTAAAAAAAGTCAATTTTTCATTTATTAAATATATCATCATGAACGAAAATCAAACTACGGGAAACAGCAACGAACCTGGTAAAGACTGGAAAGATCAGGCCGAAGAAAAAATTCAGGAATTAAAAGGAAAAGCAGGGGAACTGGCAGATAAGGCTGAAGATAAATTTGAAGAGTTAAAAGATCTGGCGGAAAACAAATTCAGCGACTTGAAAGGAAAAGCCGATGTACTGGCTGATAAAGCAGAGGATAAATTTGAAGAACTGAAGGATAAAGCGGAAGATGTGATGGATGAGTTGAAAGAGAAAGCAGGTAGTTTGTGGGATCAACTCACCGATAAATTGGGTGGATCTGATGAAAGGGCAAAACAAAACCCCGGTAACTAAATTGAAAGGCTGTCAGTTCTGACAGCCTTTTTGTTTCTTTACTATCTTGCTTTTTTCAACTATGAATGCAATTGATCTGGTAGCAGAATTAAAACTTCAGCCACATCCTGAAGGAGGCTTTTATGCACTTACTTATAAAAGTGGCGGTCAAATACCTCATGAGGTTTTGCCGGATGGTTTCTCTGGCGACAGAGTATTTTCCACTGCTATTTACTTTCTTCTTTCAGGAAAAGATTTCTCTGCATTTCACCGGATACAGAGTGATGAACTTTGGCATTTTTATGCAGGTTGCGGATTGGAAATATTTGTCATCCACCCCAATGGCAATAGTGAGGTGTTAAAACTGGGTAGCGATCTCAATAATGGTTTCCGGTTTCAGCAGACGGTTCCTGCAGGCTGCTGGTTTGCTTCGAGACCTGTGGATGAGAACCACTTTAGCCTGGTAGGGTGTACAGTGGCACCGGGATTTGATTTTGCCGACTTTGAATTGGCAGAAAAAGAGCAGTTGCTTTCAGCATATCCACAACATTCGGACTGGATTCATCAATTATGCAGATAAAAAAAGAGGAGATCGATGTCTCCTCTTTTTTTATTAATCTTTTTCCTGGTGTTCCCGTTTTTCATGTTTTAATTCCATGCCGCATTTTGAACATTTGCCAGGTTTATCGCTGATGACATCTTTGTGCATCGGACAAACAAAAGGTCTGATTTCTTTCTTGCCCCTTGTCATTTCCATACCGCATTTCGGGCATTTGCCGGCATGATCACTGGTTACTTCCTTATGCATCGGACAAGTAAACTCTTTCTTTTCATTTTTCTCGCCATGCTCTTTTTTCTCTTTTACCAGTTCCATTCCGCATTTGGAACATTTGCCGGGTTGATTGCTTGTAACATCTTTATGCATCGGGCAGGTAAACTCCTTATGGTTTCCTTTGCCGGAATGCTCTTTCTTTTCTTTTTTCAATTCCATGCCACATTGCGGACATTTCCCCGGTTGATCGCTGCTTACATTGCTATGCATGGGGCAGGTGTATTTGCCTTCATACTTTTGAATTTTTTCAACTTTGTTTTTGCTTTTTGATTTCCCCTTTTCCTGTGCGAAAGTTGAAACGGAGAACATACTGAGGATGGCCATCAGCACCAGGATTCCTTTTTTCATATTGTTTTATTTAAAAAGATTAACAGAGCTGATAAAAGGTTGTGCAAATGGATCCATTTTCAAAGTTGTGCGTCTAATCTCTCACACATCTGATCGAAAAACCGTTTCCTTTCTGGTAACTAAAGCGGCTGATTTTATTTCCCGGGCCTATTTCTCTTCCCCATGCTGTTTCTGCTCCGTACTCCTGTACACTCCACCAGATAGAAAAGTTTCCAATGCTGCGGAATGAACCTTCGGAGTCTCGTGAACCGCCAGGTATAGCCGAAAAATTACTTTTATTAGTGCCGTTTTTATTAAGCCAGCCTGTTGTGTTTTTCATTTTTGCCCCCGCTACTTTTGCTCCTCCCAAAAATAAAGTCACACGTTGCCACTCTTCATCATTGGGAATATGCCATTTGGCGGGAGCTAATCCACGGGGATCAATAATGGCCCAGTAGTTATAAAGTTTTCCGTATTTGGGCCCGTTGGTAGGGTCGTTGTTGTAATAACACCATGCAGGAATATTCATGAGATCGGCTTGTTTCCATTCCTCAGGAGTTTTGGCTTCCATGATAATGTCGCCGTTTTTAAAGGTTCTTACATTCAGATTCTCAGACATCCAGGTTTGCGTTCCCAGTTTTACGGTTTGATACCTGTTGCCCTCCACGTCTTTTAATACCGGGCCGGGAAGCTGCGAATAGGAGATCGTTCTTGCAGAAATCAATAAGGTTAAAATCAGGATGATACGTTTCATGGTTTTGATTTTACCGGGTGTTATTCAAATTTAAATGAGATCAGGTTGTTGTTCACCAAAGATATAGTAACATTTGGTTACTAAACGTATCTCTGAGACCCCGGTTCTGGTAACAGGTTTAAATTTTCAATAAATAGGGGAATCCTTTATGATGGCATCCGTGATATCACAATGAAAGCAAGTATAATTAACAGCAATATCAGGAAGGTACTCAGGATCAATAAAGACATATTGGGCAGCGGTGTTCTTTTTCTTCTTCGTCTTGACTGTAACTGCTGTGTGAGCCGGCGGTTGATATTTGCAACTGTAGTTGGGATAGCATCCTTGTTCTCAATTAAGGCAAGCCCTTCTTCCGCATCTGAAAGGAATCCTGCGTTGTTGAGTTGTTCTTCCACCATGCGCTGTTCATCCGGACTTAAATTTCCGTTGATGTAGTTGAGCAGTTGTTCTTCGCTCAGCTCCTGCTCATCGTTTAATATGTTCAGCAGTTCATCGTTCATTTGTTTGTTTTTGCAAAAGCATTTTCAAGTTACGCTTTCCGTTTTGAATATGGCTTTTCACCTGCATTAATGTATAGCCTGTTGATGCGGCAATTTCATGGTAGCTTTTTTTCTGAAGATAAAATAATTCAATGCAACTTCTCTGCTCCTGGCCCAGCAGAGGAATGGAAGCCGAGAGCCTGTTCAATAGCTCCTCTTTCTGAATATAGTCGGCCACATTGCTCTCATCTGCAGGCGTGGAAATCATTTTTTCTGTAACCGGAACGGTAGCTTTGCCTTTGTCTCTCAGTTTCATGAGACAATGATTTTTGGCCACCATGTAAATCCAGCTTTTAAAATAATCCACTTTGTACTTCTGTAGCTCTTTCAAACATTTTTCAAAAACCTGTTGTACCGCATCTTTCGCTTCCTCTTCATCTTTGAGGTATTTCATGCAAACGCCCAATAGTAAAAGAGTGTATCGCTGTAATAACAGCCCCAGCCACTTATTGTCTCCATCCAGATGGAATTGTTCCAGTAATTCCTGGTCGGTTAATGTGGTGGCTCCTGTTTTCAATAGACTGATTTTGGTGTAGTGTTTACACTACAAAGATGCGGTTCTTATCAAAACTCCATAAATGTTTCACATCTTTTTAAAGGAATGGGATGGCAACAAGATTCATTAAATCTGTGAATAACTGGTAGTTCTTTGTGCAACGGCTTATCATGAGTTTTCATCATGGAGGATGAGATACCTGCCAATACACCTTCTACAAATAATCGCTTACAAAACTTACATTATGAAAAAAGTCGTATTGGCTTGCCTGCTGCTGCTCACGGTTTTCTCCGTTTCAGTAGCTCAGATTACTTACATTGGTGTAACCAATCACAACACCGGCTCCGGGACTAACAATTTGTTTAATTATTACGTATCTCCCTCACAAAATTGTTATATAGACTGGGATGTTTACTATCCCGGACTTTCTTCGGGCGACCCATGTGGAACGAAAACAATATCAAGGGTTGTTCTCAGAAGAACGTCTGATAATGACGCTACCAGTGTTGTGGCTTCCGAGCCTGTTTACATTACCGGAATCTGCAATGGGAAAAATGGAAATAACGACAAGTATTATGTAAACCTTAGTTCTTATATCAGTTTACCCGGAAGGTATAGTGTGGAAATACAGGCAGATGTGTTGCCAACGGTCGGAACAGCATTCGATAACAGCAACACCCGGACTACCTGGAACTATATGTGTCCCCCGGCTTATTATTTATCCGGTTCGTGTGGAACAACGGGGTTATATTATACACCACCTGTCACTTGTAGCTACGGAGGGAAATCTGATCCTGTAGGGGGAACAACCATTGATGCCATCCAGGAAATAAATGCCGGTCTTTTTTACTTTACCGTAGGTGAATCGGGCAATTATCGTGAAATGGTTGTTTTTAATGGGGTGTATTACGATATGCAGAACGGTAAGTTTCAGCCCGGTAATCCCAGAGTGCCCTCCACATTAAATGGTCAGTCTCCTATTCCTTCATTCGGTATTTGTGCAGCTGGACCTGCGCCGGTTTTACCGATGGGTGCTGAGGTGAATACATTCAAACGTACAAATTGCAGTGCCGATGTTACAGGGGCAACGATGTTTTACAGAGTTTATAAATCCGGAAGTACGGCACCTTCTTATAGCAGCTTTGCCATCCCGTTTCGTGACAATTGCCCGGGCCCCAGCGGACCTGCAAATAACACTTTCCCCGCAGGAGGATCCTGTAATAACATCAATAATGTGATGGATCAACGCTGGCAGGTGGCCAGTGGTGTTTCTAATATTCTGCCTCCAGTATTTACTACCGCCGATGCAGGGACATGGGTGATTGAATTTTATACAGAAACCTATATCAAAAATTGCAGTGGAGCTGCTTCTGTTGTTACAAGTACAGTTAATGGTACCACATTCACTGTGGTTGATCCTGCATTCTCCGGCGGGTTGTGTGCGCCAACGCCTTTGAAGCTGGAATCATTTACAGCGCTAAGAAAAGACCGCAGGGTTGTATTGAACTGGCAGGTAACAGATGTGGTTGATGTAGACCGTTTTATTCCTGAACTTTCGGAAGATGGCATAAACTTCTCACCACTTGGCTCCGTTAGTCTCGAAAATGGGAAGAGAAGTTTTGAATTTTCACATGTGAATTATGAATTGCTGAACCGTGATTTTGGATATTACAGATTGAAAATAATGGATGCAGATGGTAAAGTAACATACTCTCCAACTGTAAAAGTGAATTACCATTTAGCAGGTGATGTTTCAATGATCGTGAAGCCTGGTGTTTCTGCTGTGAATGTTCAACTGAAGAATCTCCCTCAGGGCAATTATAAACTGATGCTGTTTAATATGGATGGAAGGTTGGAACATGCTGCCACAATACAACAGGTATCCGGAGCAGAACAAACATGTTCTATTCCTGTAAAAGGAACCTCACAGAAAGTATATACAATACTATTACGTAATGAAAGAGGGGCGATTGTTGTGAGTAAGCGATTTGTAATTCAGTAAGGAGCTAAAATGAGAATCCCGTCTACAACAGACGGGATTCTCTTAATACATGATGTCTCAAATGAAACGGAATCATTACTTCTCTCTGAATTTCTCTTTATATAATTCAATGGCTTCGTTGATAATTAAATAAGCTTCCTGCTTGCTCTGGAAATTATCAATTTCAACAACTTTATTTTCTAATACTTTGTACTCTTCAAAGAAGTGTTTTAACTCGTTAAAGAAATGTTCAGGTAGTTCGTCAATGTCTTTAATGTGTTTTACAGTTGGATCGTTAGATGCCACTGCAATAATCTTATCGTCATGTTCACCCTGATCAATCATTTGCATGTTGCCAATTACATTTGCTTCAACTAAACAAAGTGGTTGGATTGGTTGGGAACAGATGACGAGGATATCTAATGGGTCGCCATCATGCCCTAAAGTTTGAGGGATAAAGCCGTAGTTAACAGGATATATAAACGACGAAAAGATGATCCGGTCAAGCTTCAGTAAGCCAGTATCCTTATCGATTTCGTATTTGCTGCGGCTACCTTCGGGGATTTCTATAATTGCATTGATTTTTTCCGGGGCTTTTTCTCCAAAAGATGCTCCGTGCCATGGATGTAATACTGTAAGCATTGTTTGTTTAATTAGGAAGCAAAGGTACTGGGAGAGTGGAACAATTGATACCCTATGCGTAAAAATTCTTTATAACAGAAACGAAGTAAGCTATCCGATTTTTGCTGATGACTCATTCAAAATCTGCGTACAATAAATACTTCTTCCGGATTGTTTTGAATTTTGTGAGTGCCGGTTCCCAGCTTTTTCTGATTTCATTCTCTGTTTTTCCATTTTTGATTTGTTGGATCAAGATGCTGTTGCCTGCCAGTTTATTGAAAAACACATCTTCAGCTTTTCCTGATTTTGCAGGAAGGAAAAACGAATTTTTATCGGGAAATAAACGATAGGCTTCCAGCAGCCATTTCAATTGAAGCCGGTTATTTATCTTCTTAATAATTTCTTCTTTTGTTCCGCTAAGGTCCCATCCGTAACACAACTGATCCTGAAGTTTTGGTGTTTTAGCGCCTTCCATACTTACAGGTGTAAAAGAGATCAGCGTGGGGGGAAGCGAAGGGTGGCCGAATATCTGGAATTGTTTAGTAGTGCCTCTGCCTTCACTTAATACTGTGCCTTCAAAGAAACAAGTGGAAGGATAAAGATAAATGGCTTGTATGTTAGGCAGGTTGGGCGATGGTTTCACCGGGAGTTCATATAAGCTTTTATGTGTGTAGTTCTGGCACTTGATTACCTGGAAATGAAACGGTGTGTCTTTTGAATTCTTTGCTGTGCGGTAGTAATTGTATTTCTCATTTGCTTTTTTACTCAGCCATTTTTCGCCGGCAATCATGAAGGCATACTCGGCTATCGTCATACCGTAAACAACCGGTACGGGTTGCATTCCTATAAAAGATTTGAATGCCGGTTGCAATACAGGACCGTCTACGTAATGCCCGTTTGGATTGGGCCGGTCAAGTATCATTAATGGTTTCCCATTTTCAAAAGCGGCTTCCATAAATTCCTGTAAAGATGAGATGTAGGTATAAAAACGAACTCCAATATCCTGTATATCAAAAATTAACACATCGGCCAGTTTCAGGTCTTCGGCAGTGGGTTTGCTTCTTTTGCCATACAATGAAATCATTGGAATGCCGGTTTTGGGATCAACTGCATTGCCAATTTTTTCGCCCGCATCTGCAGTGCCACGAAAACCATGTTCCGGACTAAAGATTACCGTAATATTTACGCCCAGGCTTTTTAAAGTATCGATGAGGTGTGTGTGTCCCACCATTGATGTTTGATTGGCAAATACACCTACACGCTTCCCTTTTAGTAAGGGTAGGTAAGTGGATATGCGTTCGGCCGCAGGGATAATCCGTTGTGTCTGAGCAATGAGTAAATGGTAAGCAAACAGCGAAATTAAAAACGGGAATAAACGCTTCATGTGCATGGTTTACGTTTCAAAGTTGCAGAAATGAACTGGTAAAAAAAAGTTAGGAATGAGTGGAGGCAAATCCGGTAACTTTGCACAAAATAACTAATATGCAACAGGCAAAAAAAGGCGATACGGTACGTGTGCATTATACAGGCCGTTTAACTAGTGGCGAACAATTTGACTCCAGTGCAGGACGTGAACCCCTTGAGTTTGAAATAGGTGCCGGAATGATGATTAAAGGATTTGATGAAGCAGTTGTAGGAATGGTTGTAGGTGATAAAAAAACAGTGACATTACAACCCTCAGAAGCTTATGGCGAACGCTTTGATGAAATGATTATTGAATTCCCCCGTACTAATTTCCCTCCCGAAATTACACCGGAAGCAGGAATGCAATTGATGATGAATAACGGTGCCGGACAGCAGTTCCCTGTAACCATTACTGAAGTGAAAGAAGAAGTGGTGGTACTGGATGGTAATCACATGCTGGCGGGAAAAGAACTGGTATTTGATATTGAAATGGTTGAAATTGATTCCAAAGGGTTGATTATTATGCCTTAATTGACAAGGTGAAAATAAGAAAAGGTTCGCCGCAAAGTGGCGAACCTTTTTTATTAATTGGTTCTCTTTATTTCTTTCTGTTCAACCACCATCCCAGCCAAACACCCACCAGTGCCCAGGATACAACAGCGTCCATCAGGTGTGCAGTTGCATCAAATGTTTCATACCAGATATGTATCAGGTAAGGTGAATTGAGATACACAATCAACCCCGTAACCAAACTGGCAAGAAATACCGTACTGAAATTACTGTTTGCAAGTTTTCCCATTAGCCAGATGAAGAGTAACAGAACAATTATATTAATTGCAAATGCACGTGACATATTTGAAACCATATTATTCTTCATTTCTTTATGGTAAAAAATTTGCACCCATGGCTTTCCGATTGAATTTTTCATAGTTGCTTCACGATCTGCTGAACTGGCATTTTCAGAAACATTAGGTAAATAAAAGCCACCGTCTCCATTGATCTGGCTATTCAGAAATGTGAGAATGGTATCCTGGTTGGGTGTGTATTGTTGCTGCGGTCGATGTAAATCCAGCGCCGCCCAGGATAAAAATTGCCACATAAAAAGAAGGATGGCGCCTACAATAGCACCAATAATTGTTTTTGCCATAATTGTTGGTTTTAGTTACCCAAGTACGTAATTCTATTTTTAAAATGCAAGTTTCCGGAATGCTTTATGATCTGTGGCCGGCTTGGTATTTTCTTTGGAAGGAAGGGTATAAAATCACAATAGCCATTCCGAAGAAGACAGAAGTGAGCCAGGAAGCTTCCAGTCCAAATGCACCGCCTGTAAGCAGTACAGAACCTTTTAAATCCTGTTGTAACAAGGTTGGCAGTTCCAATCCGCTCACTGGAAAATCCAACACTGGCCCCTGAAAAAAATTCCAGCTGAAATGAAAAAATAATGCAAACCAGAGGTTACGTGTGAAAATGAAATTGATACCCAGCAGAATCCCTGCGAGTAGGATATTCACAAATGCTGTAAGATTAAAATTGGGATTCAATGAATGAAATACTGCAAATAAAATAGCTGAAGCGATGAGGGCGGCTTCTTTCGACAATGAATCCATCAGGTTGTTCAGTATATATCCTCTGAAAACAAGTTCTTCGGCCAGTGAAACAATTGCCAGCAATAGTACAGCCCCCAGCATCGCTGCAATGTCAATTTCATTGGTAAACCACTGCAACAATTGCATCAACCATAATACAGTTGCAATTCCAAAGCAAAGCATTACTCCTGTGAGAAATCCAATCAATCGCTCTCTTTTATAACCGTTCCATTGTAAACCAATACTCATAAATGGTTTACGGTCGAATGCTTTGCTGAAAAACCACACCAATAATAAACTGATAAGAAAATTAAAAAAGATACTGATGTAAAAGAAAGGCACCTGATCTGTAATAGGTGTAAGTACTTGTGCCGGCAGGTTGCTCAGTGCAAAATTGGAAAATATGATAAGCAATAAGTAGCAAATGATGAATAAAACAACTCTCATCCATCCTTGCTGTATTACCGGTTGTTGATTGATCATGCGATTGGTTTTGGCGAAACTCAGAAAACTTCTTTCTTTTACAACAGAAAAGTAAAACTATGGATTCTCAGAATATTTTCGGCACAGCAGATCGATTGATGCGTTATGTACAGGTAGATACTCAAAGCGACCCCGTATCTGATACCAGTCCCACAACAGAAAAACAGAAACATCTTTCACAAATTCTTGTAAAGGAATTGTTGGAAATGGGTATTGCTGATGCACATATGGACGAATATGGATATGTATATGCCACATTGCCTGCTACTACAGATAAACATGTTCCTGTCGTTTGTTTTTGCAGCCATGTTGATACTGCGCCTGATTGCAGTGGCACAAACGTACAGCCAATTCTGCACCGGAATTACAGCGGGGCTGATATTGTGTTGCCCAACGATCAATCACAGGTGATCAGTGTTAGTAAATACCCATATCTGAAAGAACATATCGGAAAAGATATTATTACGGCCAGCGGTACAACACTGCTTGGTGCCGATGATAAAGCAGGGGTGAGTATTATTATGAGTATGGCAGATTATCTGGTAAAACATCCCGAAATAAAACACGGAGAGGTGAAGTTGCTTTTTACACCCGATGAAGAAGTGGGCAAAGGAACTGCTCATGTGGATCTGAAAAAACTGGGAGCTTCGGTTGGATATACACTGGATGGCGGCGAACTGGGAACACTGGAAGATGAAACCTTTAGCGCAGATGCCGTAAAAATTGTAATTCATGGAGTAATCGCACACCCGGGTTATGCGAAAGGAACATTGGTGAATGCTTTGAAAATTGCAGGGGAAATACTGGATACACTTCCCAAAACTGAATGGAGTCCGGAAACAACAGAAAAACGGGAAGGTTTTGTGCATCCCACCGCTGTGAATGGAATTGCAGAAAAGGCAACCATTGAATTTATTATCCGTGATTTTACCTTGGAGGGCTTACATCGTCACGAAGATCGGTTACGCATTATTGCAGAAGAAGTGATGAAGCAATATCCTGGTTGTACCATGGAGTTTCATGTAGCCGAACAATACAGGAATATGAAACAGGTATTGGATCAGCATCCTGAAATTGTTGCCAATGCTGAAACTGCTTATCAACGGATCGGGCTCAAAGTGATTAAAGAGCCAATCAGAGGTGGTACTGATGGCAGTCGGCTCAGTTATATGGGTTTGCCTTGTCCCAACCTGTTCACCGGCATGCAGGCAATACACTCAAAACATGAATGGATTGGCGTAAGCGATATGGAACAAAGCACACGCATGCTCATTGAGCTGCTTAAAGTATGGGAAGAGAAAGCCTGACTTGATTATATATAAACTCCGCTTGATATTGCTGCTGCAATGATGATAATTGCAAGAGCGATTATTGCCAGGCCTATAATTCCAATGATTTTACCAGCCTTGGCAAGCCCGTAATTCCCTTTTTCCAAAATGCCGGGTTCAATTCGCTCTTTTCTCAACGCACTGCTGCTGATAATAAGTCCGGGTATCAGTAGTGGCCAGAGTAATACCAGTCCGGCCATAGAAAAGATAAAACCGATAAGAGCCTCGTTATTGGCCTTTCGCTCCAGGTCTTTATCATAACGGGGGAATGCTGTTTGTATCCGCAAAGCCATCCGTTCCTTTAAAGAAAGTTTACGGCCCAGCATTTTTTCTGCAACTATTTTTTTGGCTTTGTAAGTTAATGGAGCTGCTTTCGTGCCAACCGTTGCATTGCTTACAAGGGCGGGATGGGTTGCCAGCGCTTCTGTTTGTAAAGAAGCAAAAAAACAAAATAGAAATAAAACAAGTATGTTCTTCATTTTTCAAAATTAGACTCGCAAATTAAATGAGCAAAAGTCAAATGCAGATGACCTTTGTCAGTTAACAAAATAATTTTAGCGATCGTATACCTGTGTCAGCTTCTTATGAAGTTGCTTTCGGGTTTTGGATCGGGCCAGATACGTATTGCCCAGTATATCGGAAAGCTGATAGAGCCGGTAAAAATGAAAAGAACAATCCAAATGATCCGTTCGTTAGATTTTACCCCGGGGTTGTTGATAGCGTGAATAATAAAATAGATCAATGCGGCCAGGTGCAGCAACCCGGCAAAAACTGCAAGAATAACCAGCCCAATTATGTCGCCTATCAACCAGGCTGGCGGCTCGTCTCCTGTTGTTTGTAACGCATGAAAATGTTCAGGGGTAAAAAAAATGGTCAATGTATAGATCAGGATGCCAATTCCAACAGTTAGTGGCAGAAACGCAAGCAGCCCCAGCCACAGTTTTTTAGCTTTGTTCATGGTAGGTTGTTTCTATAAAATTAGCAATTCCCTGATGTAAATTTTCATTGTTTATTGGTGGGAATGACGAACTTTACGAAAATTATAATTTATGGATTTCATCACTTCTTATGGTTGGTTGGTTGTAGTTCTGGTGATTGTTTTCAGCGGACTCGTTACTGTCAACCAGGGTACCATTGCTGTAATTACCATGTTTGGTAAATACCGTCGTGTTCTTCGTCCGGGTTTGAATTTTAAAATTCCTTTGCTGGAGCAGATTTACAAACGCATCAGTATTCAGAACCGTTCTGTGGAACTGGAATTCCAGGCGGTAACCATTGATCAGGCGAATGTATATTTCAAAAGCATGTTATTGTATTCTGTGCAGAACGAAGGGGAAGAAACAATTAAAAAAGTTGCCTTCAAGTTCATCAGCGACAAAGACCTTATGCAGGCCCTGGTAAGAACAATTGAAGGAAATATCCGTAGTTATGTAGCTACCAAACGCCAGGCAGAAATTCTTGGCCAACGTAAAGAAATTGTTGATTATGTAAAATCAGAAATCGACCACACGTTGGAAGAATGGGGATACCATCTGCAGGATCTGCAAATCAACGACATCACTTTTGATCAGGCCATCATGGAAAGCATGAGCCGTGTAGTGGCAAGTAATAACCTGAAAGCTGCTGCCGAAAACGAAGGACAGGCTTTATTGATTACTAAAACAAAAGGCGCCGAAGCAGAGGGTAATGCCATTAAAATTGCTGCAGAAGCAGAACGTGAGGCTGCCCGTTTACGTGGACAAGGTGTGGCTTTGTTCCGTCAGGAAGTAGCAAAAGGTATGACAGAAGCTGCCGAACAAATGAAACAGGCCAATCTGGATACCAATGTAATCCTCTTTAGTATGTGGACAGAAGCTGTGAAAAACTTTGCAGAATATGGCAAAGGAAATATCATCTTCCTCGATGGTAGTGCCGATGGAATGGAAAAAACCATGAAGCAGATACAGGCATTGATGGTAAAACAAGCGGGGCAATAACTTTTTTTTTAAAAGAAATACAGTACGTTGTTTGCTCAGGAAAGCAAAAGCCACCTTCAAGGTGGCTTTTGCTTTTATACTTTAACAAAACAATGATGATTCGCATGAAAGATGGACTGATCTTTGGCTGTGGAAAATAAACAGGAGCATTCGCCGTTTTAATGTGCAGCAAGATTTACATTTGTCTGCATCCGTTGAATGCTCATTAATAAACCATAAATCAGCACATGGAATTTTTCTTTTTACAGGCACAGAATGTAGCCGATACATTGAACCGGGTAGCCAATACGCCCGTTGCACCCAAAGAAATGCATTTGATAGACCTGATTATAAAAGCAGGCTGGATCATGATTCCGCTCCTCATTCTGAGTGCAGCCACTGTTTATGTGTTTGTGGAACGCTGGATGGCGATTAAAAAAGCCGGACAGGTGGATGATAACTTTATGAACATCATCCGGGATAATATTTTGAGTGGCAATGTTACAGCTGCCCGCAATTTTGCCCGTAATACCAATAACCCGGTTGGGCGAATGATTGATAAAGGAATTCAACGCATTGGCAAGCCCATTGATTCCATCAACTCCAGTATGGAAAATGTGGCTGAACTGGAATTATTCAAACTGGAGCGGAATGTAAACATCCTTTCGATCGTTTCTAAAATTGCACCCATTTTCGGCTTTGTGGGTACGTTAGTGGGGCTGATGCAATTGTTTTTTAACATCAATGCTACCGGTGAATATGAACTCAGTACCATCGCCGGTGGTATCTATACCAAACTGATCAGTTCTATTTCCGGGCTCGTGATTGGTTTGCTGGCTTACCTGCTGCACAATATTCTGCAAACGCAGGTAGACAAAATGGCCAACAAACTGGAAGCAGCATCAGCCGATTTTCTGGATGTATTACAAGAACCCACCCGTTAATCAAGCCGTACATGAAGTTGCGAAAAAAACATAGAGGCGAAAGTGAAGTATTTACAGATGCGTTAAACGACATCCTGTTTATCCTTCTCATGTTCTTTCTGATTGTGAGTACGCTGGCCAATCCCAATGTACGCAAGGCCTCATTGCCCAAAGCAAAAAGCAATACCCGTTCTAAACAAACAGTGGTGGTAACCATTGATGCCACCAATCATTTTTATGTGGGTGCCAAACCTGTGGATCCCTTACTTATGGACACTACTTTGTCTCAGATCATTCAAAGCAAACGAACCGGCGGGGAAGAAGTGAGTATTGTAATCAATGCCGACCGCAGTGCTACCATAGAAAGTTTTGCGGCTGTATTACGAGCTGCCGATCGCTTAGGTGTAAAAGCAGTAATGAGTGTTGATAAGAAAGGAGTGGAGTAGGGAGGATTTAGATTGCAGATTGACGATTTCAGATTGGCGGAGTTCGATGTACGAAAGTAAATTAGAACTTGCTTCCCTTCAACTTGAAACCCGTAACCAGAGACTTTTCTTGTACGATGTCAGTTGTACGGTGTACGACAGTAGATTAGTATGTGCTTCCCTGCAACTTGAAACCTGCAACCAGAAACTTTAAAAAATGAATCATTCAGGCCGCTTGAAGCGTCCCGACCGGCTACCTGAAACTTTGAACTTTTCAAACTCTTCAACTTCTTGAACCCTTAACCATCCGCTCGTTCCCGCTCATATCTTTTTTCAATTCAACGGTGAATCCATTCTCTGTAAATAAAACTGCAGTTTCTGT
This sequence comes from uncultured Chitinophagaceae bacterium, assembly GCA_937907395.1. GTDB lineage: Bacteria > Bacteroidota > Bacteroidia > Chitinophagales > Chitinophagaceae > Lacibacter. The sequence continues at coordinate 237,574 of CALCII010000013.1, forward strand.
TCCCAGCTGCTGATTGATTTCCACATAAACGGCTCCGTTTTCTGCAAGATGTGTTTGCGCAAATAACAGGATCTTTCTGTAAAAAATCAATGCATCGTTATCGGGTACAAATAATGCAAGATGTGGTTCATGCTCTACTACGTTTTTATGCATCTGGCCTTCTTCGCTCTGTTTAATATAGGGCGGATTACTGATGATGATATCAAATTCCCCCAATTGATTCCATGTTGACTCATCCAGGAAATCCATTTGCAAAAACTCAACAGGTGTTTGATTGAATGTTGCATTGGCTTTCGCAGTTTGTAGAGCTGTCGCACTAAGATCAATGGCGGTTACTGTGGCTGCAATGTGTTTTCTGATGCTGATAGGAACACATCCGCTGCCGGTACCAATATCAAGAATCCGTAATGTGTTGACCTGTTTGTTTGATTGAACATCTTTAATGATCCAATCAACGAGTTCTTCTGTTTCCGGACGAGGAATTAAAACCGATTCGTTTACATGAAACTTTAATCCATAAAACCAGGCTTCATTCAATACATACTGGAGCGGACGATATTTTAGTAACTGTTGTAACGCCAATTCCAGTTGTTGCAACACATCAGCACCGGGTTTGTCTTCAGCTAAAGCTAAGAAAGATCGACCGCCAAAATGTTCCACCAGCATTCTTGCTATTGCCGACGCTTCACCCTCATCGTATAGATGCTGCAATGTTTGTTTGAGAGACTGATATTGATCGTTCCAGGTCATTGCCGCAAAGCTAAGGCTTCGGTGGAAAGATTTACTTTTGCAATCATTCATGCCTACAAATGAACAATACATGCAGCGGTGCCTGGAGCTGGCGCTCAAAGGAGCGGGTGCCGTTGCGCCTAATCCTATGGTGGGAGCTGTGCTGGTTCATGATAACCGGATTATTGGAGAAGGATGGCATAAGCAGTATGGTGGTCCGCATGCAGAGGTCCATTGTATTGCTTCTGTAAAACCCGATGATCAGTCATTGATTGCTGCATCCACCATGTATGTTTCCCTGGAGCCCTGTGCTCATTTTGGGAAAACACCACCCTGTAGTAATCTTATTATTGAAAAACAGATTCCGATAGTAGTGATTGGTTGCCGGGATCCCTTTCCGGAAGTAAACGGAAAAGGAGTGGAGCGTTTGCAGTCGGCCGGTGTGGAGGTGGTGATTCCTGTACTGGAAAACGAATGCCATGAGTTGAACAAACGGTTTTTTACTTATCACCAGCAACAACGTCCCTATATTATTTTGAAATGGGCACAAACGGCTGATGGATTTATTGGAAGTACAGATCATAACCGGTTACTCATCAGTAATGAATTTTCAAATCGCCTGGTGCATCAATGGAGAAGTGAAGAGATGGCCATCATGGTGGGAACAAATACGGCATTGCTTGACAACCCGAAACTTACCAACCGATATGGAAACGGACCGCAGCCGGTACGAGTGGTGGTGGATCGAACGCTTCGGTTACCTGACACCTTACAACTTTTTCAACCCGGTTTGAAAACAATTATACTGAACGATATGAAAGAGGGGATAGTTGATCATCTTCACTATGTTCAGCTTTCGAAAGGCGGCCAGCCAGAGCAACAGATAGCAGCTGCATTGCACCGTGAAAACATACAATCGGTTTTAATAGAAGGCGGTGCTGCCTTACTGCAATCATTTATAGATGCAGGATTGTGGGATGAGGTAAGAATCATTACAAATACACAATTACAAGTGCAGGAGGGTGTGAAAGCGCCGGTAATGCGTGGAGCTGATTTAATAAGCGAAATCGAGCTTGGTACTGATCTGATACAATTCTTCAAAAAGCCATTCGTGGAAAACTAATGCCTTCCTTGTGGATTGAAGAGGGGTTGAGCAATTTTTTATTCAGTACTTTGCCAGCATCGACCAGAACGGAATGCAGGTTCTCTCAACCACAATCATTTCTTTCGCCATTAACAACAGGGTTGGTGTTCTATTGATGAGTGCAGATTTTTATTACACAATCGACAAAGAAGCTGTTGCCGAGTTCAAAGACCGGGGAAGCAAATTTATTGCCTATGCCTTTCCTGTTGCTTCGGTTGATGCATTTAAGCTTCGGTTAAAAGAATTGAAAGAAGAACATCCAAAAGCAGTTCATCATTGCTTTGCTTACCGTATAGGAACAGATGGTAATACCTTTCGTGTGAGTGATGATGGTGAGCCATCCGGCTCTGCCGGTCGTCCTATCCTGGGGCAAATCGACAGTAAACAACTTACCAATACAGCGGTTATTGTGGTCCGTTATTTCGGAGGAACACTGTTGGGTGTGCCCGGTTTAATCAATGCGTATAAAACAGCTACTGCTTTGTCGTTGCAGGTGACGCCTGTATTACAAAAAGCGGTGGAAGTGAATTACAGCCTGGATTTTGAATACAACCGCATGAATGACATCATGCACATTCTCAAACAATTTGGTTGTACGGTCTTAAAACAGGAAGCACAATTGTTTTGTAGAATTGAAACAGGTATTCCCCGTAACCGCTTGCAGGAAGTTTTGTTCCGATTTAACGATTTGCACGATGTGCATGTACACAAATTACCTTCTTAAGCCTTGCCTGTAAAGCGATACATCAGCAGACCTACATTTTCTTTCAGAAAGGTATCCCATTGTTCAAATGATTTGTAAGTAGGAGTAATTGCCTGCCAGAATAAAAATGGATTGTCTATAGCTGAAAAATTACAGGGATAGGCGGTGGTGGTTACACCTGCTTTGTTGAATACTTCTGTTGCCCGGCGTATATGTGTGGCTGATGTGATGAGCAGGAAAGGTCCTTTTAATTGCAACGAATCAATGATGCGTTTAGAGTTAACTCCGTTTTCATGGGTATTGCGGCTTTGATTGTCGTTGAAAATATCGCTGGCAGGTATGCCCATTTCCAGTAATTGTTCGGTGATAAAATCACCTTCCTTGTACTGTTGCCTGTCTTTCCAGATACTGCTGTTACCGCCTGTTACTATAATTTTTTTAATATGGCCCTGTTTGTACAAACGTACTGTTTGTATAAAACGATCACTGGCTCCTTTGAAATATCCCTTGCCGGTCTGCAGATCAAACGCACAAAAACCAGATAACAGGATTCCCACTTCATACTGCTCTCCCGTAACCATTTCTTTTGGCGGAGCCTGCAATTTCATGGTGAGTTTGTGAATGATGTAGGGATTGGAGAAAAATAAAAACATCAGTACCGATGCAATGGTGAGCCGCTTTTTCAATACCGGGTTTCTGGTGATGAATGCCCATACAATAAGAATAAGCAACCAGTTAAACGGAACGAGAAAGAAGTTCAATACTTTAGAAAGAATGAAAAACATGGCGTGAATATTGCGGTTGAAGATAAAGAATTCTTAAACTCGGGGCTTTGATTGATCCGGTATTGAGAATTTTATCCCAAATTTGACCGCTAAACAGAAAGACTATGAAGAAGATTGCCTTCTTTTTACTGGTATTGCTTTATTCAGGTGTTGCCTCTGCCCAACTGAAGGGAGGAAGTGATTGTGGTGCTATTACAATAGATGTATATAAAGGAACGGTGAATGGTGTGCGTCCGGATTTTGATCCCGAGCAGATCAAAGTAAAACTCACTTGCTTCAGTTCGTTTGAAAAAGAAGCCAATGAATCCAAATGTGGTGGAGGTGTTTATTACGAATCAAAAGATATTACATTTTATACACGTCTTGATTATGTGGTAATTGGTGAAAAGTTTAAGGGCACCACTACCATGCCTTTACTCGGACAAAAATCAGATGACTTATTTGTAAAACTCGGCAACCCGAAATTGCATGATGCCAACTGGGAAGCTTACCAGATGTCCTACGGAACACTCATCGTATACTACAACGACAAAGGACTCATCAAGTCTTTCATCATCAGTACAAAACCAACCGAGCAACTGGATCTTTGCAGTGAAGTGAGTAAGTGATGGGATGCCGGTCGGGACGCTTCAAGCGGCCTGAACGAATTAGTAGAAAAGTTTCTGGTTACAGGTTTCAAAGTTGCAGGTAAGTCTCGACTGAATACTGTCGTATACGGTACATCTAACACCGTACATTCTATTAATGATGCATCAACTCTAACTCATTCAATCATCACCGATCGTATCCGTTCCCAACTTCCCGCAGTAGAGCACATTTTATAGATGCGATCTTTTGGTACAATCACCGATTTGATTTCTTTTCCATCCTGTTCAACAACCACACGGAATGATTTAGGTATATATTCGTAATTGTTTGGATTTTCTTTTCCTGCTTTGATGCAATGGGTTTCTGAATCGCCGAGATAGACACACCATCTTCCTTCTGTAAAATCAAGTTCATTTCTTAATCTTTTCAGAAACCATTGGTTTGTAATTTCACTATGTCCTGCAAATGCAGTATCAGTATTCCATAAAAAAGGTTTGTTCACTGGCGTTGAACCGTATTTGCAGGTATCTGTTTCTGCCGATGGAATTTGTTTCAATAATACTTTTACTCCGGCAGGAAGTGGTTGTTTGAACCGGACAGTTATAACAGAGTATCCATCAAATGGACAATGCTGTCCTTTTACTGTATACGCAGTAAGCAGTAAGAAAAAGTAAAGGGTGAATTTCATAGCGGGCAACCGTTATTTTTTAAAGTTGTTACTTACAACAAGTTCTTTGTTTCCTTGAGTATACACATAAAATCCCTCACCGGTTTTCACGCCCAGTTTGCCTGCGGTAACCATATTGGTAAGCAGCGGACAAGGGGCATATTTGGGATTGCCAAATCCTTCATGTAATACTTTCAGGATAGCAAGGCAAACATCCAGTCCAATAAAGTCAGCCAGTTGCAATGGTCCCATCGGGTGTGCCATACCCAGCTTCATCACCGTATCAATTTCTTCCACACCAGCCACGCCTTCATACAAGGTGTAAATGGCTTCGTTGATCATGGGCATGAGAATACGGTTGGCTACAAATCCGGGATAATCGTTTACCACACAAGGAATCTTTCCCAACTGTTTACTCAACTCCACAATTGTGTTGGTCACTTCTTTGGATGTGGCATAACCATTAATGATTTCCACCAGTTTCATTACAGGAACCGGGTTCATGAAATGCATGCCAATTACGTTTTGAGGACGATGAGTGGCGGCTGCAATTTGTGTGATGGAAATGGAAGAAGTATTGGTAGCCAGAATACAGTTTTCCGGCACATGCTTGTCTATTTGCTTGAATATTTCCAGTTTCAGTTCTGTGTTTTCGGTGGCAGCTTCCACAATCAGTTCTGCATTTCTAATACCCTCAATAATATCTGTCACAGCAGTTAAATTCTGAAGGGCTGCTTTTTTCTGTTCTTCGGTTACTGTTCCTTTTGCGATTTGACGGTCAAAGTTTTTGCCAATGTTTGCAATTGCTTTTTCCAGTTGGGAAGGATTTACATCAATAAGGTTTACTTTAAAACCTGATTGGGCAAACACGTGTGCGATACCGTTACCCATGGTGCCGGCGCCTATAACTGCAATTTGTTTCATACGAGCAAGTGTTAGTTGTATGCAAGATAAGGAAAGACATTATTTGGTTGGAATGATCTTCATTGGCAATACGTATGTTCGTAGTTGCTATTGAACCGAACGATGAAGTGAGTGACACAACGAAGCTGCCAAGAGCAGTCCGGCCGGGGACACAAAAAACTTAATAGTCTGATTTTTTCTTTTTGAAGTCGCCCCGTTTCCAGGCTTCTATAAATTCAGCCCAGGCAAGCGGACTGAAAATGGGCTGCGGGCGGAACTGTCCTGTATAATAAGTGCTGCGGGCCTGGTTGCGAAGATTCATATTTACAGATTCGCTGCCATCTCTGGGGGTAGCCTGCTGCAGTATGCGTGATTGTGCGGTCCTGGTATTTTGCCGGGCCACTTCAATTTTATCGGCCGGCACCGGTGTGTTTACAAAATCCCTTTCAAATTGTTCTCTCGATGGACGGGCTTTGATAATGGTGGCGGGCAGATAAACCGTATCAACCACCATAAGTTGAATAATACTGAATCGGTTACCATCCAGGTTGTTGGGAATGGTCACTGCTTTTGCCTTAAAACCAATGCTGGTGAAATCAATGATATCACCTTTCAACACCACGATACTGAAAACGCCTTGTTCATTGGTATAGGTACCACGGTTCTGGTTGCGCACCTTTACTGTTACGGCCGGGATACCACGCAGGCTATCTGCCGTCATTACCACGCCATACAATTGAACCACAGAGTCTTTGAAGGATTCAAACTGTGCAGACACAACTTTGGGCAAGCCAAGCGATAAAAGAAGGGCAAAAAGTACAATTCGCTTCATCTGGGTCAAAAATAAGCGTAAAACATTTGTCATAACAACAAATGAATGGGCTGGTTGGTTAATTTTGTGTCCCCAAATCTCTTTTTAACAAATCATACGAATATGACAAAGGAACAAGTGCTGCAGGCATTGAGCAATGTACAGGAACCGGATCTTGGAAAAGATCTCGTTACCCTCAACATGGTGAAGGATATAGAAATTGAAGGAAATAAAGTATCGTTTACAATTGTATTAACCACGCCCGCCTGTCCCATGAAAGACATGATGGGCCATGCTGCTACGAATGCGATTCACCACCTGGTGAATAAGGATGCTGTAGTGCTGGTGAACTTTACTTCCAACACAACGAGTAACCGAAAAGATCCCAAATCTGTTTTACCCAATGTACGCAACATTATTGCGGTAGTGAGTGGTAAGGGTGGAGTAGGTAAGAGCACCGTTAGTGCAAACCTTGCATTAGCACTAGCAAAAAACGGAGCTAAGGTTGGTTTGATGGATGCTGATATCTATGGACCCAGCGTACCCATGATGTTTGGTGTGCGGGGTGAACGTCCGCAAATGACTGATGTGGATGGCAAAGGCATGATTGTACCCATGGAAAAATATGGTATTAAATTCATGAGCATTGGTTTGCTGGTGAATGAAAAAGATGCGATTGTATGGCGTGGACCTATGGCCAGCAGTGCCATCCGCCAGTTTGTAACAGATGTGTTGTGGGGCGACCTGGATTACCTGGTGATTGATATGCCTCCGGGTACCGGTGATATTCACCTGACCCTGGTGCAAACTGTTCCTGTTACCGGTGCGATTGTGGTTACCACACCGCAGGATATTGCTCTGGCTGATGCGAAGAAAGCAGTGGCAATGTTTGGACAAACACAGATTAAAGTACCCATCATCGGACTGGTGGAAAATATGGCTTATTTCACTCCGGCCGAACTGCCCAATAACAAGTATTACATCTTTGGTAAAGATGGTGGCAAACGATTGGCAGAAGAATTTGAATTGAATTTCCTCGGACAAATTCCATTAGTGCAGAGTATCCGTGAAGGTGGCGATAATGGTATGCCTATTATGGCCAGCAATGATGAAGTAACGAAGAAAGCGTTTGAAGAATTTTCTGCTGCTGCGGTAAGAAGTATTTCGATGCGCAATGCAGAAATTCCTGAAACGAAGATTGTGGAAGTAGTGTAAGATCAACATGAGTATATACTAAGAGGCGGCCGCAGGCCGCCTCTTTTGTTTTCTAAGAAGCTGTAGCTGATTTGGTATATTTGAGATATGTATCATTTGCCTCATTTTAAAACAAAGGATCAGCAGGAAGTGGTGGAGTTCATGAAAGCACATCCGTTTGCCATGCTTATTGGTGTGGCTGATGATGGAGTGCCTGTTGCCACACAGGTGCCGATGTTGCTGGATGAAAAAAAAGGGAAATTATTTCTTACCGGGCATATACAACGGAAATCGGATCATCACAAAGCATTGGAACAAAACAGTCAGGTGCTGATTGTGTTTACAGGTGCACATTCCTATGTTAGTGCAAGCTGGTATACCAATCCGCAGGTGGCATCTACCTGGAATTACATGAGCGTTCATGCAAGAGGTGTTTTACGTTTTCTGAACGATGAGGAATTACGTTTGTTATTGGATCGCACCACTTCTCATTTTGAAAATAATCCTCATTCACCTGCGTTGATGAAACATATTCCCGATGATTATATTCAAAGTAATATGAAAGCAATTGTTGCTTTTGAAGTGGAAGTGCAGCAACTGAATCATGTGTTTAAACTGAGTCAGAACCGGGATGCAGAAAGTTATGATCGCATTGTGCAGGAGTTGAAGCGACAGGGCGGTGAAGCGGCAACAGTAGCACAGGTGATGCAGGAACGAAAACAAAAACAGAATCATCTGTGAGATATTTATTCATCATAACGCTTTGTTTCATGAGCTGCACAACACATAAAGGAGTGACCGGGTCGGCTGCCACTACGTTCGACAAGCAAGGCCACCGTGGATGCCGTGGGTTAATGCCGGAGAATACCATTCCGGCGATGTTGCATGCGCTGGACTTACACGTAACCACATTGGAAATGGATGCGGTGGTAACAAAAGATCAGCAACTGGTGGTATCACACGAACCATTTTTTAATCATGAAATCACCACAAAGCCCGATGGTTCTTTTGTAACAGAAGCAGAAGAAAAAACATTGAACATCTACCGCATGACGTATGAAGAAGTATTACGGTATGATGTGGGGACGAAACCGCATCCCCGTTTTCCACAACAGAAAAAAATAGCGGCTGTAAAACCATTGCTGAGCCAGCTTATAGATTCGGTGTTGAGCTATGTGCAACAACATCAGCTGCCAATGCCTTATTTCAATATTGAGACCAAATCATTGCCATATACAGACAATATTTATCATCCGGCTCCTGCTCAATTTGTGGAACTGCTGGTGAAGTTGATCAAAGAGAAGAAGATTGAATCTTATGTGATCATTCAATCATTTGATTTCCGGACGTTGCAATACCTGCATCAGCATTATCCGCAAATCAAAACAGCAATGCTGATTGAAGATGACGACAAGCGTGGCATTGGAAAACAAATGGAAGCGCTGGGTTTTGTTCCAACGATTTACAGTCCGCATTACTCTTTAGTAACTGAAGCACTGATTCAATACTGTCATGAACGTCATATCAAAGTCATTCCCTGGACGGTTAATACAAAAGAGGAAATTGAACATTTACGGAAGATGGGTGTTGATGGTATCATCAGTGACTATCCCGATTTATTTTAATGTATTGTCATCCTGAGCCCGTCGAAGGATGATTCCTTGTATAGTATGAAAAATTTTTTATTTCAACCCACACGTGCATTTGCCCAACAGCTGGATCAGCAGGATCCGTTGAAGGACTTCCGCAAGCAGTTTCTGATTCCGGAAGAAAACGGTGTGGAGAAAAAATACTTTCTTGGAAATTCACTCGGACTTCAGCCCAAACGCACACAGGTCAAACTTCAAACCATTCTCAATGATTGGGCGAAGCAGGGGGTGGAGTCATTTTTTCATGCAGCACAGCCGTGGATGGATTATCATGATCAGCTCACCGGTCCGTTGAGTAAAATCGTGGGTTGCCTGCCGCAGGAAGTAACGGTGATGAATAACCTCAGTGTGAACCTGCACCTCATGCTGGTGAGTTTTTATCGTCCGCAAGGCAAACGTTATAAGATTCTTTGCGAAGCCAAAGCTTTTCCAAGCGATCAATATATGTTGGAGACACATGTGCGTCATTATGGATATGATCCTGCTGATGCCATCATTGAAGTGAAGCCGAGGGAAGGTGAGAGCGCCATTCGGAACGAGGATGTACTGCAGCTCATTGTTCAGCACCGGGAAGAGTTGGCGCTGGTGCTGCTGGGTGGAATTAATTATTATACCGGACAGGTGTTTGACATGCAAACGATCACCCAACTGGCGCAACAGGCAGGGGCAAAAGTTGGATTTGACCTGGCACATGCTGCGGGTAATATTGAATTGCAATTGAACAACTGGCATGTGGATTTTGCCTGCTGGTGCAATTACAAATATCTCAATGGAGGTCCGGGTGCAGTTGCTGCGGCTTATGTGCATGAAAAGTATCATACAGATTCATCTATCAACCGGTTTGCCGGATGGTGGGGTTATGATAAAGCCACACGGTTTCAAATGGGGAAAGGATTCAAACCCATTCTTTCTGCCGAAGGTTGGCAATTGGGTACACCACCTTTGCTGTTATATGCATCCTTAGTGGCTTCATTGGAAGTGTTTGAAGAAGCAGGATGGGAAAACATCCTGCAAAAACAACAATTGCTCAGTTCCTATTTATGGTACATATTGGATGAAGTAAATGCAGCTCAACGCCAACCTGTGATCGAGTACATCACCCCACGCACAGCAGCCGAACACGGTTGCCAGGTTAGTATGAATATGTTGCAACGGGGCAAAGAAATTTTCAATGCCCTAATGGAACAAGGATACTTTGTGGATTGGCGGGAGCCATCTGTCATTCGTCTGGCCCCTGTTCCTTTGTACAATACATTTGAAGAAGTATGGCTGTTTGGTGAGGCATTGAGAGGTATACTTGCATCCGGTAGTGAATAAACTTGCTGTCATCATCATTTTTCTTTCTATAACTTTACTGCATGACCAGGCAGCAACTGATTGAACAAATCCGGCAGAAGCAAACCTATCTCTGTGTTGGATTGGATACCGATCTTACCAAAATCCCGAAGCATTTACAATCGCATCCCGATGCGATTTTTGAATTCAACAAAGCCATCATCGATGCAACCTTGCCACATTGTGTGAGCTATAAAATCAATACGGCGTTTTACGAAGCAATGGGTGTGAAAGGATGGGAAGCAATGGAACGTACGGTTAACTATATTCCCAATTCCCATTTCAAAATTGCCGATGCGAAGAGAGGAGATATCGGCAATACCTCATCACAATATGCACGTGCTTTTTTTGAAGCAATGGATTTTGATGCAGTCACAGTGGCGCCTTACATGGGAGAAGACAGTGTGCGGCCTTTTCTTGAGTATGAAGGGAAATGGGCCATTGTACTGGGGTTAACTTCTAATAAAGGAGCAAATGATTTTGAATTGAAACAGTTGCTGAGTGAAAACGGGGAAACGCACTTGCGTGCCGAGTTTTTATATGAACATGTTTTGCGTACGGTTGCAAAATGGGGTTCCACAGAAAATCTCATGTTTGTGGTAGGTGCCACGCAGGCCGAAGAATTTGTAAACATCCGCAGCATCATACCTGATCATTTTTTACTGGTGCCCGGCGTAGGAGCACAGGGCGGCAGTTTGAACGATATTTCAGAAAAAGCAATGAATGCTGATTGTGGATTACTGGTCAATGCAAGCAGGGCTGTGATTTATGCATCCGAAAATGAAGATTTTGCTACAGAAGCAAAAGCAATAGCAGCGCAGTACCAGTTTGAAATGAAATCATATTTGAAATAATTTTTTTATCACCCCGTCAGCGGCTCTTAGCCCTGACGGCGGTTGAACAGATCATCTTAATTCTTTCATCATCACTTCTTTCACCTTCTCTGCCCATCGTTTATAATCTTTAGCAGAAGGATGTAAACCGTCATCTGCAATAAGTGTTCGATCTGTTGCGGCTTCTCTTGTAAACGCTGTGATGTTGATGTAATGTACTTTATATTGTTTGCTGATAGCTTCGTTTGCTGCATTGAATGCATCAATCTCTTTTGAAATTGTAATACGGTCTCTATCTGCTGCAAACGGAGTAACACTCCAATCCGGAATGCTTAATACAATCACGTGATTCGCTTTGCCACCTGCATAGCTAATCGCCTGCTCTAATAAAGCAGTAAATTCTTTTTTGTATTCGCTGAGTAATCTGCCCCTGTACTGGTTGTTTACTCCAATGAGTAAGGTTACGAATGTATAAGGTACTTTTAATCTTACTCTGCTTAGTTGCGCTGCCAGTTCATCGGTAGCCCATCCCGTGGTGGCAATAATAGTTGGGGCTTCGAACGTTTTTTTCTCTTTCCGTAAAAAAGTTGCCACCTGGTTGGGAAAATTCAGTGCAGCGGGAACACTTTCGCCAATTGTATACGAATCGCCTAATGCCAGGTAGGTGTAGTTTGTTTGCTGCATAATGTTATTGTCAGTCTGAGTATATCGTTATTGTCAGTCTGAGCTTGTCGAAGACGGCTTCCGAAGCCTGATCTTCGTTTTCTAAATCACACTTCGACGGGCTCAGTGTGACAAAGATTATTGCGATAAAGATCTCACTTAAAAAAATAATTATGTAATGAATTAATTAAATAAAACTCAATTCGTATAAATGAAATTGTCAGTCTGAGCTTGTCGAAGACGGCTTACGAAGAATAATCTTCTTATCTGAATCACACTTCGACGGGCTCAGTGTGACAAAGTGCATTGCGACAAAGATCTCACATAAAAAAGTTTGATGAAGTACCTACATATATAATTCTCAATCTGTCTAGAACATGAATGTCAGTCTAAGCTTGTCGTTATTGTCAGTCTGAGCTTGTCGAAGACGGCTTCCGAAGCATAATCTTCTAATCCTGAATCACACTTCGACGGGGCTCAGTGTGACAAAGATTATTGCGATAAAGATCTCACTTAAAAAAATAATTATGTAATGAATTAATTAAATAAAACTCAATTCGTATAAATGAAATTGTCAGTCTGAGCTTGTCGAAGACGGCTTCCGAAGCATAATCCTCTAATCCTGAATCACACTTCGACGGGCTCAGTGTGACAAAGATTATTGCGATAAAGAGCTCACTTAAAAAAATAATTATGTAATGAATTAATTAAATAAAACTCAATTCGTATAAATGAAATTGTCAGTCTGAGTTTGCCGTTCTTGTCAGTCTGAGCTTGTCGAAGACGGCTTCCGAAGCATAATCTTCTTATCTGAATCACACTTCGACGGGGCTCAGTGTGACAAAGCGTAGTGTGACAAAAAAATAAACATTCTCAATCTTTTTCCTTTTTTGGTTTGCCCGGCGCAAAATTACCGGTGGGGGCTGTATACCAGGGATGAATTTCGTAGGAAAGACGTCCAGCCACCACAGCCGGGTCTTTCTTTACCAGTTCTTCTGCTTCTTCTTTGGTGGCACAATCCAGAATGAATACACCCCGCCAGTCGCCATCATCTCCAAAGGGCCCTGCCACTTTCAGCTTTCCATCGTAATACATTTTATTCATATTCTCCATGTGCCCTGCTTGTATTTGAGCAGCAGTAGTGGAGTCATGAGTACGGTTGGGTCCTTTTTTCAGCATCACAAACCAATATAAGCGAATCTGTTCTTCGGGTTTTTGATTTTTTTGCTGAGAAAATGTGTATGCTGAAACAAGCATCAGGAAACAAAGGATAAAAAAATGGCGCATAGTTGTGATTTTTCTTCGGAAAAAATACAACATTTTGCTTCACTTGCACACGCCGTTCGTACATTTGAGCGCTGCAAAAATCAGGGTTCGCAAGGTTGTTGAATGGAACCATTATTTTGCAGAACGATTGAACATTAAAAAACTGCTTGCAATATGTCAGCTAAACAAGACCTGTTTCAAAGTCCCGATTATTTCCTGGTAGATGAGTTATTAACTGAAGAACATAAGTTCATCCGTGATGCGGTGCGTACTTATGTAAAAAAAGAAATTTCTCCCATCATTGAAGATTATGCACAACGTGCCGAATTTCCTCAGCACATTGTAAAGCAATTGGGCGAAATGGGTTGCTTTGGCCCCACCGTTCCGGAACAATATGGCGGCGGCGGATTGGATTATATCAGCTATGGGTTAATGATGCAGGAGTTGGAACGTGGCGACAGTGGTGTACGCTCCACGGCCAGTGTGCAGGGAAGCCTGGTGATGTATCCTATCTATGCGTATGGTAACGAAGAACAACGCAATAAATACCTGCCCAAACTCGCCAGCGGTGAATGGCTCGGCTGTTTTGGGTTAACAGAACCCAACCACGGAAGTGATCCCAGCAGTATGCTCACCAACATCAAAGATGCCGGTGATCATGTGATATTGAACGGTGCTAAAATGTGGATCAGCAATGCACCTTACGCACAGGTGGCAGTGGTGTGGGCGAAAGATGAAGCAGGTGTGGTTCGTGGTGTGATTGTGGAAAGAGGCATGGAAGGTTTTTCCACTCCCACCACGCATGGGAAATGGAGCTTACGGGCAAGCGCAACCGGAGAACTGGTGTTTGATAATGTGAAAGTGCCCAAAGAAAATATTTTACCCAATGTACAGGGATTAAAAGGTCCACTGGGTTGTTTAACCAAAGCCCGTTATGGTATTGCCTGGGGGGTGATTGGTGCAGCCATGGATTGCTATGATACGGCATTACGTTATTCTAAAGAACGCATACAATTTGGAAAACCCATTGGTGGTTTCCAGTTGCAACAAAAGAAACTGGCCGAAATGATTACCGAAATCACCAAAGCACAATTGCTCAACTGGCGCTTAGGTGTACTCATGAGCGAAGGCCGGGCCACACCACAACAGGTGAGCATGGCCAAACGCAACAGTTGTGAAATCGCAACCAACATCTGCAGGGATGCACGGCAAATGTTAGGCGGTATGGGCATTACGGGTGAATATCCCATCATGCGCCACATGATGAACCTCGAAAGCGTGATCACGTATGAAGGAACACATGATGTGCACCTGCTTATCACAGGTATGGATGTAACAGGATTGAATGCATTTAAATAAGACAGTTTCGGTTTCTGTAAGTTCAATCTCAGTATTTCAATTCCAATAATTCACTGAATTCATTTTGAATGGAATGATCAGGTACAATTGTACCTGTATGTCTCACTTCAAAATGTTAAAGTGCCTTTTCTTTCCATCTGTCAATTCTTCAGTCTTGTTTGACTGGTGCAGTCGTATTCTGCTGAACACAGTCTGCCAATTTTGTCCGGTTTGTTAATTCTTCGGTACACCTGTTACCAACGGTTTGCATTCCCGGGATGTGACTTCTATTATTGCAGCGATGGCTGATGTGCCTGCATCAGTAAACAGATTGTTTCACTTAAATACTCTTGCCATGATAACTGTAATAATTCCTGTTTTAAACGAAGGGGAAACAATTGAAAATGTAGTCCGCTTTGCTTTTTCCAATTCATGTGTGAGTGAAGTGATTGTGGTGGATGATAAGTCGGTGGATGATACAGTAGAGAAAGCGAAAAAAGCCGGTGCAAAAGTAATCACCAGTACAAAACTGGGTAAAGGTGCATCCATGAAAGATGGAATGCTTTGTGCTTCCAATGAGTTGTTGCTTTTTCTCGATGGTGATATTGATCCTTATCCGCCTTTAACGATCAAAAAATTATCTGATCCTTTACTGGAAGACACGCATGATTTTGTGAAAGCTTCTTTCGGACGTAACGCTGGACGGGTAACCGAACTGGTGGCAAAGCCTTTACTCAATATTCTTTTTTCTGAACTGGGAGAATATGAGCAGCCATTAAGTGGTATGATTGCAGGAAGAAAAAGCTTTTTTGAAAAAATTGAATTTTACCAGGATTACGGCGTGGATATTGGAATCCTGATTGATATGCATCTTATGGGTGCACGTATAGCTGAAGTGAACATTGGGTACATCGATAACAAGAGCCGTCCCTGGCAGGCGCTTGGTAAAATGAGCAAAGAAGTGTCCCGTGTGATTATTCAGAAAGCGATGATGCAGAACAAATCAAATGTAACACTGGAAGAATTGCAGTCGTTTACTGAGATCAGGGATCAAATGGATTTTGCCATCCGGGAAAGTTTACTGGGATTGGAGAAGATGGCCATTTTTGATATGGACAATACGTTGCTGCGTGGACGTTTTATTGATGCCTGTTCCCGTATTTATGGATTTGAAAAGGAATTGTATTCGCTTCGTGCAGCAGGAAATGATCCCATCATCACCTCCAAGAATATAGCCCGGCTGCTCAAAGGATTAAACCTGTCGCAGATACTGGCAGTGGCCGATAGTATTCCGTTGGTGGAAGATGTGGTTGATGTGGTGAAAGAATTAAAAAACCGTGGGTATGTGGTGGGTATCATCAGCGATAGTTATGATGTGGTAACGAATCATATCAAGACAAAAATCGGCGCCGATTTTTCATTGGCAAACGAACTCGAATTTTCTAAAAGCATTGCAACTGGCGAAGTAAAAATTCCTTCCTTCCTCTTTCATCAGCAAAATTCTTTATGTCAGCATACGGTTTGTAAAACAAACGCTGTGCAACACATCATGCAACACTATAACATCGATATCAACAATATCCTTGCGGTAGGTGATAGTGATAATGATTTGTGCATGATCCGCCATGTGGGTGTGGGCGTTTCTTTCTGCTCGTCAAATGAATTATTGAATTACCTGGCCGACCGGAAAATAGAAGAACCTTCTTTCTCCGGTTTGCTCGAATTTGTATAGCCGGGCTACAGTTGCAGCAGCAGGTCTGTGGGAATGGCGTTGAGCGACGGAACCCGTAAATCAGCCGGACCCCATTTGGGATGATCAAATTCACTGGACGCAGGAACTACGGCACAACGCATCCGTGCGGCTTTGGCAGCTATCATACCGTTGAACGAATCTTCCAGTACCAGGCATTCCAGTACGTTCGCTTTTAATTCGGCGGCACAGTTCAGGAACACCTGCGGGTGCGGCTTGCCGTAAGGAAGTTCACCGGCAGAGGTCAGTGTGTGGAAACGGGAACGGATCTTCAGCTTGTCCACCACCACATCAATCAGTTCCATGGGCGATGAACTGGCGAGTCCGAGTTGAAAACCCTGGTTGTGGCAGAGGTCGAGAATATAGTCCACCCCCGGCATGGCTTCCCCTTCGGCATCAATTTTTTCGATAGCTTTCCGGATCACCGTGCTCGTGGCTTCGGCGGCATGCTTCATGGAAATACCAAAGTAATGAAACCAGTATTCCACCCATTCTTCGGTTCGTAAACCGGTGGAAGTGTGGTATAGCTCGGTCGACAGTTCATGGCCGAAATGACGCAGGGTTTCTTTCCCGGCTTCCTGCCAAAGTGGTTCACTGTCAATGAGTAAGCCGTCCATATCAAAAATTGCTGCCGAAATTTTCATGGCGCAAAAGTAAGCCCAAATCCGCCATTCAAAAGGGTTGCATGTGGTTGAAAAATAATATCGGCGGTTATTACCAAATTGTTATCTTGCGTGTTCCCAAAAGAGAAAAACCATCGCAACATGAGTCTTTGGAAAAGAATTCAGGATTTAAATTTTCCCCGCCGATTGGTGTACCTGGTGGTTGGTGCAGCTACGTATCCGGGCATAGCACTCATCAATCGTCTGCAGGTGCATGGGGCAGAAAAGCTCAAAAATCTCCCCAAACGGAATGTGTTATTTGTAAGTAATCACCAGACCTATTTTGCCGATGTGATTACTTTCCTTCATATCTTCTTTGCTGCCAAATGGGGCAAATACAAAGGCTTACCAATGCCTTATTATCTGCTCAACCCGGTTACAAAAATTTATTATGTGGCGGCGGCTGAAACCATGAAAGATACATGGCTCACCCGTTTGTTTGCCCAGGCCGGTGCCATCACCGTAAAGCGTACCTGGCGTGCCGAAGGAAAGGAAGTGCAGCGTGGTCTGGACCCCGGTGATACCCGTAAAATTGCCCGAGCACTGGATACAAGCTGGGTGATTACCTTCCCGCAGGGAACCACCAAACCCTTTGCTCCCGGTAGAAAAGGAACGGCTTACATTATCAAGCAAAACCAGCCCATCGTTGTTCCGATTGTGATCAGCGGTTTCTGGAGAGCCTTCAATAAAAAAGGATTAAAGTTTAAGAAGAGAGGAAGTATTCTTTCTGTTACCATCAAAGACCCGTTGGAGATTGATTACAATGCACCTGTAGATACCATTCTCGACCAGGTGATGGATGCCATTGAACAAAGTAAGAAGTACATGATGAAAGGTCGACACCATCTCATGAACATCGTAGATAAATAATTTGAAACCCCGAAGCTTCGGGGTTTTTTAATGTACTTTTCTTTACCACAGAGGCACGGAGAACACTGAGGGCTGCAAGACTTCTTTTTTTCTCTGTGCCCTCTGAGTCTCTGTGGTTCAGAAATCAGTCTTTACTCCTGGTATAACACAGTAAATGATAGTGGTGCCGCAGTAAGAGTACTGTTCAGCTGTTGATCTTTAGCATTGCTTACTGCTGTTTTCCAACTTCCTTCGGGCAAATTCAATTCATAATTTGTTTTTAATGCGTTGCAGATCACCAATACTTTTTTCCAGGTATCGGTTTCTGTTTTCCGTTCAATGGTATAAGCCACCACACCATCAGGAACAGAGAGGAACTTCAGTTGATTGGCTACCTGTCCGGCAGTACGTAAGCGGAACAGCAGATGTTCTTTTCTGATTTGTATGAGTTGCTGAATGAAGCGATAGGTTTCGTAATGACTGTGTTTTAAATTCCAGTTGATGGCATTGATACTGTCGGGCTTGTTGTATGAATTTTCAACACCATACTTGGTTCTTAAAAATTCCGATCCTGCATGAATAAACGGAATGCCTTGTGAAGTCAATACAATCCCATACGCCATTTCCTGCATGCGGATGCGTTGTTCTTCTGTAGCATCATCGGCAGAAACAGCGAGCTTATCCCACAGTGCCAGGTTATCATGACAATCCACATAATTAATCACCTGTGCAGGCTTGCTGGCGTAGGGCACTTTATCATAAAATGCTTTTGTCATATTCACCTGTGGATGCAACATGGAACCCACAATGCCAAACTTGATCGTTTCGGTCATCTTCGGATTTCCATTTACAAATCCTTTTGCTTTTTCTTCAAACACATAACCTTTGATACCATCACGTATATCATCGCTGAACACAGCAATATTGTTGAGCTTGCTTACATATCGCTTGAACGCCATCTTCGATTCTTCCATGGCAGGAGGAGCAGCTGCCCATCCTTCACCATAAATCAGGATGTCGGGTTTGATGGCTTTTAAGGCGGCTTCAATCTGGTTCATGGTTTCAATATCATGAATCGCCATGAGGTCAAAACGGAAACCATCCACATGGTATTCCTTCACCCAGTGCACCAGTGTTTCAATCATGAACTTGCGCATCATCGGTTGTTCCGATGCGGTTTCATTGCCACAGGCCGATGCATCGCAGAACGTACCATCTTTTTTCATGCGGTAATAATAGCCGGGAACGAGTTGATGAAAATTCGATTCTTTGGTTAGCGCCGTGTGATTGTAAACTACATCCATCACCACACGCAATCCGTTTTTATGAAATGCGGCCACCATTTCTTTAAACTCTTTGATGCGTACATGTGCATCGTACGGATTGGTGCTGTAAGAACCTTCGGGTGTGTTATAATTTTTAGGTCCGTAGCCCCAGTTGTAAAACGGTTGATCCAGTTTGGTTTCATCGGTATAGTTGAAATCAAACACAGGTAAGAGGTGTACATGTGTCACACCCAATTCCTTCATGTGTTGCAAACCGGTACTTTCTCCAAACGGATTTTTTGTATTGCTTTCGGTAAGTGAACTAAATTTTCCTTTTTGAGAAAAGCCGGAAGAAGCATGCATACTGATGTCACGGATGTGCATTTCATATATCACAGCATCCTGCATGGATTGATCGTTTGTGAAGGCTGGTGATACATCTGTGCTCCAGCCGGTGGGATTGGTGGCACTGAAGTCGATGATCTGTACACGATTGCCATTCACACCTACAGAAGGTGCATATGGATCGGTTACTTCATTGCTCCATTTACCATTGATCATGGCTTGTACAGTGTAGTATTTATTGAGAAAATCACCATCGAGATGAGCCAGCCAGGTGCCGTTCTTGTCTTTGGTAAACAACAGTGAGCGGATGAGATTGGGCCCCATGCCTTCTTTATACAAATTCAAACGTAATTCCTGTGCGGTGGGAGCATATACTCTGATGCGTGTATTGGTTTTGGAATAGGTATAGCCTATATCTGTTCCGGTGTAAACAGGATAAGTGCCGGTAATGGGATTTTTTTGTGCCAGGCTGGGTTGCATAAGAAGGAATAAGGCGATTGGGATTGCTAAGAGATGTTTCATAATGCATAAATGTAAGAATTTGTTGGGGAGGGGAGATAGGTGAAGCGGGTTTCAATACGGAGTTTGTCATGCATTCCCAGGCGATGTCTGGCAAAGCCGACTCGCCGTAATACGGAGCAGATTCTAATTTGTTTGAAACGAAGATTTACATTTTGTTTACGGCGAGTGCCACAGGCTTTCACACAAAGCTGTCAGACACATCGCCTGAGAAGTGTTTGAAAGAGATGTTTTACCACAGAGACACGGAGTACACTGAGGTTTTATACTTTCTCAGTCGACGTCTGGCAAAGCCGGTTCGCCGTAGTATGGAATAGTTATCTTTATACTGATGTCAGGCATCACGATTTCATAACAACAACAAATAGAAATTCTCTTGCCCATTAACTTCACTATAGTACTGGCCCTCGCCGGAACCTTTGCCTTCGCAGTGAGCGGAATCCGGTTGGCTTCCGGCAAACAGATTGATTGGTTTGGCGCTTATATCATTGGATTGGTAACTGCCATTGGCGGTGGTACGGTAAGAGATTTGTTCCTTGGTGTAACTCCTTTCTGGATGTTGGATTACACCTACTTTATAACAACAGGTGTAGCCTTGCTTGCAATCCTTGTGTTTAAAGAAAAAGTGTTCAGGTGGGGAAGTGCATTGTTTCTGTTTGATACAATCGGACTTGGCTTGTTTACGATTGTTGGAATCACGAAGAGTATAGATGCCGGTTTGCCTGTATGGGTTTGTATTGTGATGGGAACCATTACCGGTTCAGTGGGAGGTGTGTTGCGGGATGTATTGCTCAATGAAGTGCCGCTTCTTTTCCGGAAAGATATTTATGCGCTTGCCTGTGTGGCCGGCGGGGGTATTTATTTTCTTTGTGCCTGGATGAATCTACCCACAGGAATCACAGAATTAATAGCGGCGTTATCAATTATTGCTTTTCGTTTGCTGGCAGTGAGGTATCATATTCACCTGCCGCAGCTGGAAAAATTGAAGTGATAACGAAGGTTTGATTGTTCATAAGGGAAACCCCACCTTCTGTAGGAACCAATAAACCTATACCTGCCATTCTTGTTCTTGCACATACTTACCGCATCAATGTACAAGCCATTCTTGTTGTTGTATATGCCATACTTGTTTTCGTACAAGGCAATCTTGTCGCTGCACATGAAAGTCTTGTTGTTGTACAAGCCGTTCTTGTCGTTGCACAAGAGGATCTTATCTGTTTACAAGCGCATCTTGTTCTTGCACACGCCAATCTTGTTTCTGCACAAGGCATTCTTGCCGTTATACAAAGCAATCTTGTTTCTGTAACGAAAACATAAACCTGGTATTCACAGGCGATGTCTGGCAACGCCGACTCGCCGCATTAAGAAGCAGATTACAGTTGGGTTGAAACGAAGATTTCGGTTTTGTTTACGGCTATTGCAAGGTTTTTACATAAGGCTATAAGACAGATAGCCTGAGAAGAGTTTGGATGAAGATGCTGGAAGGAAGAAGGAAGAGCAAGACTAGCAAACTGAAAAGTTGATCTATTTTTTAAGTCTCTTGTAAAGGAAAAGATTCAACTCTTCGATATTGAGATCAATTCTCATAGAATCATTTATTGAGTTGGAATAATTAATTATTTCAGTCAAGGCGGCATCAACTTTCTTTATTTCAATAGTTAGATTTTTTTCGTATGAGCCAGGTAAAATTGTGTCAATCATCAAATCAGTTAATTTCTCAAGTTTTTCAAGAATGCTTTTGGGAAAGACTAATGAGTTGCTTATGATTAGGTTGTCTAAATTGAAAGTCATATCATCTATTGTATCTGCAAGTGCATCAATTTGATCTGAAATTCTATCAAAATCCTTATCGTCTAACTTGTCTTTTGTGGATTGAAAATTATTAGCTTCTATTATAAACTCTTGGATTTTGTCTATTATTCTTGCTATTTCGTAAAGTATTTTTGAATAGTTTTCTTGTTTAGTTTTGAAAATATAATTTTCATTCTCAATTCTTCGATTTCTTTTGTAAGTAAGAAATGAAAAGATTGCTGCAAATAGTGAAATGATTGTCGGTATAGTAATTTTTAGATACTCAATCATATAATTCATTTTTCATATAATCAATTATGTCACAGGGTATTTAATTATACAGTTTCAATATTAAAACCTATTCATTCTATGAATGAAGCACTTGATATATAGTTACTATAAGGGTTACAACTGTGATTATGAAGATTGACCAAAATCGAAAATCGTCTTTTAATATGGTTTTTCTCCTTCGGTTATAAAGAGCCTTGAAGCCTCCTTGTGCTAAGAAATCTCTCACAGAAGGTTCATGAAGGGCAATCAATGTGTCGCCAGAGAAAAGTTCAGAAAAATTTCTTTGTTCTTGCCTTGCTATGTATAAGAGGCTTCTAATGTAGTTGTCTGACTTGTCTTTTAATGTAGAAATACTTTTTGTTACTTCAAAGATGTTAAGATATGCTGAAGATCTTTTTTTCTCCCATAAAAGTAAATTTTCAAAAATTATGTCTAACTCTTTGGCGTTTTCTTTTGTTAAACTACTATTTTTTTTATCTGTGTATATCATAAATGTGAGCAGTTTATCGGTCGAAAAAACATTTTATCAAATTAAAAAAATTACAATGACTTGTAAAAACAAGGATTTAACCTGAGTTAATTGTTATTAATATAATATTAATGTTGCATTGTTTGTAAAAATGTAATTAATTAAAAGGATTATGATTCTTTGTTTGTTGTGAATTATTTAAACAAGGATTGCCGAACTTATCCTTGTTTTATAATTATCTCTCACTCCTTAAAAAACAACGCTTTCAACTCCACTGCATCATCGGGTTTCATTTTTCCACCAAGGATCAAGCGCAGCTGGCGGCGGCGCAGGGCACCTTCAAATAATTTTTGTTCATCTTCGGTTTCAGGTACCAGCTGTGGAACGGTACGGGGTTTGCGGTTGGGGTCTAAGGCAACGAATGTATAATAGGCTTCATTGCTTTTATAACGGTATTGCTGGGTGAGGTCTTCGCCCCATACCATCAAATGAACTTCCATAGAACTGTTAAATGCACGGGTTACCCTGGCTTCAATATGTACCACATTGCCCAGTTTAATAGGGCTTTCAAAAGAAATATTATCTACACTTGCTGTTACTACTGGAAAATTGCAATGTTTCCAGGCGGCAAGGGCAGAGGCAATATCCATCCAGTACATCAACCGACCACCCATCAGGTTACCAAAGGTATTGGTGTCGTTGGGCAGTACCAGTTCCGTCATCACAATAAACGATTCTTTCGGACTTTTCGATTGCATAGTTCAGTTATTTACAGGTGTAAAGGTGAGGAATATTCTGTTCCCGATTTCTAATTTAAATAGGTGCACTACCTATCATCTTCACAGGGGCAGGGGTGCTGGGAAGGTAAACTGCATTCGGATCACAAACTCCTGCCTGCTTCGACAAGCTCAGCATGACAGGTTTTTGTTTTCTTATTCTATGATCTTCTGTTTAAAAATGTGCTGTCTCATCGCCGTCGAAATCTTTGTCAAAGTGAGCCTGTCGAATCTTTGTCAGAGTGAGCTTGTCGAACTCAGGCTGAGCCTGTCGAAATCTTTGTCAGGCTGAGCTTGTCGAAGCCCGTCAACAAAAAAGCGTCATCATATTTCGACAAGCTCAATATGACAACGCTTTTTTTATAAATGTAATATTCTTTTAGATCACCAGCATCGCATCTCCATAACTGAAGAAACGGTACTTGTCTTTGATTGCTTTTTTATACGCTTCCATGGCTAAATCATAACCGGCAAAGGCGCAGGTCATAATCAGCAGACTCGTCTTTGGTAAGTGGAAGTTGGTAATGAGTGAATCGGCAATATTAAACTGGTAAGGAGGATGTACAAAGATGTTGGTCCATCCTTCGCTGGGTTTCAGTAATTGTTGTGCCGTAAAAGAAGTTTCCAATGCACGCATGGTGGTGGTACCAACAGCGCAGATACGGTTGTTGCCTTCTTTGGCTTTGTTGACAATCTTACAAGCGAAATCATCAATCTTGTAATACTCAGCGTCCATTTTATGTTTGCTCAGGTCTTCCACTTCAATAGGACGGAACGTACCCAATCCTGTATGCAGAGTGATTTCCGCAAAACGGATTCCCTGAATTTCCAAACGCTTGATCAGCTCAATGCTGAAGTGCATACCTGCTGTTGGAGCAGCAACAGCACCTTCGTGTTTGGCAAATACGGTTTGGTAACGCTCACGGTCTTCATCATCTGGTTTGCGTTTGATGTATTTGGGCAACGGTGTTTCACCCATTGCATATAATACCGTGCGAAACTCTTCATCGGTACCATCAAAAAGAAAACGGATGGTACGGCCACGGGAAGTGGTGTTGTCAATTACTTCAGCCACCAGGTCTTCTGTATCGCCAAAGTAAAGTTTATTACCCACACGGATCTTACGGGCGGGGTCTACAATCACATCCCACAGGCGGTTTTGCTTGTTCAATTCACGTAACAGGAACACTTCAATCTTGGCGCCTGTTTTTTCCTTGCGGCCATACATACGGGCAGGGAATACTTTCGTGTTGTTTACCACAAAGACATCCTTATCATCGAAATACTCCATCACATCACGGAACGTACGGTTTTCGATTTGTCCGGTTTTACGGTGTACCACCATCAGGCGGCTGTCTTCTCTTTTCTTGGTTGGGTTTTGTGCAATCAGGTTCAGCGGTAAGTCGAACGTAAACTGGGATAACTTCATATTGCGTTTGTAAATTTTTAGGCAACAGGTTACAAACGCAGGAGGGCTGTAAGTACCGGAGTAATTGTTCAAACCTGGTCTTACGGCACCGGGTTTGCACCTGTTACATTTTTCGAAGGCAGCAAAGGTAGGGGAAAACTAAGAAAATTGTACACCGGTTTTTCCACCAATCACAGTCCGGGTATAGCTTCCAGCAGCTGACGGGTGTAAGGGGAACGGGGCCGGTTCCAGATGGTTTCGGCATCGCCGCTTTCCTCAAGGGAGCCTTTCTGCATCACAAGAATGCGGTCGCTGATGTAGCGTACCACCGAGAGGTCGTGGGTGATAAACAGGGAAGTGAATCCAAAATCGGCTTTCAGGTCGTTGAGCAGGTTGAGCACCTGTGCCTGCACACTCACATCCAGTGCCGAAACCGATTCGTCCCATACAATAAAAGAGGGATTGAGCGCCAGTGCCCGGGCAATCACCAGCCGTTGCCGTTGCCCCCCGCTGAATTCATGGGGGTACCGGTGAAACTGGTCGGCTTTCAGGTTTACTTTTTCCAACAACTCAACGGCTTTTTCACGGGCAGCTTTGGGCGTTTTGGCCAGGCCATGTACCAGTATGGGTTCTGTAATGGCGTTGCCCACCTTAATGCGGGGATTGAGTGAGGAATAGGGATCCTGGAAAACGATCTGCAAATCTTTCCGATGGGTTTTGAAAGCGGCAGGAGCTTCGTTCAGGATGTTTTTGCCGTTCAGTAAAATAGTGCCCGATGTAGGCTCAATCAGTCGCAATAAAGCCCGTCCAAGCGTTGTTTTGCCGCATCCGCTTTCGCCTACCAGGCCCAGCGTTTCGCCGGGATAAATATCAAAACTTACATCGTTTACTGCTTTGATGAATTCTTTGCTCTTGCCAAACAATTTCCGTTCAGCCGGAAACCAAACGTTGAGGTTTTGAACGGAGATCAGCGGTTGATGAGAGGATGACTTTGCTGCCGGAACCACTATCGGCTCCTGTATTTCTGTTGTTTCTTTCTGTTCCAAAAAATCACTCACCACAGGCAATCGTTTTCCTTTGGGTTGATTGGCCGGCCGGCATGCCAGCAGGGCCCGGGTGTACGGATGTTGAGGATGAGCAAACAGATCGGCTGTTGCAGCCTGCTCCACAATTGATCCTTTGTACATCACAATCACTTTGTCGGCAATATCTTTCACGATACCCAGGTCATGAGTAATAAAAAGCAATCCCATTCCGCTTTGCTGCTGCAGTTCTTTCATCAGTTGCAGAATGGTCTTCTGAACGGTTACATCAAGAGCAGTGGTGGGTTCATCGGCAATGAGTAACGACGGGTTACAGCTTATGGCCATGGCAATCATCACCCGTTGTTTTTGTCCGCCGCTTAATTCATGCGGATAACGTTTACCTATAGCCGAAGGATTGGGCAGTTTCACTTTTTCAAACAAAGAAACCGTCAATGCATCGGCTTCTTTCCGGGTGCATTGGGTGTGCTGCAGAATGGCTTCACGTACCTGGCTGCCACAGGTCATCACCGGGTTAAGGGAGGTCAAGGGTTCCTGGAAAATCATTCCGGTTTCATTGCCACGGATCTGTTGCAGTGTGGCCGGGCTGGCTTGCAGGAGATCAATTACTGATCCGTCTTTTCTGCGAAAAAGGATTTGTCCCGAATCATAGATGGCGGGAGGTGTTAGCAGTAATTGTAAAACAGATAAAGCGGTGACAGATTTTCCCGAGCCGGATTCGCCCACAAGGGCCACTGTTTCGCCGGGATGTACTGAGAAGGAAACCTGTTGGATGGCAGGCTGCCGGCCACGATCGGTCCTGAAGGAAACCCCAAGATCCTGTATAGCCAGCAGCGCCTCCATACTATTAATCTTCGAAGCGGAGATGCTTCACGGTATGACCGTTATTGATGAGTTGTTTCAATGAATCAATACCAATCTGCAAATGACGATCTACAAATTGAGAGGTCACTTTCTTATCGCTTTCTTCGGTCTTCACACCTTCGGGGATCATGGGTTGATCGCTCACGAGCAGTAAAGCACCGGTAGGAATTTCGTTGGCAAAACCTACGGTAAAAATGGTGGCCGTTTCCATATCAATGGCCATGGCCCTCACTTCTTCGAGGTAGGCTTTGAATTCTTCATCATGCTCCCACACACGGCGGTTGGTGGTGTACACGGTTCCGGTCCAGTAATCCGAATCGTGATCACGGATGGTGGTGGATACCGCTTTCTGCAAAGCGAACGCAGGGAGTGCAGGAACTTCCGGAGGGAAATAGTCTTCAGAAGTACCTTCTCCACGAATGGCAGCGATGGGGAGGATGAGATCACCAATGAGGTTTTTCTTTTTCAGTCCGCCGCACTTACCCAGAAAAAGAACAGCTTTGGGATTAATGGCAGAGAGCAGGTCCATCACGGTAGCTGCAGTAGCGCTACCCATACCAAAGTTGATGATGGTAATGCCGTCGGCTGTGGCACATTGCATGGGTTTGTCTTGTCCCACAATGGGCACATTATGCCATTCCGAAAACATTTTTACATAGTTGCTGAAGTTGGTTAACAGGATGTACTGCCCAAAATCAGAGAGTTGCTGACCGGTGTACCGGGGCAGCCAGTTTTTTACAATTTCTTCTTTCGTCTTCATACTGCTTCAATCTTTTGAATTCTGCTAAAGTAATCATTTACTTTGTAGGATGGTAAAAGTTGAGTTCCCTTCTCCGCAATTCCGCATAAAAAAAGAAGGGGATAAGGAATTTGTCTTCGATGAAACCCGCAAACAATGGGTGCGTTTAACACCGGAAGAATGGGTGCGGCAGAACTTTATCCGTTTCCTGGTGGAGAAAAAAGGGTACCCGTCGGCGTTATTAGGCGTCGAAAAAGAATTGGAAATTGGTGAATTGAAAAAGAGGCTTGATCTGCTGGTGTACAACCAGCAACATCAACCGTCTGTAATGGTGGAATGCAAGGCGATGGATGTGGAGCTCAGCGAAGCTACCATTGCCCAGTTGTTGCGCTATCATTCAGCCATACCGGTTCCTTATCTGTATATCACCAACGGAACTTATACTTATGGATGGAAGAAAGTGAACGGCGAATTTATATCAACCGATTCCATTCCTTTCTTTGAAGAATTATAACGTAAGCAGGAACTGCATTACATCCACCCCATCTGCATAATCCATTAACCCCGGCTTTTGTGCTTGTCCGAACGATAATCCTTTTGCCCCCACTACGGCCTGCACTTTTTCGTCTGCCTTCAACGTTTCATACAATGCATCTGACTCAGTATAAAATTCATAGTGCAGAGTGCCAATGGGTGAGAAGAGGTTTTTGTTCTCCACCATCACCAAACAATCATTGGTCATGTAAAGCAGATTGTTCATGAGATAAATAGCCAGTTGGTAATCGTAATTACTCCGGTATTTATGATGTTCAAAGAAGGAAATGTATTTCTTTAGTGCGTTGAGCAGGGGAACAAAATCATAGTTTTCCGGAACGTATAGTTTGGTGATATTACGGCAACCGAGGCCGAAGTATTGCATGATGTCGTCCGACAATGCTTCCAGTTGCTCGGCTGTTTCCTCTCCGCTGAGAATGGCTACGGATGTCCGGTTCTTACGGATCACAGACGGGTAGCGGCCAAAATAATATTCAAAATAACGGGCGCTGTTATCACTACCGGTTGCAATATAAGCATCGCAGTTTTTGAGCATATCGGCGAAGGAAACCACAGAAGCTACATCCGGGTTCCATTGGATGAGTTGATCAACCAGGTGGCGCAGCAGTACATCATCTTTGGAGGAAAGTTTACACACCTGTTTATGTCCGCTCAGGAATACGGCAAGAAAATCGTGAAACCCAACCAGCGGAATATTTCCGGCCATGACAATACCCACGGTTTTAGGCTGAATGTGGTCATCAAGGTGGTAATGACAGGCCCATTGCTGCAGTTGTTCTTTTTGCAGAAATGCATCGGCAATGGAATTGCTTGCCAGGTCCACAAATTCGGGGGTGAACCAGTTGTTTTTGCTGTAAGCTCTGTCCTTGGCCATTTGCCATTCTGCAGATGAAGAAGGGATGTATTCGCCCAGCTGTGATAAAATTTCTATCCTTTCTTGTAAGTTCATTCAGCTCTTTGATTTACATTTGAAGTGCAAATGTAATTGAAACAAAACCCTGAAAATTCGATTGTATGGCAATTAAAATTACCGAAGAGTGTATTAACTGCGGGGCATGTGAACCCGAGTGTCCCAACAATGCTATTTACGAAGGTGGAGTAGAGTGGGCCCTTTCTGATGGAACAACTGTAAAAGGATCTTATACATTGCTGGACGGCAGTGTGGTGGATGCTGATGCAAAACTGGCTCCTGTCAGCATGGATACTTACTACATTACTCCTAACAAGTGTACAGAGTGCCAGGGTTTTCACGAAGAGCCTCAGTGCGCTGCGGTTTGTCCGGTTGACTGCTGTGTTCCCGATGAAGCATACAGGGAAACAGTGGAAGATCTGATGGCACGTAAAGAACGTCTCCACATCTAAGGAGCGTTAACCAAAAGAAGGTGGTGTCTTGCGAATAATGACTACCTGCAAAAGCAGGGTTGTAATAAACTAAGGAATCGTTCGTAAGGGCGAATCCTTTTTGAAAAACTTATAACGGGGTGAAGCATTGCTTCACCCCGTTTTTTATTGCTTCACCTCTGGTGTAAAACTCATCTCAGCCGTTGTTGTGTGTTTTCACCAACAACGACATCAGGGATATGTAGCTGAGAAGTAAATAAACGGGAAAGGGCTGTAGTGCATGCCGTTGGTGATAACACCCAACGGCGGCGGACAGTGTGCATAAAACGACAAAGAATAAGTTTCAACGTTTGCAACACCCCTTTTTTATAGTTTATCCTACTTCGTAATAACGAAAAATAAACATTTGAAATAGTATCTTGCGCCAATGTACAAGCTGATATATTTTTTTGCATTTTCTGCCTTGCTTGCTTCCTGCCGGTTTGGTTCTGTAAAAAAGAATGATCTCACGGATGCAAAGCATGAAGAAAACCTGCAATCCATGGTGGATACTGACCAGGCATTTTCAGAAGCCTGTGCGCAGAAAGGAATGAGAAAAGCATTTCTTGAATATATGGCAGATGATGCAGTGTTACTCCGCCCCGGTTATTTACCATTGGTGGAAGATGATGTGGTGCGTTATTTATCGGCCCATGAAGACACTTCTTTTGTGATGAAATGGGAACCGAAAGGCGGCGACTTATCTGCTTCTAACGATCTCGGCTACACGTACGGTGTTTACGAAGTGAAAACAAAAGATACGGTGCTGACAGGAACCTATCTTTCCATTTGGCGCCGGCAGGAAGATGGCACCTGGAAATTTGTTTTGGATACAGGTAATTCCGGCACAAGTACAGACAGTACAACAATCAATCAATAAGAGACTAATAAAATAAAAATGAAACGAATTGCGTTGGTAACAGGCGGGTATTCCGGTGAAGCCGAGATATCCTACAAATCGGCGAAAACCATTTACAATCATCTGGACAAATCAAAGTATGATGTATATGTAGTGGATGTGCGCAAAGACGGATGGGATTATACAGATGCAAACGGAATAAAAATACCGCTTGATAAGAATGATTTTTCTATTACTGTCAATGATGAAAAAATCAATTTCGATGCGGTGTTCATCGGAATGCATGGCACACCGGGCGAAGATGGAAAACTGCAGGGCTATTTCGATCTGTTAGGGTTGCCTTACACTTCCTGCAATGCCGCCAGCTCAGCTATTACGTTTAATAAACGATATACCGTTGCGGTTGCAGCTTTTGCAGGTATCAATGTTGCAAAGAGTGTGCATTTGTTTAAGCATGTGGCCTGGTCGGCAGCAGATGTGGCAGCACAACTGAAACTACCGGTATTTGTAAAACCCAACAACGGGGGCAGCAGTATTGGTATGAGTAAAGTGAATGAGGCTGCTGATTTACAAGCGGCTATTGAAAAAGCATTTAAAGAAGACGACCAGGTATTGGTGGAAGAAATGATTTCGGGAAGAGAGTTTACCATTGGAGTGTTTGAACATAAAGGCGAAGTGATTGCCTTGCCTATGACAGAAGTGAAAGCGCATGCCGATAAAGATTTTTTTGATTTCGAAGCAAAATATAAAGGCAAGAGTGATGAAGAAACACCTGCGAACGCAACAGAAGAACAGTATAGAAAGGTGGGAGAGGCGGCAAAGAAAGCGTACCGGGTTTTTAATTGCAGCGGGGTAATACGGATCGACTTTATTTATAATGAAGAAAAGGGTGAGCCCTACATGCTGGAGATTAATACAGTGCCCGGACAAAGTGATGCCAGTATTGTTCCGCAACAGGTGAGGGCGTATAACTGGACACTCGATCAGTTCTACAGTGCTTTGCTGGAAGAGGCACTGCGTAAACATCAATTATAATCACGATCTTCGGATCAGAAATTTATCACGTGTTTCAATCAATCACAAAGAGATCATTCTGGTTTAACCTGATGGTGGCCGCTCTGCTGGCACTGGCAGTTTTGTTCCTGTTTTTTCAAACAATGGATTGGCTTACCCGACATGGTAAGTATCTGAATGTTCCGGAAGTGAAAGGAAAAACAGTAGAAGAAGCAAAGAAAATTCTGGAAGCCGCCGGCTTTGAAGTGGAAGTGCAGGATAGTGTTTATTACGATAGTTTGCCAAAACTTTCTATTGTAAAACAGATACCCTTACCCGGCGAACTGGTGAAGGTGAACCGCACCATCTATCTTACTGTAAACCGGGCCGAAGCTCCTTTGCTCAACATTCCCAACTTTGTTGGACAAACATTCCGCAGCGTGGACATGCAATTAAAAACACTGGGCATGAAACTGGGCGATACCATTTACAAACCCGACTTTGCTGTTGGTTCTGTATTGGAGCAATTGTACAATGGCCAACCTCTCAAACCCGGCACAAAAATTCCCATGGGCAGCCGTATCGACCTTGTGATTGGAGGCGGTGTGCAGCAACATGATATGGCGGTGCCTTTCTTACTGGGTATGACATTTGGAGAAGCAAAAATGCTACTCGACAGCAGTGGGCTGTTGTTAGGAGCAGTAGTGGTGGATGAAACAGTGAAAGATAGCTCAGCTGCGTTTGTGATCCGCCAGAACCCTCCAAGAAGAGATGAAGAAGGAAGACAAATACGGATTCGTGGCGGACAATTAATGGATCTGTGGATCAGTATGGATCGCAGTAAAATGGACACAGTTGCAAAACCAAAACCACCAACAGAGGCAGAGATTGAATATTGATTTTTGTTGGATGTCAGCCTGAGCCTGTCGAAGGCGGTATCAGATAGATAAATTTTTATAAAAGCAAACGAAAGAACCATGCATACAATTACAGTTGAACAATTAAAAGCCCGCATTGATGCAGGAGAAAAACTGAACCTGGTGGATGTGCGTGAACCTCACGAACATGCCGAATTTAATATCGGTGGTATTCATTTACCATTGGGAAATATCATGGCGATGTCTACAGATGAAATTGATGATCTGAAAGACCAGGAAGTGATTTTCTATTGCCGCAGTGGCAACCGCAGCGGACAAGCCTGCATGTTTGCAGAGCAGATGGGCTTTAATAATGTGGTGAATGTAGTGGGAGGTATGTTGGCCTGGAGAGAAAAGATTGGATAAATTAATACGAAGCGATAAAGAAAGCCCCGAAATTTTTTCGGGGCTTTCTTGTTTTAAAGTTTGATCGTTAATCCGGCCATCAGGTTTCGTCCGGCCATTGGGTAATAGAAGTTTTCTACAATGGTTTGTCCGCCGTAAATGTAATTGTACGAATAACCATTGGCTTCATATTTCACATCCAGTACATTGTTGATTTGGAAGAAGAAGCTGATCTCTTTGGCCAGTTTTGTTTTCAGTTGATAAAAGATCCGCAGATCGCTTACGAAGTAAGGATCAATACTGCGGCTTTTGTTGCCGGTATTGTCAAGATATTGCCGGGATACATATTTGTTCAGTAAGGATAGTTCTGTTTGTTTGAACGGCACAAAATTGAGTGTAAATCCGGATACAACTGCCGGGGAAAATGAAATAGGCGATGAGGCGAAATAATTTTCCTTTTGTCCGCCATTATCATAATCATCCACATACTCTGTAAACTTCAGCAATCGGTTACTGCTCAGCGTTAGGTTGGCTGCAGCATTGAACCATTTTACTGGTTGTAAAGTTCCTTGTAGTTCCACGCCGGCACGATAGCTTCTGGGAATATTAGTGCGGGTATAAGCGCCTACATCATTGATGCGTCCTGTAAGCACCAGTTGATTATGGTAGTACATGTAATATCCTGTAGCTGCCCAACTGTATTTTGGCTGGCGGCGTTCAATGTTGATTTCAAAATCATACAATGTTTCGTGTTTGGGTTGTTGTGAAACACCTGCTTCAAAATCCTCACGGTTGGGTTCTTTGTTACCAATGCTGAAAGATGCAAAGCCCAGCCATCCTTTTGTATCGGCATAAGAAATACCCAGTTTCGGGTTTACAAAATTGAAATTATTATTGAGTTTCAGGTCAGGCGTTTTACGGAATCCATTGATGGTGTGATTAACGGTACGGTATTGTACATCGGCAAACGCTTCCCAGCGGGTGGTAATGCGGCGTTGATATTTTGCATACAGATTGAGATCCGATTTATCAGCTGTAAGATCATACCATTTATATCCTTTCGGAATAGGTGCTTCACTCCAGGTGATTTTGCCGTAATGTTTTCCATCATATTGAGTATACGCTCCTCCAAACGTAAACTGATTTTTATCTTTTTTGTATTGAGCAGAGAAGGTGGTTCCATAAAAATAATTATCGAGCCAGAGCTGACGGATCAGGTCGGCTTCTGTAATAGTTTCACCGCCAACCACAAAATCATCAAAACCATAATCGTTGACAGATGCTTTGGTTTTGTATTCTTCATAATAACCTTTACCACGGGTTAAAAACAGTGCTGCGTTCAACGTCCAGTCTTTGTTCAACTGATGATTGAAGAACAGCTGATAGTGGTTCTGCTGATAATTATCTGTCTGATTCTGGTAAAGGAAATAATTATACGTCCGGTTATTATTGGGATTAAACAGGTTAATAGAATCTTCTTTTGTGTTGTATAACGAACCCACGTTGTTCCAGTAATGTGTTTCTAATGCAGCTGCATCGCCTTTCAGTTTTGCTTCAGGAATTCCATTCCATGCCTGGAACGTTTTTTCTTTACCGGTAAAGGCATTGAAACGGATGGATGTTTTTTTGCTGAAATAAGCAATGGAACCGTAAGCCGATTGTAAATCACTGGAACCACGGTCGATAAATCCATCACTTCCAATAAACGAAGCCCTGGCATCAATGGTGAAATGATTGTTCAGTAAACCTGTCCCGCCTTTGAGTGTATAACGTTGTGTGTTAAACGAACCGAAACCTGTGTTCAGTTCGGCGTACGGTTTTTCCTGGAATTCATTCGTGCTCAGGTTGAGGGTGGCACCAAACGCACCTGCACCATTGGAAGAAGTACCAACGCCTCTTTGAATCTGAATCGAATTCACAGAAGATGAAAAATCGGGAAGGTTTACAAAGAAGATTCCCTGGCTTTCAGCATCATTATAAGGAATGCCATTTAATGTCATATTAATACGTGTGGCATCGGTACCCCTGATGCGGATACCGGTGTAGCCTATACCATTTCCTGCATCTGAATTGATAATAACAGAAGGTGTTTGATTCACAATAAAAGGAAGATCGACTCCTGTATTCATTTTTGCAATATCTGCTTTGCCAAGATTGGTTTTGGCAAATGGCATACGGTCGCCTGCACGGATGGCCATTACTTCCACCGGCTGCAGGAACAGAGCCTGCTCTTCGATGGTAATACTAATGGTCTGAATTTTATCGTTCAGTTCAACCTTCTGTTCCCATGTTTTCCATCCTACAAAAGAAACTTTCAGCCAGTAGCTGCCTTTCTGTGTTACAGAGAACGTAAATGTACCGGCGCCGCTGGTTTGTGTAACCGCAACACCTTTTAATTCCACCGTAGCATTGGCTACCGGTATCTGGCTCGCTTTATCGAGCACGGTTCCGCTCAGTTTGTACTGAGCATTGAGAATCTGTTGTGACAAAAGCATCAACATTCCCAGCATCAATTTTTTCATTTCAAATACACGTTTAACAGTTAAAAATTGAAACGGAAATGCTGCGTAACGAAAAGAGGGGAGAAATAAAGAAGCCTCCTTCCCTGCGCAGGCATTACCCTGATCAGGTTCTACGGGTTTGATCTCAGCTGGCCGTTGGTAACGGTTTGCACCCCGGGGAATCTGTGCCGGCCGCCCATCCGGGCCCGCCAGCGGCACAAAAGTAAATTCTTTTTGAATAGCTGTAACATTTTCGTTTCAGTATGCGTACCACTTAAAACCATTCATGATGAACAAAATCGTTACTATCTGCTTGTTCTTGTTCGTTTTCACCGGATTACGGGCACAGGAAACAACTATTAATGACCCCAATGCCGAAGTGAGGAAAGTCAGTTCTTTCCGTAGTATTAAGGTGAGCGATGGGATTGAATTATTTCTTTCCCAGGGTACAGAAGAATCTGTGGCAGTGAGTGCGACAAGAGATGAATATAAAAGCAGGATCAAAGCGGTAGTGGAAGAAGGCGTGCTGAAAATCTATTTCGATCGGGAATCCTTCAGCGACTGGACAAGCGGAGATAAAAAACTGAAAGCTTATGTTTCGTTCCGTACATTGGAAAAAATAACCGCAACATCCGGAAGTTCTGTGAAAATTCAAGGCACAATTAAAGAAGATGCCATAATGATAGTATTGAATTCAGGCGCTTATCTCAAAGGAAGGTTTGAAGCAGGGAAATTGGTGGTGGAAGCAGAGAGTGGTGCCAGAATGGATATTGCAGGTGCTGCCGGGAAATTGAATGTGAGCGTCAACAGTGGTGCTAAAGTGAGCGCTTATGATTTAGCTGCCGGGAAAGCCGATATCCGTTCTACTACCGGTGCCAAAGTGGAAGTGAAAGTGGATGAAGAAATGAAACTGTATGCATCTACCGGCGGACATATTTATTATAAAGGCGTCGGAAAGATTACTGAAATCGAAACAAAAATCGGGACTGTTATTAAGAAAAAAGATTAATATCAAATTATAAATTCAAAAACCTGAATTATGAAAAAAATGATCATTGCCTTTGTTATGCTTTGCATTTCGGGAACAGCAACCAAGGCACAGGACCTGATGGTGGTCAATGATAAGAATGCCGAGGTAAGAACTGTTGGCAGCTTTCATGGCATCAAAGTATCACATGCATTTGATGTGATCATTAAACAAGGAAATGAAGAAGCAGTTGTGGTAAGTGCCAGTGAAGAAAAATACAGAAGCCGGATTCGTACAGAAGTGCGGGATGGGATTCTTAAAATCTGGTACGATAATGAAGGCTTGCGTTGGAATGAAAACAGAAAGCTGAAAGCTTATATTTCAGTAAAAAACCTGGATATGATCAATGCGTCTGGTGCCTGTGATGTAAAAATTGATGGTGTGTTGAAAGGCGATAAGCTGAAAGTGGATTTAAGCGGCGCTTCCAGCTTGAAAGGTGAACTGGTGTACGATGAAGTAAAAGTGGATCAGAGTGGTGCGTCCGATTCTTTTCTGAAAGGAACTGTTCGTAACCTGGTAATTGATGCCAGTGGTGCCAGCGATTTCAAAGGGTTTGACCTGGTAACAGAAAATTGTAAAGCAGATGCCAGTGGTGCTTCTGATATTAAAATTACCGTGAACAAAGATTTAAAAGTACAGGCAAGCGGAGCCAGCGATGTGGAATACAAAGGGGCAGCAACTGTAAGCAGCTTCAGCACCAGTGGTGCCAGCAGTGTGCGGAAACGTAGTATGAAGTAATGAACCTAATGATGATTACAAAAAGCAGGACGAAAGTTCTGCTTTTTGTTTTGCAGGTAAACTGCAAACCCTTACCTTTGCAATCCATTCCGCGAAGTAGAGCAGCGGTAGCTCGTCGGGCTCATAACCCGAAGGTCGGGAGTTCGATCCTCCCCTTCGCAACTAAGGTCCCTTGCTCATGCAGGGGACTTTCTTTTTTATGTAATAGTTGAAGTGGAACAGCGATAGCTTATCGGGCTCATATCCGCCCACAGAAGTGGTCGGACGGGAGTTCAACCTTCCACTTGCAAAAAAGATCAGTGCTAATGCGGGGGATTTTCTTTTTTCATCAATAGCCTGTAGCTTGCAGTAAATAATCATGAAAGTTGGTTTTGTAAACATATTCGGTAAGCCCAATGCGGGAAAAAGCACACTCATGAATGCCTTGTTGGGTGAGAAGCTGGCTATTATTTCACCTAAAGTGCAAACGACCCGGCATCGGATCAAAGGAATTCTTACTACCGATCAATACCAGGTTGT
This sequence comes from uncultured Chitinophagaceae bacterium, assembly GCA_937907395.1. GTDB lineage: Bacteria > Bacteroidota > Bacteroidia > Chitinophagales > Chitinophagaceae > Lacibacter. The sequence goes on from CALCII010000013.1 coordinate 274,787, forward strand.
ATTGTCTGATACACCGGGCATCATCGATCCTAAATACAAATTACAGGAGAAAATGATGATGAGTGTGAAAAGCGCACTCGAAGATGCAGATGTGGCATTGCTGATGCTGGATATCAAAGACAATTGGGAAGAAAATGATGCATTGTTTGATTCGCTCAAACTGAAAGTTCCTTGCATTGTCGTGCTCAATAAAATTGATATTGTTGACACCGCAAAACTGGAAGAAGCGAAAGCGTTTTTTACCGGGAAGCCTTATTGCAAATCAGTGTTGACAATTTCAGCTTTATCAGGTATCAATAAAAAGAATTTCCTGAAGCCCATACTGGAATTATTGCCTGAAGGCGAACCGTTTTTTGAAGAAGACCAGATGACAGATCTCAGTACCCGTTTTTTTGTGGGTGAACTGATTCGTGAAAAAATCTTTACTCTTTTCCAGGACGAAATTCCTTATCACACAACCGTACTGGTTACAGGCTATCATGAAAAATCCACTCTCATTAAAATTACTGCTGATATTATTGTACAACGGGAAACACAGAAAGGAATTTTGCTGGGAGCCGGCGGACAAACCATTAAAAAGCTGGGAACCATGGCCCGACAGGATATAGAAGCCTTTTTGGATACGAAGGTTTTCCTCGAGTTATTTGTAAAAGTGCGGCCTAAATGGCGTGATACCGACCTGTTTCTCAAAGAGTACGGCTACTTTTAAGTTATACTTCCAACTAAACTCCGTTCCTGGCAGATTATTCGTTAATTTTGCGCCTATTTTGTTTTTATGGCCGGATATACAGTTGCAATTGTGGGACGCCCTAACGTAGGGAAAAGTACTTTCTTCAACCGATTACTGCAGGAGCGTAAAGCTATTGTGGATGATCAGAGCGGGGTTACCCGTGATCGTCAGTATGGCGTGGCCGACTGGAATGGAAAAACCTTTAACCTGATAGATACAGGCGGTTTTGTTCCGGTTAGTGAAGATGTGTTTGAAACAGAAATCCGCAAACAGGTACATATTGCATTGCAGGAAGCAAATTCTGTTGTGTTTATGTGTGATGCCGCTACTGGTATCACGGATCTGGATGCAGCTATGGCCGATGTATTGAGAAGAGCCTCTAAGCCGGTTTTCCTGGCGGTGAACAAAGTGGATAATCATGATCGTTTACTGGAAGCAACGGAATTCTATTCGCTGGGCTTTGAACATATCTTTTTTCTTTCTTCCATGACAGGAAGCGGTACCGGTGAATTGCTGGATGCAGTGGCAGCATTGATTCCTGAGGAAGTGGCAGAGACAGACGAAAAAAGTATTCCCAAAATTGCGATTATTGGCCAGCCCAATGTAGGTAAATCATCTTTGCTGAATGCATTGTTAGGAGAAGAGCGAACCATTGTGAGCGATATTGCAGGTACCACAAGGGATACCATTCATACGCATTACAATAAATTCAACAAAGAATTTATCTTGATTGATACAGCAGGTATCCGTCGTAAAGCCAGGGTGAATGAAGATCTTGAATTCTATTCCGTCATCCGTGCTATCCGTGCCATGGATGAAGCAGATGTATGTTTGATGCTGCTGGATGCCACAAAAGGAATTACACAACAGGATCTCAATATTTATTCGTTGGCTGCTAAGAAGGGAAAGGGTATTGTGGTATTGGTGAATAAATGGGATTTGCTGGAGAAGGAAACCAATACAGCACGTGATTATGAAAAAGAGCTGAAAACACGTTTGGCACCTTTCAACGATGTTCCCATCATTTTTATTTCGGCGAGTGAAAAAACAAGGATCATGCAGGCTGTGGATGCTGCACTTCAGGTGGTGGAAAACAGGCATCGCAAGATTTCCACTTCAGCTTTGAATGATGCAATTCAAAAATCCATACAAGCCTATCATCCACCTGTGGTGAGAGGTGTGCCTGTAAGCATCAAGTTTGTAACACAGTTGCCTACTGCGGTTCCTTCGTTTGCCTTTTTCTGTAATCATCCCGATGATGTGAAACAGCCGTATAAAAACTACCTGGAAAATCAGTTAAGGCAACACTTTAATTTCAAGGGTGTTCCGGTTCGGTTGTTTTTCAGGAAAAAATAAGTAACTACTCAAAATAATGATTGTATGAAAAAGATTATTCCATTCTTTTTACTTCTTTCAGTATTGTATGGTTGCTCAAATGAAGCAGAGAAGCAGGATCCCGAACAGGTTATTGATCTTGCAGATACATTTGCCCGTCCACATATAACTTCTGATACAGTTGTAAAAGTAGATACGGCGGCATTGAAGAAAATGCCGGAAGCAGTAAAAAAGCAATACCTGAAACAAAAGCGTATTGAACGGAATGAAGCAAGGATGAAAGAAAGGCAGGAAAGACAGTAAGGGTTTCCAGTTGAAATTCAATTTTGTTTCAATTTATTGTGCTGTTATCTTTGCCCTCCAAAACTGGGGAATTAGCTCAGTTGGCTAGAGCGCTTGCATGGCATGCAAGAGGTCACCGGTTCGACTCCGGTATTCTCCACAAAAAAGCCTTTCAGTGATGAAAGGCTTTTTTATTTGGTATATGCTCTGTTGACCAGATTGGCACGTAATCATTTTGCTAAACTGTTTTGTTTAGAAAGCAGTGTTTATTCCACTTTCAGCATCAATGTTTCACTTGCTCCATCATTCATATTTTTTAACCGGATCATATAGGTTCCTGCAGCTTTAAACCGGTTCCGTTCAATGATCTGTGTTCCATTTGCCGGGATCAGGATTTTTTCAGTAAATAACTTTTGTCCGTTGATTGTGAATGCTTCCAGTACATAATTGCCGGCCGTTTTTTTACCCGTACTGATATAGCTGATATTTCGTAATGGGTTGGGATAAATCGTAGCCTTCTGAAAAGATTCTTGTTGCAAGGAAATAGTATTGCTATACATGTATGAACCATCAGGCCTGATTATTTTAATGCGATAAAGAAAATGATCGCTGCCTCCATCTGGATCTGTAAACATATAGGAAGCGGCATCCTGGGTTTTGAGTACTGCAACCGAACCAATGGATTTATAATCTCCACCTTTGATTGCTCTTTCAACAATGAATTCTTTCGCTGTGAGTTCGGCTGGTTTTCCCCAGTTTAGCAGAACACTTGAGCCAGCTGCTTTTCCGTTCAGGACTACCTGTTTATTTCCAAGAAATTCAAAGCAAGCACCATCCAGATGAAAATACGAAATGCGGGTAAGGCATCCACTGTTTACAGAGGTTACGCATACATACATTCCGGTATCGGAAGGTAACAGATAAGGAATAGCATAAGAGTTATTCGTTCCTACCTGTATACTATCTGCCGCACTCGTTTTTTTATACCATTTATAATCTGCATTCGGAATAGGAGCGACTGAAAGATTGACATTGTTGTAATAGCAGTTACTTGTTGCCGTTATAACAAGGTTGGCCAGCGGCAGAATACTTACATCGTTTAATGTAGCGTTGAAACAGGCATCAGTAACACGTAAACGTATGAGGCTGTAAACAGTTCCGTTATTAATGGTGAATACAGGACTTGTTTGTTGCATGCCAGCCAGTGAAGGGGTTTCCGGAATGCTGCCAATGATTTCAAATGTGAAAGGTCCGGCACCATTTTGGACTGCGGCTCCTATACTGAAGCTGTTATTGTTACATTGAAAAGCACTTGACTGAGCCAGGGAAGGGAATTGATAACTGTTAACAGTAACTGTATCATATACTGACCGGTTACATCCCGAACCTGTATAATTATATCGGATAACATAGGTGGCTGGTCCAAGGTTAGTGAAAAGCGATTGTGTTGGAGTATAGGTATCGGGATTGATTAAAACAGTTGTGTTGTTTTTGCGGATAATACTTGTAGTGATGGTACCGGAACTCAACTGGTGATTGGCTGTAATTTCTCCTGAACCATTGGGCCATATACCACCCGGGCATCTTTGTTTTACAGAGGTGGATCGTGTCAGACTTCTGCTCACAGGATCAACCAAAACAGAATCATGATTACCACAGGCATCGGTTCCAACAACAAGATACCGCAATCCTGCTGAGAGATCCGGCAATGTAAATGCGAATGTGGACGCTGTTTGGAGTCCCGAATTGTAAACCTGTGTTCCGACGGGAAGAAAAGCGGTTACAGAATAAGGCGAAGTGCCACTGTTAAAACGTGCTTGTATTTCTGTAATACCAAGATCGCAGGTGATGACGGAAGAAGCTGTAAAATCGAGTGGTGTGGCATTGGTGCGACTGAAACATCTTACAATCGTAGTATCATAACAAAGAGAATCGTTTTTAATGCGAATGCAATAGTTGCCAAATGGAATATTGTAAAACTCCCCGGTAGTATTACAACTGATCAAACTATCGGTAGAAGTGTATAAACAGTAATTGGGGTTGTTAAGATTTGTTTGCCCGGTTACTGTTGCGCTGAAATTTGTACAGGTAATTTGTCCGATGCTGATGGAACTGTTTACCGTAGGCCGGTTTCTGTTGACAGTGAAACAACGTACAATGGTTGTATCATAACAGGTGGAATCGTTGATCACTTGAATACAATAAGAACCATAAGGAAGATTATCAAATACGCCTGTTGTATTGCAAGTAATCAATGTATTGTTGCTGTAAATGCAATATTGAGGGTTGGTTAAGTTGTTTTGTCCGCTTACGGTTGCCCTGAATGTAGTACAACTTTTTTTGCTGATGTTGATACTGCTGCTTACAGACGGGCGGCTGGGCGAAACAGAAAAACAACGGATAATGGTTGTATCATAACAGGCGGGATTGTTGATGATGCGAATGCAGTAAGATCCATATTGAAGATTGGTAAAACTTCCGGATGTGTTGCATCCAATCAAAGCACCTGTACTGTCGTATATACAATATTGAGGATTGGTTAAATTATTTTGACCGCTCACAGAACCTCTGAATGTGGCACAGGATCTGTTGCCGATGCTGATTGATCCGCCAACTGATGGAACCGGGCGGTTAACCGTAAAGCAACGTTGAATGAGTGTATCATAACAAGATGGGTCATTCTGCATTTTTATACAATAAGATCCGTAAGGCACGTTGTTGAAAACACCGGTACTGTTGCAGGAGATAAGTACTTGTGCAGCATTGTACAGACAGAACTGAGGATTTGTAAGATTGGTTTGTGATCCAACTGTTGCAGTGAACGTTGAACAAGCCAGGTTGTTGTTGGTTACAGCTCCGATTGACGGAATATTGGGTGTAGCAGAAAAACAACGGCTGATGGTGGTGTCGTAACAGTTATCCCGGATCCGTATACAATAAGATCCATAAGCAATATTGTCGAATATGCCGGTAGAGTTACAGGTTACCAGTGTATTTGAATTGGTATATAAACAATATTCCGGTTGTGTGAGGTTCTGTTGCCCGGTTACTGTTGCCCGGAAGGTGCTGCAGATTCTGTTGGAGATCGCAACAGCAGCATCAACAACAGGACGGATCGATTGATCCGTCCAATTGTATTTTTTCACATTACCACAGGGATCTTTTACAAATGATGTCAACGAACGTTTTGTGCCAAGATATAAGTTAAAAGAACGGTTACTGGTCCAAACGGTATCTCCCGGTGCTCTCAGGTAGCCATACAAGAAGCCATTGAAAGTGGTGGAAGGAGGGAGATTGGTGTTCCCCTTATTATCGGCAAGTGAAAAAACAACGGAAGCACTATCACATCCCAAACGATTTACTATATAGGAAGAGGCATACCAGTCAAAATTTTGAATCGTAATTAATCTTGTTTGTATACCACCGCAGGAGTCACGTAGTTGAATATAGTAGTCGCCGGCTGTAAGGTGAGAGAAGGATCCTGTACTGTTGCTGATGCCTACATTTGAGGCCGATGGTGCAATAATTGTGAACGTAAACGGAGCCCTGCCGTTTTGAAAATTGGTCGTGGTTATTGTGGCATCAGATCCATTGAAACAGGTTGGGTCTGTTTTCTGTAACGTAAAAGACGGGTCAATGTAATTTCCGGTGATGGTAATATTATTTACTTCCACAGTACAAAGAGATACCACATCTTGTACAACCAGTTTATAGGTGCCCGGGGGTAGACCCGAAATGAGATTGCTGGATGTAAAGCTGGTATTGATGGTGCCCGTTACTTTGTAATTATAATTTCCGGATCCGCCGGAAGCTGTAACCGTAATAGAGCCTGTTGATGTACAGCGGGATTCTTGTGTTGTAAAACTTGCCTGAAGGCTACTGCAGTTGTAAATGATCTGAGCTTGTGTAGCGGCACTCACAAAAAAGCAAAAGCTGAAGCAGATGAGTAAAGCAGTTTTCATTTGGATTTGGTTTTAGAACCACGGATTAAACAACAAAGCTAAACCGTTGGCTGTCTTTTACAAGAGCCCTTCTGCATGGATCAGCATGAACTCTTATGCTGGTCGCAAAGCCGGTATCCGATTTTGCTGAATTTCAAGGGCAAAGACCGTACCATTTCCAAAACAAGAGGAAAAAAACTAAGTAGAGAAACTTTTTTGTTTGCTGTTTTTACGTGTACCTGTTGCATTAATTTCCATGTAGCTGGCTGGTAGCCTGTTTTGACGGAGAAAGGAATTCATGATTCCTGGCTGATTTGCTTTTTCAACATCTCATACACATGCTGACAAAAAACAGTTTGGCACTTATCAAAAAAACAGGGTAATTTACGGTACGATTGATTGCTTTGAGAGAAAAAACAACATATAAGTCCATTGCAGATTTACAGAGAAGGATTGCTGTTTATGAAGATGAAGCGGCTTATAAAGAATTATTCCTTACACTTTTTGGCACACTAACCCGCTTTTCTACAGGGATAGTACAATCAAGGGAAACGGCTGAGGAAATTGTTTCCGATGTTTTTATTAAAATCTGGAATGAGCGAAGCCGGCTTCAGGAAATCGGAGACCTGAAATTGTACCTTTTTATTTCCGTTAAAAATAATTCTATCCGGAGGTATCAGCAGCAAAATAAAAAAGCAACACTGTCGCTGGATGAAATGAATATTGAATTAGACTCCCTCTATCAGAATCCGGAAGATAAGATCATGTCCGAAGAGTCGTTAAGTAATATAGAGTCGGCTATTAACAGCTTACCGGGACGGGCTCGCCTGATCGTTAAACTGGCCAAGGAAGACCGGATGCGGTACAAGGATATTGCTGAATTGCTGAATATTTCCGTTAAAACCGTTGATCACCAGTTGGCTATTTCGCTCAAAAAGATAGCAGCGGTGTTGGGAGCCGGTATCCGTAAAAAAAAGTAAAATAATTGTTCAATTGGTTTAGGGGATTTTTTCTGTTTTGGTATCCTTCAGGTATACCATTATGAGCAGAGATAAAATCTGGCACTTATTTGCCAGGAAACTAACTGGTGAGGCAAGTAAAGAAGAACTTCAGGAATTGGAACTGCTGGCTAAAGAGGATTCATCTCTTTATTACGAGTTACAATCCATTGTTCAGCTTTGGGAGCAGGATATGCCCGTAGATGAAGAATACCTGGAAGCTACCTACCATCTCCACTATGAAAAGATGAAAAAACTGGGTGTCGAGCCCCGGATTTCCGAAACTGTTTCGGATGATACCTTTCCCTCAGAAAACACTTTCTTTTCTTATATATCCCGTTATAAATTAAGCCTGGCTTTTGCTGCTTTGCTCATTCTTGTTTCAGTGGCCGGTTGGTTGTTTTCTGGTCAATCAAAGAATGAAAAAGTTGCGAAAACCATCAATAAAGCAACCAAAGCAAAAAATGAAGTAACAACCCGGAAAGGCTCTAATGCCGAGTTTAAATTGCCTGATGGAACAACCGTTTGGCTCAACTCTGGAAGCACACTGAACTATGATAAGATAAATGAAGCAGGTGTGCGGGAAGTGTACCTTACCGGCGAAGCATTTTTTGATGTGGTGAAAAACCCGAAACGCCCCTTTATTATCCACACCAACACAATTGATGTGAAAGTATTGGGTACTGCTTTTAATGTGAGAGCTTACCCTGATGATAAAACCGTTGAAACAAGCCTGGTAAGAGGAAGGGTGGAAGTAACGGTGAAAAACCGTCCACAGGAAAAATACTTCCTCAAGCCAAACCAGAAGCTGGTGTTATATAATGAAGCCCTTACAGAGCCCCGTCTTAAATCCATCGATCCTGCTACTTCTGAAATTCCGGTTATTACGATTAAAGAACTGAGCTATATGCACGGAGATTCTGCTGCTGTTGAAACAGCGTGGATCAGAAATAAATTGTCTTTTGAAGACGAACAGTTCATTGACCTGGCAAGAAGAATGGGTCGCTGGTATGATGTTACAATTGAATTTAAGAACAAAGCGCTTCTTACGGAGACACTTACAGGCGAGTTTGATGGTGAAACCTTAACCCAGGCTTTGGATGCGTTGAAGGTAACCACCAGTTTCAAATATAAAATTGAAGGAAAACGGGTAATCATTTTTTAAATATAAAACCAAACTAACATGAGATTAAACCAACCTTTCAACTCATCCTGAACTACATAAAAAGGCGGGAAATGCGCCAACATCCCCCGCCCGTAGTGAACGTTAACAAGAAACCGGATAAACCCGAAAAGCTTACGGTTTCCATATTCGACTACCAAACTTTAAAAGTATGAAAAAAAGGACTTCGATTGCCAAGGCCGGGGTGCCCTTTAAAAAGCCCCTATTGATTATGAGACTCATCATTTTGCTGGTTGTTTTCAGCACTTTTCATGCAACTGCAGGGCTCAATGCTCAGAAAATCTCAGTCAAAGCAAACAGCGCAGAAATTTCAAAAGTTTTAAATGACATTCAGAAACAAGGCGATTACCGTTTTGTGTACAACAACAGCCTTCGTGATCTGAAACAAAGAGTAACCATCAGTTTCGATAATCTGGATCTGCAGGAAGCAATGGCCAGGCTGTTTGCCGGTACATCACTTACCTACGTTCAGTTAGAGAATAACCTGGTGGCCATCCGTTCTACCAGTCCGGATGAAAAAGATATCCGTGTAACAGGTAAAGTAACCAATGAAACCGGTGAGCCTATTTCAGCTGCTTCTGTTATGGTGAAAGGAACTGCAGCCGGTACAATTACAGACGGAAGCGGAAATTTTGCTATTACCGTTTCTGAAAATGCTGTGCTGGTTATTTCAGCCGTGGGATATAACACAGTTGAAGTATCTGTTGCCGGTAAACAACAATTAACAATTAAGCTTGAACAGGCTACCAAGAAAATGGATGAAGTTGTGGTGGTAGGTTATGGTGTTCAGCGTAAGATTGATGTAACAGGCTCTGTAGCCCAGGTAAAAGGAGAGGAAATCTCCAAACAGGCTTCTGTAAACCCAATGAGTGCTATCCAGGGTAAAGTTGCCGGTGTGCAAATTACCAACTCAGGTGCTCCCGGTTCTTCTCCTCAGATCCGTATCAGAGGTGTGGGATCTATTTATGGAAGTAAAAATCCACTCTATGTGGTGGATGGAGTATGGTATGATGATATCAGCTTCCTCAACCCTGCTGATATTGAAAATATGAGTATCCTGAAGGATGCTTCCTCTGAATCCATTTACGGTATCCGTGCTGCAAATGGTGTGGTTTTAATCACTACTAAGAAAGGACGTTCCGGACAAGCCGTGATCAACTACAACGGTTTCTGGGGCTGGCAGAAAGTAACCAATCAGGTGGAAATGTCCAATGCCAATGAATACGCAACATTGGTGAATGAGCTTTCTGTTATGAATGGTGGTACTGCGTTTCTCAATGCAGCCTCCTTCAGCAAAGGAACCGATTGGTATCATCAGGTGCTTCGTAACGCCTATATTGGTAACCACCAGTTATCCATCAGCGGTGGAAATGAAAAGAGTAATTACAATTTCTCTTTAGGTGCATTGAATCAGAATGGTATTGTTGAAACCAATAAATACGAACGCTATACCATTCGTTTACAAAATGATTTCAGGGTAACCAACTTCCTGAGAATGGGTTACACAGCTTCTGGCTATTACAGCAAATCAAATGATATTGATGGTGGTATTTTCCGCCAGTTGTTTGCAGCCGGACCTGTTGTTCCCGTTCGTTATGCAGATGGTACTTATGGTGATCCAAATGATTTTAACCTGGGTGGTGGTAATAACTTTAATCCACAGACTACAATTGATTTCTTCAATCAGGTTTCCAAAAATTATCGTTTGAACGGTAGTGCTTTTGCAGAACTGAAATTTGCCCGTTTCTTCACCTTCAAAACAAGTGTGGGTGGTGAATTTGGAGAAGGTGAAGTTCGCAACTATGTACCTGTATATACAGCAACTGTTGCTCAACGTAATAACATCAGTAAGTTCACAGGTTCCAGAGCCGAAACCAGAAACTGGATTTTAGAGAATACCCTCACATTTGATAAAACAATTGGTGCCGACCATTCATTGAAAGTAATGGTGGGACAAGCTGCTCAACGTTATAAATCATACGGCTTCACAGGTACCATCAGTGATGTGCCTAATGGTGGTGAAGGCAATCTGTATTTTATCTTAGGCGATCCGGCAACAGGAAGAATAACAGATTATGGTGATCTTACTACAATCGCCTCTTATTTCGGTCGTATCAATTATGCTTTCCAAAGCAAATATCTGATTACTGCCTCTGTACGTGCCGATGGTTCGTCTAAATTTTATGGCGATAACCGTTGGGGTTATTTCCCTTCTGTTGGAGCCGGCTGGGTGATTTCGAAGGAAAAATTCATGCAGAATCAGAAAGTATTTGACAATCTGAAACTTCGTGGAAGCTGGGGTATCATTGGTAATGCTTCTGTTCCTTCAAATATCTCTGTGTTAACGGTAACTCAGTTCCCGTTAGCAGTTTGGGGTGATGGTTCTACAGGCGTTTCCAACAGTATTGCTTCTGTTGTTCCTCCAACTACTTACTGGGAAAAAGGTGTGGGAACTGATATTGCAGTGGAAGCATCTTTCCTGAATTCAAGATTATTTGTGGAAGCAGATTATTACAATCGTAAAACTGAAAATGCCATTTTTGATATTCCAATTCTCGGAACTCTTGGTTCAAACAGTGGTTCGATTATTGGTAATTCAGCTACTTTCCAAAACAAAGGATTTGAATTTTCTTTAACATGGAAGGATAACCCCTCCAAAGATTTCAATTATTCTGTTAATGCTAACATGAGTGTTAATGAAAATAAAGTTCTTTCTGCAGTAACTGGTCCTGTGCCTATTTATAGTGGTGGCGGTGGTTTAACAGGTGGTGCATTGGCAACACGTACAATAGTTGGATTGCCGATTGGACATTTTTATGGTTACCAGGTAGCCGGCATCTTCCAGAATGCTGCTGAGATTGCTTCTTCAGCTCAAACTTCAGCAAAACCCGGCGACTTTAAATATGTGGATCAAAACAAAGATGGTGTCATCAGCGGTCTCGACAGAATCGTTCTTGGTAATCCCAATCCCAAGTATACTTATGGAATCAATACATTGTTTGGTTATAAGCAATTTGACCTTGCAGTAGACTTCCAGGGTGTAGCTGGTGTACAGGTTTACAATGCAAATCTGGGTTGGAGATACGGTAATGAAAACTTCACAAAAGATTTCTACAACAACCGCTGGCATGGCGAAGGTACTTCAACAACCTATCCTTCTGTAGGCATTGGTGGTGGTACCAACTATCTGCCCAACTCTTTCTATGTTGAAAATGGTAGTTATTTCAGAATCAGAAATATGCAACTCGGTTATACACTGCCGGAAAATATGGCGAAGAAAATCTTTGCTAAAAAACTGCGTGTATATGCGAATGCTCAGAATGCTTTTACATTCTTCAAGTACAAAGGGTTCTCACCTGAGATTCGTGCAGAAAACAACAGTCCGTTAAATGCGGGAATTGATGCGAATGTGTATCCGCTTTCTGCCACTTACAACTTTGGTGTTAACGTAACGTTCTAAAATTTATGATTATGAAACAAAAAACGATTATATCATATTCCCTGTTACTTGTTGCTATTATATCAATGGCAGTAACAGGATGCCGAAAAAGCTTCCTGGATGTTGAGCCACAGGGTAAGGAACCCGGTGCCACATTCTGGGCCTCTGAAACAGATGCCATACAGGCTGTTAATGCGATTTATGCCAATCTTCGTGAATGGAATAATGTAGCATTTGCACCAATTGCAGTTGAAAGTCTGGGATCTGATGATACTGAAAAAGGAAGTTCTACTGGTGATGCTACTTTTTTAAATCAGTATGACGACTTTACAGTTACATCAACAGAAGGACAATTGAATGGATTCTGGACAGGACAATATCAAAACATTAATCTCTGTAACCAGGTGATTGATCGTGTTGATACCATGTCAACTGTTACTCCTTCACTTAAAGCAAGATTTATTGCAGAAGCAAAATTTGTACGTGCTTATTCTTATTTCAGACTTGTACGTGCATTTGGCGCTGTACCTCTTCGTTTGCATTTGCCTAAAGACGCTTCTGAATATAACCTCCCACGCACAGATACTACAACAGTATGGAATGCGATTGAACAGGATCTTACAGATGCTGCCGGGGTACTTCCAAACAGTTACACCGGAGCCAATGTGGGCCGTGCAACAAAAGGTGCAGCTTTGGCGCTTCATGCGAAAGTTGCTATGTACAGAGGAAAATGGAGTGATGTGCTGAGCTATACCAACCAGGTAATGGGCTTAGGTTATTCTCTCTATCCGGATTATGAAGCAATGTTCAGGATTCCTAATGAGAATTGTTCTGAATCTGTTTTTGAAATACAGGCGGCATTAATTCCTGGTAATTCCGGGGCATCCAATTCACAGTATTCTCAGGTACAGGGTGTACGTGGTTCTGCCGGCGGTGGCTGGGGCTTTAATGTTCCTACAACCAGCCTGGTAAATGCTTACGAACCCAATGATCCAAGACAGGATGCAACGATTCTGTTCAGAGGTGAAACAACTCCGCAAGGTGATGTGATTCCTGCAGTAGGCGACAATCCCCGTTACAATCAGAAATCATATGTACCGTTTTCATTGTTTGTATCCGGTTATAATGAAGGGTGCCAGCAAAACATCCGTGTGATTCGTTATGCAGATGTGTTGCTCATGAATGCAGAAGCAAACAATGAGTTGGGTAATACAACAGCTGCTCTTGCTTCATTAAACGCCGTTCGTAAAAGGGCAAGAGGATCTAACCCAGCAACGGTATTGCCAGATGTAACCGTAACAGATAAAGCTGCCTTACGCACTGCTATCTGGAATGAAAGAAGAGTGGAACTGGCAATGGAATATGACAGATACTTTGATGTGATCCGCCAGGGAAGAGCACTTACTGTTTTTGGTCCGAAAGGATGGAAAGCAAATAAGAATGAAGTATGGCCAATTCCACAGGCAGAAATTGATAAGAGTGCCGGTGTGTTAACACAAAACAAGGGTTATTAATTGTTCAACTTAAATTCAATGAAAATGAAACTGAATATAGTAACAACACTTCTTATCGCCAGCGTATTACTTGCGTCTTGTTATAAGAAGTTCGATCCGGCTTCGTATGCGCCTCCGTTTACGATTAACGGATTTACAAAAACATCTGAAATCGCCTCTGCCAACCTGGTGGGTTACTGGTCTTTCGATGGAAGCTATGTGGATAGTGTTTCCGGTACCGCAGCCACAGGTGTTGGAACCAGCCTGGTTCCCGGTTTTAAAGGAAAAGCATTTCAGGGTGCTGCCAATTCATACGTGATTTCAAATATTCCTACTGCTGTTGCAAGTTTGCAAAGCTTCACTATTTCCTATTGGATTAATACTCCCATTAACAGCAACGGTATCGTTGGTACAGTGAATGTATCACGTGCCGATGATTTCTGGGGTTACCTGGATATGTTTTATGAAAACGGTGCTACTGCAACAAGTGTAACCTTTAAATCACACGTAGTGGCCAGTCCGGGTAAAGACACATGGGTGGTGCATAACATCAGTAATCCCTGGAACACCTGGATGAACTATACACTCACGTATGATCATACATCCGGTAAGTTTACAGTTTATGTAAATGGTTCCAGCATTGCAACATCAACTGCAGCCACTTTGGGTGCTATGGCCTGGCCTGCTACCAGCAAGCTCATCTTTGGTACTGTGCAATTCCAGACTTCTCCAAGCCTGGGTACTGCCGGTAGCTCACAGTCATGGGCTAGCTACCTCACTGGTATGATGGATGAAATAAGGATTTACAACAAAGCACTTTCTGCAACTGAAATACAATCAATTATTGTATTACAGGGCAAAGGCAAGTAACCTTATTGTACATAAAAGAAACGGGGTTACAGGAATGTAACCCCGTTTATATGATGATGCCACAAGCTGTATGAAATGAAAAGAGTTACTGTTATAGTTGCTTTTACGATTGCTTTCTTTTCCTGCAAGAAGAAAACGGGTACAGATCCTGTAATTGTTCCTCCTTCCAAATTAATTCTTCAATCTGTTTTATTAAATAGCCTTAACTGGAATACGGTTACTTATAATACGGGATTGCAACCGGTGATCAAGGTCCGCTTTAACCAGCCGGTTGATCCGTCAACCGTTGCCGCATCGGTGAAACTGGCAACGGCTTCAGGCACTTCAGCAGCAGTATCTGTTCAATATGAAAGCAGCGATTCGGTAATGGTGGTTCAGCCTGCAACACCATTAACACCGCTTACGCAATATAATTTTACGATTACATCTTCTCTTAAATCCAAAGCAGGGACAGAATTTATTACTCCTGTTGAAAACAGTTTTATAACCCGCATTGATTCCAGCCGGAAGTTCCCTGTTGTCAGCGATGAAGAATTGCTAACGCTGGTGCAAAAACAAACCTTCAAATATTTTTGGGATTTCGGGCATCCCGTGAGCGGATTGGCACGTGAAAGAAGCAATGGCGATAATGAAGTGGTAACTACTGGTGGATCCGGGTTTGGAATTATGGCGATTCCTGTTGCTGTCAGCCGTAACTTTATTACCCGTGCCGAAGGGCTGGCCAGATTGCAAAAAATCGTTGCGTTCTTAAAAACAAAACCACCCCGTTTCCATGGTGCTTTTTCACACTGGCTCAATGGAACTACGGGTGCAGTAGTGCCATTTGGCAACAATGACAATGGCGCAGATATCGTTGAAACATCTTATCTCATGATGGGGTTATTAACTGCCCGTCAGTATTTTAATGGAGCGGGTGCCGATGAAACCACATTAAGAAATGATATCAATACCCTATGGAATGAAGTAGAGTGGGATTGGTACAGAAGAGATGGAAGAAAAGTGTTGTACTGGAACTGGAGCCCCGATAAGCAATGGGCTGTAAATGTTCCTGTTCAGGGATGGAATGAATGCCTTATCACTTATGTTATGGCTGCATCATCCACTACACATAGTATTACAAAAGCAGTTTATGATAGTGGATTTGCCCGCAACGGGGCCATGGTGAATAACAGCACATATTACGGCTATAAGTTGCCGTTAGGTCCAACACTGGGCGGACCTTTATTTTTCTCTCATTATTCGTTCATGGGGCTTGATCCCAACGGATTAAAGGATGCTTACGCCGATTACCAGGTGCAAACAAAGAATCATACATTGATTAATTATAGCTTTTGTGTGGCCAATCCAAACAGCAATTACGGGTATAGTGATTCCTGTTGGGGCTTAACGGCCAGTGATATCAAGAACAGTTACACGGCCAGTTCGCCCACTAATGATGTAAGTGTGATTGCCCCAACGGCGGCATTGTCTTCTTTACCGTATACACCTTCTGAAAGTATGAAAGCTTTGAAGTTTTTTTATTATGTGTTGGGCGATAAAATATGGAAAGATTATGGGTTTACAGATGCATTTTCATTAAAGCAATTATGGTATGCCGATTCATTTCTTGCCATAGATCAGGGGCCTGTGATCGTGATGATTGAAAATCACCGTACAGGATTAATCTGGAATTTATTCACCAGCTGTCCCGAAGTGAAGGATGGATTGCGGTTGCTCGGGTTCACAGCACCATATTTATAACAATGAAGAAAATTATTTTAACCATACTGTTGGCCGGATTATTTGTACATACAGTCCCGGCACAAAAAAAAGTTTTGTTTGATCCAAAAGCAAGACCCAAAAATCTCAACGACACCGCACTGCTGGATCTGGTACAAAAACAAACCTTTCGTTATTTCTGGGATTTCGCACATCCTGTAAGTGGATTGTCACGTGAACGCAGCAATGCAACATTTGGATATGGCGATGAAGTGGTTACAACAGGTGGAACCGGGTTTGGCGTGATGAGTGTGATTGTAGCTGCAGAGCGAAAATGGATCGGCAGGGATACAGCTGCCAGGTTTCTTTTGAAGATGGTGAAATTTCTTTCCAAAGCAGATGCCTATCATGGTGTATTTCCGCATTGGCTAAATGGTTCAACTGGTAAAACGATTCCTTTCAGCAGGAAAGATGATGGGGCAGATCTTGTTGAAACTTCTTATTTGTTCCAGGGATTACTTTGTGCCCGACAGTATTTTTCAGCGAATGATCCTCTTGAAAGAGAACTGCGTAACCGCATTAATTGGTTGTGGAGTGATATTGAATGGAACTGGTTTACCAGGGACGGACAAGAAGTGTTGTACTGGCATTGGAGCCCCAATAACGGTTGGTCAATGAATTTTCCTGTTCGTGGTTTTAATGAATGTTTGATTATGTATGTACTGGCTGCTTCAGGGGTAAATGAACGATATGCAGTAAGCCCGGCAGTATATCACAGAGGATGGGTGCAAAGTGATTTCTTTAAAAATGGCAAGGAGTTTTATGGAATCAAACTTCCATTGGGCTTTGATTATGGCGGACCACTTTTCTTTTCTCATTATTCTTTTCTTGGTTTAAATCCCAAAGGCTTAAAAGATCGTTATGCAAATTACTGGGAACAAAATCTAAATCATACATTAATCAACCGGGAGCATTGTATTCGCAACCCGAATCATTTCAAGGGATACGGTGAGAATTGCTGGGGACTTACGGCTAGTGATACTTACAACGGCTATGCTGCACATTCTCCAACAGAAGACCTGGGAACCATCACGCCTACAGCAGCCTTGAGTGCATTTCCATACACACCTGAATATTCCATGCAGGCATTAAAACATTTTTATTATGACCTGGGAGATCAGATATGGAGTGAATATGGTTTTGTGGATGCTTTCAATGAATCAAAAAACTGGGTGGCTTCCAGTCATCTTGCGATTGATCAGGGCCCGATTATTGTAATGATTGAAAATTACCGGACTGGTTTACTATGGAAATTATTTATGAGCTGCCCTGAAATTCAGAAAGGATTAAAGAAACTTGATTTTACTGTTTCACATTAAAACAGCACTTGCTGATGAAAAAACTGATTTCTTTTCTATTGTTTGCAGGTATTTCACTGTCTGCATTTACTCAGCAAAAAACATATTGTAATCCAATCAATGTGGATTATGGCTATACACCTATACCCAACTTCAGTGAGTGGGGCAGGCACCGTGCAACAGCCGATCCGGTGATTGTGAATTACAAAGGTGATTATTATCTCTTCAGTACGAATCAATGGGGCTATTGGTGGAGTAATGATATGCTCAACTGGAAGTTTATTTCCCGTAAGTTTTTACGTCCATGGAATAAAGGTTATGATGAATTGTGTGCTCCTGCAGTTGGTATCATTGGCGATACTATGATTGTGGTTGGATCTACTTATACAAACAATTTTACTATATGGATGAGCACCGATCCAAAGAAGAATGAATGGAAACCGCTGGTGGATTCATTTGATATTGGCGGGTGGGACCCATCTTTTTTTACAGATGATGATGGCCGGCTTTATATGTACAATGGAAGCAGTAATAAATTTCCGATGTATGGTGTGGAACTGAACCGTTCAACATTACAACCGATGGGCACCAGGAAAGAAATGTACCTGCTGGAACCCTGGCGGTTTGGATGGCAGCGTTTTGGTGAGCATATGGATAATACATTTCTCGATCCTTTCATTGAAGGATCACATATGACTAAACATAACGGTGTATACTACCTGCAGTATGGAGCCCCGGGTACAGAGTTCAGCGGATATGCTGATGGCTTGCTAACAGGTACTTCACCGTTGGGCCCGTTTGAAGCGGTTTCAGATCCGTTGAGCATCAAGTTAGGGGGATTTGTAAGAGGAGCCGGGCATGGAGCAACCTTCACCGATAATTTTAATCATTACTGGCACGTATCCACTACTGTATTATCTGTAAAAAATACATTTGAGCGCCGGTTAGGAATATGGCCTGCCGGTTTTGATAAAGACGGCCGTATGTTCTGTAATACAACTTTTGGCGATTATCCGCATTACATTCCCGGTGCAGGATATACTGAAACTGAGTATGGAAAAAATGGAAAGTCGCCCTATTTCACCGGATGGATGCTCCTCAATTACAATAAGCCTGTACAGGTTTCGTCTACACTTGGCGGTTATCATGGAAACCTTGCAGTTGACGAATTAATTAAAACATACTGGAGTGCAGCAACTGGCAACAAGGGAGAGTGGATTCAAACTGACCTTGGGAATATCTCTACCGTAAATGCAGTGCAGATAAATTATGCCGATCAGGACGTTGATTCAAATCGGTTAGGCAAATGGAATAACCAATACCATCAGTATAAATTGTATTATTCAACAGATGGTAAGAAATGGGTTTTACTCATTGATAAGAGTGATAACAAAACTGATATTCCGCATGAGTATGTGGAATTGGAAAAACCTGTACAAGCCCGCTTTTTACGTTTGGAAAATATTCACATGCCTACCGGAAAATTTGCCATCAGCGGTTTTCGTGTGTTTGGAAATGGCAACGGAGAGAAACCATCACCCGTAGAGGGATTTATTGTGCTTCGTACCGAGAAAGACAAGCGTAGTGCGTTCATTAAATGGAGGACTGTAGATAATGCCTTTGCTTATAATATTTATTATGGTACAGAACCAGATAAACTGTACACAAGTATTATGATCCATTCAAACAATGAATACTGGATGAAGGCGATGGATTCACAGAAGCCCTACTATTATTGTATTGAAGCAGTAAATGAAAATGGCACCAGTGTGAGAAGTAAAATTATAAAAGTTGAGTAAGATGAAATTCATGTTCCGGATATTGTTTGTTTTTTCCCTGATTCCTTCTGTTCATTCTTTCGCACAGGAACCATTTCCTTACTGGAATGAAGTGCAGCAACTGAAACAGAAAGATAGCCTGGCATTTCCTTCAAGTGGCCAAATCCTGTTCATTGGAAGTTCTTCCTTCACAAGATGGAAAGATGTACAAAAATATTTTCCCGGTTATTCGGTTTTAAACCGTGCTTTTGGAGGGTCAACATTAGCCGACCTTATTCGTTACCGTTATGATGTTATTTATCCGTATCAGCCACGGCAGATTGTAATGTATTGTGGAGAAAATGATTTTGCTTCCAGTGATACAGTTACGGTGGAAATTGTATTGCAACGGTTTCAAACTTTATTTAAGCTGATCAGGTTCCGGTACCCTGAAGTGCCGTTTACCTATGTTTCAATGAAGCCCAGCCCCAGCCGAAAACGCCTGCATCCAAAGTATGAAGAAGCAAACAGCCGGATTCAATCATTCCTTAAGAAATATTCACGCACTTCATTTGTAGATGTGTATCACTCCATGTTGCAGAAAGATGGATCTCCCAAAGCGGGATTATTTGTACAGGATAGTTTGCATATGAATGCAAATGGATATGCCATCTGGAAAAAGTTAATTCAGCCATATTTAAAGAAGAAATAAAACCATGTTTATGAAACGTTTGACAAGATTGATGATCTGTCTTCTGCTGCTGGGGTATCTGCCCGTGCAAGCTCAGCTGAAGCAGGATGTAAAAATGAAATTGTTTGTAGATGCTTTGATGAAAAAAATGACCCTGGAGGAAAAGATCGGGCAGTTGAATCTTCCTGGTTCCGGAGATATTGTTACGGGACAAGCCGGCAACTCCGACATTGGTAAAAAAATCAAAGAAGGTAAAGTAGGTGGATTGTTTAACATCAAGTCATTGGCTAAGATCAAGGCAGTCCAGAAAGTTGCTGTAGAGCAAAGCCGCTTGAAAATCCCATTGATATTTGGTATGGATGTGATTCATGGATACCAAACAGTTTTTCCAATACCGCTGGGATTAAGCTGTACATGGGATATGCAGTTGATTGAACAGTCAGCCAGAATTGCAGCTATTGAAGCAAGTGCCGATGGTATTAACTGGACGTTTTCTCCCATGGTGGATATCGCCAGAGATCCTCGTTGGGGAAGGATCGCAGAAGGTAATGGAGAAGATCCATACCTCGGATCACAAATTGCTAAAGCAATGGTGATTGGTTACCAGGGAAAAAATCTTGCACTCAATAATACTATCATGTCATGTGTGAAACATTACGCCTTATACGGTGCAGCAGAAGCCGGAAGAGATTATAATACAACAGACATGAGCCGTTACCGGATGTACAATGAATATCTCCCTCCCTATAAAGGTGCTGTAGATGCGGGAGTAGGTAGTGTAATGGCATCCTTTAATGATGTGGATGGTATTCCTGCAACAGCGAATCGTTGGTTAATGACAGAAGTATTGCGTAATCAATGGGGCTTCAAAGGGTTTGTGGTAACAGATTATACCGGCATTAATGAAATGGTGGATCATGGAATGGGAGATTTGAAAACAGTATCCGGACTGGCGCTGAAAGCAGGTATTGATATGGATATGGTGGGTGAAGGTTTTCTTACTTATATCACGCAATTGCTCAAAGAAGGAAAGATAACGATGCAAATGGTGGATGCGGCTTGTCGTCGTATCCTGGAAGCAAAATATAAATTGGGTTTATTTGATGATCCATACCGGTATCTAAATGAAGAAAGAGCAAAAACAGAAATATTCACACCCGAACACAGGAAAATTGCCCGCCAAACTGCTGCACAAAGTTTTGTTTTATTAAAAAATCAAAACAATCTGCTGCCTTTGAAAAAGCAAGGTACTGTTGCAGTGATTGGTCCCTTGGCAGATAATATAGTGAATATGCCCGGCACCTGGAGTGTGGCGGCAGAATTTAATAAGGCCACCTCTGTTTTCACAGGTTTGAAAGAAGTGATTGGGGATAAAGTAAAATTCCTGTATGCCAAAGGTTGTAATCTCGATGCAGATTCTGTTTTTGAGCAACGTGTGGCAATGTTTAATAAAAACACAGACCGTGATCATCGCCCCAATGATGTGATTCTTCAAGAGGCATTGGCTATTGCGAATCAAAGTGATGTGATTGTTGCTGTACTAGGTGAGAGTGCAGAAATGAGTGGTGAATCATCCAGCAGAACAAACCTCGAAATTCCTGCTATACAACGTGATTTATTAAAGGCCTTATTGAAAACAGGTAAACCTGTAGTTGTAGTTCTGTTAACGGGTCGGCCTTTGGTATTGAAATGGGAGAATGAGAACGTGCCTGCCATTCTGAATGTTTGGTTCGCCGGAAGTGAAGCAGGATATGCAGTGGCTGATGTATTATTTGGCGATGTGAATCCTTCAGGAAAATTAACTACCACATGGCCGCAAAATGTAGGACAAATTCCTTTATTCTATAATCATAAGAATACCGGCCGCCCTCTTGCAGAAGGAAGATGGTTTGAAAAATTCCGTAGTAACTATCTGGATGTTACAAATGATCCCGTTTATCCCTTTGGTTATGGCTTGAGTTATACAACATTCAGCTATGGGGAACTGAAGCTCAGCAGTGTGAAATTAAAAGGGAACCAGGTGCTCACTGCATCTGTAGTGGTAACGAACACGGGAGCGTATGATGGTAAAGAAGTGGTGCAATTATATATCCGTGATATGGTAGGTTCTGTAACCAGGCCAGTTAAAGAATTAAAAGGATTCCAGAAAATCGATTTGAAAGCTGGTGAATCAAAAACAGTAACGTTTACAATTACACCCGCAGATTTGAAGTTTTATAATTATGATTTGAAGTACGACTGGGAAGCCGGTGATTTTCAAATCATGATTGGTACAAATTCAAAAGAGGTAAAAACGGGTACTGTGAACTGGATAAAATAATTGCTGAGAGAGGGATGGTAAGGGAGATGCACTGCATCTCCCTTTTGTATTTCAGGAGGAATAAAGAGTGGTTCGTTCCTCTTATCTTTCACGATTCAGTTCATTGAGAAAATCGGTTAAGGTTTGTTCTGTTTTTAAATTGAGTTTCTTACGCAGGCGATAACGGCTGATTTCCACTCCACGAACAGAGATATTCATCAGTTGTGCAATTTCTTTTGATGAAAGATTTAATTGCAAATATGCACACACTTTCAGGTCGGTATTGGTGAGAGTCGGAAATTTTGATTTCATTTTTTTCAGGAAGTCATTATTGATTTCATCAAAATGTGCTGCAAACTGTTCCCAGCTGGAGTTGTTCTGTTCAACTGTGTTCAGCAAATGAATCGTTCGTTTGATGTCATGGTTCTCGCCGGTTTTCTTATAAAGTTTCTGCAATTCATCCTTTACTTTATTCAAAGCATCACTGCGTTCCACCAACCGCATACTTACGTCTGCCAGCTCTTTGTTTTTGAAAATAACTTCGCTTGCTAATTTCTCATTCTGAAGCTGAATGATTTCTTTTTCATTTTTCTCAAGCTCTAACTGGTGAATGTATTTCAGCTTTTCTTGTTCTTCCTGGAATTTAATACGCTGGGTTACAAATTTCTTTTCCTGCCATTTATTAAGATAATAGAGCCCTGCAATGATTAACAGGATAAAGAATCCATAAGCAAGTTTTGTTTGATACCAGGCCGGGTTTACAACAAATTTATAATTGATAACTGCCGATTCATTCCCAAGATTATCATGCGCTTTTACTTTGAATACATAAGTTCCATGTGGAAGCTTTGTATAATCTTTTTCTGTTTTGGGGCTCCAGGCCGACCATGAAGATTCGTATCCTACCAGTTGTGTTGCATATTCAATATTTTTTTGCTGGCTGAACACCGGTGAACTGAATTCGAAGTGGAAGGAGTTGTTATTGATAGAGAAATCAGGAACAGAATTCTGTTGAAGTACAAATTCTGTTTGATTATTACTCATGGGATAACCATCGTAAACCTGGTTGTTATCGGTTCCAAAAACCCGGATTTGGGTAAGTAGTACTTGTGGCACCGGATGGTTCTTGGTGTATTTATCAAGATTCAGATGGATCATACCTTTATCCGATGCAACAAAAATATTCTGCCGGTTAAAAGGATAAATACTTTCAAAGATGGATAATACTTTCCCATTCATTTCAGGGAAATAGATCACCTGTGGTTTTGAGGTTGCATTCTTACTGAAAGTGGCCACACCAATTTGTTTTCCGCTGCAAAACCAGATATTGCCATCATTATCTTCATTCAGGTATTGAATGTTAATTGGCCCGAACACATCATACAACAAAGGCGATTGAACGAATTTCATCTGGTTATTGTCAAATTCATACAAGCCTTTTTCTGTTGCGAAAATGACACGGTTTTTTATTTTAAAAACGAAATTCCGGAAGGTGGAAGGCAAACCATTTTCTTTTGTAAGTAGTTGTGCTGAATATGATTTTTTATCAGACGACAATTCTATTTTATAAACACCACGATAGGGGTGAGCGGCCCAGAGTGTATTATTGTTGTCAATTGCAATAAAACGAAGTGATTCATTGATGCCTTGTAGTTTACCGCCATTGGTGAATCGGTTGCCATCAAAGAGCAACATGTTCATGCCGGAATAACTTCCTGCAATTACCTGTGCGCTTGGAATGATGGGGGAGAGCGGGAAAAAGTTCCAGATACCTCTGTCGTTGGTAAGTTGCTGGAGTTGTTCATCTGATATTACAAAACAACCATTGTGATGTCCCATCAGCAACTTGTGGTTGATTTCGTCAAAACGCCATACCTGCCCGCTGCTGCCCGGAAGAAAACGGAAGCTTCCTTTCAGAAATGAATAATCCTTTTCGGCAGGAGGCAAAGGTGTAACATAAGCACCATCTGATGTGCCGATATATAATTTGTTATTGAAGATACGTGCTGCATATCCTGATACTTCATTGTTTTTATTGGGTTGAATGTATTTCAACGCAGAATTATAGGCAACAAAGCTGATACCATTATTTAAGCCGGCCCATATATTCTTGTCTTTATCAAGAAACAGGCTCAGCACATTATTGTTTTGCAATCCTTCAGGTCGGGCAATCTGTTGAATCATCTCCCCGTCTGCATTTAAAACGAAAAAGCCTTCGGACGTGGTGCCTGCTACAAATTCAGAATCATTGAGCTGTACAAACCTGTAAATATGATTGGTGATCAGCCGCTGATCAATACTGGTTTTTTTCGGAGATAGTACTCCGTTAGTAAATGTGAAAAGGCCATGCTGAAGGGTACCAATGAGCAAACTCTTGTCCTTAAGTAATCCAATGCCGGTAATTTCCATGGAAGGAGCCGGGTTGTTGGTTTGGATGGCTTCCCATTGACCGTTTACAAAACGGAATAGCCCTTTTGTTTTATCCTGGGCGTAAAGAGAGTTGCCAATTTTTCTCAGGATCAGCCATCCTGTTGGAGCCGGGTAGGCCTGAACCGTTTCATTTTTGTATTCCAGTATAAATTCCCAGGTGAGGAAGTAAACAGCGCCATCATGGATTTCGGTATCCCAAACATCTGTAAATCGCTTACTCGTGGCCGGTATCAGGTTCTTCAGGGATGTGTAGCTGAGGCTTCCTTTTGTATCGGGAGCAAAATATCCCACTTCATCTTGTCCGCCAGCATAAATTCGATTTCCGGAAATAGCGATTGATCGAAGGATGCTACGGTTGGGCTGTATGTATTGTTTCCAGAAAGTGCCGTCAAAAGTTAAAAGGCCATCATTGTTGGCAAAATAGATCCTTCCCATTTTATCCTGAGCCATATCCCAGGTTTGCGTGGCACCATGATAGTCGTTCTTATTATAGTTGACAATTTCGGGCAAGCCAATTGTATTTTGCGCATTGGCCCATACCAATGGCATTAGAAGGAATAATATCAGCGCAATCGTTTTCATAAAAAATAAAGCTAAGGAAAATTTTGTGATGTAGTAATGATGTAGTGTATTAATATTGAAAATCAATTAGTTAATTATGTATGATGTAGCGTAGTTGAGGTTTCTTTTTGTACCATATATATATAGTTGGATATTTTTGGTGGATCGATTTCTGGAATTTTTATTTAAACCAAAAACTTGCGTATGAAAAAAGTCTTAAAAGGGATTTTGTTTTCCTTTCTTATGATGGTTTTATCGGTACCGGTATGGGCGCAGTCGAAAACTGTCTCCGGAAGAGTATCCGATGAAAAAGGCGAAGGGATCGCAAACGCTTCAGTAACGGTGAAGGGAACTTCAACCGGTACGGTTACAAAAGCAAATGGCGATTTTTCTTTCTCTGTCCCCGAATCTGCCAAAACTCTGGTGATTTCCTCAGTAGGTTTCGAAACACTCGAAGTCAACATCACGGGTGGGGCTATGACGATTGTCTTGTCAAAAAAAGAATCCAAGCTGGATGAAGTAGTGGTGGTTGGTTATGGTACACAAAAAAGAAGTGTGCTTACCGGTGCTATTTCAAGTGTGAAAGCAAAGGATCTGGAGAATGTTCCCAATGGTCGTATTGAGCAGGCATTGCAAGGCCGGGTTTCCGGTGTTACAATCGCCAGCAACTCAGGACAACCGGGTTCTACCTCTACCGTTCGGGTAAGGGGTATCACTACCTTTAATGATAATAACCCCCTTTGGGTGGTTGATGGTATGGTAGTTGATAACGGTGGTATCGGTTACCTCAACCAATCAGATATTGAATCTGTTGAGGTATTAAAAGATGCTGCTTCCCTGGCCATTTACGGTGCACGTGCTGCCGGTGGTGTAATTCTGATTACCACTAAAAAAGGCCGCAAAGGAAAAATCACTGCTTCTTACAATGGATTTTATGGCGTTTCCGGTCCGGAAAGAACATTGAAACTTCTCAACGCAACTCAATATGGTGCTTTGATGAATGAAAAATCAGTGGCTGCCGGTGGTAATATTATGTTCCCTGATCTGGGTTCATTAGGTGTTGGTACCGATTGGCAAAAGCTGATCTTCAGTAACAATGCCCGCCGCTTCAATCATGAACTGAGCTTTAGTGCAGGAAATGATGTTTCTACTTTCTATGCATCAGTTGGTATTCAGGATCAACAAGGTATTGTAACTCCTGAAATATCTAACTATAATAAGAAAAGTATTCGTTTGAACTCTACTCATAAAGTAGCTAAATTCTTAACCATCGGACAAACCCTTGGTTATGCCCGTCAGAAAACAGTAGGTATTGGTAGCTTGAACAGTGAATTTGGTGGTGTATTAAGTTCTGCCATCAACCTGGATCCTGTTACACCTTTTATCGTTACAGATCCTACAGTAGCAGCAAGCAGTTTGTATACTGCAAATCCTGTTCTCAGAGATGCTGCCGGTAATCCTTATGGAATTTCTTCATGGGTGGGACAGGAAATTGTAAACCCGATTGCTTATACCAAAACAAGATTAGGCCAGTACGATTGGTCTGATGATATTGTTGGTAATGCATTCGTGGAAATTACTCCGATCCCCAACCTGAAATTTAAATCCACAGTAGGTGCCAAACTGGCTTATTGGGGTGGCGGTGGTTTTACACCTAAGTATTACCTGAATGCTTCCACACTTACTTCTCAGAATAATATATCCAGAACAACCAACAGTGGTTTTGCATGGAACGTAGAAAACACGTTACAATATGGTAAACGTTTTTCAGAACATAACGTGAACGTATTGTTAGGTCAGGGTGCTTATGTGGATGGTATTGTTGCCAGCCAGGGTGTAACATATTTTGATATTCCTGTTACAAACTACCAGGATGCTTCTTTCAACTTTGGCGCAACTGCAGCTAAGAAAGACGCATGGGCTTCAAACGGAATCACACACAAAGTGTCTTCTTTGTTTGCACGTGTGAACTATGATTATATGGAAAAATATCTGTTTACAGGTATTATCCGTCGTGATGGTTCATCTCGGTTTGGTACAAACAATAAATATGGTTACTTCCCTTCATTCTCTGTAGGTTGGGTAGTATCTAAAGAAGATTTCTGGAAAGATAACAACGTAGTGAATTACCTGAAAGTTAGAGGTGGTTACGGTGTAACAGGTAACGATGCGATTGGTGATTTCAGATACCTTTCAACAATCGGTGGCGGACGAAACTATACATACGGAAATGCAGGTCAGATCCAGACAGGTTATAGCCCTAACGCACCAGAAAATCCCGATTTGAAATGGGAAGAAACAAGACAAACCAATATTGGACTTGAAGCACGTTTGTTCAATTATTTCAATCTGACAGTTGATTATTTCAAGAAAACCACAAAAGGAATTCTTCAGGATGTTGATATCCCCGGTTATGTTGGTGCCACAGGTCGTCCTGCCGGTAACGTAGCTGATATGGATAACACAGGTCTTGAAATTGAATTAGGATATCGTCAGAAATTCGGAAAAGTGAATTTCTCAGCCAATGGTAACGTAACCTTCCTCAAAAACAATGTTACTTATGTTGGTTTGGGTAAAACCTTTATTGCCGGTTATGCCAGCTTCCAGTCAATGGGAATGGTTTCTATCATTAAGCCGGGAATGCCATTTAATACGTTCTACGGATATCAAACAGATGGTATCTTCCAGAACTGGGATCAGGTGAATGCGTATAAAAATTCTACTGGTGGTTTAGTGCAACCGAAAGCACAACCTGGTGATTTCAGATGGAAAGATATGGATGGCAATGGTTTGATTGATGAAAATGATAAAGTGAATCTTGGAAATTCTTTGCCTAAAACAACCTTTGGTTTAACAATGAATGCAGATTACAAAGGCTTCGATATCATGGTGTTTACACAAGGTGCCACAGGCAATAAAATCTTCCAGGGATTACGTCGTTTGGATGTAGGAAATTCCAACTACCAAACCAAAGCGCTTTCACGCTGGACAGGAGAAGGAACTTCCAATACATATCCAAGAATCACCAACCTGGATGAAAACGGAAACTTTGGTAATATGTCTGATTTCTACCTGGAAAAAGGAGATTACCTCAGAGTGAAACTGGTTCAGATAGGTTATTCATTCTCTAATAACCTCATTAAGAAAATCGGTGCTACCAGGCTTCGTGCATATATAACAGCTGAAAATCTGTTTACCATCACTAAGTATACTGGATATGATCCTGAAATTGGTGGCTCTGTATTTGGTATTGATAAAGGATATTATCCTCAGGCCAGAACTTTCCTGATGGGTGTTAATTTACAATTTTAAAATAACGACTTATGCGTACAATAAAATTTTTATCTGTAGCAATGCTTTCACTGGCGGTGATGGCATCGTGCAAAAAAAGTTTTTTAGATGTAAAGCCGGAAGGACAGTTTCTCTCATCTAACTATTATCAAAACCAGGAACAAGCTTTTTCAGGTTTGATAGCAGTATATGATGTAATGCGGAAAAACTCCGGAGGCTTTGAAAATATGATCACCATGATGAATGCCGGATCAGACGATCACGTTGCCGGTGGTGGTGGTGCTACCGATGGTATCGGTATCCAGTCTTTTTCAAACTTTACTCAAAACTCAAATACAATCCCCGGAAGTTTCTGGAGTGATCACTACCAGGGAATTTTCAGAGCGAACTTCCTGTTGTCTAAATTACCGGAAGTGCCAATGGATGCAACTGTAAAGGCAAGATATGTTGCCGAAACAAAAGCACTCCGTGCACTGTATTATTTCAACCTGGTTCGCATGTTCAAAAACATTCCTTTGTTTACAGAACCTGTTTCTCCGGATAATATGTACAGTGTTACACAAGCTGCACCAACAGCTGTTTATGCTCAGATTGAAAAAGATCTGACAGAAGCAATTGATGGTTTGCCTGCTATTGTACCAACCTCAGAACTGGGACGTATTACAAAAGGAGCAGGGCTTGCCTTGTTAGGAAAAGTATATCTCTATCAGGGAAAAAATGCGTTAGCTGCTGAAAAATTAGCCATTGTTAATGGTGACCTTTCAAACAACAATCAGTTTGGTTATAAACTGCTCACCAATTTTAACGATCTGTGGGTGGTAAATAACAAATTCAATTCAGAATCTGTTTGGGAAGTAAACCACTCTGCATTAGGTACTTCTTACTGGGGTATCTGGGGTAGTGGTCTTGACGAAGGAAATACTGTAAATGTAATGGTAGGCCCTCGTGGTTATGTGAAGAAAGGAGCAGGAGCTCCCGATCTTCCGTCCGGATGGAGCTTTAATGTGATCACACAAAGTTTGTATGATGCCATTAAAACCGATCCACGCTTTGGTGCTACCGTGCTTGATTTGAAAGCATTAGTTGCTGCCAACCAGGCTGAATATGTGGAAGGTTATCAGAATACAGGTTACTTCCTGAATAAATTCATCCCTCGTCAGTCTGATGTTTCTACTGGTGGTGGTGATGCGGTGCTTAACTACAAACAAAATAGTTATATCATCCGCTTAGCAGATACTTATCTGATGGAAGCTGAAGCCTTAGGTGGAACAGGAGCAAGAGCGCAGGCTTTATTAGATAAAGTTCGTGCAAGGGTTGGTTTGCCATCTGTGCCTGTATCACTTGCTGCTATCAAAGCAGAAAGAAGGCTGGAACTGGCAGGAGAAGGACATCGCTTCTTTGATCTCGTTCGTTGGGGCGATGCAGCATCTAAACTCTCTTCAAGAGGATTCGTAACAGGAAAGCATGAAATATTTCCGATTCCTGCAGGCGAATTGCTGAATACCAAACTGGTACAGAATCCTAACTATAACTAATAAACGAAATAGCTATGAACAAAATAAAATTATTAACCGGTGCTGCTGCCATGCTTCTTGTAATGGCTGGTTGCGCCAAAAAAGATGGCATCGACCAGGATCTGTCTTTCTTAAGTTCAGCTTCTTCGGCGAACCATGCTAAGATTTTTGATATATCTACCGATAACTCTGGTGTAGTGAAAATTACTCCTTCGGCTAATGGTGCTTCTTCTTACACTGTTCAGTTCGGGCATGGCACAGGGGCATCAGCATCGGCAGTGGTTTC
Source organism: uncultured Chitinophagaceae bacterium (assembly GCA_937907395.1). Taxonomy (GTDB): domain Bacteria; phylum Bacteroidota; class Bacteroidia; order Chitinophagales; family Chitinophagaceae; genus Lacibacter. The sequence continues at coordinate 304,943 of CALCII010000013.1, forward strand.
TCCCGGCGGCAGTACATCACATGTGTACCCCGAAGGAAGTTACACCGTAACAATCATCACAAAGGATATTGCTGGTCATGAAACAACCAATACATACCCGCTTACTGTTACCTATCGTGCTCCGTTAAATCTGGAAGTATCTCTTTCAGGTGAAACAGAAGTTAGTGCAACAGCAACTTACGCCAAATCATTTCTTGTATATTATGGTGATGTGGCAAATGAAGTAGGTACTCCTTTAGCTATTGGAGGCAAACTTCCTGCGCACACATATCCTGCAACCGGCGGACCTTTCACTTTAAAAGTGGAAGCACTCAGCGGTGGTGCAGCTAAAACCACATATACAAAAACCTTATTTGGTTTCCCGATTGATTTTGAAACAGCAACTGTTGATTATTTCTTTGGCACATTTGGCGATGTGGTATTTTCAACTGCCGACAATCCTTCAAAAACAGGATTGAATACCAGCAATAAAGTTGGTAAATATCAAAAGCCTAATGGTGTTCCTAACTGGAGTGGTACTTACAGTCCGCTGAACATTCCGATCAACTTTGCTTACGGAAAGAAAATTAAAGTGTGGGCATACAATCCCGATCCGGTAAATATTGGCAAATCCTTAAATATTGAACTGGAGTGGGCTGTAGGAACATCCAGCGCCAATCCCTGGGGAGCAATTCTGAGAGCACCTTTTACAACATCTGGTGCTTGGGAAGAACTGGTTTTTGATTTCAGTGCGAATTCGGATATCCCTGCTGATGCCAAATTCACTCAATTGGTATTACGCTTTAATGACGCTGCTAATGGTGCAGGTGAAGTGTTTTACCTTGATAATTTCAGATTAACAAACTAAAATTCAAAATCATGAATCGTATTATAAAAAACAGTTCAGTTGTATTCCTCTTACTGTTGCTCATCAGCAGTTGTAAGCAGAAAGAATACGCATTGGGCGATCTTACGGCTCCATCGGATCTTTCGATTACTGTTGATCTGATTGGAAAAAGCGTAGCCAATCCTAACGGAGATGGATCCGGCGATGTGAAGTTTTCAGTTACAGGTAAAAATGCATTATCATATAAAATTGATTATAATGCAAATGATGCTGTAGACCTGGTTTATGTTCCTAAATCAGGAAGTGAAACGGCTACAGTTACCAAAAAATATGCTGAATCAACTCCCGGTCTTTATACATACCGTGTAACACTGGTAGCTTATGGCAAAGGCGGTACAAGTTCTTCTATTACAAAAGAATTTACTGTATTTATCAAGTTTGAGGCTGATCCAGCTATTGTAGCCAACCTAACAGGTGGTTCTACTAAAACCTGGGTGGTAGATAAAAGTGTTCCAGGTCACTTTGGTGTTGGCCCATGGGGCGGATCTGTAATACCTGAATGGTGGGCAGCAGCAGTAGATGAAAAAGTTGGATGTTGCAATTGTTTCTATACAGCAACATTTGCTTTCACAAAACTTTCAAACGGTTATCAGTTGCAGGTAGCTACACCTGATGGAGCATTTACTAAAACTGGCTCACTTACAGCATTACCTGGAATTCCAGGATCAGGTAGCGAAGGTTGTTATGCATACGGTGGTGCAACATCTGCATTTAGTTTTGCTCCTGCCAGTACTGGTATCGCAGCAACCACCCCATCAACTCAAACTAGCATTCTTTTATCTGGTAATACCACATTTATAGGTTATGGTTCTCTGAAGTCTGAATACGAAATTCTTGTTCTTACTTCATCTTACATGTATCTGCGGGTACAAGGTACAGAAACCGGAAATGCCTGGTATATTAAATTGAAAGCTTTGTAAGTAAATCCTGAAAAACTAATATATAAAAGGGGAGGAGCAAAACTCCTCCCTTTTTTACTGTTTGCCTTTTGAATATTAAAACTGATTTATGACACCAAGATTTTATCCCAAAAGCATTCTTTTGCTTTTTGTGTTGATTCTGACCACCGCCCAATCATTCTCCTGCAAAAAGAAAGGGGATACGCCTGCGCCTCCTGTTACCAATAATTCTACTTTGTCAATTATTGGAGTAACAGATGAGCGTGATAACAAGGAAGTGAAGTCGTTTCGTTTTTATATTAATATACTTCCTACAACAACGAAAGAAATTAAAATCAATTATACGACAGTTGACAGTACGGCTTTTGCCGGTGTTGACTTTACTGCAGCTTCAGGAGTGTTAACCATTCCTGCCGGGCAATCAAGCGCTTACATAGATGTAATGGTGAAAGGTGATAGCCTGCGCAAAGAAGACCAGTATTTTTTTGTACAGCTTAGCAGCCCGGTAAACGCAAAGATTGAAGGTGCCGGAAAAGCTACTGGAGTAATTCAGAATAATGGAACATACCTGCCAACCGATAACACAGGTTATTCCACACCATCTACTTACCCGGGTATGACATTGGTGTGGGGAGATGAATTTTCTGCAACAGAATTAAATACATCTGCCTGGAATTATGAAATCGGAAATGGTTCAGGCGGATGGGGTAATAATGAACTTCAGTATTACACAAACTCTAAGAAAAATAGTTTTCTGTCTAATGGTAACCTTGTTATTGAAGCAAAGAAAGAATCGCAAGGTGGGTTCAATTACACATCTGCCAGGTTAACTACTCAGAATAAAAAAGTATTCAAATTCGGACGTATTGATATCAGGGCCAAGCTTCCTGTTTCAAAAGGAATGTGGCCTGCTTTATGGATGCTCGGGTCCAATATTTCGAGTGTGGGATGGCCTGCTTGTGGCGAAATAGATATTATGGAGCTGGTAGGCACTTATTCAAACAGGGTATATGGTACCATGCACTGGAAGCCTGTTAGCGGAACCAATACTTCTAAAGGAAATTGGTATGATCTTTCTTCCGGTAATTTTTCACAGCAGTTTCATGTGTTCAGCATTGTGTGGAGCCAGGATCAAATCAAATGGTACGTAGATGATCAGTTGTTTTTCACTGGTACAAAGGCAGATGTTGGTGCTGCGAATTATCCTTTTAATGCGGATCATTTTTTCATATTTAATGTAGCGGTTGGAGGTAACTGGCCCGGTTCCCCCGATGCATCAACCACATTTCCTCAACGGATGTATGTTGATTATGTAAGGGTATTTCAATAATTTATTAAGACTCTATTAAAACATTTATGCAGGTATCATTTTACATTGTTGCATTGATGGCTCTTTTACAGTCAGGATGCTCCAAAAAATCTACTGGCGGCGGTGGTACACCACCGGTTACGCCTCCTAAAAACGAAGTTGATTGCTGGATTACCAAAGGTGATCAAACCTCATTGCTGCAAAAACAAACATCGGTTATTTCATTCACCGGGACTGCTAATAATTTCCCTGTAATTGACGTGCAGCCGGAAACAGTTTATCAAACTGTCGATGGCTTTGGATACACTCTCACCGGAGGCAGTGCTACTCTGATCAATCATTTAAGTGCATCTGAAAGAACGGCTTTATTGCAGGAGTTATTTGGTTCTTCAGAATCGTCTATTGGTGTGAGTTATCTGCGCATCAGTATTGGTGCATCCGATCTGAGTGCTTCTGTTTTCAGTTATAATGATTTGCCTGCCGGACAAACGGATGTGAATCTTTCTAATTTTAATCTTTCACAGGATACCGTTGATCTGATTCCTGTTCTTAAAGAAATTCTGGCCATCAATCCATCCATAAAAATCATGGGATCTCCCTGGAGTGCTCCTGTTTGGATGAAAGATAACGGCGGGTCTGTGGGTGGATCTTTAATGCCTCAGTATTATGCATCTTATGCAAAGTATTTTGTTCTGTATCTGCAGCAAATGAAAGCAAGAGGTATTAATATCGACGCAGTAACAGTGCAAAATGAACCTTTGCATGGCGGCAACAATCCCAGTATGGTTATGACAGCCACGCAGCAGGCCGATTTTGTTAAGAATCATTTAGGCCCTGCTTTACGTAATGCCGGCTTGTCTACTAAAATTATTGTTTGGGACCACAATTGTGATAATCCCAATTATCCCATTACAATTTTAAATGATGGTGATGCCAATCCATTTGTCGATGGTTCTGCGTTTCATTTATATGGTGGAGATATATCTGCCTTGTCAACAGTGAAAGCGGCTTACCCGAATAAGAATTTATATTTCACAGAACAATGGACAGGAAAAAATGGAACCTTCAGCGGCGATCTCAGATGGCACGAGAAAAATGTGATTATTGGTTCTATGAGAAACTGGAGTAAAAATGCACTTGAATGGAATCTTGCTAATGATCCTAACTATGGCCCACATACAAATGGCGGATGTACAGAATGCAAAGGGGCGCTTACCATTGGATCAACAGTTATTTCAAGGAATGTGAGTTATTATATTGTAGCACATGCCTCCAAATTTGTACCGGCGGGCTCTGTTCGTATTGCGAGTAATATAGCCGGTAATTTTTACAATGCTGCCTTTCTTACGCCCAATGGAAAAATTGTTTTGCTTGTTGTAAATGATAGTGATTTGGGTGGCAATTTCAATATCAGGTATAATGGAAAGCTGGCTGCCGTTTCTTTGCCAGGAGGCGCAGTTGCAACTTATGTTTGGCAATAAACTGAAAATTATGCGTAAAATAATAATACCAATTGTATTCATGCATTTGATCTCCTGTTCTTCACAGGAAAAATCTCCTGCAACCGGCTCATTCAGTACAGAAGGGAAGCAGGTATATGTGTATACAACAGCCGACAGTACCGCATACAGGTTATCTTTAATTGATACACTTGGATTTATTGATAAAGCTCAACCGTTTGAAAAAGAAATTTCTGTTTTTATTGACCCGGATCAAACCTATCAGACGTATGTAGGTATTGGCGCTGCTTTAACAGATGCATCTGCAGAAACGTTTGCTAAGCTTCCTGCTTCGGCCCGCCAGGAATTTCTCACAGCTCATTTTGATAAACAAAATGGTATTGGTTATACCATTGCCCGTACAAATATCAACAGCTGCGATTTCAGCAGTGATATGTATACTTACCTGAAAGACGGCGATAAAGAATTAAAAACATTTTCGATCGAACATGATCTGAAGTATAAAATTCCTCTTATTAAAGAGGCCATGAAAGCTGCAGGTGGTAAGTTGAATTTATTTGCAAGCCCATGGAGCCCCCCCGCATGGATGAAAGACAACAATAATATGTTGCAGGGCGGTAAACTCAAGCCCGAATTTTATGATAGCTGGGCAATGTACTACACAAAGTTTATCAAGGCCTACGAAAAAGAAGGGGTGCCTCTGTGGGCTATTACCATCCAGAACGAGCCTATGGCAAAACAAACATGGGAAAGTTGTATTTACACAGCAGAGGAGGAACGTGATTTCTTAAAGAATCATCTGGGCCCTGTTATGTATAAAGAAGGCTTGAAGGATAAAAAGATCATTGTGTGGGATCATAACAGGGATATGATTTATCAACGGGCATTAACTTATTTTAAAGATCCTGAAGCTTCTAAATATATCTGGGGCATTGGATTCCATTGGTATGAAGACTGGAGTGGTGGATTGCCTATGTTCGATAACATTAAACGTGTGCATGAGGCGTTCCCGGATAAAAATTTGTTTTTCACAGAAGGATGTGCTGAGAGTTTTGATTCCTCTCGTTATGGTGCCTGGGTATTGGGAGAAGAATATGGAAGAAGCCTGATCAACGATTTTAATAATGGCATGGTAGGGTTTACAGATTGGAATATTTTGCTTGATGAAACAGGTGGACCTAATCATGTTAAGAATTTTTGTTTTGCACCTGTACATGCCGATACACGTACCGGAAAACTGATCTATACCAATGCATACTATTATATTGGCCATTTTTCTAAGTTCATTCAGCAAGGAGCCAAACGTATTGGAAGCTCTGCCAGCAGAAGCCAGTTATTAACAACTGCTTTCAAAAACCCGGATGGTTCAATTGTGGTGGTGGTAATGAATCAAAGTGGAATTGAATCGCCTTATTATTTATGGGTGAATGGAAAAGCTGTGGAAGCAATAGCTAAACCTCATTCTATTAATACATGTATTATTAAATAAACCATTTGTTCATCAGACTTGCCAGAATATGCCACGATTGATTTTAATCCTGTTACTGAGTCTGTACACAATTAACGGTCAGGCTCAGACGCAAGTAACTGCTATGAGTTTTAACATCCGCCTCGATGTGGATTCGGATGGTGAAAATAAATGGTTGCTCCGGAAGGGAAAAGTGGCAGAGCTGATGAATTATTATGCACCCGATTTCATAGGTGCCCAGGAAGTACAACATCATCAACTGGAATATCTGCTGTCACAATTAAAGCAATATCGTTTTATTGGAGTTGGAAGAGATGACGGGAAAACGGGTGGTGAATATTCCTGCATTTTTTACAATGCAGATAAGTATACAGTTGTGAAACAATCCACTTTCTGGTTATCAGCGACGCCCGATGTTGTTTCACGTGGGTGGGATGCTGCCTGTAACCGTGTTTGTACTTATGGATTGTTTCGTTCCAATACCACCCGGAAACTTTTCTGGGTATTTAACACACACCTGGATCATATGGGCGTAACTGCCAGAAGGGAATCTGTAAAATTAATTACCGAACGGATTCAGCAGTTGAATAAAGGATTGAATTATCCTGTTATCCTTATGGGTGATTTCAATTCCGGACCCGAAGATGAACCGGTTCGTATTGTAAAATCTTTTCTTGTAAATACAAGAGAAGAAAGCAAAACCCCTCCTTATGGATCTTTTGATACTTGGAATGCATTTAAGTTTCATGAGAAACCGGACGGGTGTATCGATTACATTTTTGTATCAAAGGGAACTCGAATCATTGTTCAGAAATTTGCTACGATTACTGACTCATATGATTTGAAATATCCGTCAGATCATTTCCCGATTCTATCACAATTATTCTTGAAATAAGTCTGTAAAAACTAAAACAGCTTTTATGAAACAAGGTTCTTTATTCGTTGCTTTATTGTTTATTGTTTCACTGGCATCTGCCCAGCAATCCAGGGAGGCCCAAATGAATTTGTTTGTAGAGTCGCTTTTGAAAAAGATGACACTGGAAGAGAAAGTGGGACAGTTGAATCAATACAATGGAGATCTGGCATTTACAGGTCCCGTTACAATGGATAAAGACAAAATTGGCCAGATCAGACGGGGTATGGTTGGATCAATGCTGAACGTGACAGGTGTGGAGCATACCCGTGAATTGCAAAAAATTGCATTGCAGTCAAGATTGAAAATACCGATGTTATTCGGACAAGATGTGATTCATGGATTTCGTACCACATTTCCTATCCCATTGGCAGAAGCGGCCAGCTGGGATCTGGAAGCAATTGAACTGAGTGCAAGAATTGCAGCTATCGAAGCTTCTGCAGCTGGTGTTCACTGGACATTTGCACCAATGGTGGATATATCTCGTGATCCACGCTGGGGCCGTGTAATGGAAGGAGCAGGTGAAGATACCTATCTTGGTTCATTAATTGCCCGTGCACGTGTAAAAGGATTTCAGGGCAAGGGGTTGGGATATACTGATGCAGTAATGGCCTGTGCCAAACACTTTGCTGCTTATGGAGCAGCTATTGGTGGCCGTGACTATAATAGTGTGGATATGAGCCTTCGTACTTTATGGGAAATATATTTACCTCCTTTCAAAGCAGCTGCAGATGCTGGAGCGGCAACATTTATGAATTCATTCAACGATATCAATGGTGTCCCGGCTACTGGTAACCGTTATATTCAAAGAGATATCCTGAAAGGAAAATGGAAGTTCACCGGTTTTGTAGTTAGCGATTGGGGAAGTATTGGTGAAATGGTGAATCATGGATATGTGGCCAACAATAAGGAAGCAGCTTATGTGGCTATAAATGCCGGTAGTGATATGGATATGGAAAGCCGTAGTTACAGAGATTACCTGGTTCAATTGGTGAGAGATGGTAAAGTGAAAATGGAATTAGTAGATGATGCGGTGCGTCGTATCCTTAGAAAAAAATATGAACTGGGATTGTTTGATGATCCGTTTAAATTCTGCAATGAAGAACGTCAACAACAAAACTGGAATAAACAGGAGCATAGAAATATAGCCCGTGATATTGCCCGTAAAAGCATTGTGTTGCTGAAAAATGAAAACAAGGTGTTGCCTTTAAACAAGCAAACGAAAAAAATTGCATTGATTGGCCCGTTTGTGAAAGCAGTGAAAGACAACCTTGGCTTCTGGAGTATTGAATGGCCCGACGATTCTTCCCGTATTGTGAGTTTGTGGCAGGGGATGCAGAACAAACTGGGAAGCAGAGCTTCATTAGTATATGCCAAAGGCTGTAATATTAATGATACTGACAGCTCTGGTTTTGCAGAAGCAATAGCAGCAGCACAACAATCGGATGTGATTGTGATGACGGTGGGTGAGGCAAGAGATATGAGCGGTGAAGCCAAGAGCCGGAGCAGCCTGCAATTGCCCGGCGTTCAGGAACAATTGATCAAGGCAATGATTGCAACGGGTAAACCGGTTGTATTGTTGATTCATGCAGGCAGACCATTGATATTTAACTGGGCAGCCGATCATGCACCGGCAATATTATATACATGGTGGCTGGGCACAGAAGCTGGTAATGCTATTGCCGATGTGTTGTTTGGCGATTACAATCCATCCGGTAAATTGCCTATGACGTTCCCACGCACAGAGGGACAGATTCCTATTTATTATAATCATTACAATACGGGCCGCCCGGTTGTGAACGAAAAAGATGTGCTTTATAAATCAGCTTATATTGATTTAAGTATCCATCCCAAATTCCCCTTTGGATATGGGTTGAGTTACACCAATTTTGAATATGGAGATATGGTGCTTAGTGATACAGCATTAAAAGGAAATCAGAAATTAGTTGTAACTGTTACTGTAAAAAATACAGGTTCTGTAAAAGGAAAGGAAACGGTTCAGCTGTATATAAGAGACCTGGTTGGAAAAGTGGTAAGACCGGTTAAGGAATTAAAAGGATATAAGCAGGTAGAGTTGATGCCCGGAGAGCAAAAAACGGTTCAGTTTACACTTACAACAAATGACCTGAAATTTTATGATGATCAATTGAACTTTGATTGGGAACCCGGTTCATTTGAAATTATGGTGGGAAGTAATTCTCAGGACGTACAGAAAAAGAAACTAGAGTGGAAAAGATGAGTGTTGCAAGGTGCCGGTTGATTCTTCAACCGGCTTTTTTTATCTGATTTTAATTACTAACGATTGTTGTACATACTTTCAAACAAGTCTGCTTCATTCTTTTCAGTTATAGTAAATTTGTCGGCATGAATGTTTCAGGGATGAAAGAAAAACTGAAAAGGCTTTCGGAAGAACTAGAGGGTGATTTGTTTTACGATACCACAATCCGTACGCTGTACGCAACAGATGCCTCTGCTTACAGAGAACTGCCGATGGCAGTAGCTATTCCCAAGACCAGGGAAGATATTCTCAAACTCATTTCGTTTGCAGGCGTTGAAGGAACTTCATTGATTCCAAGAACAGCAGGTACATCCTTGGCCGGACAAGTTGTGGGGCACGGTATTGTTGTTGATGTGTCGAAACATTTCAACCAGGTACTTGAATTTAATAAAGAAGAACGTTGGGTAAAAGTGCAACCCGGTGTGATCCGTGATGAACTGAATTTGTTTTTAAAACCATATGGATTGTATTTCGGGCCTGAAACCTCAACAGCTAACCGTGCCATGATTGGTGGCATGGTGGGGAATAATTCCTGTGGCTCCAATTCTGTTGTGTACAAAAGTACAAGAGAGCATCTGCTGGAAGTAAAAGCATTCCTGAGTGATGGATCTGAAGCAGAATTCAAAACACTGAGTATAGATGAATTTCATGCCAAGTGTGAACTGCAGAATCTGGAAGGAAACATCTATCGAACAGTGAGAAGCTTATTGAGCAATTACGAGAACCAGCTAGAGATACGCAAAGAGTTTCCGAAGAAAACAGTAGAGAGAAGAAACACCGGTTATGCCATTGATCTGCTTGTGGACACGGCACCATTTGCCGCTGGTAAGGAGGATTTTAATTTCTGTAAACTGATAGCAGGTTCCGAAGGAACACTGGCTTTCATAACGGAGATTAAGTTGAATGTGGTGCCGCTTCCTCCTAAAGAAGTGGGGTTGATGTGTGTGCATTTTAATTCAATTGATGAATCGTTGCATGCAAATCTTATCGGATTAAAATACAAACCCAGCGCCAGTGAATTAATTGATCATTATATACTGGACTGTACCAAAAATAATATTGAACAAAGCAAGAACCGTTTCTTCGTACAAGGTGATCCCGGTGCTATTCTTGTTTTTGAATTTGCTAAAGAAACGAGAGAAGAAGTAGTGGCGATAACCAATCAATTAGAAGCAGAATTGCGTGCAGCAGGTTTAGGTTATCATTTTCCTGTTTTATTTGGCGCTGATACAAAGAAGATATGGACACTTCGCAAAGCAGGACTTGGTTTGCTGGGTAATCTTCCCGGTGATGAAAAAGCGGTGGCAGTAATTGAAGATACAGCTGTGGATGTGAATGATTTGCCCAACTATATCCGGGATTTTAATGAAGTGTTGAAGAAACATGGATTGTATTCGGTTCACTATGCACATGCCGGCTCAGGTGAATTGCATTTGCGTCCTATTATTAATTTAAAAACGGAGGAAGGGAATAAACTTTTTCGAACCATTGCAGAAGAAGTAGCCACCTTGGTTAAAAAGTATAATGGCTCTTTAAGCGGAGAACATGGCGATGGACGTTTGCGGGGTGAATTCATCCGCCAGATGGTGGGAGAGAAGAACTATGAATTGATGAAACAGGTGAAGTACACCTGGGATCCTCATAATATCTTCAATCCTAATAAGATTGTGGATACGCCACCTATGAATACTTCGTTACGCTACGAACCCGGACAATTCACACCTGAGTTCAAAACCATTTTCCGTTTTCATCAGCAGAACATATTGCAGCATGCTGAGCAATGTAATGGATCTGGTGATTGCCGTAAAACGCATCTCAGCGGCGGTACCATGTGCCCTTCTTTTATGGCCACACGCAACGAAAAAGACACCACAAGGGCACGGGCCAATATCCTTCGTGAATTTTTGACACATTCAACCAAAATAAACCGTTACGATCATAAAGAAATTTATGAAGTAATGAGTTTGTGTTTGAGTTGTAAGGCCTGTAAAAGCGAATGCCCGTCTAATGTGGACATGGCGAAATTGAAAGCCGAGTTTTTGCAACACTACTATGATGCAAATGGTGTTCCTTTCCGTTCACGTATGATTGCTAATTTTTCGCTCAGTGCAAAGATTGGCTCCGTTGCGCCTTCTGTCTATAATTTCTTTATGACGAATGCGCTCACCAGTACTATCATCAAGCGAACGGTTGGGTTTGCGGTAAAACGTTCCATGCCCAAATTGGCGGATGTAACACTTTATAAGTGGTTTCATGAAAAGTCAAAAGTCAAAAGTCGAAATTTAAAAAATGTTCAATCGCTGCCATCGGCCAACCACCAAAGGTCAACTGTTTTTCTTTTTTGCGATGAGTTTACCAATTACAACGATGCGCATATTGGTAAAACAGCTGTTGAGTTATTGGAGAAACTTGGTTACAATGTTGAAATTCCGGATCATATTGAAAGCGGAAGATCATGGTTGTCTAAAGGATTGATCAGGAAAGCAAAAGAAATTGCAAACAGAAATATTGAGTTGCTAAAAGATATTGTTACCGCCGAAACTCCTTTAATTGGTATTGAACCGTCAGCTATTTTAACCTTCAGGGATGAATATCCGGATCTGGCAACGGATGAAAATCTGGATGCAGCAAAGAGATTAGCAAAGAATACATTTTTTATTGATGAATTTATTGCAAGAGAAATAGAGAAAGGAAACATCAGGAAAGATCAATTCACGAAAGAACCAAAACAGATCAAACTTCATGGACATTGTCAACAGAAATCTGTAGGCTCTTTAGCCGATACCATTAAGGTGCTTTCATTTCCTGAAAATTATAAAGTAGAAACGATTCCCTCTGGGTGTTGTGGTATGGCTGGTTCTTTTGGCTATGAAAAAGAGCATTATAATATCTCCATGCAAATAGGTGATTTGGTGTTATTCCCTGCTGTGAGAAATAAACATGAAGAAGCTGTTGTTGCAGCACCTGGCACCAGTTGCCGCCACCAGATCAAAGATGGTACGGGTGAAAAAGCCTTGCATCCGGTGGAGATTTTGTACAAAGCGTTGGTATAATGATGTAACAGGATGCTGTTGCTTGGAATCCTTTCCTACTTTTGTAAGAGTGGACAGTATCACACATATCGCCATTGGTGCCTGTATGGGTGAAGCATTTGCAGGTAAAAAGCTGGGCAGAAAAGCAATGGTGTGGGGAGCGTTGGCACAGAGTTTGCCCGATATTGATTTCGTTGCTTCTTTCTGGATGGATACTCCATCTGATTTGTTGGCACACCGTGGATTTACACATTCGTTTTTATTCCTTGTATTGATTGTGCCTTTAATGGCATTGTCTGCCGAGAAATGGCACAGGCCACATAATATTTCATTTCAAAAATGGTTGGCTTTTTTTGCAGCGGCTGTCTTTGTTCACTTATTTCTCGATGTGTTTAATAATTACGGAATTGGATGGCTGGAACCCTTCAGTCACAAACGCTTTTCGTTGAATGCAGTTTATGTAGCCGATCCCTTTTTCTCACTGTGGCCGGGACTGGCAACAATTGCTTTGATTGTACACAGGAAAAAAGATAAACTGAGGACTTTTTACTGGCGGTTTGGATTGGGTATGGCTGCAGTTTACCTGGGATTGTGTGTGGTGAATAAAATCAGAATTGATAAGCAGGTGAATACGGCCTTTCAATTGCAAAATATACCTCATCAACAGTACTTCACCACTCCGGCTCCTTTGCAAAATTGGTTATGGTTTGTGGTTAGTGGAGATGAAAAGGGTTTTTACACCGGCTTTCGATCCTTGCTGGATGATGATCTTAAAATTCAGTTTGAATATGTGCCCCGCAACCAGCAACTACTGGATTCAATAAAAGATCATGAAGAAGTTTTGAAACTGATTCGTTTTTCACAAGGCTTCTACACAGTTGAAAAATGGAAGGATACATTAGTATTTAATGATCTACGTTTCGGACAAATCATTGGCTGGGTTGATCCCTGCAACCGTTTTGTATTTCATTATTACCTCAGTCATCCCAACGATAATAAAATGGTGGTGCAACGTGGGCGTTTTGATAAATGGGATTTAAATATCGCTTTCGCTTTGCTTCGCAGGATGCGTGGTGAAAATTAATTTCTTACTTCTTCAAGCTGATTGAAAATCTGTTTGGCCCGTTCAAAAAGAGGATCGCAAATTTCAGGTAAGAGGGGCCCGGTTAATACAGGTGTATTTCCCGCATGGTAAAACGGAGGAAGATGGCTCGTTAAACAACTGCAGCCCCCCTGTGTATCTGTGGCTCCATAAACAATTCTTCCAACTCCTGAAAGCAACATACGGCTGAAGCACATACAACAGGGTTCCAATGTAGTATAACAGGTCATCTCAGCTGCATGTTTCCAAAGATGTGCAGGAACCAGGTCGAGTGCATTCATTTCTGCATGGCGACCCGGATCAAAATGTGGCAACAACATGCTGTTGCCGGCAGCTGCAATTATTTCGTTGTTGAATGTGATAACAGAACCAATCGGCAGATTCCCTGCCTTTTCGGCTTCCAATGCAAGTTCTACAGCTTTATGTAAAAAAATAAAATCGGCTTCAGAGTTCATATTCGGATATATTATTTCGTCTTTATAGTTTTTGCTTTATTTTCTTTCACTCTGAATAAAACAATACGTTTGATTAATGAAACCGGCAATGGTTGATCAACCGGAAATTGAACAGAGCCCTTCCCTTGTTTGTAAACAGCAAGTTCTTCTGCAAATGCTTTATGCCCGGTGGGAGTTGCATAAAAACCAATATGATTTTTATAGCCTGCAAAATATACCAAAGGTTTGCCGTTCATTTTATAAGCCGGCATTCCGTAACTGATACTTTCATTTGCTTCGGGTGCATTTTCTTTAATAAGTGAACGCATTTGTTTCAACAGTACCTGGGTTTCTTTTGGAAAGCTTTTAATGTACTCGTCTGTGTTTTGAAAAGGTAATTTCATTTGTTTTTATTTATATGCTTCTAAAACCGGAAGACTTTTATTTGAAAAATCCCAGAATGCCTGGTTTTCCCAGGTGGAAGCATTTGTTGCAACTGTTCCTTTATAACTAACCCATTCTGCCCCCCAATAGCAAACTCCCATTCCTTTGGGAACAGATTTCATTATCTGCATCAGTTTTTCAAGATAAGCTTTTTGTCCGGCAGGGGTGGCCGGGTACTGATCAATGATCTGTGAGTTTAATCCTACAACATTATTAGTGTAATCATTCCAGCTCAGCGTAAAAGGATAAGAAGTTTCGGCAATTAATATTGGTTTATTATGCTTTGTTCCCAGTGTTGTTAATGATTGCTTTAAAACATCAAGATCTTTTCCATGCCATATGGGATAATAGCTGATGCCAATAATATCATAATCCAGTCCCGAAAGATTCGTGAAAAACGCATCGGCATATTCATAACCGGCATAATGGATAATAATTTTTGTTGTGTTGTTAACAGAACGAACAGCACTAATGCCTTTCTGCAATAATTCTTTCATTTGTGCAGGATTATTCCAATCGCCATCAGGCCATAATAAACCTCCGTTTATTTCATTTCCGATTTGTATATAATCAGGATTCATTTCCTGAACAATTTTTTGAGTGTAGCTGTATACACTGTCTTTTAAAGCAGAATAAGAAATGCTGCTCCATATAGCTGGTTTCGTTTGAGCTTTAGGATCGGCCCATGTATCGGAATAATGAACGCTGATCAATGTTTTCATTCCTTTTGACCTGATTTCGGTACATAAGTTTTTTACCGTTTCAAAACCTGATGTGTTATCTGTAGGATTTTTCCAAAGTCGCAAACGAATGACATTCACACCTGCGTTCTTTAAAGTAGTCAGCATGTCTTCAGCCTGGTTGTCCGGGTTATAAAAAATAAGTCCGCTTTTTCTTACTTCCGGAAGATAGGACATGTCAGCACCTTTTATCTCCAATGGATGGGAATTGGACGAAGAAGTACTTGCTTTTTTGCAGGCAATTGCAAGAATCATAAAACCAGTTATTGCCCAGATTTGTTTCATTGATTTTTTATAAAAGAGGGAGTCAGTATTCAGGTTGATCTTCGTAAAGGTAGCTTATTCTTTAACTGTAAGATTCCCCTGTATGCTCAGGTAAGTATTTAAATCATCACTGCATTGAGCGCCAAAAACCACATCGCTGATCCGGTCTTTATCGCCACCTTTTCCATTGTCTTCAACGGTGAAAGATGCACTGGCTCCGGGATAAATGTAATAGGGGATATTCGAACCACTAACTTCAGTAACGGTGCCGCTCAGGGTTGCACGGTTTCCGTCAATCTGCATACAATCCAGCTGCATAAAAAAACGGGTATTGTTTACACGAAGGTGGTACACAAGATGACCATTCACATTTCCGTTTTGATTGATGGCATTAAATACAAATGTTGACTTTACACCACCTTCCATGGCAGATCCGCCTCCGTTAACAATGGAATTGCGTCCGTGTGGGTGAATAAAAGAGAGAGACAGGATGCCTGCTATTACAAATACGATTGCAATGATAAGTGGAAACTTTCTCATAAATCAGTTTTAATGATGAATTAGGTATTGCCCTGGTTTTACTGATTTTTCAGAGAATGGATAGAGTAGTAAGTTAAGATTCTTTCCCGTTATTTCAATCGGGTATCAGTAGTTTGTACCTGTTATCTCCGTTTCTTTTTGAACTTATCGAAAATAACCTGCTGCACCGGCACATCTTTGATTTTTGCCTGCAGCCAGCTGATGATATCCAGGTAAACAAAGGCACGGCTTTCAAAACGGTTGTCTTCATATTTCTTCACACTCTGCAGTAATTCCCGGAACGCAGGTTTCAACTCCTGTGGCTGAAGTGTGAATGAGTTTCGCAGGAAGCGGAACATTTCTTTTTCAACACCGCTGAGGTTTTCCATTTTTGCCATGAACCGGTATACACTCTTGATGAGGTATTCGATCAAATCATGGTTGCCCAGTTCATAGTGCGCAATCAAATGAAGCAATCGTGCATAACATTGCAGGTCGATGCGCAGGTCCATCTTCCAGTTGATGATTTTATTGAGATACTCAATTGCTTTTTCATTCTTGCCACAGCCAAAATACATACAGGCGATTTTGTAATAGAATACAAGAACACGATGACGGTCGAGGTACGGTCCGTATTCTGCCAATTGTTCTTCCAGGTGCGGAACTAGCCGTAATCCCTCACTAAAGGTTCCTTCAATAAAATGCTGGTTGATTTTAGCGATGTAGAGATATTGAAAACAAAGAATTCGGTAGTTATCGTTTTGAACGACAATCTTTCTTTTTGAAAATTTTTCAAACCGTTCAATATCACTTGCCATCTTCTGATGGTTTTGTAAATCAAAGTGTGCACTCATGAGATTATGCATGCCTTTGATGTAATGCGCTGTTTCCACTTCCAGCATTTCAGTATAAACTTCAAAAAGGTCCACCCATTTCTGTGTGTAGCGGTAATACATCAGAAAATCCTGGCGTATAAATGCATACCAGCAATAGCACTGGTAGAGGTAAAGTTCCTCGTAAAAACCTTTTGCTTTGACGGCGTGTGCAGGTAAATGTGTTTCAAAGAATTGTTTTACTTCAGTCTCATCTTTCTTATTCCTTGCCACGCCGTTTTTGATATACCAACTGTAAAGTTGAAGCGACAAATTGGACAAGGCAGATACAAGTGTGATGCGGAGATTTACCGCTTCCGATTCCTCACTCAACTGATCTGCCCGGTCCTGCATACTGCGGGTGATGTACAGTACTTCAATCTTTTTTTCAAAAAACAGAATCTGCTGGAGATATGTGATCTGTTGATGAGCTGCTGCCAGTTCTTTCATCTTTTCCAGCACTTTCAAACTCTGGATATACAGTCCCTTATTGTATAAAATCCGGGCAAAATCCATCTGCTCATGAAGCTGAAGGGTAATATTGTCTTCCTGTTTAATGAGCCTCAAACTGGATAAGATCAGTTTGTTGAGATGTGCTTTCAGGTTCGATAATTGTTCCTTTTTCAGGTCCTTGTTTTTTCGAAGGAGCAGGGCTTCATCGTACTCCTCCATTTTGTCCATCGCATCAAACAGCTGAATCACTTTCAGATTGGCCGAGGCAGAGTTTCGCTTCACGTACAATTTGAAATTGCGTTTCTCGCTCTTTTCCAGCGACTTAATGAGCAAAAACACCGATTCTGTCGACCTGTTGGGCATCGTAATACAATATTATTCAAAGATATGAAAATCAGCTATTTGTGGAGAGTTTATATCCTTTATACACCGTAAAATACATTGAATTTTGGTTTGCTCCTCCGGCTAAGTAAAAATAATTTCGAAGATGCGGGCTGCTGTCTTAATTTCTTAGCAAGCAATCAAGTACAGTAGCCTGCTTTTTTTATCATTTCTAACCATCTTTTTTTCTATGTCGGCCGAACAGATTATTATTTTCGACACTACTCTCAGAGACGGAGAGCAGGTGCCCGGTTGTAAGCTGAATACAAAGGAAAAACTGGAACTGGCGTTAAAACTGGAAGCCCTGGGGGTCAATGTTTTGGAAGCCGGTTTTCCTGTTTCAAGCCCCGGTGATTTTGAAAGCGTTTCCGAAATTTCTAAAGTAATTAAAAATGCCACGGTGTGTGGCTTAACACGTGCCAACCAGAATGATATCGAAGTTGCAGCGCAGGCGCTCAAACATGCAGAACGCCGCCGCATTCATACCGGTATTGGCACCTCCGATTATCACATTAAACTCAAATTCAACTCTACTCGTGAGGAAATTCTTCAACGTGCAGTACAGGCCGTAAAATGGGCCCGTAACTATACCGATGATGTTGAGTTTTATGCCGAAGATGCAGGACGCAGCGATAACGAATACCTGTCACGTGTAATCGAAGCAGTGATTGCTGCCGGTGCCACCACAGTAAATATTCCTGATACCACAGGTTATTGTTTGCCTCACCAATATGGTGAAAAAATCAAATACCTGGTAGACCATGTTTCAAATATTGACAAAGCAATTATCAGTTGCCATTGCCATAATGATTTAGGATTGGCCAGCGCCAATTCCATTGCCGGTGTGATCAATGGTGCCCGCCAGATTGAATGTACCATCAACGGTTTGGGTGAACGTGCCGGTAATACTTCACTTGAAGAAGTGGTGATGATCATACGCCAGCATCCCGAACTGAATTTCTATACCAGCATTGTGGCTGATCAGTTGAATCCCATCAGCCGGTTGGTAAGTGATACCATGCGTATGCCGGTGCAACCCAACAAAGCAATTGTGGGAAGTAATGCATTTGCGCATTCATCCGGTATCC
This sequence comes from uncultured Chitinophagaceae bacterium, assembly GCA_937907395.1. GTDB lineage: Bacteria > Bacteroidota > Bacteroidia > Chitinophagales > Chitinophagaceae > Lacibacter. Next base: position 323,485 of record CALCII010000013.1, read on the forward strand.
ACCAGGATGGGTTCCTGAAAAATGCCATCAATTATGAAATCATTGATCCGAAAGATGTGGGAGCCGATAGTTCTAAAATTGTACTAACGGCAAGGAGCGGACGAAGTGCATTGGCCTTCCGTCTTCATAAACTGGGCTTCCAGTTCGATCGCAATGATGTGGATGAATTGTATAGCCAGTTTCTTGCTATTGCAGATACGAAGAAGGAAGTGGAAGACAGTGATCTTACTGCTATGGCACAAAAATACCAGGCAGCAACAGCTTAATTAAAACGAAAAAGTAACGATGCATAAAAAAATTGCCTTATTAAACGGAGATGGAATCGGACCAGAGGTTACGGCTCAATCGGTGAAAGTACTCAAAGCAATTGCAGAAAGATACAATCACCAGTTTGATTTCCGTGAGGCATTGATTGGTGCTGTGGCGATCGATCAAACAGGAGAAGCATTGCCTGCAGAAACAGTGGATATATGCCTGGATTCGGATGCGGTTTTATTTGGGGCAGTAGGTGATCCACGTTTTGATAATAACCCAGGTGCCAAAGTTCGTCCGGAGCAGGGGATTCTCGGCATCCGGAAAGCACTTCAACTGTTTGCAAATATCCGCCCCATCTCAACATACCAATCATTACATCATCTCTCTCCTTTGCAACCCAAGCGTTTGGAAGGTGTTGATTTCATTATTTTCCGTGAACTCACAGGTGGTATTTACTTCGGTAAAAAATATACCGCCGAAGATGGAAATACAGCAAGCGATGAATGTATTTACACCCGTAGCGAAATAGAGCGTATCACACATCTTGCTTTCCAATATGCAGGGAAACGTCGTAAAAAACTTACCCTTGTGGATAAGGCCAATGTGCTGGATACATCTCGCCTCTGGCGCAAAGTGGTACAGGAAATAGCACAACAGTATAGTGACGTGACAGTGGATTATATGTTTGTTGATAATGCCGCCATGCAACTGATGATCAACCCCAAACAGTTTGATGTGATTCTTACAGAAAATATGTTTGGTGATATTATCAGCGATGAAGCCAGTGTGATCAGCGGTTCGTTGGGCATGCTTCCTTCTGCATCGGTTGGAAACGGACCTGCATTATTTGAACCCATTCATGGTTCTTATCCGCAGGCTGCAGGAAAAGATATAGCCAATCCAATTGGTTCTATTCTGTCGGCAGCAATGATGCTCGACTATCTCGGTATGAGTGAAGAAGCATCGGTGATTCGCCAGGCAGTAGAGTGGACCTTGCAAAACAGTTTCGTAACAAAAGATATTGACCCGGTGAATTTTTATTTCACGTCCACCATTGGTGACCTGGTGAGTGATTATGTAAGTGGAAAAATTCCGGGTTCTGTGAAGAAAGAAAATATTGAGTTGCGTAAGTCAACAATCATTTAAGCGTATGGCATCTTATTATAACGATCAAACAGTTTTGTGGCTCAACGGTGAATATGTAAAAGCTGTTGATGCAAAAATGGATTACTACAGTCAGAGTCTGCACTATGGCTATAGTGTATTTGAAGGAATCCGTTCTTACAAAACAGTATCGGGTGAAACAAAGATTTTTAAAGCAGAAGAACATTATGAACGACTGAAACGTTCTGCGGCAGCATTGAACCTTCCTTATCATTGGACAACAGAGGAGTTAATAGATGCTACATATGAATTACTGAAGCGGAATAACCTGCAGGATGCATATATCCGTCCTGTTGTTTATGCACCGGCAAATATGAGTTTTGTTAAGAATGAAAAGTCTTATATCGTAATAGAAGTATGGGAGATGCAACCGTTTCTTGGTGAGAAATTATTGAGGGTGATGACTTCTTCTTTTCAGCGTCCCAATCCGAAAGGATTTAAGATTGAAGCAAAAGCAGCCGGGCATTACGTGAATTCCATTCTTGCCAGCCAGGAAGCTAAGGCTAATGGTTATGATGAAGCGCTCCTGACCGATATGAACGATTTTGCGGCAGAGGCTCCCGGTGCTAATCTGTTTTATGAAAAGGATGGAAGACTGGTAACACCTGCATTAGGAAATATTCTGCCGGGCATTACCCGGGCAACAGTACTGCAACTCTGCAAAGAATCTGGCATTGAAGTGGAAGAGAAATTTTTTACGGTTGATGAATTGAAGACAGCCGATGCAGCATTCTATTGTGGCACTGCCGCAGAGGTGATTGGTTTTGAAAGCCTGGATGATGTGAAATTTCCGCTTCCATGGAATGAATCAGTTTCAAGAAAGATACAGGTAGCATATAAAGATTTAGTTACAGAAAAAAGTCTGTCTTCAAAGACAGGCATAAAAGAATTGGAAGCATTAGTAGGATAGAAAAGAATAAAAAACAATCATGGCAGAATTAAATAAATACTCAAAGACATTTACTCAGGACGAAACTCAACCTGCTGCACAAGCAATGTTGTACGGTATTGGTTTAACAGACGAGGATATGAAGAAAGCACAGGTGGGCATCGCCAGTATGGGATACGATGGCAACACCTGTAATATGCATCTTAATGATTTGGCCAAAATAGTGAAAGAAGGTGTGTGGAAAGCCGATTTGGTGGGTTTGATTTTTAACACCATCGGCATCAGTGACGGTATCAGCAACGGTACAGATGGTATGCGTTATTCATTGGTAAGCCGTGACATTATCGCAGATAGTATTGAATCAGTAATGGGAGGATTTTATTACGACGGATTGATTGCATTGCCCGGTTGTGATAAAAACATGCCCGGTGCTGTTATGGCTATGGGGCGGATCAATCGTCCTTCTATTATGATTTATGGAGGAACGATTGCTGCCGGACATTACAAAGGTGAAGAACTCAATATCATTTCTGCCTTTGAGGCATTAGGTAAAAAAATTGCCGGTACAATTACTCCGGAAGATTTTAAGGAAGTGGTAAAACATAGTTGTCCGGGTGCCGGCGCTTGTGGCGGAATGTACACAGCAAACACAATGGCCAGTGCTATTGAAGCATTGGGAATGAGTTTGCCTTATTCTTCTTCAAATCCTGCAGATAGTGATGATAAACGGAATGAATGTATTGAGGCAGGAAAAGCAATTAAGGTATTGCTCGAAAAAGATATCAAGCCAAAAGATATTATGACGTTGAAAGCATTTGAAAATGCAATTCGTCTCATTATGATTTTTGGTGGAAGCACCAATGCCGTATTGCATCTGATTGCAATGGCTAAGAGTGTGGATGTGGAATTGAGCATTCATGATTTTCAACGCATCAGTGATACCACTCCTGTATTGGCCGATTTTAAACCAAGTGGTACATTCCTGATGCAGGAATTACATAAACATGGTGGAGTACCCGCAGTGATGCGTTACCTGCTTGATAAAGGATTACTGCACGGAGATTGTTTAACTGTAACAGGTAAAACTGTTGCAGAGAATCTGAAAGATATTCAGCCGATTGATTTTGAAAAGCAAAAAATTGTTTATCCGCTTGAACAGCCTTTAAAACAAACAGGCCATCTGCAGATTTTGTTTGGCAACCTGGCTGAAAGAGGTAGTGTGGCAAAGATATCTGGGAAAGAAGGGGAACGATTTGAGGGCCCGGCACGTGTTTTCAATGGCGAAAAAGATTTGGTACAGGGAATCGCAAACGGTCGTGTAAAGAAAGGTGATGTAGTGGTGATTCGTTATGAAGGGCCGAAGGGGGCACCCGGCATGCCTGAAATGCTCAAGCCTACTTCTGCTATTATGGGCGCTGGTTTAGGGAAGAGCGTAGCCTTAATTACAGATGGGCGCTTCAGCGGTGGATCACATGGATTCGTGGTGGGGCATATCACACCGGAAGCATTTGAAGGGGGGACCATTGCCTTGGTGGAAGATGATGATATCATTGAAATTGATGCAGTGAAACGGACGATGACTTTAAAAGTAAGCGAAGAAATTTTAGCCGAACGTCGTAAAAACTGGAAACAACCTTCTTTAAGAGTAACCAAAGGTGTGTTATATAAATATGCAAGAGTAGTGAAAGATGCAAGTGAAGGATGTGTTACTGATGAATATTAATCGAGTTTAGTATAGAATGAATAAAAACTATTTCATAGAGCTGGCTGATTATAATTTGTGGGCAAATAAAATTGTCTGCAACTGGCTTGAACAGATTTCTGAATCGCAGTGGAATCAGGAAGTGGTGAGTAGTTTTAATAGCATTCAGCAAACAACATTACATATCATCAGTGCGGAAAAAGCATGGTTGGAAAGGTTTCAAAACAAGGAAAACATTGTCTGGTTGCAGTCATCATTTAAGGGAACGAAAGAGGAACACATAGCTCTTTGGTTGCAAACATCTGGAGAGTTAAATAAATATATCAGCGAGTTTGCAGATGATCGTTTGGAAGAGAAACTTGAGTTTAAACGAATAAACGGAGAAGTGTATACGATGCCGTATTATCAGTTGTTTGCTCATGTCGTCAACCATGCAGCATATCACCGTGGACAACTGGTGACTATGTTGCGGCAAACAGGGTTTACAAATGTTCAGTCAACAGATTTGCTGAGCTTTTACAGAAGTTAAACGATTCAATTCATTATATAACGTTTTTTATGTCAGTACTTGAAGCAAAATCCGAAATAAAAACCCAGAAGCCTGAAGTGCGTTCTATTTCAGGTTCGCTGGCAGTAATGGAAGCGATGATAGCAGAGGGAGTTAAAACAATCTTTGGCTATCCCGGCGGTGCCATCATGCCCATCTATGATGCACTTTATGATTATCACGATCAGTTACAACATATACTTGTCCGTCACGAACAAGGTGCCATACATGCTGCACAAGGATTTGCACGTGCCAGTGGTAAAACCGGAGTTGTATTTGCAACCAGTGGCCCCGGTGCAACCAACCTTGTAACAGGATTGGCTGATGCGATGATTGATTCAACACCTGTGGTATGTATTACCGGACAGGTATTTGCTCATTTGCTTGGTACCGATGCGTTCCAGGAAACGGATGTAGTAAACATTACAACGCCTGTTACTAAATGGAATTACCAGGTAACAGATGCTAATGAAATTCCTCATGTGCTTGCAAAAGCATTTTATATAGCAGGAAGCGGTCGTCCCGGACCTGTATTGATCGATATAACCAAAAATGCACAGTTACAGTTATTTGAGTATGCCGGGTATGAAAAATGCGATCATGTAAGAAGTTACCGCCCGGCGCCTATTGTTCGCCGTGAGTATGTGGAAGAAGCAGCCAGGCTCATCAATGAGGCAGAGCGTCCTTTTGTGATATTCGGACAAGGGGTACTTCTAGGAAAAGCCGAAAAAGAATTCAAAGCCTTTATTGAAAAAGCAGGAATACCTTCTGCCTGGACAATCATGGGCATGAGTGCCATCCCAACCGATCATCCGTTGGCAGTTGGTATGTTGGGGATGCATGGAAACTATGGTCCCAATGTGTTAACCAATGAATGCGATGTGTTGATTGCAGTGGGTATGCGTTTCGATGATCGTGTTACCGGTCGGCTGGATAAATATGCCAAGCAGGCGAAAGTGATTCATCTGGATATTGATCCTGCTGAAATTGATAAGAATGTAAAAACAACAGTACCGGTGTGGGGCGATTGTAAGGAAACCTTGCCTTTGCTTACATCATTGGTGCAGTCGAAAGTATATCCGCAGTGGTTGCAGAAGTTTCATGATTACATGGCAAAAGAACAATCGGTTTGTATCGATCCTGAAATGAACCCGGTTGGTGATGTGATGTCAATGGGAGAAGTAATCAAAGAACTGAATGATCTTACAAAAGGTGATGCTATTATAGTAACAGATGTGGGCCAGCACCAAATGGTAGCTTGTCGTTATGCAAAAATGAATCACAGTAAGAGTAATATTACAAGTGGCGGATTGGGCACAATGGGCTATGCATTACCGGCTTCTATTGGTGCAGCCTACGGTGATCCCAACCGCACTGTTGTTGCAGTGATTGGCGATGGTGGTTTTCAGATGACTATCCAGGAGCTTGGCACCATCATGCAATACAAGCCGAAGGTGAAATTGCTGATCCTGAATAACAATTTCCTTGGAATGGTTCGTCAATGGCAACAATTATTTCATGAGAAGCGCTATTCATTCGTGGATATTCAGAGTCCCGATTTTGTACAGGTAGCAAAAGGATATCATATCAACGGGCAATCAATCAATGATCGGTCTCAACTCAGGGCAGCTCTGCAAACCATGCTGGATTATGATGGAACTTATTTGCTCGAAGTGATGGTAGGTAAGGAAAATAATGTGTTCCCGATGGTGCCACAGGGCAGAGGGGTTGCTGAAATTGTTCTAAGCAAAGAAGAAATATAAAAGAAAAGTAAAAAGTCAAAAATAAAAAAGTGTCTGAAGAATTTGTAACTGTTGTTGATGATAGGCAGCCTGTTTATAATATCAGGCACAGGGCTTTTTACTTTTCAAAAGATGTTTTGGAGTTCATTGGAAAAACGAAGTTTGAACGTATTCATTTTTCCATTTTTGATCAGTTGTTGAGGAGTGCAACATCGATAGGAGCAAATCTTGTTGAGGGTAGTGCAGGTGTTTCTGAAAAGGATTTTCTAAACTTTAATGCTATTGCATTAAAGTCTGCTAACGAAACCAAATATTGGTTGGCACTTCTGAAAGAAACAAACCTTGGAGTGAAAACAGATCTGGAGAATTTGATTAAGGAGGCTGATGAGATATCTAAGATTGTGGCAACTATTATAATTAATATAAAGAATCGGTCATGACTTTTTATTTTAACTTTTGACTTTTTATTTTTTGACTTTTTAACTTTTATTATATGCATAAGCAGGAATATACGATCACCGTTTACACAGAGAACCAGGTTGGGTTGCTCAATCGTATTGCTATTATTTTTTCCAGGAGAAAAATCAATATTGAGAGTTTAAATACGTCACCTTCCGAAGTGGATAGTGTGCATCGCTTTACAATTGTGATCAACGAAACAGAAGAAGTGGTTCGTAAACTTTGCCGCCAGATTGAAAAACAGGTGGAAGTATTGAAAGCATATTTCAATACCAACGATGAAATTGTATGGCAGGAATTGGCTCTTTATAAAGTGCCCACCGATGTGATTGCAGAACATGTGAAAGTGGAGCGGTTGCTTAGTCAGCATGGAGCAAAAGCTGTTGTAATCCGTAAGGATTATACAGTGTTTGAAGTAGCAGGACACCGTGAAGAAACAGATAATTTCATTAAGGTATTAGAGCCTTATGGGTTAATTGAGTTTGTAAGAAGTGCCCGTGTGGCCATTATTAAAAGCAGTGATGGCTTCCATAATAAACTCAAAGAGTTTGAGCGCAGGGAGCCTAGCGAAGAAGTAATTGAGAATGAGTTCCTCGATAAAAACGAAGAAGTATTCAGCATGTAATTATAAACGAACAGAAACTAAAACAAGTAAAATTAAAATCAGACAATGGCAAATTATTTCAATTCATTATCACTCAGAGAGCAACTGAACCAGTTAGGTGTATGCGAATTCATGGACCGCAGTGAATTTGCAGATGGAGTGAATGTATTAAAAGGAAAAAAGATTGTAATCGTTGGTTGTGGTGCACAAGGCCTTAACCAGGGTTTGAATATGAGAGACTCCGGTCTGGATATTGCTTATGCTTTACGTAAGGAAGCAATTGACGAAAAACGTGCATCCTGGAAGAATGCTACTGAGAATGGATTTAAGGTGGGGACTTATGAAGAATTGATTCCTTCTGCAGATCTGGTTTTGAACCTGACGCCCGATAAACAGCACACGGCTGTGGTTGGCGCTGTAATGCCGCTGATGAAAAAAGGCGCTACACTTTCTTATTCACATGGTTTCAATATCGTGGAAGAAGGTATGCAGATCCGTAAAGATCTTACTGTGATCATGGTGGCTCCAAAGTCTCCAGGCTCAGAAGTTCGTGAAGAATACAAACGTGGTTTTGGTGTTCCTACGTTGATTGCTGTTCATCCGGAAAATGATCCCGAAGGAAAAGGTTTGGCACAGGCAAAAGCATATGCTGTTGCTACCGGTGGAGATCGTGCCGGTGTGCTTCGTTCTTCGTTTGTGGCAGAAGTGAAAAGTGATCTCATGGGCGAACAAACCATTCTTTGCGGTGTGTTGCAAACCGGTTCTATTCTCAGCTTTAATAAAATGGTGGAGAAAGGAGTCGATGCCGCTTATGCAGCCAAACTGATTCAATACGGTTGGGAAGTAATTACAGAAGCATTGAAACATGGTGGTGTTACTGCCATGATGGACCGTTTATCCAACCCCGCCAAAATCAAAGCATTTGAATTATCAACTGAACTGAAGAATATTCTTCGTCCGCTGTTCCAAAAGCACCAGGATGATATCATGAGTGGTGAATTTTCTTCCACCATGATGAAAGACTGGGCAAATGATGATAAAAACCTGTTGACCTGGCGTGCAGCAACCGGTGAAACTGCTTTTGAAAAAACAGCACCAACTACAGATGCTATTGCTGAACAGGAATATTTTGATAATGGATTGTTGATGGTGGCATTCATTCGTGCCGGCGTGGAACTGGCATTTGAAACAATGGTGGAAGCAGGTATCAAACCTGAATCTGCTTACTACGAATCACTGCACGAAACACCGTTGATTGCAAATACTATTGCACGTAAAAAATTATATGAGATGAACCGTGTGATTTCAGATACAGCTGAGTATGGTTGTTATCTGTTTGATCATGCAGCAAAACCTTTGCTGGCCGAATTCATGAAGTTGGTGGATAAGGATATTATCGGAACCAATTTCAATGCAGGAAAAGATGGCGGTGTTGATAATCGTGAGCTGATTGAAGTGAACCGTATCATCCGTAATCATCCTGTTGAAAAAGTTGGAACAGTATTACGTTCTGCAATGACAGCCATGAAAGCAATCCAGACGGCAACTCTGGAAAAGAAATAGATCGGTTGCAGGAATTCAATTATGCAATTGAATTCCTGCAACAATATCCAACCCTTTGAAAGCAACTAATGAGACTACTGAGCAAATCGAGATATTGAACGACCACTGCGGCAAAACATCTGTTAGTTGTAGAAAGGATAACTTTAGATGATTGCTTGCTTACGGTTTGTTTGCTGTTAAAACTTAAAAAAGTAAACGTTACATGGTAAGTAAGAAAGGTTTGTACGATCCTTCATTTGAACACGATGCCTGCGGTATCGGATTTGTTGCCAGTATCAAAGGCAATAAGTCTCATCAAAACATTTCCGATGCATTAACGGTTCTCGAAAACATGGAACACCGTGGTGCTTGTGGTTGCGAGAACAATACAGGTGATGGTGCAGGTATCATGATTCAAACGCCTCATGAATTTTTCTTTGAGGAATGTTTGAAATTAGGTGTTCATCTTCCGTCTTATGGTCGTTATGGCGTAGGTGTATTATTCTTTCCCAGGGAAATTAAACTAAGGGAGGAATGCCGTTCTATTTTCAGTCGTACGGCTGAAAAACTGGGCATTGAAATTCTTACGTTCCGGAAGGTTCCTGTCAATCCCGATGGTATTGGCCCCACAGCTTTAAGTGTGGAACCGGAAATGGAACAAGTGTTTCTGGCTTGCCCCGATCATATTACCAATCCGGATGATTTTGAACGCAAACTTTTTGTATTGCGCAATCACGCCACACATCTCATCAACAATACAGTGAAGAAAGATGCCATTGGTTTTTATGTGGCATCGATGTCATATAAATCAGTTGTATATAAAGGACAGCTCACAAGCGGTCAAGTACGTAATTATTTCCCTGATCTCAGCAATAAACGTGTGGTAAGTGCTTTTGGTTTGGTGCATAGCCGTTTTGCCACCAATACATTTCCTTCCTGGAAACTGGCACAACCATTCCGCTTTATTGCACATAATGGTGAAATCAATACGTTGCAAGGAAACCTCAACTGGTTGCGCACAGGCGAACATGGCTTTACTTCTCCCTTCTTCTCAAAAGAAGAAATGGAAATGTTATTACCAATTGTAGGAGAGGGGCAATCAGATTCTGCCTGTCTGGATAATATGGTGGAATTACTCACATTAACCGGACGTTCTTTGCCACATGTAATGATGATGTTGATTCCTGAAGCATGGGATAGTAATGATCTCATGGATCCGGTGAAGAAAGCATTCTATGAATACCATGCATCGATCATGGAACCATGGGATGGCCCGGCATCTATCAGTTTCACCGATGGTAAAATCATAGGAGCAACCTTAGACAGAAATGGTTTGCGCCCTTCCCGTTATTGTGTAACAACAGATGATCGTGTGATCATGGCTTCAGAGACAGGTGCATTGCCTGTTGATCCAAAAATCATAAAAGAAAACGGGCGACTGCAACCGGGAAAAATGTTTGTGGTGGATATGGAGCAGGGACGAATCATCAGTGATGATGAATTGAAACACACCATCTGTTCTCAGAAACCTTACGGCGATTGGTTGAATCAATATAAAATCCGTTTGGAAGAACTCGAAGATCCAAGAGTTGAGTTCTCGCATCTGAGCGATGAACATATTTTGAAGTATCAGAAAGCATTCGGATATTCAACAGAAGATATTGATACCATTATCAAACCAATGGCGATTGATGGTAAAGAACCCATCGGCTCCATGGGCACAGATGTACCGCTGGCGGTATTGAGTGATCAGCCGCAACATCTCTCATCTTATTTCAAGCAATTATTCGCACAGGTAACCAATCCGCCCATTGATCCCATTCGTGAACGCATGGTGATGAGCCTTGCAACGTTTGTGGGTAACAATGGTAATCTGTTGGATGAAGATCCTACACATTGCCATACAGTGGCATTGAAACATCCGGTACTTACAAGTAAAGAACTGGAAAAGATCAGAAGTATTGATACAGGTATCTTCCAGGCAAAAACATTACAGACTTATTTCCGTGCCGATGGAAAACCGGATGCATTGAAACGTGGCCTCGATCGTATCTGCCGCTATGCAGAAGATGCAGTGCATGATGGATTTGAAGTGTTGATTCTTTGCGATCGTGCTGTTGACAGTGATCATGCGGCGATTCCTTCTCTGCTGGCTACTGCTGCTATTCATCACCATCTGATCCGTAAAGGATTACGTGGACAAGTGGGTATTGTTGTAGAAGCAGGAGATGTGTGGGAAGTGCATCACTTCGCCTGTTTGCTGGCGTTTGGTGCTACAGCTATCAATCCATATCTCGCATTAGCTTCTATCCGAAATATGAAAGTAAACGGACAACTGAAAACAGATCTTAGTTGGGAAGAACTCCGTTACAATTATATCAAAGCCGTAAATGATGGATTGCTGAAAGTGTTTTCTAAGATGGGTATCTCTACACTTCAGTCTTATCAAGGCGCACAGATATTTGAAATACTTGGTTTGAACCAGGAAGTGGTGGATAAATATTTTACAGGTGCTACCAGTCGTATTCAGGGTATTGGTCTCACAGAAATTGCGAAAGAAGCATTAGTAAAACATTTCTTCGCATTCAACAAAAAAGATATTCCTGTAGATCGCTTACCGGTAGGTGGTGTATATCAATGGAAACGCAAAGGTGAATTCCATTTGTTCAATCCCACTACGATTCACTTGTTACAGTATTCAACAAAGCTGAATGACTACGCTACTTTTAAAAAGTATTCGAAGGCTGTGAATGAGCAAAGTGAAAAAGCATGCACACTTCGCAGTTTGTTTGAATTTAAACGCAATCGTCCATCCATCTCTATTGATGAAGTGGAACCGGCCGAAAATATTTACAAGCGTTTCGCAACCGGTGCTATGAGCTTCGGTTCTATTTCATGGGAAGCACACACCACATTGGCAATTGCTATGAATCGCTTAGGTGGTAAAAGTAATACCGGTGAAGGTGGTGAGGATGAACGACGTTACACACCGCTTGAAAATGGTGACAGCATGCGTTCTGCTATTAAGCAGGTGGCATCTGCACGTTTTGGTGTAACCAGTTTGTATCTCACCGAAGCAGATGAATTGCAGATTAAAATGGCACAGGGTGCTAAGCCGGGTGAAGGCGGACAATTGCCCGGGCATAAAGTAGATGAGTGGATCGGGAAGGTACGTCACTCAACACCTGGTGTTGGTTTGATTTCTCCTCCTCCGCATCACGATATTTATTCGATTGAGGATTTAGCTCAGTTAATTTTTGATCTGAAGAACGCCAACCGGGCTGCACGAATAAACGTGAAGCTGGTGAGTAAGGCTGGTGTTGGTACCATTGCTGCCGGTGTTACAAAAGCAAAGGCTGACGTAGTATTGATCAGCGGACATGATGGTGGTACTGGTGCTTCACCTGTTTCATCTATCAAGCATGCAGGTTTGCCATGGGAATTGGGATTGGCAGAAACACATCAGACATTAGTAAAAAATAAACTCCGCAGCCGTGTGGTGGTGCAGGCAGATGGTCAAATGAAAACCGGCCGTGATATTGCTATTGCTGCCTTATTAGGTGCAGAAGAATGGGGTGTTGCAACCGCTGCTTTAGTAGTGGAAGGTTGTATTATGATGCGTAAATGTCATCTCAATACTTGTCCGGTTGGTGTGGCCACTCAGGATCCTGAGTTGAGAAAACGTTTCACCGGTAATGCAGATCATGTGGTAAACTTCTTCCGATTTCTCGTTCAGGAATTGCGTGAGATTATGGCAGAGCTTGGTTTCAAAACAGTGAATGAAATGGTGGGACAGGTTGATAGTCTTCAAATGCGTGAGAATATCAATCATTGGAAATACAGCAAGCTGGATTTGTCACCCATTCTCTATAAAGAACCTGCTTCATTATATACTGGTTTGTATTGTGCAGAAGAACAGGATCACGGATTGGTTGATGTATTAGATTGGAAACTTCTGGAAGCAGCAAAACCAGCTATTGAGAAGAAAGAAAAAGTAAAAGCACAATTTGCAATTAAAAATACAGATCGTACAGCCGGTACCATACTTTCCAATGAGATAACAAAGAAGTACAGAGAGGCAGGATTGCCCGATGATACCGTTCATTTCAAATTTAATGGAACGGCCGGACAAAGCTTTGGTGCATTCAATACCAATGGTGTAACGCTGGAGCTGGAAGGTGATGCCAACGATTATTTTGGAAAAGGATTGAGTGGCGCACGTTTGATTGTGTATCCTTCCAAACAATCCACGTTTGTGCCGGAAGATAATATCATCATTGGTAACGTTGCTTTTTATGGTGCAACCAGTGGTGTAGGTTTCATTCGTGGAAAAGCAGGTGAGCGTTTTTGTGTGCGCAACAGTGGTGCAAGTGTTGTTGTTGAAGGAGTGGGTGATCATGGTTGCGAATACATGACCGGAGGAAGAGTAGTGATACTTGGTGCAACCGGTAGAAACTTTGCTGCAGGTATGAGCGGTGGAATTGCTTACATCTATGATGTGAAAGGAAATTTTGCAGTCAATTGTAATAAAGAAATGGTAGACCTGGATCCTGTTGGTGAAGCAGATGTAGCTGAATTGAAACAAATGATTCAGCAGCATGCAGATTTCACCGGCAGTACAGTAGCCCGTTTTGTACTGGATGATTTTGAAAACCAATTGAAGAATTTTGTGAAAGTATTCCCGAAAGACTTCAAGAAAGTATTGTTGCAGAAAGCAACTGAGAAAAAAGAAACAGTATAACGGGGGCAAGTAAGTTAAAACATTCAAAATTCTAATTTCAATAACATGGGTAAACCAACCGGTTTTTTAGAGTTTACAAGAGAATTGCCTGTAAAGAAACCAGTACAGGATCGCTTAAAAAATTACAATGAATTTGTAGAACGTTTAAGCGATGAAAAATTAAACCAGCAGTCGGCAAGATGTATGAACTGTGGTGTTCCTTTTTGTCACAGTGGTTGCCCTTTGGGGAACGTGATTCCTGAATTCAATGATGCGGTATACCGTAAAGAATGGAAAGAGGCGTATGACATACTTTCCTCCACCAATAACTTTCCTGAGTTTACCGGCCGTATTTGTCCGGCTCCTTGCGAAAGTGCCTGTGTATTGGGAATCAATCAGCCGCCGGTTACGATTGAGGAAATTGAAAAGCATATCATTGAGATTGCATTTGATAACGGTTATGTACAGCCTAAGAAACCAAATGTAAGAACAGGGAAGAAAGTGGCTGTAGTGGGAAGTGGCCCATCCGGACTGGCTGCTGCAGCCCAGCTGAATTATGCCGGACATTCCGTAACAGTATTTGAACGTGACGATGTGCCGGGAGGTTTATTACGGTATGGTATACCCGATTTCAAATTGGAGAAATGGGTGATTGACCGTCGTGTGAAAGTAATGGAAGATGAAGGGGTTGTGTTTAAATGTAATGCCAATGTGGGAGTGAACGTAAGTATCAATGATCTGCTGAGAGAATATCATGCAATTGTATTAGCTGGCGGATCGACAGTGCCAAGAGATTTGAAAGTGCCGGGACGTGAACTCAATGGTGTTTACTATGCCATGCAGTTTCTGAAGCAGCAGAATAAACGCAATGCAGGGAAAGATCCATTGGCAAACGCAGCTATAGAGAGTAATATTTTTACTGAGGAATTAAAAGCTACCGGAAAGAATGTGGTTGTGATTGGTGGTGGTGATACAGGAAGCGATTGCGTTGGTACATCTAACAGACATGGTGCAAAAACAGTAACACAGTTTGAATTGTTGCCTAAGCCACCGGAAGGTCGTACCAGCTATATGCCCTGGCCAACATACCCAATGACATTAAAGACATCTACTTCTCACGAGGAAGGAGCTGATCGCAAATGGGCAGTAGCAACAAAAGAATTTATTGGTGATGGAAAAGGGAGTCTCAAAGCGTTAAAAATTGTTGACCTGGAATGGACTTCAGCAGCTGATGGAAGGCCTGCCCAGTTTACAGAAAAAGCTGGAAGCGAAAGAGAAATTCCATGTGAACTGGCTCTGCTGGCAATGGGCTTTGTGCACCCGCAACATGAAGGTGTTGTAAATGAATTAGGAGTGGAGCTGGATGAAAGAGGAAATGTAAAGGCTACTGAAGAGTCCTATCAAACAAACATATTAAAAATATTTACATGTGGTGATATGAGACGTGGCCAGAGTTTAGTCGTATGGGCTATTTCTGAAGGAAGAGAATGTGCCAGATCGGTTGATGAATTTTTACAAGGCGTTTCTATCCTGGAGAGAAAAGATAAAAACATGTTATTATAATTTATAAATCAGCTAATTATGCGAAAGGGGTTCCAATGACGGAGCCCCTTTTCATTTTTCAATCAGGGTTTCGAAGCACTGTAAAGATATAAACATTATAAAAATAAATATATAAATAAATTAACGGGTGTAAGTCGTTTTATTGAGTAATTTCGAATTATAAGTTAATTTTTATTTCAAGTAAACAAAAAAACGACTGATTATGGCTAAACAAACAGTAAAAACAGTGCTTCCGTTTCTGTTTCTCGTAGTGATTGCGCTCATCGCAATGTTCGTTAAACCAGAAGCCGATTTTACCCCCGCTGCTGAAGCAGCTTACAGTACAGCAGATATTGCATGGGTATTAGTTTCCACAGCACTCGTTTTCCTGATGACACCAGGTCTTGCTTTTTTCTACGGCGGTATGGTGCATCGCAAAAACGTAATCTCAACCATGATTAAAAGTGTGGTTGCAGCTGGTATCGTAGGTGTTTTATGGATTACTGTTGGCTTCAGCCTCAGCTTTGGTGAATCCATCAACGGGTTGATTGGTAATCCATCTACCTTCCTTTTCTTCAAAGGTGTAAAATCTGGAGCTCCATGGCCTGCAGCCCCCACCATTCCATTAGGGCTTTTTGCTCTTTTCCAACTCATGTTTGCAATCATTACACCCGGACTGGTTGTGGGTGCTGTTGCAGAAAGGATTCGTTTCACTGCTTACACACTCTTTATCGTTCTCTTCAGCTTACTGGTATATGCCCCTGTAGCACACTGGAGCTGGCATCCCGATGGATTCCTGGCTAAAATGGGTGCATGGGATTTTGCCGGTGGAACTGTTGTACATATCACAGCCGGTTGTGCAGCTCTTGCCGGTGCATTGGTATTGAAACGCCGTATTTCACATAAAGAACAAAAAGAAATCCCGCCTGCAAACGTGCCTTACGTTTTGATTGGTACAGGACTTCTCTGGTTTGGTTGGTTTGGTTTCAACGCAGGTTCTGCCGTAGGTGCTACTCCTCTTGCAGTAAACGCATTTGGTACTACTAGTACAGCTGCTTCTGCTGCGGGTCTGGCATGGATGTTCTTTGATGTAATCAAAGGCAAAAAACCTTCTGTACTTGGATTCTGTATTGGTGCAGTGGTAGGTTTGGTTGCCATTACTCCTGCAGCTGGTTATGTTGGCATACCACAAAGTATTATCATTGGTGTGGTAGGTGCTATCATTTCAAATATTGCAGTAGGCATCAAACAAAAATCAAAACTCGACGATACACTGGATGTATTCCCTTGTCACGGTTTAGGTGGTATGGTGGGTATGTTGCTTACTGGTGTATTTGCCAATGAACTGGTACATGGAATCAAAGGCGGACCTCAGGGTTTATTCTATGGTAATGCGTCATTCTTTTTTACTCAGTTTAAAGCAATGGCAATTGTTGTGATTTACAGTTTCACTGTTTCTTTCCTCATCTTCAAATTCATCAACTTCCTTCTTCCTATCCGTGTAACTGAAGAAGAAGAAGAATTGGGTCTGGATGAAACTCAACACAACGAAAAATATATGCAGGGTACACTGTTGGTACACAATAGTGGTAAAATTGAAGAAACACCTGCTGAATTCTGATTCATTCGTTCTTAGCAAATAACCTTATACGACCAATAAAAAAAGGTACAGCCTGATGATGATCTTCTGGCAAAGATCATCGGCTGTACCCTTATTAACACTTAAAATCTATCGCAATGTTACAAAAAATCTGCGCAACTGGCCTTTTTATGCTTATCGGTTTCACTTCTTTTTCACAACAGGCAACAGCTGTTTCCAATTCTCCTGCAGCTTCTGAAACAACACAGCAAGAGAAAGAAGAACCAAAACCTGTTTTAACTGTAAGTGGATCTGCTGATCTCTATTATAAATATGATTTCAATAAACAAGTATCCAACAACAGAACCAGTTTTACCAATTCTCAAAATGCATTCTCTTTAGGAATGGCTTCTGTAAAACTGGAACATGTTGGCAAAAAAGTAAGCATGGTAGCCGATCTTGGTTTTGGAACACGTGCTGCTGAATTTGCTTATACAGATGCCGGTACTATGGCAGCCATCAAGCAATTATACATCAGTTATATTCCGGTTGAAGGTTTGAAACTTACAGCTGGCTCCTGGGCCACACATGTGGGTTATGAACTGGTGGATCCGCAGCTCAACCGCAACTATAGCATGAGCTATATGTTTACCAATGGTCCGTTCACACATACGGGTTTGAAAGCAGAATACTCAAAAGGTAAAAGCAGTTTTATGCTGGGTGTTAGTAACCCTACCGATTTCAGAGTGGTACCGGGTGGTTTCATGAATAAGAAGTTTGCTATTGCTCAATATAGCTATGCAGCTTCTGATGCGGTGAAACTTTATTTCAACTATGTAGGAGGAAAAGGGCTTGATACTTCTATCACAAATCAATTTGATTTTGTTGGAACAGCTACCATCTCTTCTAAATTCAGTGTGGGTTTAAATGCCACACTCAACAGAACCCAGGCATGGGATGGAGCTAAAAATATAAGCGGACAAAGCTGGTGGGGAACAGCAGCTTACCTGAATCTTGATCCTACTTCTACTTTCGGATTAACACTCCGCAGTGAATATTTTAATGATGATAAAGGTGTGAAAGGAATCAATGCATCCTTGTTTGCAAATACGCTTTCTGCAAACTTTAAAGTGGGCAGTTTCGTATTTATTCCTGAATTACGATTCGAATCATCTTCCAAACCTATTTATACAGATGCCAATTCAAATGGTGTGAAATCGGCCACCTCGTTGATCCTGGCAGCTGTTTACAAGTTTTAAGCTTTTTATTTTTTATGGCAAGCAATCGTTACAACCCCCTATTTCCATAGGGGGTTCTTGTTTTAAGAATATTAACGGGGAATAAAAAAGCAGCGATCATTTGATCGCTGCTTTTTTATTTATTAAGATGAATTTATCTAAGCAGAATTCCTCGCTGCATTAATAATACCAAACGAACTGCGGATGATTAATTTCTCATACGCAGATTTGAAAACATAATTCGTTCCCGGTTCACTCATTTGCCTGTGTTTGGCGATGGCATATTGCTGAATGGTGAGTAACGGTAATACAATCCGTTCACGCATCTGTATCGATAGCTGATCTACAGGATAATCTTCCATGAGTTCGGTATTGCCACTCAGCTTCAGTACATATTTTTTAGTGAGCTCATATTCATCATGAATCATCTGCCAGATTTCACCGTATTCCGGGTGATTGGATAAATATTCTGTAAGCGGGAAGAAACATTTCTTCATCGCCATTTCACAGTTGTCAATCAGTGTTTTAATAAAGAGCGATGAAGCATACAATTGTTTTACCTGGTAAAAACGCCCTTCTTCTTCCATTTGTTTCAATGCTGTTCCCACTCCGTAATAACCAGTAACGTTTTGTTTGATCTGGCTCCATGCGCCTACATAAGGAATGGCACGAAGGTCTTTTAATTGCAACCGGGCAGATGTTCCTCTTTTTGTAGGGCGACTGGCAATATTGGTATCACTATAATATTTAAGCGGACTGGCATTCACGAGGTAATCCATGAAGTTGGGATGCTGTTTCAACTGAATATAAGCATCATAACTTTTTTGGGCTACATCAACAATAAGCTTCTCTTCCTCCGGTTGTAAAGTCACTTCCTGAGAGTTAATCAGGTCATTTGTAATTCCGGCGTTGATCAGTTGTTCAATGTTGAACTGTGCTGCATCGGGAATACCAAAATTGGAACTTACGGTTTGTCCCTGAACAGTCAATTGAATTTGCTTATTGGAAATATTCTTTCCCATGGATGCATAAAACTTATGAGTTTTACCACCGCCACGTGCAGGAGGGCCGCCACGTCCGTCGAAGAAAAGAACATCAATGCCATATTGCTTGGATATGCTGGTTAGTTCTTCTTTGGCTTTATAAATACTCCAGTTGGCCATGAGATAGCCGCCATCTTTTGTGCCATCACTAAAGCCCAGCATGATGGTTTGCTGGTTTTTCCTGTTTTTAAGATGTAAACTATAAACAGGATGTTCATACAATTCTTTCATTGTGGCAGCGGCATGTTGTAAGTCTTCCACTGTTTCAAATAAGGGAACGATATCAACATGCATTTCGTTTTTATTCCATCCGCTTAAAATCAGTAACTGAAAAACTTCCATCACATTTTCGGATGTGTTACACTGGCTGATGATGTAACGATGGCATCCTTCCATTCCATTCATTTGCTGAATAGTTTTCATGGCATGCATTACATCTAACGTATCTTTTACCATGCTTTCTTCAACTGTATTCTCCGGATCAATTTTATAACCGGGTAAAAATTCAAAGCTGGTATTGGTTTGTTGAGCAATTGTATTCAAAACTTTGGTATGGATACTACTGTCCTGGCGTATATCAAGTGATGCGAAATACAATCCGAAAATCTGCACACGGTTAATCAGCTGATCCACGAGGTTGAGGAATAAACCATTGTGCTCGTGTATGACAATTTCACGTATTTGTTTCAGAGTGCCCAGTATTTCATCTTTCGTCAGACTTGTTGTATAACCGGGAATGAAAATATTGCTGTAAAGTTTATTCTCCAGTTCGGTTAACAGCACATCTACTTTATCAAACGTAAGCCGGCGTTTTAATTTCCGTACATCGAGATAATAACATTTTATAATACCACCTCGTAAAGCGCCGGCCACTTTCAATGTGGTTTCTGTTGTAACAAACGGGTTACCATCACGGTCACCACCAGGCCAAAACCCCATTCGGATTAATGGCTTATCAAATTCTGCACCCAGCCGCAGTTGATTTTTAAGTGCTGTAAATATTTTCCCGGCTGCATTGTAAAATACATTTTCCAGGTACCAGATTAAACTCACGGCTTCATCGTAGGGTGTTGGTTTCTGGCGTTTAAGGAATGGTGTTTTGCCCAGCTGTTGCAGGTAAGTATTAATCTGGCTGGCGTTGTTTTCTGACAGTGCCTTCGACAGATCATGAATGATTCCTAACACAGGCCCAGGATAAAATTGTGTGGGGTGTGCGGTGAGTACCATTCTTATTTCATAATCTTTCAGCTTGTTGATGAGTTGCTCTTCTTTTCCGGTTTGTTCCACATCGCTCAGCAACTGTTTTAAGGTTCCTGCTCCGTTCATGTCGTTAACTTCACGAAAAGCAGCATCTTCCAATGCGTCAAACAACACAATCTGCCGTTCCACATATTGTACAAAACGAAACAACAGATCAATCTGCTCCTGGTCTTTTTTGTAGGATGTATGTTTTGAGAAAAAATCTTCTATAATTTCTTCCGGACTTAATTTCTTCTTAAAGCCGTCTTCGCAATTGTTTAAGAGTAACGACAGCAAAATACCTGTCCGTTCAATCCTGTGAAAAGGGAGCGACGTGAATAAGCTGTTATAGAGCTGGAATTTAATTCCAACCTGGTTTTTAAACTGATGCAGACCGGCTGCGTGAACAAAAGGCATATCATTAAATTTTAGGGCAAGCAACCGTGAGCTGAAAGATAAAGAGATTTCAGAAGTTATGATGAAGTGAGGGGCAAAAAAGTCGATTACGAATGATCGTTAAGGCCAGGGTATTTTGAATCAGACTGTTTTCGTCCTGAAACGATTTACGACAATTAAGGCAATGCCGGTAAACATAAGTGAGGCTGCCAGTAATAATATTTGATTGGAGTAGGGTATACTGTTGAATTGAATGGCAGCTACACCCTGTAGCAGAAGGGTGATTTCATTGAGCAGTAGTCCTGTGAGAAAGATCCCGATTCCTGTTTTGCTGAATCGGTTGTTCAACGATAGTAAGTGTAACTGGACAAAACAGCCAATAAGAAAAAGCGTAACAAATCCCAGCAATACCAGGTGCAGGAATCCAATCACAATGGGCCGTATCCCGAACGCATATTGGTTAAGTTGCGGAATTCCGGAAACTGCCTGCAGGAATAATTTTAAAACCAAAGCAATGGCCGATAATCCAATCAGCAATTTAGCTGCATTCGTTAGCCGGGTGTTTAAAACAGGTTTTAAAACCTGCCATCTTCTTAAAAGTATAACGATAAACCAGAGTTGTACATTGCCCGCTATTATGGCGGTAATTTTCATCCAGTTGGGTACCCGCATCCAAAGCATGGATAAAAACCAGGCGGGGACAATTGTATAAATCAGCACATTATACATCCGGTGTGCCATGATCTTTTGTGTATAGGTAATCACATTGCCCAGTATTGCAAAGAAGAAGCCCAGAATACTGAACAGAAACCAACCGTTGTATTGAAAGTGCAGGTAAAAATAAACAGACCCGAAATACCATTGCTGGTGCAGGTTTTTAGTAGCCATCATATAGGCCAGTGCAAATGTTCCCAGCGAAGAAATGATATTAAACTGCAAAGCAGTCCGCATCCATTTACGAACGGTGCTGTTTAACCGAAATTTTTTCAGTTCTTTCCATGTTACATAACAAAACCACCAGGAAATAAAAATGGAAAGCGTTGAAAAAGCAATGGAAGGCAACGCATATCCCATGAAGGGGAATGTAAATAACATTCCATAACTGCAAAACAGATGCAATTGAAAGATGCGATTGTATTTTTCTAACACAATCGGATCCGGTTTCAGCAAATGAACATAAATCGAATAAATAGCAAGGGATACCCAGCCTGCAAATGCAAAGTGTGAATGCCCGTGCAACAAATGTTTATGGTCTATAAAGGGAAGTGGATAAAGTATTTTATAACGAAGGAGCAATCCCACGGATGCAAGCACCAATAAGTTCAGTAATGCAATAGCCGACCATTTCCTGGTAAATTCCATAAAAACCACTTTCGGTAAAACAATAAAGAATCAGCAATAATTGTTATGATCAGAGTCACATTATAAATAAACTTTTCCTTTCTGGATCTCCAGTATGCCTGCTTCTTCCAGTTGGCGAATGGTACGTATCACCGTTTCTACCCGAAGTCCGGTCATGTCGGCAATTTGTTGTCTTGTAAGATCTATTTTGAAACGTTTTTCATCTTTCTCTGCATGTGCTTTCTTGTATTCTTCAAGAATTGTCTTTATTCGATGCTCAGGTTTATACGATGAAATCTCTTTTGATATAATGGATTTAAAGCGAAGCCGCTTCGCAAGTGTTTGTGTAAAACAGAAATGAATTTCAAAGTTATCTTTTAACAACTGCAGAAAATTTTCTTTCCGCAAACGTATAATGGTGCAATTGTCTTCTGCAATGGCGCTGGCTGGATACTCGCCGTTATCAAATAAAGGGGGCTCTCCAAAACTTTGTCCGGCTTCAAAAATGCCCTGAATAAATTCACGCCCTTCATCATTAGTATTACTCATCCTCACTTTCCCTTCTGCAACCTGGTAATAAAAATGCGCCTGATCGCCTTCCCGGAAAAGAACATACCCTTTCTCAAGATTATGAAAAGTGGCCCCCCAGGCAAGCAGCAGATCTGTATCAATCAGGCAAGTGTTCGTTGGCATCAGAAATACAAATTAATCTCTTTTAAATGAAATAAGAACAGGCCCTTGTTTTTTGTGATAAGTGGGGGCTCGCCTAAATCAAAGTGTGTACATAACTGTTTATATACAGGCAAAGAAATCCTGATATTATTTTTTCAATTATGACTTCGATCATAAAGGCCCGGAAAAGACAGCTGTAATCTTGTGCCTGTTACCATCATCTTAAAAATTAGAAATATGAAAAAAACGCTCATTCTTTTCAGCCTTTTGTCCCTGATTTACGCCTGTGGCAGCAATTCCGGAGAAGCTAACAAAGATGCTTCAACCGATCAACCTCAAACAGCCGCTGCATCTGACAATGGTAATCCTGCTTACGATCCCGAAAGAGGCGAGGGTAAGTTTACAAACGTAGAAGTGAAACCGGAATTGGATAAAACAATGGCAGAATCTGGTAGTAAAGTATACGATGTAAAATGTGCCAGTTGCCACAAACTAACCGATGAGAAATTAGTTGGTCCCGGTTGGAAAGGTGTTACCTCCAGGCATAAAGCAGAGTGGATTATGAATTTTGTTACCAATACAGATGAGATGCTCAACAAAGATCCCAAAGCCATGGCACAACTTGAAATCTGCCTGGTTCGTATGCCCAATCAAAGTTTAACTGATGACGATGCAAGACATGTGTATGAGTTTATGCGTAGGAATGATGGTGTGAAATAAAATCACCTATCAGCGTTTGAATTTTCTTAATCCCTTAATAAATGCAATATGAAAGTTTTACAATCAATGCTAATGCTGCTGCTGGTGGCCTTGGTATTTCAGATGAGTGCCTGTAAGCCAAAAGGTGCCGGAACTGCGGCAACCGGATCTGCCGAAAAAGCGTATGTAGCTCCAGGTAAATACGATGAAATTTACAATTTTGTGAGTGGTGGATTCAGCGGACAAATGAGTGTGTATGGTATTCCGAGCGGACGACTGTTTCGTGTGATTCCTGTTTTCTCTGTAGATCCTGAAAAAGGATATGGATACAGCGAGGAAACCAAACCTATGCTTAATACTTCTCACGGCTTTGTTCCATGGGATGATCTGCATCACACAGAATTGTCACAAACAAATGGTGAGATCGATGGCCGCTGGATATTTGGTAATGCCAACAACACACCACGTGTGGCACGTATTGATTTGCGTACATTCCGCACAGCTGAGATTATTGAATTGCCCAACAGTGCGGGTAACCACTCGTCTCCCTTTATCACAGAAAATACAGAGTATGTAGTAGCCGGTACAAGATTCAGTATTCCATTGGGTGGTAATACAGATGTGCCTATTTCTTCTTATAAGCAAAACTTTAAAGGCACTATCAGCTTTATCAGTGTAGGTAAAGAAGGTGGAATGGATATTGCATTTCAATTGCTGTTACCAGGTATCAATTTTGACCTGAGCCATGCCGGTAAAGGGTCCAGTCACGGATGGTTCTTCTTCAGTTGTTATAATAGCGAACAGGCAAATACATTGCTGGAAGTAAATGCATCACAAAGAGATAAGGATTTTATTCTTGCAGTAAACTGGAAGAAAGCAGAAGAATACCTGAAAGCAGGAAAAGGAACCAAACAACAAGTGAAATATGCACATAATGTGTATGATGAAAAAACACATACTGCAAAAAGCGAAATCAGAACAGAAGTAACGGTTCTTGATCCGGCAATCCTGAAAGATATCTGCTATTTTATTCCTTGCCCTAAATCGCCGCATGGTTGCGATGTGGATCCTTCAGGTGAATACATTATCGGTAGTGGTAAACTGGCAGCTGTGATTCCTGTGTTCTCTTTTGCCAAGTTTACAAAAGCAATTGCCGATAAAACATTTGATGGGGAATTTGGTGGTATTCCTGTTGTGAAATATGAAGCCGCATTGCATGGCGAAGTACAAAAGCCAGGCCTTGGACCTTTGCATACAGAATTTGATGGCAAAGGAAACGCTTACACTTCTTTCTTTGTGAGCAGTGAAATTGTGAAATGGAATATCAAAGACCTGAAAGTGATTGACCGTGTGCCTACTTATTATTCAATTGGTCACCTTTGTGTTCCGGGTGGCGACTCTAAAAAGCCCTTTGGTAAATATGTAATTGCTTATAATAAAATTACCAAAGACCGTTACCTGCCTACTGGTCCGGAATTAACACAAAGTGCTCAGTTGTTTGATATCAGCGGTGATAAAATGCAATTGATTCTTGATTTTCCCACTATAGGAGAGCCTCACTACGCACAGGCTTGTCCGGCAGATCTTATTAAAAAGAATAGTTTGAAAATTTACAAGATTGAGGAGAATGCGAATCCATATGTAACAAAAGGGGAGAAGGATAGTAAAGTGGTACGTGAGGGAAACAAAGTACATGTGTATATGACATCGATCCGTTCACACTTTTCACCCGATAATATTGAAGGCGTGAAAGTGGGAGATGAAGTGTATTTCCATGTTACTAACCTGGAACAGGATTGGGATGTGCCGCATGGTTTTGCCATAAAAGGTGCTAACAATGCAGAGTTGCTGATCATGCCTGGTGAAACACAAACATTGAAATGGGTGCCCGACAGAACTGGTGTATTCCCCATGTATTGTACTGATTTCTGCAGTGCATTACACCAGGAAATGCAAGGTTATATAAGAGTGTCACCAGCCGGTAGTAATGTTCCGCTTACATTCAGTTTAGGTAAGCAGGGTGCTGCGGCTACTGATGAAGCTAAAAAATAGTTCTAAGGTTTAAGATGAATATCAGAGCCTGCCGGGACGCAGCTCCAGGCAGGCTCTTCTTTTAAAGAAATAAAAGTTGAAGAAATGAATAACAGTTTATCACCACGGGCACGTTTCATCTCTCTTGTTTGTGCGGTTGCATTAGGTGTATCCCTGTTGTTTCCTTTGTGGAGAATTGATTTAACAGCACCTCAGTATCCGGAAGGATTGGGTTTGAAAATATTTCCTCACAAAATTGGTGGCGATGTGGATGTGGTGAATGGATTGAACCATTATATTGGAATGAGGACCTTACATACAGAAGACTTTTTTGAGTTTATCATACTGCCTTATTTAATCGGAGGGTTTGCGCTCTTTGGGTTACTTACGGTACTGATCAGGCGACGCTGGTTTTTCTTAACCTGGGTTGGCTTATTTGTGGCATTTGGCGTTGTGGCAATGTTTGATTTCTACAGATGGGAATATAACTATGGCCACAACCTGGACCCTAATGCTGCTATTATTGTACCGGGAATGGCTTACCAGCCTCCTTTAATCGGGTTTAAACAATTGCTGAATTTCGGCGCTTATTCTCTTCCGGATGTGGGTGGTTATATTTTTCTGCTCACGGGATTGATTTTAGTGGTAACAGCTTACCTGGAAATCAAAAAATCGGTGAAGAAGTCAAAGCTGATGCCAATGATATTCATTGCTCCCTTGTTTTTCTTGATGCAGAGTTGTGAAACAGGTGCTGAACCAATTTCTTACGGGAAAGATGCTTGTTACTCCTGTAAAATGATCATCAGCGATCAGCGGTTTGGTGCAGAGATAATCACTAATACAGGAAAAACGTACAAGTTTGATGATACGCATTGCCTGAAATCATTTTATAAATCAGGTTATCTCGATGAGTCAAAAATTGCAGCCGTTTACATTGTGGATTATGCTCAAAAAGAAAAATTGATTCCGGCCGATAAAGCATTTTTTATCAGTGGAGATGAAATTCGTGGCCCTATGGGAGGGGGAGTTGCAGCTTTTGAAACAGAATCATCTATGCTTTCTTTTAAAAACAAGCTTCATGCACAACAGCTAAGCTGGAAACAGGTATTGGAATAAAAATGAAATACGGATTTGCCATATTATTACTCTTCATTTCATTCTTATCATTCTCCCGTGCAATCGCTGTAGGTGGTGGTAAGAAATACACCTCCGTAAAGAAAGCCATCCTTGAAGCAAAGGAAGGTGATACAATATTACTTCATCCAGGCGTGTACAGGGAAAGCCCGCTTGTAATTCAAAAAGCAATAACACTTATCGGGGTCAATTACCCGGTATTGGATGGCCAAAAGAAATATGAAATACTTACGATTCGCTCAAACAATGTAGTGGTGGAAGGTATTTTGTTCCGTAATTCCGGCAGGAGCAGTTATCTGGATATAGCAGCCTTACGAATTGCAGATGCAAGATATGTTACGATAAAGAACAACCGGTTCGAATTTTCATTTTTCGGTATTTATTCCCAGCATGCCACTTCCTGTATCATTCAGGGTAATGAACTGCGTTCTGATGCAAAAGATGAAATTAATTCTGCCAACGGTATTCATTGCTGGAAGAGTGATAGCATGCAAATCACCGGCAACCGGATTACAGGGCACCGTGATGGCATCTATTTTGAATTTGTAACCCACTCGCTCATCAGGGATAACTACAGTTTTCAGAATGTTCGGTATGGATTACATTTCATGTTTTCCAATAACGACAGGTATGAAGGCAATACATTTCGTGATAACGGGGCCGGTGTAGCAGTGATGTATTCCAATCATATCGATATGCACCGCAACACATTTGCAGATAACTGGGGAAGTGCCGCTTATGGTATTTTACTGAAAGATATCAGCGATGGTGTCATTAGCGGCAATCGGTTTTTAAATAACAGTGTGGCGATCATGATGGAGGGAAGCAGCCGTATGAAAATGACAGGCAATCTGTTTTCCAAAAACGGATGGGCTATGAAAGTGCAGGCCAACTGTATGGATAACCTCATCAGCGGAAATAATTTCATCGCCAATTCTTTTGATGTTGCTACTAATGGCGACCTGGTGCTGAGCCGCTTTGAAAAAAACTACTGGGACAAGTATGAAGGATATGATCTCAACAGAAATGGAATTGGTGATGTGCCTTACCGTCCTGTGAGTTTATATGCGATGATTACAGAACGGAATCCGCCCAGTATGATGTTATACAGAAGCTTCATGGCTTCCCTGATCGATAAGGTTGAAAAAATAATACCTGTACTTACTCCGGTTGAGTTGAGAGATAATGAGCCTATGATGAAACCGGTCAAACTCTGAATTATGATAATTGCTTCAAATGTTACAAAGTCGTTTGGCAAGCTCAAGGCATTAGACAATGTGAGTGTAACCTGTAATAAGGGGCAAACCATTGCTTTGATTGGCCCCAATGGAAGTGGTAAAACCACTTTGATTAAGACGATCCTTGGAATGGTGGTGCCGGATAGTGGGTTTATCACTTTTGATCAGCATAATATCCTGCACGATTGGAAATACAGGGAACGTATTGGTTACATGCCACAGATCGGACGCTATCCGGAAAATATGACCATTGCTCATGTAATAGGAATGATGAAAGACATCCGCAAAGATGCCGTTTCATTAGATGACGATCTGATTCATGCATTCGGATTAAAAGCAATGGAAAATAAAAAGATGCGAACACTAAGCGGCGGTACCGTGCAGAAGGTAAGTGCATCACTGGCCTTTTTATTTAGTCCGGATGTGCTGATTCTGGATGAACCAACGGCAGGACTGGATCCTGTTGCTGCAGAAATTTTGAAAACAAAAATCAGCAAGGAAAAAGAACGTGGCCGTTTGATATTGATTACTTCACATATCCTGAGCGAACTGGATGATCTTGTTAGTGAAATTATTTACATGCAGGATGGCAAGCTTCAGTTTCATAAATCAATGGAACAGCTGCAGGAAGATACCGGACATGTACGCCTGGCCCAGGCAATAGCTCATATCATGAAATCACAGTAACATGAAAACAATTGTAAAATATGTAATGCTGGATCTGCTGAAGAATAAAATTATTCTGGCATATACAGTTGTGCTGCTCATTATTTCATTCGGTGTTTTTAATATGGATGAAAACGCAACTAAAGGAGTGCTGAGCCTTATGAATTTGTCGCTCATTTTTATTCCGCTGGTAAGTATTATTTTCTCTACCATCTATGTATACAATTCATCTGAGTTCCTGGAATTGTTAGTGGCGCAACCAATAAAGCGGAAAATGCTTTGGTTGAGTATTTTTACCGGATTAACATTATCGTTATCTGTTGCCTTCCTGGTGGGTATTGGCATTCCTGTTTTGCTATACGAACCTTCACTTACCGGTTTGATGTTGATTTGTACCGGCTTATTTCTTTCTGTTATTTTCACTGCTATCGCATTATTTGCGTCAGTCAGAACAAGAGATAAAGCAAAAGGAATTGGTTTGTCTGTATTGATCTGGTTCTTTTTCACACTCATATATGATTCGCTTGTTTTATTGGTACTGTTTCAGTTCAGTGAATACCCATTAGAGAAACCAATGATTGTAATGTCAATGCTTAACCCGGTGGATTTGTCAAGGATACTGATGTTACTGAAACTGGATATCTCAGCTTTAATGGGATATACCGGAGCTGTCTTTCATGAGTTCTTCGGCAGTTTTGCCGGAAGTATTCTGTCTTTTGTGATGTTAACGATATGGGCTATTGTACCATTGTGGTTTTCTGTAAGGATGTTTGAACGTAAGGATTTATAAAAATTACAAATATGCTGTTAGGTAATACAACTGAATTAATGAACTTTGAAAAGATAAATAAAGCAGCTGTTTATAAAGACGAAAAACAACAGGTGCTCTTGCTCAACCTGCCTGCAGGTGCTGAAATGAAACCACACAAATCACCTGTGGATGCTTTTGTGGTGGTGGAGAGGGGTGAAGTTGAATTTATATTGGAAGGAGAGTTGTTTTTGTTGAAACAGGGCGACCTGTTTCGCTTTAAAGCCAACCAGGTACATTCATTAAAAGCATTGTCTGATTTCAGCATGCTGATTGTAAAATAATTTCTATGAAAAAGCAAATTGAAAACCGGCTTGATATTGAACACCTGGTAGATTCCTTTTACGACAAAGTAAAAAAAGACGAATTAATACGATCTTTTTTTACCGATGTTGTGAGCGTGAATTGGGAAAAGCATTTGCCCGTCATGTATAATTTCTGGGATAACATTATTTTTCATACGGGTTCTTATTCCGGTAACCCCATGCAGGTGCATATGCAAATGCATTCCCGAGCGCCTATGCGAAAGGAGCATTTTGACAGATGGCTTTCTTTATTCCTTGAAACTGTAGATGAATTATTTGAAGGGGATCATGCAGAGCTTGCAAAGCAAAGAGCGATTTCGATAGCTACTGTAATGCAAATCAAAATTGCCTCTATGCCTGCCGATGAATCTATTTACTAAGAAACGAAGCTTAATAAGAAAGGCATCCAATTGGATACCTTTTCTGTTTGCTTAATCATCGTTATTTGGCTGGTGGCAGGAGTACCCCATCCGTAACATATATAATTCCGTTACTGGCAGGTATTGTTGTAAGGATATTGATGCCATTCACGGTCATTTTTCCATCTTTGTTTCCAATGGTAATGTTTTGTCCGCTGGCCATTCCATAGCTGAGGCCATCACTCATGAGTGCATCTTTCAGTACACCCACATACACATGGTACTCAAGGATGCTTCTGAGTTTGTCTTTGTTTTCGGGTTTCAGTAAATCTTCCAGTGTGCCTTTGGGTAATTTGTCAAATGCAGCATTTGTGGGAGCAAATACTGTAAATGGTCCGGCATTGGAAATCACATCCACATATTCAGCGGCTTTTAGTGCAGCTACCAATGTGGTATGATCATTACTTCCGGCGGCAATTTTTACAATGTCCTTGGCCGATTCGGTATCCTGAACGGTGGATTGTCCACCATCGGCAGGAGTACTGGCGGCAGCAGTAGTTGCTGTTTCCGGAGTATTGTTACAGGCGATGCAGAAACTGAGAGCCATAGCAGAGAGAATGGAACGATAGTTCATAAAACATGATTTTGCGTTTAAACGAAGGGATTACATCGCATCGAATATAGAGCAGCTGTAAGGCCTTGCTTATGATTGAGATCATAACTGGCGAACTTTCTTTTACATTTGTTGTTATAGGAAAAAACGAATGATATGGGAATCCTGAAACAATTAGGAGAATACCTCTACCTCCGCAAAAAAGATCCGGAAGCACCGGATACGCAATGGATTAAATACATGCATGGAATTAACAGGTTGTCTGTATTCCTGTTTTTATTTGCATTGATTGTAATGCTTGTAAAATTTGTGATTATCCCTTTGCTGAAGTAAGGAATTGAAGAATGCTGCCGGCCGCTTTTTCTGATGCATGTCCTCCTGCTTTTAAAACTTCTTCCAGTTGGTTGTATTGTTGTTCCACAACAGTTCGTTTGGCTGCTCCGGGTAATATCAATTGTAATTCTTCTGTGATTTTTTCTGTGTTCATTTCATGCTGTATCAGTTCTTTCACCACCTCTTTATCCATAATAAGATTCACTAATGAAATGTATTTGATGCTGATCAACCGCTTAGCAATCTGGTAACTGATTTCATTTCCTTTATAACAAACCACCTGTGGTACGTGAAACAGAGCTGTTTCAAGTGTGGCTGTACCACTGGTTACAATGGCAGCAGTGGATTGTTGTAACAGCGCATAGGTTTGATTGGAAACAGAGGAAACGTTTGGATAAGATTTAATAAGGGAATGATAAAATGAATCTTCCAGTCCGGGTGCTTTTGCAACAATGAACTGGTAACCCGGAAAAGATTTGCTCACTTCCAGCATCACTGGTAATTTTTTCAGTATTTCCTGTTTGCGGCTTCCCGGTAAAACGGCAATACAAGGTTTATTGCTGAATGAAGCAGGTTGATGCTCCTTTTGAAAACGTTCAATTTCTTCTATCAACGGGTGCCCCACATATTCCACTTCCCAATTCCATTTTTGCTGGTAGTAGTTTTTTTCAAACGGAAGTATCACCAACATTTTATCGATGCATTGGCGCATCATCTTTACACGGTTTTCTTTCCAGGCCCATACCTGTGGTGAAATGTAGTATACAACTTTGAGCTGTTGTTCTTTGGCCCATTTGGCAATACGGAGGTTAAAGCCGGGATAATCAACCAGGATCACTACATCCGGCTGAAACTGTTGTATATCCTCTTTGCAGAAGCTGAGGTTGCGGAGAATGGTTTTCAGGTTCATGATCACTTCCGCAAAGCCCATAAATGCGAGATCACGGTAATGTTTTACAAGAGTAGCGCCTGCAGACTGCATTTTGTCTCCGCCCCAGCAACGGATTTCTGCTGAAGGGTCTTTCGCATGCAATGCTTTTATGAGATTGCTCCCATGTAAATCGCCACTGGCTTCTCCTGCAATAATATAATACTTCATTACGGGTTAAAGATAAGAAGGGACGGGCAGATAGATGGATTTTAGTGTACCGCTGAAATACTTACTTTCTCAATGCCTATCAGGTGCACTTCGATATGGCGGTCGTGTGCCTTATTCTCATACTCGCTGATGATTTCAAGAATATCGTAATCAATGAAGTGGCAATCCGATCCATCAATCGTAAGTACACTGTACTCCGGTATCTGGTCAAGCGATTTACGCAGATTGACTTTATTCAGGAAGGTTACATTGGAGTTGAGCCGGATATTGAAGACTTCCGTTTCATGTTTTTTACTGCTGGTGATATGAAATTCTGTTCTGAAATTATTCTGAATGATAAAGTAAACAGAAAGTAATAAGCCAATGCTCACGCCAATCAACAGGTCGGTACTGAGAATGACAATGATGGTTAGTACAAATGGCAAAAATTGTTTCCATCCCAATTGCCACATGTTTTTATAGAGTTTGGGTTTGGTAAGGTTAAAACCTGTGATCAGCAGTATGGAAGCCAATGCTGCAAACGGAATATAGTTGAGCAAAAAAGGAATGAGCACAACGGCCAGTAACAAAAACAATCCATGAGTGAAAGATGCCATTTTGGTACGGGCACCTGCATCCACATTAGCTGCTCCTCTTACAACCACAGCCGTCATAGGAATGGCACCCAGCAAGCCACAGGCAATATTACCAACACCCTGTGCCACCAGTTCACGGTTCACAGGTGTGATGCGGTTGTGTTTATCGAGTTTGTCAATTGCTTCTGTACAGAGTAATGTTTCCAGAGAAGCCAGTAGCCCTATCAAAACACCGTCTTTCCATAATTCGGTTTTTGTAAACAATAATTTCAAATCCGGGAATACAATATTTCCGAAGATGTTTTCAGGTATCTGCACCAGTTGTGCTTTGCGCAGCGACATACCTGAAGAAGCATAATTGAATAAAATATTTATACCAATAGCGGCAACAACCACAAGCAAAGAAGAAGGGATAATTTTCCATTTCTTTGCAAAACTCTGTTGCATCAGAATGAGGATGCAGAGTGAGATCACTGTAATAATCACTGCACCTCTCGTGGTATGTAATGCGAAGTTCTGCAGGTTGCCCAGAAACTGTTTGGTTAAAAACAATTGTGGGAAACCGCTGGTCCAGAAATCGGGCTGATCATACCCCAGCGCCAATGGAATTTGTTTGGCAATGAGAATAATTCCTATGGCAGCCAGCATCCCTTTAATTACTGCTGAGGGAAAATAATAAGCAATAGCACCCAAGCGGAATGAACCAAGCAGGAACTGAAACAATCCGGCTACTACAATGGCGGGTAAAAAAGCTTCAAAACTTCCGGCTGTTGCAATAGATGCTGCAACCAATGTGGTAAGTCCGGCAGCAGGACCAGAAACACTCAATTGTGAGCCACTCACCAGTGATACAACAAGTCCGCCAATAATTCCTGACAACAAACCTGCGTAAAGAGGAGCGCCCGATGCAAGCGCAATGCCTAAACAGAGAGGGAGTGCAACTAAAAAAACAGTGAGCCCGGCTGGTAAATCATGTTTCAGCCATAACAGTCTGTAGTACCTGATCTTCCGTTTCATAATGCCTTTAAAGGTACGATCTTATCAACTTTTTATGGAACTGATATAAATCAGACACTTACCGTTTTGCGGTTAGTAATTCATTCCTTCCTAAACGATTTTCTGGCTGTATAAAGTGGTAGCCAAGCAATGAATAGATATCTTCTTCTGTTTTCCCTGCCAGCTGCTTACCCGTTTGTTCATCAAAAACTCCGTATTCATTGATCTTCCATCCTTTTTTTCGGGCCAATGTGCGCAGCTGAATATTATGTTCTTTACTGCCGGTGAAATAGAGTAGTGCGGCTCCTGATTCTGATTCATCTACTATGCGTACATCCACCTGCATGTCATGAGCTGAAATAATGAAACTTAGTTTTGTAGTTCCGGCGGCAATCAATTTTTTGATTATTGGAAGTTGTGAAATTGCTTTTGCTGTTTTCTTCTGGTTTGCTTTTGTTGTAATACAAATGATATCAATATCGCCAATCGTTTCTTTTTTTCTGCGGATACTTCCGGCAATTATAACATCAGAAACGGTTTTTATTTTCAGAATGATTTTTCGGATACTTTCGGCAGTCTTTTCTGCAACATCAAGCGGAATTCTTTTTTTGCCAGCATCCAGTTTTAATGCCCGGCACATGTTTTCAATTTTGGCCGAACCGAAACCTTTCACTCCGGCAAGTTTGTTTTTTTGCAAAGCGTCTATCAGATCTTCTTTTGTGTTGATGTGAACTTGTTCGTGCAGCATTTTTACAGTGGCCGGCCCCAAGCCATCAATATCCATCAATTCCAGTAAGGAGTAGGGGACTTTCTTCTTCAGTTGTTCAAATGTTTTGATTTTCCCTGTGTGCAGAAATTCAATAATCTTTCCGGCAATACTCTCGCCTACACCTTTTAATTCGTCCAGCTTCTTTATATCGCCTGCATAAATATCAACCGGCTCCTTCATATTTGCCAATGTTTTTGAAACTGTATCGTATGCAACAGCACGGAATCGTTCATCTTTTCCCAGGTATTGGTAGCATTCCGACATCTGCCTGAATATTTCAGAAAGCTGCCGGTTGTGTTCAGGCGTGCTGATATGAGGTTTCAGCTTTTTCACACTTAAAGGTACAGTTGTGAAAAAGCGAATCTGCAATCTGTCTGTCAGAAAAAAGAATGAGCGCAATCATAAAAGCCCGGCTTATCCGGGCTTTTTGAATATTGTAATTCACGAATTACATAAAAAATTTGGCATACAGAATAATGATGCCATACATCAACGTCATTGCAAAAATGCCAATAGCAGTTTTATCTTTTCTGGAATTAATGAAAATGGTGAAGAGAATAATATTAGCAATAAGGCTGAGGCTGCCTACAGCTGTGAGCAAGGCTTTTGTTTTGAAAAAGTATTCAATAAATTCTCCGAAGCTGATGGTGGAGGAATCCACTTTCATGTAGTAATAAATTACTATACCAAGGATAGGTGCAAGTGCACCAATAGCGAGTCCAAATGGAAGTTTATCAAGCTTAAGCATCAGAATTTAATTTTTTGTTCCAGGTGTTGTTTGAGTTTGTAATTGGTGAGGTCAAATTGTACCGGTACCACGCTCACATAATTGTTTGCCAATGCCCATACATCGGTATCTCTTCCTTTATCGAAATTTTTAAACTCACCTGTGAGCCAGTAGTAGCTTCTTCCATGCGGATCTTTGCGTTCATCAAAATCCTCATCGTATTTCGCATAAGCCTGGCGGCACACTTTGATGCCTTTGATTAAAGAAGCATCGGCATTTGGAATATTTACATTGAGGCAAAGATGTTTGTCAACCTTCTTCATTTTCAATACCTGCTCCACAATTTTCCGTGCATACAAACGACTGGCACTGAAATCGGCTTCCATGCTAAAGTTGAGCAAAGAAAACCCAATGCTGGGAATGCTTTCAATGCTGGCTTCAATAGCCGCACTCATGGTGCCACTGTAAATGACATTGATGCTATGGTTGGCACCGTGGTTAATGCCGCTGAGGCAGATATCCGGTTTCCGGTGCAATACTTTGTCGACCGCCAGTTTTACACAGTCCACAGGAGTTCCGCTGGTTTGCCACACCTCTACACCTTCAATCAGGTGTAACTGGTGCATACGAAGGGGAAAGCCAATTGTGATTGCATGACCCATTCCGCTCTGCGGTTTATCTGGCGCCACCACCACTACTTTCCCAAGATCTTTCACTGCTTCCACCAGGTTCCGGATACCGGGAGCCATGACCCCATCATCATTGGTGATCAGAATAACAGGTTCTTCGGCTTTTTTCTTTGCTTTTGCCATATTCGGTTTCATTGACTAGGTAAAAGTGAGACTTCTTGATGAGTCCGCAAAATACAGATCATTGTGCATCTTTTTCAATCAGACTACAAATCGTTAGTATCTGGCATGATGAAACTCTTTTTTCATATTGAATTGAAAATGTATATTAGCAAACAATCAAACCATCGATTATGCGTACTGCAGCTGATATTTTAAAGGGCAAGCCGCCTGTTTTTAATGTAATTGATGCCGATGCAAAAGTGATTGAAGCATTGCATGTAATGAGTTCCGTAAATCTCAGTTACCTGGTTGTGAAAAAAAACGAAACATTCCAGGGAATATTTTCTGAAAGGGATTACAGCCGCAATGTTATTCTGAAAGGCTTGCATAGTGATACTGCTGCAGTAAAGGATGTAATGAGTACTTCGCTGCCTAATATTGGTACTTCCGAAACCGTTGAAAACTGCATGAAACTGCTCAATAGCCACCGCACCCGTTATCTCATTGTTTTTGATGAACAGGAATTCATTGGAGTAATTACGATCAATGACATACTTCGTGAAGTCATCGCCAACCGTGAACAGGTATTTGATGAGAAAGTTGTGAAAGAAACCATCGCAATGGAAGAGAAAGTATATTAATCTTGTTTTACTTCCTGAATGAGCTCCCGTATTACAACTGATGAAACTACTGCCCCAAATACAGCAGGCAGATAGGAGATAGTTCCGTAAGCCGATTTTTTATAGTTTTTTCCATCTGTTAACATCAGGCTTTCTTTAATAGGTTTTTCCGGAGAGAATACCACTTTAATTCCCCTGCGGATATTGTGTTTCTTTAATTGCTTTCTTATTTGCTGCGCAAACGGACAATTATAAGTTTTAGAAAGATCCACCACCTGCAAGCGGGTCGGATCTAATTTAGCACCAGCGCCCATACTGCTCACCACTCTCAGTTTTCTTTCAAAAGCCATTCGCATAAAAGTGATTTTGGGTGTGATGCTGTCAATGGCATCAATAATATAATCGGGTTTCGATTGTAGTAAATGCTCCACCATTGTTGGGTTGATGAACTCCTGTACTACTGTTAATTCCAGTTCCGGGTTAATGGCTTTCAGGCGTTCTGCCATAATCTGTGCTTTGGGTTGCCCGTGGTTGGTGGCCAATGCGGGTAACTGGCGGTTTCTGTTGCTGGGATCCACCACATCACCATCAATAATAGTCATTTTACCAACTCCACTGCGTGCAATAAATTCGGCAGCATAGGAGCCAACCCCGCCAAGTCCTACCACCATTACATGCGATTGGCTGAGATGGAGGAGCGCTTTTTCTCCAATTAACAGATTGGTTCTTGATAGCCAGCTGAAATCTTTCATTGGTCGTTTGGTTCAGTTCCGAAAACGGATGTTACATTTTTTTGGAGCTGCAAACTAAGTGAATCTTCTGTAATCTGTAATGCCTTGCAGGCATAAGTATATACTTCTTTTATGGGAATGGATGTATCATCTGTTTCAAGGAAGAAACGTTCAATGGGGATCGCCTGTAATACTTTTTGCATGCGTTCTGTTTCCAACGCCTTTCCCAAAGAAAGATAGAATCCATTGTGGATGATTTGTTGTGCCAGTTGCACATTTTTGTTGAATCCGTGAAAAATAACCGGCACTTTGTTCTTTTCTTTTTTTATTAATGCAAATGTTTCTTCAAATGCTTTTACACAATGAATGATTAAAGGCTTATTGATGTTGTTAGCCAGTTGTATTTGTGCAGTGAAAATATCTGTCTGAAGCTGAAAGGGTGTGTTGCAGATTTTGTCGAGTCCGCATTCTCCGATAGCTACTACATTTGACAGGGCGGATGCTTGTTCCAGTTTTTCAAACTCCTTTTTCCAGCTTTCTTCACTGATATGCCAAGGGTGTATTCCTGCCGAATAGCAGCCATTTGTTGGAATAGATTCGAAATGATTCAGGTAATTCTGAATGCACCATACAGATGCTTCCGGTTCGTTGTGTGTATGTATATTAAAAAAAAGCACTGCAATTTTTTAAACAAGTTACGAAGGCGGAAATAAAAAAGGCCGCCTGATCAGGCGGCCCATTATAAAAGAAATTAGGAATTAGTGGTTTCTCAGTTTCAGTTCTACTCTGCGGTTTTGTTTTCTTCCGGCAGGAGTTGAATTGTCGGCCACAGGGTTACTCTCGCCAAATCCCTTTGAATTCAATCTTGAGGCAGAAATACCTTTGCTTTCAAAGTATGTTTTAACAGCGTCTGCACGTTTTTCGCTCAGAATTTGATTCTTCTGGTCATCACCTGAATTATCTGTATAACCTTCTATATCTACTGTTAATTCAGGATTATCTTTCAGGATTGCCACTACTTCATTCAAACCTTTGAAAGAAATTTTTTGCAATTGTGAGCTGGCCGTCATGAAATAGATATTCTTTGCTGCATAATTCACTTTTTCAATAACTTCTTTTTTGATTTCCGGACAACCATCATTTGAAGCAACACCTGCAACTGTAGGGCATTTATCGTTTTCATCATTAATGCCATCTCCATCAGTATCAGGAACAGGGCAACCATTGTAACGATCCAGGCCTTTTATTTTAGGACACTTGTCATTTTCATCGTTAATGCCATCTCCATCGGTATCAGGAACCGGACAACCATCATATCTGGATGTGCCAGCAACAGTTGGACATTTATCGTCTTTATCAGCAATGCCATCTTTATCTGTATCGGGGCAGCCATTCAGCGCAGGTAAACCTGCAACATCAGGGCAAGCATCTTTAGCATCATCTACTCCATCATTATCTTTGTCTGCAACTACAGGAAGTGGAGGCAATGGTTTAGTTTCGGGAGCTTTTGGCTGAACCAGTGATTGTGCAAATCCAAAAGAGTAAAAAAGATTGTTAGGAACATTTTCTGTTTTCAGACTATGACGGTAGTTAGCCTGTAAAAAGAAATATGTTTCATTTATCAGGTTGAGTTCAAGGCCCACGCCAACAGGAATATAGGCCTGTACACCGTTTTTCTTCCAGTAATTTCCAATACCTGCACCTGCAGATATAAACGGATTTAAAAGGGCACTTCTTTTTAATAAACGGGCATGCAAAGATGCTTCCAGTTCATTGTAGTAATCTTTAAGAGTTGGCTGAACAGAGGTAAAGCTTTTTCCAAATGTTCCGTTATATCGGAATGAATAATCAATTTTAGGAGCGAGGCCTCCAAAGTAATAAACTGAAAATCCGGGAGCCATGTCACGAAGGTTTGTCCAATCGCCACTTTCCCATACATCATTGAAAGAAGTACTCTTGATTGCTGCAGGAGTATTGAAATCTGTCACATTGAAACTGAATCCAATTGCAGATTTTTTCTGGGCCTGTATTTGAATTGCAAAGGAAATGATAAGAATAAAAAATGAAATACGCTTCATATAAAAAGTTTACTCCAAGATTGTGCATGAAAGGAAATGGTTGCATTGCTAACTACACGACAGCCGCTTAAAAAATATTTGCTAAAAAAATTGACAAACTAAAAAAATTAGTATCTTAGCCTCAATAAATTTTATTTATATGGGAGTAGCCAATCAGAATCTGAAATATTTGAGAAAGCTCCGTGGTTGGACGCAGGAAGAATTTGCCACGAAAATTGGTATTAAAAGATCGCTTGTAGGTGCTTATGAGGAAGAAAGGGCAGAGCCCAATTATGATGTGCTGGAGACAGTAAGCGATCTGTTTAAAGTGTCCATCGATGATTTGTTGCGCAAGGATCTTAGCGAAACAAAAGGAAGTTATCTCGCCAAACGCCGTCAAATGAAAATGCTGGCCGAAACGAACGTGATTCATTTTGTTCCGGTGAAAGCAGCTGCTGGCTACCTGAATGGCTATGCCGATCCTGAATTCCTGGATGAGTTGAATACGTTTACCCTTCCCATGCTCAGCTCAGGAACTTACCGGGCATTTGAAATTGTAGGTGATTCTATGTTGCCAACTCCAAGTGGCAGTGTGATTATTTGTGAAAAAGTAGATAACCTGGAAGACATTAAAAACGGTCAGGCTTATATAGTGGTTAGCCGAACAGAAGGAGTGGTTTATAAACGCATCCAGAAAAATAACCGCAGTAAAAATAAACTGAGTCTTGTAAGCGATAATCCTGTGTTTCAACCTTACCAGGTAAATGCAGAAGATGTACTGGAATTGTGGAGCGCTCAACTGGTGATCACCAAAGTAAACCAGTTGCAACGATGGGATGTAACCAACCTGGCAGGTTTGGTAAGCAATTTGCAGGACCAGGTAAATAACCTCAAGAAGAAGATGAATTGATTTACCATTCATCCAACTCCTGATCTCTTTTGGTTTTTAAAAGTTAGTTTTGCCCTCTTTTATGAGGGCTTTTTTATTACTTACTTACCTGCTGTTTGTTTCATTGCTGTCCTTTGCAAATGGAGAACCCGAACGTTCTTTGCAAGCAGTAAAACTCAATGGCTCCATAAAAATTGATGGAGAATTGAATGAGCAAATCTGGCAATCAGCGCCTGTAGCCGAAAATTTTGTAGTGAACTCTCCCAACTTTGGAGCGGCATCTGACTATAAAACCAAAGTATTCATACTGTACGATAACTCTTCCATTTATATAGGTGCTTATTTATATGATGATCCAAAGCAGGTAAGAAAACAATTAACAGCAAGGGATCGTGAAGGGCGACAGGATGTGGATTATTTTTCTGTATTCTTCGACACATACAATGATGATCAAAACGGTTTTCAGTTTCTTGTTACAAGCCGCAACGTACAAAGTGACGGCAGGTTGAGCCCCACCAATTCGTCACAGTTTGGCCCACCTACAGATTACAGCTGGGATGCTGTGTGGGAAAGCAAAGTAAGTTTTAAAGAAGATGGTTGGGTTGTGGAAATGCGCATCCCTTTTTTCTCATTACGTTTTGCTCCCAAAGAGAACCAGGACTGGGGTATTAATTTTCAACGCTATGTCCGCCGCACCAATGAAAGCTCTTTCTGGAATAGTATCAATCCCAATCAGAATGGATTTGTAAATCAGTTTGGGCGTTTATCCGGACTGGAACATTTAACTCCGCCATTACGGCTTTCGTTCCTCCCTTACATAACCGGAGGTTACCGGAATATCCCTTCTTTGAACGGGACCAAACAGGAATACCTGCGAAACGGTGGTATGGATGTGAAATGGGGATTGAATGAAAGTTTTACCGTTGATATGACTTTGATTCCGGATTTTGGACAAGTGGTTTCCGATAATGTGGTGAATAACCTTTCACCTTATGAAGTGCAGTTCCAGGAAAACCGGCCGTTCTTCACCGAAGGCACAGAGATTTTT
Source organism: uncultured Chitinophagaceae bacterium (assembly GCA_937907395.1). Taxonomy (GTDB): domain Bacteria; phylum Bacteroidota; class Bacteroidia; order Chitinophagales; family Chitinophagaceae; genus Lacibacter. The sequence goes on from CALCII010000013.1 coordinate 364,647, forward strand.
AATAAAGGAGGATTGTTTTATTCACGAAGAGTGGGTGCAACACCTTCGGGTTACTATACAGTGAAAGAAATGGGGTCAACAGATTCAACAAGAATTATTTCAAACCCTGGTGTTGTGCAATTGATCAATGCAACAAAGTTTTCGGGACGTACACACAAAAAACTTGGCATTGGTGTGTTTAATGCAATTGCGGCTCCTATGTTTGGAGAGATCGAATATACGAATACGAAAACCAGAGAGCGGATTCAAACATCACCGTTAACGAATTATAATCTGATTGTATTTGACCAGGCATTGAAGAACCGGTCTTCTATTACTTTAACAAATGCGAATGTGATTCGCAGCGGTACAGCAAGAGATGCCAATGTAACAGGAGTTGATGTGGCTTTATATGATAAAAGAAACCTGTTTGGTTTAAAATACAGATTTGATTACAGTAAAGTAATGGGAGATGATCCTTATGATGGATTTAAAAGTGTAATCAATATAGGTAAAGTGAGCGGTAAGATTCAGTACAACCTCACCAACAATATTGAAAGTGATCAATACGATCCTAATGATCTTGGTATTTTACTGGCACCAAATGAAGTGACTACTGTAGGATCTGTCAGCTATAATCAATTAACACCGGTAGGTAAATTTATATCGTATAGTTATTCTTTAAGTCTGAGGCATGAGATGTTGTATAAACCATTTGTGTTTACCAATCTTCGGGTAAGTACTACCGGTTTCTGGTATTTTAAAAACTTCTGGGATCTTACAGTAGGATTTGAATTACAACCATATTGGCAAAAGGATTATTTTGATTTGCGAACACCCGGACGATTTATGAATAAAGTACCCTGGGGATTCATGCGTGTAAGTGGAAGTACAGATAGCCGGAAGAAATTATTTGGACGTGTGAACCTGGGTTTTGCAGAGTCCGTTGATATTAAAAACGATCCGTATTTAGTAGTGAACCCGGGATGGCGTTATCGATTTAATGATCACCTGAGCCTCGATCTTGATATTCGTTATACATTGGACAAAGGACAGTATGGCTATGCTTTTTTGCGTGAAACAAACGGAGATCCTATTGCCGGTCGTCGTATAAACAGAGACATGACATTCCTGCTTACAGGTATTTATAATTTTACCAGCCGTATGAATGTAACTCTTCGTGCCCGTCATTACTGGAATAAAGTAACGTATTCTCAGTTCCTGAATGTAACCCAGGACGGATGGTGGACAGAACGTCCGTTTATTTCCGGACAGGATCAGAACTTCAACGTATGGAACCTTGATGTGTTTTATACATGGGATTTTAATTACGGTAGCCGGTTGGTAATAGGTTGGAAAAACTGGCTGGCTGATGATTTCCCCATCGACGGTACCAAGTACGCCGGCTATATGGGCAATGCCCGGCAAATGTTATTGTCGCCCCATGGTAATGAATTTACAGCCCGCTTAATTTTCTTTATTGATTATATGAAACTGAAACGTAAGAAACAGCTGCAGCAAGGCGCCTGATCAGTTCAAACCATACATATCCTTTGCAGTGCGGAATGTATTACAATGTGCATCGGTGATGATGCGTACATCAGCTGAATAACCACCACCCATCGCCACCGCACAGGGAATCTGGTGGCGTTGCAATTTGCTGAATACAATTTCATCTCTTTGTTTGCATCCATCTTTGGTGATTTTCAATTTGCCGAATTTATCTGTTTCCAGGATGTCAACACCTGAAAGAAAGAAAGCGAAATCCGGCTTCACCTTTTCAACCAATTGTGTCAATGTTGTTTCAAGAATGGATAAATATTCGGCATCAGCAGTGCCATCTTTCAATCCTATATCAAGGTCACTTATTTCTTTTTTAAATGGGTAGTTGTGTGCGCCGTGCATACTGAAAGTGAATACCTTTTCATTGCCGGTAAAGATGGAGGCAGTGCCATTTCCCTGGTGAACATCAAGATCTATAATGAGAATTTGTTTCGAAATTTTTTCATTTAATAAATAGTTGGCAGCAACAGCAAAATCATTCAGCAAACAAAAGCCTTCACCACGATCGGCAAATGCATGATGTGTGCCGCCTGCTACATTTAAGGCAACTCCTGTTTCTAAAGCAGCAAGAGCACAATCAATGGTCCCTTTTGTAATGATGAATTCACGCTCTGTAAGTTGAGGTGATTGTGGAAAGCCGATGTGGCGTTGCTCCCGTTCCGTTAATTGTTGCTGTTTTAGTTTCTGTACATAATTATTCGTGTGGGTGAGCAGAACAATCTCATCGGAACATACACCAGGAGAATGTAAATGAGACGGATTGATTGTTCCCTCATGAAGTAATTGCTCAGGGATGAGTTCATACTTCAGCATGGGAAACCGGTGTCCCTCAGGTAATGGATGGGAATAAATGGGATCGTATGCAATGTAGAGTTGATGCATTAATTCACTTCCATGATTGATTTATTCACAACAGCGAATACACGATCCGCCTTTTTTTGCCGGATGGTGTGCAGTCCTGTGAAATGGCCAAATGCAGGTAATACCGCCACTTGTTTTGCGAAGTGATAACAGGGGAACCGCAGCGATTGTTTAGCTGCTCCATCAATGCGAACTCCCGGATGAATGTGTCCCGAAAAATAATAGGGGTCTGTATTCTTAACAGCTGTTGGAGGTTCATGTATAAATGCGAAATGGCGAATGTTTAATTGTTCATGAATGTTAATTTGATTTAACGAATACCAGCTTTCATGCAGGATGTCATGATTGCCTTTCACCAGCTGTATGGGAAGGTTAGAAAGGTCTCTTCTCCATTTCTCAAATAACAATACTTCGTTATTAGCATGGCTATGAAAAAAATCTCCGGTAATAATGAGGTAGGCTGGTTTGAAGAATTGTATCTGTGCAAATAATCGTTGTAGGTCTTCTTTAAATACAGTTGCGGGTATCCCAATCCCTTCTTTTCGGAAATGACCGCTTTTCCCAAAATGGATGTCGGAAACGATCAATGCATTTTCCTGTTCCCAGAAAATACATTTCTCCGGTGAAAGCCAGAGTGTTTCGCTCATCCATTCAAATTTAAACGGTGACATCATTGAGCTGCAAATGTAATATGCAGATGAAACTGAGAAAGGGAAAGGCTGGATTCTTTAAAAAAAAATCCCGCTTTTGCGGGATTTCTATCACTAGCGTGTTTCTTTCTTTTGTTCGTCGCTTCGGTTTTCTGGTTCTGCTGCCGGAAGCTGGGCCAGGCTTTCTGTTACCCATTTTTTGATTGCGGCTTTTTGTTCGGCAGTGAGGATCGCATTTTTATGAATCCAGGTATAACTCTCAAGAGGCATCCAGCCTTCAGTTACAGATTCTTCAATCTCCTGTAATTTTTTGCGTTGGCGTTTTTCTGTGTAGGTTGTAAACTCAGAAAAATTCAAATGCTTTTTTCCATCATTTACATGGTTCTGTAACCACCAGGCTACCGGTTGAATATTGGAATACCAGGGGTACTCTGTATTGTTACTATGGCAATCGTAACAAGCAATTTGCATAGCTGTTTTTACTTCGTCGCTCATAGCAAATTTTGTATTGATGTCGTTGGGGAAGGGCCCGGCTGATTGGTTTCGTGCCGGTTTAATAAATTGTATGATCACCAGCAGGGCTGCAAGGGCATAGAGTATTTTCTTTATCATAGCATGCATGTTTTTATAAATGTAATAAAAAGAAAGAAAGTGCAGAATGGTTTCCGGAATATGTTGACAATTATACGGAACCGTTAACGTTTATTAAGCTGTTCCTGCATTCGTTTAATACGGTCTTCCAGGCGCTCGGTAGACAGATTATTCCTGTTTAAACCATCGGCAATGATGGGGAAGGAGAGCGGGGTGAAACGGGTTGGTACTTTTATAATGATGTTGCTGTGCTGAATGCGGCTATACGCATCTCTTAATCTTACTTCTTCCATTTGCTGATCAAATACTTCCTGGTAAGACTGGCGCAATAAAACATTGTGCGCATCATATTCTGTAAATACATTGAACAGCAGACTGGCTGATGCCTGTAAATGCCTGGCTTTCTTTTTTTCGCCCGGAGCAGATTGTACTATCAGTCCGCCAATCACTGCAATATCCCTGAATTTTCTTCTGGCCATTTCAGTGGCATTCACACTTTTTTGCATATCAACGCTCAACTGATCCAATGAGAATAAATCACTGGCGTTGGTGTCATCTACTGGTATGGGTTGATCGCACAACAACTCAAACCCATAATCATTCATAGCAATAGAAAAAGTAAGCGGATATAATTTTCCAATGCGGTAGGCGAGTATGGCACTCATGGCTTCATGTACCTGCCTTCCTTCAAAGGGGTAAACCAGCAAGTGGTAGCCATCTTTGCTTTCATGATGTTCAATGAGTAATTCATTTTCTTTAGGGATATGCGATAATTCTTTCTGCAGATCAAACAATGATTTCAGGTGCACCAGTTCTGGTTCCGGTGAAGGGTTGTTGTTCATTGCGATCCCGTCAAATGTTTCTCTTAGCTTTCGTCCAAGGTTGGCCGTTAGGCTCATACGCCCGCCGTTCCAGCTGGGCACAATTGTTTTTTTGGATGTGGATTTACGGGTTAACACTGTCATATCCTTGATTTGCACCAGTTCCAGGTTGCGACCGGCCAGTGTAAAACTATCACCGGGTTCTAATCTTGTGATGAACCATTCTTCAATCATGCCCACAAAACCACCATGCATCAGTTTTACTTTTAACATCGCATCACTTACAATGGTGCCTATGTTTAAGCGATGACGCATGGCAATTCTCCTGTTCGTGATCTTAAAAATGCCATCAATGATTTCTATTTTCTTATAATCATCGTATTGCTGCAATGCCTTACCACCTGCGGTAATAAATTGCAACACTTCCTTCCATTCTTCTTCATTCATTTCCCGGAAGCAATAGGTATTTTTTACTTCTTTCCATATTTCATCGGGTATGAACCCATCAGATACAGCAAGTGTATTTAAATATTGAATGAGTACATCAAAACAAAGCAGCATCGGTTGCTTGCTTTCGATCAGGTTTTCATCAATCGCCTGTTTGAGTGCGGCTGCTTCCACCAACTCTAATGAATGTGTAGGGAGAAAATAGATTTTGCTAACAGCATCCGGACTATGGCCGCTTCTACCGGCTCTTTGAAGAAATCGTGAAACACCTTTCGGAGAGCCCACCTGTATCACGGTTTCAACCGGACGAAAATCCACGCCCAGGTCCAGCGATGCCGTACAAACAACTGCTTTCAGTTTTGCTGTGTGTAAGGATTCTTCCACCCACAAGCGAAGTTCCTGTTCAATACTGCCATGATGCAATGCAATTGCCCCGGCTAACTGTGGTGCATGGTTAAGCAATTCCTGGTACCATCGCTCACTCATGCCACGGGTGTTGATGAATACAAGTGTTGTTTTGCTTTCCTCAATAATCGGCACAATCTTATGGGCAAGCTTAATCCCAAGATGCCCTGCCCAAGGGTAGTTTTCAATTTCATCGGGTAATATGGCTTCCACAACAATTTGCTTTTTCATGTTGGCCTTTACAATCACGCCCTCTTTTTGCAATACAGAAAGCAGAACTTCTTTTGCTTCTTCCATATTTCCAATGGTAGCGCTGATACCCCAAATGCCACATTGTTTTTGTTGCGCTTTTTCAACAATAGGAACAATATGGCTTAAGGCCAGTTCCACCTGCACGCCTCTTTTGCTGCCCATTAATTCATGCCACTCATCAATGGCAATCAGTTGAAGTGTTTTGAAATGGTCGGTATAGTTTTTTTGTGCAAGCAACAAATGCAAACTTTCCGGTGTGATGATGAGTATCTCCGGCATTTGCTTTTTTTGTTTGGCTCTCTCTGCTGTACTGGTATCGCCATTTCGTATGCCAACTTTCCAGGGTATTTGCAGTTCCTGCAGCACTTCTTCCATAGCTCGTCCAATATCTTTTGCCAATGCTCTTAATGGAGTGATCCATAAAAGTTGCAAACCATTATTGTTTTTTTTTTTGTAGGAGTCGGGATGCAGGTTGATAAACTGAATCAATGAACCAATAAAAACAGAGTATGTTTTGCCGCATCCTGTGGGAGCATTCACAAGTCCGCTATTGCCACTAACTATTTCCTGCCAGGTTTCTTTCTGGAATGCAAAGGGGAACAATGATTTTGTTTCAAACCAATGTTGAATGATTTTATAGCCTGCAGTATCTGTTAGTTTCATTCCCCGGGAAATTCAGTATTAGAAGCGATGGCCGGAATCACCATTATTACCAACCGAATTTCGTGTATTTGGGCGGGAATTACGGCAACGGTCGCTGCAATATTTTACTTCGTTCCAAACCTTTTCCCATTTTTTGCGCCATGTAAACGGACGATTACAAACGATGCATTTTTTTTCAGGAAGATTTGGTTTCTTATGAGCCATGTAAAAGAAACAAGATGGAATCGAAAATGTTGAATATGATTAATTCATTCTTGAGACCAAACCGTTATTTCTGCGGAGGATGTAAATGCGTTTGTTTTCGTAATAATCTGCTTTCCCGGATGTTTTATTAAGCACCGGCCGGAAGTCATAATCGGTAAAAACTTTAAATGTTTTGTCGTTGAGGTTTTTCAACAGGTTGCTATTATGCTTTAATAGTAGATTGACAAAATACCAGGTTGTTTCAAAGCCTTTGTAAGCAAGATCTGAAGGCCTGCCAAATGTTTTATCTGAAAAGACTTTGGCAAAACTTACAGAAGAACCAACTCCGGGATTAAAAAATGTAGTGCTATAGGTAATTGGCAATTCCTTCCATTCCGGATTGCTGATGCCTTTCATTGCTTCCCATGTGGGCATACCAATCAGTTCAATCGGGTAATTTTTTAAAAGGTTATTGCTTGTGCCAATCAGTTGTACTCCAAATTTTTCATCCAACGAACCACAGATCACCAGGTTGTTCGTTGTACTGTCTAAGTAAGGTGTGAGAGTTTCAGGCTTAATTGAATCTGCTATGGTAATGGTTTTCCATTTCAACAGGGTCTTGCCCGAAGTTGTTTTATTGTAAGAATCGAAATAACTGTTGAGCCTGTCTTCCAGCACACCTTTTCTCCGTACGTAAATGATATTGGCTGTTGGATCTGTTTTAAAAATGTAATTGTAAATCGCTTCGCAATGAACGGGGAGCGTGGAGTTGATGATGATGGTATATGGATTATTCGTAACTCCTCCGTCATTAGGAAATGTTGCAGAAATAAACGGGATGTTTTTTTGAAAAGCAATGTCGGCCATTTGCTTGTAGTCAGCACCGGTAACAGCACCAATCATCATGTCAAGAGAATCAAAAATATTTTGTGCTTTCAGTTTGGCAACAGATTGTTGTACAGACCGTACATCAAACAGATAAACTTTGATTTTTTGGTCTACCATTAAAGAGTCAAATGCCATCATGGCGCCTTCAGCAAAATCAAGGCCCGGCAGTAAGTGGCGGGGCATCTGGTTGCTGAATTTATAAGTTGTTCCGTTGAAAGATGAGTCCAGGTAAAGATTGGCAAATACACCGATCCTGTACGTCTTTCCTGTATCCGCTTCCTGTGCAAAGGAAACCTGGAACAGGCATACGAAGACAAGTAATGTCAGAATCTTTTTCATGTTCGTAAAGATGTTTATTCCCATTCAATCGTTGCAGGAGGCTTGCTGCTGATGTCATAGACCACACGGTTAATGCCTCTTACTTTGTTGATGATTTCATTCGAAATATGTGCCATAAAATCATAAGGCAGACGTGCCCAGTCGGCCGTCATGCCGTCTACAGATGTTACGGCACGCAAGGCAAGTGTGTATTCATACGTACGTTCATCGCCCATTACACCCACGCTCTGTACCGGTAGCAGCATGGCGCCTGCCTGCCATACTTCATCATAGAGTTTATATTCTTTGAGCCCATTGATGAAAATGGCATCAGCTCTCTGCAAAAGGTCCACTTTTTCTGCTGTGATTTCACCTAAGATACGAATAGCCAAGCCTGGTCCGGGGAACGGATGGCGATTTAACAATTCATCAGGAATGCCGAGTTCTCTTCCCACTTTCCGCACTTCATCTTTAAATAAATAACGGAGTGGTTCCACCAATTCCAGTTTCATGGTGTCTGGTAATCCACCCACATTGTGATGTGATTTAATCGTAACGGAAGGCCCATGTACAGATACACTTTCAATCACATCGGGATAAATCGTTCCTTGTCCCAATAATTCGGCGCCTTCAATTTTATGGGCTTCTCTATCGAATACTTCAATGAAAGTAGCACCAATTATTTTTCGTTTTTCTTCGGGGTTGGATTTGCCTGCCAGTTTAGTATAAAAATGCTCACGGGCATCCACACCCGTAACATTCAAACCCAGCCGTTGATAAATATCCAGCACTTGTTGAAATTCATTCAGGCGTAGTACACCGTTATCAACAAAAATACCATGCAGGTTACTTCCCACTGCTTTATGAATGAGTGTTGCCGCAACTGTTGAATCAACACCGCCGCTCAATCCCATAATAACTTTGCGATTCCCGATTTGTTGTTTCAATGCTGCTACTGTTTCCTGTACAAAAGAAGCAGGTGTCCAGTCGGCTTTGCATCCGCATATTTCAATTAAGAAATTGCGAATGATTTTCTTTCCTTCTGTGGAATGATATACTTCCGGATGAAATTGTAATCCATACAAAGGATGTATGGTTTTATTGTTACTTCTGAAACCGGCAACAGGGATCGAATCGGTAACTGCAGTAATTTCAAAACCTTCCGGAATTTCAAGGATGCTGTCGCCATGGCTCATCCATACTTGCGATGCATCACTCAAATCATCGAAAAGGGTATCGCCCACTTTTTTATGCAGTGTGGCCCGGCCATATTCTCTTTTCTCACTTTTTTCAACTCTGCCGCCAAATTGTTTTGCTGTTAGCTGAGCACCATAACAAATGCCTAACACCGGCAGTGACTTAGTCAGCAGTTCCACATCCACATGCGGGGCATTGGGATCATTTACTGAAAAAGGGCTTCCGGAAAGAATAATCCCTTTCAGGTATTCATCTTTTACAATGGGTTTGTGAAATGGAACAATCTCACAATAAACATTGCATTCCCTTACTGCCCGGGCTATCAGTTGAGTGTATTGCGATCCGAAATCGAGGATTAAAATCTTCTCTGTCATGGTGGAGCGAAGGTAACAAAAAGGGAGGAGGGGGCAGAGGCCCAAAACCCACAGCCCGTTAAAAAAACCTTTTCATTTATGACGGGTACTTATTATTTTTACACCGTTCCTGCTTTAACCACACTTTTTCGGGGAACTGTAACCAAACGCCTGTTTGCGGCGTCTGATCTTTGCTGTTTACCCTTTTCTTAAGTCTAAAACTGAAAACATGTTTACAAAACAATTTTTTGCAGCTGTTTTATTGATAACAGTTGTAGCGGGAACGAGCTCTTGCCGCTGGCGTTCTGTAAGAGGAAACGGAGTGGATGCTACGGATGTACGTAACGAAGGTTCTTTCCATTCGGTTAAATCGTCTGGTGCATTCGATGTTTACCTTACGCAAGGGGAAGGCAGCCAGGTGAAAATTGAAGCAGAAGAGAACCTGATGAAGTATATCATTACCGAAGTGAAGGAGGGGGTGCTGGTGATTAAAGTAAGAAAAGGAATTAACCTGCGGCCGAAACACGATATGAAAGTGTATGTTACTGCACCGAAATTTAAACGGATTGAAATTGCAGGTAGTGGCAATATTGTGGCTCAATCAAAGCTTAGTTCAACTGATGGTATCACAATGTCCATTGCCGGAAGCGGAGATATAAAAGTCCCGGATGTGGATGCTCCTAAACTGGAAGTGCGTATTGCCGGAAGCGGTAAAGCAGAGGCAAATGGATTAACACGTGATGTGGAAGTGCATGTGGCGGGAAGTGGTGATGTTCATTTCAAAGATCTGAAGTCGGAAAATGCAGAAATTCATATCGCAGGAAGCGGCAATGTTTGGGTGTATTGCAGCCAAACGCTTGATGTACATATTGCCGGTGGGGGAGATGTGCATTATGGAGGTAATCCTGTGAATGTAAAACAAAAGATTGCCGGTAGCGGTAACTTAATAAAAGAATAAAGCAAGCAATAAAAAATCCCGCTCTTTGAAGCGGGATTTTTTATTTAAAATAGGTCGAACTTTTATTCTGAAGATTTGGTGTCAACAATCCATTGCTGATCTGTGGTTCTTTGGATTTATTTAACCCTGTACACCGGGTATCTCATATGCGCCGGTTCGTAATAAGGCGAGTTCTGGTAAATATAATACAACTGTGCACCTGCATTTTTTGCAAAAGCAGAATCGCTGTTTCTTTTTTGTTCCAGCTTTTGTTGTAGTGACGGATTTTGTTTGAGGTATTCTTCTGCAATATCTTCAAATACATAGGCACTGTATCCTTCTTTTTGTCCCAGTATGGGATCAAAGAAATTCCAGGTAAAATAACTGTCTTCTCCGGCAGGTTCCAGCACTTCCATCAGGAACCGGTTGGCAGGTTGATTCATGGGTATATACCAATCACCTTTCCGCAACTGTATTTTCTGAATCGAAGAACTTGTTTTTACTTCTGTGTTAATATGGTGCCCTTCATAGGGACGGGCTCCGCTTTTATAATCTTCAATCCGGTACACTTCAACTTCCATTAACGTATCTGCCGGTAACTTTTGCATCTGTACCCGGTTGATCTGCAACAACTCGGCAACCTTCCACCAACCCTGCGGAAGAATGTAGGCTTTGGGTTTTTCAATCATATTTCTGGCAGTGAAAAAATTATAAAACTTAACCGTCTTTATAAACGGCTTGCTGCGGTCATAAAACAAACGTGGTAAAGATGAAATGCCACTTGGTTTATAAGTTGCTTCATAACCTTTGAATAACATTTCTGAGAAACGGTTTTTATCAACAACAAATCCCTGGGGGAACTGTGTTTGATTGATCTGCTCCTGTATTTGTGTTGATCGTATATTTTTAATCGTTGAGGCATTTGTTGATGCAAATTCAACCAGGCTTTGCATGAATTTATACGTAGCATCCACTCTTTGTACATACGGTTTCAGCATATGCGTTTCGGGAACAAATGAGAATGTATTCCAGCTGGCGGCATAACCACTGCTGTAACGGGGGCTGTCCCAATAAGCGTTCCATCCGTTTTCAGGTTTATCGCCAAAATTGTTCACGTAAGGAATCAGGTCATAGCCCTTTTGCTGCATGGATTTATATAAAGCCGGTTCAAATTGTTCATTGAGATAAGTTCCCATCTTGCCGCCCAGTTTGTTGTGCTGTGTGGTGAGTAAGGTCATCACATGCTGGTAATCGGCACCGTTACTTACGTGGTTGTCAATAAAAATATCCGGGTTTACAAAATGAAATATTGCAGCAAAGCTTCTTGCTTCCCTGGAATCGCTTTTGATGAAATCACGGTTAAGGTCCAGGTTTTGCGAATTGCCCCGGCTGCCTTTTTCTGTTGGGCCATTCTGGTCAATCCGGTTATAGGGACTTCTGTTCAAGCTTCCGCCGATATTGTAAACAGGAATGATTGCCAGGATAATATTTTCGGGTAGTTTCTTTTTACCGCTTACAATATCTTTTGTGAGTAAAAGGCAGGCATCAATACCATCTGGCTCGCCGGGATGGATGCCGTTATTGATAAGTATGACTACTTTATTTTTTTGTTTCCATAGCTCCGGGTTAAAACTCTGGTCGCTGCTGATAAGTACAAGATGCAATGGTACACCTGCGTCACTAAGGCCCATTTGTTTCATTTGTACAATAGGGGATTGTTTGTCCAGCTGTTGGTACAATTGAATGGCCTCCTGGTAGGTAACGGTTTCTTCTCCGGCAGAGGTTTCAAATCTTGTTTGTGGTAGTTGAGCATTGGCTGTTACTGTAAAGGCAGCAAGTAACAGGATCAGAAATTGTTTCATATTGCAAAATACCTATAAAAGAAAAAGAGATTGCTTGTGGCAATCTCTTTTATATGAATGGATCAGATTACATTATTGTATGATAACCGGTTTGGTGATGATGCCATCCTTGGTCTGAATCTTCAGGATGTACATACCCGGGTTGATTTCATAAACAGGAATAGTGGCACTCATTTGACCTGATGGCAGTAGTTGTTGTTTCAGTACACGTCCGGTGAGATCAATAACCTGTAATTGTACCTGTTGCATAAATGCTTTTTCAAGTCGTACAGCAATTACATGATTTGTTACGGGGTTGGGGTAGATGGTTACTCCACGAAGGGCTACATGATCCACATCATTAATACCGGTAGCAGTGATATAACCTGTACAGCTCCAGATGGTGTAAACCCATTCCGGATGATCTACAAAGGGGTTACGGTTTTTCTGATAAACAAAAATAGAATCGTTCCGCTTTCTTTCTTTATCACTTACAGGATCCTGAATATGCCACTTGTAAAGGAGTTTTACATACCATGCATCGAATGATGGGTATTGAGTTCCATCTAACACATCATTGGCATTCCCATTGCCTTGCCAACCTGCAATGAGATTATCATAACGAACCGACATATAAAGCTGTGCTCTTGCGAAGTCGCCTTTGTATTCATTGATCGGTTCAAAAACAGTAGAAGAGAACCCTAATCCAGCTACCGGTGTACCTAGTTTTCCTCCATTTAAAGAAGTCCAGCTTGGAGTAGCAACTTCACCGTACGGGTTATTATCTCTCATACCATTCACTTTCCCGTCTGTAGGGAAAATATGGTGAATGTCGGATACCATCGGACTATTTTTTGCGAACCAGCTTTGGGGAAAGGAATGTTCCCTGTTGTAACAATCCCCTTCTTTCCCGTAGGTTCCGCACTGGTCAGTTATAAAAGTAAATGTATAAGGCTCTGCTCCTGTAGGATTATCACTATACATGTCCCATACAATGGTTGCAGTATTAGCATCATTACGACGGGCATCTGTTTTTAAATAAGTAGTCCATAAGTCATCATATGTAATAACAACTGTATTCTTCGATATAACATTATACAGTGCCGTCTTCAATGACCCGCAAGTTTGGTTTGTGATGGTGCTGTAATAAGTAGGGGGGAGATTTCCCTGTGCAAATGAGGTTTCAAGAATGGCAAAAAAGGCAATCGCTGTAAATAAATGGCTCTTCATCAATCAATAATTAAAATTAAAAAAACCCATCTTGTGTAAGACGGGTTAGTATTTTGCATCTGTAAAAGTAAGAATTACTTTGCTAAAGCGTTCACTTTTTTAGTGAGCTTACTTTTCAGGTTGGCTGCTTTGTTTTTGTGAATTACACCACGTTTCGCCAGTTTGTCGATCATGGAAGCAACTGATTTCAGTTTGTCTCCTGCTGCTGCAGCTTCATTCAGTTCTTTCAGATCACGGATAGCATTACGGGTTGTTTTTCCGTAATAACGGTTACGATCTCTGCGTTTTGCACTTTGGCGAACATCCTTTTTGGTAGCCTTATGATTTGCCATATCTAAATTTTTCGGACGGCAAAGGTAGGGGGAAAAATCAGATTTCAGTGAATCTGCAACAGTTTTTTTCCTGATAATCTGCCTGTTTTTTGCATTTCTGCCAATTTTCTTAAAACTGTTTCGTCTTCAATTCCATAACCCGGCTATAAGAAGCATTAATCCTGGCCATAGGAATCCGGCCGCTCAACACCAGTTTTTTAATAATCGCATGAACGTTGGAAGGGCTGTAATCCTTCACTCCCCGTATATTATTACTGAACATCAGTACATCCACGCCGGCATCCAGCGCCAGGAAAATCGATTCTTCCAGGCTGTAATGGTCGCTGATTGCTTTCATCATCATATCATCGCTGAATACCACACCCTTGAATCCCAGCTGATTACGGAGTAGGCCGGTTAAAATCTTTTTAGATAAAGTGGCGGGCAGCTTGGATGAATCCAGTTGTGCATTTACAATATGGGCGGTCATAATGGCATCGGCGGTATTGGTTTTGAGCAAGTTGCGATAGGGCACCAGTTCCATAGGAGCCCAGGTGGTGGAGACATCGGTAAGACCCAAATGGGTATCTTTTAGCGAACTTCCATGTCCCGGGAAATGTTTCAGCACGGTCTTGACACCAAAATAATGGTGGCTTTCAATGGTTATGGCTGCCTGTTCAGTAATCACTTCGGGATCGTTCGAAAAACAACGCTCCCTTGCACCGAGCACCGGACAGTTGGGATTGTAAATATCAACCACAGGGGCATAATTCAGGTTAATGCCAAGCCGGGAAAGGGTGTAAGCAATATTATCGGCGTAATATTTTGTGGTGTCTCCGTTGTTCATTGTGCCCAACCATTGTGCCGATGGCATCCTGGGAAATCCCAATTCAGGTTTCAACCTGTTTACAATCCCACCTTCCTGGTCAATACTTATAAATAAGGGATATGGTGCTGCTTTTTGAAATCCATTAATCAGCATCCATAAACTATCGGCTGTTTTAACGGTACTCAGATTTCTGCCATACAGTAAAATGCTCCCGATTTTGCCTTCGTTCACGGCTTTAAAAACGGCATCGCTGGAATCAATTCTGGTTCCATAAAATCCAAAAATGATCATTTGCCCGATTTTAAAATCCAGGCTGTCTTTTTCAGTAATTGCTTGTGCAAAAACCGGAAGCCCTATCCAGCAACAAAAGCCAGCCAACAAGAATAATTTCCTCATTTCATGAATTTGCGTGAAAGTACAAAACATAAAGAGTCTGGTACTTGTTATCGTCTAAAAGTTAAGTGAAAAGACTATGCATAATGGGGTGTTTTGAGTAAAAACCTCCGATATTTGCGCATCAGTTTTTGCCTGAAGTTTACAGCACATGAAAGATTTCCAATATATTACCAGTTCCCATCCTCAATTCATTGAAAGTTTATATAACGACTTTGTAAAAGACCCCTCATCTGTTGATCCTGATTTGAAAAAATTCTTCGAAGGATTTGATTTTGCCGTTGCTTCAGGTGTTGTTCCTGAAAAAACAACCGCTGCAGCAGGCGATATTGATTGGGTAGGCGAAATCAGTACCTACCGTCTCATTCTTGGTTATCGTAATAAAGGCCATTTGCTGGCTAAAACAAATCCTATTCGTCAGCGGAAAGACCGTGGAGCTAATCTTAGCCTGTCCTTTTTTGGATTTACCGAAGCAGATCTGGATAAAGAATTTTATTCCGGGCAGTTCATTGGACTGGGCAAAGCAAAACTGCGTAACATTATTTCTTACCTGGAAACCGTATATGCCCGTCATATCGGAATCGAGTATAAATACATCAGTGATCAGCGTAAGATCGATTTTCTTACCAATGCCATGGAAAAAGATACGCAGCAGCCGCTATCTCTTACCAAACGGCGACGTATACTCGAAAAGCTTAACCAGGGTGTGATGTTTGAAAAATTTCTGCACACCAAATACATCGGGCAAAAACGTTTTTCACTGGAAGGAGGCGAAACCACCATTGCGGCGCTGGATGCAATCATTAACACGGCTGCAGCATATGAAGTGAGTGAAGTGGCGATTGGAATGGCACACAGGGGCCGTTTGAATGTGTTGGCCAATATCATGGGGAAAACCTATGAGCAGATTTTCAGTGAATTTGAAGGCACTGCCAAGCTGGATCAAACAATGGGTAGTGGTGATGTGAAATACCATATGGGATACGGAAGTGAAGTGGAAACACCCGATGGGAAAACGGTACATCTTAAATTGTTGCCCAACCCTTCTCATCTGGAAGCCGTAAATCCTGTTGTTGTTGGATTTTCAAGGGCGAAAGCCGATGTGATGTATGGTAGTGATTTTGATAAAATATTACCTGTACTCATTCATGGCGATGCTTCTATTGCTGGACAAGGTGTGGTATATGAAGTTTTACAAATGAGCGACCTGGAAGGTTATTATACCGGAGGCACCATGCATTTTGTAATTAATAATCAGATTGGTTTTACCACCGATTTTGAAGATGCCCGCAGCGCCGACTACTGTACCTCGTTAGCAGCTATGGTACAGGCGCCTGTATTACATGTGAACGGAGATGATGCAGAAGCCGTGGTGAAATGTGTGGAAATTGCCACACGTTACCGCCAGGAATTTAACAGCGATGTGTTTATTGATATGGTTTGTTACCGCAAACACGGACACAATGAAGGTGATGATCCCAAATTCACACAACCACAACTGTATGCATTAATTGATAAACATCCCAATCCAAGGGAGGTTTATACAGAATATTTATTGAAGAACGGTGATGAAGAAGCCCGTCAGCTTGCCAAAGAAATGGAGCAGAAATTCTGGGCCGATCTGCAGGAACGTTTGGACGAAGTGAAACAAAATCCGCTTCCGTATCATTACCAGGCACCGGAACTTGTTTGGAAAAGTTTACGCCGGGCCACAGCTGCAGATTTTGTTACATCTCCTGTAACTGCAATTCAGGAAGAAGTGTTTGGAAAAATATTTCAGCACCTGATGAAATGGCCTGCTGATTTTAAACCGTTGAAGAAGATTGAAAAAATTCTGCAGGACAAAATCAAACTTTATAAAGAGGAAGGGAAGATTGATTGGGCTACCGGTGAACTGCTGGCTTATGGAAGTCTTCTGCTCGATGGTAAAGATGTACGTATGAGCGGACAAGACGTGCAGCGTGGCACATTTTCTCATCGTCATGCAGTGTTGCGGGATGAAGTAACTGCCCAACCCTACAGCCGCCTCAGTGGAATGGATGGTGCAAATGGTGAGTTCCGGATTTATAACTCCTTATTGAGCGAATATGGTGTGCTTGGTTTCGAGTATGGATATGCGTTAGCAAACCCTAATGCATTGGTGTTGTGGGAAGCACAGTTTGGTGATTTCAGCAATGGGGCACAAACCATGATTGATCAGTTTATTGCTGCCGGCGAGCAAAAGTGGAACCGTATGAATGGTATTGTGATGTTGTTGCCTCACGGTTATGAAGGCCAGGGTCCCGAACACAGTTCTGCCAGGATGGAGCGCTATCTGCAGTTATGTGCAGAGCTCAACATGGTGATCACCAATATCACCACAGCTTCCAACTTGTTCCATGCATTGCGCCGCCAGCTTACATGGCCTTTCCGTAAACCGTTGATTAATTTTTCACCCAAGGCCAATCTTCGCCACCCCGGAACCTATTCTGGTAAACAGGAATTTCTGGAAGGAGGATTTAAAGAAGTGATTGATGATCCTGCTGCTCCGGATGCAGAACAAGTGAAGAAAGTGTTATTCTGCAGTGGCAAAATGTATTTTGATCTGGCTGAACGTAAGTCGAAAGAAAATCATAACGATGTAGCATTGGTTCGGTTGGAGCAACTGTATCCATTGCCTGTACAACAGCTGGAAGAATTGTACAAAAAGTACAGCAAAGCCACCTGGTTCTGGGTACAGGAAGAACCGATGAATATGGGAGCAGCCTCCTTCCTGAAAATGAACCTGAATTCCATTAATTTCGGAGTGGTGGCCCGCCAGGCATCTGCATCAACTGCTACCGGTTATAATAAAGTGCATATACAGGAACAAACGGAATTGATTGATACTGCGTTTGGGATTTGATAGCAACCTTTTACTAAACTTAAATAATTGTTTTAAACGATATTTTCAGCACCCACAAAGTATATTTATTTATGATCGATATAAAAGTTCCAACAGTAGGTGAATCTATCAGCGAAGTAACGCTTCTGAAATGGACCAAAGCAAATGGTGCATGGGTGGAGCGTGATGAAGTGATCGCCGAACTGGAGAGCGAAAAAGCAACTTTTGAAATCAGTGCCGAACAGGCAGGCGTTTTAATTCATGGAGCACAGGAAGGTGATACCTTAAAGATTGGTGACATTGCCTGCCAGATCGATGAAACAGCACCTAAACCAGAAGGTGCTTCTGCAGTAACAACCACTCAGCGTGAACCAACTACGGCGCCTTCGAATGAAGCTCCTGTAACTGCTGTTTCCAATGATATCAAAGCCACACCTGTAGCCGCTGCAATGATTGCCGATAAGAAAGTGGATGTACAATCAATCAAGCCATCCGGAAGTGGCGGTAAAATTGTGAAAGAAGATGTATTGCAGGCATTGGCCAATCCCGGCAAACAAGCCTACAGTGGTGGTGATCTCAACAGCCGCAATGTGCGTAAGGAACGGATGAGTAATCTACGTAAAACCATCAGCCGACGTTTGGTGGAAAGCAAAAACACCACTGCCATGCTCACCACTTTTAATGAAGTGGATATGAGCCGTATCATGGAAATACGAACCAAATTCAAAGATAAATTCAAAGAACAGCATGGTGTGAATCTGGGCTTCATGAGCTTTTTTGCCAAAGCCTGTGCCATTGCATTGGGCGAATGGCCGGCCGTGAATGCCTACATTGATGCTGATGAAATTATTTACCACGATTATGCCGATATTTCTATCGCAGTCTCTACTCCCCGTGGGTTAACAGTGCCGGTTATGCGAAATGTAGAAAGCATGAGTATGGCCGATGTGGAGAAAAAGGTAGTTGAGCTGGCAGGTAAAGCCAGGGATAATAAACTCACATTAGAAGAACTTCAGGGCGGCACATTCACCATTACAAATGGAGGTGTTTTTGGCAGCCTCATGAGTACTCCCATTATTAATTTGCCACAAAGCGCTATTCTGGGTATGCATAAAATTCAGGAACGTCCAATGGTTGTGAACGGCCAGGTGGTGGTTCGACCCATGATGTACCTGGCATTAAGTTATGATCATCGTATTATCGACGGACGTGAAAGTGTTAGCTTCCTTGTACGTGTAAAAGAATTACTGGAGAATCCCGAACTCTTGTTGTTTGGAAAAGATCCCGTGAAAACGCTGTTGGAAGTATGAAACACCTTGTAGCTTTCAACGGTTACTTGCTAAAGAATGTCCTGCCCGTTATTGGCGGGACATTCCTTTTTACACCCTCCCTTTGTTTTAGTTTCTTTGTACTATGAGCCGGTTTCATTCATATCTGCAAACTGCCGAATTTGTAATTGATGCTTACACAGGCAATGAGCCATTTGCCGCAGCATTAAAAAAATATTATGCAGCCAATAAAAAACATGGTGGCAGAGACCGGCGGATGATCAGTCATCTTTGTTATTGTTATTTCAGGCTAGGAAGGGCTTTTGAATCTGTAAGTCGGCAGGAGCGCATGTTAACCGGACTTTTCTTATCAGCTTTAACACCAGATGATTTGTTAGAAACGGTCAGGCCCGAATGGAATGATAAAGTGCAATTGAGTGTGTATGAAAAGCTGATGTTTTTATCAGGTGAGAATGAAGTTGGAAAATTATTCCCGTTTACAGATGAGTTGAGTAAAGGGATTGATCATGAACTTTTTTCACTCAGCCATCTGCAACAGCCCGGCTTGTTCCTTCGCATTCGCCCGGGATATAAAGAGCAAATAATCAACCGATTGAAAAGTGCAGGCATTCCCTTTCAACAACCAGCTACTAACATTGTGTTATTGCCAAATGGCACAAAAACGGAAGAATTGTTCCGGATCAATAAGGAAGTGGTGGTGCAGGATTACAGTTCCCAACAGGCAGGTGAGTTGTTGCAATTGGTTGAGCCATTACCAAAAGCAGTATGGGATTGTTGTGCCGCAAGTGGGGGGAAATCCATTATGGCAAACGACCGCTTGCCCGGTATCCAACTAACGGTTTCGGATATACGTGAATCGATACTGGTAAACCTGAAAGCCCGTTTTAAAGAAGCCGGCATCGGGAATTATCAAAGCAGGGTGGTGGATTTGTCTGAGGGTACTGTTTCAGATTTTGAAGAAAGGTTTGACCTCATCATTGCCGATGTTCCCTGCTCCGGTTCGGGTACATGGGGGCGAACACCTGAATATCTTACTTATTTTAAAAAGGAACAGATTGATGTTTATTCCAGCTTGCAAAATAAGATTGTAACGAATGCATTGCCTGCCTTAAAAAAGAATGGATACCTGTTATACATCACCTGTTCTGTTTATGCGAAGGAGAATGAACAGCAGGTTGCTTTACTGGCTGAAGCACATCAGCTTCGTATCATTGAACAACGTTTATTAACGGGTTACGATAAGAAAGCAGATACGATGTTTGCGGCATTACTAACGAAACCGTAATTACTGTTTCACAAATTCCTTTATACTGTAGATTTTGTCCTGTTGTTTCAGCGTGAGAATGTAATTGCCTGCCGGCAGTTGTTTTATATTCAGGATATGTTGTCCTGCTCCTGACTGCTTTTGATATTCTCCTGTATAAACCAATTGCCCCTGCCGATTAAAAATCTGTATTGCCAGTTTTTTTACAAAAGTTTCGTCTGTGAGTTTGATGGTAAGTTGATTTTTTGCCGGGTTGGGGTAGAGTTGTACCAGTTTACTGTTGTTGCCCGGTTCAATGATACCGGTTGATGTGCAGGATCCGGGTAGTATCAGGTCAGATGAATCAATAGCTACAGAATAAAAACCAGCAGTTGTGGTGTCAATCACCTGTTGAATACGATAACTCACCGTTCCTGCAGGTTTATTGGATAAATTGTCGTTGAATTGATATGACTGGTTGCTGAAAACAGTTCCTTTAGCTGCAATGGTCTGTACTGTAGTATAAGATGTTTCTCCGGGAAGTTTCCGCTCAATCACATAACGCATGGTTTTGATATCCTTGCTGGAAAATGTAATTGTGGCCGTACAGGTATTGATCGTTGCATTGAGTGTTGATAGCTCAGCTAACAAAATACCGGTAGCCTTTTTCATATTGGGAATTCCATATCCGTATTGATCCGAAGGTGCTGTAAACCGGTCGCTGCTTTTACGGAGTGTGGTAATGATTTTCATATTATTTACTTCCGGGAACAATTGCCAGAAGCAAGTTGCAATGCCAGCCATATTCGGACATGAATAAGATGTTCCACTGCCCGTGCCAACGGTGCCCGAGGTGGTAGACATGATTGCATTTTGCCCAACTGTTAGCACATCTGGTTTTATTTGTCCATCGCTTGTGGGGCCGTAACTGGAAGTAACAGCAATTACGCCACTGCTGTTAACTGATCCTATAGTAAGAACACTGTCTCCATCGGCAGGTGCGGCAATATATTTCCATGGATTATTTCCATCATTTCCTGCACTGTTTAATACAAGGATTCCTTTGGAGGCAGCCATGTCTGCCATACGTGTAATGATGGTGGTATTGCCATCCATATCGGCATACGTGTGATCAAAACCGGGTACGTCAAACGTAGTATAACCGAGAGAAGAAGAAATAATATCAGTACCGGAACTGTCTGCATATTCAGCACCCAAAGCCCAGTTGTATTCCTCAATGATTTGTTCTGTAGCTGCATCTTCTGTTCGAAGTAAATGAAAGGATGCTTCAGGACAGGTGCCAACAAATTCACCGGGTTTGTAAGCTGCCACTATGGAAAAACAATGCATGCCATGTGTATCATCATCATTCACATTTGCATTATTCGATACAAAATCCCAGCTGCTTTTTATCTGGCCTTTAATTCTTGCACTATCAAAAAAGCGATTGGTGGTATATCCAAAAAATCCTGCATCAAGAAAAGAGATTGTCATTCCTTGTCCGCGGCCACCAATATTGTGAAGGAATTGTCCATTGGTGATTTGTATTTGTGACGAAGATGATCCGTAGTTAAACGTATCAGCAGCCACTTGCTGATTCTTCCATGTTGTAACAGGAGTAATGTTATTGTTCAATTTAGGTTGTAACCTTCCGCTGCTGCTTATGCGTAGCGCAATACCCTGGCTTGATTTTACAAAGGGAAAAGAATTGATTTTGGTTAAGGCTGTTGCATCGGATGTTTGAATGATGACCGCATTCAGCCATTTTGAACGACCAAGAATTGTTACAGCGCCGGCTTTAGCCACACTATCAATATAAGCAGGATTAACAGGAAGGTCAGTGCTGTCAATTGCAATGCCATAATTTGTTCTTCTCTGAATGGCTTTTGCCGATAAATAAACAGCAGGTTGGGATAAACTGTAAGGACTGTTCTTTTTGTCTTTAAAAAAGATGATTTTTTTTGTGAGTGTTTGTGCTGCAACTCCGTTGATGATGCCAATCAACATTAGGAGCAGAAGATAATATCTTTTCATGCAAACACTTCTTTTATCGCTTGATTAGTTTTTGCTGATCATCCACATTTTTACTCCAAAACCAACACGTATGGGATCGTATGTAACAACAATGTTTGGAGGATTGCCAGTTGTTCTTTGACGAGGTTGATTTTCCCACAATACATGTTCTTTGTAAACCAATCCTATGTTTTTTGCATATTTCTCCATGGAGTATTCTCTCGATGCATAGATGGTATCTGTAGTCATGGGAACATTCCTGGATTCGTCTACATGTGTAACAGTTGTTACGTTGGGAACCGATTTTCCACCAATTGTTTCTGTCTGATCTAACTGGTCATAGGTAAAATCCCATATGTCCATGTTCTGATCAATATTGGTGGCATACAATGCTGCATATGGACGATCGGGTAAATAGCTGTTACCTCTCCAGGTGAACAATTCTTTCACCGGCAGATGTAATTTGATAACCCGCAGGTTGTTCTCAATTACTTCTGTTTGATCGGGAAGAGGGGTTACAAAATAATAACTGCTGGGTGTCCATGGGCCCGATGCCAGTGAGTCATTAATGTAAACGTCTACACGCCAGGTAGGGCGATCAAGATTGTCAACTGTCTTCAGACTTACAAGATGTTTTACCTGGTATTTATGTACAGCTTCCACTTTGCCGCTATTGATAAATACGGTGGAGTCGAGCCTGTAAATAATGTATTTGCCTATTTCAAGGGGGATCAGGTTGCTCAGTGCTTCAGTCTGGAAGGTTTCGGTTTCACGTTTACATGAAACGAAAGCAAGCAGCATCAGCAGTACGGGAAGGGTGGTTTTGCTCATGGATTTTAGTATGGTTCGGTGGTTCATCACGACTAAGTTAGTTAATGATTTTCAGTTTTCTATGCTTACAAGATGACATAATGTGCAACTTTGCTGCATCCGGCAACTTTTGAAATAACGAAAAAAAGCAGGTTTCATTGCTTACACCACTGGTGATCGCATGATAATTCCGCCTCCGATCACATCATTTCCTTCGTAAAAAACGGCACTCTGCCCCGGCGCAATTCCTTTGGCATTCTCAAAGAAATGAACGGAAACAGTTCCATCGGCTTCAGGATATAAGTTCGACAAAGTTCCTGAATCCTTATACCTGATTTTGGTAATCGCTTCTGTTCCGGGAGTGATGGTATCATATTTCAGCAGATTCAGTTTGCCCACTTTCATTTCTGTTTTTAATAAGTCTTCTTCATCTCCCAATACAACGGTATTATTTTCGGGATTGATGCCTGTTACAAAGACAGGTTTACCGAAAGTGATATCCAGTCCTTTTCGCTGCCCAATAGTATAGAACGGGTAGCCCTTGTGTTGTCCCAGTATCTTTCCGGTTTTATCAACAAAATGACCACCGGCCACTTTTTCCTCCAACCCGTCTACTCTGCGTTTTAGGAAGCCACGGTAATCGTTGTCGGGCACAAAACAAATTTCATAGCTCTCTGCTTTTTTGGCTAATTCCGGGTAACCAAAATCATGCGCCATCTGGCGGATTTCGCTTTTACGGTAACCGCCCAATGGGAGTAAGGTTCTGCTCAGCAAATCCTGTTGCAGCCCCCACAAGACATAGCTTTGGTCCTTGGTTTCATCCACACCTTTGCTGATGTAAAAACGATCATTGGAGTGCTGGTGAATATTTGCATAATGCCCGGTGGCAATGAAATCACAATTCATGGCATCAGCTCTTTTAAGTAAGGCTCTCCATTTGATATGAGTATTACATAAAACACATGGGTTAGGGGTGCGACCATTCAGGTATTCATCAACAAAATTGTTGATCACAAAATCACCAAATTCTTCCCTGATGTCCAGAATATAATGGGGGAACCCATGTTGCACAGCAGCAGCACGTGCATCATTAAAGCTGTCGAGATTGCAACAGCCTGTTTCTTTTTTTCCTTTTGCTCCGGAACCGCTGGATGCATAATCCCAGGTTTTCATTGTAATACCCACCACTTCATAGCCTTCGTGGTGGAGCATCAGCGCAGTAACTGTACTGTCGATTCCGCCACTCATGGCTACCAAAACTTTTCCTTTCCTGCTCATGTTCTGTCAAAATTTAATACCTGTTTGCTACAGGCCAAACTGCAAAATTACGGGAAAGGGCGGGTTTGAAATGGATTGTTTAAAAGCCTTTGGCAGTAAGGGTAAAATCGTTCCGGATACCGTCGTACTGAAAATTGCAGAATTGCAAAACGTCTCTGCCGATGATGCCATGAAACCGGTTGCTGGGATAATTACCACCCAGAATTTCAATGGTTAATGCTTTCTGTTCAAATATGGGTAGGTATAGTATACATCCGAAACGTTTGGCCTGCCAGTTTTCGTTTGTACCCTGTACCCATTCTTCCGTTTGATTCAGGGAGGGGAGTGAAAGCAATTTGATGAGCGAAAAATCGAGCCCGGAAATATTAGAACCTGTATCAACTAAAAGGCGCACACTGGCAAAGGTTTCCGGTGTACCAAAATTTTTTTGCTTGAGAAATGATTCTTCATCTGGGAAAATTTCTGCTTCAACAATAGGTCCGTCTTCCAGTAACGTTGTATGTAATCTGATGTTTGCCACTATTCAAAGTTGGGACACAATTTTCAGGTTTCCCATTCTTGTGTATTCCTTTAAAACTTAAATTTCAACAAGATTGGTTTTATATACTTCAATTCCTGTAAATTGGATTTTAATTCAGTAAACAAAATTTTAAGTTATGATTAAGTTACAAGTAATTGGCAACCTTGGAAAAGACTGTGCAGTAAACACTGTTAACGGAAAAAATGTAATGAACTTCACTGTGGCACATACAGAGCGGTATAAAGACAGTGCCGGTAATCAGAAGGATAAAACCATTTGGGTGGATTGTGCATATTGGAGCGACAGAACAGGTATTGCACCTTATCTCAAAAAAGGTACACAGGTATATGTGGAAGGCACTCCTGAAGTGCGTACATACCAGACACAGGATGGTAAAACAGGCGCTTCTCTTTCACTTCGTGTTTTAAATATTCAATTGCTGGGAAGCCGTACTGCCGAAGGTGGTGGTGCTCCTTCTCAGGGGTACAGTGTGCCTCCGGCAGCTTCCGGACCATCATCTGTGCCTACAGATATTGTTGATGATTTACCGTTTTAATCGTCGCCTTAAAATACTTTACCCCGGTTTGGCCGGGGTTTTTTATTTCATCAAATGATGCCTTCGTCCGCAAAGCTATAATACCCTTCATCGCTCACAATAATGTGATCGAGTAATTGAATATCCAGCAACAAGGCAGCTTCTTTTATTTTTTGCGTCAGTTGTTCATCGACCCGGCTGGGTTTTAAGTTTCCAGACGGATGATTGTGACATAATACAAGGCTCACAGCATTGTGTTGTAAAGCCAGTTTCAAAATAATTCTTGGATCGGCTACAGTACCGGTGATGCCACCTTCGCTGATGATCTCAATGTGATTGATGCGGTTGGCTCTGTTAAGAAATGCAACAGCAAATAGCTCTTTCGTTTTGTCTTTTAATTTCGCTTGCAGATAATGAGCAATGTCGCTGCTGTTTCGCACAATGTCCTTCTGAACTTCTGTGGCCTGGCGCCTTCTTCCCAATTCCATAGCAGCAGCAATAGTAATGGCTCTTGCTGCACCAATTCCTTTGATGGTCATGAGATCTTTTGTACCGAGTTTGCCCAACGTATGTACATTGTTGCCGGCCATTGTGAGTATGTCCCTTGCCAATTCCAGTGCCGATTGTTGGCGTGTGCCCGAGCCAAGCAATATTGCAACGAGTTCGGCGTTACTAAGAGCGTCGGGGCCATGTGAAAACAGCTTTTCCCTTGGGCGGTCGTCCGGGGCCCAGTTTTTGATGCTTTTACGGTTAGCTTGCATATTTCAAAATAAAGTCATATTTTCAATATTCCAATATCTAAAACCAAACGTCCTATGACCTCCTTACTTCAATCAAAAGGAAGATTGATTAAATCTTCTGCTTTTGCAGTCGTCGTCATCTCCAATCTTATTTTCTCACTTATTTTTTTAGTGATGCTATTGCATCAGGGAATTCAGAATTCTGATCGGGCAACTGTGAAATCGGATCAATCTGTTCCATCAAACAAGGCTGGAAATTTCTTTGTAACTCTTGCCACTATTGAATAAGTCTGTAATCAGAGAAAATCTTGTTGAAAAGCAGTGGATTGTTTTCGGATTAGTTGCGATTTAGGAAGTATCTTCGCCGCAATTTCCAACTTTCCAAACTGCTACACATGATGAATCGTTCTCCTAAGATTTTTTCCGGGACAGGTTCAAAGTACCTTGCCGAAAAAATTGCTCAGAAATTTGGTGCACCGCTTGGCAAAAGTGTCACTCAACGTTTTAGCGACGGCGAGTTTCAACCCGTTTTTCAGGAAAGTATACGGGGCGATATGGTGTTCCTCATTCAAAGTACGTTTTCACCTACTGATAACCTCATGGAGCTGCTACTCATGATTGATGCAGCAAAAAGAGCATCGGCAAATAAAGTGGTGGCTGTAATTCCTTACTATGGTTTTGCACGCCAGGACCGGAAAGATAAACCACGGGTGGCAATTGGTTCTAAGCTGGTAGCCAATATGTTAGAAGCGGCCGGGGCCGACAGGATTATTACCATGGACCTTCATGCACCCCAGATTCAGGGCTATTTTGACATACCCGTGGACCACCTGGAATCTTCCTCAATTTTTATTCCTTACATTGACAGTCTGAAGCTGGAAAACCTTACCTTTGCGGCCCCCGATGTGGGAAGTGCCAACCGTATTCGTGAAATTGCCAGCTATTTTGAAGTGGAAATGGTGATTTGCGATAAGCACAGAAAAAGAGCCAATGAGATTGCAAGCATGGTGGTGATTGGAGATGTGGCAGACAGGGACGTGGTTCTTATTGATGATATCTGTGATACAGGTGGAACACTGGCCAAATCGGCAGCTCTTTTAAAAGAAAAAGGCGCAAGAAGTGTGAGAGCTTTGATAACGCACCCGGTTTTAAGCGGGAAAGCATACGAGAACATTGAAAACAGTGTGTTGGAAGAATTAGTGGTTTGTGATACTATTCCACTGAAACAGGAAAGTCCGAAAATCAAAGTGCTGAGTGTGGCCGATCTTTTTGCAGTAGCCATCCGGAATGCTTACGAGAATAAGAGTATCACCAGTCTCTTCATTCATTCGCAGCGGCGGGATAAATAAGTGAATTTTAAACAACAATAAAACAACAAAAAATGAAGACAGTTACAATCGAGGGTCACTTGAGGACCGAAAACGGGAAAAAAGCCACCCGTCAACTTCGCTCTCAGGAAATGGTGCCTGGTGTAATTTATGGCGGCTCTGAAGAAGTAAATTTCTATGCTCCTGCCAAAGCGTTTAAATCGCTTGTTTACACTCCCGATTTCCAATTGGCAGAAGTTAAAGTGAATGGCAAAGTTTACAAATGCATTTTGAAAGATCTGCAATTTGATAAAGTATCAGATGCACTGGCACACGTGGATTTGCTGGAACTGGTAGAAGATAAAAAAGTGATCGCTACTATTCCTTTGAAATTCGTTGGCGCATCTATCGGAGTTAAAAACGGCGGTAAGCTCATCACTAAAATCAAATCTCTGAAAGTGAAGACTTATCCTAAATACCTGAAAGAATCGATCGAAGTGGATCTCACTCCTTTGGATCTGAACGGTAACATACGTGTGGAAGATGTGAAAGCTGATAATTACGAAGTGATGAACTCACCCCGTATCCCAGTAGCATCTGTGGTATTAACACGCCAGTTGAAACAGGAAGAAGCGAAAGCTGAGGATAAGAAATAATCTTAGTTTTACAATATCAGATCCTCCCCCTGTGGGAGGATTTTTTATTTATAAGAGACCTTAGATTTATCAACTATGAAATATCTCATTGCTGGATTGGGAAATATTGGTGCAGAATATGAACATACCCGTCATAATATTGGTTTTGATGTGGTGGATGAACTGGTGAAAAAGCATGGAGGTGTTTTTAAAACCGACAGGCTCGCATCTGTGGCAGAAATCAAAGTCAAGGGTAGGGTGCTCATTTGTATCAAACCTTCCACTTATATGAATTTGAGCGGGAAGGCTGTTAAATACTGGATGGATAAAGAAAAAGTGGCAGTTGAAAATACACTCGTAATTGTAGACGAGCTGGCTTTGCCATTAAGCAGGTTACGGTTACGACCATCCGGTAGCAGTGCCGGCCATAATGGGCTCAAAAGTATTGAAGAAAGCCTGCAATCACAATCCTATCCAAGGCTACGGTTTGGTATTGGTAACGGGTTTCCCAAAGGCGGACAAGTGGATTTTGTGCTTGGAAAATGGACAGAACAAGAGTTACCTTTATTAAGTAAAAAGATCACGGCTTCTGTGGAAGCCATTGAAAGCTTTATATTTACGGGAATTGAAAAGGCAATGAATCATGTAAACAAAAGCGAAATAACCCTTTAAATTTCGTTTGGCAATACTTAACTTCGTTGTTTACGTTTCCCGATGCGGTTCGCATCCTTTAAGTCCAAGTCCTCCAGAAACCAGGCCTGAAACCTGATTAAAAAGCAAAAACACAACCAAATGAAAATCTTTTGCGTAGGACGAAACTATGCGGATCATGCCAAAGAACTCGGCAATGATATACCAGATGAACCTGTCATTTTTCTGAAGCCGAAGAGCGCTCTTCTTCAGCCTCATATGCCGTTTTATTATCCTGAGTTCACCAATGAACTGCATTATGAAACGGAACTGGTATTGCGCATTTCCAAAAATGGCAAATACATTCAGGAGAAGCATGCTTCCAAATATTACAATGCAATCACGGTAGGGATTGATTTTACCGCACGTGATGTGCAGCAGGAGTTAAAGGAAAAAGGTCTCCCCTGGGAAAAAGCCAAAGCCTGGGATAACTCAGCTGCTGTTGGCAAGTTTATTGATATTAAGCCCGAATTGAATCTGGATGATATCAACTTCAGTCTTTATAAGAATAAGGAATTGGTGCAGGAAGGGCACAGTGCAGATATGATTTTCCACTTTAACCAGATCATCGAAAATATCTCCCAGTATTTCTCTCTGAATATTGGCGATCTCGTTTTTACAGGTACTCCCAAAGGTGTGGGTGAATGTGTGGTGGGTGATGAACTGGAAGCGTTTATTGAAAAGCAAAGCCTGCTGCAGGTAGAAATCAAATAATTCAGCTACTGTAAACTATTTTAAGCCACTTGTACAAACAGGTGGCTTTTTTATTGGACTTCACTTAATTTGCGAACAATTGTTTGCCATTCATGAACCAGGAAATTTTAAGAACAGCTTTCCGGATCATGTGTCATGCCCGGCACATGAGTTCCTTATACGATACCAAACGGTCTGTTTGCCGGTATGTTCATTCCACCTCAAGAGGACATGAAGCGATACAGATTGCAGCTGCGTTGCAGTTAGAAAAAAACGATTGGGTGAGCCCTTATTACAGGGACGATAGTTTATTGCTTGGCCTGGGGTTTGAACCCTATGAACTAATGCTGCAGTTACTGGCAAAAGCAGATGATCCTTTCAGTGGGGGCCGGGAGTATTATTCCCATCCCAGCTACAGAAGCGACGATAAGCCTAAAATCATTCATCAGAGCAGTGCTACGGGAATGCAGGCCATTCCTTCTGCCGGTATTGCACAAGGGATACAATATTTAGATAAAATCAAATCGCCTTTACTGCAAAAAAATGAGAACGGGCAACTGCCGGTTGTACTATGTTCCATGGGCGATGCAAGCATGACAGAGGGGGAAGTGAGCGAATCAATTCAATTTGCAATTCTTAAACAGTTGCCCATTATTTACCTTGTACAGGATAATAATTGGGGCATTAGTGTATCTGCAAAAGAAGCAAGGGCAATGGATGCTTATGAATATGCAGGTGGTTTTCCCGGTATCAGAAGGATCAGGTGCGATGGAAGTGATTTTGAAGATTCATTTGCTACCATGCAACATGCTGTGGAATATGTACGCAAACACAGATGCCCGTATATCGTTGTAGCCGAAGTCCCCTTGCTGGGCCATCATACCAGTGGTGTGCGACAGGAATTCTATCGTTCCAAAGAAGACCTGGAGCGGCATATGGCAGAGGACCCATTGCCCAAGCTGAAGCAATTGTGTATCGCCAATGGAATTGGAGAAAATGAACTGGATCAAATTTATCAGGAAGCCCAACAATATATCAATGATCAGTTTGAAATGGCGGTCAATGCCGGGGATCCTGATCCTTCAACGGTTGAAAAACATGTGTTTGCTCCGCCGGCCATAACACGGGAAACAGGCGAACGTTCTCCGGCAGGTGCTGAGAAGATATTGATGGTGGATGCAGGTATGGTGGCCATTCGTGAAATTATGGAATCGAACCCGGAAGCTGTTTTATACGGACAGGATGTGGGTTACCGGCTTGGTGGTGTGTTCCGGGAAGCTGCTACTCTGGCCGATCAGTTTGGTTCACATCGTGTGTTTAATACAGCTATACAGGAAGCCTATATCATTGGTTCCACTGTTGGTATGAGCGCTGTTGGTGTAAAACCAATTGTTGAAATACAGTTTGCTGATTATATCTATCCGGGATTCAATCAGCTTGTGACCGAAATTTCAAAGAGCTGTTACCTGAGTAATGGAAAGTTTCCTGTTCAATCATTGATACGTGTGCCTATTGGTGCCTATGGTGGTGGAGGTCCTTACCACAGCGGAAGTGTGGAGTCTACATTGTTAACCATCAAAGGAATTAAAGTTGTATATCCATCCAATGCTGCTGATATGAAGGGATTGATGAAAGCTGCTTTTTATGACTCTAACCCGGTAGTGATGCTGGAGCATAAGGGATTGTATTGGAGCAAGGTTCCGGGAACAGAAGATGCAAGGACTGTGGAACCATCCAGCGACTATTCTATACCGTTAGGAAAAGGAAATATTGTGTTACAGGCCGATGAAGATTGGGTGGAAGAAGGAGAGACCTGTTGTGTCATTACTTATGGTATGGGAGTATATTGGGCAAAGGCAGCAGCGAAACATTATATAGGTCAGGTGGAAGTTATTGACCTGCGTACCTTATTCCCATTGGATGAAGAGCTGATTTTTGAAACGGTAAAAAAACATGGTAGATGTCTTGTACTCACAGAGGAGCAACAGTTGAATTCATTTGCAGAAGCGTTGGCACATCGCATTCACTACAATTGCTTTCAATGGCTGGATATGCCGGTTGAGGTAATGGGAGCTTTGCCATTGCCTGCCGTACCAATGAATATTGCTCTGGAAGCTGCGATGTTGCCCAATGCAGAGAAAGTGAAACAACGGATCGGACAATTGCTCAACAGTTAGCTGCTTATTTCATTTGTTTTTTAATCATATCTGTAAAAACAAGCGCTGCTTTTTTACGGTAACTGTCTTTGGGCCAAGTAATAGACGCTTGGCTGATGATGTTTAATCCTTTGATGGGAATTGTTTTTAATGATTGTTTTCCTTTTACAGCAGCAACGGTCATGATGGTACACCATTTCCCTGTTTCAACTAATTGCAATAAGGTGTTGATGTCGTTCAATTCCATTTTTACATTAGGAAGAATATTATTTTTTGCCAGCGCTTCATTCAGAAAATGACGGGTGTGAAATCCTTTTGCCGGAAGCACCAATGGAATCTCTTTCAGGTCTTTTATTGAAATTGATTTTTTTGATGCAATCAAATTGGAAGGATGTGCCACCAACGTTAACTGTGAATCATACAACTGTTGCGAAATAAACATTTCGTTATCCTGTAGTTCAAGAAAGGAAAGTAAAAAATCTACCTTGATCGACTTCAGTTTGTCCAGCAAATCTTCTGAAGTGCCAAACTCAACAAAGATTTTGATATCGGGATATTGCGCCGAAAATTGTATCAATACTGGTGTAAGTAATGCCGATAATCCATAAGTAACTCCAATTCGCAATTCTCCCTTCTTAAGTCCTTTCAGGTCATTAATCACAAATCGACCGCTTTCTGCATCTGCCAATGTTTGCCGGGCATAGGGTAGAAATTGTTCGCCGGCTTCTGTAAGCCTCACTCTTTTGCCAATACGGTCAAACAAAGGAATCCCCAATTCATCTTCTAACTGCTTGATTTGCTGAGATAAAGTACTCTGGCTGATGTACAAGGTATGAGCTGCTTCGGTGAAGTTCAGCTGTTCAGCCGTTCGGGTAAAGTAACGAAGTTGACGTAGCTCCATATTGATCGATCGGTTTTATCAATGGAAATGATAGAAAAATACGTTTTTACAAATTTAGGATTTAAAATACATTTGAAGGAGTAATCAGCATTGGTTGTTTCCATTGTTGATGTTTCATCTTTTTAATATCAATTTATATGAGCAATACAGCAACTACTTTATTTGAAAAAGTATGGAATGCACATGTGGTGCGCAGCATTCCCGATGGTCCCGATGTTTTTTTTATCGATCGTCATTTCATTCATGAAGTAACCAGTCCGGTCGCTTTCCTTGGCCTGGAAAACCGTGGTTTGAAAGTAATGTTTCCTGAAAGAACATTTGCAACCGCCGATCACAATACACCAACCATCAATCAGCATTTGCCCGTACAGGATCCGCTTTCAGCCAACCAGTTAAAGGCATTGGAAACGAATTCTGCTAAATATGGCATTTCTCATTGGGGATTAGGGAATCCCAAGAATGGTATCGTGCATGTGGTAGGACCGGAGAATGGTATTACACTTCCGGGTATGACCATTGTTTGTGGCGACTCACATACATCCACACATGGTGCGTTTGGTGCCATTGCATTTGGTATTGGTACCAGTGAAGTGGAGATGGTGCTTTCTTCGCAATGTATCATGCAACCACGCCCCAAGAAAATGCGGATTACCATCAATGGTAAATTAGGAAAAGGTGTAGTGCCAAAAGATGTACCATTATTTATTCTTTCACAAATATCCGCCAGCGGTGCTACCGGTTACTTTATTGAGTTTGCTGGTGAAGTGTTTGAAAATATGAGTATGGAAGGCCGTATGACGGTATGTAACCTTTCCATTGAAATGGGTGCACGTGGTGGAATGATTGCTCCGGATGAAACAACCTTTAATTATTTAAAAGGAAGGGATCTTGCACCAAAGGGAGAAGCGTGGGATAAAGCATTGGCTTATTGGAAAACATTAAAAACTGATGCCGGTGCGAAGTTTGATCTTGAGTTGAGTTTCTCAGCCGATCAGATTGAACCACAGATCACCTATGGTACTAATCCTGGTCTGGGTACAGGGATTACCCATTCAATTCCTGTTGCATCAGAAGTAAAAGATGGTGAAGCTTCTTATAAAAAATCACTTGCATATATGGGTTTTTCTGAAAATGAAAAGATCATTGGTAAGCAGGTGGATTATGTATTCTTAGGAAGTTGTACCAACGGACGTATTGAAGATTTCAGAGCGTTTGCCAGTATCGTAAAAGGAAGAAAGAAGGCCGATAATATTACAGCATGGCTGGTGCCCGGTTCTCATATTGTAGAACAACAGATTAAAGAAGAAGGAATCCTTGATATCTTAACGGAAGCCGGGTTTCAGCTTCGTCAGCCGGGATGTTCTGCCTGTCTTGCAATGAATGATGATAAAATTCCTGCAGGCAAATATGCAGTTAGTACCAGTAACAGGAACTTTGAAGGACGCCAGGGTCCAGGTGCAAGAACCTTGCTGGCTAGCCCGTTAGTGGCAGCTGCAGCAGCGGTAACAGGCGTGGTTACTGATCCAAGAGAACTGATGAATTAATGAGGAGTACGTAAAAATTGATAAGTAAATCTGAAATTAAAAAATCTAAAATCTGAAATAATATATGGCTTACGATAAATTTACAGTCCTCAAAAGCTCAGCGGTTCCCATGCCGATTGAAAATGTGGACACAGACCAGATCATACCTGCCCGCTTTTTAAAAGCTACCAAGCGTGAAGGGTTTGGCGATAATCTGTTTCGTGACTGGCGTTATAACAGTGACGATACTCCGAAACAGGATTTTGTATTGAACAACCCCATTTACTCAGGTAAGATTTTAGTGGGGGGTAAGAATTTTGGCAGCGGTAGCAGCCGGGAACATGCGGCCTGGGCCATTTATGATTATGGCTTTCGTTGCGTGGTATCGAGTTTCTTTGCAGATATCTTTAAAGGAAATGCTTTGAATATTGGTATTTTACCGGTAACAGTCAGCCCTGAATTCCTTGATAAAATATTCAAAGCAATCGAAGCAGATCCGAAAGCTGAACTGGAAGTAAATCTGCCGGAGCAAACAATTACAATTGTTGCAACAGGAGATCAGGAATCATTTGATATCAATGGTTATAAAAAGCATAACATGATGAATGGATTTGATGATATCGATTACCTGCAATCCATGAAAGCAGATATTCAAACTTTTGCAGCAAGCAGTCCCTATTAAGTTATAATACCTTAGCAACTATGCCACATACCCAGCGTTACATTGAAATCATGGACACCACTCTCAGGGATGGTGAACAAACCAGCGGTGTATCATTTTCGGCTACCGAAAAATTAACGATCGCACAACTGTTGTTGACAGAGTTGAAAGTGGACCGGATAGAAGTCGCCTCTGCCCGTGTGTCTGAAGGTGAATTTGATGCGGTGAAACGAATCACAAAATGGGCAAAGGCAAACGGAATGCTCAACAGGGTTGAAGTGCTTACGTTTGTTGATGGGGATGTATCTGTGGATTGGATGATCAAAGCCGGCGCAAAGGTAATGAACCTGCTCACAAAAGGTTCGTTGAATCATCTCACGCATCAACTGAAGAAAAAACCCGAACAACATTTTGCTGAAATTGCTGCTGTTATTAAACTGGCAAAGAAAAAGGGGATTGAATGCAACGTTTATCTTGAAGATTGGAGTAACGGTATGCGTCACTCGAAGGAGTATGTGTTTCAATACCTGGATTTTATAGTAAAGCAACCGGTGAAGCGTGTGATGCTGCCGGATACACTGGGCATTCTTTCGCCGGAAGAAGTATCTGTTTTCCTTACAGAAATTATTAGTCGTTACCCCGATACTCATTTTGATTTTCACGGACATAATGATTACGACCTGGGTACGGCGAATGTACTGGAAGCGATGAAGGCAGGAGTACATGGTTTGCATCTTACAGTAAACGGAATGGGCGAACGTGCAGGGAATGCACCACTGGCCAGTGCTATAGCGGTAATGCATGATTTTTTACCGAAGATGAAGTCATCTGTTGTTGAAAAATCATTGTACCATGTAAGCAAGATTGTGGAATCTTTTTCCGGTGTTCGTATACCTGCCAATAAACCGGTTGTTGGTGAAAATGTATTTACACAAACAGCAGGTATTCATGCCGATGGTGATAAGAAGAATAAATTATATTTCAGTGATCTGATGCCGGAACGTTTCGGCCGTCAGCGGAAATATGCGCTGGGCAAAACAAGTGGTAAGGCTAATATTGAGAACAATCTTCATCAGTTGGGTATTCAGTTGTCTGATGAGGACCTTAAGAAAGTTACACAACGAATCATCGAACTGGGCGATAAAAAAGAAGTGGTTACCCAGGCAGATTTGCCTTATATCCTCTCTGATGTGTTGGATAGTAACTCTATCCAGGATAAAGTGAAGGTGGAGGATTATGTTCTTACACACGCAAAAAATCTTCATCCTTCAGTAACACTGCGTTTGAATATCAACGGCGAGTTTTTTGAAGAGCATGCACAAGGTGATGGTCAGTATGATGCATTTATGAATGCATTAAAAAAGATCTATAAGCAAAAGAAAATGGAGTTGCCTCAGCTGACAGACTATGCAGTGCGGATACCTCCCGGCGGTAAGAGCGATGCTTTATGCGAAACAATTATTACCTGGATGAACGGAACAAGAGAGTTTAAAACTAGAGGACTTGATAGCGATCAAACCGTTTCTGCCATCAAGGCAACACAAAAGATGCTGAATATTATTTAAAAGGCAGGAGGCAAAAGGAAAAAGGCAAAAGGAAAAAGGCAAAAGAAAAGCATTTATTGATGGCTACTATTAATACATATGGAGATTTATATCATAAATTAAAAAGATAAATTAAACAATCGTGCAGTCTTGTGCCTCAATGCCTGGCTGCCTTTATAACTTTTTTGAAAATGGCTAATAAACATATTTTAATTGTACCCGGTGATGGAATCGGGCAGGAAGTAACAGCAGTTGGTAAGAAGGTATTGGATAAAGTGGCAGAAAAATTCGGTCACATATTTACTTATGATGAAGCATTGATTGGACATGTAGCTATTGAAGCAACCGGTAATCCATTGCCTGATGAGTCATTAGAAAAAATGCGTCAATCAGATGCTGTTTTATTTGGTGCCGTAGGTCATCCCAAGTATGATAATGATCCTTCAGCAAAAGTTCGTCCGGAACAAGGCTTGTTGAAGATGAGAAAAGAGTTGGGCTTGTATGCGAACCTTCGTCCCATTAAATTATTCGATGAATTACTGGAAGCATCCAGTATTAAACCTGAGATACTGAAAGGAGCTGATATTTTATTCTTCCGTGAGCTTACTGGTGATATTTATTTTGGCGAGAAGGGTAGAAAGAATAATGGAGATACTGCTTATGATATTGCAGAATACAGTCGTTATGAAGTAGAGCGTATAGCCCGAAAAGCGTTTGATGCAGCAAGGACAAGAAAAAAGAAATTATGCTCAGTTGATAAAGCCAATGTAATTGAAACCTCCAGGTTGTGGCGGGAAGTGATACAGAAAGTGGCATTGGAATATCCCGATGTGGAGGTTGAGCATCAGTTTGTGGATGCAACAGCTATGCTGCTTATTAAAGATCCACGACGTTTTGATGTGGTGGTAACGGCAAATTTGTTTGGAGATATTCTTACAGACGAAGCATCGCAGATAGCTGGTTCTATGGGAATGCTGGCCAGTGCATCAATTGGTGATGGCACCGGTGTTTATGAACCAATCCATGGATCGGCACATGATATTACGGGCAAAGGAGTTGCCAATCCGCTGGCATCGGTATTGTCAGCAGCTTTGTTGCTGGATATTTCTTTCGGTATGAAAGACGAGTCCAATGCGGTGATTAATGCCGTTGACCAGGTATTGAAGGCAGGGTTCCGCACCAGGGATATCGCTGATGTTCATACACCTGCAGAGAAAGTGCTGGGTACGGATGCCATTGGGGAAAAAGTACTGCAGTATCTTTAATGATATTTGAACTTTAAAAGCAATCTTTCCGATTGCTTTTTTTATTGATATATATCAGTATTAAACGTGATAATAAATAAGCCGGAAATGAAACAGTACTCCCGTGAAAAACTGTAATTTCAGGGATCATATCAGTCAATCATTTATAATTTGAAGTTTATGTATCGTTCTTTTATTACCGGAACCGGATCGTATATCCCTCCGTTTGTTCAAAAAAATGAAGACTTTGTTAATCATACTTTTTATTCAGAAGAGCAACAATTACTGCCTACTGCGCCAGAAGTGATTGTTGAAAAATTCAAGCAGATTACAGGAATCGAAGAAAGAAGATATACAAGTGATGATCTTACTGCTTCGGATATAGGTGCCATTGCAGCGGAAAAGGCAATTGTAAATAGCGGAGTAGACCGGGAGACAATTGATCAGATCATTGTTGCACATAATTTCGGAAATGTGATTAAGAACACGATCCAAACTGATGCTGTGCCTTCTCTGGCAGCATTGATCAAACATAAATTAGAGATTCATAACCCTTCATGCGTTGCTTATGATATTCTTTTTGGATGCCCTGGTTGGGTTCAGGGTGTAATCCAGGCAGATGCATTTTTTAAAGCAGGACTTGCGAAAAAAATTCTTGTAATTGGTACAGAAACTTTATCACGTGTTATTGATCATCACGACAGGGACTGTATGATATTCAGCGATGGTGCGGGTGCCACAATTCTGGAGTATAAAGAAACTACAGAAAATGGAACCGGAATTTTAGGTATTTCGATGCAAACGCATTCGATCGATGAAGTGAACTATATTCATATGGGGCCATCTAATCTGCCCGATAGTGATCCACGTGTACGCTATGTGAAAATGAAAGGAAGGAAAGTGTACGAGTATGCAATGAAATATGTTCCGGCTGCCATGAAAGAATGTTTGGATAAAAGTGGTGTTTCAATTGATCAGCTAAAAAAAGTATTTATTCACCAGGCCAATGAAAAAATGGATGAAGGGATCATTGCCCGCCTATATAAACTTTATGGAATTTCAACACCTCCTGAGCATATTATGCCCATGAGTATTCATTGGTTGGGGAATAGTTCTGTTGCTACGGTTCCTACACTTTATGATCTTGTGTTGAACGGAGAGGTTGATCCTCATCAACTCCATCCCGGCGATGTGATTTTGTTTGCTTCGGTTGGGGCAGGTATGAATATTAATGCGGTTTGTTACAGATATTAATGTAAACTGAAATTTAACCTCTATAAAAAGAAAACCCCGATGATGATCGGGGTTGTTGTAGTAGCGAGGAGCAGACTTGTGCCGTCCGCCCGTTCATCGGGCGGATATGAATCCTCTGCTCTAACCAGCATCCGGAAAATGGATATATCCGAAGCTGCGGAAATGTTGCTGAATCAGACTCCTGATTTTTAATCGTTGTCGGTATTGTTTTAGCTTTTTCTCACAAAGAAGAGCTTCTGATTTTTCTGGAAAGAACCGGCAATAAATAACTGTCCACGGCCTGTAATGAGAAGTCCAATCTTTTCCTGATTGTTGATGACTTTTAAATCGTTGAATGAGGTTGGAGGTAAACCCGATATAAATTTTATCGTGTTTCTCTGAGTAAAGAATGTAAACGGTGTAGTTCATAAAAAAGAAAACCCCGATGATGATCGGGGTTGTTGTAGTAGCGAGGAGCAGACTTGAACTGCCGACCTTCGGGTTATGAATCCGACGCTCTAACCAGCTGAGCTACCTCGCCAAATAAAATCATTTATCGCAGACTTGAACTGCCGTCCGCCCGCTCGTCGGTCGGATATGAATCCGACGCTCTAACCAGCTGAGCTACCTCGCCAAAAAAGATCAAATGTTGCAGACTTGAACTGCCGTCCGCCCGCTCGTCGGTCGGATCTGAATCCGACTTACTTCGCTAGTTCTACTAGCGCCAAACGGGCCGCAAAAATAGAGAAATGTAAGTGATTGCTCAAATCATTTTTCTGTTCTTCCGGGATATTCTTTCAATGCTCTCTCCAGGCAATCCATCGCTTTGTTCAAAGATTCAAGGTTCAGCACATAAGCCAGGCGTACTTCATTCATTCCCAAACCTGGAGTCCCGTAAAAACCGGTAGCAGGGGCCAACATTACAGTAGCTCCTTCATGACTGAAGGACTCCAGCAGCCATTGACAGAATTTATCACTATCATCTATCGGAAGCCGGGCAATTGCATAAAATGCCCCGCCGGGCTTCGGACAAAATACACCTTCCATCTGGTTCAAACGGGTTACCAATAAATTCCTTCGGGCAATATATTCGGTCTTTGTTGTTTCGAAATAATCATCCGGCAAATCAACGGCCGCTTCTCCCATGATCTGTGCTAATCCGGGCGGACTTAATCGTGCTTGTGCCATTTTCATTGCCGCATCATAAACTGCTTTGTTTTTTGTAACAAATGCACCCAGTCGGGCTCCGCAGGCACTATAGCGTTTACTGATCGTGTCCATCAGCACAACATGTTGTTCAAGACCTTCCAGATGCATAGCACTCACATAATCTCCATCATAACAGAATTCACGATATGCTTCATCAGAAAAAAGATAGAGGTTGTACTTCAGGCAGATTTCTTTTAATGCCAGCAACTCTTCCTTACTATATAAATAACCTGTAGGATTATTTGGATTGCAAATTAATATTGCCTTTGTTTTTGGTGTAATTACTTTCTCAAAAGCCTCAATGGGCGGAAGGGCAAAACCAGACTCAATTTGAGATGTAACCGGAACTACTTTTACTCCTGCGGCACAGGCAAAGCCATTATAGTTTGCATAAAAGGGCTCAGGAATAATCACTTCATCCCCCGGATTCAAACAGGTGATAAACCCAAACATAATTGCTTCAGAGCCGCCAGTTGTAATCATAATCTGGTCATAGGTTACATCTATTCCAACTTTTTTGTAATAGCCGGTGAGTTTACGGCGGTATGTCTCATTACCAGCGCTGTGGCTATATTCTAAAACTTTGATTGATGTATGCTTTACTGCATCAAGAATAGAAGGTGGGGTAGGAATATCCGGTTGACCAATATTTAAATGATACACCTGTGTTCCTCTTTTTTTTGCAGCTTCGGCAAAAGGAACCAATTTCCGGATGGGTGAGGGTGGCATCTGTTCGCCACGTTGGCTGATCGTTAACATGTGCGCAAAGATAATGCAGGCTAACATTTCGTAGTTAACCAATAGTAAATAATGAATTGTCCAACAAAAAAGAACCCCGGCTCAATGACCCGGGGTTCTTTTTTAAAATTATCTGTTTCAATTATTGTTCAACAACACCTACAATTGAAAGATTCTTCTGTTCATCAACCCCAAGAAACTTCACGTAAACTGTTTTATTAAAGTTTCCTACAGCTGCCGCATTATAAGTAGCAGTGATTTTACCGGTTTTGCCGGGTTTGATGGGTTCTTTTGTATAGTCTGATTTTGTACATCCGCAACCGGGAGTTACATTTTCAATTACAAGATCTTCACTTGAAGTATTCGTAACAACAAATGTGGCGGTTACAGGGTTGCCAACTTTTACTTTACCCAGATCAACAGTTTCGCTGCTGAACTTAGCTACATCAGCTACTTTTTTGCTTTGGGCTGTTGCAATGTTTACAAGGGCAATGGCGAAAACGAAAAATAAAAACTTTTTCATGTGTTTGTTATTAGAAATTATTGTTTAAAAATATTGAGAGCTTCATTACCAGGTACAGGTTGTTCAGGAGTTTTCCAGACTTCACCTTTGATAGTGATTTGTTTTACCTGTCCTCCATTATAATAAATCGTAATCGTCTTTTCAAAATGACCCTCTGCCGCTGAATTGTAACCAACTTTAATGGTTGTTTTATTACCGGCAAGTATGGGTGCTTTGCTCCATTCAGGAGTTGTACAACCACATGAAGCCTGTACATTATCAATTTTTAAAGTATCCTTTCCGGTATTTTCAATAATAAAATTGTGTGTAACCGGTTTCCCCTGAGGAATTTTACCGAAATCAAAACTGGTTTCAGGTAGTTTAATTGTTTCCTGAGGAGGGGGTGTTTGCTGAGCTTTCACCCAGTACCCGGCCATCAGTAAACAAATCAATACAACAGATTTTTTCATTTAAAAATGTAGTTACGGTATCCAAAAATAATAATAATTAAAGATAGTATTTGTTAGGAAAGGGTTGCCTTTCACAATAATTTACCAATCTTTTACTATATCAGTTGTTCATTTTCAGGCTGGTATGCCTTTAGCGGTAGGTTTACAGCTTATTCACAATTGAAAATGAACCCTTTGAACAGGAGCTAAAACAGTTATTTTTGCGCTATGGAACAGCCAGTTAACGATGCAATTCAAACACAGCAGTTGTCGTTTGAGCATTTCAGGAACGAAGTGCTCAAAGACTACCGTATGGCTTGCCTGAGCCGGGAGGCAAGTTTGTTAGGGCGAAAAGAAGTGCTGACCGGAAAGGCCAAATTCGGCATTTTTGGTGACGGCAAAGAAGTACCCCAGTTGGCGATGGCCAAATTTTTTAAACCCGGCGATTTTTACAGTGGTTATTACCGGGATCAAACATTTGCTTTCGCTACCGGTGTGGCAACTGTAAAACAGTTTTTTGCTCAGTTGTATGCCGATCCGGACATCAACCACGATCCACATAGTGGTGGGCGCCAAATGAACTCACATTTTGCATCCCGTTTTGCCGACGAAAATGGTAATACAATTGATCTGGTCAACCATAAAAACCTGGCAGCAGGTATGGCACCAACTGCCGCACAAATGCCCAAGGCAGTTGGATTAGCTCTTGCTTCCAAAGTTTTCCGTGAAGTGGAACAATTGAAAGACCTGACAGATCTTTCTTTAAATGGTAACGAAATTTGCTTTGCAACAATTGGCGATGCATCCACAAGCGAAGGGCACTTCTGGGAAACGGTTAATGCTGCGGCTGTACAGCAAATACCACTGGCACTTTTTGTATGGGATGATGGATATGGGATATCGGTTCCCAAAAAATACCAGACAACCAAAGGATCTGTTTCCGAAGCTTTGAAAGGATTTCAAAAGAAGGAGGGATCCAACGGTATTGATATTTACAAACTCAAAGCGTGGGATTATGCGGGTATGTGCGAAATCCTTGAGGAAGCAATTGTTAAAATCAGAACTACTCATACACCCGCCTTGTTTCATGTAGAAGAGGTAACACAGCCACAAGGGCATTCAACTTCGGGTAGCCATGAGCGTTATAAGACAGCTGAAAGATTGCAATGGGAGCGTGAATGGGATTGTATCCGAAAGATGAAGGAATGGATGCTGGAGAATGATCTGGCTTCTGAATCTGAGTTGTTGCAGATAGAAACAGAGATTAAAGAATATGTACGTAGCAAGCGCAATGAAGCCTGGCAGGAATACAACGAACCTATTAGTAACCAGGTAAAGAAAGTGCTGGAAGTAACAGCGGGTTTACAGGCAACCGCCAGCAATGTTCCTTTTATTGAAAGCTGGATTAAAGAACTGAAAGCTAACCGTGAGCCGAGCCGGAGGGATGTGATGAGCATGCTTTATCGTTGTATCTCTTTTTCAACTGAAGAATCTGCACGTGAAGCAAAGAATTATTATGACGAGCTTCAGAAGGAAAATCAACAATACTTCAATACACATTTGCATAATGAAAAAGCAGGAAGTGCCTTGTTGGTTGAAGAAGAGAAAGCAAATTTTACAGAAGATTCCCCTGTACTCAACGGGTATGAAATTTTGAACAAATATTTCGATGCCCTGTTCTCAAACAATCCTAAAGTAATTGCATTTGGAGAAGACCTGGGGTATATCGGTGATGTAAACCAGGGATTTGCAGGTTTGCAGGCAAAGCATGGTGTTGAACGCATTTTTGATACAGGAATCCGTGAGCTAACTATAATGGGACAAGGAATTGGATTGGCAATGCGTGGCTTACGTCCGATTGCTGAAATTCAGTACCTGGATTACCTGGTGTATGGATTACAGCCATTAACAGATGATCTGGCAACAATGCAATACCGTACCGTTGGGTCACAGGCAGCCCCAATGATCATACGCACCAGAGGTCATCGTCTGGAAGGTATCTGGCATAGCGGATCGCCAATGGGAATGATTATTAACAGCTTGCGAGGTATCCATGTTTGTGTTCCCAGAAATATGGTGCAGGCGGTTGGAATGTATAATACTTTATTGAATAGTAACGAACCCGGTCTTGTGATTGAATGTTTAAACGGGTATCGTTTAAAAGAAAAATTACCAGCGAATCTTTTATCATTTAAAGTACCTCTGGGTATGCCTGAAGTGATTCGTCACGGTACAGATATCACTATTGTTTCTTACGGTTCTGTACTTCGGATCATAGAAGAGGCAGCTCATTTATTGGAATTGATGGGTATAAGTTGTGAAATTGTGGATGTGCAAACATTATTGCCATTCGACAGGA
Organism: uncultured Chitinophagaceae bacterium; assembly: GCA_937907395.1. Lineage (GTDB taxonomy): Bacteria > Bacteroidota > Bacteroidia > Chitinophagales > Chitinophagaceae > Lacibacter. The sequence goes on from CALCII010000013.1 coordinate 408,494, forward strand.
CGCAGCTGATCTTACAATCCTTAAAGAAAACAAACCGTATTTTATTTGTTGATGAGGATGTTCCGGGTGGTGCTTCCGCTTATATGTTCAACCAGGTAATGGAAAAACAGGGTGGTTATAAATTCCTCGATGTAGCTCCCCGAACCATAACCGGAAAGGCACATCGTCCGGCTTATGGAAGTGATGGTGATTATTTCAGCAAACCAAATGCAGAGGAAATTATACAGGTTGTTAAAGAAATGATGTCGGAATAATATGAAACTTGATTTATACCAGATAGATGCATTTACATCCCAGCTGTTCAAAGGAAACCCGGCTGCTGTAATTCCAATCAGCCAATGGCTTTCTACAGAACTGATGCAGGCAATTGCGGCGGAAAATAACTTGAGTGAAACTGTATTTTTTGTCCCATCGGGTGATGTCTTTGAAATCCGATGGTTTACGCCTGAAGTTGAAGTGAATTTGTGTGGACATGCAACTCTTGCTGCGTCTTATTATTTATTCAACATTGCCGGATATGCTAAGAATGAAATTTTGTTTCAATCACAGAGCGGGCTTTTGAAAGTGTCCCGTTCCGGTAATGATTTGCTGCTTGATTTTCCCCGGTGGAAGCCGGAAGTATATACAGAAGATGTGGATGCCGTAATCAAAGGATTGGGCTTACAATCAGCAATCGCTGTTTATAAACACCGGGATTTAATTATAGAAGTTGCCGATGAAAAAGAAGTGATCAATTGTAAACCTGATTTTACTGCTTTGAAACAAACAGGGTTTAAAATTATTCTTACTGCTAAAAGCAGCCAGGTGGATTTTGTATCACGTTTCTTTGCCCCTGCTGCTGGTATTGATGAAGATCCGGTTACAGGCTCGGCACACTCTCAATTAATTCCATACTGGAGCCAAAAACTCAATAAAACAAAAATGAATGCTACCCAGGTAAGTAAACGGGGTGGTGATTTGTATTGTGAGGATTCGGGAGACAGAGTGGTAATTGGCGGACAATGTTGTTTTTATATGCAAGGCCAGATTTCTATCCCTGAATAAATTGAATATTTCAGTCTGCCTGAAATGATTCAGGATTTAATTGTAAATGATATTTTCTATACACTTTCCATGTATATAAAATGAGCACAAATTCAAACAGGAAAGTGAGCCAGGAAAGCTTGTGGTAATTTCGTAATAAATAGGGCCTGATAGAAATGGTATCAGATTTCTCTTTCCCCATAGTAAGGTCAAGGATACTCTTCACTGCAGTAGTGAATGGTGGAAATTTTTTCCAGTTGGTATAACGGATCCCCTCGAAGGAAAAGGTTTGATTATAGTCGGGTGGAGTTTGTGATTTATAAGTATTCCAGTTACTTTTTATTTCATTAAAAGTTGCGGGAAGGCCATTCTGGTTCACAAAGTATAAACTGTAAGTAGGATCCAGTACAATCCAACGGTTGTTTACATAGGCTTCAACAATCATATGCCCGGCATCTCTTCCGTTTACTTGCATTTGTCCAATACGCACGTTAATATTATTTGCTTTTAATATGCGTGATAATACTGTAACATAACTTCCACAGGCACCGTTATTCGTCATCAGGTCAACTGTTGAGGGGTGAAATATGTTAGCCTTGATGCCGTTAATTTCCTGGTCGCCAAAAACAAGGTACCGGCGCTCCTGAAGATAATTTGATACCTGCAGTGCCTTTATTGCAAATTCATTTTCGGTATATTTCGGAGGAAGATCCGATTTTATTTTTTGAGCAATTGCTTCAAACAGCTCAGTCTCATACCTGGATTCAACTACAAAATAAAAACCGGAAGCAAATACAACTCCATTCAGAAAGAATAGTAAATACAGTGCGGCTCTGCTTTTCTTCAAACGCTGTAGGAAATTACTGTTGGACATTGAGCAGTTAGATTACAAACTTTATTATTCAAATAGATTTTCTGATTCAGGAGTTTGACATCGGCAGGCAACAAAAGTTTATCAGTTCAAAAATCGTTGTTTCAGGTCAGGTGTTGGAAGCCAGCAGGATTCCTGTTTTCCAAACCATCTGTAACGGTTCTTTGCAATGAACCCATAAACAGCATTCCTTAAAAAGGGTGGAATGATTATTAAAATATAGAACAGCGGCCATACACCATCGAGATATCTGGATAAACGTAAAGCAGCTCCGCTTTTCATATGCAACCTTCCGTTTTCTAAAAAAAGAAAGGAATTATAATTTGTTAACGGCAGATTGTGCTCTTTCAGTACCTGTTGCCCGAATTCGCCCTGAAGGGATGCAAAGCGGATTTTTTTTCTGTGATCGTGCTTGATCACAAACTGAACAGTTGACTGGCAGAGATTACAAACGCCGTCAAATAATACAATTTTCTCTTTTATTAGTTCCATGAAGCAAAAAAGACCGGCTTATGAACTGCCGGTCTTATATTTTTTTTATCCCATGTTATGAAACACTTTCTGCACATCATCATCCTGCTCCAGCCGTTCGATTAATTTACTGATATCCTCAGCTTGCGCATCTGTTACAGGTACAGTTGTAGTAGGAATCCATTCAACTTCAGCGCTTAATGGATTAATACCTTTATCTTCCAATGCTTTCTGCATATGACCGAAATCTGTGAAACCACAACGGATTACCAGTACATCTTCTCCGTTTTCCCCACTTCCTTCGCCCAATTCTTCAAGGCCGAAATCGATCAGCTCAAGTTCCAGGTCTTCAGGGTTCAAGCCTTCGGGCTTCAATTTGAAAACCCCCATTTTTTTAAACTGAAAGGATACAGAACCACTGTTGCCCAATGCGCCACCACCTTTGTTAAAATGGCTTTTTACATTGGCCACTGTTCTTACGTGGTTGTCTGTAGCTGTTTCAACGAGTATGGCAACACCATGCGGAGCATAACCTTCATACAGGATCTCGTCATAGTTTTCCATTTCCTTGCCCATTGCTCTTTTAATAGCGGCTTCTACACGATCCTTAGGCATGTTTACGCTCTTGGCGTTTTGCATGCAGCGGCGAAGTGCCGGATTGGTAGAGGGTTCGGGTCCGCCTGCTTTTACAGCAATTGCAATTTCCTTACCAATGCGGGTAAATTGTTTGGCCATGCGATCCCAACGGGCAAACATGGTACTCTTTCTTACTTCAAAAATCCGTCCCATATATAATGAATTGGTCGCAAAATTAGGGAGATGTGCACAAAGAAAAAACCGCCATTTGCGAATGGCGGTTTTTATTAGGTTTTTGTTATTGCTCGTTAAAGTCTTGTGCCTTTGGCATAATTTCTCCGGGATACCGGAGTTTGCTGTGATGGCGGCTGTAAAGGAAGTAAATAATCAGTCCAAGAGCCATCCAGGCAAAAGCCACTTTGAGTGTTTGGGTATCCAGTCCTACAATCATTGCGGTGCAAATCAATACACCCAGGGTCGATACAACCGGGTACAAAGGTGTTTTGAAAGGGCGGGTGATGTTTGGTGCTTTTACTCGTAGAATCCAAACGCCTGCACTTACCAGCACAAAGGCGAATAAGGTACCAAATGAAGTAAGATCACCTGCCACATGGCCTGGAACAAATGCAGCAAACAAACCTACAAAAACAAACAGAATCCAGTTAGCTTTATAAGGAGTTTTGAATTTTGGATGTAATTCGCCAAATGCTTTGGGAATTAATCCATCATTACTCATGGTATAGAATATACGGCTCTGTCCCATCAGCATCACCAGGATCACAGATGAAAAACCTGCAAGAATGGCAACTGTTACACCAGTAGCCAGCCAGCCATATCCACTCATGTAGGTTGATATAGCATATGCAACGGATGCTTCTCTTCCTTTTTCGGGATCCACAAAATCTTTCCAGTTGGCAACACCGGTTAATACGTGGCCAAATAAAATGTAAAGAATAGTACACACTACTAACGATCCAAGAATTCCTATGGGCATATCCCTTTTAGGATTTTTAGCTTCCTGTGCTGCTGTACTTACTGCATCAAAACCAATAAAGGCAAAGAATACAATGGCAGCGCCACCAAGAACACCACCCCATCCATGCTTGTTCCATCCGCTGTAATCAGCTATTACTTTTCCTGCCTGGTCGGTTACCGGAGGTGTATCTGCCGGAATTAAATAGGGGGTATGATTGGCGGCATTGATAAATTTCCAACCTACCACAATAAAGATGAGTACGATGGCAACTTTAATGAATACGATAATCATATTCACAATAGCCGATTCCTGTGTGCCTTTTATCAATAATAGAGTCAGTAATAAAAGAATTATCAATGCAGGTGCATTCATGATACCAGAATGATGGATACCGGCAGAATCAGTAAAACTTTCAAAGGGCGAATGACACCATTCATAAGGAATGGCACCTCCCAGCAATTTGTTTAAGTATTCACTCCATGCAATAGATACAGTAGCTGCACCAAGGGCATATTCCATAATCAATGCCCATCCAATGATCCAGGCAACCAATTCGCCCATTGTGGTATAACTATAAGCGTATGCACTACCTGCGATAGGGATCATGGCAGCAAATTCTGCATAACAAAGTCCGGCAAAAGCACAGCCAATAGCGGCAACTATAAATGAAAGTGTTACGCCGGGACCTGCAGCCTGTCCGGCAGCAGCAGCAGTCCTTACAAACAGCCCGGCACCAATAATGGCGCCAATTCCTAATGCAACAAGATTAGCCGGCCCTAATGTTCGTTTCAGGCCTTTCTCTCCCTCTTCAGCCTGAGCAAGAATCTGCTCAAGAGGTTTCTTGATAAATAAACTCATACTTGATTGGTTATGGTTTGTGAATTCGAAAAGATTTGGAAAAATATAGATTTATTCTATACCATCCGCAAAAGTTTTATTAACGGCGGCCATCATTATTAAAAAAGCGAAACGTATATTGCGGCACTATAAACAAGCCGTATGGGGAAGGGGAATAAGTTAACGATTTACATCCTTGTTGCAATGGTGCTGGGTATTATTGCCGGCTATATTGTACATATTTCTGCATCCGAAGAGTGGACGAAAGCGTTTGCTAAAAATATCAAACTCCTGAGCAATATCTTCATCAGGCTTGTGCAAATGATTATTGCTCCGCTGGTATTCACAACATTAGTGGTGGGGATAGCCAAACTGGGCGATCTCAAAGCCGTAGGGCGTGTGGGTGGCAAAGCATTGCTGTGGTTTATCACAGCCTCTCTTGCTTCTTTGTTATTGGGGATGTTGCTGGTGAATGTTTTTAAGCCTGGTACTTATATTGATTTATCGCAAGGAGATGCAGAAGGTGTAAAAGATCTGATGAATAAAACAGCTTCCTTTTCACTTCAGAATTTTGTGGAACACATTATTCCCAAAAGTGTGATTGAGGCAATGGCCAGCAATGAAATTTTACAGATTGTTGTGTTCTCTGTTTTCTTTGGTGTGGCGGCATCTGCTATGGGTGATTATTCAAAGCCTTTGATCAAAGCACTGGATGTAGCTTCTCATATTATCCTGAAAATGGTGAATTATGTGATGAATTTTGCCCCGTTCGGTGTGTTTGGTGCCTTGGCTGCTGTGGTGGCAGTTAAAGGGCTTGGGATTTTTCAATTCTACCTTATTTACTTTATTTATTTCCTTTTAGGAATTGCCATATTATGGGTTTTGCTAATCAGCGTGGGATATCTCATTCTGGGTCATCGAACAAAATCCTTATTAAAGCGCATTGGCAACCCGTTGTTGATTGCTTTCAGTACCACCAGCAGCGAAGCGGTGTTTCCAAAGCTTACAGAAGAACTGGAGCGTTTTGGTTGCAAGGATAAAATTGTAGCATTTGTACTGCCGCTTGGTTATTCGTTTAACCTCGATGGAAGTATGATGTATATGACCTTTGCCAGTCTTGCTATTGCACAGGCTTACGGGATCCATCTCGACCTTGGTACACAGCTCACCATGCTCCTGGTGCTTATGCTAACCAGCAAAGGAATTGCAGGTGTTCCAAGAGCATCGTTGGTGGTGGTATTAGCTACTTGTTCCATGTTTAACATTCCTCCTGAAGGAGTTGCCTTAATTTTACCTATCGATCATTTCTGTGATATGTTCCGTAGCATGACAAATGTTGTTGGGAATGCACTCGCTACCAGCGTGGTGAGCAAGTGGGAGGGAGAACTTACAGAAGGATAATTATCTGATTTGATTAAGAATGAATTTTATGAGAAAGTATTTGCTGTTAATGGTAGTGATCTGTTGTTCATTTGTAAGTGTATTTGCACAACAGGAAGTTAAGATCAGGGTGATTAACCAATATGAGGCGCCGGTAAAAACATTCACCGTGAATGGAGTAGAGTATACTTCATCAAAAGATGGGTCTGTTATCATTGCTTTGCCTGAGACAGATACGCTTACTTTCTCCGGCAAAGAATACCCGGAAACAAAAGTCGCACGTTCATCTGTTACTGTTGGAACTGACGTGCTCATTAATAAGAAATTTACATGGAAGGATATTCTCAATCCCATGTTCTATATTAAGTATGGTGGATTGTGGCTCTTGTTGTTTATCATCTTTGCAGAAACCGGATTGTTTGTTGGTTTTTTCCTGCCGGGAGATAGTTTGTTATTTGTAGCAGGTATTTACAGCAGCAACCTGGCACATGAGTTTATGAAGCTGGTGGGACTGGGAACGGTTCACAACGAATGGCTGGAACTACTTGTATTGTGTTCTTTGGTTTCTTTTATGGGAATACTGGGTAACTGGGCCGGTTACTGGACCGGTAAAAAGGTAGGCCCTGCTATGTATCATTGGAAAGATAATTTCCTCTTCAAACAAAAATACCTCAAAGAGGCGCATGATTTTTATGAAAAGCATGGTGTAATTGCCATCGTATTTGCAAGGTTCCTTCCTTTCATCCGCACATTTGCACCAATCATTGCAGGTATTGTTGATATGGATAAGAAGAAGTTTATCTACTTCAATGTAATAGGAAGTATAGCTTGGGTGGTAAGTATGGTGTTTGCCGGCCATTTCCTGCAAATATGGGTGAAGAACCAGTTTGGCATTGAGTTAAAAGATAAACTGGAGTTGATTGTAATCATTATTATCGCCGTTACTACTGCCCCTGTTTTCTGGAAAATTTTCTTCCCTAAGAAGAAAGCATAATCTGCCTTACTCAAACCAAATTATCTGCATATGACTTCCAAAAGCAATGCTTCTGTATTATCATTACCGGTGGTGGTTGCTGCGCTTGGCTACTTTGTTGACATTTACGATTTACTGCTTTTTACCATTGTACGAGAACCCAGCCTGAAAGGTGTTGGGGTTGATCTTACAGATACAGCATCTGCTATAGCCGCCAGCACAAAAATTATCAACTGGCAAATGGTGGGGTTGCTTATTGGTGGAATTCTGTGGGGCGTAATTGGTGATAAAAAGGGACGTCTCTCTGTTTTGTTTGGATCCATTTTACTGTACTCTGTCGCCAATTTTGCTACCGGCTATGTAACACAGGTGGATCATTATGCATATGCCCGGTTTATTGCAGGGATTGGCCTGGCTGGCGAACTGGGAGCTGGTATTACCCTGGTTAGCGAACTGCTGCCGAAAGCAAAAAGAGGTGTTGGTACTTCCCTTGTTGCCGGGATTGGTTTGTTTGGTGCCGTGTTTGCCTATTTCACATATAAGTTTACAAATGACTGGAGGTTGTGTTATAAGATCGGTGGGGGATTAGGAATAGGTTTGTTATTACTTCGTGTGAGCGTTGCCGAAAGTGGTATGTTTCATGAGGTGAAACAAAAAAATGTGCAAAGGGGAAATGTGCTGATGTTTTTTAATAATGCATCCCGTTTCAGAAAGTACATGCTGGCTATATTGATTGGTTTGCCTACCTGGTATGTGATCGGAATTCTGGTTAACCTGAGTAACCGTTTTGCAAAAACTTTTTACGGCGAAACATCTGTTGACAGTGGAAAGGCTATTATGTATGCCTATGCTGCCATTGCTATTGGAGATATTCTGATCGGACTGATCAGCCAGTATTTCAAAAGCAGGAAAAAAGCATTGTATCTTTTTTATGGGTTTACTGTTATTGGATTGATTTTGTTTTTCTCGCCCCTGAATTCGTCTGATACCGCCATGTATGCGATCTGCGCCTGGCTGGGCTTCAGTACTGGTTTCTGGGCCATATTTGTAACCATGGGCGCCGAGCAGTTTGGTACTAACTTACGTGCAACCGCTGCCACCACCATTCCCAATATGGTGCGTGGTGCCTTGCCATTGATCAACCTTATGTTCCTGAACCTGTTTCAGAAATCATGGGGCTGGGATATAACGCAAAGTGCGGTCATCACCGGTGTTGTTGTAATGATCATTGCATTAACTGCTGCCTATTTCACACAGGAAACTTTTCACAAAGATCTCAACTATATAGAAGGAGAAGAAATGTATCCTTAATGTTGGATAATATTGTAGTATGAAATTTCTCATCATCCGTTTTTCGTCAATAGGCGATATTGTTTTAACCACTCCTGTGGTGCGTTGCCTGAAACAGCAAGTTCCGGATGTGGAAATTCATTATCTCACCAAGTTCAGTTTTCATAAAGTTGTTGCCTCCAATCCTTATATCGATAAGTTTTATTACCTGCAGGACAACTGGGATCTGCTGATGCATGAGTTGAAAGAGGAGAACTATGATTATATTGTTGATCTGCATCATAATATCCGTACTTTAAAAATTAAACGTGCTTTAAAAGTTCCTGCTTTTCAGTTTGATAAGATCAATATTCAAAAATGGTTGTACACAAATTTTAAAACCAACCGTTTGCCCGACTTACATATTGTAGACCGGTATATGGATACCGTTGCTTCATTTGGTGTTACCAATGACGGGAAAGGGTTGGATTATTTTCTGTCTGCTGATGAGAAAGTAACGGAAAAAGATTTGCCGCATTCTCATCTTGCAGGGTACATTGGAATTGTAATTGGCGCAGCTCATGCCACGAAGCGAATGCCGGTAGAAAAGCTGAAAGAACTTTGCCTTGCCATTGATCATCCCATTATATTACTAGGTGGGCCGGAAGATCAACAGTCCGGAAATGAAATCGCTTCTGTTGATCCGGTGAAAATTTATAATGCAAGCGGTAAATTCTCTATCAATGAAAGTGCACATCTTGTACAAAAAGCAAAACTCATCATTACACATGATACTGGCTTAATGCACATTGCTGCTGCGTTTAAAAAGCCCATCATCAGTTTGTGGGGGAACACCGTTCCTGCTTTTGGTATGACTCCTTATTATGGCAACATACCCGGTATGCAGGTAATGCATGAAGTAAAGCAGTTACGTTGCCGTCCCTGTTCTAAAATAGGTTATAATAAATGTCCGAAAGGCCATTTTAAATGTATGAATCAACAAAGTATTCCTGGTATAGTTACCGATGTGAAATTAATACTCAGCCGGCTGTGATTAATTACTGCTCTTTAATTTATACCACTTCTTCAGCAGGTAATAATAAGGTTGAAACATGTGATGAATAAAAAGTGTTTCTTTTTTATCCGGGAAGAGTTGGTAATAAGATTCATCTGGCATTAAGATCACTGGAGTTCCTGCTCTCATGTAATTCATTCCTTTTGAATAGGCTGGTTGTTTTAATTGTGGCAACGATTTTTTAACCTGTTTGTAAATGGTTTTGCCTAAATATTTTTTAAGTTTTTTATCTGCCTTCCTGGTTGACCGTTCCATTGAATTAACAACCGTGTTACCTGCCAGCCTGATCAGGAATTTTTGTTTTTTAAGTGTGGCCCTTGCAGTTATGGTAGGGTTAGTTTTATTAAAATCTGTAAATGTTTGAACAGAGAAAGGTGTTTCGGGTACCCAGTCGGCTGCATTTACAACTGTAAGCCCCCAGCCACCTCTTGTAATAAAATCATAATCGTAGGCGTAAAATAAATTACCCGGCTTAGGTGCGGCACTGCAATATGTTTTGAATTGTACATCGGCAGGTATGAATCCTTTTTGTTGTGTATAATGTAAATAAGACCGGAGCAGAAAAGTAATGGCAGCACCCTGGCTATGCCCGCTCAGTATAAATTCTTTTACCTGTTGTTCTTTATAGAGAGCATTTATCTTTTCAACAATCGAAGGTGCCAGATGGCAGAGGCCAATGGTCCACCCGGTGTGCACCATTGCTTTTGGGTCGGCCGACAATTGATAGTTGAAAGTGGTACTGTCGTTCAGGATTAAACTTCCTGTAGCCGGGATAGTGGCAGCATAGAAGTTTTCCAGCCAGCTGGGTGTTTTTTGTACGGTTCCTCTTACATCAATTACCGCAACTCCATCGTTTCGTAAATAAAGCCGCCACAGATTGTGCAGTCCTGTTTCTTCTGATTGGAATATGAGTTTGTAAGGGTCTTTCTTCTGCATTCTTTCAGTACTGTCGGGGATGCTGCTTTTGAAAAATGCCAGGGAAAGTACATCGGCATATTCATCCGGATCAAATCCGGGTTTCAAATGTTCCTGTGCAAAATTGATAGTTGCAAAAAAAAGGCATGCAGAGATGAGAAGGAGTTTTTTCATGCTACGATCTTGAAGAGATTACAATAATAAAAAAAGCTACCGGATAACGGTAGCTTTTCTATTAACAGCTTTCTGATTATAAAGTTTTCAGTACATCATTCATGCTTCGTACTGCATCGGCACTTTTATTGAAGGCAGCTTGTTCATCGGCATTCAATTCAAAGTCAACGATTATTTCCCAACCGTTTCTTCCGATTGTTACAGGAACACCCAGGCAAATATCTTTTTGTCCGTATTCACCATCCAACGCCACGCAACAGGTGAAGAGTTTTTTCTCATCACGGAGAATACTTTCAACCAATGCTGCTCCGGCTGCACCTGGTGCATACCAGGCAGATGTACCGATGAGTGCAGTTAATGTAGCACCGCCCACCATTGTGTCTTTTACAATTTTTTCCTGTTGTTCGGCACTCAGGAATTTGGTTACAGGAACACTGTTCCATGTTGCCAGACGAATCAAAGGAATCATGGTTGTATCACCGTGACCACCTACAACTACTGCATTCAAATCAGCTGGTGAACAGCCGAGGTGTTGACTCAGTTGATATTTGAAGCGGCTGCTGTCGAGTGTACCACCCATACCAATAATGCGGTTTTTGGGTAAGCCTGTTGATTGCAGCGCCAGGTATGTCATAGTGTCCATTGGATTACTGATCACAATGATGATAGCGTTGGGCGAATGTTTCAGAATGTTTTCGCAAACACCTTTCACAATACCTGCATTCACACCAATGAGTTCTTCACGGGTCATACCCGGTTTGCGGGGTAAGCCGGAAGTGATCACTACTACATCACTATTGGCTGTTTTGCTATAGTCATTAGTGCTGCCGGTGATCTTTGTGTCAAATCCCAGCAAAGCAGCTGTTTGCATCATGTCTTGAGCCTTACCTTCGGCAATTCCTTCTTTGATATCGAGTAAAACCAGTTCAGAACAAAGTTCTTTACGGGCAATATTATCGGCACAGGTAGCACCCACGGCTCCGGCACCTACTACAGTAACTTTCATGGAACATTTATTTTTTGAAATGAATAAAAAATTGGTGACGCAAAGGTAATGGTGCATCCGTTTACCACCAACTGACGAAAACAAGCCTTTTTAATGAACTTGCTCAATCAATGTTTGAATAGAAACCTCTCCATCATACGCATTCAGCAAGTCACCTTTCTTGTTATAAACAGCTATGTATGGCAGATAGTGGCTCTGAAAATACCTTGAAAAGAAAAACAATACATCCTGGCCCACGGTAATGTTTTTATATTTTTTTATTTGAAACTCCTCGTAAAAAGCCTTCATCTTTTCGAAAGGTAATGTGGTGGACATAACGATCTGAACATTTTTGAAATACCGGATATTGGCAAGCAGTTCAGTTGTTTGTCTTTTACAATGATCGCAATCCGGGCTGAACATTATGATAATAGTTTGCTTGTTGGGCCGCAGATTGTCTTTGTAAAAAGAAGTGGTGCTATCGGTCAACAGGAGCTTGAAATCCGGCAGCTTCAGGTTCGCCAGGTGGGCAGGAATGGAGTCGGAATGAGCAGATGCCCCACCAGCCAGGCAGCAACATAACAATACGGAAAAAATGAATTTCATGCTGCAATTTATCCCGATTTGGTGTTAGCGCATTGTAAAATAAGCTTCTGTTTGGGGGGATTTAGGCCAACCCTTACCTTTGCAGCCTTAAAATTCCTAACTGCCCGGTAAGGGCTAAAAAGAACGATATGGCAAATACATCAGATATCAGCCGTGGTATGATCATCAAACTCGATGGCAGTTTGTATAAAGTGGTTGAATTCGGCGAAAACAAAACGGCTCGTGCAGCTGCTAAAGTTTGGGCAAAACTGAAAGGCGTGGACAATTCACGTTCCATTGAACAAACCTGGAACAGTGGCGATACTATTTTCCCGGTTCGTGTGGAGCGTAAAGATTTCCAGTATTTGTATAAAGATGATACCGGCTACAATTTCATGAATAATGAAACCTTTGAGCAAATTGCTGTTCAGGAAGCGGTGATTGATGCACCCCAGTTTTTGAGGGAAGGCGATACCGTATCTGCTTTAATCAATACAGAAACAGAAGCCCCCATGAGTGTGGAACTGCCCGATAAAATTGTAGTGAAAGTAACATACAGCGAACCCGGAGTGAAAGGGGATACCGCCACCCGTACATTAAAACCAGCTACTGTAGACACAGGTGCCACAGTAATGGTTCCTTTGTTTGTTAACGAAGGTGAATCCATCCGCATCAACACCAAAACAGGTGAATATGTGGAAAGAGTGAAAGAATAAATTTTGGAAAAATGCTATAAGGCCGATTTTGATGAAAAATCGGCCTTTTTTGTGTGATTTTGCCCTATTTTTTATGAAAAACGGCCCAAAATGATGAAAATCCACTTTGTTTCATACCTTAGCCGCCCAACATTCTTATTCATTAAAAACTCTTACTCATGGACTTTAAACAAATTCAGGAATTGATTAAAATCGTGAATAAATCAAATCTGAGTGAAGTAAGTATCGAAGAAAAAGATTTCAAAATTACCATTAAGCAAAAAGACGAAGTAGTACATCAGGCAGTTGTTTCTGTTCCTGTTGCAGCTCCGGTTGCAGCACATGCTGCTCCAGCTCCTGCACCTGTTGCAGCTCCTGCGGCCGCTTCTGCTCCTGCTGCTGAAGATACCAGTAAGTTTATCACTATTAAAAGTCCGATGATCGGAACATTTTATCGCAGACCATCTCCCGACAAGCCATTGTTTATTGAAGTAGGTGATGAAGTAGCTCCGGGTAAAGTGGTTTGTATAGTGGAAGCAATGAAATTGTTCAATGAAATTGAAAGCGAAGTAAAAGGGAAGGTGGTTAAAATACTGGTGGAAGATCAGAGTCCGGTGGAATATGATCAACCTTTATTCCTTGTAGATCCCAGCTAATTTGAAAATTCAGGAATTTGAAAATTTGAAAATGAAATAAGCATTTTCAAATTTTCGGGCAGTCAATTGTTTTCAAATTCATCAATTTTCAAATTTTCAAATTGAATCTATGTTTAAAAAGATATTAATTGCCAACCGTGGCGAAATCGCTCTCCGCATTATTCGTACATGCAGGGAAATGGGTATTAAAACGGTGGCTGTTTATTCTACGGCCGACAGGGAAAGTCTTCATGTGAAGTTTGCAGATGAAGCTGTTTGTATAGGCAAACCTTCCAGCTCCGATTCTTATCTCAATATCCCTAACCTCATTGCTGCTGCTGAAATTACCAATGCAGATGCCATACATCCGGGGTATGGGTTCCTGGCAGAAAATGCACGGTTTGCAGAAATATGCGGACAAAACGGAATTAAGTTCATTGGCCCAACTCCCGATCAGATCCGTTCTATGGGAGATAAAATCACTGCCAAAGAAACCATGATCAAAGCCGGTGTGCCGGTGGTTCCTGGCGGTGAAGGTTTATTGGAGAGCGTTGAACAAGCAAAATCGATTGCCAAAGAAATTGGTTACCCCGTTATCCTGAAGGCTACAGCTGGTGGTGGAGGTAAAGGAATGCGGGTGGTATGGAATGAAGAAGAACTGGAACGCAACTACAATATGGCCAAAACAGAAGCGGCTGCTGCTTTCAAGAACGACGGTGTTTACATGGAGAAATTCGTGGAAGAACCCCGCCATATCGAAATTCAGGTTGCAGGGGATCGTTTTGGAACGGTTTGTCATCTTAGCGAACGTGATTGTTCCATCCAGCGTCGTCATCAGAAACTGGTGGAAGAATCTCCTTCTCCCTTTATGACACCCGAACTGCGTAAAGCAATGGGCGAGGCTGCAAAAAAAGCTGCTTCAGCAATTGGTTATGAAAGTGTGGGAACGATTGAGTTTCTGGTAGATAAACACCGCAATTTCTATTTCATGGAAATGAACACACGTATCCAGGTAGAACATTGTGTAACGGAAGAAGTAACCAATTTTGATTTGATCAAAGAACAGATTTTAATTGCAGCCGGTGAACGCATCAGCGGATTGGATTATGAACCACAGATGCATGCCATTGAATGCCGTATCAATGCAGAAGACCCTTATAATGATTTTCGTCCGTCTCCGGGAAAAATCACAACGTTGCATCAACCCGGCGGACATGGAATCCGTATAGATTCTCATGTGTACACCGGTTATGTGATTCCTCCTTATTATGATTCCATGATTGCTAAAATTATAGCCGTGGCAAGAACCAGGGAAGAAGCGATTAATACCATGAGCCGTGCATTAAGTGAATATGTGATTGAAGGAATCAAAACAACCATTCCCTTCCATCAGCAATTAATGAAAGACGAAAATTTCCGTTCCGGAAACTTCACTACCAAGTTTCTGGAAACCTTTAAAATGAAATAATTCAGAAAGTAAATCAGAAAATGCCGGCTGCCAACAGCCGGCATTTTTTTGTATATCCTATTAAATAGGCTTGCTAAGGCTTTCCGTATAGAAGCTGTTGATATGTCTTTTGCGAGTTTGCTAAGGCTTGCCGCTGTGCTAACTTTAGTGTATTAATAATCCTTATCCTGAGAACCATTGAAAAGGACGTCGGCCATAGTTGTGCTTTCGTGCTTTGTTGTGCTGGAAATAACAGCTCAGATCCCAAATTACACTCCAAATGTTGTGACTCCATTAGGACCGGTAGCTCTTACCAGCAGCCCCGTTAATCAGATTCCTGTGTTTACAGTTACACCTCCTTCTTCTTATTCCAGTTCAGATGGAAGTGTTAAGATTACCTGGAATTTTGGTTCGGGTACAAGAATCAGGGCTTGGGATATGCACGGTGGCATCCGGTTTGATGATGTATTGGTTTCAGGCAGCTCTGCACAACTGAATAGTGGCAACTCTTTTCAAAGTACTATTTCGGGTTTGCGGCCCGGTATCTACACATTTGGTGTATACAGGGATCCGTTTGATGATAATCTTACAACTAACAACTCCGGTGGCGGAAATGTAGACGACTATACATTCTCTGGTTCAAATACCTATACAAGTGATCAGCAACGGGCAGGGGTTTATAGTGTTGTTCTCTTGCCTGTATCCAATAATATCACAACGTTATCTGCAACAGCTGCTGCGGCCACCGATTGCTTAACAAGCGATGGAAGTATTACGATCAGCGGATTGGTAAATGCTACTGCTTATAATTTTTCTTACCTGGTTGGGGCAACTTCCTTTCCTCTTACAAAAAATGCAAGTGCCGGTACAAGTTATACAATCTCCGGGTTGTATCCGGGTATTTACCCTGTACGTATTCGTGTGAACGGAGAAACGAGTTACCGGCTCATCAATGTGGAAGTGCCTGTTTTAAACGGAGTGAAATGTTATTCCGGAAATGTTACCTGTGATTATTCGGTAGGTACAAATTTCGTTACAGGTGGGGATTTTGGGACAGCTTCAGGAGCACTACCGGTAAATGGAACCACAGATTATTCATTGGTTGCTTTCTCAAATTCGAATCCGCAGGATTCTAAATATTCATTGGTAAGATCAAGCTATTTCCCGGATAATTCAATCACCAGTAACCCTAATTGGCTGTTACGGAATTTTGATTTCACCGGGCGAACCACTCATTTATGGGGAGCTATGCAGGCAACAAAAGATCATACAGGTTCTGCCACTTCATCTGATGGTACAACGAACGGATATTTTATGATGGTCAATGCCAATTATCCGCAAAACAGAGTTGTCAATATTACTTCTGTTAATCTGCAGGCTTGCCGGGAATATGAGTTCAGTTGCTGGGTAAAAAATATTCAACCATATTTTCCCCGCAATAAGAATAACAGCTCAAATGCAAACAATACCTATCAGCCAATTATACCAAGATTAGGGCTCGTGGTGAATGGAATTATTTATGATTTCCAGTCAACAGGGGCAAATGTGCAACCAGCAGATATACAAACCCGGACAAGGTTAAATGATATGAGCTGGATTAAATTAGGTGTGCGGTTCAAGGCACCGGCAAATGTAAGCAGCAGCAGTATCAGTATTTATAATTTTCAGCAAGGTGGATATGGAAATGACTTTGCTGTGGATGATGTGAGTTTGAAAGAAGTCATCAATCCTATTTACTTAACAGGTAGTGCGGTTGGTCCCTGTGGCCCCGGTCAATCACTAACTGCTACAGCATCCTCTTCTTGTCCGCAGTTTGGGCAACCTGCTTATCAATGGCAGGTAAGTACAGATAATGGTGCAAGTTTTTCAAATACAGGCTCTTCTTTTACCACATTGCCTGCAACACTTACTGCAACCAGCACCACATCCAATTTAAGATATCGTGTTACGATTACAGATGGAAGCTGTGTGTTGCAAACTCCGGCGTACAGGTTTAACAGTTTTCCGGATCTGTGTGTACTTCCGTCAGTGAATCTTTCATTATGGGGGGTGAATAAACAGGGAATGAATGAAGTGGAATGGGAGATGGGCAATGCTTCCGGCGTGGAAAGGTATGAAGTAGAAGGGAGCACAGATGGAAGACAATTCAGGTTGCTGAAACTGGTTGATGCTGCTATAGCAAATCATTATAAGTATGTGGATGCAATAAATTTATACCAATCCTTTTTTTACAGGGTGAAAATCGTTTATAATGATGGTCGTATTGAATATTCTACGCTGCTGAAACTGGATGCTAATAATGCCGGTTCATTGCTGAAAGTTGAAGTATTTCCAAATCCGGTGTTGTCGCTTGCTAATTTAGTGATTAAAGCGCCTGCAAACGGATCAGTAGCATTAACAATCTATGATGTGCAGAACCGTATGTTGCGAATGATGAAGCAACAGGTGAAATATGGATCAAATGCAGTGGTTGTTTCTTCGTTTAAGGATTTGCCAGGTGGTATTTATTTTATACGTGCCGAAATGGGGAGTGAGTATGCAATCGTAAAAGTGACAGTTATAAAATAAAAAAAACCTCATACAGAAGTATGAGGTTTGTATATAAAAGTTAGCTGATTAACGGAGGAATAACATCTCTCTGTATTTAGGCAGGTACCAGCTGGAATCATCCACTAACAATTCGAGTTTGTCAACGTGATAGCGGATGGTATCGAAGAATTTGCCTTTCACATCATCGCAATAAGCAATGGCTTTTTCTCTTGTATCGCCAATATTGTTTGCTTTTTTGCGGGCTTCGATCATTTGCTCAACCAGGTCACTTACTTTATTAATGTGAAGTGAAATCTTTTCCAGAATTTGTTTCTGGTTGGTATAAGATTCCTCACTGATACCAACATCTTTCAATCCTTTGATATTGCTCAGGAGAAGATTCTGGTAACGGATAGCAGCAGGGAGAATGTGACTGGTACAAAGCTCGCCCATAATGCGACTTTCAATCTGAACTTTCTTGATATAGTTTTCCAGTTCGATTTCATGACGTGCTTCCAGTTCTGTATGAGTGAACACATTAATGCTTTCAAACAGTTCTTTTGCTTTCTTGGTTACCATTGCATCCAGTGCCAATGGAGTGGTTTTTACATTCGGCAATCCACGTTTTTCAGCTTCTTTTGCCCATGCTTCGCTATAGCCATCGCCTTCAAACAACACTTTCTTGCTTTCGCTTACATAGCGTTGTAATACGTGCATGATTGCGATTTCTTTTTTATCTCCTTTATCGATCATTGCATCCACTTCAGATTTGAAAGTGATAAGCGTTTGAGCCATAATTGAGTTTAACACAGTCATTGCGTTAGAGCAGTTAGCACTGGAGCCTACTGCACGGAATTCAAACTTGTTACCTGTAAAGGCAAAAGGAGAAGTACGGTTACGATCGGTATTATCGAGTAACAGTTCCGGAATGCTCTTATGGAGATCCAGTTTCAGGATAGCTTCATCCTGTTCGTCAAATTTATCAGTTACACGTTTTTCAACTGCTTCCAGCACTTCAGCCAGGTATTTACCAACGAATACAGAAATGATAGCAGGAGGAGCTTCATTTGCACCCAAACGGTGATCATTACCGGCGCTGGCAATAGAGGCTCTTAAAACATCAGAGTATACATCAACCGCACGGATTACATTGATGAAGAATGTAAGGAACATGAGATTGGTCTTTGGCGTTTTGCCCGGTGCCAGCAGATTGATGCCGGTGTCGGTTGCCATACTCCAGTTATTGTGCTTTCCACTTCCGTTAATTCCGGCAAATGGTTTTTCATGCAACAATACTCTCAGTCTGTGACGACGGGCCACACGGTCCATCACATCCATCAGTAACGAGTTGTGGTCAATTGCAACGGCCACTTCTTCGAAAATAGGTGCGCACTCAAACTGTGCAGGCGCCACTTCATTATGACGTGTGCGGAGAGGAATTCCTAATTTATAAGATTCGTTTTCAAAATCACGCATGAAAGCATACACTCTTTCAGGAATAGAACCGAAGTAGTGATCTTCCAATTGCTGACCTTTAGCAGGTGCGTGTCCAAAAACGGTACGGCCACTCACAACTAAATCGGGTCTAGCATTGAATAATGCTTCATCAATTACAAAGTATTCCTGTTCCCAACCAAGTGTTGGAGTTACTTTGGTGATGTTCTTGTCAAAATAATGACACACATCCAATGCTGCTTTGTTAACAGCTTCCAATGATTTTAATACGGGGCCTTTGTAGTCAAGTAATTCACCGGTATATGAAACAAATACGGTAGGTATGCAAAGTGTTTTACCATTTCCGATCTCCATTATAAATGCAGGAGAGTGAGGATCCCATGCTGTATAACCACGTGCTTCAAAAGTTGCACGAAGTCCGCCACTGGGGAAAGAAGACGCATCGGGTTCCTGTTGGATCAATGCACCGCCTTCAAATTCTTCAATAGCAGTACCATCACCTTTTAAAGTGAAAAAAGAATCGTGTTTTTCGGCAGTTGTTCCTGTAAGGGGCTGAAACCAGTGTGTGTAATGCGTTACACCTTTTCCTTCCGCCCACTGACGGATACCTGCTGCAATCTGGTTGGCCATGGAACGATCAATACGTTTGCTTCCTTTAATAGAAGCTACGAGGCTTTTATAAGCTTCATCGCTTAAATACTCACGGGCCGTTTTTAATGTAAATACATTCTCTCCAAAAATGGAAGTGATCTTAGCTGTACCAGCTGCTGGAACATCCGGCAGTTGGTTCAAATTGTCGATTGCTTTGAAACGAAGTGACTGCATGAAATAAAAATTTAAGCAACAAAAGAAAGAAAAAAAGCAATAAAAAGTGCAAAATGAATCTTCGTTAGTATTAAAAAATGCAAATATTTTAGCTAAATCTGGTAAAAAATCAGAAAATCACAAATAAAACGGAAGAAAGAAGTGGCGTATCAGATATATTTAAAAAATTTTAATATGAATTTAGGCCATTTAATCGTTGCAATAATCGGCACCAGGAGTAAAGGGAAAAAGATACTTCTGTATCGCACTATAGCCCCTAGTTGAGGAACGATATAGCCGGTTAATAATAAGAGAACAAATGAAACCAATGCCAGGAATAAAACAACCGAATGCTTGTAGGGATTTTCAATAAAGCGGAAGAACCAATAAAAAATCAGGACCCAGATGAACAGAATTTCAAGCGCACTCAGTAAGTAAAGCGGGGAAATAACTTCGGTTATATATGGCCGTACGAGTGTATGATTCAGTGCCTGGGGTGCATTTCTTACAAAACTGGGAAATGTGGATTTCAGTTCCTGCTGGGGTAGAAATGAATGGCCCCCAAGTTTAATAAACTCTTTATTCCTTAGAACAATGGAAATGGGCAGGTCTAATTTGGGATGTATGTATTTACTGCAAAAGAAAATTGCAATACCTGTTACTGAAACAAAAAAGAAAGCAATCCATTTTTCTTTAAAGAATTTTTCAGCGATCCACCAGGCTGCAAATCCGGGAACTGCCGCCAGTACAACATGGTTTCTTACAGGGAATATCAGCCCGATCAGTAAAATGATCCACACCACATTCTTAAGCCCGAGTTTTCTTTCTTTTAATGCAAAATAAAAAATATAAGTAGCCAGCATCAACAATGTAAAGACAATGCCATCTTTATGAATCCCGGATGACCAGAACAAAAAAGAGGGGAATAAAAACGTGCTTACAGTTATTAATTTCAATCTTCCCGGAAATACATCATTCATTACCCGGATGAAAGCTAACGGTCCGAAGAATGTAAGGAAAGAATAAAAAATAACATTTACATAATACCGGGACCCGCTGAATAAATTGAATATGGAAACGATCTTTACCATATACAAATGTTTCAGATCGTTCCAGTATGAATTCACAGCAGAAAATAAATGCCGGTATGCATGGCCATAAGGATTGTCGATCATGTGGCCGAAATATTTTCCCGGGTTGGAAAGTAATAATTCTGTTTGTTGTGATCCTTCAAAGAAAAATTTCCAGGTATCAGCTTCCGATTTATAATGTGGGATCTGAGTGAAGAACCAGCCGTAAGCCATACCTGCTGCCACTTTCAGTGCAAAAAGGCAAAGCAACCAACTGTTAGACAGGCCGGAATTTTTAATAAACCGGACACGGGTTAGCAGCCAGGAGAAGAGAATAAAATATAAAACAAACAGTAGCAAGTTCATGATTCGGATGCCAAAGTAAAATATTT
The DNA here is from genome assembly GCA_937907395.1 of uncultured Chitinophagaceae bacterium. Classification (GTDB taxonomy): domain Bacteria; phylum Bacteroidota; class Bacteroidia; order Chitinophagales; family Chitinophagaceae; genus Lacibacter. The sequence continues at coordinate 429,631 of CALCII010000013.1, forward strand.
ATTGCAACAGCATCAAACCATTCCTGTGAGCTTTGTACTTTTGGTCAACTAATCACTCATGCAAATAACTGTTCATACAGCCAAACAACTGAGGCTGACCGAAGAAGAATTCGAACTTATCAAGCAAAAACTAGGTCGTACACCCAATTTTAATGAACTCTGTGCTTTCAGCGGCATGTGGAGCGAACACTGCAGCTATAAAAACTCCATTAAATGGTTGAAAACATTACCCCGTGAAGGCGGACGAATGTTGGTGAAGGCAGGTGAGGAAAATGCAGGGCTCATGGATATTGGCGATAATCTGGGTGTTGTTTTTAAAATTGAAAGCCACAATCACCCTTCAGCCATTGAACCTTTTCAGGGTGCGGCAACAGGAGTGGGCGGCATTCACAGGGATATTTTCACAATGGGGGCACGACCAATAGCTGCCCTCAACTCTTTGCGTTTTGGTAATCTGCGGGAAGCTAAAACACAACATTTGCTGGGAGGGATTGTGCATGGCATAGGTCATTATGGAAATTGTTTTGGTGTGCCAACCGTAGGCGGTGAAATCTATTTTGAAGATTGTTATCATACAAATCCGCTGGTAAATGCCATGAGTGTGGGAATTGTGAAAGCGGGAGAAACCGTTTCGGCTACTGCTGCAGGCGTTGGAAATCCTGTTTTTTTTGTTGGTAGTGCCACGGGAAAAGATGGTATTGGTGGCGCCAGTTTTGCCAGTGCCGATATTACCGCTGAAAGTGCCGAAGAATTACCTGCTGTTCAGGTAGGTGATCCATTTCAGGAAAAAAAATTATTGGAAGCTTGCCTGGAAGTGATTCAAACAGGTGCAGTTGTAGGTATGCAGGATATGGGAGCAGCAGGTATCATTTGTTCCACTGCCGAAATGAGTGCAAAAGGTGAAGTGGGAATGCGCATTGACCTGGATAAAGTTCCCACCCGGCAGCAACACATGAAAACATGGGAATTGTTGCTGAGCGAAAGCCAGGAACGGATGCTGATGGTGGTGGAAAAAGGAAAGGAACAATTGGTGTTGGATGTATTTGAAAAGTGGGATTTACCTTGTTCCGAAATTGGAGAAGTAACCGGTGATGGTTTGCTGAGGTTTTATATGCATGGCGAGCTTGAAGCCGAAATTCCGGCTTATGAACTGGTGCTGGGCGGCGGTGCTCCACAGTATTCAAGAGATTATGCAGAACCGGCTTACTTAAAAAAGATAGAACTGTTTGACGCTGCTGCTATACCGGTACCGACCGATCTGAAAAGAGTAGCTGAAGAAATCATTCAGATTCCCAATATTGCCAGTAAGAGGGTTGTTTATCAGCAATATGACAGTATGGTTGGTACCGGAAATACTTCCACCAATGCTCCAACAGATGCAGCGGTTGTGTTAGTGAAAGGAACGGCCAAAGGAATTGCTGTAACCACAGATTGTAACAGCCGGTATGTTTTTGCAGATCCCTATAAAGGAACAATGATTGCAGTAAGTGAAGCGGCAAGAAATATTGTGTGCAGCGGTGGATTGCCATTAGGCGTTACCAATTGTCTAAACTTTGGAAATCCGTATGACCCGGAAGTTTATTACCAGTTTGTGAGTGCGATTAAGGGCATGGGTGAAGCGTGTCGTAAATTTGATACACCTGTTACCGGAGGTAATGTGAGTTTTTATAATCAAAACCCCGACGGAGCTGTGTATCCCACACCAACGATTGGTATGGTTGGATTGCTGGAGCATATTGATCAGAAAATGACTTTGGATTTTAAAGCGGAAGGCGATCTTATTTTCCTGGTGGGGAAAGCTACCAATGATATCAGTTCCAGTGAATATCTTCATAAGATACATGGAATAGAGTATAGCCCTGTTCCTCATTTTGACCTAAATGAAGAATTTGAATTGCAGCAAACAATTGCACGTTTAATCAAAGAAAAGCTGATTGTTTCTGCACATGATGTGAGCGAAGGCGGGTTATTTGTTACATTAATTGAATCTTCTTTCAACCGAAACCTGGGGTTTGATGTGGCAGCCTCCGATGTATCTGTACGGAAAGATGCGTATTGGTTTGGAGAAGGCCAAAGTAGGGTAGTAGTTACCGTTAGTAAAGAAACAGAAAAAGATTTCCTGAAATCACTGGGCCAAACACCTTTTTCTAAGCTGGGTGTGGTTACGAATGGAACAGTTCGTGTTGAAGGGGTTGATTGGGGCAAAACAACCGATTGGAAACAGAAATACGACACAGCGATTGAAAATTTATTAGCTGGTCATGAAAGTGAACACGCATTAAGCGCTTTATAAATTATGCAGAATAATTCAGTAATAGTTGTAACAGGTGCAGCCGGCTTTATCGGCAGTTGTATGGTTCAATGGCTCAATGAAAAGGGCTATGAAAATCTCATTTTAGCAGATGAGTTCAATCGTGCAGATAAAATACCTAATCTCGAAGGGAAAAGGTTTTCTGCAAAAGTGGAAAGGGAAGAACTGTTTACCTGGTTGTATGAACAACCATCGCCGGTGGATTTTATCATTCACCTGGGTGCACGAACCGATACCACAGAATTTAATTATGCCATCCATCAGCATCTCAATGTTGAGTATTCTGAAAAAATATGGAACTATTGCACCATTAAAAATGTGCCGTTGGTTTATGCTTCTTCTGCTGCAACATATGGAGATGGCGCACTGGGTTACAAAGATGATCATGAACTGAGTCTTCAATTAAAACCATTGAATCCTTACGGTGTTTCAAAAAATGAATTTGACAAATGGATTCTGCACCAGGAAGATCATCCTCCCTTCTGGGCTGGTTTGAAATTTTTCAACGTATATGGCCCAAATGAATATCATAAAAAACGAATGGCGTCAGTTATATTCCATTCATTTAACCAGATTAAAGAACAGGGTTTTGTAAAACTGTTCCGTTCTCATCGTTCCGATTTCAAAGATGGGCAGCAACTGCGGGATTTCATTTACGTAAAAGATGTGGTGTCTGTAATTGGATGGATGATGGAGAAAAAACTGGGAACAACAGAAACCAAGCCCGGCGATGCCCTTCAGTCATCTGTGTACAACCTTGGTACAGGGCGAGCCAGAAGTTTTTATGATCTTGTCTCCGCAACGTTCAGGGCCCAGGCATTGGAACCTAAGATCGAGTTTATTGATATGCCCGAAGATATACGTGACAAGTACCAATATTTTACTGAAGCAGATATGGGTAAACTTCGTGCGGCAGGATATGCAACTCCGTTTTATTCACTGGAAGAAGGTGTTACCGATTACGTTCAAAAGTATTTGTCGGCCCAAAATTATTATTGACATTCCTCTTCAGAATGAATCATAAAATGAAATACTGGCTCAGGTATTTGTTTTTTCTTTTGGTGATTACAATCATCATGGGAATTTCTTTGATTCATGTATTTGAGTACAGCCGGTTGAAAAAACTCTATGCCGATACTTTAATGCAAAAAGATTCGCTGGCAATTGCAGTACGTAAACACAATGCCGGCAAAACGATCTGGTGGGAAGAACATCCCAATGGTTCGTTTAAAAAGTATTACAACAACTTTGGTTTTGTGCAATATGATTCTACTGCTGTGCAAAAAAAGGAAGGGTATAAGCGTATTTTAATTACCGGCGATTCTCATACAGATGGAGTGGTGGATGTAACTGAAAATTTCTGTACGCTGTTGCAGGACTCTCTTAAACGCCTGAATCAAAAAGTTGAGCTGTTGAATGCCGGAACTGGTAATTACAGTTTTGTCAACTATCGGGGTATTTTGAAAAAGAATCTTTTCCTTCATCCCGATGAATTCTGGATTATGGTTTATACGGGGAATGATTTTATAGAAAATGTACTTTATGATTTTCATTGGTACAACCCAGTGCAGTCGCTGCGGCAGTTTCGTGCAAGGCTGGGCTGGCGGTACCAGTATCCGGTATTGTACAATAACCAATCATTAACGCAGGTTTTTTATTTTTCACTTTATCCAAAACAGAAGGAACAATCGGTAAAAGAAACATTCCGTGCGGTGGATGAAATTGCAGATGTATGCAACAGGAATCATATCAGGCTTCGGTTTGTATTACTTACTACCGATTTTGATATTGATCCTGCTTACCGTAAAAAAGTCCAGTCTGCCTGCGGGTTTACAGATAATCAAATCAATACCAACAGATGGTTTGCTGCTCAGCTTTCTGAGTATTGCCGGCAAAAGAATATATTCTGTTTCGATGTACAACCGGTTTTAAGTAAGATCAATGGAACCATGTTTTACCCAATTGATCATCACCTCAATCCTTATGGCAATAAAGTGCTTTCAGAAACACTGCTGCCTCTTTTTTTGAAATGATACTGCCTATTGTCGTTCATCTTTATTAATTTGGTAGTCCTTAAAGCAAACAATTATGAATAAGAAAATTGCCATTATTGGTGGCGGAAACCTGGGCGTGGCGATTGCAGAAGGTTTGATTAAAAGCGGTTTCAGTTTACCGGAGCATATCATTATTACCAAACGAAATATAAAAACACTTACAGAAATTGAACGCAAAGGTGTGCTTGTTTCTTCCAGCAACCAGGAAGCAGTAAACTATGCCGATTTTATTATTCTGGCAATAAAGCCCTTCCAGATTAAGGAAGTGTTGTTAGGAATAAAAGAAGATCTCAATCCGGCCAAACATATATTGGTGAGTGTGGTTACCGGTGTTATGATCAGTGATATGAAAGAATGGGTGGGCGATTCAATGCCAATTGTAAGGGCAATGCCCAATACTGCTATTGCTATACAGGAAAGTATGACCTGTATTTGTGCTGCAAACACTACACAGGATCAGTTAGACTATGTGCATGATTTGTTTTCACAATTGGGTCGTGTGGCATTGATTGAAGAAAAACTGATGGATGCATCTACTGTGTTAGGTGCATGTGGAATTGCGTTTGCACTACGTTACATACGTGCCAGTATCCAGGGTGGAATTGAAATAGGCTTTGATGCCAAAACAGCCACTTTAATTGCAGCACAAACAGTGAATGGTGCTGCAGAATTACTCATTCAAAAAGGCACACACCCGGAAGCAGAAATTGATAAAGTGACTACACCGAGGGGTTGTACAATAGCCGGACTGAATGAAATGGAGCACCGTGGCTTCAGTTCTTCACTCATCAGGGGAATTAAGGCGAGTTACGATAGTATTTAAGTTGAAATGAAATTTACATTTCTGATATTGCTTGCTGTACATTTAATCCAATTCAAAACAGTTGCCCAGTCGAAAGATACATTCGCTGTTCAGTTGTATACAGAGACTTATGCCACAATCGTTGATAGTAAACCGCCTGCGGAACGCAGATCAGGATTTATATATAATTACCCCCGAGCAAATTCTGCCGGCATCAACATTTCCTTAGCCCGGCTTTATTACCAAAAGTCTCATTTCCGTACAGCAGTTGGAATAATGGCAGGTGATTATCCCAAATTGAACCTGGCTGCAGAACCCAAATCTATACGGAATCTGTACGAAGCAAGTGTAGGCTACCGGTTCACCCGAAGTGAAGAAGTATGGTTAGATGCCGGTGTATTACCCTCGCATATTGGTTTGGAAACGGTAATTGGAAAAGATAACAACACGGCCACAAGAAGTATTACCGCCGATAACTCTCCATATTTTGAAACCGGACTGCGGTTGAGTTACCGCCCCAACAATCATTGGTATTTTGCCATGCTTGCTTTGAATGGCTGGCAAACGATTTCAACGCCTGCAGATCAGTTTGGAGCATCCTGGGGAGCACAGGTAACATACACACCCACAGCAAAAATTCTGATCAATAATAGTAGTTTCATCGGCAAGGTGTTTAATGGCACGAAATATATCACAAGGATGTATTCCAATCTGTATTCTGTATTGAATCTTCATCCAAAATCAACCTTGATACTGGGTTGGGATTTTGGTTTGCAGGACGACCCTGTTGCTTCCAATAAAATTATTCATTGGAATATGCTTCAGGGAGCATTTCAATATAAAATAAAACCCGGGGCATGGTCGGCCACCGCCCGTTTTGAACAAGTGCTGGATCCCCAGCGTATTTTATATCAACCGGCTACTCCCGGATCGGCCTTTCACCTCAGCCATGCATCTGTAAATATCGATTGGACTCCTGTAAAACAATTTATGATCAGGGCAGAAATCAACTTGCAAAAATCGGCATCACCTGTTTTTATCAGCAATGGAAATCCCGGAAAAAAACAACTGGCTGGATTTCTCATCCTTTGTTACCAGTTTTTGTATAACCAGTAAGCATTTTGTCTTTTCTTTTTCAAAAGTCCCCGACATCTTTTTTTTGAAAGAAAAAATCATCGTAGGTTTGCATGACCTCCACGATTATTTTCTCTTTTTATTTATTGGACGGTCACCAACCGAAAATCAGATAACATGGCCAAGTACATTTTTGTTACCGGAGGTGTAACGTCTTCATTAGGAAAAGGAATTATTGCAGCATCACTAGCGAAGCTGTTGCAGGCAAGAGGGTTTAAAGTTACCATCCAGAAATTTGATCCCTACATCAATGTAGATCCGGGTACCCTTAATCCATACGAACATGGCGAATGTTATGTAACCGATGATGGTGCAGAGACGGATCTGGATCTGGGGCATTATGAACGCTTTCTCAATATTCATACTTCGCAATCAAATAATGTTACAACCGGCCGTATCTATCAAACAGTTATTAATAAAGAAAGGGAAGGAGCTTATCTCGGAAAAACGGTTCAGGTGATCCCGCATATAACGGATGAGATTAAACGAAGAATGTTGTTGCTGGGTAAAGAAGGGAATTTTGATATTGTAATCACAGAAATCGGCGGAACAGTAGGTGATATTGAATCACTTCCTTTTGTAGAAGCAGTAAGGCAAATTCAATGGGAATTGCCGGAAGAGGATTGCCTGGTAGTGCACCTCACCTTAATACCTTATCTCAAAGCAGCCAAAGAATTAAAGACCAAGCCCACACAGCACAGTGTTAAGTTGTTGAGCCAGGAAGGCGTTCATCCGGATATTATTGTTTGTCGTACCGAACGTCCGCTCAGCAGCGAACTCAGGCGGAAGATTGCTTTATTCTGTAACGTAAAACAGGAAGCAGTAATTGAAGCTGCCGATGCAGGGACCATTTATGAAGTGCCATTGATCATGTTGAAGGAGAAACTGGATGTGATTTGTTTGAAGAAGTTGAATGTGACTATTTTCCCTGAAGCTGATCTGGAAAAATGGAAACTGTTTCTTGACAAACTGAAATATCCCAAAAGCCAGGTGAACATCGGGCTTATTGGAAAATATATTGAACTGCAGGATGCTTACAAATCTATCCTGGAAAGTTTTATTCATGCAGGTGCCATGAATGAATGTAAAGTGAATGTGGTGAATGTACACAGTGAATTTATCAATGACCAGAATGTTGCAGAAAAACTTAGTGGTTTAGATGGGTTACTGGTGGCACCCGGTTTTGGAAACAGGGGAATTGAAGGTAAAATTGTAGCTATTAAATATGCAAGAGAAAACAAGCTTCCTTTCTTTGGAATTTGTTTGGGTATGCAAATGGCCTGTGTGGAATTTGCCAGGAATGTACTGGGATTAAAAGATGCACATTCATTTGAAATGAATCCGGAAACAACTGATCCGGTGATTGATCTGATGGAAGAGCAAAAGAAAATCACTAATATGGGCGGTACAATGCGTTTGGGTGCTTACCCCTGCGACATCACCAGTGGTTCTCTGGCGCACAAAATTTATGGAAGCACACATATCAGTGAACGCCATCGTCATCGTTACGAGTTCAACAACAAATACCTGGCAGCATTTGATGAAGCAGGCATGGTTGCCAGTGGAAAAAACCCGGATACCGGATTGGTGGAAATTGTAGAAAATACGAAACATCCTTTCTTCATAGGTGTACAGTTTCATCCTGAACTAAAGAGCACGGTAGAGAGCCCGGCTCCCTTATTTGTACATTTTATAGCTGCCGCTAAGGAATATTCAGAAAAGCAACAGTTTGCTAAGGACCCTCTGTTGCAAAGCGAAGTAATGTGAGGTTGGTTCAAATTGAAGGGTAAACTATCAGGTAATTAATAATAGAATTCCGAATATCAAGTGGCTTACAATTCCACTTGATATTGGCATGCGTGTTTCATATCATTCAAGAATCAGTTCTCCGGTCTTGCCAGCATTTCTTTTTTTATTTTTTCCCAGAATCCCTGGACCTGTTCGTCGTGTTGGCGCCAGTCTTTTCCAAAGTGGTGGAGTTTGCTTTTTTGTTCGTCTTTCTGCATCCTGAAAAAGGCTTCCATCGTTTCAGTATCTTGTTCCATTGCCAGTTTATTATACAAACGTTTCATTTGTTTTTCATAATCAACTGTTTCAGCCGCCATTATTTTTTCCAGTTGTTCTCTTTGTTTTACTTTTTCATCATAGGCCCCCGCTGGTAACATTGTTTTTGCAATTACCGGCATCAGTTCTATAAGCATCAGAATGAGTAGAATGAGATAATAGCGTGATAGTAAGGCGCCGTTTTTCTTCAACAGGTTATTCATTGCTTCAATACGTGTGAGAAACCCGGTGTTCAGGTATTGAATAAATTCGGTTTCCTGATTTTTAATGTTGGTTTCAATCTGCCCCAATTCTTCATCAATGGCAGAAATGCGTTGCTGGTGTTTATTTTGAAGTGCTTTGTATTCTTCATCCAGTTTCTGGTATTCATTTCGTTTGGCTAATGCGATATCTTTCAAACCTACTTTTCCGGTTCCACCACTTCCATCAGCTTCAGCAATAAAACGATCACGTGCTGCTGTAACAAGATTTAAACGGGAAGTAAGTTCATTTTGAAGTGCCGTTTTTTCTTTCGTCAATTCATCCTTTCTTGATTTATAAAGAACTTCCAGTTCTGTTCGTTTCGTCAGTTTTCTTTTCTCATTGTCCAGCGATACCTGCATTTTAATTTCTTTGTCAAACATATAAAGAATGGCCGGTTGTGCCATAAATGTACCGATGGTAAGTGCCAGTGCTCCTCTGAACAAAAGCGGGGCAAATTTCCGTTTGTTGAACTGGTTGATGCCTTTGATCAGGGCCCGGTCGATCGTGAGGATAATAAATCCCATAAACACACCGCTGGCAACATAAAGCGGCATGCTGTCAACTATTGTAGAGAAAAAGTAGGTCCAGGCAAGGGTTGCAAACAGCCAGGTACCAAGCACGGTAAGTCCGATGATGCGGTAACGGTTTCGATCTACAATACAATCTTTTATCAGTTCTTTTTCGGCCGTTGCCAGCCACCAAAGCAATTCATCGGCCTGGGTAGGGGTATACGCATCTGATGCGTACATGGGAGTTGTTGTTTGACTCATATATACACTGGTTAAATGGTTAGGCGTGGTTAAAGCCGGGGAATTGTGGTTGGAACAGTAAAGAAACGGCTGTTTCGGGGCCTTATTGCAAAAGAAATGATAAAAGGCCAAAGCCGGTGGCAAGGAGCCGAATGTGCTTCTTTAAACAGCGGCGCTTTCCCTCCGTTTACCTACCTTTGCCCCTCAATTTTTGACTCATGAATTTTGACAGGAATACAGTCATTGGTTTTGTGCTCTTAATGCTGCTTTTGTTTGGCTATATTTTCTTTACCAACAAACAGCAAACAGCCCTGATGAAAGAAAAGCAACATGTGGCCGATTCAATTGCCCGTGTTCAGGCAGCAAAGAAAAAAATAGCAGACTCTGTTGTTGCAAAAAAAGATACAGTAAGGCTTGATACTGCCCAACAAACTGTAACAGGATTTTCAACCGGTGGTGCCGAACAACTTACTGTTGTTGAGAATGATGTAATGAAAGTAACGTTCACCAGTAAGGGTGGATATCCAAAGTCGGTTGAATTGAAAAAATACAATCGTTTCGATGGGAAACCGGTAGTGCTGGGTGGCGAAGGGCACCTGATTGCATATAATATTAATACAGGGGCTAACCAGACAGCCAATACCTCCCAGTTGAATTTTGTGGCGGCTCCAGTAACTCAAAAAGGAAATGACCAGGTAATCCGTTTTCAATTGAACGGACCTGCAGGTGAAGCGATTGAACATATTTTCACTATCAGTAAGGATGATTATATGATCAACTGGGAATTGAAGCTGAATGGGGCCGGACAGCTTTTAACCCAGGGGTTGCTGAACATCAACTGGGATATCGTAGCTCATCAACAGGAAAAGGACCTGAAGTATGAAAAGGGCCAGAGTAATATCGGTTATGTGGAAAATGGCGATTATGAATTTCATGCGGCTGCCAATGGCGACAATGAAAAGTTTGGCGATAAAACGCAATGGCTGGGAATGAAGCAACAGTTCTTCAACACAACGTTGATTGCTCCCAATAAATTTTCTTATGCAGAAACACAATGGACCGTTCCTTCGGCCGATGCAGATTCTTTGCAGCATGTAATGGAAGTAAAAAGCTTGCTTCGGTTCAACCTGGCAGGTGCTGTTTCTGCATCTGTTCCGTTACAAATGTTTTACGGTCCCAATGACTATCATATTCTGAAGAAGTATGACAATCAGCTGCAAAACCATGTGCAGCTGGGTTATGGCATATTTGCTTTTGTAAAATACATCAACCGTTTTGTGGTGATGCCTGTTTTCGATTTCTTCAGTAAACATATTGCCAGCTATGGTATTGTTATTTTGCTGCTTACTTTCTTTATCCGTTTGATCATTTCTCCACTTACCTATTCCAGCTATCTCAGTGGAGCAAAAATGAAAGTGCTGAAGCCGGAAATTGAAGAGTTGAAGAAGAAGTTTGGCGGCGACCAGCAAGCCATGAGCATGGAGCAAATGAAGCTCTTCCGCCAGGCAGGTGTAAATCCTTTAGGCGGCTGTATACCGGCGCTTCTTCAAATCCCGATCTTCTTTGCATTGTATAGTTTCTTTAACTCGAATATTGGTTTGCGTGGCGTTGAATTCCTGTGGGCAAAAGATCTGTCGGCTTACGATAGCATCTGGAACCTGCCGTTTTCAATCCCGGCATATGGAGCACATGTGAGCTTGTTTACCATTACAGCTACAGCAACAAGCTTCCTGATCTCTATTTATAATACCCAGATGACCCCTCAGCAGGATAATCCCATATTCAAATACATGATCTATGTATTTCCGCTGATGTTGTTGTTTATTTTTAACAGTTTACCATCGGGTCTCACATGGTATTATACCGTTTCCAACCTTGTTACGTTAGGATTGCAGTTGGTGATCCAGAAAGTGATTATTAACGAGGATAAGATTCATGCTAAAATGCAGGAAAACAAAAAGAAACCGGTTACAAAATCGAAGTGGCAGGAGAAGCTGGAGCAAGTGCAGAAGAGTAATGAGCGTTTACAGGAGCTTCAGAAGAAATCACAACCCAAAAAATAAAATGTTAAAGCCCGGTTACTTCAGCCGGGCTTTTTTTATGATTTTACATTGCAACCCGGCATGATATTTTTATATCTTTAACCTGAAACCAGGAAGGTAAAATGAAAAAACTTTTTGTAATAGCAGGGTTGATTGTATCAATGGTTCTGAGCAAAGAAACCAGGGCTCAGAAAATATACAATGACGGGACTGTCACGTATAATATTATGGTTTCTACCGGTACAAATGAAGCAAAAGCTGCCGATTTACTGGATGGAGCAACGCAGAAAATTATTTTCAAAGGATCACAAACACGTTCCGAGTTAAAAAGTATTCTTGGTACCACCATCACTTTACATGACGCAAAGAGTGGTGCTGCTGTCATTGTAAATGAATATGGTGATCAGAAAATCCTGATACGCCTGACAAAAGAAAATTTTGAAGACCGTAATAATAAATACCAGGGGATCAAGTATGAACTGAAAAATGATACGAAAGTGATACTGGGATATAATTGTAAACTGGCAGTAGCAACGTTGAAAGACGGGTCATCTTTTAAAGTGTATTATACTACTGATATCGCATTTCAGAATAAAGATTACGGTATGCAGTTTCAATCCTTACCCGGGTTTCCGTTAGAGTACGAATCTGAATTGGGTAAGATGAAAGTTACTTATATCGCCGATAAAATAAGTTTTGATCCTGTTGCTGCAGCATTGTTTGATCTTCCTAAAACAGGTTACCGGGAAATGACATATGATGAAGTGAAAAAAGCACAAGGAAAGAATTAAAAAAAAGACCTCAATTTGAGGTCTTTTTTTTAGCGCATTTCTTTAACAGGTGTTTTGAACCGATGCATGATTGATTTGGGTTTGCATGGCAAAACATATAAAGTGTTTCCTTTCTGGAAACGTACTGTGTTGTTATTATAAACAAGTTCGTTGGGTCTTGTGTTCACAAAGCTTAACCCCCCTTTAAACTGGTAGCCATTTTTAAAAGAAAGAGGAGAACTGCTTTTCAGGTTCAGGCTGGTGAGTACTGTTTTATTAGAATCTTTTTTCTTGCCGCCGCCGGAGTTAGAAGTGGCCGACATAGCTATGTTAGCAACAACAAAGCAGCACAAAATCAACAGGCTGTTTCGTAAAGTATGTTTTTTTGTAAGCATTGTTTCGGTGTTCATGTTAAACAAATTTAAATAGTATTATCGGGCTCACAGTAACCACTTGTCATATTTTTCTCATATTATTAACGTCTGTTGATAACTAAATGTTACATGGATATTGTAATTTTTCTTGAAATGAGGGTATCTTACATAAACCCCGAACCACATGAGTAAAAGCCCATATCGCCAGGATAAAGATGAAATGCGGGAATTGCTGAGACAGTTCGAGAACCTGAAAAACGGCCGATCCCACTCTTTTTTAGAAGAAGAAAGCTTTGAAAGGCTCATCAATCACTTTGATGAGAAAGAAGATATGCCCCAGGCATTGCAGGCTGCCGAACTGGGGATTGAGATTTACCCTTATTCGGGGATGCTGCTTGTCAAAAAGGCCGATTTGCTGATTGCCACCCGCCAATATACGGCAGCAATGCATGCCCTGGAAAAGGCCGAGCTGCTGGACTCCAACGATATCAATTTGTTTATTTTAAAAACAGACGTTTTCCTGGCCCTTGACCAACAGGAGAAGGCAATTGAGCTTTTGCAGGAAGCGCTGGAAATGTTTTCAGGTGAAGAACGGATTGAACTGTTGTTTGAATTGGCAGATGTTTACGATGATTATGAGCAATTTGACAAGGTTTTTGAATGTTTGAAACTGATCCTTGAAGATGAGCCTTTAAACGAAGAGGCACTTTATAAAATCTGTTTCTGGACGGATTTTACCGGTCGAAATGAAGAGTCGATTCGGTTGCACATGAACATTATCAATGAGCATCCTTATTGTGAATTGGCATGGTTTAACCTGGGAGCGGCTTACCAGGGCCTGAAATTGTACGAAAAAGCCATTGATGCTTATATGTATTGCACAACAATCGACGAAAAATTCGATTACGCATACAGAAACATGGGAGATGCATACATTAGGATGCGCAAGTACAAAGAAGCCGTGGAAATGCTGGAAAAAGTACTCGAACTCAGCCGGCCAGAAGAAGTTATTCATGAAGCAATCGGATATTGTTTCGACAAAATGAAGCAATTTGCCCAGGCAAGGTTTCACTACCGGAAAGCCTCTCACATGACTCCGGAAGACAGTAAGCTCCATTATAAAATTGCCTGTACATACCTCAACGAAGGGCAGTACGAAGCTGCCGTTAAACAAATGCAGATCGCACTTAAAATGAATCGTCTGCACCCGGAATACAACCTGGCCATGGGGATCGCATTGGTTGAATTAAAACAGTACCCCCAGGCTATTGAATACTTCTCCAATGTGATCAAAGCCAAACCCAAAAGCACAAAAGGATGGGGATCCATGCTGGAATGTATGCTCAAAGCGGGAATGCTGGATCATGCAGATGAATATGCCCTGGCTGCATTTGAAGCCACAGGAGGTAAGCCTTTGTTTATTTTCTACCGGGCAGCTATTTTCTTTGCACTGGGTAAAACCAAAGAAGCGGTCAATCAATTAGAATATGGGATGAGCATGGCTCCCCGGTTGATCAAAAAGTTGATTGAACTCAATCCCCGTATTTTACAACATCCCCAGGTAGTGGATATAATTGCCAGGTATAAGCGATCCCGTTCTATTTAACCTGTGCTTAAGCGTTAGTTTCATTACAATAATAATTGCAGTTCGTTGAGTCTTTAGTATTTTTGCATCGCTCAAAAACGACGAACATGAACTTTAATTTATCCCAGATCCCGGATCGGATTCAGAAGCCCAGAAAGAATGGTATTACAATGGTTATGGACAAAGGGCTTAGTGTTGAAGAAGCAAAGAACTTTTTGAGTATAGCAAAACCTCATGTGGATATTCTGAAATTGGGATTTGGTACTTCCTATGTTACTCCCAATCTCCGGGAAAAAATTGAAGTGTATAAGTCAAATGGTATTCCCGTTTATTTTGGAGGAACCTTGTTTGAAGCTTTTCTGATTCGTAATCAGTTTGAGGATTATATTTCTGTTTGCCGTGATTATGGGATTGATTATATCGAAGTGAGTGATGGGTCAATTACAATTCCTCACGCAGAAAAATGCGGGTATATTGAAAAGCTCACGAAATATGGAACCGTTTTAAGTGAAGTTGGTTCTAAAGACGCTGCCCACATTATTCCCCCGTATAAATGGATTGAGTTGATGCGTTCCGAACTCGATGCCGGCGCCACTTATGTGATTGCCGAAGCAAGGGAGGCCGGTAACGTAGGTATTTATCGTGGCAGTGGTGAGGTACGGGAAGGGTTGGTTCAGGAAATTCTTACCCAGATTCCCGAAGAACGGATTATATGGGAAGCCCCTCAAAAAGCACAACAGCTCTACTTTATTCAATTGATTGGATGTAATGTGAACCTTGGAAATATTGCACCATCTGAAATGCTTGCTCTTGAAGCTATGAGGATTGGGTTAAGGGGCGACTCCTTTCATTTTTTCCTTGACAAAACAGACTCTAAATGAGAGTATTCGGATTGATCGGGTATCCTCTTTCTCATTCTTTTTCAAAAAAGTATTTTTCAGAAAAGTTTGGGAGAGAAGGGATAACTGATTGCGAATACGAACTTTTTCCTATTGAATCGATTCAGTCTTTTCCGCTTTTATTGAAGAATCAACCTCAGATCAAAGGACTGAATGTCACGATCCCCTACAAAGAATCCGTGATCCCTTACCTCACACAATTGAGTACGGCTGTCCAGGACATCAAAGCCTGTAATTGTATAAAAATCAGCGCAGGGGCTTTGATCGGCTATAATACAGATGTAATCGGCTTTGAAAGGAGTCTTAAACCACTTTTGAAACCTTCACATAAAAAAGCATTGATTCTGGGAACAGGCGGGGCCGCCAAAGCAGTATCCTGGGTATTAAAGCAATTAGACATTGATTATCAGCTTGTTTCAAGAAATGTAGGTGAAAATGTAATCACGTACGAACAACTTACTCCTGAAGTTTTTCTCCAGTTTTCATTAATTATCAATACTACGCCTGTTGGAATGCAACCGAATGTCGGTCAGTTTCCATCTTTGCCGTATGAACTGATAAATCAGGATTTTCTTTGTTATGACCTGATTTATAACCCGTTAAAAACCGAATTTCTGCGGATTGCCGTAGAAAAAGGTGCTGTAATCAAAAATGGGCTGGAAATGCTTGAAATTCAGGCAGAGGAAAGCTGGAAGATTTGGAATGCAGGCGGCTGAAAGATTCAAAAAATAACTAATATTAACTGCCTTTATTATTAATAGATGCGAATCAGGATCATATATCTCATTTTATGTGTCCTCTCAAGTGCTTTGGCTAAAGCGCAGGGAGAGGATGCAGATGAGCTGTTCCGTAAAGCATCTGCTCTTAAAAAGGAGTCGAAATGTAGAGAGGCTATCCCTTTATTAAAAAAAGCAGTAGCTCTCAAACCCTTTTTCCCCGAAGCATTTTATGAAATGGGCTGGTGTTATAACGAACTTCAGCAATACACCGAAGCTATCCCTGTTTTGCAAAAAGGATTAACACAAAGTCCCGATAACATGCTCATTGTGTACGAAATCGGGCTCGCAAAGCAACACACCGGACAGTTTAATGAGGCGTTATCCTATTTTAATACAGTACTTCAGAAAACGCCGGCTTTTGCACAGGCTTATATAGCAAGGGGCGATTTATACCGGGAGCATTTTGAAAAACCCCAGGATGCTGTTAAGGATTACCTCAAAGCAATTGAAACCGACACGGCCTCTCCCAAAGCACATTACTGGGCCGGTTGGTGTTATAACGATCTCGGCTTTTACGAAAAAGCTGTTTTATTATTAAAGAAGGCTGTTATATTTGATGCAGAGAATCATCTCACCTGGACCGAACTTGGGTTTTCATTTTATTCATTGCAACAATATGATCTGGCTTTACAACAACTGCTAAAAGCGAATGAAATAAAGCCTAAGTTTGAAATGACCGTTTATTATCTGGGGTTGTGCTATGTAAAAAAATCAATGAAAGTTGACGCCGTAAAAAAATATAATGAATTAGTGATGATGGGTAGCGAATTTGCAATTAATCTACTTGCTGAAATAAAAAACATGAAGTAGTACTACCTGTTGATAATTGATAGCACCTTATGTAGACAAATTGATAACTTAATGTAACGATTATGAAGTTCTCTTTTAAGCCTGTAAATCTTATTATTCTTATCAGCTCTGTTTTGTTGTTCTCTTCCTGTGCTGTTATGAAAGCAAGGAAAGAATTAAAACAGCAATTGCGGACCGATATGCAGGAACAACAGTCAACTATTAAAAGAATTGAAAGCCTTGACAGTTCAAGATTAGCCAAATTTGAAAAGGGTGAGCTGGATGATCAATCAAACCAACAAATTGGCTGGTATAATGATTCGGTTAAGAATGTGGCGATGAAACATTACATGGAAGACCGGATTATTCTTTCTAAGCGCATCAAACATAAAGCTCTAGATTCATTAGTATTACGCATAATTAAGATTAAAGAACAGGCAAAGGGGAACCTGGATAACCTGTCTTTCATTGATAATTTATTATCTACAAATACTTTTACACGGTTGAATACTGCCAGTGTTTTTGGTCCCGGGCAGTTTATCATTGATCTTGCTGAAAACCCAGCAGGTGCAGATCCTTTGAAACTGGCCGTAAGTGATATGCTTTCTTTTGTTTCTAAGTTCCCCAATAGAAAATTAAACGGAACATTTGTTGTATTAGGTTATGCCGATGCACAACAAATTGCACAAGGGTCTTCATTAGATAGTTTATTGAGAGAAAGTCTGGGGAAATTCGGAACATGGGTTAATGCAGATCTGAACAGAGAGTTATCAAGATTGCGTGCAGGCTCTGTAACGTCTGTTATCAAAATATTTTTAGGTGAGCAAATGAAGAATAAGCAGATGGGCGACCTGAAGATTGATTATTTGCCACAAGGAAGAGGGGAGGAATTCCCGAATCCTAGAATTAAGGATTACAAGGAGAATGATGAGCGTAGAAGAGTAGTGTTGGTCTACTGGAGTGTGTTCCCGGAATTATAATTTTCTCTTCATTATTTAATTTCAAATTTTTCTTTAATAGCTGCAGGAACTGCGGCTATTTTTTTAAGTTCATAGTTATAGCAAATCATTCCTGTTTTAGCAAGCGCTGCTATCACTGCCTTGTCTTTTTCTTTCTTAATGATTTTGTAGAAAATATCAAATCCAACAGCAGATAAGTTAGAAACGCCGATATGTACTTCTATCACATTGCCATAAAATAATTCTTTTTTGAATTCAATACCTGCGTCTGACATGATCAGGCCCACACCTCCGCAATTCATTTCAGTGTATCCATATTGCCCTAAAAACTGCATCCTGGCTTCATGAACAATGGAAAGTATAGAATCATTGCCAACATGGTTTCCATAATTAATATCGGATATACGTATCGGGATGGTTGTTACAAAAGGGTAGGTTGGGGCTCCCTCAATTTTGATTCGTGCCATGAACTGTTTTCAGGAAAGTTACAACAAGAGCAGGAAACTTATTTCTCTGTAATATTAATGATTTCCCTTGCATCCAAAATACCTGAAATCTGAGAAGTGGCTATTTTGTGTTGCCAGCTTTTGATCTGGTTGTCACAATTTTTTGATTCAAGAGCAGTAACAGCATCAACTGGTAATTCACTATTGTTCTGAGCGCATTTCATTTGAGTTAATTTCTTGGAAACCCGGATTAAATCGCCATCATCATTTATCACAATCAGGTAATTGTCTTCATCAAAATTATTCGTGCTTGTGGTTTGCTTGTTTTTTTTATGATGAAGATCAACAGCTTCAATTGTATTTACCTGGGTGTGTAATTGAATTGTAGCTGCAATAAGTGGTGCAGCCGGTTGTGTTTTTGTTTTCTTGCTAACGGTATTTTGAACAAACGCTACATTCTTTTCGGGTTTCCTTTCGGTTTCTGCGTTGTTTGAAGACGGATTAATTTCCGGTAATGGCGTTTCCTTGTTAATTGCTATGGTTGAATTCGTTGATGTAGTAAAGAGGATATTGTATCCGCCCCAGAATAAAATCCCGGTAATAATAGCTGCGGCTGACAGTTTATAGTAGGCGGAATAGTTCCTTTTAATAGAAATTACCGGCTGTGATTGCTTGCCATCAAGAGCCGATTCAATATTGCTCCAGATCGCCGCCGGAACATCCTCTTCTGCAGGTTGAAGTTTTTCAGCTACTAATTTATCTGTTTCGATGAATGCCAGTTCATCTTCAATACGTGGCCACACAGTTTCAGGAATTCCTTCTGCAATTGAATTGACTTTGTCTGAAAATTCAAGGTCATTTAATTTTTGCTCAATTGCATCCCATGAAGTAACAGGAGCGGTTTCCTCCAGGTTGCTAACTTTAATTTGAAGGGGCCTGTCGGCCTCCATAATTGTTAATTCAGATTGGATGTTTTCCCAAGCCTGAACCGGGGCTTCTTCTTCAAAAAGGTCGATTTTGGTTTTGAAAGCCAGGTCTTCATTTACTTGGGGCAATTGCATATCGATCCGATCCCATACCGTTGAAGGAGGGGCTTCTTCAGCACTTAAAAGAAGTTGTTTCAGAATCTGATCAGACATACGTTATTGCCGTAAGGCTTTAATTTTTTCCTGTAATATCACCCTTGCCCGGGCCAATTGAGATTTACTGGTGCCTTCGCTGATATTCATAATATCGGCAATCTCTTTATGGCTATACCCTTCCACCACATATAAGTTAAATACAGTCCGGTATCCGGGCGATAATTCTTTAATAATTCTAAGCAGGTCTTTCTGGTTCAGGTTATCAATGGGGGTAGGGGCTTTTACTTCAATATTTTCTTCTTTTTCAGAAATCGAAATGTCCAGCTTCTTTTTTCTCAATTGTTCTATGGCAGTATTTACAAAAATCCGGCGCATCCAGCCCTCAAAAGATCCATCTCCTCTGAAACGGTCCAGGTTTTTGAAAATTTTAATAAAGCCATCCTGTAAAATATCCTGTGCATCTTCACTTTTGCTCATATATCGCAGACATACAGCATACATTTTAGATGCGTATTGATCGTAAAGCTCTTTTTGTGCTTTACGTTCCCCCTCCAGGCACCTCCTTATTAAGTCGTTTTCACCCATAGAATGGTTGCTTATCATCAGTTACTGTGATTGGTCTATTTGAGTTAAAAATTGAATCATTGATGATAAGGCTTTTTTGCGATGGCTTAGTTGGTTCTTTTCGTCCAGAGTCATCTGTGCAAATGTACGGTTACTGCCGTCAGGTTGGAACACCGGGTCGTAACCAAAACCATCATTTCCCGTGGGTGTATGTATGATTGTTCCTGTACAAATGCCCTCAAATTGATATTCTTTCCCCTTCAGAATCAATGTGATAACAGTTCTGAAACGGGCTTTTCTATCTTTTTTATCTGCAAGGAGGTTTAATAATTTTTCAATATTTCGTTCATCACTTTTAGGTTCGCCTGCAAAACGGGCACTCAGTACGCCGGGGGCACCGTTTAAAATTTCAACCTCTAGTCCCGTGTCTTCTGCAAAGCAGTCGGCAGAAAGTGCTTTAAATAAAGTACGTGCTTTGTGACGGGAATTTTCTTCCAGTGTGGCGAAAGGTTCGGGGATATCTGTAACATAACCGGCACTTTTCATCGTCTGAATGTGAAAACCACCGGGCAGCATTCGTTCAATTTCTTTTGCCTTGTGCTCATTAGCCGAGGCGAAAATGAATGATTTTGTACTCATAAGCCCAAAATTTCTTTTAATCCGATCCAGAGTTTTGATTTTTTTGATTTGTCGTCACGAACTTCTTCGAGTGTCCCGGTAGAAAGATAAAATATATGGTTGTATTTACTTACCCTGTAATATTCATTCGTAAAGCCATCCAATTGTTTATTTAATCCGGAAGCAATGATAATTTCCGGTTGAAATTGCGTAATCAGTGCTGTCGTTGTTGTGTTAGATTCATTGAGGTTCACCAGTGCAATATCTTCAATATTCAATTTGCATGCTTCCAGTACTTGTGTTAAAAATTGAAAATCAGCATCACTCAGAAACGGGTGAGATGCAGTATCTACCAGCCATAAAAAGTGTTTTCTGTTTTTTCCTTTATATGGGATTTCAATAGTAGTCTCCGGAATGGCGATAGCAGGGGTGCTTTCTGTTTTCCCGTCCGATACGAGTTGATTTCTGTATAAATCAGCAAGTTGAGCGCCGGAAAGTTGTATATGATTTAAATCCATATAATTGGTGATCGATGCTTTAAAATGAATGCCTGCTTTTTCGTTTCTTTGTAAAAATATTACAAGTTATGATGGACACAGCAGAGATACAGGTTACAAAGGTTGAAAATAGCAGATTGACGGGATTAAATCTGAAAAATATTCCTTTTGGAAAAGTATTTACCGATCATATGCTTGAAGCAGATTATGAAAATGGTGAATGGAAGAATGTACAGATAAGGCCTTACCAACCATTGATGATGGCGCCTTCTAATGCTGCCATACATTACGGGCAAAGCATTTTTGAAGGAATTAAAGCTTATAAGCATAAAAACGGGGACGCATTTATTTTCAGGCCGTACGATAATTTTCATCGGTTTAATATTTCCGCCGAACGTATGCAGATGCCTGCGGTACCCGAAGAAATTTTTATCGGAGGCATGAAGCAGCTGATCGAAATGGATAAAGATTGGATTCCCAACATTCATGATCACTCCCTGTACATCCGTCCGTTTATGTTTGCCAGCGATGAAATGATTGGTGTGAAGCCCAGCGATAAATACAAATTCATGATCATCCTGAGCCCAACAGGTCCTTATTATGCGGCTCCCATGCGCATTCATGTGGAAGAAAAATATGTTCGTGCCGCTCCCGGTGGTGTTGGATATGCCAAGGCTGCAGGGAACTATGGGGCAGCTATGTATGCTACCAATGAAGCTAAGAAAAAAGGGTTCGACCAGGTTTTGTGGATGGATGCAACAGAACACAGATATGTTCAGGAGTGTGGTACTATGAATGTGTTTTTCATCATTGGCAACACAGCTGTAACACCCGATTTACAGGATGGAACTATTCTTGCAGGTGTAACCCGCAACAGTGTGATCACAATTTTAAAAGAGATTGGATTAACGGTAGAAGAACGTCATATCAGTATTGATGAGTTGCTGGAAGCGTATAAAGCAGGAACTTTTACTGAAGTTTTTGGTACCGGTACTGCTGCCACCATTTCTCCCATTAAAGAATTGCACTATAAAGATGAGTTCATGAAATTTGATGTGGATGCATGGAAGGTGGTGCCCGAAGTGAAACAACGAATTACCGATATCAGGGAAGGCGATTCTCCCGATACACACAATTGGTTATTCCGTATTTAAAAGAATTGATTTCAAAAAGCCTTCTTACGGAGGCTTTTTTTATCTGATTAATGTGATAATTCCTTTCACGGGAATAATACTTCCATCGCCACAAATTACTTCGGCAGTGTAGGTATAAATACCCGGCGGTTGAGGCTTTCCTTTAAATGTGCCATCCCATCCTTCGTTCTTATCATTCGCATTAATAAATGATTTTGAAAATAGGAGTCCGCCCCAGCGATCAAAAACTTTTAACGACATAATATTCTGAAGCCCGTTTCCTCTGATGTAAAACCGGTCATTCAACTGGTCACCGTTCGGAGTAAAGGCAGTGGGTATAAAAATGTTGTCTTTATTACAAAGTACAATCAGCTTAAAATATTTATAAGAAATACAGCCACCATCATTCACAGCCCTGATCTGGTACCTGGTTGTTTTTTCAGGTGTGGCAACAGGAGCCGGACAGGTATTACATGATAAATAAACCGGAGGAGTCCAAAGAACATTTGTTACATCCGCAGAGAATTGTGGTGTGAGGTGAAGTACGCTTCCAAATTGAACAATGGTATCTTTTATACCTGTGATGACCGGGTAATCGTATACCACAACCGGAACTGTAAGTGTATCATGAAAACAATTCAAACTATCCGACCCCACAATCATATACACGGTTGTGGTGGTGGGTGATGCAATTGGATTAGCAATAAGCGGATTGTTGAGGCCAGTTGCCGGCGTCCATTTATACGTTTCGGCACCGGAAGCAGAAAGTTGGAATTGTTGTCCCACACAAATGGTATCGCCACTTCCTACTTTAATATTGAAAGGTTTTTTTACAAACACAATCATACTGTCTTTATTAACACAACCAAATTGTGAAACTCCGGTAACGAGGTATTGAATCTGGTTTTGTGCTGTGGCAGTGGGGTTAGGACAGTTGGTACAACTTAGATAAGTAGCCGGCGACCATGTGTACGAAGCTGCACCAGTGGCATGTAATGAAGCAGATGTGCCTAAACAAATAGTAGTATCGTTACCAGCATTTACATTGGGTAATGGCCGGATTTCTACGATACGTTGAGCGGTGTCGCTGCACCCACTGCTGTTTGTAACAATCAACCGTGCAGGATAAGATCCCGGAATTGCAATGTTAACTACCGGAGTTGTTTGTGTTGCAAATTGCTGGGCCCCGATTGTCCACTTCCAGGTGATTGCAGAAGTATCCGGATTTGTCCATTGTCCGTTTAATTGAAATGAAGCCGGCACACAAAAACTGGTATCACCAATAATGTTTATCTGTGGTGTGGGAACGATGTTTATAAAGTTTCTGATTGTTTTTGAATTTACGCAACCACTTCTTGTCCATACGGTAAGTGTTACATCATATGAACCTGTGGCCGCATAAAAATGTTGCGGATTCTGAAGTGCAGAGGTGTTGCCATCACCAAAATTCCATAAATAAGCAGTGATGATATCAGGTGTATAGGTGGAATCAATAAACTGAACGGTCCCATTGTCACAAAATCGTGTAACCAGGGCGCCGAAATTGGGCCTGGATCCAAATGCTTTAATGGTATCCACTCCTTCGATAATTCCGAAACATCCCGAACCGTCTTTGATGATTACTTTGGGCACATAGAAACCTGCATCATAAACATGAACAAGATTGGAATCTTTTGTGGTTAAGATGTTACCATCGCCCAAATCCCATGTATAATTCAGCGGCACATCAGTTCTTGTAGCTAAGGTTACAGTCATTGGTCCGCATCCGGTTAATGGAGCATAATTTAATGTCCCTGTATCTCTTCCGATACGGATGATTGTTGTTGCTGAATCCTGGCATCCACCCGGAGAAGTGATTACTAATTTTGCCGGGAAGCTACCCAGGCTTGTATAGTAGTGATTGATATTATTGGAGTTTGCTGAACCGCCATCGCCAAATGTCCATGCCGATGCATTATAGAAGCTGCTTGTGTTCGTGAATTTTGCCTGAAAAGGATTGCAAATGCTGTTGCTGTCGTTTATTGTAAAAGCCGCTTTTGGTTTTGCTATTCTGATGTTTTGAAATGCGGTGTCTTTGCAGCCAATTGATTCTGTAACAATCATCCGGATTGTATAAACACCAGTTGTGAGATAGCTGTGTGTTGGGTTCACCTGGTTGGATGTGCCACCATCGCCAAAAGCCCAGCTGTAAGCGGGGACATCTGTACCTGAAGTTTGGTTGTTGAATGTGATTGTTGCTCCGGGACATGAGGGGGTATCCACACTAAATCTTGCATCGGGATTTAATACTTTAATGATAGCAGGCTTGGTAACAGAATCGGCACATCCGGCTGCATCTGTTACAATTATTTTTACATTATAAGTACCTGCAGTGGGGTAGATATAAGGCAACGGATTTGTATTGGTTGTAATCCTGGTACCATTGCCCAAATCCCATGTACGGGTGTTAATTGCATTGATACCATCAGTGTTTGACAGGTTGGTGAATACAGCAGCTGTATTAATACATACGCTGGGCTGACTAACCGTTAAGTTAGCGGTGGGACCGTTTACCCTGATATAAGTTGGTTTAGTGACAGTGTCTTTACAGCCATTTTTATCTGTTATAATCAGTCGTACCGTATAGTTTCCTGAATTTGAATAAACCTTAACGGGATTGGGTTGGTTTGATGTAGTAGCATCACCAAAGAACCAATCATAACTGGCAATGTTTGCGGGGTTTGAAACGATTGAAGTGAATTGAACAGATTTGTTTTTACATACAGTTCTTATTGCTGCATTGAAATCAACGGTTTCATTGTACAATGTAATGGTCCTGGTTGTTTGATTGGAACAACTTCCTCTGGTAACTGTTAATGTGATTGTATAAGTGCCGGGGCTTGCATATTTATGTGTTGGATTTTGTACAGTTGATGTAAATCCATCCCCAAAATTCCAGCTCCATGTTGAGGGCAGTAAGGATCTGTCTGTAAAACGTACCTGCAAAGAGTTAACACTACAATTTACCGAATAGCGGAATGAGGCGATAGGAGGCAAAACATTGGTGTAGCCCATTTTGATGACAGAGTCTGCACATCGGTTATTATACGCCGTTAGTTTAATAGTATATCTGCCGGTATCTGTAAAAATATGAGTGGGGTTTTGTAAAGCAGAAGTTCCCCCATCTCCAAAACTCCAGCTCCATTGATCCGGATTTCCTGTAGTTAAATCGGTAAAGGCAACGGTAGATGCGGCGCATACATTTAATACAGGTGTATTGAAATCGGCTTTTGGTGGGACTCCCGCACGAACTGCATTGTTCAGGATAACGGAATCCGTACAACCTTGTTTTGTTACAACCACTAATTTGATAGAATAGGTTCCTGAATCATATGTGTTTCCCGGATTTTCTAAAGTGGAGGTTACTCCATTTCCCAGGTCCCAGTACCAACTGGCAATTGAGTCAACTGCCGTTGTGTTGGCCGTAAATGAAGTATTCAGGATGCGGCAACCACCTGTTGGTGATATTTGTGGATTGAACACGGGTTTCTGAATCCGGATGTAATTATTCCGGATAAGAGTATCGGCACAGCCATCGGCATTTATCACAATTAAACGGACAGTGAAGTTGCCAAGACTGGAATAGGTATGTGTTGGGTTTTGTTGAATGGATGAGTTGCCATCGCCAA
Organism: uncultured Chitinophagaceae bacterium; assembly: GCA_937907395.1. GTDB lineage: Bacteria > Bacteroidota > Bacteroidia > Chitinophagales > Chitinophagaceae > Lacibacter. The sequence continues at coordinate 455,193 of CALCII010000013.1, forward strand.
AATCCCAGTTCCATGAAGTTGCACCAGTTGACTTGTCTGTATATGAAACTGTAAAGGGAGCTTTACAGGAAATCGTATCGGCGGTTTCAAAAGCTGCAGTGGGCTTATTATTAATTGTAATCAGGGCTGTGGTTGTATCGTTACAAGTTGGATATTGATTGATTAATGTAATGGTATAGTTGCCTGTTCCGGGAAATTGTTTAACCGGATCCGTTTGGACAGATGTAGTACCATCGCTGAACTTCCAAAGCGAAGCCGGTGGGAGCGGAGCCGATTGGTTTTGAAACACAACAGCGCCGTTTATACAGCCCGTTGCAGGGGCAGTAATTTTAGGTTTATAGTCATTTAATAATACCTGGTTGTTGCGTACAAGGGTATCGGTACAGCCGTTAGAACTGGTTGTGATCAGCTTTACGGTAAAAGGACCAGCAGTTGAATAGTTGTGCTGCGGGTTTGGGTTTGTGGATGTATTTCCATCGCCAAAATCCCATTGATAGGAGAGTGTGCCGGGGCCTGAACTGAGATTGGTAAATGTGATTTGTTCGGGAGGGCGGCAGTTGAGAGGTGCGGAATTGCTGAAATCTGATTTCAATCCGGTAAAAACTGTAATAAGAGAGGGCTTTACGTTTACAAACGAACAGGCTGTTTCGTTGGTAACCACCAGGCTTACAGTATAAGAACCGGCAGCTGCATATATATGTTCGGGGTTTTGCAGGGTGGAAGTGCCTCCATCCCCAAAATCCCAGAAGTAAGTGACACCGGTAACAGTGCCGGGAGTGGATTGGTCTGTGAACTGAACTTTTAAAGGAGCACAGCCACTCGTAACAGAGCTGGTGAAATTTACAACCGGAAGTGCTGTAACAGTTATATAATTTGTCTTAACCAGGGTTGCCGAGCCGCTAGCGTTGGTAACAGTAAGCGAAATTGTATAAGTACCCGGTAAGGTATAAATAACAGAAGGGTTTTGTTGCGTGGAAGTAGCACCGTTCCCCAGGTCCCATTTCCATGAATTTGCGTTAACAGATTGATCTGTAAAGGATACGATAAGGGGTGCGCAGCCGGAAACGGGGGAGGCGGTAAATGCAGGAACAGGCTTTTGAGCGTAACTTTCCAACGAAACAAAGCAGAGCAAAAACAGTAAAATGTACCGGTTTTTGAAGAGCAGTTTATCTGGTAAGGTATTGGAAAGAAGCATGGATTTGTTAATAAAGGCGGTGTTCAAATGTAAAACTAAGGGATTATAGAAGATTTTACGCCCATATAAAACGCCAAAACTGGCCATTCAGTTGCTTTTTGTTGATAATTCCTTTAGAAAAAGGATTAAAGTTTTTGTTATTTTCAGTGAAGCGCTTACCTTTGCCGTCCGAAAATTAAAAGGTTACGAATGCCTACAATTCAACAATTAGTAAGAAAAGGAAGAGACATTATCAGGGCCAAAAGCAAATCCCGTGCGTTGGATAGCTGCCCTTTCCGCCGCGGTGTATGTACACGTGTGTACACAACCACGCCTAAAAAGCCGAACTCGGCTCTGCGTAAAGTAGCGAAAGTTCGTTTAACAAATAAAGTAGAGGTGATTGCTTACATCCCAGGTGAAGGTCACAACCTCCAGGAGCACTCAATCGTGCTGGTACGTGGTGGTCGTGTTAAGGATTTACCAGGTGTTCGTTATCATATTGTTCGTGGTTCTCTGGATACTGCTGGTGTAAAAGACCGCAAGAAGAGCCGCTCTAAATATGGTACCAAGAAAGAAAAAGCTAAAAAATAATCATCCGGCTCTTTAAAGGGCTACTAAATAATTATACAAATGAGGAAGACGAAACCTAAAAAAATTGCGCTGGCTCCGGATCCAAAGTTTAACGATGTACTGGTGAGCCGTTTTGTAAACAACCTGATGTGGCAAGGTAAAAAAAGTACTGCGTACAATATTTTTTACGATGCTGTTGAAAAAGTGGCAAAACAAACCGGTGAAGACGGATATGAAATCTGGAAGAAAGCAATTGCTAACGTAACGCCTGCAGTTGAAGTTCGCAGCCGTCGTATCGGTGGTGCAACTTTCCAGATTCCTACAGAGGTTCGTACAGAAAGAAAAGTTTCTTTAAGTATGAAATGGTTGATCCGTTACAGCCGTGAAAGAAACGGTCGTAGCATGGCCGATAAACTGGCCAATGAAATTGTAGCAGCGAGCAAAGGTGAAGGTGGTGCTTACAAAAAGAAAGAAGATACACACCGTATGGCCGAAGCAAACAAAGCGTTTGCACACTTCAGATAATCGTTCTGACTTACTATACTAAAAGCCGGCCATTGCCGGCTTTTTTCATGCCCTGATTTTCCTGTTGAGGTCTGGTTTTGATGGCTTCAGTATTCTCTTTTTGCTGCTCAGTAGGTTTGGTTTGAGCAGCCTGTTCTGTGATTCTACTTTTAGCCTGCCAAAACGTAGTAACATGAGAAGAATCACACTGATTTGCCTTTATCTTTTCTCTTTTATTCAATATGCTGTTTCACAAAGCTGCAATCCAATATCATTGAATTATACGATTACAGAGTCCCGATGTGTTTCTACTGGATCTGTGACTATTTCTGCAAACGGAGGATCGGGTAACTATCAGTATAAACTTACAGGTCCTCTTGCAACACCTTTTTCGCCAGATGCAACAATCAGCGGACTTCCCGCCGGCCGATACCTGGTAAGTGTTCAGGACTTGCAAACAAATTGTTTGTATGCACAAGACAGTGTAACTGTTCCGGGTTCATATCAAGCACCATCATTTACCCTTTCTGCAACAGCACCCGGTTGTGGTGCTGCTGCAGAAGGAACAATTACTGTGGGCGGACAAACAGGCGGCAGGGCACCATTGGAATACCAAATAGTGGCACCTTCAGCATCAGGAGTTGGAACTATAAGCCCAACAGGGCAGTTCTCCGGGCTTATTGCCGGTAATTATACAATCAGGCTGACAGATTCCTGTGGGGCCATTCAAACAATGACGATTGCTGTACAACCCAAAGGCTGGAAAATTCTTGATTTCAATGCCTTTAAAAGTTGTGACACGCTGAATGTTTTTCTGACGCTGAAAGATGATGATGGAAATATTTCTCCATCGCCGGCATTTGATGGTTTTCTTTATGGAGTAATACGAAATACCGGTGATACAGCATGGTATACATCTGAAACATTTTCTCATACATTAAATCATAAACGCTCCATAAAAATTGTTGTAAAAGACCCATGTGGTGTAACAAAAACGGTAACATGGAGTGATATTGAAATTCCTGCTTTGGACCCGCTGGTACAGGTGGCAAATAAACAATGTAATACTGTTACTGCTTTTGTAACTGGAGCTTTGTATTTATCAACTGCACAATATTGTTTGTTCAACCAGGCTAATGTACAGGTTGCTTGTAATTCAACAGGAATGTTTACAGGGATTCCTTATGGTTCCTATTGTATCAAAGCAATTGATCTTTGTTATGATACAATTATTACCCGATGCTTTTCTGTTGCTAAATTAGTTCCTGCAATAACCCAGCCTCTGGTGATCAGCACATCCTGTACAGATGCTTTTGTTTCGGTAACGGGTCAAGTGAATCTCAGTAACCCCAGCTATTGTTTATATACCAGCAGCAATGTGCTGGTTTCCTGCAATTCAAACGGAATCTTTAATGCTGTTCCATTCGGTTCTTATTGTATCCGAATTCAAAACGATCCTGCTTGTTATGATACAATTATCAGTCGTTGTTTTACAGTAGCCCAACCTGTACCTGCAGCCGGAGGTGTAGCCATAACAAATCAAACATGTAATTCATTTACGGCGAGTGTACAGACACCCGTAAATCTTTCATTGCCTCAGTATTGTTTGTATACGATTGCTAATGCATTAGTTGATTGTAATTCAACCGGTGTCTTTGCAAATCTTCCTTTTGGCTCTTATTGTATCGACCTGCGAAACAACTCTGCGTGTTATGATACAACGATACGATTTTGCTTTACAGTAGTTCAACCGTTACCATCAGTGGCCAATAATGTTTCTGTTTCTGCCAATGATTGTCCGCCATTCACGGCTGCTATAACCGGACAAACCGGTTTGAATAATCCACAGTATTGTTTATACAACAGTAGCAACCAGATGCTGGAATGCAACAATACAGGATTCTTTACAGTGAATGATTTTGGAAATTATTGTATTAAAATTCAGAATGATCCGGCTTGCTTTGATACAGTGATTACCCGTTGCTTTTCGAAAACACGGGTGCCTGTAAATTTTACTTATACTTCAACACCTTCCTGTTCATTGATAGGGGGTACAGACTTGTTTGTAGATGTATCATCCGGTATCCGTCCTTATAGCATCTTTATTAACTCGCCCGCCGGCGTTGTACTTGCCTCCGGGGTTACAAGTGGCGGACAAAGAGATTTTACATTTACAGGAGTTTCTCCCTTGCCAGGATCTGCACCTTATAATGTGATTGTAAGAGATGCCTGTGGTACCGAAAAACAAATCAGCGTAAACCCTTCTTTGAGTATTATGAAACGAACAGTAACGGTAACGCCTAAGTGTCCTTCCGGTTCTTTTGTAAGCGGCTCGGCAGATGTGGTGCTGGATGTTACCAATAATAATATCGGCGGCACCATCCGTTCAAAAATTACGAAAGTCAATGGTGTTGCTAACAATATAAACGGAAATGCAAGTGGCCCGAACGGATATATCACCACCTTTACAAATCTTGCTCCTGCTACTTATATTATCACCACAAACATCCGTAACTGCGATAAAGATGTATTTGATACAGTGGTTGTTAAGTCCTATCAGAATCCCAACCTCACACGTTCTGCCGGTTATGTTTGCGATAACAGCAGCTTAAGTATAGGTGCTGGAGTTACAGGAGGAGTGGCTCCGTTTACTTATGAAATCATCAGCAGCACTCCTGCATTGCCATCTGTTATAGCAGGCCCGCAATCCAGTCCGCTGTTTTCTATTAATAACGGTACCCAATACACGCTGATTCGCTTAAGGGTTTTGGATGCCTGTGGAAATGCAGGACTGAATGATGTGGGCGTACAACCTTTGGGAGAGTCATTGATTCAAACAACCGGTTTTAATTGTTTTTATGGAGCGTTCAGTCTGAGAGTAGACAGTTTAGCGAATACAACTTACAAATGGTATAAGAAAACAGGTGTGGCAGACAGTGTAATAGTAGGCACGTCAAATGCTTATGTAATTCCCTACATGATGCCAACTGATACAGGTATGTATAGTTGTGTGATGCAGGTAAATGGTGGATGTATCAGGCGCTGGTCTGCTTTCCGGGTGGCGGCACAATGCCAGGGATTGCTTCCTGTTGCTGCCCGTTTGCAGGGTAGGGTAACAGAAGCCGGGACTACTGAGCTAAACTGGATCATTCCTGAATCCATTAACACTTTATCTTGGGAATTACAGCGGAGTGCAGATGGAGGAACCGGTTTTATAACAATAGGTAAGAAGTTCAAAGAACCGGGACAAGGAGATCGTTGGGAAGACAGGACTCCGCCCGCCGGCACAGTTTATTACCGGTTACAGATACAAAGCCAGGGTGGAGGCATGGTTTACAGTAACACTGTCAAACTAAGGATATCTGATGCAACCGTGCAGGTGTACCCCAATCCGGTGCTTCAGGATCTGAATCTGCGGCTGGGAGCCATATTGCAGCAATACCGGTTGGAACTGACCGATTTATCGGGGCGGTTGATCTTTTCACAAACATTTTCCGCCTCCGGCACTTATACAATCAACGGCATCCGAAACCGGTTTTCGGTCATGCCGGGTATGTACCTGCTTCGCTTGTTTACGGGTAGTGAACGGGAGCCGGTGCTTGTAAAAAAGCTGCTTTTTAATCCGTAATCATATTTCAATTATCCACAAACCGCCCTTCTGGCTTTACAGAAGGGCGGTTTGGCGTTTTGCAATGAAAAAATCCTTACTTTTGCGCCGCCAAATCCGTTAACTGAGTGAGGCAAATGATTGAACGAGGAAATGGGTTATCGGGTGATTGGCATTATATGAGAGTCTAAATTCTTCCATATCAGCATCAGGAAACGGTACAATTACCGTTGGCATCCTCACATCTCTGCTGATATATGTTCAGAACCCTGAAGTGAGTGACACAACAGGCGATCCACAGAAATTCAAAAGTTCATCAACAAATATTTTTTTTAAACTCGAAAAACGTACAAATCAAATAGTCATGGCAGACTTAAAATTTCAGAGAAACTTTGGTATTGCGGCTCACATTGATGCCGGTAAAACCACAACTACGGAGCGTATCCTCCGCTACACTGGTATGATCCACCGTATTGGTGAAGTGCATGAAGGTGCTGCAACCACCGACTGGATGGAACAGGAAAAAGAAAGAGGTATTACGATTACTTCTGCAGCGGTAAGCTGTCAGTGGAATTTCCCTACTGTTTTAGGTAAGGCTACTCCCGACACAAAGAAATATAACTTCAATATCATTGATACTCCGGGCCACGTGGACTTTACTGTAGAAGTAGAACGTTCTATGCGTGTACTGGATGGTTTGATTGCTCTGTTCTCTGCCGTTGACGGTGTGGAACCTCAATCTGAAACTGTTTGGCGCCAGGCAAACCGTTACAATGTACCCCGTATTGGTTTCGTTAATAAAATGGACCGTGCCGGTGCCGACTTCTTAAATGTAGTGAAGCAGGTACGTGAAATGCTGGGTTCAAAAGCCGTTCCTCTTCAATTACCTATTGGTGCTGAAGATAATTTTACTGGCGTTGTGGATCTGATCAAGATGAAAGGTATCATCTGGCATATGGAAACAGAAGGAATGACTTTCGATGAAATCGAAATCCCTGCTGATATGCTGGAAGAAGCGAAAGAATGGAGAGCTCAGCTGGTGGAAGCAGTTGCTGAATATGATGATAAGCTGATGGAGAAATTCTTCGACAATCCTGATTCTATCACAGAAGATGAAATTCATGAAGCGGTACGTAAGGCAACAATTGATCTTTCCATTGTTCCTATGATGTGCGGTTCTTCTTTCAAAAATAAAGGTGTGCAAACTGCACTGGATGCGGTGTGCCGTTACCTGCCTTCTCCCGTAGACGTAGAAGCGATTAAAGGTACAGATCCTGATACTGGTGAAGAAATGAGCCGTAAGCCTGATGCAAAAGAACCATTTGCTGCATTGGCGTTCAAAATCATGACCGATCCTTTCGTGGGTCGTCTGGCGTTCTTCCGCTGCTATTCTGGCCATCTTGATGCCGGTTCTTATGTACTGAACGTACGTAGCGGTAAGAAAGAACGTATCAGCCGTATCATGAAAATGTTTGCGAACAAACAAAACCCCATTGATTTCATCGAAGCAGGTGATATTGGTGCGGCAGTTGGTTTCAAAGAAATCAAAACTGGTGATACATTGTGCGATGAAAATCATCCGATCACTTTAGAGAACATGTTCATTCCTGAGCCTGTAATCTCTCTGGCGGTTGAACCTAAGGCACAAGCCGACGTGGATAAAATGGGATTGGCTATTTCCAAACTGGTGGAAGAAGATCCTACACTACGAGTGAAAACAGATGAAGAAACAGGACAGACTGTATTGAGCGGAATGGGTGAATTGCACCTTGAAATCATTGTAGACCGTATGCGTCGTGAATTCAAAGTAGAAGTAAACCAGGGTGCTCCAATGGTGGCTTACAAAGAAGCTTTCAAAGCGAAAGTTGAACACCGTGAAGTACTGAAAAAGCAATCGGGTGGTCGTGGTAAGTTTGCCGATATCGTATTCGAAATCGGGCCTGCTGATGAAGAGTGGCTGAAAGAAAACCCCGGTAAAACCTTCCAGTTTGTGAATGATATCTTCGGTGGATCAATTCCTAAAGAATTTATCCCTGCTATCACCAAAGGTTTTGAAACAGCCATGACAAATGGTGTGTTGGCCAACTACCCGATGGTGGATATGAAGATCCGTGTATTTGATGGTAGCTACCATGATGTGGATTCTGATGCGATGTCATTTGAATTGTGTGCCAAATCCGGTTTCCGTGAAGCTGGCCGCAAAGCAAAACCCACATTGCTGGAACCCATCATGAAAGTGGAAGTGGTTACTCCTGATCAGTACATGGGTGATGTAACAGGTGATCTGAACCGTCGTCGTGGTATGCTGGAAGGTATGGATACAAAGGGTAATGCCCAGGTGATCCGTGCAAAAGTACCTTTGAGTGAGATGTTCGGTTATGTAACACAGTTACGTTCGCTGTCATCTGGCCGTGCAACTTCAACCATGGAGTTCAGCCATTATGCACCTGCACCAAATAACGTTGCAGAAGAAGTAATCGCTAAGGTAAAAGGTAAAGCGAATGCATAATTGATCAATGCATTTTTATAATATAAAGGGAGCCATTTGGCTCCCTTTATATTTAAATTGAAGATGTAATATATGTACACGCTACCGCATTAGTATTTGTTTCTCCTTCCTTCCATCAATCCTTCGATCATTCATTATTTAAACGGGTTGCTCCATTTTGTATCTGTATACACATTTGTTCCGGCAAGTGTAACAAGAAAAGCACTAATGGCGCTGATCTCATCTTCTGTAACCTGTAATCGTTGTCCCTTACCACCGGGTGTGAGGCGGGGATCAAGATTGTTGTTTACTCCGGGGTTATTTGCAATGTTATTGTAATGCAGGATCACACTTCGAAGGGTGGGTTTCGATGCATCATGCATCATGGGAGAATTTACTTTTCCGTTTGTCCGGGTAAGATCACGGAGGCTGGGAGTTCGTGTGTTGGTAAGATCGGTTGTTGTATTGTTGATGACGCCAATGACTCCGTTGTTTTTACTATTTGGATCAATGTCAAATTCTGCCGGTTGATGACAGCCCGCACATCCAAGTCCGCCATTGATTCGATTACCATTTGCATCAAAAACAGGAGGGGCAAGAAACAAACGCTTACCCTGGTTTTCCTGGGCAGTAAAATTTGGGAAATCGATATTGTCGGCAGGAACGGTTCCTCTTCCTGCATCATATTTTGAATCAAAAGACTGGATGCTTCTTACAAATTGAGCAAGACATTCCTGAAGCCTGGCTTCAGTGATTGTTTGGTCACCATACACAAAACGGAACAGTTCTTTATAATAATCAATTGCACTCAGTTTGGTAAGTAAACTGTTTAAGTTGGGCCTGCCTGTTTGTCCGCTGAAACCCATTTCTGCATGATCCTGGATGGGTTGTGTGGTTTGTAATTCCAGTGTGTTTGCTCTTTTATTCCAGAAAAATTTTCGTTCGTTGGCGAAACGGGCATTGATGAGGCGCATCGAATGGCGTCCGGTAACACCGCCGGCAACACCTTTGCTTGCTATTGCCGTATCTCCAAAAGCAAACTCCTGTTTATGGCAACTGGCACAGGATACAGAATTATCAAAGCTCAGGTTCTTATCATAAAATAATACTCTTCCCAATGTTGCTTTGGCGTTTGTAATGGTATTGCCATCAGAATTATCCTTGTTAATATAACCAGGTTTGGATTGTGCGGCATAGTTGGCCAGGTTACTAAGATTGATATTTGATCCAAATGCTGCTGTCATACCCGGATACAGATCCTGTGTTGCGGATTGTTTTGTTTTAGAACAACCAATACCAAGAATAATCGTGAGGAGGGCAGATGTAACGTGGATGGGTTTGATCATAAAAAGATTTGAGGAGTAGGATGGAAATTTACAGGAAAAGTTTAAAGTAGTGGGGCGGATATATGATGCCGTTATTACATAGTTTTCAAATTTGGTCTCTAAGTAGTTGATTTTGTGCAATTAATATGATCGATTCGTTTTCTGAACATTTTTCCGAATCAGCAGCAGTACTGACAAAAATCATATCCTGAGAAATATCAAAGTTTCAACTTGTGCTACGATAAAAACACCGGTAGGTGTTTGATTGCTTCTCCCACATTTGTGGTTTAATACTATGAAATGCTTGTTTCATTCAATGTATTGGCACATTCCTCAAGAAAAAATTCCTGTATATGACAGAAAAACAAAAAGCCTTTCAGGTGAAGGCAAATGAATTTGTATTCTCTTTTGACCTGTCCGATTTAGAAAAAGTGGACATGGTTAGCAAATCGGCTTCAGAGTTTAATGTGATCAGTAATAACCGTTCTGTTAATGCACACCTCATGGAGGCAGATGGAACCGGAAAAAAACTGAAGATCGAAGTGGATGGTGAAACCTTTGAAATTGAAATCAAAGACGAACTGGATCAGATGCTGGACCAGATGGGCTTCAGTACAGTATCAACCAAGCATATCAAAGAAATTAAGGCACCTATGCCTGGTATGGTGGTTAGTGTGGCTGTTACCGACGGACAGGAAGTAAAAGAAGGAGATCGTATTCTGATACTGGAAGCGATGAAAATGGAAAACAGTATCCTTATTCATGCCGATGCAAAAATCAAACGGGTTGCTGTAAAAGCCGGACAAGCGGTTGATAAAGGACAGGTATTAGTTGAACTGGATTAAAACTCAACGATCAATCAAATCATTATACAATTAAGAACGTATGAAAAAAATATTAGTAGCCAACAGGGGAGAAATCGCACTCAGAATTATGCGCACCATCCGTAAGATGGGAATTAAATCTGTTGCTGTTTATTCTGAGGCCGATCGTAAATCGCCTCATGTATTATTTGCAGATGAAGCCGTTTGTATTGGGCCGGCTCCTTCAAGCCAGTCTTATTTAAACGGAGATAAGATTATAGAGATTTGTAAGGAGTTAGGAGTGGATGGTATTCATCCGGGATATGGATTTCTTAGTGAGAATGCAGATTTTGCACAAAAGGTGACAGATGCAGGAATTGAATTCATTGGCCCATCGCCTGAAGCTATGCGCATCATGGGATCGAAGCTTGCAGCGAAAGACAGTGTAAAAAAATATAATATTCCAATGGTTCCGGGTATTGATCATGCGATTGAAGATGTAAACCTGGCGATTGAAGTGGCCGATCGGATTGGATACCCGGTGTTGATCAAAGCTTCTGCCGGTGGTGGTGGTAAAGGAATGCGTATTGTTGAAAAAGCTGATGATATGGAAGAGCAAATGGAACGTGCCATCAGTGAAGCGAAATCTTCATTTGGTGACGGATCTGTTTTTATTGAAAAATATGTAAGTTCTCCAAGGCATATCGAAGTGCAGGTGATTGCAGATAAATATGGAAATGTGATTCATGGACTGGAACGTGAATGTAGTGTGCAGCGGCGTCATCAGAAAGTAATTGAAGAAACACCGTCTGCTATTGTCACTCCCGAAATGCGGGAGCGCATCGGGCAGGCAGCTGTTATGGTTGCCAAGTCCTGTAACTATGTAAGTACCGGTACTGTTGAATTTCTTGTGGATGATAAATTGAATTTTTATTTCCTCGAGATGAATACACGCCTGCAGGTGGAACACCCGGTTTCTGAAATGATCATTGGATTGGATCTGGTTGAACAACAAATCCGTATTGCAAGAGGAGAGCACCTGGCTGTTACACAGGATGATATCAAGCCAAACGGACATGCAATTGAGTTACGTGTATATGCAGAGGATCCATTGAATAATTTCCTTCCTTCCATTGGTACGCTTACAAGATATGAACGGCCTGTAGGTGAAGGAATTCGTGTGGATGATGGCTATGAGGAAGGAATGACCATTCCCATTTATTATGATCCCATGATTGCAAAACTGGTTGTTCATGGTAAAACAAGGACAGAAGCGATCCAGAAAATGCTGGAAGCAATCAAGCAGTATAAGATTGAAGGCGTATCAACCACATTGCCTTTCGGAACATTTGTATTTGAACATGACGCATTCTTCTCCGGCAATTTTGATACACATTTTGTAAAGAATTATTACACACCGGAAAAAATTCGTGATAAAGAAAAAGCAAATGCAGAAATAGCTTCTATTGTAGCATTGAAATACTGGTTGGAACTTCAAAAGCGGTTAAACCCATTTGAAAATAAATCCACCAGTTGGAAACGTCGGTTGGCTCATTAATCATCTTTTACGTTCAAACAAATTATTATGAAATCGAAAGTAGAAATATTAAGAGAAAAAATTGCAGAAGGTAAACTGGGTGGCGGACAGAAACGAATCGATACCCAGCATAAGAAAGGTAAATTAACTGCGAGGGAAAGAATTAACCTGTTAATGGATCCGGGATCTTTTGAGGAAGTGGGCGCCTTGGTGACACATCGTACAAAAGATTTTGGGATGGAAGATCAGAAATTTTATGGAGATGGCGTGGTAACCGGATTTGGAACAGTACATGGACGACTTGTTTATGTATTTGCACAGGACTTTACCGTATTCGGTGGTGCTTTGTCTGAAACCCATGCAGAGAAAATTTGCCGCATCATGGATATGGCCATGAAGACAGGTGCGCCTATGATTGGTTTAAATGACAGCGGTGGTGCACGTATACAGGAAGGTGTTCGTTCCTTAGGAGGGTATGCAGATATTTTTTACCGGAATGTTCAATCCTCCGGAGTGATCCCTCAGATATCAGCTATCATGGGGCCATGTGCAGGAGGTGCTGTTTATTCACCAGCCATGACCGACTTCACTATCATGGTTGAGAATACGAGCTATATGTTTGTTACCGGCCCTAATGTGGTAAAGACAGTTACCAATGAAGAAGTAAGCTCCGAAGAATTGGGTGGCGCTTCCACGCATTCTACCAAATCGGGTGTTACACACCTTACAGCAGTGAATGACATGGATTGTATCATGCAGGTAAAACGTTTACTGAGTTATATGCCACAAAACTGTGAAGATGTGGTACCTAAACTTGCTTTTACAATTGGTGATGAAACGAGAGAAGTGCTGGAGGGTATTGTGCCGCAAAGTGCGAATCAGCCTTATGATATTCGTGCTGTGATTGAAGGCATTTGCGATACGGATTCTTTTTTTGAAGTACACAAATATTATGCAGATAATATTGTTGTAGGTTTTGTACGGATTGCCGGCAGGAGTGTGGGAATTGTTGCCAATCAGCCACAAAGTCTGGCTGGCGTACTGGATATTGAAAGCTCCAAAAAAGGAGCCCGTTTTACACGTTTCTGTGATTGCTTTAATATTCCATTGCTGGTATTGGTGGATGTACCTGGTTTCCTTCCGGGAACCGATCAGGAGTGGAATGGCATCATTACAAACGGAGCCAAGCTGTTGTATGCGTTAAGTGAAGCTACAGTGCCAAGGGTTACTGTGATTACCCGTAAGGCGTATGGTGGTGCTTATGATGTGATGAACAGTAAACACATTGGTGCAGATATGAACTATGCCTGGCCTACTGCAGAAATTGCAGTGATGGGTGCAAAAGGCGCCAGTGAAATTATCTTCAAAAATGAAATTGCTGCTGCAGAAGACCCAGCTAAAAAGTTATTAGAAAAAGAAGCAGAGTATGCAGAATTGTTTGCGAATCCTTATACAGCAGCAGAACGTGGTTTTATTGATGAAGTGATTGAGCCGAGAGAAACAAGGAAGAAGCTAATAAAAGCATTTGCTATGTTGGAAAACAAAGTAGCGAAACGTCCGAGAAAGAAACATGGTAATATTCCCCTGTAATTATTAACCATCTGAATCCAATCCGCCGGTACTGCAAAATGTCGGCGGATTTTTTATAAGGATAAGCCGCATTCAATTTTTTTGAATGCGGCTTCTTTTATGAGTTGGTTCTTAAATTAGTTTACAGAGAAGAGTACATCTCTTATGAATTCAGAGAATTTGTTCTTAACGGTACCAAAGGAGCTGATTTCCTGTGTGATTCTTGTTCTCAGGTTTGAGTGGACAGAATCTTCTTCATCATGTGCACGGGTCCTTAATGAAAAGGAATGACTGTAGTCCTGAATGTCTTTATGAATTTTAGATAGTTCTCTGCGATGGGTTTGAACTTCACGAAGTACACCTTCAAGGCTGCGTTTTTTTTCAGGGGGTAAGCTGGCGGCGGTTAATGAATCAAGACGGCTTTCAAATAATTCAGATGCATGTTTAAAGGAACTGATTTCCCAATGCCAGTAAGACATTTCAGATAGAATACTGATTGTTTTCATAAAATGGATTTTACAGGTTTAATGATTTTCCGATTCTTGGAATAATGAATTTTGAATAACAAACTTAAAATCCTGCGGGTACTTGTTTTATGATTTATATCAGGAAACAGATGATTGAGGTGAGTTTAAGTGTTAACCAGTAATTTATTTAATTACATCTCTCTACCATGATACTTTCAGCTGGATGTACAGATTTCGTCCCGGTCTCGCTATATTTCCCCAATCAAGGTGGTCGTGATAAAATTTATTGAACAGGTTCTCAGCGCCTGTCTGAACTAAGAGGTTCGTGCTTTTTATATTAAAATTATATCCACCTCTTATATGGATCAATTGATAACCGGATGTTTTGTCTTCTCCTGCATTTGCATCAATCTTTTTTTGTTGTGCTGCTGCTTCATATTCCAGTTGTATCGAATAATTGTTTTTTTGATAACGTAAGGAAGTAGTGTTCTTTGCGGGTGAAATAAATGGCACAGGTGTTCTGTCTGATTTCTCTGCATGAATATATTTTAAAGCCGAAGTAAGGAACAAATCTGATCTTATGGATGAAATAACGGTTGCTTCAAATCCGGTAAATATGACAGATGATAAATTGGTATATGATTTCACTCCGGAAGCGCCGATCGTCATAGCACTGTAGCCGGGCAAAAGCATCCCATAGATATAGTTGCCCACTTTATTATAGAAACCTGTAATTGTGATTTTTGTTTTATAACCCTGGTACTGCGTTGATAGTTCAGTGTTGTAAGAGTGTTCTGGTTTGAGAAGAAGGTTTCCTATATAATCATGATTATCACTTCTGTTATAAAGATAGAATCCATACAGCTCACTTGCAGTTGGCATTCTTTCGGAATAAGAAATACCTGCACTTATACGAAAGTTGCGATGAAGGTTTCGAGTAATGCGTACAGAGGAATTCTTAAGCAAGTTGTTACGGGATGTGGAAGGGTAGCCCAATATGCTTGTTTGTTCTTTTGCGGACTGTGAGGTTAATTCATAACCAAAGTAGTCGATTCTTGCAGCCAGTTGTACATTCCAGTTACTGTCCACAGGGATATTCCATAATGCTGAAACACCAGATTGAATCTTTCTGTTGTCAGGCCATGTGAGCATAAACATAGGTGGTTCACCTGGTGCATACATCGTCATTGAAGCCTTAAGATATGTTGCTGATGCATCTACACTCAAATGGAGTAAATGATTGTTGAATAATTTCAATGTGGATTGTGATATAAAACCGGCTGTAGTACTATAGCCCGGCATATCCATGTGCATAGGTACATTAGGACGTTTGGTGTCGTCCATATAATGACGGATAGTGTTTGCATAAATTTTTAATGTGCCTGATTGAAACCTTTTCCTGAAATTCTCATAGTTCAAACTGATTGAGGCGATTTTTGCAGATGCAAAACCAACATCCATAGGTAAGGCAGGGTAGCCAATATTCCATCCATCATCTCCCAGGTAATCCAGCTTCAGATATGTATATGCAGAGCGTCGGTATTTTACAGACAAAGCATAATTTGTTTTTTCATATTGTGTGAATGGAATAACTGAGCCATTCCCTGCTTTATAATTACTGCTGTTCCGGTATGTTCCATTCAGGCGGATAGCCCATTTCTTATTCGATACATTTAGTACAAGCGATTCAAAAAAACTGTTGGCTGCTGTTTGATAACCGCTCAGGACTGATGTTTTAACTGATGGTTGATCAGAGAAACCTGCTTCGGCCATTTTCATATTGATGGTTCCTCCGATAGTAGATCCGCTGGTGAATCCATTTGTAGATGTTTGTAACTGCAGGTTCTGCAGGTTCATAGGCTCGATATAAATGGTGGCAGGATCCATCTTGTCTGTACAGGCACCATGAATCCGCATTCCATCAATCAATACATTGATTTGACCGCCACTGAATGAACGGATAGATGGTTCCATTCCATAAGCACCTCTTCTTACAAACGATAACTCTGGTAAGCGGCCTAGTATATCTTCGAGAGTAGAAGCCTGGTTTGTTTTATAGAAATGTACGAGTTGTTGTTTACTTGTTTTGCCCAATACAACCACTTCATTCAGTTCAATCACTTTAGTTGTATCATGAAAACTATTGTTTGCAAAAAGGTGATTATATGCAAGTAATAAGCTGATGGTAGAAATGAATCTTTTCACTTTGAAAAATTTATGGCGGGGATTATATCCCCGCCTGAAATACTAAAATTCAATATCAATGTATTGTGTGGTGTCTGCAACGGCTCCGTTACTGGTGAAATCCATATTTAACCTCCAAAGCCCTGTCATGGTAAAATTCACTTTTCCTTTATAGTGGCCGTTTCCAATATGTGTTGGATTTACATTATTGGGAGAGCTGTGCCCCATACTGGGCATTTCAGGAATGAAAGTCATGGTAAGGCTACTATCAGCCGGGAAACTCATCATGCTTGTTTTCTTATAAAGCACGAATTCGAGATCATTAATCCCAACTTTTGGTGAAGCAGGTTCCGTTAATGCAACAAAATATTTCCCTCCGTCATGTGCAGCTGTGAATGATTTGATTTTTGTTTTAGCAGGTTCTGTTACAGTCACAGGAATTGTGAGACTTCCTTCCTTTCCGTTACTATGATTGTGTACAGATATGCCAATCGTCCAGCTGCCTCCCATTGAAGACATGATAAATGTAACAGTAGAAGGAAACAAGTGGTTGACTGCTTCTTCATCGGGGTTTTCATAAGGGGCTGCATGTTTCATGGTGCCCATGTCCATAAGAGGAGATAAATGAATATGTGCGTCGTCAACCCTGTTATTTGTTACAGAGTCGTATAATGCAATGTATAATTTGGTGTAGCCGGTTGAAATGGTGGCTTCTTTAGTATAAACTACTACTTTGGTTGCAGCACCAGAGGCATATCCTTCTGCTAATTTGCTAAGATTGATCGTGGGATCAGGTTCGTTATTTTCTTTTTTGCAGGAGGTAAACAACATGGCAGTGCCTGTAATGGCAATAACTGCCATTTTCATATAAGATTTCATAACAATGATGTCTTGTTTTATTAAATGGATAAAAGCTCATTCACGAAAAATGAATGAATAAAAAGTCAGTATTATGACATCAGAGAGGAGGGCGGACGAAATACAGAGGATAAATAGGGAGAAGTGAAGTGATGAGCAGGGGCCGGATGACGAATGATTTCGGCAGTTGGGGCTGCAATGCAGTAGCTCAGCAATTCAATGATGCATGGCTCTGTTTCTTTTACCTGCTTCTCCTGTAATGGAGCTTGTTGGTTCTCTTTCTGTTCAGCTTCTTTCAGCTTTCTGCCCAGGTAACATTTACCGTTACATTTTAATTCAGGCCTGCTTTTGTTAACGCAAAGTTGCTTGCTGATATAAGCCCTGTTCGCATAAAACCAGATCGTCACTCCTGCAACGTAAAATGTTTGCAGGAAGAATGTGGATAAAAGTAACAATGCGATCAGTTTCTTCACGGAGCAAAATTAAATGCCTCATGAAAAATTATTATGATTTCAATCATACAATGGAAAAATTGTTCTCCTCGAAAAAAAATCCCTGCTTGTCGGCAGGGATTTTTCGATAATTATTGAAGGTTATTAAATATCAATTGCTTCACCGTATGCAGCTGCAGTTGCTTCTTTTACTGCTTCGCTCATTGTTGGATGTGGGTGAACACCATTCAGGATTTCGTGATATGTTGTTTCCAGTTTGCGAGCCACTACAACTTCTGCAATCATTTCAGTTACATTGCTTCCGATCATATGTGCACCAAGGAACTCTCCGTATTTGGCATCAAAAATAACTTTTACAAAACCTTCAGTACTTCCTGCAGCTGATGCTTTACCACTTGCCATGAACGGGAATTTGCCCACTTTGATTTCATAGCCTGCATCTTTGGCAGCTTTCTCAGTATATCCAACGCTTGCAATCTCTGGTGTGCAATAGGTACAACCGGGAATATTATTGTAATCCATTCCCTCAGGCAGATGGTTGTATTTCTTTTCAAGGTAACCAATATGTTCTGCCGCATTAATTCCTTCTTTACCTGCTACGTGTGCCAATGCTTGTCCGGGTGCCACATCACCAATGGCATAAATACCGGGAACAGATGTTTGCTGGAATTTGTCAACTACAATCTTTCCTTTTTCTGTTTTAATACCGGTTTGTTCGAGCCCGATGTTTTCAATATTGGCAACCACACCTGCAGCACTTAACAATATATCGGCTTCCAGCACTACTTCGCCGGTTTGTGTTTTTACTTTTGCTTTCACTCCGGCTCCACTTGTATCAACGCTTGTTACTTCAGCGCTGGTCATAATGGTAACGCCTTTCTTTTTGAATTGTTTTTCGAGTTCTTTCGAAATGTCTTCATCTTCCACCGGTACCACACGTGGCATAAATTCAACGATGGTCACTTTCGTGCCCATGCTGTTATAGAAATCGGCAAACTCTACACCAATCGCTCCACTGCCTACAATGATCATGCTTTTAGGTTGTTGCGGCAGTACCATTGCTTCACGGTATCCAATGATTTTTTTACCA
Organism: uncultured Chitinophagaceae bacterium; assembly: GCA_937907395.1. GTDB lineage: Bacteria > Bacteroidota > Bacteroidia > Chitinophagales > Chitinophagaceae > Lacibacter. The sequence continues at coordinate 473,821 of CALCII010000013.1, forward strand.
TCCTGGGGCATGGAAGGTAGCTGACGGCTACGGCCACCCGTAGCAATGATGATGTATTTTCCTTCAACAACTTGTTTGGTGCCATCAGCAGCAGCCACTTCCACTTTCCCTTTGCCGGCTACTTTGCCATATCCCATGATCACATCAATCTTGTTTTTCTTCATCAGGAACTGAACACCTTTACTCATCTTATCTGCCACGCCACGGCTGCGTTTTACAACAGCAGAAAAATCGTGTTGAATGCCTGAGGCACTGATACCATAATCGGCACTGTGCTTCATATATTCATACACCTGTGCACTTTTCAGCAATGCTTTGGTGGGAATACAACCCCAGTTAAGGCAAACGCCACCGAGACTTTCTTTTTCTACAATAGCCACTTTAAAGCCGAGTTGTGAAGCACGGATGGCGGCGGGATATCCCCCGGGGCCACTACCAAGAACGATTACGTCGTAAGCCATATTTGTAATTTGATTTTTAAGTTTTACAGGTTGCGAAGGTACTTGAACTGTGGCAAACAACAAAGCAGCACGGGCTACCTGCCTCAAAGCAAAAAAGGTGTTTCCCCGAACCGGGATACACCTTTTGCAGACAAATTAATGATCTGATTATCTTGAGTTTGCGTCATTCATACGAATGCGGCGGCCTTTGAATTTTTTGCCATCAATCGCACTAATCATTTGTTGTGCAGCTCTGCTGTCTACTTCCACCCAGCTGTTGAGATCACGCATATCAATACGTCCTAAGGCATCTTTACGTAAATCACTCATGTCGAGGATGAACTGAAGAAAACTGGCTTTATAGAAACCGTCTTTAGTGCCAAGATTTACAAAGAGTTTTGTATAACCGCCACCGCCTTTGAATTCACGGCCCTGTGTATCCCTGAACTGCTCACGGTCACGTGCACGGCCACTGCTTCTTTCTCCACCACGGCGGTCTCCACGATCTTCACGGTTGAATTTGTCAAATCCTTTCGCACGTTCACGAAGGTTGAGGTCTTCGGCATTTTCATAATACTTCAGGAAGCGATCGAACTCCATAGCTGCCACACGTTTCAGAATATCTTCTTTGCTCATGTTTGCAAATTTTTCCTGGAGCATAGGAACATAGGTTTCGTATTCTTCGCTGCTGGCATCTGTTTCAATGATCTTATCCATGAAAGCAAAGAATTGTTTGCGGCAAACGTCTTTACCACTGGGCGTTTCCAGCTTATTGAATTTGGATTGAATGATCCGTTCTATCTGACGCACTTTCCCGATTTCCCTGCTATGAACAATACTCATACAAATACCGGTTTTTCCGGCCCGGCCTGTACGTCCGCTTCTGTGTGTGTACACTTCAATATCGTCGGGTAATTCGTAGTTGATTACATGCGTAATGTCTTTCACATCAATACCACGGGCTGCCACATCTGTTGCTATGAGCAGTTGTAATGTTTTATCACGGAATTGTCCCATTACTGCATCACGTTGTTGCTGGGAAAGATCGCCGTGGAGTGCATCAATATCATAACCCTCACGTGTGAGTTTTTCGGCAATCTGTTGTGCATCCACTTTTGTACGTGTGAAAATAATGCCGTAGATGCCGGGGTTGAAATCGATCAGTCGTTTCAATGCTTCGTAACGGTGATGGGATGCCACTACGTAATACTGATGATCGATGTTTACGTTGGCCGTATTCATTTTGCCCACAGTTACTTCCACCGGTTCATTCATGTACTTGCGGCTCACCTTACGGATTTCTGGTGGCATAGTTGCACTGAATAACCAGGTACTTTCTTTTTTAGGTGTATTCTGCAGGATGAATTCAATGTCTTCCTGGAATCCCATGTTAAGCATTTCATCAGCTTCATCGAGCACTACATATTCAATTTCGCCCAGGTTGATCGCTTTACGTTCAATCAGGTCAATCAAACGGCCCGGTGTTGCCACTACAATCTGAACACCCCGTTTGATTTCACGTATTTGCATGCCAATAGAAGTTCCACCGTAAACGGCAACCACATTCATTCCTTTTGAATACTTCTTAAATCGTTCAATTTCGGTAACGATCTGGAGACAAAGTTCACGGGTGGGGCACACAATCAGTGCCTGTGGATATTTTTTGTTTTCGTCCAGCAATTGCAAAAGGGGTAACCCGAATGCTGCTGTTTTGCCGGTTCCTGTTTGAGCCAGACCAATTAAATCTTTGGTGCCGCTCAGCAATACCGGGATTGCTTTTTCCTGTATGGGAGTGGGAGTTGTAAAACCGAGTTCTGTAATCGCCTTCATCAATCTTTCCTCAAGGCCCAACGCATCAAATGTTGTCATTCTTTTCTAATCTTTAAATTTAGCCGCAAAGGTAAGGTTTTCAGAGGAGAAGAGGGGGATTTGGGCAGAAGAAAGGACCCGGAATTGAGAAGGGAGAAGCGATTGATCAAGTCTGTGTAATATTGCCGGGTACAATCTTAATCAGGTAGGGCTTCAAATCGTTGAAGTATGATCCATGAACCATTCACAATGAAGCAATTGCCATAATACCGAAGTCCCGAAGCATTATCTTTGCGCCATGCGAAAACTGAGTATGGAAGAGCTGAACCGGAAATCGGTTGATGAATTCCGGGCGGCAGAAAAAAGCCCTGTGATCCTGGTGCTGGAAAACATCAGGAGTATGCAGAATGTGGGTAGTGTGTTTCGTACGGCCGATGCGTTTCTGGCAGAAGCTATTTACCTGGTTGGATATACACCCCGGCCACCACACCGTGATATTCATAAAACAGCTTTGGGTGCTACAGAAACAGTGCAATGGTGTTATTTTCAAACGGCAGCAGAAGCGATTGATGAGCTGAAAGCGAAAGGATTTAAAGTATATGGAATTGAACAGGTGGAAAACAGTATTTCTCTCGAAGCATTTCAACGTGCCCCACAAGATAAAGTAGCGCTGATTTTCGGAAATGAAGCCGAAGGAGTGGAACAGGAAACCTTACATCTTTGCGATGGATGTATTGAAATTCCGCAGTTGGGCATGAAACATTCGTTAAACATTAGTGTGGCGGCAGGGATTGTGATGTGGGAGATGGTGAGGAGTAGCGTGGGGAGTGGTAAGTTGTAATTGATAGGTTATAAGTTAAAAGACGATATGCTGTCAGTTGATATGGTTACTGGTAGCAATAAAAAAAGAACGGGAATGAAGAAATTTAAAAACTATCTGTCGCTCATTAAATTTTCGCATACGATTTTTGCGATGCCGTTTGCGTTAATTGGATTTGTATTGGGGGTAAGTTCAATCAAAAATGATGATGTTGAAATTGATTTCAATTTTTACACAGTAACATTTGTCATGGTATTGCTTTGCATGATCTTCGCACGAAGTGCTGCTATGGCGTTTAATCGTTACCTCGACAGAAGTTTTGATGCAAAAAATCCACGTACTGCTATACGTGAAATACCGGCCGGTATCATTTCAGCCAATAGTGCACTCTGGTTTACAATTGCAATGAGTTTGTTGTTTGTTGCAACAACATGGTTCATTAACACACTTTGTTTTGCTTTGTCCCCGGTTGCATTGTTTGTGATTTTAGGATATAGTTTTACGAAACGTTTCACACCTCTTTGCCATCTCGTTTTAGGCTTGGGATTATCGTTGGCCCCCATTGGAGCATATCTTGCTGTAACAGGTGAATTTGCAGTATTGCCTGTCCTGTTCTCCTTTACTGTTTTGTTCTGGGTGAGCGGATTTGATATTATCTATGCACTGCAGGATGAGGAGTTTGATAAACAATATGAATTGAAATCGATTCCTGCATGGCTTGGTAAAACAAAAGCATTAAAAGTTTCTGAGTTGTTGCATCTGTTGGCTGCAGGATGTGTGATTGCTGCCGGATTTTATGGCGGCTTTCAATGGTTTTACTGGATAGGTGTGGCTGTATTTACAGCTATGCTTGTGTATCAGCATTCCGTTGTAAAACCAAACGATTTGAGTCGTGTTAATCTTGCATTCATGACGGCCAATGGAATTGCCAGTGTGGTCTTTGCCGTATTTGTAATCATAGATATTATATTATAATGGCACGTATTCTTTGTATCGACTATGGTGGGAAACGAACCGGTATTGCGGTTACAGATCCGTTGCAGATTATTGCAACCGGGCTTACAACGATTGATACAAAGGATTTTATCCGTTTCCTGAAAGATTATTTCAGCAAAGAACAAGTAGAACGGATTATCATTGGCATGCCCCTGAATATGGATGACACTGCCACTCATGCCACGCCACTGGTGATACAGGCTATCAAACAATTGAAAAAACATTTTCCAGATATGCCTGTAGAAACGGTGGACGAACGGTATACTTCCAAAATGGCGAAAGATGCCATGCTGGAAATGGGACTAAAGAAAAAGCAGCGACGGGATAAAAAGCTGGTGGATGAAATTGCTGCAACAATTATGCTCCAGGAATACATGGAAAGATTGTAGATTTCAGATTTGCGATTGCAGATTTATTGCCTGAATAAAGTGTTGCTTATCTTTGCCGTTTAAAAGTTTACAGATTGAACAGATTTTATACGAAGTCTTCAATCAACAATCATAATAAACAAACAGATGATTCTTCCTATTGTAGCATATGGTGCTGATGTTTTACGGAAAGTTTGTAAGGATATTGATTCCTCTTATCCCGATTTACCAAAACTCATTGAAGATATGTGGGAAACCATGTATGCTTCCAATGGGGTTGGGCTGGCGGCACCACAGATCAACCGGGATATTCGTTTGTTTGTGATTGACAGCTCGGTTATGTTTGCTAATATGGATGAGGAAGAAACACTCGAATACCCGGACACACCGGGAATTAAACAGGTATTCATTAATGCTCATATCGAGGAACTGGCTGGCGACGACTGGGCTTATAATGAAGGATGTTTAAGTATTCCGAAAATACGGGAAGATGTGTATCGTCCCGAAGAAGTAACCATCCGTTACAGGGATGAATTTTTTAATGAACATATCAAAACATTCGGCGGATTAACTGCCAGAGTGATCCTGCACGAATATGATCATATTGATGGTAAATTATTTATTGATTACCTGAAGCCGTTAAAACGGAAACTGCTGAAAGGAAGACTCGATGATATTTCCAAAGGTAAAATCAATGTTGACTACAAGATGGTTTTTCCGAAGTAATCTGTGTATGAGAAAACTGTTACCTCTTTTTTTGTTGCTGATCAGTTTAAAAGCAACTTCTCAGATTGAGATATTAACTGTGGCATCTAAAAAGCCGGATTCAAAGTATATTGTTGGATTGGGCGCCATGCTGAAGTTTGGGTTTCCTGCCTCTGATGCCGATGAAGTGAGTCTTGAAATCGGTTGTAAGTATATCCCGGAAATTGAATATCCCGACGCATACGGCATTGTTTACATCCCGTTGAAAGTTGGGTACAGATACACACTTGACCGAAGCGGAACAGGTTGGTTTACGGAACCGCAGTTAGGCTATAGCATCGCAGGTGCAAGATCTTACCAGAACCAGGATGGTATGGATGTTGATGAAAAAGTGAAAGGTCCCGTAGCAGGATTAAGTTTCGGATATTTATTTGAGCCCGGGAAGCGGGGTACACAATATGAATTGTCACTTCGATATGAATCTGTGTTTTATAATTCAACTACTTTTCAAACAGTTGGGCTGCGGTTATCTCACAACATCAGTTTCAGACGAAGGGATTAGTAAGATTTATTCTTCTGTAAGATTTTTTGCTTTGGTATAACCCCGCCATTTTTCAATAACGGCTTTCATATCTTCTGCAATTTCACTTTCAAACAAAACTCTTTCTTTTGTGCGTGGATGTACAAAGCCCAGCGTTTGTGCATGCAAGGCATGACGGGGGCAAATGTTGAAACAATTCTCAACAAACTGTTTGTATTTTGTATAGATTGTTCCTTTTACAATCCGGTCGCCTCCATACGTATCATCATTAAATAAAGGATGCCCAATGTATTGCATGTGTACACGGATCTGATGGGTGCGACCGGTTTCCAGCCTGCATTCTATCAGTGTCGTGTAACCGAACCGTTCCAATACTTTGTAATGCGTAATGGCATCTTTACCATGTTCTCCATCGGGATAAGCATCCATGATTTTCCGGTAACGCTGGTGCCGTCCCACATGCGCCCGGATAGTGCCGCTTTCTTCCTTGAGGTCACCCCATACAAGTGCAATGTATTTGCGCTCTACTGTATGATCAAAAAATTGTTTGGCAAGATGAAAACTGGCATCCTGTGTTTTGGCTAACACCACCAGTCCGCTTGTGTTTTTGTCAATACGGTGTACCATACCAAAACGGGGCAGTTCATCTTCAGTAAGTTCTGGCTGCTGTTGTTTCAGGTGCCATACAATCCCGTTTACTAATGTGCCATCGGGGTTGCCGCTGCCGGGATGCATTACGAGGCCGGCAGGTTTATTCACTATTACGATCTGATCGTCTTCAAATGTGATATTTAAAGGAATAGGCTGTGGTATAATCTCCCTGTCGTCGGGCGACGTATCAGAAAAAGTAATAATCTCATCGCCGGGTTTTACTTTGTAATTGGATTTAACAACCTGGTTGTTCACGAGTACAAAACCCGTTTCAATAGCCATCTGAACCTTATTCCGGGTAGCGCCTTCAATTTTGGTCATCAGGAACTTATCTACACGCAACGGTTCCTGGCCCTTTGAAACCACAAAGCGCTTTCGTTCATATAGCTCTTCCGAGCCATCACCGTTTTCTAATTCACTTTCCTGTTCTGGTAATTCTTCTTTCATGGATTGCAAAAATACAGTTCCGTTTCAAAACCTAACTTTGTAATTCATGAAAGAACAGGTACGATTCAAAGATTTGGGAAAAATGGACTACAAAACCGCATGGGATCTGCAGGAACAACTCTTGCAGGAGAATGTAGTTGTGAAGTCGAGGTTGCGTGAAATAGATATGGCAAAAACTAAAGGTGAGGAGTTGACGCATACTGCCGGACTTGCCTCATTAAACACAAAGCATCATTTGCTTTTTGTAGAACATCTGCCGGTGTATACATTGGGTAAAAGCGGCGACATAAAGAATGTTCTGATCAGCGAAGAAGAGCGCCTGGAAAAAGGCATTGAATATTTTCCTACAAACAGGGGAGGTGATATTACTTTTCATGGCCCGCAGCAAATTGTAGGTTACCCTATTCTTGACCTTGAAAAATTCGAAACGGATATTGGCAAATACCTCCGTAATCTGGAGGAAGTAATCATACATACAATGGCAGAGTATGGATTAAAAGGAGAAAGAAGTGCCGGTGAAACAGGAGTGTGGCTGGATCCGGAACTGAAAGGGAAAGAACGTAAAATTTGTGCAATGGGGGTGCGTTGCAGCCGATGGATTACAATGCATGGCTTTGCTTTTAACGTCAATACAGATCTGAATTATTTTAACTACATCATACCCTGCGGAATTGAAAATAAGCAGGTGACTTCGCTTGAGAAAGAACTGGGATATAAAGTGGACTTTGAGGAAGTGAAAGAAAAAGTGAAACGAAATTTCGAACAGGTATTTAATGTTCAGCTGTTATAACACAGGTTTGGCATGGTACATCAGTTCGTCATGGTTGCCAAAGATCCACTCTGTGGCTGAAATTTTGTAAACCAGGCATTTCCATTCATGCCCGTCAGCATTAATAATAACATGGTTGTTTTTTATTGAAACAGTGCAAGGTTGCGTTTCGGTTTTGCTGTAATTATAAAAGGTGATTTCTCCTGTAGAACTTTCTCCTGCAGCCGGGTTGATTTTGATCTCTTTGATCAGTAGCGTTTCCTGTGCAATCACTCCCGGTTTCGCTTCTTTTTTATAGATGAACCATTTGCCTTGAATAGCTGCCAATGTGAACGAAACGGGTTTCTCATACTGTTCAGTTGTAATTGTATTTTTCCCAAATGTTTCATAAGCGAAAAAATCTTTTTTGGCGAATGTGTGTATAAGGCCTTCCTGGTCGTCCAGCACTAACTGCTTTTCTGTTACTGAAATAATCTTGTAAACATCAGCTGCAACAACAAGAATGTCGCCAGGTTCAATTGAAATGTTTCCTTTGATAATATTTTTTGTTCCTTCCCGTGTTTCAACTCTATCGGGTTCTGTTACCTGCATCAATAAGGTATCTGTAATAGCAGCTTTTGATTTTTGTTTACCCGTTCTGCTGATTTCCTGCCATTTGCCAAAGAATTGTTCAATCTTGTAATTAGGCTGTTGTGTGGGAACTGTTTTGTTTACAACTGCAGGCCTGCTTCCTTGTCTTTTATATTGAGCAGAAATTTGCTGGCTTACCAACAAACAAATAAAAACTAAAAACAAGCAGTAAAAAAAGGAACCCGGTTTCATAAAAGGAATTTGTCTGATCTAAATTAGAAAGACTTTACCTCATTCGCAACCGTTGCATCAGTTATCTCTTGTGATCAGAAACTTGTTGCGCTCTTTCACCTTTCCATCTTCTTTGAGTTCAAAATAATACCATCCCGAACGAAGGAATCCGGCTTTGTCCAGCACCAGGTAGGTTTCCGTGATTTGTGGAATTACAAAAATGGGTCGCCCTTCTTCTTTCAGAATGGTAAGTGAATATTTTTTTTGAATTGCATCCGGCAGACTGATCACTACATTTCCATCGTCTCCTGTAAAAACAAATACCGAGGGTTCCCAGGCTTTTTTTACCGGTGGTTTTGGTGCAGCAGGCAATACACCTCCCGGTTGGTTATTGCTGTTAATTTCAGCCCCTGTAAACGGGTTAATAGTGGCAAGTGAATCCTGCTTTTTAACCGGTTGGTTTTTTGTTTTTGGATCAACGATCACTTTTTCTTCTACGGCTCGTTTGGGTTGCGTAAACATATAATTGCTTCCGTCGAACAAAATGAATATCCGGTAATAACCGCTATCGTTTTTGGCGGTTTTATCGGTATAAGAATATGTTTTTGCATCCGGATTGGGAGAGGAGTGTATCGTAATAAAATTCCTGTTACTGTCTTTTGATCTCTGAATATTTATCTGCGCTGCATTTTTAAACGCATTGATCCAGCCCACAGTAATAACACCTTCTTTCTTTTTAACAGAAAATTTGGGCAACGTATCCTGTTGTGCATATGATGATAGCGTGAAAAACAGGATGACTATGGACAGAATCTTTTTTTTCATGGATGAATCAGGCGGCTTCTTTCGTGCTAAAACGCAAATATAATGCCGTTCAGTATAGTAATGTTCCGGATGGGAGTGACTTATTTCCCTGCAATCCGCCCGTATGAAATACCAGCACATGATCATTATTGGTTAATCGTTTTTTTTCAAAAAGATCAATAACTGCCTGTAACGTCTTTGCGGTATAAACGAAATCAAGAGGAATACCTGTTTTCTGAAAAAAGATATTCATAAATGAAAACAGGATATCCTCTTTTTTACCATAACCCTTGCCTGCATATTCAAACAGTACTTGTTTTGTTGCTTTACTATGTACGGAAAGATGTTTATGGATGAATGATTCCTGTTCTTCAGTTTTGATTCGTAATACCGGAATTCCTAATACAGTTTGGTTGGGGTTGGCGGTTGCCAATAAACCACGACAGGTGGTGCCTGTTCCGATTGCCGTAACCAGGTGTGTATAAGAACTGAACTCCTGAATCCGTGGCAGTATTTCTTTACATCCTTTTTCTCCCCATTCATTATCTCCACCTTCGGGTACAAAAAAGTAATCGGGATGGGCAATTAGTTTATTCTCTATTTCAGTTGAATCCCTTTGAAATCCCGATCTGGATATGCTGATCAGCTGCATCCCGCATTCCCGGCAAAATTGGAGAGTTGGGTTTAAAAGATCATCTGTTTCTCCCCTGATCAGTCCAATTGAGCTAAGCCCGGCTTCTTTGCAGGCAAAGGCAGCAGCAGCCAGGTGATTGGAATAAGCACCTCCCATAGTAATGATGCCACTTTTGCCTTGTGCATGACATAGTTCCAGATTGTATTTCAGCTTGAAAATCTTATTCCCGGAAACAACCGGGTGAAGCAAATCCAATCTGGCAAGTGTAAACGAAAATTGGGGGGCGTTCCCGGATTCCCATATTATTTTTTCGAGATTAATCCTTTGCTGCATGATTACTGCTCGTTACGAATTTTAGTTCCTTAACTTTGCGTCCTCAAAAATAGAGATTACATGCAGAAGCCTACTTTATTGATTTTGGCGGCAGGAATGGCCAGCAGATACGGAAGTATGAAACAGATCCAGAGTTTCGGACCGGCAGGGGAAACCATCATGGACTATTCTATCTATGATGCCATCCGGGCAGGATTTGGCAAAATTGTTTTCATCATCCGTAAGGATTTTGCAGATCAGTTTAAATCGATTTTTGAGCCCAAGCTGAAAGGGAAAGTGGAAGTGGATTATGTGTACCAGTCGCTGGATTCTTTTACAGAAGGATATGATATACCTGCCTCAAGGGTGAAGCCGTGGGGTACTGCCCATGCTGTACTTTGTGCAAAAGATGCCATCAAAGAACCGTTTGCAGTGATTAATGCGGATGATTTTTACGGAAGAGATGCATTTGAAAAGGCAGCTGCTTTTCTTACCGGCGAGTGCAGTCCTTCAACCTATGCTATTATTGGCTATGAACTGGCAAAAACGCTCAGTGATCATGGAACGGTGAGCCGTGGTGTTTGCCAGGTTGATGAGAATAAAAACCTTGTAAGTATTGCGGAACGTACTAAGATTTACGCAGAGGATGGACGTATCGTGTATGAAGATGAACAAGGGAAACATGAAGTTCCTTTTGATTCCAGTGTGAGTATGAATTTCTGGTGCTTCGATGATTCCGTATTTACACTTTCTCAAACTTTATTTAATCAGTTTCTTGCCGATCACGGAACTGAAGAAAAATCTGAATTTTTTATTCCTATCGTGGCCGATCATTTCACCAAAGAAAATCTGGGTGTAATCAAAGTAATTCCAACTTCCTCACAATGGTTTGGGGTTACGTATAAAGAAGATGCTCCTGCAGTTCAGCATAGTGTAACAGCATTGGTGGAAAGCGGAGCCTATCCTGCTTCTCTCTGGGCTTAATTTTAAAATATCATAAAAAATCCCGATTGATTAGATCGGGATTTTTTTATTCAGGACCGAAACTCTTTATACAAATTGATCAGTGCATTGGTGGATGCGTCATGCGATTCCACTTTTTCATTACCCTTCAACTCGGGTAATATTTTATTCGCCAGTTGTTTGCCAAGTTCAACTCCCCATTGGTCAAAACTGTAAATATTCCAGATCACACCTTGCACAAAAATTTTATGTTCGTAGAAGGCTACCAGTTCTCCCAATGTGAATGGGGTGATTTTTTTAATGAGTATAGAATTGGTGGGGCGATTGCCTTCAAAAACTTTGTAGGGAATCAGTTCTTCTTTCACACCTTCTGCAATCACCTGCTCCCGGGTTTTGCCATTCATCAGCGCTTCTGTTTGTGCAAAGAAATTGCTCATGAGTTTTTCATGATGGTCGCCAATAGGATTATGGCTCACCGCCGGTGCAATGAAGTCGCAGGGGATAAGATGTGTACCCTGGTGGATTAATTGGTAGAATGAATGCTGGCCATTGGTGCCTGGTTCTCCCCAGATGATAGGTCCTGTTGCATATTCAACTTTGGAACCGTTGCGATCCACATATTTACCATTGCTTTCCATATTTCCCTGTTGGAAATAAGCGGCAAAACGATGCAGGTATTGATCGTAGGGGAGAATGGCTTCGCTTTTGGCGCCGAAAAAGTTGGTGTACCACAGTCCGATCAGGGCCATCAGCACAGGAATATTTTTATCAAAGGATTCGTTCTGAAAATGCTGATCGGCATGATAGGCGCCTTTCAATAATTCTTCAAAATTGTTATAGCCAATGGTTAATGCAATCGATAAACCAATAGCGCTCCATAAGGAATAACGTCCTCCCACCCAATCCCAGAATTCAAACATATTGGCTTTATCTATTCCAAACTTCACCACTTCTTTTTCATTGGTGGAAAGAGCAGCAAAATGTTTGGCGATATGAGCTTCTTCTTTTGCGTGTTCAAGAAGCCAGTTCCGTGCTGAATGTGCATTGGTCATGGTTTCCTGTGTGGTAAATGTTTTGGATGCTATGAGGAACAGCGTTTCATCTGCTGTTACTTTTTTTAATGTTTCAGCAATATGCGTACCATCTACGTTGCTCACGAAATAGGTTTCTATTCCTTCTACCCAATAGGGCTTCAATGCTTCTGTAACCATTACCGGCCCCAGATCACTACCACCTATTCCGATGTTTACGATGTATTTTATTTTTTTGCCTGTATATCCTTTCCATTCGCCACTGTGAATTGTATCACAGAAAGATTTCATTTGTGCCAGAACACGTTGCACATCCGGCATAATATCTTTTCCATCTGTAACAACAGGTTTCCCTGAAAAATTACGCAAGGCAGTATGTAATACAGATCTTCCTTCTGTATGATTGATTTTATCTCCCTGAAACATGGCTTCAATTCCGTCTTTCACTCCGCATTCATTAGCAAGCGAAATGAGGTGTTGAAGCGTTTCTTCGGTAAGAATATTTTTAGAGTAATCAAATACAATGTCTTCTGCACAACTGCTGAATTTCTGAAAACGGTTCACATCTTTTTGAAACAGGTCTCTCATGTGCACCTGTTTCATTTGTTGTGCATGCGCTGCCAGTGTTTTCCATGCTTGGGTTGTGGTTGGGTTGGTCGTAGGAAACATAAAATTTATTTTAAAAGTTCGATCGATTGTTGTTTGTCTTTGTGCAACTGGTTTTTTAAGGCTTCAATTCCATTAAACTTCTGTTCATGCCTTAAGAAATGTTTAATACAGATCCGGAGATGACGGTCATAAATGTCCTCATCAAAATCAAACAGGTTTACTTCAATCACTCGGTGGCTTCCATCTACGGTAGGACGTGTACCTATATTCATCATTCCATTCAGTATCCTGGTTTTACCTTCCAGTTGTGCTGTCACAGTGTAAACACCATTGCCGGGAACCAGTTTGTCTGGATCATTCATTTGCAAATTAGCAGTAGGATAACCAATGGTTCTCCCCAATTTGTTTCCTTCTACAACAAGTCCTGTAAAGAAGTAATGATATCCCAGGTAATTATTAGCGGTATCCACATCTCCTTTCAGTAAAGATTCACGGATTCGGGTGGAACTGATGATGGCATCATTGATCAGTTGTTCATCTATCTCTTTCACTTTGTATTGATATTGATCGGCATATTGTTCCAGTAGTTGAAAATTGCCGGAACGGTTATTTCCGAATTTATGATCGTATCCAATGATAATTTTGGCAGGATGAAATCTTTCTACAAGAAATTTATCAATATAGTCCAGTGCAGATTGCTCAGAAAATGCTTTGGTGAAAGGAACCACTACCAGGTTGTTGATCCCGTATTGCTTGAGTAATCCAATGCGTTCATCCAAGGTGGTGAGCTGCATGAGATTGATTTCAGGACGCACAATTTTTCTAGGGTGGGGGTTGAATGTAATTAACACCGATTCGCCACCGGTTTCTTCACTTTCGGCTAACAGTTGTTGGATAATCTTCTGATGCCCTTTATGAACACCGTCAAATGTTCCGATGGTAACAACGGCTTTTTGGAAAGCAGGTAATGTATCGAGGTTGCGGTAAACCTTCATAGTTTTTATAAACGGGTGCAAAGTTAATCATTTTGCAGCGGTGTTGATAAACTGTAGTTTTGCGGCATACAAATTCTTCTATGTCGTTATACAACAAACGTGGTGTTTCTGCTCAAAAAGAAGAAGTGCATAAAGCTATACAACACCTGGACCAGGGACTTTACCCTCATGCGTTCTGTAAACTTTATCCCGATTATCTGGGCGGTGATGCCGATTGGGTAAACGTTACACATGCCGATGGTGCAGGCACCAAAAGTATTTTGGCATACCTCTACTGGAAAGAAACCGGCAACCTTACTGTTTGGAAAGGAATTGCACAGGATGCTATTGTAATGAACCTGGATGATTTGTTATGTGTTGGTATTTACGATAATATTCTATTCTCCAGCACTGTTGATCGTAATAAAACAATTATACCGGGTGAAGTATTAGAGCAGGTGATTCAGGGATCTGCAGAATTGTTTGATCAACTGAAAGAATATGGTGTTCATGTTCATTACCTCGGTGGAGAAACGGCCGATGTGGGTGATGTGGTTCGCACCATTGCTGTGAACGGAACCATGACCGCACGCTGGCCAAAGAACAGAGTGGTGAGTAATGAACGCATACAGCCTGGTGATGTAATTGTTGGATTGGCCTCATTCGGGCAATGCAACTATGAATCTTCATATAACAGCGGCATCGCCAGTAACGGATTAACCAGTGCCCGGCATGATGTGCTGGAAAAATATTATGCCCATCATTTCCCTGAAACATTTGAAACCAAACTGGATCAGGATGTGGTTTATATTGGCAAACATCGCTTAACAGATGAGGTGAAATTGCCCAACGGCGATACATCGCTGATCGGACGGTTGTTATTATCGCCCACACGAACTTTTGCACCTGTGCTGAAGGAAATTTTATCAAATCATTTTGATGCGGTGCATGGGTTGATCCATTGCAGTGGAGGCGGACAAACAAAATGTTTGAAATATTTGCCCGGTCCTATGAAAATTGTAAAGGATCATTTGTTTACTCCGCCTGTTATTTTTGATCTCATTCAACAAGCTTCGGGTGCCGATGCCCGTGAAATGTACCAGGTGTTTAATATGGGGACAAGACTGGAGATTTACACCAGCGAAAAAGAGGCAGATAAGCTGATTCAGATTGCCGGTTCCTTTGGCGTGGATGCACAGGTGATTGGGCGGGTGGAACCAAGTGATAAAAAAGAATTAATTATTCATACGGGCACAGGTGATATTATTTTTTAAAGCTAATTTCAAATTACATTTGTACAAATTCAAGCCATGACTCCCATCGTAGAACTGAAGAACGTTAATATATACCAGAGCGGAAACCTCATCCTCAGCAATGTAAACCTAACAGTAAACCAGGGCGAAGTGTTATACCTGATTGGTAAAACCGGTACGGGTAAATCATCTCTTTTAAAAACCTTGTATGGAGAATTACCTTTGGAACAGGGCGAGGGAACGGTGGCCGGGTTTAACCTGAAGGAAATGGATTGGAAGAAAGTCCCGTTTTTACGCCGTTCGCTGGGTGTGGTGTTCCAGGATTTTCAATTGCTTACAGACAGAACGGTTCACGAAAACCTCAAGTTTGTGCTGAAAGCAACGGGCTGGAAAGATGAAAGTCTCATGGAAGAAAAAATCAATGATGTGCTGGAAAAAGTAGGCTTGAAAGCAAAAGGATTTAAAATGCCTTTTGAAATGAGTGGTGGCGAACAACAACGTGTGGATATTGCAAGAGCTTTATTGAATTCCCCCAAACTAATACTGGCCGATGAACCTACCGGCAACCTCGATCCTGAAACCAGTGATGAAATTATGAACTTGCTGCTACAGGTTTCAAGAGATTACAATACGGCTGTAATTATGGCTACACATGATTTTGCTGTAATCAAAAACTTTCCGGCACGTACAATCCGGACAGAAGGAGGTAAGCTGCATGAATTATCTACTGCAGCAGTGTAAGCAAGTCTTCTGCATGCCGGGTATTGTTGTAATGGGCAGATAATAATCCCTGTCTTAACTGGATATCATCATCTGTGAATGGTGTATGAAACAACCTGTAAATATGATACTTCAGCAATGTTGTATTGTTGGCAATATGGCAAGCTTTTTCCAATCCTGTTCCGGCAACCATTTCATCATTTGCAATCACATGACGTCCCTGGAATAATGCATTCATCAACTTTAATTTAATGCCGCTGTTTGTGAAAGAAGGCAGTACATGAAGCTGGGCTTTGGCGATAAGGTCATTCATTTCGGCTTCAGAAGGATTTGCAACAATACAGGTGTGTGGTTTTTTATGGGCCAGATCTGTTAGTCTCGATGAAGGATTTTTCCCTGCAATTACAAATGGAACTTCCATATCACTGAACACTTTTTCCAGCAACCAGGCAGCAGTTTTTTCATTCTCAGCTACAGAAAGATTTCCATGGTACAATGCAAAAGTTCCCATTCCTTCTTTACTGGTCACCATTTGATGTGGAATAAATGCAGGAATTAAATGCACTTGCCGGGCTCCGAATTTTTTCCGGTATGTGGCGCCATCTTTTTCTGTCATGGCAGCTAATACAGCACTGTTGGCCATTTTCTTTTCGTACTGTTTCAGCAAACGGCTTTCGTGATTGTAATAGGCTTTCTTAACCAATGAACGTTCCCATTTGGATAGTTGCTGGTAATACTCGCATTCCACATTGTGTAAACGGATCACCACTTTTCTGTTTTCCAATAAGCCTTCATGCAAACCATAAGTACAATGAATACCTTCCAGTAATACAGGATAGTTATCCTGTTGCAGGCAGGCCCATAACTCTTTATGATTGCGGGATGCAACAATGTATGGTAGTTTTAAAGAGAACCCTTTATGCCCTTCGGATCGTTTGTAATAATGTACTTCTTCACAAAACAGATTCAGTTCTTCCCGGTTTTCTCGCCCATATTCAAAGCAATGAAGATGAATTTTAATACCGGCTTTATGTAGTGCTTTGATTTTATAAAACACATCAATCACGCCACCATAATCGGCAGGAAAGGGAACATCAAACGAAACGATATGTAAGTGATTATTCAAATACAGTGTGATAATAAGCGATCAATTTTTTTTCTTCTTCCTGCCAGTTCAGCGATTCACGTGCAGTAAGGCAATTTCGTTTTAAAGCCTGATATAAAACAACATCTTCCGATAAATGGTTTAATGCCTCCGCAATTGTTTCTGGTTTGGTATCGGGGATGAGCAGTACAAAGCCATACTGGTCGTTCAGTTCCCGGTACGATGGAAAGTCAATGCAAACCTGCGGAATGCCAGCCATGATATAATCAAAGAAACGGTTGGCCAGCGACAGGTAATTACTTCTGCCATTATTCTCAAATAAGGTGATGCCGGCATAAGCAGTTGGGGTAATCTGCTTCAGTTCGGCTGGTGTACGTTTGCCCAGCAACTTTACTTTATCCTGCAATTGATTGGCGATAATCAGTTCTTCTGTTTGCCGGAAATAATTCCCGTCTCCATAAATATGTAATGGAAATGTTACTTCTTTCATGGCGGGAATCAATGTTTCAAAACTACGGCCTTCATTCACGGCTCCCTGGTAAAGAAAAAAAGGATCCTGTTTTTTATTCCTGGAACTGGTGTCTTCTTCCAGGCTGTTGTCAATATTTTTGAGTGGAACATTTCTGATTACCTCATATTGTACTCCATACATTTCACGGAAATCTTTTGCAATGGGACTGCAAACAGTATATCCATAACTGAACTGTGGAACCGTTTTTCGTTCAATCCATTTCCAGATTTTATAACGGGAGGGGCGGGTCACAATTTCTTTCATCTCACAAAACAATTCATGGGCATCGTACACACGTTTGGTGCCTTTTAGTTTTGAAGCCAGCAGGCAAGGGATAATGGTATCAAGATCAATAGCACAAATACAATCTGCTTTCTGAAACAGCAGCCAGATCAACAAGCGGATATTGTATTCTGCATAGAAGAATGCCCCTTTTTTAAAAAAGCAATACAAGCGCTTTTGGGCAAAGGGCTGTTCTTTCAATGGGAGAGAAGAAGGAAGTTTTCGGCCGGTTAGTGTTACTGTATAGCCTGCATTTGCCAGACTGGTGCAGATGCGGATCATCCGCTGGTCGTAGCTGAGATCATTGGTAACTGTACAGATAATGCTCGCCAAAGAAAATGGGTTTGCTGCAAAGTAAGGAAATGAAAAGGAATCGGTTCTGTTCTTTTACGTTCAGGACCGGTAATACTCCGGCAAGAATTCTTTGAAACTATTGTTGGAATTGATTTTGATTTTCTAACTTGATGAAATGAATCTGATTGAAAGCTTTTATACTGCCTTCGGCAAAGGGGATTGGCAAACCATGGCCAATTGCTATCATCCCGAAGCTGAGTTTACCGATGAAGTATTTGTCAACCTGAAAGGACCGGAGATCCATTCCATGTGGCGGATGCTGATTGAAAAAAGCAAGGGAGAGATCGATATCAGTTTTAACCATGTGGAGCTGTCGGCCGCAAGGGCCAGTGCGGAATGGGTGGCTGTATACCGGTTTTCGGCCACAGGAAGGCCGGTCATCAACCGCATACATGCCGAGTTTGAGCTGAAAGATGGTAAAATTTACCGGCACCGGGATGTGTTTGACCTGCACCGCTGGGCCAGCCAGGCAATGGGGTTGAAGGGCAAATTAATCGGCGGAACAGGCTTTTTTCGCAAAAAACTGCAAAAAACTGCCCGGGAAGGCCTCAACAGGTTCATGGAACGGAAGAATTAATCTGTCAAAGCTGGAATTTTTGGTAGAATTTCCCTACCTTTGCCGCCACTTTATAGAGATGTAATTTTGGATGTCACTTAAAAAAAATTGAGATGTCAGTTTTAACAAAAGAAAAAAAAGCAAACATTTTCGAAACCTTCGGTGGTAAAGCTACTAACACCGGTTCTATTGAAGCACAGGTTGTAATTTTAACCGAGCGCATTACTCACATTTCAGGTCACCTGAAAGAGAACAAAAAAGATTTCTCTTCCAACCGTGGTTTGATGCAACTGGTAGGTAAGCGTAAACGCTTGCTCTCTTACCTGAGCAAAACCAACCTTCAAGGTTACCGTGCATTGATTGAGAAATTAGGTCTCCGTAAATAAAAACGGCTATGCATTAAAATATTATTCCCAACTGGTTTTTTAAGCGGTTGGGAATCTTTTTTTGCTACTGTTTTTCCATTTATTTGTTCATCAGATTTACGGTGTACTTTCCCCTGCGATTGCTCCGTTAATGCATCGTAAGTCGCAATTCAAACTCGTATGTTATCACAACCAATCAGCAAGTCATTTGATCTGGGCGGTGGTCGTATTGTGACCATCGAAACCGGAAAACTGGCCCGCCAGGCCGATGGCGCTGTAACAGTTCGCCAGGGTAATTGTATTTTACTCGCAACTGTAGTAGCTAATAAAGAACCCAGAGAAGGTCAGGATTTCTTCCCCCTTTCTGTAGATTACCAGGAAAAATTTGCATCAGCAGGCCGTATTCCCGGCTCCTTCTTCAAAAGAGAAGCAAGGTTAAACGATTATGAAATTCTCACCAGTCGTTTAATTGACCGTGCTTTACGCCCTCTCTTTCCCGAAGATTATCTCTGCGATGTACAGGTGCTTATCAGTTTAATTTCATCCGATCCGGAAGTAATGCCCGATGCATTGGCTTGTTTAGCCGCATCTGCTGCTTTAGCCGTTTCAGATATTCCTATTAAGGAAATTATTTCTGAGGTACGTATTGCAACAGTTGACGGAGAATTGGTGGTGAACCCCAGCCGCAGCCAGTTGGAAAATGCAACTGCTGAATTTATCATCGCTGCCACAGAGAAAAACCTCATGATGGTGGAAGGTGAAGCTGCAGAGTGCAGTGAAGAAGACCTGGTGAAAGCATTGGAGCTGGCACATGAAGCCATTCGTGTTCAGATTCAGGCCCAGGCCGAACTCCGTGCTGCAGCAGGTGTAACCGGTAAGAGAGATTATAAAAAACCTGAAGGGAGCGAAGAAATTAACCAGAAAGTAGTTGCTTTCGCTAAAGAAAGAGTGTACCAGATTTCAAAATCAGCCAGTGCCAAGCATGTACGTTCTGAAGCGTATGATAAACTGAAGGAAGAAGTGGTGGCAAGCCTGGGCGAAGAAGCAACCGATCTGCAGAAGAAACTGGCGAAGAAATATTTCGAAGACCTGAAATGGGAAGTGGTGCGTGATATGATCCTCGAAGATCGTGTTCGTCTCGATGGCCGTAAGCTGGATGAAGTTCGTC
Organism: uncultured Chitinophagaceae bacterium; assembly: GCA_937907395.1. Lineage (GTDB taxonomy): Bacteria > Bacteroidota > Bacteroidia > Chitinophagales > Chitinophagaceae > Lacibacter. The sequence goes on from CALCII010000013.1 coordinate 493,809, forward strand.
CGCTGGCAATGGAAATTGAACCGCTGCCAACCCCTCACGGATCTGCCTTATTTACACGTGGCGAAACACAATCACTCACAACAGTTACATTGGGTACTAAACTCGATGAGTTGCTCATTGAAAGTGCTGCCCGTTCCGAATATTCTAAATTCATCCTGCATTATAACTTCCCTCCGTTTTCAACCGGTGAAGTGAAAATGATGCGTGGTCCCGGCCGTCGTGAAGTAGGACATGGAAACCTTGCCATGCGTTCATTAAAGCAAATGATGCCCGGAAGCGAATATCCTTACACTGTTCGTGTGGTAAGTGATATCCTCGAATCAAACGGATCTTCTTCTATGGCCACTGTTTGTGCCGGCTCACTGGCGCTGATGGATGCAGGTGTACCTATTCCCAAGCACGTAAGTGGTGTGGCAATGGGATTGATTACACGTGGCGATGGTAAGTATGCAATTCTTACAGATATCCTTGGTGATGAAGATCATTTGGGAGATATGGACTTTAAAGTTACCGGTACACGTGATGGTATTTGCGGTGTGCAAATGGATATTAAAGTAGATGGCTTAAGCATGGATGTTATGCGTGAAGCACTGGAACAAGCCCGCAAAGGCCGTTTACACATTCTTGATGCCATGTACAATTGTGTGGCTGAAGCCCGTCCTGAAGTGAAACCTCATGCTCCGAGAATGGAGAAACTCTTTATCGATAAAGAATTCATTGGTGCAGTAATCGGGCCACAGGGTAAAGTGATCCAGGAAATTCAACGTGAAACCGGTACAACGATTACCATTGAAGAAATCGGTAATTACGGTGAAGTAAGTATCTTCTCTCCTGCTAAAGAAGGTCTGGATAAGGCCGTTGCATGGGTGAAAGGTATTGTTGCTGTTCCGGAAGTGGGAAGTGTGTATGAAGCAACCGTTAAAGGAATCAAGGAGTTTGGTGCATTTGTGGAATTCCTGCCTAAGAAAGAAGGTCTGTTACACATCAGTGAAATCAGCTGGAAACGTCTCGATTCAATGGAAGGTATCTTCAAAATCGGCGACCAGGTGAAAGTGAAACTGATTGGTATCGATCACAAGACCGGTAAATTCAAGCTCAGCCGCAAAGCGCTGATGCCGAAACCGGAAGGCACTCCCCGACCTCCCAGAGAAGAAGGGAACGGAGAACAAGCTTGATTCATCGAACGAAATACATGAACTTTGAGGCCACGTTAAAACGTGGCCTTTTTTATTATGGCAAATTCTATACAAGTAACTATTGCAGGTACAACGGAACAGCAAACCGAAATTCTTATTGCATTACTATCTGAAGCAGGGTATGAAGGATTTGAAGAGGCTGATCAGGGCTTAATCGCATATATACCCGAAGAAAGTTGGGACGAAGACTCATTAAAAGAGACACTCCTTCCTTTCGGTTTGGATTACTCAACTTCGGTTATACAACCCCGTAACTGGAATGCAGAATGGGAGCGGGATTATGAACCGGTGATTGTAGATGATTTTGTAGCAGTAAGGGCTCATTTTCATCAACCCAATCCGACAGTGGTACATGAAATCATCATCACTCCCAAGATGAGCTTTGGTACCGGTCATCATGCAACTACCTGGCAAATGATGAAATGGATGGAGTCGATGGACTTTCAATCAAAAAAGGTGTTTGACTTTGGTACAGGTACCGGTGTGCTGGCCATCCTGGCAGAAAAGTTAGGAGCAGCAGAAGTACTGGCCATTGATAATGACGACTGGAGCATTGAGAATACCATTGAAAATGTTGAACGAAACAACGGGCAGAAAATAAGTGTGCAAAAAGCAGAAGAACCGGTTGGCAGCCGGCAGTTTGATATTATACTGGCCAATATTAACCGCCATGTGCTGCTTCAGTTTATGGAGCAAATGAGTAAACAGCTCAAGCCCGGTGGCTATTTGCTCATCAGTGGTTTTTATGCCGATGAAAATGATATTCTTACGGATGCCGCTGCCGTACATCAATTGCAACTGCTCAAGGGATCGGAGCGTCATAAATGGAGTTCTTTGATGTTGCAAAAAAATCAATAATCCATGCACCTGGCATTTCTCATAAGTATGGCTTACCTGATCGGCTCTGTTCCCACAGCTTTGTGGGTGAGCCGTATCTTCTTTGGTATAGATATACGGGAACACGGTAGCGGAAATATGGGAGCTACTAATACGTTTCGTGTGCTGGGCACCTGGTATGGAATTTTCGTGTTAGTGATTGATATGGGTAAAGGAATCGCTGCTGTTCAATTGTACCGTTGTTTACATACGGATGATTGGTGGTCGCATGAAATCATGTTCTGGCAACTGGTGTTTGGTTTGGTGGCAATTGCTGGCCATATCTTTCCGGTGTTCGCTGGTTTCAGAGGGGGAAAAGGAGTCGCTACTTTGTTTGGTGTGGTTCTGGCAATACAACCGTGGACAGCGTTGATCAGTGTGCTGGCTTTTTTAATAGTGGTTCTTTTAACAAGGTATATTTCAGCAGGATCATTAGCCGGTGTAATTGTTTTTGCAGCATGTGTGTTTTTTGTTTTCCGGGAAACAGATTTGTATATACGTTGGTTTGCCGGGCTATCGGCATTATTAGTGATCTTTCTGCACCGTAAGAACTTATTGCGTTTGTGGAAGGGTACCGAAAACAAAATCAGTTTCAAAAAAAAGGACCGTTCAAAGCATTAACGAATTGTTATCAGAACCGGGTTAAACAGGTATGGTTCTTGCAAATCATAAAATCGAGATTGTAAAACAAATCAATATGAGACAGATTCTTACTTTATTCATCACCACTGCTTTCTTATTTATCGGTTGTGCCAAAAACCAGGTGACCGGCAGGAAACAATTAATCCTGATACCTGAAACGGAACTGCAAAGCATGGCCGGACAACAATACAAACAGTTTCTTTCTGAAAATAAGGTAGTGGCCACCACTGTAAATAAAGATGCAGAAATGGTAAGGAGGGTAGGAACACGGATCGCTTATGCCATCAGTAAGTTTTATGAGCAGCAGGGCAAATCAGATATTTTAAACGGATATAGCTGGGAATTTAACCTGGTAGACAGTAAGGATGTAAATGCCTGGTGTATGCCCGGTGGTAAAGTGGTGGTATATACCGGTCTGTTGCCGGTAACTCAAAATGAAGCGGCACTGGCCGTGGTAATGGGGCACGAAATTGCACATGCTATCGCCAAACACGGTAATGAAAGAATGAGCCAGGGGTTAATGCAGCAATTTGGCGGCATTGCTCTCCAGGTAGCTGTGGCTAATAAACCTCAGGAAACACAAAATATGTTTATGTCGGCCTATGGATTGGGTTCAACAGTAGGCGCTATTCTTCCTTTTTCCCGTAAACAGGAATTGGAAGCCGATCAGTTTGGATTGCGCTTTGCCGCCATGGCTGGTTATAATCCGCAGGAAGCCACCGCTTTCTGGAAACGGATGGCACAGGTGGGGGGCGGACAAAAACCACCGGAACTCCTCAGTACACACCCTTCCGACGAAACCCGGATTCAGAAAATGGATGGTTATGTAAAGGAAGCTATGCAGTACTATAAACCGGCGGGCAAGTAAGGGGATAAGTTGGGGGGAAACGGCTTGTTTGTTTAAGTTAGAGGTGTGATTGTTTAAGCAAAATGGCTAAAAGTAGGTGGAAACACTGTACCTTTGCACTCTTATTCAAGTCTCATCAAACTCTTAAGTATGTCGATTTCTCTGTTGGAAAAACTCCAGTTTCAAGACGAAAAAAACTTACTGATTCAGGGCCTTCCTTCTTCCATCGAAAAGCAATTTGTGAAATTGTCGTTTGCCAAAAACGTCACTCCATTGCTTCGCAGTAAAAAGATTGATTTTGCCCTGATCTTTGCGATTAATCAGAATCAGCTGAACGGAATTTTAAAGGATGTGCTCCCTGCTTTGGGCAATGGCGCTAAGTTTTGGGTTGCTTATCCAAAAACATCTTCCAAAATTGTAAGCGATCTGAATCGTGAAGGAAGCTGGCAATTTGTTTGCCAGTGCGGATTTGAAACTTCAGAAGAAGTAACGTTGGATCATGTTTGGACTGCTATTCGCTTCGACAGAGCCATGGCATTAGCTCCAAAGCCAACACGCACAAGCAGAACTTCAAGGTTAAGTCCGGCTGAAGCTTAAATTACACCGCAGAACATTATTTTTGAGCCGTCTTTTAAAGACGGCTTTTTTATTATGCATCAGAATGTGGAAATCAAGGCTTCCTGTAAAGAGCCTGCCAATATCAGGAACTGGATCAGGGAGCACAATGGAATTTTAAAAGGTACAGATCACCAGGTGGATACTTATTTCCGTGTGGTGCAGGGCCGTTTAAAACTGCGACAAGGAAATATTGAAAATGCATTGATTTATTATGAACGTGAAAACACTGCTCAACCAAAACTGAGCAAGGTGGTCATGACGCCCTTAACCGGGGATACTGAGAAGCTGAAAGAAGTACTTACCGCTTCAAACGGTATTAAAGTGGTGGTGAATAAGCAACGGGAGATCTGGTTTATTGATAATGTAAAATTTCATATTGACCAGGTGGACGACTTAGGTGGATTTGTGGAAATTGAAGCAATCGATGCAGAAGGGAATCTGGGATTTGATCATATTCAGCAACAATGCAGTTTTTATATGCAGCAATTTAACATACTGCCTGAACATCTTTTAACGCATTCTTACAGCGATCTCTTGTTGAAGTAAACGTAGATTTGTACTTATGAACTGGAATTATCATCATCCTTTCAAAAATGTATTTTCCTGGGCAATGCTTTTGTTGATTGTAACAGGCGCTGCAGTGGCTTTTTGCTGGACTAAGGCTGATGTATTTCGTCTTTTGAATCAACAACATTCTTACCCGGGTGATCTCTTCTTCAAATATGTTACATATGTTGGGGATGGATTGTTTATGATTGTACTTGCAGTGGTGTTGATAGGCCTCGGAAGAAGAAAGCTGGGTATACTGATGATTCTTTCCTTTCTTTTAGCCGGGTTAGTGGCACAAACAGTAAAGCGCATCAATCCGCAACCACGTCCCGGTTTGTACTTCAGTAAGCAACCTCAACTAATGCCCGGTTGTGGTGTGCATTGTGTTGACGGAAATTTATTAAAAGGGAATAACAGTTTTCCAAGCGGGCATACCACCACAGCCTTTGCTATGTTTTCATTGCTGGCATTTGCTTCCCGCAATAAATTATACCAACTGTTGTTTTTTATAACTGCTGTAATGATTGGTTATTCAAGAGTATATCTTGGTCAGCATTTCTTTCTCGATGTTTTAGCAGGAGCAGTAATAGGATACCTTACTTCATTTCTCTTGCTGTATCTTTTCAGGAACAGGGAGTTTGGCGGAACGGAAGATGGAAGTATTTAACGGAAGATGACAGTGCCCATTCCTTTCGTTAAATTGGATTCCACTTCTTTCAGGTGCTGATGTGTTTTGATCAAAACAATCAACTCATCTGAAGAATGAGGTTGTTCCATATCACGTTGATTTTCTTCAATCATCTTTTTAATCTTACGTAATTTCAGATAAGTGAGAACAGAATGCACTTCTTCTCTGTATAAATCATTCCTGTCGGGTGGCGCTTTGTCAAATACCCGTTTCCAGTTGGGGCTTAATTCATGGCCAATATCTGCCAATGCCACTGCTGCATTTCTGATCTCAGTGTTTTCATGAAACACAAATGTTTTCATTGTGGGTTCAATACCTTCTTCGAGCCATTGCTTGTATTGTTGCACCAATGCAGCCAATTGCTGGTTCTCAACCATGTCTGCATCTGCATCTTCCGAAAATATATGCTGGGCAATGGTATGTTGTTCATCCCATGGCAACATGCCAAAATCAATCAGGCAACGAACAAGCTCCCGTTCATGGCGTTCATCCAGGTTTAATAGTTGAGAGGAATCGTCCTGCTCAACAGTTTGCGGCATGTCTGGGAGTTGTTCTACTGCTTGTTGCTTTTGTTCGAGTTTGCTTACCCGTTCACGAATGAATTTATTTACGAGAGAATGCAGTCCAGCTTCATCAACTTTCAGCAGCTGAGAACTTTGCTTGATGTAATCCTGCTGACGGGTGAAATCTTCAACCTTATTTAAACGACTAATGCTTTCGGCAATATGATTCACCAAAGCTGCTTTCTTCACCGAATCATTGCCTGCATCTTTCAACATCACTTCCAGTTGAAAGAGAATGATATCCTTTTTGTTGTTTCGGATAAATTCTTTGAATGCAGTGGCACCTACTTTGTTTACATAACTATCCGGATCTTCATTATCCGGTATCAATACAAGATTTACATTTAAGCCTTCTTCCAATGCAAGATCCAAACCACGCATGGCAGCTTTCACACCAGCTGAGTCGCCATCGTACAGTATGGTTAAGTTGTTGCTGTATTTTTTAATCAACCGCAGTTGATCAGGAGTTAATGAAGTGCCGCCACTTGCCACCACATTTTCCAATCCCGCCTGGTGTAACGAAATCACATCTGTATAACCTTCCACCAAAAGGCACTCATCATTTTTATCAATTGCCTGTCGTGCAAAATAAGAACCATAAAGAATCTTACTCTTTATGTATAAATCATTTTCCGGTGTGTTGATATATTTAGGCGCATTCTCTTTTTTACCAATGATACGTGCACCAAAGCCAATTACTTTTCCGGTGTTGTTATGAATAGGGAAGATAATGCGTTCCCGGTAATTGTCTACTAGCTCTCCGTTGCGTTCCACAACGATTCCTGTTTTGGAAAGCAGTTCAGGATTGTATTGATTTTTAATCGCAGCCTGTGCAAATGCATCCCGTTGTTTGGGAGAATAACCCAGTTGAAATTTCTGAATGGTATCTTCCCGGAAACCACGTTCTTTCAGATAAGTCAATGCAACAGATTGTCCCTCTTCTGTTTCAAACAATTGCTCTGAAAAGAATTTTTGTGCAAACTGGTTGATGATGAAGAGGCTATCGGCCAGTTGGCGTTGTTGTAATACTTCCGGACTACTGTATGTTTCTTCAACTTCTACATTGTATTTGTTAGCCAACCACCTTAATGCATCTACATAGGAGTACTTTTCATATTCCATCAGGAAACTGATGGTATTGCCACTTTTTCCGCAACCAAAACATTTATAAATTTCTTTCGAAGGGGAAACGGTGAAAGAAGGCGTTTTCTCATTGTGAAAAGGGCAAAGTCCCAAATAACTGGCACCCCTTTTTTTCAGTTTCACGAAACCACCCACCACTTCCACAATGTCGATGCGGCTTAAGATCTGTTGTATGGTTTCCTGTGAAATCATGAGCTGGGCAAATTACGAATTTTGATTGTGGGTAAATTATAAATCTATAAAAACAGTCGTTATTGTTGTTTGAAGTAAATTTGGGTACTATTGATTACGACTATGAACCGTATTATTCTTACGGTGCTATTGTTTTTTTGCCTTTTAAACAACGCAACCGCACAAACCGATTTTCGCAGCGAGACAATCTATTTCTTAATCACTTCCCGTTTTTTTGATGGTGACACCAGCAACAGTGCTCCCACAGAATGGTGCTCTTATATTCCGGGTGTGACCAATCCCAACATTACCGATCCGAAGGATGTTTCCTGGCGGGGTGATTTCAAAGGATTGATCCAGCAACTGGATTACATCAAAGGCATGGGATTCACTGCTATCTGGATCACACCAATTGTACAGGGAAGAAGTCCATTGGATTATCACGGCTATCATGCCTGGGATTTTACCAAAGTGGATTCGAGGCTGGAATCGCCGGGAGCCACCTTTAAAGACTTGTGTGACGCTGTTCATGCCAAAGGGATGAAGATTGTATTGGACATTGTTACCAATCACAGTGGAAGATATGGTGTTAAAGGACAGGCAGAACTGAAGTACAATACAGATCCCACTAAAACATGGGGACAAACCAGCACGGGTCAGCCTTTGCCGGCAAACCCCAATTGGTCTTATGACGGGATCACCAAAAATCCGGATGATGGTAAGATCTGGAGCCGGGCGAACCTGGCCAAACTGCCGGCACCATACAATGCAAACCTATCTGCTTTTAACTGGCCTTGCACCGAAGCATTTGTAACCACGTCAGACCCTAATTGGTTTCACCAGAGTGGTAATGGTTTTGCCCAGGGATGGGATGATACCACCAACTGTTATCAACGTGCGGTGAGTGATGATTGTCCGGATTTAAACACCGGCAGTAAAGCTGTTCAGGATTATTTCTTCAATGTATACAAGAATTACATTGACATGGGAGTGGATGCTTTCCGTTGGGATACATGGAAGCACATGAACAAGCAGGATATTTTCGCTCTTTACGATCGTTTCAAAGCATATAAGCCGGATTTGTTTGTGTTTGGTGAAGTGGCGCAGAAACGGTTTGAATTGCATCCTGTGGAAGAGATCAATCCGCACTGGTATACCTGGAGAGGTGCGGTAGGTAGCTCAGCACCTGTAGGAGTTGGTGTAATCGACTTTTTTGCAGAAGCTACCTTTCATAACATATTTGAAAATGGTGGTGCTTTCTCGGGTGTAACCGATGCAGCCCGTTATGATCATTTATATTCAGATCCTTCTTTACTGATTACATGGTTGGATAATCATGATTTTGGTCCTAATAACGATTGGAACAGGCGTTACGGCGGCAGTGAAGAAAACCTCGCAGCCTGTTTGAATTTCATGTTTACTTGGAGAGGTATTCCCAGCTTATACTACGGAACAGAAATGCAATTCATGAAAGGTGCTTATACCGATTTGCATGATCCTGCAGGTGTAACAAAAAGCCTGGATGAAACCGGACGTGCCTATTACGGTAACAACGTTCTTACAGCAGTAAATCATAAATTATATAAGCACCTGGCAAAGCTGAATGCCATCCGTCGTGCCATTCCTGCTTTGCAGAAAGGTTCATGGAACTGGGGCGGGAATTATCCCGGTAATGGAATTGGATATAAGAGAGAATATTCCGGACAAATTGTTTGTGTGGGTCTTGCGAAAGACGGGGATGCTTCTTTTAGTTTTTCCGGACTTACAAACGGAATTTATCGTGATGCGGTTACCGGAAGGGAAATCAATGTGAGCAACGGTACACTTCAATTCACAGTGAAATCATTATCTGCCGGTATCTATGTGTTAAATGGTCCGGGGATGATTGGCGAAAGCGGAGCCGGCTATTTTGAAGCCTGCGTTACAGGTTGTGCTCCTGCTCCTAAGGTAACTATTTCTCCGGTAGGGGATAATTATAACGCACCTATTACAGTAACCATCTCAGCTACAGGTGGAACACCCGGCTATACCATCTATTATACTACAGATGGATCCACACCCACCACATCAAGCCCTGTGTATACTTCTTCATTTCAGGTTTCTGTGGCAACAACAGTAAGAGCGATTGTTAAAGATGCAAATGGTAAAATTTCAGACCTGGCCGGGCAACATTATACATTTGTCTTGCCCAAACCGAAAGTTACTATCACGCCTGCTTCAGGAAATTTCTATGATCCGTTTAATGTAACAATATCAGCTTCATCAGGAACAGCTCCTTATACCATCTACTATACAACTAACGGTACCGAACCAACGACGTCAAGTTCGGTTTATACAGCGCCTTTTTCAGTAAGTACTGCATCTACAGTGAAAGCAATAGCAGTGGATTCCAAGAGCCAGCAATCAACCACTGCCAGTAACAGTTATACGTTTAATATTCCGGCACCGGTGATTACAGCAAACCCGGCAGGAGGTAACTATCCAACTCCGCCAATCAATGTAACATTAACTGCTTCTTCTCCAAGAACACCGGTTACGATTTATTACACAACAGATGGATCCACACCAACTGTTTCAAGTGCTGTTTACAGTACTGCGATTCCCATGAATGGTTCTTCAACCATAACCTTAAAGTTTATTGGTAAGGATAATGAAGGCCGTGTCTCAACGGTGGATTCACAACGTTATACATTCAGTCCTATTCCGGATATGTGGCTGTATTTCAAAAAGCCCGCCAGCTGGGCCAGTACCATCAAAATTTACTATTGGAATGCGGCTCCCTCAGGTGCAGTCCCAACTGTAGCCTGGCCGGGTGTTGCTATGGAACAGGTTTGTACAGGCAGTGCCTGGTATCGTTATAAGTTTAACGGTGTTTCGGCGGTGAACGTCATTTTTAATGATGGTGGTGCAAATAAAACGCCCGACCTGGTGAATGTAACCACTTCCGGATATTATGATAACGGATGGCTTACAACAGCCCCAGACGTTACAAAACCAACTTCAGCGTTTACGATGACACCATCAACCGGCGCTGCTCCGTTAACAGTGAACTTTAATGCCCAATCATCTACTGGTTGCGGAACACTCACTTATTATTGGGATTTCGGAAACGGAAGAACAGATAACTCTGTATCAAATCCATCCACAACTTACAATGCTGCCGGAACCTATATTGTAAAACTGATTGTAAGAGATCAGAACCAGGTAACAGACAGTATCACTCAATCTATTACCGTTACATCTGCCCCGGTAGGAATGACAGTGCATTTTAAACGTCCGACAGACTGGACGAAAACACCAAAACTCTATTTCTGGAATGTACAACCGGCGGGTGCTCTCAGCACAACATGGCCCGGTGTGCAAATGGTGGATGAAGGCAATGGATGGTGGAAGTTTACCTTGCAAGGAGTAAACTGTACCAACCTGCTGTTTAATAATGATGCTTCTCCACAAACAGGCGACTTGTTTAAGTGTGGTGATTGCTGGTACGATGGTGCCTGGGTAAATGCACCTACCGGAGTGAATGATTGGTTGCTGCCATCTTCGGCAGTACGGGTTTATCCTAACCCCGCACAATCAGTTGTGGCATTGAAAAACGATCAGCTTCCTTCAGGAGTATATACAATTCGTCTTACGGATGTAACAGGAAGGGTGAGTTTGCAACAAACCATACGGTTGGAGAAAGGACAAACCCATTGGTTAAGCCGTGAACGTTTACAAACTGGTAGCGGTACTTATATCATCAATCTCATTGACAGTAAGGGAAATAATCGATGGGCAGGAAAATTGGTGCTTCAGTAATAAAAATTTGAATAATAGATAAAAAGCAGCCGTAACCGGCTGCTTTTTTCGTAAGGGTATTTCAGGCGGCAGATCTGTTTATTCAGGCGAATTGATGGTTGGTCTGAGGTAGAAAACACGGTTGTTAGTATCGGCCTTTTCTTCTTACATTTGCCCCGCTATGACACAAGAAAAATTAAATGATATAAGGGACCGTGTACATGTCCTGAGGAGGTTTCTTTGACGTCGAGAACCGACAATATAAGATAGCCGAAGACAAACAACTTTCACTCAGTCCCGGTTTCTGGGACGATAATAAGCGTGCAACAGAAATACTCAAAGAAATCAAAAACAATGAGTATTGGATCAACCTGTATGAGGAAACGAATACAGCAGTAGAAGATTTTGCAGTATTATTCGACTTCTGGAAGGGCGGCGATGCTACCGAACAGGAGACACAGGAGGCTTATGATAAAGCCGTTGCCGCTGTAGAAGATACCGAATTCAAAAGCACATTGAATCAGCCGGAAGATGAATTGAGTGCCGTGCTGCAAATCAACTCCGGTGCAGGTGGTACTGAAAGCCAGGACTGGTCGCAGATATTGGCACGTATGTACCGTATGTATGGAGAACGCCAGGGATGGAAAGTGACCGAACTCGACTGGCAGGATGGAGATGGTGCCGGTATTAAAACCTGTACTTACCAGTTCGATGGACCCTTTGCTTACGGATTCCTGAAAGCTGAAAGTGGTGTGCACCGACTGGTTCGTATTTCGCCTTTTGATAGCAATGCCCGCCGTCATACTTCCTTCGCCAGCGTATTTGTATACCCGTTAGTGGATGATACCATTGAAATTGAAATCAAAGACAGTGAAGTGAAGATGGAAACCGCACGGAGTGGTGGTGCAGGCGGTCAAAACGTAAACAAGGTGGAAACGAAAGTTTTCTTAACGCATATTCCTACGGGTATTACAGTGGTTTGCCAAACTGAACGTACACAGTTAGGCAACCGTGAAAAAGCCATGCAAATGCTGAAAAGCCGTTTGTATGAAGAAGAATTACGTCGCCGTAATGAACTCAAAGATGCTGCTAATTCCAGTAAGAAGAAAATTGAGTGGGGTAGCCAGATACGCAGCTACGTATTCCATCCGTACAAAATGATCAAAGATCACCGTACAGATTTTGAAGTGGGCAACGTGCAACCGGTGATGGATGGCGAACTGGATGGTTTTATCAAGGCCTACCTGATGAGTGAGAAAGAAGCGGAAGCGAAGTAAACTATTTGAAAATTTGAAAATGAGCGAATTTGAAAATAATCAGATTGCTTATTTAGCTCATTTTCAAATTTTCAAATCAATAAATTTTCAAATTCTAAATTGCTTGTTATGAACCTCGGTTATTTCAATTATCCCATGCCAGCTAATGAACCGGTGTTGAGCTATGCTCCTGGTTCTGCAGAACGTACACGTTTAAAAGAAGTATTGGCCGAACTGAAAAGTACAGAGGTGGATGTGCCGATGTACATTGGAGGAAAAGAAATCCGCACCAATAAAAAAGTGGCCATGCATCCGCCGCATGAATTGGCTCATACACTGGGTTATTTTCATGCAGGTGAAGAGAAGCATGTGCACCAGGCAATCGAAGCTGCATTAGCTGCGAAAGAGAGCTGGGCCAACATGACTTGGGAAAGCCGGGCGAATATATTTCTTCGGGCAGCCGATCTCATAGCAACAAAGTACCGTCCCTATATGAACGGTACAACGATGCTTGGTCAAAGTAAAAATGCTTTCCAGGCCGAGATTGATTCGGCATGTGAGTTGATCGACTTCCTTCGTTTTAATGTTCATTTCTTAAGTGAAATTTATCGTCAGCAACCCATCAGCGGACCATGCATGCACAACCGCATGGAATATCGCCCACTGGAAGGATTTGTGCTGGCAGTAACTCCGTTCAACTTTACAGCCATTGGTGGTAATCTTCCCACCAGTGCTGCTATGTGCGGTAATGTGGTGGTATGGAAGCCGGCCAATACACAGGTGTATAGTGCGCAGATGTTCATGAAAGTGTTGAAAGAAGCAGGTTTGCCAGATGGTGTCATCAACCTGATTTATGTGGATGGTCCTACCATTGGCAGGGTATGTTTCAATCATCGTGATTTTGCAGGCGTACACTTTACAGGTTCAACCGGTGTGTTCAATAATATGTGGGAGACGATTGGCAAGAACATGTCTATGTACAAATCTTATCCACGCATTGTGGGTGAAACCGGAGGTAAGGATTTTGTACTGGCGCATAAGAGTGCTGATCCTGATGTGGTGGTGACTGCATTGTTGCGTGGGGCATTTGAATTCCAGGGACAAAAATGTTCAGCTGCATCTCGTGCTTATATACCATCAAATATGGCAGAAGAAGTGAAGAAAAAACTGATTGTCGGGGTAAAGAGTATGAAGATGGGAACCGTTGAGAATTTTACCAACTTCGTGAATGCGGTGATTGATGAAAAAAGTTTCAACAGCATCAAAACCTACATTGATAATGCGAAGAAAGATCCGAAGGCTGAAATATGGGTAGGAGGTAAGTGCGATAAAAAAGAAGGGTATTTTATTCAGCCTACAGTAATTGAAGCAAAGAGTCCGAAATATGTAACCATGTGTGAAGAAATTTTCGGGCCTGTGCTTACTGTTTATATTTATCCTGCCAACAGTTTTGAAAGAACATTGGAATTGGTTGATACTACTTCCCCTTATGCGCTCACAGGAGCTGTGATTGCACAGGATAAGCAGGCAGTGGAGCTGGCGACACAGAAGCTGAGAAACGCTGCCGGTAATTTTTATATCAATGATAAACCAACCGGTGCTGTAGTTGGACAACAGCCTTTTGGTGGTGCCAGAGCAAGTGGTACAAACGACAAAGCAGGAAGTATTCTCAACCTGTATCGTTGGCTCAGCCCCAGAACAATTAAAGAAACATTTAACCCGCCTGTGGATTATCGTTATCCATTTTTGGGTGAAGAATAAAAATGAACCGGGATCATTGATCCCGGTTTTTTATTGGAAGTGAGTAAACTTTTGTTTAATTCAATGAACTCTGTGTTATTTTTATAAAAATTTCCGTTCGTGAAACCAATCCTCAGTTCCGAGCAATTGCAACTCACTATTCAGCGACTTTGTTATCAACTGATCGAGAATCATTATCCGTTTACGGATACGGTGGTGGTGGGGCTTCAACCCAGAGGTGTGCTGCTGGCCGACCGGTTGCTGAAACAGATGCAGGAACTGTATCCGCAGATAAAATTGCCTTACGGTCAGCTCGATATTACTTTTTACCGTGATGATGCCCATAAAGAACTGCACAAGGCCAATCAAACCACCATCAATTTCAGTATAGAGAATAAAAAAGTGATCCTCATTGATGATGTGCTGTATACGGGGCGTACGGTACGGGCAGCTATGGATGCATTGATCGACTTTGGCCGGCCTGCCAAAGTGGAACTCTGCGTATTGGTCGATCGCCGCTTCAACCGTCAATTGCCGATTCAACCGGATTATACAGGCAAAGCCATTGATTCCATTTTGTCACAAAAAGTAACCGTCGACTGGCAGAAGCCCGAAGTACTTTTACATTAGTAAAAAACCTAACTTTGATTTTTAATGCAACTATCCACTAAACATCTCCTCGGCATTAAAGATTTACAGGCGACCGATATTCAGTATATTTTAGACACCGCCGCCCAGTTCAAAGAAGTTTTACAGCGACCCATCAAGAAAGTTCCCTCGTTACGTGATGTAACGATTGTAAACCTGTTTTACGAAAATTCCACACGAACCAGGATTTCGTTTGAACTGGCGGAAAAAAGATTAAGTGCCGATACCATCAACTTTACAGCTTCAGGATCTTCTGCAGCCAAGGGAGAGACATTGCTTGATACGGTGAATAACATTCTCAGTATGAAAGTGGATATGGTGGTGATGCGTCATAGTGCCAGCGGTGCTCCTCATTTCCTGGCACAACATATTCCTGCTGCTATTGTGAATGCCGGTGATGGAATTAACGAACATCCTACACAAGCTTTACTGGATGCGTTTTCCATTCGTGAAAAACTGGGAACCTTGCAAGGGAAAAAAATCGCAATCATTGGTGATATCATGCACAGCCGTGTGGCACTGAGTAATATCTACCTGTTGAAAAAAATGGGAGCAGAAGTGACTGTGGCTGGTCCGCCCACACTCATCCCCAAATACATGCGTGATGCATTTGATGTGAATGTTTCTTATAACATCGGAGAAACATTGAAATGGTGTGATGTGGCTAACGTATTACGGATTCAACTGGAACGCCAGAGCCAACCATTATTTTCATCGCTGCGTGAATACAACCTGGCTTATGGTATCAGCAGGAAGTTGCTGGATGAAGTTCAGAAAGATATTGTCATTATGCATCCGGGCCCCATCAACAGAGGTGTGGAGCTGGATAGTGACGTGGCCGATAGTAATCATTCGATCATATTGCAGCAAGTCGAAAATGGTGTGGCAGTAAGAATGGCTGTTTTATATTTGCTCGCCGGTAAACGCAACGAAAATTAATTGCATGCTGCGTACAATCATCCTGTTGGTATTTTCCAATCTCTTTATGACCATTGCCTGGTACGGGCATCTGCGTCATCAGAACGTGCCGTTGTGGAAAGCCATTCTGGTGAGTTGGCTGATTGCATTTGTTGAGTATTGTTTGATGGTTCCTGCCAATCGCATCGGCTATCAGAACGGAGTTAATGCGTTTCAGCTGAAGATGGTTCAGGAAGTGATTACATTAATTATCTTTTCTTTGTTTGCCATACTTTATCTGAAAGAACCGTTTCATTGGAAATACCTGGTGAGTTTTGCGTTCCTGTTGGGTGCGGTTTATTTTATGTTTAAGAAGTGAGCTGATACGGTGGGCCACCTTTTGAGGTGACTCACCGTATCAGTTTATCACCAATTCAATTTTGCCACTCTTCCGCCGGAACCGGCCAGAAATACGGCTTTCCCTTTTTTTGATTTTGCTACCACATGAAAAGATGAATTAGAAATGGATCGCCAGTTCAATCCGCCATCTTCACTAATGTCTGCTCCTGTAAGTCCGCAGGTAATCAAACGTTTTTTCGAAAGGTAGATTACGCAACTTCTGTATCCATTTGGTGGAGTAGAAGGTGTGATAAACGTTTTCCCTTTATCTTTTGTGATGACACAGTTTCCGGAACGTAAAGTGTCCTTGGTATAATCGCCGGCAACGATCACCATGTGTTGGTCTTCGTTAATAGCAATGGAATTAGCCCCCGCCATTTCACTTCCCTGTATGAGGGGTAAATCAATCTTCTGATCCCGTATAAACAATCTTGATTTTTTGCCACCGGTTACAAAAACAGCTTCCTGTTTATTGAGTTTGGTGATATTGGTTCCGCTGGCAGCAAACATAGCTTCGCCGGGATCTGCAGTTGGGTAGTATTGGGCCGGCAAGCCACGCCATGTTTCGCCACCATCAAAAGTGCGGATAATAAAAATCTTTCCATCAATAGGGTCGCCAATAACAATACCACTAAGTGAGTTCCAGAATTCCATAGCGTCTAAAAACATACCCGGACGTGCATCTTCAAATACCACTTTCCATGTTTTGCCTCCGTCTTTTGTTTTTAAAATCAAGGCTGGCGTATCAATAGCAATGATGATGGCTGTTTGCGCATCAAACGCTTCAATATCACGGAAATCTCTTTTTTCATATCCTTTTACTGTCATCCATTCAAAATGTGCCCCGCCATCTGTACTGCGGGCTACAGTTCCCTTACTTCCGCTCAGCCATACCACCTTGTCTGTGGGTACGCTCATGCCTCTGATCGAAGTTGCGTGTGCACTGTCAAGCAGTTGTACCTGTTGTGCCTGCAGGTGGAAGAACAGAACGCTGAGTATACAGGTGACTATGAATTTCATAGAATAAATATAAGAAATGGGAGAGTGGGATTTATCATTGAAGATTTGAGATTTAAGATTTCAGAGTTAAGATTAAAACGAAAATCAACCTTTTTTTTGTTTGCAATCTGTTAGATCTCACTTTTTAAACACCCTTGGGAAACTTGTATTTATCAGTTTTTCTCATCGTATCCTCTTGGAAAAATGTATAAGTACTTATATATTTGAGTATGGAGCTATACCAGTCAGTCGGTTTTCTGTTATTCGGTACACGCCTGAAACGTCTCAGTGAAACTTTTTTGAGCGATGTAAACCGGTTGTACAAACAACACAAAATCCGCTTTGAAGCATCCTGGTTCCCTGTTTTTTATTTGTTATCGGAGAAGGGGGAAGTATCCATCCGTGAAATTTCCGATGCACTACATATTTCTCATTCGGCTGCCAGCCAGATGGTGAGCAGCCTGCAGGGAAAAAAACTGGTGAAGTCGAGTACGTCTAAAAAAGATGCCCGTCACAAAGTAGTAACATTTACTTCCAAAGGGGAGAAGTTATTGCAACAGGTTTTGCCCGTTTGGAAGGGCATGCAAAAAGCCATGGAAGAATTAGCAAATGAATCGGGTGATAGTAAACGTATCCTGAAAGCACTTACAGCCATTGAAAATAATATCGAACATACAACGGTCTTCGATCGTATCGAAGCAAAACTGAATCAATAACGATTGCTATGAATCTTTTTCATTACGGAACAGAACAACTTACTGTTGAAACCGCTCTTGCCATTGCTTCCGGGTCTGTCAAAGGAATACTAAGCCTGGCCACCGTGCAAAAAATTCAGCAATCACAAGCGAATGTGCAGTCGATTGTTGAAAATGATACCACTGTTTATGGAGTCAATACCGGCTTTGGTATATTAGCCAGCAGTAAGATTTCAAAAGAAGATACAGCCACACTTCAATATAAAATCCTGCAAAGCCATAGTGTGGGCGTTGGGGATCCCATCCCGGCAGAAGTGGCAAAGCTGATGCTGATTACAAAAGTTCAGGCATTGGTGCAAGGCTTCAGTGGCGTACAGTTATCTACCATCGAACGTATCATCTGGCATATTGATCAGGATATTATTCCGGTTGTGCCTGAAAAGGGAAGTGTGGGCGCCAGTGGCGATTTAGCACCCTTAGCACATCTGTTCTTACCATTGATTGGTTTGGGCGAATGTTTTTATAAAGGTGAGAGTGTGAATACTTCGATGGTGTTTCAAAAGGAAAGCGTTGGTGCTATACCGTTAGGTCCAAAGGAAGGGCTGGCACTCATCAACGGAACACAGTTCATCTTATCCTTTGCCGTGAAAGCTGTGCAACGTATGCATAATTGCCTGGAAGCGGCCGATATCATTGGCGCTATGAGCCTCGAAGCATTAACAGGAACACAGGCTCCTTTTGATGCAAGATTGCATGCACTTCGTCCGTTCATAGGAAATCAATTGGTAGCGCAAAGATTAAGACTGTTACTCAGTGATTCTGAAATCATGCAAAGCCATGTCGATTGCGGACGGGTACAGGATCCTTATTCCTTACGTTGTATGCCGCAGGTACACGGTGCCAGCCGTACTGCATGGTTGCATTTAAAAGAACTCACCGAAACAGAATTGAATGCAGTGACCGATAATCCCATCATTCTTTCTGCAGAAGATACCATCAGTGGAGGAAATTTCCACGGACAACCCTTAGCGTTACCGTTAGACTATGCCTGTTTTGCTGCGGCAGAGATTGGCAATATCAGCGACAGGCGTTGTTATTTACTGCTGGAAGGTAAATGGGGCTTACCTATGTTACTGATGAAAGATGTGGGGCTCAACAGCGGGTTTATGATCCCGCAGTACACCACAGCGGCATTGGTTACAGAGAATAAAACCTTATGTTTCCCTGCGAGTGCCGATAGTATTCCTACTTCACTGGGACAGGAAGATCATGTGAGTATGGGAAGCATCAGCGCAAGAAAACTGAATCGTGTATTGGATAATCTGGAGTATATCCTTGCAATCGAATTATTAAGCGCCTGCCAGGCTATTGAATTCAGGCGTCCGTTAAAGAGTAGTTCCTTGCTGGAGTATGCACATGATTATGTGCGCACTTTCGTTGGCTTTGCCAGTGAAGATCGTGTGTTTGCCGATGATATCAACCGTGTGGCTGGTATTATCAAAGATTTTTCATTTGTGAAAAAAGTAAATGCATTTGCTGCTTCAAAGCAGTTGGTTCTGAATGAGAACTACAGTGCTTTTACAGTATAAAGCAACAAATGCATTTGATGAATTATAACCGGATGGCTGTTTCGAGTGCAATCTCCATCATGGGTAAAAGTGATTTCTCCCGTTGGTCTGCCGAAATCTGTTCATGTGTGGGAATGATATCAGAAACAGTAAGTAAGGTGGCCGCATTTTTGCCAAGATGTTGTGCATTGGCAAATAAAGAGAAGGCTTCCATTTCCACAGCCAGGCAATGATGCTTCTGTGCAACAGCAGGAACTTCTTTGTCTTTGCGGTAGAAGATATCGCTGGAGTGGATAGCACCGGTTCTGAGTTTGGGATGCGATGGATTTGCATCATGAAGTTCTTTCGCAGTTTGATTGATTACATTAAAGGCTTTGCCCTGGTGTTTGATGCTGTCGCCTTCAATGCCCCATGCATATTTTGCAAAAGTGGATTCGCTGGCTGCAATATCTACATTGAATAAATCAAACAACTGAAGTTCGGTTGAGTAAGCACCACAGGTACCGATGCGGATGATAGTATCCACTTCGTATTCGGTAAACAATTCAAAGGAATAAATACCAATGGAAGGACAACCCATTCCACTGGCACCTACAGTTACTTCTTTTCCTTTATAAGTTCCTGTGAAATAAAAGGCATTGCGTGTCTGACTAACCAGTTTGTGATCGGTTAAAAAATTGTCGGCAATGTATTTGGCCCGTAATGGATCTCCTGGCATTAATACGGTTTTGGCAATCGAACCTGGCGCAGCGCTGATGTGTACACTCATTGAGAAATTGTTAAGCGTTTAAGGTATGGAATCATTTAATGATTAAACAAAAAGTAAACGGTAAATCTATAAAAAAATAACTGATTAAAACAAGAATTATGAATACGATTGCTGGAAAATATGATCCCGTTAAATACAAAACACCCACCGGTGCTCAATTGAATTGCAAGGGATGGGTGCAGGAAGCCGCATTGAGAATGTTGTTGAACAATCTCAATCCCGAAGTGGCAGAGCGTCCCGATGATTTGATTGTATATGGCGGAAGAGGAAAAGCGGCACGCAATTTTGAAGCACTGGACCAGATGATTCAAGGATTAAAAATCCTTGAAAACGATGAATCATTATTGATCCAGAGCGGTAAGCCGGTAGGCATCTTAAAAACACATCCTGATGCACCACGTGTATTAATCAGCAATAGTCAGTTGGTTCCTAACTGGGCCAACTGGAAACATTTTGAAGAACTGGAGAAGAAAGGGTTGATGATGTATGGGCAAATGACAGCCGGCAGTTGGATCTATATTGGCTCACAGGGAATTGTACAGGGAACGTATGAAACCTATGCAGCCATTGCCGATAAACATTTCGGTGGCACATTAAAAGGTACACTGAATGTAACAGCCGGATTAGGCGGTATGGGTGGGGCTCAGCCATTAGCCATTACTATGAATGAAGGAGTGGCGCTTATTGCCGAAGTGGAAGAATGGCGCATCGATAAACGTATTGAAACTAAATACCTTGATGAGAAGTATATGAGTATTGATGAAGCCATCAATGCGGCTGTTCATTACCGTAAGGAAGGCATAGCACGTAGCATTGGAGTGGTATGCAATGCCATTCACCTGCTGGACCACCTGATCTCACGGGATATCATACCCGATACACTTACTGATCAAACCAGTGCTCATGATCCGTTAATAGGTTACATACCGCATACACTCAGCAATGAAGCAGCCAATGAACTGCGTACCAAGGATCCGGATCATTACCTCCAGCTCAGCTATGAGAGCATGTACCTGCACGTTCAGCTCATGTTGCAACTGATGGACAAAGGCGCTATCACATTTGATTATGGAAACAATATAAGAGCAAGAGCCGATGAATTTGAGAAGCAGCATGCAGAGAGCCTAAAGCAAAAGGCAGATAGCAACTGGCATTCAGCATTCAGCATTGAGCACTCAGCTTTGAACCGGTGTTTCGATTTTCCCGGCTTTGTTCCTGCCTATATCCGTCCTTTATTCTGCGAGGGAAAAGGTCCCTTCCGCTGGGCTGCATTAAGTGGCGACCCGGCAGATATTGCTGCCACAGATGAACTCATTATGAATATGTTTCCGGAGAACAAAGGAATGATCCGATGGATGCAGATGGCGAAAGAAAAGATTGCCTTCCAGGGATTGCCCGCACGAATCTGTTGGTTAGGACAAGGGGAGCGTGAAAAAGCAGGGTTAGCATTTAATGAACTCGTAAGAACCGGAAAAGTGAAAGCCCCGATTGTGATAGGCCGTGATCACCTGGATACAGGAAGCGTGGCAAGTCCCAACCGGGAAACAGAAGCCATGCTGGATGGTAGTGATGCCGTGGCCGATTGGCCCATACTCAATGCATTGGTGAATACAGCAGGTGGTGCCAGTTGGGTGAGTCTGCATCATGGCGGAGGAGTAGGAATGGGGTACAGTATTCATGCCGGTATGGTGATTGTTGCAGATGGTACCGATGCAGCTGCTGCACGTTTAGCTCGTGTGCTCCGTAATGATCCGGGCATGGGGGTGATACGTCATGCCGATGCAGGATATGAATTGGCGAAGGAAAAAGCGATCCAGAATCATTTGGATTTGACTGATAGGTTAAGTAGATGTTTGTGAATTATGAAATAAATTGGTATGTATTAGAGATTACGATGCAAAAGTATTAATATCGCCTATTTAATAGATAAATTTAAATTATCGTATTTTTAATCGATAATTTTGATTTATCGCCTTTTTATACTATTTTTGGCGTAAATCTTTAAAAATGTCTATAGGGGCAGCGTTAACGGCAGACATTGTAAATTCAACAATCCTTAGTCCGAGGTTGCATCAGACTTTGATTAGTTCAATATCATCAATTCTGAAACCGAGTAAATTAGAGTTTTATAGGGGTGATAGTTTTCAAGCATTAATAGTAAAGCCTGAAGGGGCATTAAAGGAAGCTTTACAAGTTCGTTTAGCTGCAAAGAAAATTGGAATAGCACATGATGTTAGAATAAGTATCGGAATTGGAGAAGTTCGGGCAGGGTTAAAAAATCTTAGTATTTCAAATGATGAGGCATTTGTAATTTCAGGCAGGAATTTTGACCAGTTGGCAAAAACAAATAGCCGACTAATAATAAGTTGTTCTGATAATGCAGTAAATCATGGGCTGCGCACGATTTCATATTTTGTGGATTACCTTTTTAAGGATTTGTCAACAAGACAAGCGGAGGTTTTTTCTGAACTATTGAAAGATCATACGCAAACTGAGGTCTCACAGATATTAAAAAAATCTCAATCGACTATTAGTAAACATGTACAAGCTGGTGGATGGAATGAATTGTTGAAAATCTTAGATGAATATCAGAACCTTATTTCAATTATTTAATATGGAAATCATTTGGTTGACTAAGATATTGCTATCGCACTTGGTGGCAGATTTTCTGCTTCAAACTAAAAAATGGATTAAGGATCGTAAGGAGAAACATTTTTTATCCCAGTATCTTTATTATCATTCATTTATTGCAGGGATTACTACATGGGTGTTACTGGGATGGAGCTATTGGGGAGTGGCATTGGCAATATTTATAACACATACGCTGATTGATGGATGGAAATCGTATAAGAACGATACGGCAAAATACTTTTTAATTGATCAGAGTTTACATGTTCTAGTTATTATCTTATGTTGGTGGAGTACATTTTATAAAATAAACGATATAGGTTTAAACTGGGATGAGCTGAATCGAAATCCATCATTCTGGGTTTTGACTACTGGTTTTTTCTTTTTGACATGGCCATCCGGATACTTAATCGGCTACCTTACAAAAAAATGGAATAATGACCTAAATAAAGCAGAAAGCTTAGTAAATGCAGGAATGTGGATAGGTATTATAGAGAGAATATTGATTTTAATACTCGTGGTTAAAAGCCAATATGAAGCTTTAGGGCTGCTAATAGCAGCAAAAAGTATTATCCGGTTTAGCGAAAAGGATATAACTGAGCGAAGAACAGAATATCTATTAATTGGTACATTAATAAGTATTTTAATCGCAGTAATTATAGGGCTTTTCATCAAGGTGATAATATTATGAACTCAATATGTTCTTTGGGGTAAAAGAAATGATAAGCGGTGTTTTACCCTGATCGGATTTTGGCTGACTTCTTTTGCTATTGTTATTTTTAACTCATAATAAAGCCACCAATTATGAGACGCATCTCTTTTTCCTTTTTCCTTTTCACTTTCATTGCCCTTTATTCCAATGCACAATTAATACGATTGCCCGATGCTGGTGTCAACTACAAATGCAAAACAGGCCGGCATATAGGTATGACGGATATTGATGTGAAATGGAATTCGCCGGGTGTAAAAGGACGGGAAGGAAAAATATGGGGCACCGATGTGGCGCCTTATGGTTTCACTGTGCTGGGCTATGGTTCTACTGTGGAATCGCCCTGGAGAGCCGGTGCCGATGAGAGTACCACCATTTCTTTTTCAACCGATGTGATGATCAACGGTGTTCAGCTGCCTGCAGGAACTTATGGATTCTTTATTGCTTTATATCCCGACTCCTGTACGCTGATCTTTAATAAAAATACTTCGGGTTGGGGAAGTTATTTCTACAACAGTAAACTGGATGTGCTGCGGGTAAACACAAGACAACAAAAGAATCAACCGGTGAGCAAAGAGCGGCTGGAATATACATTCAGCAACCAAACACCTCAATCGGTGGAACTGGCGCTGGAATGGGAAAAATGGCGCATACCCTTTACCGTTAGTGTCGACCTGGTGCAGACAAGCCTCAAAGAAATTCAGGCGCAACTGAGTGGGGAAATGGGATTTGATCCGCCCAGTTTGGTTACAGCTGCTTCCTGGTGTTTGCAGCATAATGTCAATTTTGAGCAGGCGCTCCATTGGGTGAATGTGGCAACCGATCCTAATTTCGGCGGCGTGAAAACATTCAATGCACTGAATACAAAAGCCGGACTACTTGCAAAGCTTAATCGTCAGAAAGAAGCAGATGAAGTGATGAAGACTGCTATGGAAGTGGCCACCGTGCTGGAAATGCATGGCTACGGCAGACAACTGCTTGCTCAAAACCGTGTGAAAGAAGCTATGGAAGTGTTTCAGAAAAATTTCCAGAAATACAAAGGGGCATGGCCAACCAATGCGGGTTTGATGCGTGGATATTCGGCATCAGGAGACTTGAAGAAGGCATTAGAGCATGCACGCCTTGCATTGGCGCAAGCGCCTGATGAAGGAAGTAAAAAAACGATTGAGGGTGCTATTCAGAAATTATTATCGGGACAACCGTTGTAATAAAAACAGAAGTACCTTTCCTTTCTAAATAACCGGTTATGGCATTACCCAGCATATTTGAAAAAGAAGTAACAGATCAGTTTGTTCATCGTATTCACCAATTAACGCCCGGCTCTCAACCGCTGTGGGGTAAAATGAACGTGGCTCAAATGTTGGCACATTGTTGTGTTTCTTATGAATATGAGTATGAGCCTGAAAAATACAAGCCTGCTCCATTTCTGTTGAAAATGTTATTGCGGCTGTTTCTCAAATCAACCATAACAGGAGAGAAACCATACAAGCACAACCTGGGTACAAGTCCCGATTTCAAAGTAGCCCCTGAAAAAGATTTTGAATACGAACGAAACAGACTGATTGGTTTTGTTGAGAAAACCTGTTCGTTAGGCGCTGCTCATTTTGAAAACAAAGACTCACATTCATTTGGTAAACTCAAAGCAGTGGAATGGAACAACCTGTTTTATAAACACCTGGATCATCATCTGCGGCAGTTTGGGGTGTAGATTTTTTATGATTGATAATAGCCTTCACTTAATCCAAAACTTCGTTCCGGGGCTTTGTCTTCTATTTCATGAAATGAAGTGGGAGTAAGGCCTGTAAAATCTTTGTACTCTTTTGCAAGATGCTGGTAGTCGTGATAGTTGCATTCAAGCGCTATGCGAAGCCAGTCCATTCCGGGGTTTGAATTTTTCAGGCGGAACGCTTTGTCGAATCTTATAATCCGTTCAAAGAGTTTGGGATTCACACCGGTTCTCTCTTTAAACTTTCGTTCCAGTTGTTTGGTGCTGAGGTAAGCCTCTTTTGCCAATTGATGCAGGGAGTAATCCTGGTTGTCCTTTAATAAAATCATACAGGCATCGTCAACCGGTAATTTCTCTTTTTTTACTTTCTTAATCAACTGCCGTATGAAGTTATTGGCAACTTCAATCATATCATCATAATTATCTGCATGATACAGTTGTTCATTGGTGTTTCTGATTTCGGTTGAGAAATAAGTTTCTGCATCCAGGTACTGGTTGGTAAGTTCACTTGCGTGAATTCCGGTTAAACGATAGAGTGCACCCGGGTTAAAAATGATTTGAAACACAAGAAAATTATGACTGATCAACCGGTTGGTCACTTCGGTGAATTGTCCGTATAATACTACCGGAACATTTTTTATAATCTTACCACTGTTTTTATATTCCACCGTTTCTGTGTCGTAGGGATAAAATGCCAGGCATTGTTCCGGCCGGGGAGGATATGCTTTAAAAGGCACTTCTTGTCCTTTCTCAAAACAGAGATGAACAATACGGTACAGTTGTACATATTCCTGTACATCAGGCGCAGGTATAAAATCTTTGAGCAGCAACGGCCAGGCAATTTCGGTGATAGGTAAGTTACAAAGATTTATCAGAGCGTCAACGGCGGACCTACCACTTTCATTCCATGTTCGGCGTGGTATCTGTCCATTTCCTCTTGAGTGGGCCTTTGTTTCAGGCTGTTCATGAGTAAGAAAAACTCTTCCATTTTTCCGGCAGGTTGCAGGAAGTAGATCATCTTGCCTCTGTCGCTTAATTGAATCCACGTATGAGGGATACCTCTTGGCAAAAAAATGGTTTGTCCGGCCGTTAATACATGTGTTTCTTTACCCACAACAAAACGGTAGGATCCTTCCGTAACGGTAAAGATCTCGTCCTGTTCAAAATGGATGTGCAGCATCGGTCCCACCTTGCCAAGGCCTGTGTACTCGAATACAGAAAGTTGCCCGCCTGTATCCTTTGAAGAAATTTTCAAATCGTTGGGGTGAACTCCAAGGAATTTTACAACATCGCCAAATCTGGATTTGCCTGCATCTACAATAAAGGGATCTGTTGCAGAAGCAGATTCTTTGTTAGTTGATTTGCCAATGGCGAATGCCGGCGCTGCCAGCAACGATGAAATTAAAAATTGTTTACGGTGCATAGTAAAAGGTTTGAACCGTAAAATTGAAGGAAGGGCTACTATGCTAAGTGGTAAAAAATAGACATTTTTAACGGTTGGCAATAGTACTACATTTCAAATTCCCACACCGTTCTGTATTCGCCATGCTCTTCAATGTAATTGATGAAGTCATTATAAAATGGATCGGCACCAATGGTGGCGCTGTCGCCAATGACAATGAGCCGTTCTTTCGCACGGGTGAGCGCCACATTCATGCGCCTGTAATCTTTTAAGAAACCAATATCTCCGTCTTCATTGCTTCTTACTAGTGATAGCAGAATGGTATGTTTTTCCTGTCCCTGGAAACTATCGATGGTGCTCAACCGCATAGTTGCCGGTAATTGTTCTTTAGCCGCTGCAATTTGTCCGGAATAAGGTGAAATAAATGCGGTATGTTTTAAATCAAAGGATTCTTTTTCCAGTAACTGTTTTATGATCGATAATTCTCCTTCGTTTTGCAGGCTTACTCCATCGGGTCCATGTTTTTCGTTAAAGCCGGAACCTGCTGTATCAATGAATGTGAGATGTGTGCCGGTATTGGTGAGATGTTCTGCCGTGTGAAGCAGGTTATTGTAAAAATACCTGCTGCTGAATCCTGCGATGGATGCACGCATCCGGTATTGGATGTTGAGCAAGGTTACATTTCTGCAATGTTCAATGGCACGTTCCAGTATGGAAATATTGAATCCTTTTACAGCTGCTTCATTACTCAATACAGTAGGAGGTAGTTGCCAGTGGTCACCTGCCAGTACCAGTTTCTCAGCCATAGGAACAATACACCAGGCAAGAGGTTCTATACATTGTCCGGCTTCATCAATAATCAAGGTGTCAAACTTCAGATGCCTAATATCTGCATCATAAATACCAATGGGCGTTCCTGCAATCACCTGTGCTTCTTCAAATAATTTCTCTTCGTTGTAGTGCTGCAGTTTTTTTATTTCGGTACGGATGTTTTTTACTTCTTTGAATAAAAGATTGCGTTGTTCCCGTTCTGCTTTTCCAAAATTGCGCTTGTACTTTAATGCCATCCTTCTGAATTCTTCGGCACGTATTTTCAGTTGTTTGATTTCTTTCTGTTCTTTACTGTTTTGTAATCTTCCCTCAGGTGTGTGTGAAAAAACAACTTCGTCTACTTTGTTAACATTACCCACACGTAGCAGTTTGATGCCTTGTTGAATCAGTTCTTTGCTGATATGATCGGTAGCTGTATTGCTCGGTGCTGCTACTAACACTTTTTCACCCTTGCTCACCAGTTGAATAATGGCTTCCACCAGTGTGGTTGTTTTACCGGTGCCGGGCGGGCCATGCATAATGGCGAGCTGATCATTCTCAAGGATGGCGTTAACAGCTTGTTGCTGACTCTTATTCAGGTTTTTATTTTGCAGAACAATAGCATTGCTGTGAGCTGATTGCAATGGTTCTGTTGTTGAACCGGAATGCAATTGCTCAAACAGCTGAAACAGTTTTTTATTTTCTTCCAGCCCGGTTAACACTTTTTTCATGATAGATGTGGTGCGTGTATCCGGAGCCATTTTAATACCCACACCATCATCTTCAATCCAATCCGGGAAGTCGGGTGCAAACAAACGGAACTCGCCATTTCTGCCATCAAGATTTAAAAGCACACCCTTTACCGGTTCTTCTCCGGTTATGAAACATTCTATCGCTGCACCATCCCGGAACAAACTGAGTTCCGGAGGAAATGATAATTTAAATGTGATCTCCGGGTAATCGGCATATCCAAAGTTTTTCTTCGTAACAATGATTGGATGTAAGGCCAGGCCTTCTGCTTTTAGCTGGCGTAAAGAATGTTGTTGATCCAAACGGAAGCGTTGAAGTTGTTCCTTTTCTTCCAGGTCAATACAATGCAGTAAATGTTGAATATGCGGGTGCATGGGCGAAAGATAGGATATAAATAAATTTCAACCTTATGTCTTCTTATTGCTTCATTACCAGTAAACTAAGTTCCTTTTAAGTAATGAGAAACCTGTAGGTTTCAAAATACATTCAGAAAAGACGGTTCTTTTCAGTAGCTTTGTGGTTCTTAAAGTTATTGCTCTCTCTGTTTGCGAATTATCCGAAACTCCAAATATTGTGATGTTCTAACCTAAGGCAGATAAAGTGTCTCACTCGCAAGACAGCCTTATCACATTTTTTAATTTAAATTTTTTATTGTGTCTTTTAATCAATTACAGCTCATTGAGCCCGTATTACAGGCTTTGAGTAAAGAAGGCTACACCAGCCCCACACCTATACAGGAACAATCCATTCCTGCTATTTTACAAAGAAGAGATTTATTGGGATGCGCTCAAACCGGAACCGGTAAAACAGCAGCATTCACCATTCCGTTACTTCAGTTAATTCAGGAAGAAATTCAAACAGGACATTCCAATCCAATGCATATAAAAGCATTGATATTGACTCCCACACGTGAACTCGCTATACAAATTGGTGAAAGCGTGGAAGCGTATGGGCATTTCCTTAAAATCCGTCATACCGTTGTGTTTGGTGGTGTTCCCCAACAACGTCAAGTACAATCAATCCGTAAGGGTGTTGATATTATGATTGCCACACCGGGCCGTTTGTTAGACCTGATGCAACAAGGTATTGTACACCTGGATACCATCCGCTATTTTGTGTTGGATGAAGCCGATCGTATGCTGGATATGGGATTTGTACAGGATGTGAAACGTATCATTGCCAAACTACCGGAGAAAAAGCAAACATTGTTCTTCTCGGCTACTATGCCTGCAGAAATCAAACAGTTATCAGCTATTCTATTAAAGAATCCGGTGAAGGTAGAAGTGACACCTGTTTCCTCTACGGCAGAAATGGTGGAACAATCTGTTTATTATGTAGAGAAACAAAACAAAATGTCTTTATTGCTTCATTTGCTGAATGATAATACCATTGAAAACGTTTTGGTATTTACACAAATGAAACATGCGGCAGATAAATTATCCAGAAGCCTTTCCAAATCGGGTATTGTTACGGAAGCCATTCATGGTAACAAAACACAGAATGCCAGGCAGAGTGCTTTGTCGAAATTTAAAAACCGTAAAGTAAGGGTGTTGGTAGCCACAGATATTGCAGCCCGGGGTATTGATATTGACGAACTATCTCATGTAATCAATTTTGATTTGCCAAATGTTCCTGAAACATATGTTCACCGTATTGGTAGAACCGGAAGGGCAGGTGCATCCGGAAAAGCCATTTCTTTTTGCGACTGGTCTGAAAAATCATTTCTGAAAGATATTGAGCGTTTAATCAAGAAGCCCATTGATGTGGTGAAAGATCATCCCTTCGATGTGAGCCTGAT
This sequence comes from uncultured Chitinophagaceae bacterium, assembly GCA_937907395.1. Taxonomy (GTDB): domain Bacteria; phylum Bacteroidota; class Bacteroidia; order Chitinophagales; family Chitinophagaceae; genus Lacibacter. Next base: position 523,676 of record CALCII010000013.1, read on the forward strand.
GCATGGAGTAACACAATTGGTTCCTCCGGCAGCCCAGGGATTATCACATGCTGCATTGAATGCAAATTTGAGAATGCGGCCAAGACCAAGAGCCAGAAGATTCTGATTATAAAAAAAGCCTCCGGAAGGAGGCTTTTTTTATAATCAATAAGTTGTTTTATTCGTTTGTACTTGCTTCTGTATTGTCGGCTGCAGCTTCTTCTGCAACAGGCGTATTATTTTTAATCATCAGTTTGAAATCATTGGTCATGCTGAATTCAAATTCCCCGTTGATCAGGAATGAAAAACAGGCTTTGTCTTCTTGTAATGCCAGAAATAAATCGGTCGCAAGGGGTGCATGTTTTACTGTGGTATTAATGCGCCCTTTTTTGATAATAAGATTGTTGAAACTGAATTTTACTTTTTTTCCACCTGCCGCTCTTTCAAAATCGGTGTGGTTCATGTTTAATACCTGATCTTCCTTTGAAGAGCGTTTTAACAGAATCAGAATAACGGGTAAATACTTTTTCCAGGTATAAGAAAACATGGTTTGTTTGTTTAAGTGATCGATGTACGTTTTTTGAAAGAATAAAAGTCGGATTGAACATTATTCTATTCGGAATCTCAATTCAAAAAGCGTGTAAAGATAGGATTTCCGTCTCAAGAAATAGTGATTATTTGCGTATAATCCCGAAACCTTATTTTCGTGTATGGCATTTCTGGAAGTAAAGGATTTGGTTAAAATGAACAATGGTATACCTGCCGTTGAGCATCTCAGTTTTAACCAGGAGCGGTTACAGAAGTTGGCGATTTCCGGTGAAACAGGATCCGGTAAAACCTCTGTTCTGAAAATGATTGGGGGCTTGTTGCAGCCAGAGGGGGGGCAGATTCTGTTTGAAGGAAAACGGGTATTGGGCCCCAATGAACAATTAATAGCCGGCCATCCGTCTATTGCCTATTTATCACAGTACTTTGAGTTGCGTAATAATTATTTTGTCCATGAGTTACTGGATATGGCTAACCGTATGACGCAACCCCAAGCTGACCTGATATATGAAGTATGCCAGGTGGAACATTTGCTCGGCCGGAAAACAGATCAGTTATCCGGAGGTGAAAAACAAAGGGTTTCATTAGCCCGGTTGTTAACCCGGGCGCCCCGGCTTTTATTGTTGGATGAGCCCTATTCCAACTCCGATTTGTTACATAAAGCCGTTATGCAGGAAGTGGTACGGAATGTAAGTGAACAACTGAAAATCACTTGCCTGATGGTATCGCATGATGCAGCTGATGTGCTTGCCTGGGCCGATGAAATTATTGTTTTGAAAAACGGATCCTTCTATCAGCAGGGATCTGCAGCAGATATTTACTATCACCCGAAAGATGAATATGTAGCCGGTTTGTTCGGGGCATTTAATTCTGTGCCTATGGAAGGGGTTACCGGCAAGAAATTATTTCTTCGTCCGGAACAGATGAAAATAAGCAGGGAGGAAACACCCGGTTCCATAAAAGCAGTTGTTCGTACAGTTTACTTCAGGGGAGGAACGTATTTGTTAACTGTAAGCAGTGGTGATGAGACCTATTATGTACAGGTGTTGAATAATGATTTTCATCCTGCGCAGGAACTTTGGCTGAGCTATGAACAAAATGGCTGGCAGTTTTGAAATCACTGATCCTTACAACCACGTGCCACTTCCAGGATGTCAAGAATGGAAATTGATTTTACATCGTTGTAATTGCGGTATTTTTCTGCCACTACATCCACTGCACAGTCGCAATATTTAGCGGCTGTTTCTTCGCCCAGCAATCTTGCAGTTTTTGATTCACAGTTTTTTACAAATTCTTTTACCTGGCGTTTGGTCCAGTATTTTACGGCAGCCCGGGCAACCGTTTTACAGGAGGATGCGGGAACAATGAGAAAGGCGACTGAAATAAAAATCAGAAGGGGAATGAAAACTTGTTTCTTCATTTGTGGCTTTTTGCAAATAACGTGGTTTTGGGGTAAATATTTCAGATCAGCAGTTTGACTGTTTGATGAAGTAAGGATATGATGAACCCGATTTTGCCTTGCTAAGTATTTTGATCCAGCCATTTTTCTCCAAAACCTCAGTTATGCTGAATAATTTCCACATTTATGCAAACGTTTGCGATTGGATTGGAATTTTCCTTAATTTGTTACGATTTTATAATCGATTGCCATGTTACGACACTCTAATCCCATCTGCAGGGCTTTGCGTCAAAAGTTGACCTTACTGATCGCATTGATATCTTTTTCAGTTGCCGCTGATTCACAAAATCTGTTAAACAATGGTGATTTTGAACAAGGGAACAATGTTGGTTTTGTAAGTAACTATACTTATAAACCTGCCCCTACTGGAACCACAAATGCCGGGGAATATGGAGTAGGTACAAATCCTCAGCCGTTTAATACATCCAGTTTTGTTTCAATGGGAGATCATACTTCCGGTAGTGGAAATATGTTAATTGTAGATGGAACCAATTATGGAGGAAATCCAGATCCTTTTTTCTGGCGGGTAGGCACTACCGGAGAGATATGTGGATTGCAGGTTGGTTTGACTTATACTTTCAGTTATTGGATTAAAAGCATATATGATCCCTCTATTTCAGGCTCCAGTGTTGCAGATGTTAGAATCAAATGGAATAATATTACAGGGGGGCAATTTATTTCACCTTCTTCCGGTTCAACATTGGCCCCAGTGCCAGGAGCAAATTGGCAAAAGGTTACTTATTCTTTTGTGCCTACAAATGCGTGTGTGCGTATAGAAATGTATGATCAAAATGGGAGTTTTGCAGGTAACGATTTTGCAATTGACGATATCGAATTACTTCCTCCTCCACAACCTTTAGGATTGTCTTATTCCAAATCAAATGTAACCTGCTTTGGTGCGGCAAATGGTGCTATTGTGGCGTATGCTTATAACGGAATTAAACCTTATGTTTCCTACACATTAACAGGGCCTGCTACCATTACAAACACAGCAGGTATCTTTTCCAACCTGGCTCCGGGAACTTATACATTGTCTGTAACAGATTCAAAGCCTGAGACAGTAACTCAGTCGTCTATTATAATTTCACAACCGGCTGATCTGATTATATCTCCAACAACAGCAACAATCTGTGCAGGCGATAATCAAACATTAACAGCAACCGGTGGGGGTGCAAGCTATAACTGGACTTCCAGTCCGGCAGGGCCAGCTTTGCCCACAACAGCCAATATTACCGTTTCTCCTATAGTTACCACTACATACACAGCAACATCGACTACGACCACAACACAGGAATTGATTTTTAACGGCGATTTTTCGGCTGGTAATATTGGTTTTGGAACCGATTACCAATACCTGAATCCAACCAATCCATCCGGTTCACAACGAGCATACGGAATTGTTACCAATGCCTCTTCCTGGTATGCCACATTTGGAGCTTGTACCGGAAGGGGAGGCTCGGGCAATATGCTCGTTGCCGATGGATCTACTTTCAACTCTGGTAATGATAAGGTATGGACACAAACAGTACCCGTTATTCCCGGACAAACCTATACGTTCAGTTATTGGGTTCAATCATTAACCAATACGAATCCTGCCAACCTGGAAGTAACCATCAATGGTGTGGTGGTGAGCACAGGGTTGATAGGAACCATTACCTGTTCATGGATACAAAGAACTGCAACCTGGAACTCAGGCATAGCAACACAAGCTACAATTGTGATTTACGATCGTACAATCATTGCGGGTGGTAATGATTTTGCTATTGATGACATCTCATTCACAACTACAGTGAATTGCAATCTTACGAAGTCGGTTACAGTGAATGTAAATACAGGCACAACAACCACAGGGTTCTCCTATGCCCCTTCATCTGTTTGTATTACCGGTACCAACCCGGTGCCAACTACTGTACCCGGCTTTACTACAGGAGGAACTTACAGCTCTGCTGCTGGCTTATCTATCAATCCAACAACGGGTGTAATTAATCTTGCTGCAAGTACGGCTGGTACTTATACAGTTACATATTCAGTTGCAGCAAGCGGATGCAGCCCGGCTGGCAGCAGTACAGCTTCAATCACAATTACTGCAGCTGTAACACCAACAACCGGCTTCAGCTATGCGTCACCGGTATGTGCTAATGCATCGAACCCTTCACCAAATACAGTTCCCGGTTTTACAGCCGGAGGAACTTACAGCTCTACAGCAGGCTTATCTATTAATCCAACAACAGGTGTAATTAATCTTGCTGCAAGTACGGCTGGTACTTATACAGTTACATATACAGTAGCTGCCAGTGGTTGTAATCCTGCCGGCAGCAGTACGGCATCAATAACGATTACTGCTTCTGCAGTTCCAACTACGGGCTTCAGCTATACATCACCGGTATGTTCAAACGGAACAAATCCTGTGCCCACTACTGTGCCCGGTTTTACAGCCGGAGGCACTTTTAGTTCCACAGCAGGGTTGTCGATCAACTCATCTACCGGTGTGATCAATCTTGCCGCCAGTACGGCTGGCACCTACTCGGTTACATATACCGTAGCGGCCAGTGGTTGTAATCCTGCCGGCAGCAGTACGGCTTCAATAACAATCACCGCAGCTGTAACGCCAACAACGGGCTTCAGCTATTCGTCACCGCTATGTTCTAATGGAATCAATCCAACACCAACTACGGTTCCGGGTTTTACAACCGGGGGAGTTTATAGTTCTACAGCCGGCTTATCTATTAATTCATCAACCGGTGTAATCAATTTAGCGGCCAGCACTGCCGGAACGTATACGGTTACCTATACTGTAGCTGCCAGTGGTTGTAATCCTGCCGGCAGCAGTACAGCTTCAATAACAATTACCGCAGCAGTTACACCTGTAACCGGCTTTAGTTATGCATCGCCTGTATGTGCCAATGCATCGAATCCTTCGCCAACCACTGTTCCTGGATTTACAGGAGGTGGTATTTATAGTTCTACTGCGGGATTATCAATTAACTCTTCCACCGGTGTAATCAACCTTGCCGCCAGTACAGCGGGAACCTACACTGTTACTTATACAGTGGCGGCCAGTGGTTGTAATCCTGCCGGCAGTAGTACTGCAAGCATTTCTATCAATGCTGTAGGCGCCCCGGTTACCGGTTTCAGCTATACGTCACCGGTATGTTCCAATGGAACCAATCCTGTGCCCACTACTGTTGCCGGATTTACGGCAGGCGGTACCTATAGCTCCACAGCGGGTTTATCCATCAATTCATCAACCGGTGTAATCAATTTAGCTGCCAGCACTGCCGGAACATATACTGTTACCTATTCAGTGGCGGCCAGTGGATGTAATCCCGCTGGTAGCAGTACAACGTCAATCACAATTACAGCATCAACTCCCCCTGTAACCGGTTTCAGTTATTCGTCACCGGTATGTTCCAATGGAACCAACCCTGTACCCACTACTGTGGCTGGTTTTACGGCAGGCGGTACTTTTAGTTCAACAGCCGGGTTGTCTATTAATTCTTCCTCCGGTGTAATCAATCTTGCTGCCAGTACAGCGGGTACTTACACCGTTACCTATACTGTGGCTGCCAGCGGCTGTAACCCGTCCGGCAGCAGTACTGCAAGTATTACAATTACCGGAGCTGTAACACCTATTACAGGATTCGGATATGCATCACCGGTTTGTTCTAACGGCACCAACCCGGTGCCCATACCGGTTTCGGGCTTTAATACAGGCGGTACTTTCAGTTCAACACCCGGATTATCTATCAATTCTGCGACCGGTGTGATTAATCTTGCTACCAGTACACCCGGTTCTTATATGGTCACTTATTTTATCCTTGCCAGTGGATGTAATCCTGCCAGCAGCAGCACTACTACCATCATCATCAATGGTGTGGGTACACCCATTACCGGTTTCGCTTATTCTTCACCGGTATGTATAAACGGTGTTAACCCGGTTCCTGCTCCTGTTTCCGGATTTGTAACAGGCGGTACCTATAGCTCTACAGCCGGGTTGTCGATCAACGCTGCAACTGGTGTCATTAACCTGGCAGCCAGCTCATCCGGTACATATACGGTAACTTATACAGTGGCTCCCAGTGGTTGTAATGCAGGTGGCAGCAGTACTACCAGTATTACCATAACACCCAGTATTGCCCCTGTTACGAATTTCACTTATTCGTCGCCGTATTGTGCAAACGGTACCAATCCAACACCAACTACATTGCCCGGATTTACGGCCGGCGGTACATTCAGTTCAACAACCGGTCTGTCCATCAGTCCTTCTTCAGGTATCATTAATCTTGCTGCAAGTACTCCCGGAATTTACACGGTAACATATTCAGTAGCTGCGAGTGGCTGTAATCCTGCTGGCAGCAGTACTGCAACAGTTGCAATTACTCCATCTGTAACTCCGGTAACCGGGTTTGCTTATAGTACACTGCCATTGCCATCTGTTTGTGCCGATGAGCCGGATCCTGTTCCTGCATTAAATCCCGGTTTTACCACTGGTGGTATTTTCAGCTCTGTTCCTGGTATTGTTGTAAATCCATCAACAGGTGTTGTTGATCTTGCTGCCAGCACGCCCGGAACATATACTGTTACATATACAGTTGCAGCAAGCGGTTGTAACCCAGCCGGCAGTAGTACCGCTGTACTGCAAATAAAACCGGTACCAACCACACCTCTGGCTGCATCACCTGTTCCTTTCTGCCAGAATGCAGGAACAGTTCCATTAACAGCTACAGGAAGTAATTTGCTTTGGTATACAAATGCGACGGGAGGAACTCCTTCGCTCAATGCCCCTAAGCCATCTACAAGTACGGTAGGGACTACAATTTATTATGTTACCCAAACTGTAAACGGTTGTGAAAGTCCGAGATTAAAAATTGATGTGATTATTTATCCATTACCTGTTGCCAATGCGGGCCCCGATAAAACAACCTTTATAGGACAGCCGGTAATGCTCTCCGGATCGGTGATTGGAAATAATGTAAGCATCGTTTGGACGCCACCGGTAGCTATTACCAATCCAACCTCGGCCACACCGCTGGTTGCACCATCAACCAATACCACTTATGTGATGAATGTAACTTCTGCAGAAGGTTGTGCTGCCAGGGATGAAGTGAATGTGATTGTTCTGAAGGATATTATTATTCCCAATGTGTTTTCGCCAAATGGTGATGGTATCAACGATAAATGGATTATTACAAATATTGAAATGTATACTGGTAGCAGGGTTGAAATTTTCAACCGTTACGGACAAAAAATGGCGGAGATAAAAGAATATAATAGCTCCAATGCATGGGATGGAACGAACAATGGAAAACCATTGCCGGTAGGAGCTTATTATTATGTGATTCGTGTGCCACAGGGCCGGCAAACCATATTCAGCGGGTCCATTTCAATTTTACGTTAACGAACAGCCGAAAATCGATTCATAATGCGTCTTGTTATATTGAAAAACATGAAAAGATTACTGATGCTATCTGCTCTGCTGCTGGTACAACAATTTGCAGCAAGGGCTCAGCAAAAACCTCATTACACACAGTATGTGCTTAACAACTATGCGTTAAATCCGGCGCTTACCGGTATTGAGAATTATACAGAAGTAAAGATCAGTCACCGGCATCAATGGGTTGGGTTGCAGGATGCGCCTGTAACAACCTATTTTACAATTCATGCGCCTATAGGCAAAAAAGACTATCGCACTACAGCCACATCTTTCGCCATACAGGGGCAAAATCCAAGAGGTAAACAGTATTGGGAAGAATATGAAGCTTCACCGGCACATCATGGAATTGGTATGCAGATCATTAATGATGCAGCAGGCCCATTCCAGAATTTTTCTGCTTATGGTACTTATGCTTATCATGTAGGGATTAATGCCCGTACGAATTTTTCTGCAGGATTTGGTATTGGATTAAACCAGGTGCGTTTGAATACCAGCAAATTATTCTTTGGCACAACCTATCCGGTGGATCCGGCAGTGGCGGGAAGCGGCATTTTAAACAAGATGAAGTTTGATATGAATGCAGGTGTCTGGCTTTATTCTGCAGATTATTTTGCTGGTGTGGCTATGCAACAAATTATTCCTGAGAAACTGGAATTTGCTGATAATACAGTTCGGCTGACAAACGGGAAAAAAGTTCCACACATCTTCGCTACAGCAGGGTATCGTTTTCTTCTCACAGAAGATATTAATATGATTCCATCGGTTATGTTGAAGTATGTGTCAAACGTTCCCCTTCAGGCAGACCTGAATGTAAAATTACAATACCAGGATCTTCTGTGGGCCGGTGCCAGTTACCGGTCTAAATATGGATTTGCTGCGCTGGCCGGTTTTAATGTATTGAACCTGTTTTCGCTTTCCTATTCTTACGATTATTCAACTACCAGTTTAAATCTGGTGAGTAGGGGCACCCACGAGATATTAATTGGGTTTATTCTTGGTAATAAGTACAACCAGGATACATGTCCCAAAAATGTATGGTAATGATCTTGCTGATTTTTTAAGATCAGCACCCTAAGAAAACCGGCATCACTTTCACATGAGTGCCGGTTCAGACAGGAAAAACAAAAATTATAATTCGATCACGCTGTTAGTGCCACCAAAAGCATTGGGAGCAACTGTATCAGCTTCAGGATCGTTGATCCATTCAGTTTTGTTAACGAGGTATTTAAATTCGTGTTTGGAGTCTTTGGGTAAGTTTACTTCTGTACTGAAAGAACCGTCTTTTTTCTTGCTCAGGATCACTGAGTTTTTCCAGTCGCTGTTCAGTCCCAGAATTTCAATTGTTTCGGCGTTTTCAACTTTAAAAGAGAATTTTACTTTGCAATAATCCTTAGTCTTGTAGTAAGTTTTTTGTACCATGTTTTCTTTTTTAACGTTTAGATTTTAGAAAACAGTCCAAAAGTGAAAAGTCAGCGTTTTGGTTGTGGTCGTAATCTGTTTTCTAAGGCTTAATACTCATTCTCAGCAAAAAGTAACCCTGAAACCTTGGCTGTAACGGAGATCACTTATCAACACTAACGCATGTTATGTTGAAAATTAAAGCTGATTGCCGTTGTCACGTTTATTGGCTCTGATCATTTCAGGATATCCCCATTTTTTAGCTAAAGCATTAACAGCCATAGATATACGCTTGACTCTAGTACCTTCAGTTTTGGCCGATTCAATCCATTTGCTGAAGTAATTCCGGTGCGATCTGGTGAGGCTGTTGAAGTAGTGAAGTGCTGCCGGTTCATCTTCCAGGCATTCCATGAAATCAGCTGCAATCTGGTAGGCCTGCTTTTGTAATTCCAGTTTTACAATTACCATGGCTCCTTTTTCTTTTCGTATAGCCCTGCGGATAGTTGCATTAACGGCGATAATAAAGGCTCCTTCGCCCATGGGTAATAAACTGATGCCATCAAATTTGTACTGGTCGATACTGCCTTTTACACGGAACGATTTTTTGCATCCCGGATTTAACTGTCCCGCAATTTTTTTTGAAACTACCAGGTAGGTCCAACCGGTTTTTTCGCCCTGTTCATTAAATTTTTTCAGTTCCGCTGAAAACTGTACCATGTTACAAACTTAAATATTACAATCGTGCCAGTCAATTCCATGTGCAGGGTTGATAGGAATATTTTACATTTACGATGTGACGACACTTATTAAAAATATAGGCTTGCTTGCCGGTATTCATGAACAGAATGAACTGTTGCGTGGGCAACGGCTTTCTCATTTACCGGCTTTACAGAATGCTTACCTGTTGATCGAGAACGGGTGCATAGCATCTTATGGAAGTATGAAAGATGATGTGAAGGGTTCGTTTCAGGAAACGATTGATGCATCAGGAAGCATTGTATTGCCTGCCTGGTGCGACAGTCATACACACCTTGTATTTGCAGCCAGCAGGGAAGATGAGTTTGTAGATAAAATTAAGGGACTCAGTTATGCCGAAATAGCAGCAAAAGGGGGAGGTATATTAAACTCGGCTGCTCGTTTGAACGCAATGAGTGAAGAAGAATTATTTCAACTGGCATGGAAGCGTTTGCAGGAAGCAGCAAAAAATGGAACAGGTGCCATTGAAATTAAAAGCGGTTACGGATTATCGGTAGAAGGTGAATTAAAAATGCTGCGGGTGATCAAGCGGTTGAAACAAACGTCAAATCTCACTATCAAATCCACATTCCTTGGCGCCCATGCGTTTCCGTTAGAATACAGAGAGGATCATGTTGGATATCTTAATTTGCTCATTCAGGAACTGTTGCCTGTGATTGCGCATGAAGGGCTGGCAGATTATATTGATGTGTTTTGTGAGAATGGTTTTTTCTCTCCTGAAGAAATGGAACAGGTGTGCAAAGCCGGAGCATTGTACAGATTGCCAGCCAAACTGCATATCAATCAGCTCCATTCAATTGGCGGGTTACAAAAAGCAATTGAGCTGAATGCAGTATCGGTTGATCACCTGGAAACAATGACCGATACAGATGTAAGAGACCTTGCGGCTTCTTCGGTTATTGGAACATTATTACCTACCGCTGCCTATTTTCTCAGGATGCCCTTTCAACCTGTCCGGGAATTGATCGATGCTGGATGTGCAATTGCATTGGCTTCTGATTTTAATCCCGGTTCATCTCCTTCCTCAAATATGAATGTAGTGGTTTCCATGTCTTGTATTGGAATGAAAATGTTGCCGGAAGAAGCGATCAACGCAGCTACCATCAACGGTGCTTTTGCTATGGGAGTGGAACAGGAGCTGGGCAGTATTACGATTGGTAAACAAGCCAATCTCATCATTACAAAACCGGTGCCTTCATTGGCTTATTTGCCTTATGCATTTGGTTCGGATTTGATACAACAGGTACTTATAAAGGGAGAAAAGATTTAATCATTATATTCGGTTATGCAACATTTCCACTTTTACCAGAAAGAAGATCTGCTCGCTCTCACTAAAATCAGGCGGTTTGAAACCAAGCTGGGCGAAAGAATAAAAGTTGTGTTCAATACAGATCAATGGGAAGAGTCTATTGAGCAATCATCAGCAAAGTATGTTTTGATTGGAATACCAGAAGACCTTGGTGTGAAAGCCAATCATGGAATTGGAGGTGCCGATACTACCTGGTTTCCGTTTTTATCTTCCTTTCTCAACCTGCAAAGCAATGATTATCTGGTTGGCGAAAATATTCTTTTATTAGGGCATTTTGATTTCAGGGATATGGAAGGCCTTATTAAAGAAAATGCCTTTGGTTATGAGGAAATGATAGATGCCTATCGCCATGCTGTGGTGCAAATAGATGCAGAAGTAGAGCAGCTTATTAAGGTGGTGGTGTCTAAAAAGAAAATTCCGGTTGTGATAGGAGGCGGGCATAACAATGCTTACCCTTTAATCAAAGGTGCTGCAAAAGGATTGTATCAGTCGGGGGTGATTCCTCTTGCACAGATCAACTGTGTGAATCTGGATGCACATACCGATTACCGTCCCATTGAAGGAAGGCACAGTGGAAATCCGTTCCGTTACGCCGAAGAAGATGGTTACCTGCAGAAATATTTTGCCATTGGTATCCATGAAAATTATATCCCACAGAATGTGTTGATGGACTTTTCCAATAATCCGTTTTTCAGCTATATCACATTTGAAGATATTTTCATTCTTGAAAAACGAAATTTTATCCAGGCTGTGGCCCATGCCACCGGTTTTACAGAAGAAACCTATACAGGGATAGAACTGGATCTTGATTGTATTGAAAATACCTTAAGCAGTGCAGTAACTCCGGTTGGTATTACTCCAATGCATGCACGACAGTTTCTTCATTTTGCAGCAACCGATTGTAAAGTTGCGTATCTGCATATATGTGAAGGCGCCACTTTTTTAAGTGATGGCAGAAAAAAAGATTCAACCGGTAAACTGATCAGTTACCTGGTTACTGATTTTCTGAAATCACATGCGATGATGCGCTCTTAATTTACAGGATTCCTTTTTCCTGCATTGTTTTCAGTATATGAATGCTGAACCGGTGTCCCAGTTGATCTAATGTAGCCGGATCAATACTTTCTGATTGTGCATTAAAAATCAATCTGTCTGTTTTTGTATCAAACACATTTGCTTCCAGCATGTAACGTGTACTGGTTACATAATAGCCGGGGGTGTAAACCCTGTTATACCAGTAATAATAATAGCGGCCAAACCTGCTGTAGTAAATGCCGCCGGGCCAAAGTTCTGCACGTCCTTTTACGTAGGTTTCTTCTTTTGTAACATCGAGTACTGCTAACGAAATCACAGCTTCAAAACCTTCTTTGCGCATCAGTTCAATGACTTCGTCTTCTGTTTTATTACTAAAGGACCTTGGACCATAAACATCTGTTGCTGCTTTTGCATTGTATCCCATTTTAACCAGGTCTTCTGCCATATGTTTTTCCATATAAGTACGTAGCTCTTTGTTGTTCACGCCTTCCATTAAGCTCAGAACCACGATGTTTTTATAGCCCGGATTGGCAGAAAGTTGCGGGTCTTTCCAGGTGCTGGTCAAGCGCACAGTTGTACAGGCAATAAGTGTAATAGCAATTGATGTCGCTATGAAAAAGAACTTTTTCATCTTATTTGATTTGATGAAAAGTTACGAAGCGGTTGAAGGGGTTTGAAATGACTGAAGTCAGCGTTATTCGTGAGCAGATGCAGGATTGAAGTGTACTGCTGTTTTTAATGCTTCAATTACATTAAAAACAATCGGGCAACGTCCGTAGTGCATCATTACGGAGAAAATACGTTTGTGAAAATGGGGGAGGTGTAGGCCGGGAAATTCCCTGCATCCTTCAAAACGGTGTTCATAGATGCTGCATTTGTTATTGCTGAGAAAAGCACAGGGGATGGTGTTCATGATCATTAAATCATGCGAACCTTTTTCAAGATAAGTATCATCAAATGATTCACGGCTTATGTGCAACAGCTCGGCATTACGGTTGGCTTCTTCTGTTGAAACCTGGATCATCAGGGATTTGCAGCAGTTGGCACAGGCAGTACAGTCGATCTGTGGCTCTATGGATTGGTTCAGGATGGCAATTTCATCATCCAGTTCCTGTGTATCGAGTTTGCGGATTAATTCTGCAAACTTTGCATTTTCATCTGCCTTTTGGGAGGCAATTTTGTCAATGGCTTCTAATGATGTTTGCAGCAGCATTTCTCGTTTTGATAAAAGTAACGGATCGGGTTTGAATAGCAATAAAAAAGCCCCTTGCGGGGCTTTCAGTATTTCAGGAAAGGGCTGTGAGATATTGTGTGAAGCAATATCCTTCCAGGCCACTCTGCGTTTTAATAAACCACCATTGGTCATTTTCTTTACGTACGAGTGTTACAAGTTCATGACGGGCGGCTTTGCCAATCACTTCTTCGTCGGTACCCGGGCCTTTGCGGATGTTCAGGTTGCTACGGCTGGTAGTAACTTTTAAAGTAGCTCCTTCCTGTACACCTGCAATGCTGTTGATATTCAGGATCAGATCTCCTGAAGAATAATCAGGATCCAGCTTTCCATATAAATCCCAGAGTTGTTGTTTGGTGGCTGCATTTGTTTCACCATCGATATAAATAACACCACCTTCTTCTTTGATATATGCGCCGGCAGTTGTTGCGGCATCTATCAGCTCTTTGTATTTTTCCTGTAAAGTCATTTTTGCCTCCTTATTTTTTTATGAGTCCTGTTGATTCAATTTTTTTCAAACCCAGGCTGCGCAATCCGTTAACTGCGATCATTAATTTCTGAACGCTTGATTTTGCAACTTCACCGGTGAGTGTTAATACGCCGTCTTTCAACTGGCTTTTCACTCCGGGATAATCTTTTAATGCATCTGTAATTGCTTTCTCCAGTTCAGTTGTTGCAGTTTGTACGGGTGGGGGAGGCGGTGGTGCCACTACTGTACAATTGTTGACTACGCTTTTCACTCCGGCGATATTTTTTACCGCTTCTTCAATTTTTGATTTGAGCGATTCTTCTTTTAATTCGCCGGAGATGGTGGCTATACCATCTTTTACAGTTACAGCAGCTTTGCTAAGATTCGCATCGGCTTGTAATACTTTTTCAATGGAAGCCTGCACATCTGTGTCTTTGGGTTTGCTTTTGCAAGCAGCCATGCCCAACATCGCCAACAAAGCAAAAGTTGTAAGAGATGTTGCAATGATTTTTTTCATATAAATAAAATTTAGGAAACGAATGTATTTAAATAGTAAGCATAAAGCCGTGAGAGATAGATATATATAGTTGTTCACATGAGCAAAAGTGGTGCAACCTGTTTTAACTATTTATCGTCGCAAATCCGGAATAGTTAATTCAAAATAAAAGCAGGAGACAAATTGCCCCCTGCTTTTATAAAATATGATTTCAGTTATTAATATTCGAGTTTCATTTCCACCCGTCTGTTTTTAGATCTTCCAGCTTCTGTTTTGTTGCTGGCTTTTGGCTTCGTATCACCATATCCTTTGTACGATAAGCGTTCGGAGCTGATGCCTTTCTGGATGAAATAATCAGCCACAGCTTTTGCACGGCGCTCACTCCACATCAGGTTACGTTCAGGCGTACCTCTGTTGTCGGCATGAGCTTCAATAACCAGGTGAAGTTTTGGTTCCTGTTTCAATATTTCAGCTACTTCATTTAATGGTTTCAATGAAACATCAAGTAATTCGTCACTGGCAAATTTGAATTGAATGCTTCTTGCTACAAGGTTTACCTTGTTTACAATTTCCTCTTTTATTTCGGGACAACCACCATTTGCAGGTATACCAGCCAGATCGGGGCATTTATCATGATCATCATCAATACCATCTTTATCAGTATCCGGTACCGGGCATCCTTTGTACTTAGACATACCGGCAACTGTTGGGCAGGCATCTTCTTTATCGGGAATGCCATCATTGTCAGTGTCAGCAAGAGGGCAACCATGATCGGTTCCGTATTCTTTCGGACAAGGATCGTAGTTGTCTGCAATACCATCTCCATCAGAATCCGGACAGCCCTTCATTACCCCTACAATATCCGGGCATTCATCCAGTGAATCAACCACACCATCGCCATCCCTGTCTGGCGGAAGAACTGGTTTTACTTCCAGTAATTCGGGTTCTTTTTTCTTTCTTCCGGTTGATTGCGCAAATCCTATACTATAGTGGAGATAGTCTTTTGTAATACCATCTGTTAATCGTTTGCGCCATTGCATTTGTAAGTGGAGGTAAGCACCTTCATTAAACCGAAATTGCAATCCCGTTCCTAATGGTGCGTAAATAGCAAATTGTTCAGGAAAAATACCAAAGCCTAAACCAGCAGTAAGAAAAGGATTGATAGCAGCATTTTCTTTCGCAGCTTTGAAATGCATTAGTGCATCTACTTGTGTGCTGAACTTTGCATTTCCTATCGCATCATCTTTTACAAAATTGGCAGGGAAGTTTGAGAACGTTCCTGTAAGATTGATAGAATAAGCAAAACCTTTGCTTACATTCTTCCACCAACCGATTCCAAAGCCTATTGATTTTTTGCCGGGCTTTAACCAATCTCCCTGGTCTAAAGCTTTGCTTAGTGAAGAATCGGAAATAAGTCCGGGAGTTGAGTAATCAGAAAAAGTAATGTTGTAAGTTACGAGGGGAGCCTTTTTATTTACAGTCTTTGTCTGGCTCATTGCGGCAGTACTCATCAGCAGAAATACTGCAAGTGTGAATTTAAAAGGTTTCATAGAAATATTTGATAGCTGCTAAGATAATGCGCTGAAACCGAATTTCCTATGCCTTGCGGCTTTTATTGAGTGAAAGGTTTTTTTGTGAAAAAAAATACCTAGGTATTTTGAAAAGATCTGCTTAAATTTAGTGTATCAAATAAGTTCTTTGAGACAACCCAATTTTCTCACTATTTAAAACTGTTTGCCATGGTTTCCACTGACACAACACAGTTACACCAGGAATGCAATGACTGGAGAGAGCATTTGCGTTCCTACAGAAATGAGCTCGGTCAACTTCGTGATGAATTACAAGTTTTTGCCGGGCAGCAAAATGACAAAGAAGTATTAACAGAAGTAGAACATTTTCACAACCAGTTCTACATTCAACAGATCAACATTCATGATCTGAAACAAGCGATCAAAACACACGACCGCAAACTCGAATCTTCCCCGGCTGAACTGAATGATGAAACACTGTCTGAGCATGAAGATCTTCATGGACAGTACCAAACTCTCGAACAAACGATCTCTGAACTGCGAAACGATTTCCGACATTTTAAAGGTCGATCGTAATTTCCCTTCTTCGCTTCCTCTCTGACCGCTTATCGCCGTCCCAAATTCTTGATTTTGCCTAAAACCCAGCCTTGCATCATTGTGATGTGAGTATACTATTATTTACTTTTTAAATTTTTTGATATGGCAGAATTTGATACCTCACACGTTAAAAATATTGTCTTGCTGGGACATGCAGGTTCCGGTAAGACCTCATTAGCGGAGTGTATGCTTTACGAAGCAGGTTTAATTACCCGACGTGGCAGTATTGCCGAAAAAAATACAGTAGCCGACTACCACGAACTGGAACAGGAACGTGGCAACTCTATTTTCTCCAAATTACTTCATACAAAATGGCAGGGTTATAAAATCAATATCATCGATACCCCCGGTTATGATGATTTCGCCGGAGAAGTAATTTCGGCTCTTCGGGTAGCCGACACCGGTGTAATGTTGCTCAATGGCGTTATGGGTGTTGAAGTAGGTACTGATATTATCTGGGAGTATACAGAAAAATTCAAAACCCCTATGTTACTTGCTGTAAACAAGCTGGATGATGAAAATGCAGATTTTGACCGCACACTTGCTGAAGCAAAATC
This sequence comes from uncultured Chitinophagaceae bacterium, assembly GCA_937907395.1. Classification (GTDB taxonomy): domain Bacteria; phylum Bacteroidota; class Bacteroidia; order Chitinophagales; family Chitinophagaceae; genus Lacibacter. The sequence goes on from CALCII010000013.1 coordinate 540,471, forward strand.
ACATTTCGGAAGTAAAGTAGTGGCTGTTCAATATCCTTTAAACCAGGGTATTGGATTCAATGCAATTATTGATGTATTGAAAATGACCATGTATAAGTTTCCGGAAAAAGGTGGCAAACCTGAAAAATTACCCATCCCTGATTCTGAAAAGGAAAAAGCCGATAACCTGCACCGTGAGTTGGTCGAAGCAATTGCTGTGAACGACGAAACCCTTATGGAGCATTACCTTGATAAAGGAGAACTGGATGAAGATGAAATGAAAACTGGTTTGAAAAAATCACTCATTAATCATGATTTGTTCCCTGTATTCTGTATATCGGCTGTAAGAGATATGGGCAGCGGAAGGATCATGGGCTTTATCGACAATGTTTGTCCAAGTGCCAACGAAATGCCTCACCAGGTTACCAAAGCAGGTGAAGATCTTCCCTGCGATGCAAATGGCCCGGCTTGTATTTTCATCTATAAAACAGTGAGTGAACCACATGTAGGGGAACTGTCATTCTTTAAAGTTTACTCCGGCACCATTAAAAGCGGAATGGAACTTGAAAATGAAACTACAGGTGTATCCGAAAAAATTAATCAGCTGTTTCTGGTAGAAGGAAATAAGCGTGTTCCTGTAAATGAACTGGTGGCTGGAGATATTGGAGCCACGCTCAAATTAAAGAACACGCATACCAATAACACGCTTCATATCCGTGGTAAAAATTATGAGTTGAAGCCCATTGAATATCCTCGTTCCAACATGACGGTTGCAATTGAGCCCGGCAAGAAAGGCGAAGAAGAAAAGCTTTCAGTAGCGCTTCATCAGCTGGTGGAAGAAGATCCCACTTTGATTGTGGAGGTATCTTCAGAATTAAAGCAAACACTGTTGCATTGCCAGGGCGATATGCATCTGGCTGTTGCCAAATGGAAAATTGAACATAATCACAAAGTGGATGTGAAGTTTATTAAACCCCGGATTGCTTACCGTGAAACGATTCGCCGTATGGCAGAGTCTACTTATCGCCACAAAAAACAAAGTGGAGGTGCCGGACAATTTGGTGAAGTGTTTATGCGCATTGAACCCTGGTATGAAGGAATGCCGGAGCCTGCTAATCTTTCAGTAAGAGGAAAGGATATTCACAACCTCGACTGGGGTGGTAAGTTGGTGTTTTATAATTGTATCGTGGGAGGTGCTATTGATCAACGGTTTCTTCCATCTATTTTAAAAGGGGTCATGGAAAAAATGCATGAAGGCCCGTTAACGGGATCTTATGTACGTGATGTTCGTGTTTGCGTGTATGATGGTAAAATGCATCCGGTGGATAGCAATGATATTTCATTCAAAATTGCCGGGTTACAGGCATTTCGCCAGGCCTTCCAGCAAGCCGATCCACAGATATTAGAGCCAATCATGCATGTGGAAGTACTTTGTCCTGATGATCTTACTGGTGCCATAATGGGCGATTTACAAAGCCGCAGGGCTATTGTTGAAGGTATTGACAGTGAAGGGCACTTCCAGAAAGTGATCGGACGGGTTCCATTGGCTGAAATGGATGGTTATTCATCATCTCTTCGATCCATTACGCAGGGAAGGGCTAAGTTTTCCAGCTCATTCCTGGAATATGCACCTGTTCCATTTGATTTGCAGCGGAAACTGGTGGATGATTATGCAAAAACGGAGAAAGAAGAAGTACTTGCATAACAAAAACGAATGCAGTATTTTGTCGTGAAACCACATTGAATACAGTGGAAAAAGACCACAGAGAACCGGGCTTCCAAAAAACTACTTTGTGACTTTGAAACGTACGTGTTCTCTGTGGTTTCTTTTTTGTTTCTATTCTAAGCGGAACGATATTTTACACACACAGCCATAAGTGGTAACCTGTCCGTCTTTTACATGTGCTTTAATGTCCTGCACATAAACAGAATCAATGTTCCGGATTGTTTTAGAAGCTTCTGCCACGGCCTGGCGGATAGCGTCATCTATTCCTTTTTCTGAGGAAGCTATTACTTCAATCACTTTTACAATAGGCATAAAAATTCTTTTAAAGGTTCTTTATATGAACCTTTAAGTTAGAAAACCTGAGTGATTAAATGAAATGTAAATGAGATTACCAACGATTGGATGGACCGCCACGATCTCCACGGTAACCGCCGCCGCCTTTATTGTATCCTCCACCGCCGCCACCTCTGTTTCCAGAGTATCCGCCGCCGCCAGAGTAACCACCGCCGCCACCGGGGCGATCATCGGCCGCTTTTACAACCAATGGTTTGCGTTGTTTTCCGAGATAAATATCATTGAGGAGTTCAATTGCTTGTTGGGCATCTTCGTCATTTTCCATATTCACAAAGCCGAATCCACGGCTTTTGCCGGTGGCTTTATCAATGGCAACTTTTGCAGATTTAACAGGGCCAAATTTCTCAAAAATTTCCTCGAGTTCAGCATCATCGAGGTCATAGGGGAGGCCTGCAACAAAAAGGTTCATATCAGGGATTTTTGTAAATGTAATAATATTTCGCAGCGGGAGAAAAATAAAATTCGGACAGGCTTAAAACCTGCATGGTTCCCACAAGTTCCGGCAGTTTATCTACTTCTTATTAACTGCTATTTGAATTGGAATTAATTAAGAGTACATTAGTTATGCGATTCTTTTTTTTAACCCAAAATCAACTATTATGAACTCGAAAAAACTTGTTATCGGGGGAATTCTTGGTGGTGTGGTGATCTTCTTTGCCGGATGGCTTATTTACGGAATACTGCTCATGGATTATATGGCACATCATAGCCGCATGAGCTCCGGGGCATTCCGCTCCGAAACAGAAATGGTAATGTGGGCAATGGCACTAGGTAATCTTGGTTTCGGTTTTCTGCTTTCCTTTCTCCTTTCGAAATCAAATGTGAATGATTTGAAGGGAGGGCTCATCTATGGAGCGTTGCTGGGGCTTTTCATTTCCTTTTCAATGGATATGATGTTATATGCCCAGCTCAATATCTGGGGTAAAGGAGCTATAGTGGCAGATGTGATTGGTTCAACAATCATGTTTGCAATTGCAGGTGCCGTAATAGGGCTTGTGAATGGTAAACTGAAATAGAAAAATAAGGGCTGCAATTGCAGCCCTTATTTTTAAAGCTTTACGATTTTCCGATAAAATTGTTCCCCGGTTTCGGCTTCAATTTTTACGATATAACTTCCTCTTTGCCATTTTGCAGCAGCAATTGAAACGTTATTAATGCCTGCGTTGATATCTGCGTTTTGCAGATAGATCTGTTGTCCGCTGAGATTGACAACCCTGATGGTCACCTTCTGGATTCTTCTCGATTTTACAGTAACAGTATAAGAACTGGTTACCGGATTGGGTGCACCGCTGATGATGGCAGATACTTTTAGCTCATCAGGGAAATCATAACAGGCGCCTTCGTTTGGAATATGCCGGTCAATCCAGGTAATTCGTTTTTCAATCCATTCTTTCAGATAATAAATTTCGCCGTCATAAGTAGATGCAATCGGATTTGGATTGGGCCATACATAAGTTCCTAAGGTTGTCCATTTGGTAAAATGCCGTTGCCTGGCTTCGCCAGTTAGTGTATAGACAGAATCGATGAGTTGGTTAATTCTGTCGATACTAAGACTGGTTTGACGTAGCTCTTTCCACCGGCACCTGAGTTTGGCACGAAAGCCCGCATCATTTGTAAGCTTATCCCACCAAAAAGGAATCAGCCAATAATCAGTGGGACAGGTCTTATTAAATTCAAATGCCCATCCTGCGGTATCAACAGCATTACAATAGTTAGCATTCCTGAATGCCAGATCGTAATCCCACACAGGTCCGGCAAAAATTTTACCACCTTTACTTAAGCGATCTTTATAGAAATAAGCACTCAACCGGTAGCCGTCTACGTTTCTGCTGATTTCGTTGATGATCATATAGTCTATGAAGGATGCTTCATCGGCGAATTGGCGCCAATTGTTTGTGGTAAGATTAGAATTGTATAGTGCGGTTTCAAAACTATCTGTATATCTGCGAAGGTAGGCTGCCTGCTGTTCTGTTATTGCAGTAACTTTTGGATAGGTATACGAGAATTGAATTCGTTGATTTTGTGATCCATTTAAAGGTTGATAGGAAGAAAACCATGCATCTGCATCTTTGTCTATTGCAAAAATGTATCCACCTGTTACAGCATCTCCATCAGCATCCGTTGTTGCGATTTTAGAAATATTAACTCTTCCGCTTCCTCGTTTTATTTTTTCCATGAAAACATAAATCCCTTTGTATTCGCCATTGAGGATCAGCTCCACGTAGCGGCAATTGGCAGCCCATCGTCCCATTTCACGGCTCATGGTGTAGGCAAGAAAATTCCGCATCAGGGTTTTGTCGCTATAAGGTGCATATAAAACCCAATCACTTTCCTTTGGTAGCCCAAACAAAGATTTGTCCACCGTTTTACCGGCAGCATCCCATAATTCAATGCTGTAGGATTTCATTGGAAATTGTTGTGATGACTCTCCTCGGATTTCAATTCCTATTTTACCATTATAGTGATTGAAGATATCTGTTGTATTATTCCGAACGTTCACTCCATTGTAAATGATGCCCATGTCAGCCATGATTTTTGGCTCATCCACTATGGCTTGGCCGTTTGTGTTAATGCTGATAATGGGAAGATTGGAGGAAGTAAACACCTGGGCGGTGATGGTACTACTGATCAATAAAAATGTGAGCAGGGTATAAATCTGTTTCATATGGGAAAAAATCAGGAAGCAAAGGTACTGTATATCTATATGGCAGCAGGAACGAGCCAACTGATCTTGATCACATAAAAAAACGCCCTGCATCAGCAAGGCGTTTTTTTAATTCTAAAAGGATTGTTATTGTTTTACAAATTTTTGCGATTCCAATACATTGCCTGAAGCATCAGTAACCTTCAGGAAATAAACTCCATTGGTGAGTGTTTGAATATTAATGCTATTTGCATTTTGCATAACCAGTCTGCTCATTACCTGGCGTCCGTTCACATCCAGAATCTGTATGGTTCTTTGTTCACTGCTTTCTCCTACTATCACATTCAGGATATTACCCGCAGGATTTGGATATAAACTCATCCGGAACGCATTGCCCGTTTGTAAAGGATCTTTTCCTTCACGTGAAGCAGTACCTGTTGTAACCTTCAGTGTATAACAATTACTGGCGTTGAAGGCCGAACTGTTTTGTCCGGATACAAGTGCATAATAGGTGCCCGCCGTATACGTTCTGGCAATGGATTCATTGGTTGTTCCGCTGTTTGTTGATGAAGCGAGTAATGATCCGGCGCTGTTATAGATACGCAGATTGTAGTTTGCCGGTAAAGTTGTAAGTGTAACAGTTGCTGTTCCTCCAACCGTTATTACAAATTTGTAGTAGTCTGCATCGCCACTCACATTGATTAAGCCTTTTACCTCTGTATTTAAAGGAATTTGTGCGGCACCTGCACGTGTTCCGTTTGTGGATACATCATACACACCCGGACAAGTTGGCGCTGTGGCTGTTGTAAACTGAGATTGTGTATAATCGCTGCTGCTGCCACTACAATTTGTCCTTACCCGGAAGTCGTATAAGGTAGCTGCAGTTAGCCCGGCAACGTTTACAGAAGTTGCTGTAGTTGCTGTGGCTGCATTAATCCATGTTGAGGAGGCATTGGTTTTATAATCGACCGTATAACTAGCAGCTCCGCTTACCGCAGTCCAGGTAAGAGTGGCAGAAGTGGCAGTGATTGTTGTAGCCGATGCAGTTGCAGGGGCATTACAAGGAGGAGGTGTATCTGTAATCGTGAAATCAAGATTGGAAATATCGAAGAAGATATTGCCTACTGCTTCCACTTTAACACGACAGGTGGTTGATAATACTACAGGAACAGTGATCACTTCAGTTCCATCATTGGCGGTGCTTGCGTTTAATACAATTGGGAATGTTAACCCGCCATCTGTTGATAAACTGATTTTTACATTGGCACAGTTGATGGGAGATAAGTTTGTACTGTTCACACTCCATGTTACAGTTGCTGTACTTCCGCTCAGCCAGTAAGTAGCTGTGTTAGGTGCTGTAACAGCAAACGGTCCGGCTGTTCCATTAACGGTAACCACTGCATCATCTGTATTTGCATTACCACCACCTGAACGGTTATCTTTTGCAGAGAAACGGAAATTAAGTGTACGTGCCACAGAAGGAAGAACTTCCCAAGTATTTCCATTTGTACCGCTGAGGATAGAACTTAACTGCGGGAATGTTCTGGATGTGGAAGTTGATGGTTGATAAGAACGGAACACTGGTCCGGCTGTTGCTGTGGCAGAAGGAGTGGTGGGTGAACCGGATGTTCTTGCATCAATCTGTTCCCAGTTGAAAGTAAGAACATCGCCATTGGCATCAGTTCCTGTACCTGTTAAGGTAAACGGAGTTGATTTGGGGATTACATAATCAGCGCCAGCATTTACAGTGGGGGCTGTGTTACCTGTAACTGTTGCCACAGCACAACCTCCGGCTGTTGATTTAATATAAGTTGATACCTGTTGGATGGTTATCGAATGAAAATAATCATCACTATGTGGCTGTACATCTGTTGTTACGCCGGTGATACCTGCGTAGCCCATGATGGAAGAACCACTTCCTGGTTCCACTTGTGCAATAGTTCCTTCGTAGGAATGTGTAAAGGTGTGATTACCGCCCAGTTGATGTCCCATTTCATGTGTGAGATAATCAACCACAAAATATTCCTGGTTGCCCAGGTTGATATAGGAAGTCCATCCTTTACCTTTTGAGCCAGCTGTACAAACGCAACCAATACAACCTGCATTACCATTGTTGGTGGGGCCACGATGTACAAAGTGTCCGATATCGTAATTGGCGCTTCCAATAACACCATCAATGGTACTTTGTGACTGTGTGTTCCAGTTGCTGCTGGTTGTTCCGAAAGGATCGGTTGATGCATTGAGATAAATTAATGCATCGTTATTGGCAATTAATACAAGACGTAGACCAAAGTCTCTTTCAAAAATGGCATTCGCTCTTGTCATCTGACTGTTCATGGCAGCCAACACTTTTGCTTTGCGCTCAGCGTCGGATGTTTCGCTTCCGTCCAGCCAGAATTGTGAATATTCACCGCTGGAGGTTAAAGCCAAACGGTAAGTTCTTAGTTTGCCATCATCTGCAGCAAGACGTGAATTGCTTATGGCAGTTGTTTTAGGTTTAAATTCTTCTGTAAGGCAAGAAAAAGGCTGACGATAATCGGACACATCTTTTCTTGTAACAACCAGGTATAAATTGTCTTTTTTCTTTCCTGTGATAGCCGGATCAATGTAAATCGTGTTCCGTCCGGTTGAAAGAACCATGGCATTAAAACCCTGTGTTGATACGCTGAAGCGTACGGTTACAGTGGGATCGTTCAATGACACGCCTGAATAGGAACGGATGCCCGGATATTTCGCTGCCAGTTGCGCATCCATCACAGGAGCATCCACAATGCGGAATTGCTCCAGTTTTCCATCAGACACAGGAAGTGTTATTACAAAATCTGATTTGGAAGGGGATACAGATCTTTCAGAAGGAGCTGTTGCGAGCTTTGATTTCATCATTACTTCATTCAGCTTAAACAACCGGTATGAAGCAGGTTTGATGTTCCCCGAAAAAGGGTTGTAGTCAAGAGCCGATTCGTTAACCGGTGACCAGTAGGTCTCCTGAGCCGTAAGTGTGTTTGAGAAGAAAAGTGCAAGCAATACAATGAAAAGGTTTCTCATTACATTTGGTTTTGGGTGATGAAAGGATTTTACAAAATCGGGTCCAATATAGTTTTTACTTTCTAGATGTGAAATAGTGTTTACACTTATTCTTATAAATTTTTAATGATCCAGGAGGCTATTAAAGTACTTAGATGATGACGGGATAAAGAGATATACTGGCAGCAGTTACCGGGCCTCTTCATTTCCTAACAATTGTTATCTTCACGTCTTAATAAACGATTAATGTCAATGAAACAAGTATATGTGATTTCAGCAGTTCGTACTCCTATGGGAAGTTTTGGCGGAAGTTTGAAAAGTGTTACTGCCACTCAGTTAGGGGCTGCTGCCATCAAAGGTGCCTTACAAAAAGCCGGTGTATCGCCGGAATTGGTTCAGGATGTTTTAATGGGATCTGTGATTCAAGCCAACCTCGGACAAGCTCCCGCACGTCAGGCAGCTAAATTTGCCGGATTGCCCAATCATGTGAATTGTACAACTGTCAATAAAGTTTGTGCCAGTGGGATGAAAGCAATTGCGCAGGCAGCCCAAAGTATTTTGCTTGGTGATGCGGACATTGTTGTTGCCGGAGGAATGGAAAGCATGAGTAATGTTCCTTTTTATGTAGACAGTCTTCGCTGGGGAAATAAATATGGAAATACCAACCTGATTGATGGTTTATCAAAAGATGGTTTAACGGATGTATACGATGGTAAAGCGATGGGCAATGCGGCCGAACTATGTGCAAAGGAATGCAACATCAGCAGGGAAGAGCAGGATGCATTTGCTATTGAAAGTTATAAGCGTTCACAGAAAGCCTGGGAAGATGGTTTGTTTGCCAATGAAGTGGTGCCGGTTGAAATTCCTCAGCGAAAGGGAGATCCTGTTGTTTTTGCAAAAGATGAAGAGCCATGGAATGTAAAGTTTGATAAAATTCCTTCGTTGAATCCGGCTTTTCAAAAGGAAGGTACGGTTACTGCAGCCAATGCTTCTACTATGAATGATGGAGCTGCTGCCTTATTGCTTATGAGTAAGGAGAAAGCAGATGAGCTGGGATTGAAACCGATAGCCAGGATTCTTTCGTATGCAGATGCAGAGCAGGCGCCTGAATGGTTTACAACCACACCATCCATAGCTGTGCCCAAAGCGGTTGCTAAAGCCGGACTAACGATGAGGGACATCAGCTACTGGGAACTCAATGAAGCCTTTGCTGTGGTTGGTATTGAAAATATGAAACGTATGCAACTGGATCCGGCAACAGTAAATGTTCATGGCGGTGCTGTTAGCCTTGGGCATCCGTTAGGAGCCAGTGGTGCACGTATTATTGTAACACTTATCAATGTTCTTAAGGCAAAGAATGCGAAATATGGCGCAGCGGGAATTTGCAATGGCGGTGGTGGCGCCAGTGCAATGGTTATTGAAAATTGCAATTGAGTTATACTAACAGTATACTAAGTGGTTTAAGTCTAAGCTGTCAGAGTTCTATCTTTACCGCTAAATGCTGCGTAGTTGAAATCTGCACTGTTTAATTTACTTGTATTATTACTACTCCTGGATTGTACAATAATTCATGCACAGGAAACAGATTCGTCTGTTCATATAAAAGTTGAACAGAGAGATGTTGTAGATTATTCAAGGATATGGTTTGGATTAAAACCTTCATCAAAAAGTGACATGAAACCTGGCGATAAACCCGTGCTTTCTGTTTTGCCTGCCGTTGGATATACCTTACAAACAAGACTGGCTGGTATCATTTCCGGTAATCTTGCGTTTTACACCAGAAAGCAAAAGGACGCTAAATTGTCAGTGATCAATTCCAGCATGACCTATTCTCAGAATAAGCAGTTCTTTATACCCATACAAACTAACCTCTGGACACTTCATGACCAGGTAAACTTGTTGGGTGATTGGCGCTATATGAAATATCCGCAGAGTACGTTTGGGCTGGGCTCCGATGCACCGGTGCAAAATGAAAACCCAATGGATTTCCGGTATGTGCGGTTTTACCAGTACCTGTTGATACGGGTTACAGACCATCTTTCTGCGGGACCAGGTTTTCAGTTCGATAAACGATGGGATATTTCTGAAAAAGGTTTACCGGGCAACCAGGCATCTGACTATGCATTATACGGTGCTTCTTCACAAACCACATCTGCAGGGATTTCTGCGAATCTTTTGTTTGATAAGCGTGACAATCCAATCAATGCACAAAAAGGCATTTATGCAAACATAGTTGCAAGAACGAACCCTTCAAATTGGAATGCCTCGCCGTGGTCTTCGCTCATTTTGGATGTAAGGAAATATATTCCGGTTTCATCCAATGGAAAAAATGTGTTGGCTTTGTGGAGTTACAACTGGCTGATACTATCTGGTAAGCCACCTTACCTAGATTTGCCTTCAACCGGGTGGGATAATTTTAATAATACAGGACGGGGATATATACAGGGCCGTTTTCGGGGGAAACAATTTGTGTATGCCGAAGCGGAGTACCGGTTTCGTATAACCGCTAATGGTTTGGTAGGTGCAGTTGTTTTTACAAATATTCAAACAGCAAGTGGCTGGCCGGATCGTCATCTGCAACAATGGCAACCTGCAGCAGGTGGTGGAATCCGAATCAAGCTCAACAAGAAATCCAATACCAATGTGGCAATAGACTATGGGGTGGGGGGTAAGGGGTCGGGAGGTTTGTCGGTAAACGTTGGAGAAGTATTTTAAACAACCACTTTTATCTCTTTTCAGCCACAACCAGCCAGTCCCATGGTTTAGGGTCTTTTAACCATTTCGGCGGGTTATGAAATTCTGTATTCCATTCGTAGTTAATCTTTTCAATTTGGGTTACATTAAATCCTTCCAGCGATAACAAAAGCTGAAGCTCTTCCTGCAGATAGTGTTTGGTGGGCACATTGTCAATATCTGTGACTCCCTGTTTGATATTTCTTGCAAGGGCGTATGCTTTTTCGGCCGACTCAATTTTTTCTTTGTGATCATTGTCAACATTCCATCTGTTGGCAATAATATTGGTAAATAATTTGGATTCCAGTGAGGGGACAACCAGTAGTAAAGTGCCTTTATGATTTAAGGAGATATTCAGGGCCTGAAAAAAATTAATCCGCTTGTTGAGGTCGTGTGTAAGAATAGCGTTTATGCAAACAGCCACATCGCATGGGATTACTGTAAGATTGTTGGCACTCATGTCCATTCGTACATAATCAACGTTCAGGTAATCTTTACATTTTTCTTTTGCAATTTCCAGGTTGGTGGATGAAATATCAGTGGCTGTAACATGTTTAAAGGCTGTAGACAGAAGTGGTATCCATTTGCCAATAGCACAACCTATATCTGAGACGGTTTTTTCTTTCGATGCCACGGCTTCTAAAGCGGATACAATTTTTCCGCTTTTATCATTTTGCAGTACATCAAAAATCTCATCGTTATAATTTGGGGCAATCCGTTCCCAATATTGTCTGTCCATTTGTAAATGTAATACTTCTCTTACGATACAAGATGCCTTTTACACGAAATTCATTCTACTGAACAAGCAATGCGCCGCTGTTCAGAATTCGGTTGTAGGTGTCCGTTATTCTGTAGTGCAGTACACCTTTGCTGATTGGAATCCGGGAAAGCATGAATGAGTTTCCGCTTGTTTGAATTGTTTCCAGCAATACTCCGTTTTCGGTATAGGTGGTGATGCGTAATAATTGGTTGCCGGTGTTACGAAAATTCAATAATGTATTTCTGCTTACAACAGTTGGATAAATGGAAAAAGATTGATGATGATTTGTTATAACAGTTATGGTTTTTGAATATGCAACTGTTCCATTGGTTTCAACCATTTTTAATCGGTACTGGTTCATACCGGCAGAAGGAGATTTGTCTGTAGCTGTATAATTATGTCTGGCAGAACTGTTTTGTGCGTTGATTGACAGGATGGAATTAAATTCTCTTCCGTTGAAGGAATGTTCCACTTCGAAATGATCCATTTCTGATTCTGCTTCGGTTGACCATTGCAGTTGCACATCGCTGTTTACGGATCGTCCGGTAAAACTGTTCAGTTTAAGTGGAAGTGTGGGGATTAAATAGTAAACCGTGAGCCTTATGTGATCAATGCGGCCGGCAGTAGTGGAGCCGGTAAGAGCACGTTGGGCTGCAATTGCAATACCAAAATCAGTTGAATTGATATCGCTGCTGGTCCATGTTTCGCCCCATGCATCTACTGCATTTCCAAAAGTTTGATAAGTGTCTGTAGCTGAATAACTGGCTCCTCCTGAACGATCTGCAGCAGTGCTGATGACTCCGTTTTTTACAATACGTATTCTGTAATCAGCGGTTCTTCCGTTAGGGTCAGAACGTTCTATTTCCGCTACGATACCAGTGATGGTGGAACCACCCGGAATAGCGAAACCAAAATTTGTTGCAACCAGGTAATTGGTAAAACTTCCCAAGCCGGCAGTAAGATTTCCAAATGAAGCATAACTGTCATCAGAGGATGAAACATTTCCTGTAGACGACCAGGACGCATTTGAGCCTGTTAAAACTGCTGTTGTAACTGTAGAGGGGCTATGGGGACCTTCAGGGATCTGAGCACTGAGTATTGTACAGGTGAAAAGCGCAATACTTGTTGCCAATAAGCTTTTCATTTTCCAATGGTTTTGATAAGGAATTGGGTTGAACAACTAAGTTAGGAAGAAAAATGCTAATATGCAAGACATTTTGTCGGTAAAAGGCTTGCAAACCCTTGCTGGCATTATATTTCAAAAGAAACGATAATTGTATAAGCACTTATATGTATGCAGATTGAAATCAGAGTAGGACAAAAGACAGATGCTGTTCAGATTGCTGAGCTCAGCCGGAGTACATTTTACGAAACATTTGTCCCTTTTAACCGGAAAGAGGATATGGATTATTTTATGGATCACCAGTTTACTACTGAAGGGTTGATTCGTGAAGTGGAAGAAGGGAGTTGCCACTATTTTCTGACATTTGATGCTGGCCTTTTGGTTGGGTATGCCTGTATGCGGGAAAAACATTATCCGGAATCCCTGAAAGGGGCAACGGCAATTGAAATTTCAAGAATTTATGTAAAGAAATCCTGCAAAGGAAAAGGAGTGGGAGGAATGTTGATCCAACACTGCATTGAGTATGCACTTCAATGCCGGAAAGAGGTTGTTTGGCTGGGAGTATGGGAGAAAAATGAAACGGCTATCGGGTTTTATGAACGATACGGATTTGAGAAATTTGATGAGCACGACTTCCTGTTGGGCCATGATTTGCAGAGAGATTGGTTGATGATGAAAAAGCTGAGTTTCTGATTCTTGTAAGAAGATTAAATAGTTTGCCGGGTCAAATTGATAAGAGCGCCTTGAAAGGCGCTCTTAATTTTTGAAGACTGCTATTTTAATAAAGTAATGATCCCAATATTTTTCTGATCTCCTGTAGTAACAGATATAGTAAGGGTTTGATCAATAAAGCCTGTTTCCCCATCAATGATTAAATTGTAACTGCCACCCGGTATTCCCCGGATCAGAAAATAACCTGTCAATAAATCGGGTTTAGCTGTTGCCACCGTATCACTTCCGGAGGTTAAATAGACCCATGAATTTGCTTCTGCAGGAAGAATGATACCACTGATAGCTCCGCTTTGAGCTTCAGTAATGGCTTTGATAACTGGCTTGAGAATATATTTTCCACTTGCGCCTGCTTTTACGACAGATTTTCCGGCATCAAAATCAATCCATATTTTATAATCAATGCCTTCTTTTATTTCCGTTGATACGTTGAATTTTAAACCCGATTGCTGGGCAGAAGGAGTGGTCAGTTCAAAACTCTGGTCATCTAGAGTAACAGAGTTATTTGTGCCAAGCACCAGCCTCATCTGTGTGATGTTGCCTGTTGGTAATTCCAATGTACCTAAGAGGGTATCCATGCCATTACGGAAATCCAATAAATTATAAACGCCTGGTTTTATAGTCACTTGTGTCCAGGAACCGGCTTCTGTATTTCCGGTGTTTACCCATAATTCACGGATGTCAATGTTTACAGCCTGGTAATTACCCGGGTCGTCTGTTAAATAAAACGAAACTTTTGCCTGTTTGCTTTTGTTACAACTGATTGCAGAGATCAGAGTTATCAAACTGATCACGAAAAGGAATGTTTTATTTTTCATGACATTTTTTTTATCATGAAAAACAAGAAGCGTGCCAACTCATTTTTATAAGTTATTCTGTTTTGAAAATCAATTTTTGATTTTCGTCTTTTTTAATTTCTTCAAATGCAGCAGCTACATTGTTAAACTGTTGAGCTGAAACCTTATAGTTGTTTATTGACAAAAAAGTCTTTACATATAATTCTGATCCTGACTCATTTGAATTCCATTCATTTTTATAAGTCACGTAGGGAGTGGTTATTAATTTATTCGGTAATATATTTTCTCTCCTGGTTTTCGGGGGCAGGTGGTAAATTGTTGAATCCTGCTTGATATAAGGGAAATCAAAGAGGTAGTCCTGAGATCGTGTTTTATTTTCTTTAATTGTTTCGTCGTTAAGCTTATAGTGTCGGATTGGGTAGAAATATTTTGAACCCGTTTTGAAATCATATAACCTTCCATATGCCATATTTATTTCGATATTATGTCCGGTAGATGAATCATTTATGATTTTGAATTCAAAATCATCCGGGTTTTTAAATCCCAATTGATGAACAAGAAAATTTTTGATATTATTTCTTGTTTCAGAATTGGTATACGCATACAATTCTTCCCAGAATTCTCCGGATAGAAAGATGCGGCTTCTTGCAAGGGCACCGCCTTCACTATCCAGGTCAACATGTGTAACTGCATTCCAGACATTGTTTTTTGAATCACTTTTAGGTGTTTGAACAATGATCCCACCGTTTTCTGTTACAAGAAGTGCATTCCTGTTTTCAGTAAAACTGCCAAGTATCCCCGGGTATGTTTGCTTGCCGGTACATTCCAGCCAAATGGTGTCTTTCCCATTTGGCACACATAGTATTACATGGTTGAAGATATTTGATGCAAACTCGGCATCTACAGGAAATTCATTTTTTCCTGCATTGATAATGGCGGCATATGATTTTATTCCAATGCATTGCAACATGTATTTCATGTAGTGTGTCAGGCCTTTACAGTCACCATATTTCATTTTTTCAGCAAACGCAGCTGTAAATGGTTTAAAACCACCTATTCCAAATTGTATACTTACATACCTGGTTTCTTTTTGAAGATAATGATATAAAATAGAGATCCGCTCACGATCAGTACTGGCTCCTGAAACCAGGTTTTTATAAAATTCTATTTTTTCTTTGGGGATTTCTCCTTGTTCTTCGTAAAACGGATAAAGCCAATTCCCAAATTCTTTCCAACTCTTTAATGAGCCTTTATAGCCATCATAACTGAATTCAGATGGGGAAACGTCTATATAAGGTGCTACAGCCCTTAAGCCAAAACTTTTATTTTCTGTAGTAATAACTGGAATATTACTGCGTTCCCAACTATAAGTAGTGAAATTTCCTTCTGTTGAAATGCCGGGATCCAGGTTGAAATTATAAGACTTGTACTGAACAGGAATACTTGTTTTTAAGATAAAACGGCTTTTCAGATATGAATTTTCTGAACTGCCGAAGAAAAATCTTGGAATATCTGTAAATCCATTTAATTCCAGCTCGTATTCGGTTTCAACAGTACAAGGGAATCCTGGAACAGGGAATGAGATGGAGTAGGCTTTGTCGTCTGTTGCCAGACTGATTCCATCATAAGCTCCCTGTAGATTAAAATCCTTTTTTTTATAGTGCAACACTTCCCGGCCGTCGGCTGCAAAAACTTTTACAGAGGCTTGTTCCAATTTTTGAAATTTATCAACGGAGATGTAAACAGAACTGTGGCGCATCCCTTTTTCATTCATGATGGTTGCAATGCTGTGAACCCTGATGTTCATTTTCTCAATACTTTTTACAGTTATTTCCATTTCGTCTAACTGGTAAACTGTTGAAGCATCTTTTTTCAGGCTATCGTGAATAAGTGCAGGAAGCAGTAATGCCGGCGTTTGAGCATTCAATCCCATACCAAATAATAGCAGTGCAAAACAGACAAGAATATGTCTCATGGCTTAGGTGTTACTTTTTTCTTGAAAACAATTTGTTCATTCAGAATTTCAAAGAAACGGTCGTAGAATTCTTTGAATAGGGTATACTCGTCGTAAAAATAGGTTGGTCTTTTAATTTCAACAGTTATCCGGCACATAATCAGATTGTCTTCTTTCTGAATAATGCGTTGAAGAATAATACTTGTATCCGGCATTATCATTTTCATGTTTTTCGGCAATTCTTCTGGTACGAGGTTTGAAGGGAACCGAATGGTTGCGTTAATGCTGAAATTCTGAAGATATCCGAATTCAATATCTGTATAACGGTCGTCTGCAATAAATTTATTTTTACTGTGTTCAATCAGGAAATTCGGAGTGTAGAAATAATATTCGCCACTATTGTTAAGTTGTCCATTAAAACGAACCGAACTCTGCATTGGTATGGAATCAGCCTGGTCATTTTGCACTACTAACGAGTCAAATGTGAAAGCAGGTTCTGCAGTGGTGAAATAATTCTTTAAATATTCTTCTTTGCCTTTTTTTAGTGAATGTAATCGTTTGCTTTTGGCATAATCATAAGTGTAAACAGATGCTTCTCCCTGTATTTTCCCATTCTCATCAATGCTGGCCGATGTGAGGGTTTGTAATCTGTATTTGTGGATCTGGTCATAAACAAAAATGAATTCAGAATAATCCTTACTTATTAAGAATGCATTCGTGAATTGAATGTCCCATGGTGGAATATTTATTGAATTGTATTCATTGGATGCATCAATAATATAAACTTTATTATCTGCAACCACATGCGCATATACATTGTTGAATTGATCTAAGAACGGGAAAAAGCGGTTTACCTTTCCATTCGATCTTGTACTTACCAATAACGGATTGGCTTTTATATCTGCGCTTCGTAACAGGTTAATAAAAAGCAGATTGATTTCGGGTGTGCTGCCACTGTGCTTTTCAATCAGGTTCTTTAGTCCGGTTCTGCAGTAAATTCCTTCATTTCCATTCCAGGCTACATTTTTCTTCACGTAATTCCAGATGGTGATGAGTTTTTCATATTCTGTCTTCTTGTCTTTCAAGTCTGTTTCCAGTGTAGTATTCTTAAAGACATTTTTTTTGAGTTGCTCCCCAAAGTCTTCATCTTCTTTCAGCATATTTGAAATACTTTCCCAAGTAGTGAGAATTGGCCGGTCGTCAATGGCACTTAACTGAAAATCTATTTGCTGTAAATAATCATCGGCACAACTCATATACGGCTCTTCCTCCAATCCGGGAATATTATTCATTATATAGGTTCGTGTGCTGCCATTTATTCCTTCGTCCAGTTTTTTTACCGGAAGTGTGGTTTTCATTTTAATGGAATAGCGAAGTAATGGATGTACAGTTGCAGAATATTCACTATGTCTTACGGGGTATTTGCTTCTTTGAAATTGCCAGTCTTCAATGTTAAAATAATTTTTCTTTACTCTGTAAAAAGTATATTCGAAAACACTACCCACTTTTACGTTTGGAAGAGTGAATACTTTCATATCCGTACCGCCATAAATTTTCTGTTCCATGACGGATTTCTTATCTAGTTCCGTTTTTACAATATTCCCTTTTTCATCCAAATTGAAAGTGACTCCATCAATCCGGTTTACCTCTTGTCTGTTTCCACTCCCGTAATATGGAATTCTTACGTTCGCCAGTTCTATTCCATCTTCTTTTAATACTTTGATCCTTACTCTGAATTTTGTTTCATTTACAAAGTCAGAAGTCGTAACTATGTAGCTCACTTCTGCAAAATCAATTAAATACTCGGCAGCTGCATCTTTCTGGTACGTGCATTCTTTGTATTCAAGATCTGCTTTATCAATTTTGCCGAATGAAGGAAGTTTTTGTGCGTAAGAAAAAATACTGAGCCCCATAAACAGGAGCAGGGTAGCTGTTTTGTGCATTGAGTGTCGTTTTAAGGTTAGGCGCAAAGTTTACGTAAAAAAAAACAAAAAAAAATGACGGAAATAAAAAATCCCCTGACGGTTATACCGTTAGGGGATTGATGTATCAAACAATTTTATGATTAAAGTCAGAATCTTTCCAGTCCGCTGAAAAAGAAGTCGCCTTCAATCTTTGCATTTTCATCGCTGTCACTTCCATGAACTGCGTTTTCACCAACAGAAGTAGCATATAATTTACGGATGGTTCCTTCATCTGCTTTCGCAGGATCCGTAGCTCCAATCAGTTTGCGGAAATCGGCAACGGCATTGTCTTTTTCCAGTATTGCTGCTGTGATAGGGCCACTGCTCATGAATTCAACCAGCTCGCCATAGAAAGGACGTTCTTTGTGAACCGCATAAAATTCACCGGCTTTTTCTGCACTCAGTTTTAGTTGTTTCAGGGCTACCACACGGAAACCAGCTTTGATAATGTGATCTAAAATAGCGCCTTGATGACCGTTTTTCATAGCATCAGGCTTAATCATTGTGAACGTACGATTACTCATAATATGATGTTGTTTTTGCGCCGCAAAGGTAAGGAAAACCAATTGTGACACGAAGGATAAAAACAGCTTCAGTAAGCACAGGTGTGCCGTTTGGGCCCTTATCCGGTCAATTGAACCACCATCAGCAGTTTTCCCTACATTTGCAGGCATTTGTATGCAGACTATCAGTGAATTATATCCACGGCTCGCAGAGCCCCGCAAAGTAGTGATCACTACCCATCAGAAACCAGACCCTGATGCAATGGGTTCATCCCTTGGTTTATATCATTTACTTATTCAGTTAGGGCACACCGTTCAGGTGATTTCACCCACGAATTGGGCCACGTTTCTGGATTGGATGCCGGGATCGGAACAGGTGATTGATTTTGAGAAGAATGTGCAGAAATGTGAGAAAATCATTTTTGATGCCGACTGGATTTTCTGCCTCGATTTCAATGCCCTAAACCGTGCCAAACGTATGGCCGAGGTATTGGCCAATGCAAAAGCCGAACGCATATTAATTGATCATCACCGGGAACCACAGGTTGAAGTGTTTGCCTATGGGGTGAGCAATGTGCAGAAAAGCTCCACCAGTGAAATGATCTTTGATTTCATAAAGGACAGCGGCCACCTGGATAAAATCAATCAACCCATCATGCAGTGTTTATATGCTGGTGTTATGGGCGATACGGGTTCCTTCCGCTTCCCGTCGGCATCGGCCACTGTGCATGAAATGATCGCTCATTTTAAACGCAACGGACTGGAACATACGCCCATTCACGAGAATGTGTACGACAACTTCCTGGAAAACCGCTTCCGTTTTATCGGACATGTGCTGATGAACCGGATGCAGATCGATTACCAGTTAAACACAGCTTTGATGTGGGTGACCAAGCAGGATTTACTTCGTTTCGAAATCAAAACCGGTGATACCGAAGGGCTGGTGAACTATCCGCTGGGTATCCAGGGCATTAAACTGTCGGCATTGGTGATTGACCGTGATGAAAAAAGAAAATGGAGCTTCCGTAGTAAAGGTGACTTCGATTGCAATACTTTTGCTCGCCGGCATTTTAACGGCGGCGGCCATTTTAATGCTGCCGGTGGAGAAAGTGACGAAAGCCTGGATGCAAACCTCCAGCTATTTAAACAGGTGATACCTGATTATGAGTCTCAACTACAATCTATATAATAACAACAAAATGAAGACAATTCAATCATTTCTTTTATTGGCAGTTACAGCCATCTTGCTTGCTTCCTGTGGTGGCGAATCATTCAAGAAAACGAAAAGCGGACTTTTATACCAGATCATCCCCGGTGGAAAAGGGGAAAAAGTAAAACCAGGTAACTATATTAAATTCAACATCCGTGTAGTACAGAAGGATTCTGTTTCTTACGATTCATGGGGTAAAATTCCTGCTTTCACTGTGATCGACAGTGTGGGACGCCCTTATGATCTTTCTGAAGTGTTTCCAATGTTGAGTGATGGTGACAGCCTCGTAGTAATTCAAAGTGCCGATAGCATTGCCCGTCAGCAAATGGGACAAATGCCTCCCGGTTTGAAAAAAGGAGATAAGATCAAATTTTATGTAAAAGTGCTGAAAGTATATACTGATCTTACTGCTGCTCAAAACGATTTTAATAATGAAATGACCCTTCAGAAAGAACGTGAGTTCAAAGCTATTGAAGAGTATCTTAAAAAGAACAATATCACAGCTACTAAAACAGCTCTTGGTACATATGTACAAATCACTTCTCCCGGCGATGGTGCCAAGCCCGACAGCGGAAAACAAGTATCTGTTAAGTATACTGGTTTGAACTTTGAAGGAAAGAAATTTGATTCCAACGTTGATTCTTCTTTTGGCCATATTGATCCGTTAAAAATCGTGATCGGTCAAATGGGAAGTATCCCGGGGTTTGAAGATGGTGTGAAACAATTATCTAAAGGTGGGAAAGCTAAAATTTATATTCCTTCTATGCTGGCTTACGGTATGCAAGGAGCACCACCTGCCATCAAAGCTTACGAAAACCTGATTTTTGAAGTTGAAGTGCTGGACATCACAGATGCTCCCAAGCCGAACAGCACCTCAACGCCTCAACATGGTCCAGATGACGGACATGGTCATTAATACCTGTTCTTACAATACATTAAAAACGGAGACAATCGTCTCCGTTTTTTTTATGCTTGTTTCAGTGCGCTGATCAGTTGTATGGCTTCTGCAGCTTCCTTCACATCATGCACCCGTAAAATGGATGCACCTTTTTGCAAAGCAACTGTGTTTAAAACAGTGGTCCCGTTTAATGCTTCTTCGGCTGTGATGGATAATGTTTTGTAAATGGTGGCTTTGCGGCTGATGCCCACCAGTAAAGGATATGGTAATATACTCAATGCTTCCAGGTTTTTCAGCAATTGAAAATTATGTGTGGCTGTTTTGCCAAAGCCGAACCCGGGATCGAAGATGAGATCGGTGATACCAGCTTTTCTGCAAGCATCTGCTTTATGAATAAAATAATCCAGTACTTCAATTGTTATATTCTCATAAGAAGGATTCAGTTGCATGGTCTCGGGTGTGCCTTTCATGTGCATGGCTACATAGGGAACCTGTAGCCGGGCTACTGTTTCTATCATCTGTTCATCCATGTTCCCGGCGCTGATATCATTGATAAGATCGGCTCCTGATTTTACAGCTGTCTCTGCCACCAAAGCATGATAGGTATCAATCGAAACGTATAGTTCCGGAATTGCTTTTTTGATGGCTTCAACAACAGGAAGGATGCGGTCGAGTTCTTCCGTTGCTCCAATCCGTTCACTGCCGGGACGGGTGCTTTGTCCGCCAACATCAACAATCGTAGCCCCATCGGCCACCATTTGCCGGGCCTTGTTTACAGCTGCTTCAACGGCATTCATCCGGCTGCCTGCGTAAAAGGAATCGGGTGTGATATTAAGGATGCCCATTACAACAGGTTCTTCTATCACCAGTAATCTTCCCTTACAATTGAGTGTGTACATTGCCCCGATTCGTTTATTTTTGGTCAGTCAGTTCACACCGAAGTAACAAAACAATTTTTAAATTTTTCATGAATACATTGGCGCAATACGATGAAGCGATCGCATCCTGCAGGGATATTTTTTTAAGTAAGGCGAAAGATTATGGTACTTCCTGGCGTGTGTACCGCACCATTTCTGTGGTGGACCAGATTTATATCAAGGCGAAACGGATACGTACCATACAGGAGAAAAAAGCACAACGAATAGGAGATAGTATTACTTCTGAATTTAAGGGCATTCTCAATTATGCCATCATTGGGTTGATTCAGTTACAGTTGCAGGAAGAGGAGGAGCAGGATTTACCGGTTGACCAGTTGGCTGTATTGTACCAGAAAGAAGTAATAGCGGCCAAAACTTTGATGATCGATAAAAATCATGATTACGGAGAAGCATGGCGTGAAATGCACCAGGAGACCTTTGCGGATATGATCCTGGCACGTTTGCAACGCATCCGCCAGATTTTACAGAATGAAGGCAAGACGATCATGAGTGAAGGCATCGATTCCAATTATTATGATATTCTCAATTACTGTGTGTTTGCTTTGATTCTTATTAAGGAAGGCAATCACGAAGGATAATTGATTTTAAAAATACGATTCTGCACATGAAGGCATTACTTACAATCATACGATGGCTGGTAGGTTTGTTATTTATCTTTTCCGGATTGGTAAAGGCAAACGATCCATTGGGGTTGAGTTATAAAATGCAGGAGTTTTTTGAAGCATGGGGCTGGATGCAGTTTCATGATTATACATTGGCTATTTCTGTATTGATGAATGCGTTTGAAATCATTGCCGGTGTGGCACTGATTGTAGGCTGGCGGATGAAATTGTTTTCATGGTTGTTATTATTGCTGATTGTGTTTTTCACCTTTTTGACCGGCTATGCATCGCTGGCGCAAAACCCCGATGGTTCGCCCAAATTTGCATCCTGTGGTTGCTTTGGTGATTGCATTCCGCTGGACCCTGAACAATCGTTTTATAAAGACATTATTTTACTGGTTCTGATACTGGTGATCTTTATTTTCCGGAATAAAATCAAGCCTGCCTTTTCAAGCGGCAGTTTCAATTTTATTGTAATTATTGCCGCCGTTTTCTTTTCATTCGGCTTTCAGATTTATACCTACCGGAATTTACCTGTGGTAGATTGTTTGCCTTTTAAAAAGGGAAATCATTTGCTGGAACAACGAAAAGTTCCGGCTGATGCAGTGTTGCCGAAATATGAACTGAAGTTTATCTATGAAAAGAACGGTGAGAAAAAAGAGTTTGATGTATCTAACCTGCCTGATAGTACCTGGAAGTTTGCCGATCGCAAACAGGTGCTTATTTCGAAAGGGAAAAATTATGAACCAAAGATTAAAGACTTTGAGTTAAAAACAATCGCTGGTGTTGATTCAACAGACGCAATCCTCAGCCAGGCATCGGAATATTACTTTCTCTTTATCAAGAATTTTGAAGGCATGAGGAAAACAGAAAGCTGGCGAACACAGATCCTGGAACTTGCAAAAACTAAAAGGATATGGATTGTGACAGGGCAGGGTGACGTAGCCGCTGAGTTTTTTAAAGATGTTCCCGGTATACCTGTTTCTCAAATTTTGGTTTGTGATGTGACTGCCATCAAAACAGCAGCAAGGGCTATCCCCACTTTGTATAAAATGAAAGGTGATGAAGTGTTGAATAAATGGAGTTGGGCCAATTTCAGCAAAGTGGATTAATTATTTACTACTAATCAACCTGCATTTGTATTCGTTCATTCTTCGCAAGTTTTTGTATGGATTCCTGGTTTTGCTGGGAGTGGTTACGCTTGTGTTCTGGATGTTCCAGGGATTTGGTGATCCGGCACGAATGATCATGGGACAGTCGGGTGATTCCACCACACTTAATAACATCCGCAAAGAACTGTACCTCGATCAACCGAAGTGGAAACAGTTTCTGCTTTACTGCAACGATGTTTCACCGGTGGGAATTCATTCAACCGCTGAGATAGAGAAAAAAAAGCTGCATGGTTTGTTTTTTCATGCTGGCGGCAGTCGTGAAATCGGGTTTAAAATTCCTTACCTGCGCAAAAGTTATCAAACCAAAAAAGATGTATGGAGCGTATTGATGGAAGCATTGCCCGGTACGATCATGTTAGCACTCGCAGCTATGTTGCTTGCAACGGTTATTGGCATTGTGCTTGGTGTTACAGCTGCTGTTAGAAAAGACAGTTGGCTCGATTTCTCTTCTGTGTTTACAAGTATACTGGGTATTTCTGCGCCTTCATTTTTCATGGGTATTCTCATAGCCTGGTGTTTTGGTTTTTTACTCAATCATATTACCGGACTGAATATGACGGGTAG
Organism: uncultured Chitinophagaceae bacterium; assembly: GCA_937907395.1. Classification (GTDB taxonomy): domain Bacteria; phylum Bacteroidota; class Bacteroidia; order Chitinophagales; family Chitinophagaceae; genus Lacibacter. The sequence goes on from CALCII010000013.1 coordinate 564,145, forward strand.
TTGGTTTGATATAGATGTGGTCACAGGAGAAAAACAGTTAACGCTGCAAAATCTCATACTTCCTGCTGTTACATTAGGTATTCGTCCGCTGGCGATCATTACACAACTTACACGTAGTGCCATGCTGGATGTATTGGGCCAGGATTATATCCGTACTGCACAGGCAAAGGGACTCAGCAACAGAACCGTGATCTGGAAACATGCATTGCGTAATGCGTTGAACCCGGTTATTACCGCTGTAACAGGTTGGTTTGCCGAACTACTGGCCGGTGCTTTTTTTGTAGAATATATTTTTGGATGGAAGGGAATCGGAAAAGTTACGGTGAGTGCTTTGGAAAAACTGGATTACCCGATTGTAATGGGTAGTGTATTATTATCTGCTTTCCTGTTTGTTTTGATCAATATCATGGCCGATGTGTTATATGGTGTGGTGGATCCACGGGTAAGAACAACGGCATAAAATACATTAGCCGCCTTACAGGGCGGCTAATATTTCTTTTATAAAAAGGGGACGTTAATTACATCCATTTAGTAAGATATTCATTGAATTCTTTACGCAATTCTTTCACTACTTTTTCAAAGCTTTCAAATTCATCTTTCATTTTATCGTGTTCGCCAACAAAGATGGTTCCCATTTTGCCGGCATGATGCATGGCATCGTCAGCTACGTGCTGTACATGCTCGTTTATGCTATGTCTCAACTCGTCAATATTGTTTCTTTGTACGATTAACTGGTTTTGAAAATGTTCCACTCCCGCCATAGCGTCGTGGTGGGTGTTTTTACTGGCAATTTCCGACAGGCGGTTTTCTAAAATATCCAGGTCTTTTTCATAAAATTCAATCGCCTGCAGCCATTCGTTATGATCGGTTCCGCAATGGGATGTGTCTGTGTAGCTCATGGGACTTTGCATTTAGGGTTAAAAATTCATTGAATGCTATCCAAAGTTGACCGACAGGTCCCATAAAGAAAATGACAGAAGTCAGGTTTCAATCTGACTATTATTTCAATGCAAGTGAGGGCTATATTCTAACTTGATTCACCTTTTTATTTAATGATCACTTCCTTTACCGCATGTTCATTAAATAATTCATTCACCCGGTTGCGGATTTTTTCTTTCTGATAGATGAGTTCCTGCTTCAAAGGCGCCACGCTGGTGGTGATGATGAGTTGCTGATTGATGAGTTGAATATCGTCAGTATAAGTAGCAATGGTTTTTCCCATGAGGTCTTCCCATACATCTTTGATCTGGAGCGATTGCACACGGTTTTTGATCTTACTCCGTTGCAGGTATTCCTGCATTGCCTGTTGTAATGAAAACTGTGCCATGGTGTGAAGGTAGATAAATATCAGCTTTTAAGTTCGATGAGTTGAATCGGAATCTGCAATGCCTCAAATGTTTTTACCATACGATCGGTATGTGTATCGGTGATAAATATCTGCGCTTCCGCATCGGCACAAATCGTGTGCAGTAGATTGTGCATCCTGTCTGCATCGAGTTTTTCAAATACATCGTCCAGCAACAAAAAAGGAGCAAATCCTTTGCTTTGATGTAAGGTGGCAGCTTCGGCTAATTTGAGAGAGAATAGCAGGCTTTTCCGTTGTCCCTGTGACGCTTTTGTTTTAAATGCTTCGCCATTCAACAGTAACTTCAGGTCATCTTTATGAATACCAGCCGAGCAGCGCTGCAACAGGTAATCTTTTTCCCGGTTTTGCTGAAGTAATGTTTCAAAAGGAACATCGGTGAGCTGACTTTCATACAACAACTCAACCGCTTCCTCCTTCCCGGCAATCGTTTTGTAATAGTCAAGTACTGTTTGCTGAAAGGAGGGAAGAAATTCTTTCCGTTTCTGGTATATAAAATTTCCGGCACTGATCAGTTGTTCATCCAGTACATCCAGCAAGGATGAGTTGCGTGTTTGTGACTGTGCCGCATTCTTCAGGTAACTATTACGTTGCGCCAGGATTTTATTGTACTGGATGAGTTGTTGCAGATAGTCCTGGTTGATTTGCGAAAGCAGGGTATCCAGGAATTTCCTTCGTAATTCACTGCCGCCAATGATGATTTCGGTATCATCCGGTGCAATCATCACACAGGGAAAGCGGCCGATATGATGGGAGAATTTATCATAAGGAGTGCTGTTGCAGCTGACTTCTTTCTTTCCGGTTTCACGCAAAATCAGCGTTACATTATTGGGTTGCCCGTTCAGTTCGATGTTGCCTTCCAACCGAAAGCCCGATTGCCCTTGCTGCACATTGTTGCTATCGGCCGGGGTAAAATAACTTTTGGTGAAGCAGAGGTAGTGAATGGCGTCCAGCAGGTTGGTTTTGCCAATACCGTTTGCCCCGGTAATGGCCACAATATGCCGTTCAAAATCAAAGCGTTGGTGGCTGTAATTCTTAAATTGAGTGATATGCAATGATTTCAGATGCAACATGAGGCTGCAAGATAGGAAGAGCTGTTCAGTTACGGCGGAGGTGCCCCATTTGCTGCTGATTGAACTGTAGTACAAGAGTGCGACGCCACTGCTGCTGAACAGGGATGGGCAGCCGGTACCATAATGAACCGGTAAAAGCCCTGCTTTTGCCTGATTTTGAGGGGAAAGGAGGTGGAAATTCAAATTGCGGAAGCCCGCTCAAAATTCGCAACTGACCCTTATCTTTGCCACTCTAAAAAAATTACCCACGTGGCTACAAAATTCACTAAAGAAACTTACTTATACTGGTACGAGCTGATGCTTTTATTGCGTCGTTTCGAAGAAAAGGCTGGTCAACTGTACGGTATGCAGAAAATCAGGGGTTTTTGTCACCTCTATATCGGACAGGAAGCCGTTGCTGCAGGAGCTATGACAGCAACCCGTCCCGATGATAAATTCATTACCGCTTACCGTGATCACGGTTTGGCAATTGCCAAAGGTGTGAGCGCTAAAAGTTGTATGGCCGAATTATATGGTAAAGCAACCGGTTGTGCAAAAGGTAAGGGCGGTAGTATGCACTTCTTTGGTGTGGATGTGGGTTTCTTTGGCGGACATGGCATTGTAGGTGCGCAGATTGGTACAGGTGCCGGTTTGGCTTTTGCTGAAAAATACCGTGGTACAGATAATGTGTGCCTGGCTTATTTTGGTGATGGCGCTGCCCGCCAGGGTATGTTGCATGAAACATTCAACCTGGCCATGTTGTGGAAACTGCCGGTGATTTTCATTTGCGAAAACAACAACTATGCAATGGGTACTTCTGTTGAACGTACTTCCAATGTGATTGATATTTACAAACTGGCCGATGCGTATGAAATGCCGGCTGATAGTGTGGATGGCATGAGTCCCGAAGCAGTACATGAAGGCATCATCCGTGCTGTGAACCGTGCACGCCAGGGAGATGGGCCTACGTTGATTGAAATCAAAACCTATCGTTACAAAGGACACTCTATGAGTGATCCTCAGAAATACCGTTCTAAGGAAGAAGTGGAAGAATACAAGGAGAGAGACCCGATTGAATATTGTAAGAAAACATTGCTCGATAAATTTGGAGTAACTGCAGCTGAAATTGAAGTGATTGATGAACGTGTGAGAGTGGAAGTGGAAGAAAGTGTTCGCTTTGCTGAAGAAAGCCCATGGCCCGATGAGAGCGAATTGCTGAAAGACGTATATGTTCAGGAAGATTATCCGTTCATTGTTGACTAAGCAGATTGAAGAAACATTCTATTGATTAATTCGAATAAACAAAACAAATGTCTGACAAGAAAAAAACAACCGCACAGGAATTGGATGAAGTGCATGTGATTAAACAAGCTAAAGATTTCTGGTCTCGTTTTTCCAAACCCATCATCTATGTTGGTGGTGCTATTATATTACTTGCTGGCGGCTGGTTGGCATACAAGAATTTTATCCAGGCTCCCAAAGAGAAAAAAGCTAATGAAGCGATCAGCAGAGCACAGGCTTATTTTGCAAAAGATTCCCTGGATCTGGCATTGAATGGCGATGGTGCAAATGCAGGTTTCCTGAAAGTGATTAAAAATTTCAGTGGTACTGAGGCTTCTAACCTGGCTCATTATTATGCTGGCGCTATCTATCTCCGTAAAGAAGATTATGCAAATGCAATCAAATACCTGAAAGATTTTTCAACAGATGCCACACAAGTACAAAGTGCTGCATGGCGTATGCTGGGCGATGCTTACATGAGCACCGATAAGAAAGAGGAAGGTGCTTCTTTTTATGAAAAAGCAGGTAAGCTGAATGATAAAGACGAAGCTGTTTCTTCTGAAAACCTGTTTCGTGCAGCAATGGCTTATGAGTCACTTGGTAAAACAGAAAAAGCAGCCGGACTGCTGAAAATTATCAAAGAAAAATATCCACGCAGCGAAAGAGGCCCATTGGTAGATAAATACCTGGCTCGCCTGGGTGTGATCATTAATGAATAATTATGGCCGACGTAAGTAACAGTAACTTATATCAAATAAACACAGGCACCGCTAGTTTTTCGGGTGCCTGTGTTGTTTTAGTACGCACCGAATGGAATGCGGCTGTGGTGGATAAATTAGAAGAAGGCGCCCGTAAAGTGCTGGAAGTTCAACAGGTGAAACAAGTGGTGACAATCACTGTTCCCGGTGCGGTTGAAATTCCATTTGCTATTAAACAATATGCCTCGTCTGGTAAAGAACCGAAAGCCGATGCATTTATTGCGCTGGGTTGCGTAGTGCGGGGCGATACGCCACATTTCGACTATGTGTGCCAGTCAGTGACCGACGGAGTAACACAGCTCAATCTTTCGCTCGATGTGCCCGTTATTTTTGGTGTGCTCACGGTGGAGACCCAGCGACAGGCTGAAGAACGCATTGGAGGCAAGCATGGGCATAAGGGTGAAGAAGCTGCCATTACTGCTTTAAAAATGATTGATTTAAATTTATCTTTCCGCAAGTAGCGGTGAATCATCATGAACGTTCAATTATTTATTCCCTGTTTTGTTGATCAGTTATACCCGCAAACAGCCTTTAATATGATTAAAGTGCTGGAGAAATTGGGTTGTACCGTTCACTACAATGAGCAACAAACCTGTTGCGGACAACCGGCTTTTAATGCCGGTTTCCAGGAAGATTGTAAAGGAGTGGCCGGTAAGTTTTTGAAAGACTTTTCAGGTACCGATTATATTGTATCTCCCAGTGCTTCCTGCTCTGGTTTTGTACGCAATTACTATAGCAAATTGTTTGATAATTCTTCAGTTCATAATGAAGTAAAGGGTTTGCAAAAACGTTTATTTGAATTTTCTGAATTTCTTACAGACGTGCTGAAGGTGGAAGATGTGGGTGCCCGCCTGGAGGGTGTGGCAACCTATCATGATTCCTGTGCTGCTTTACGTGAATGTAAAATCAAACAAGGGCCACGCAAATTATTACAACATGTAAAAGGGCTGGAGTTAAGAGAAATGAATGATGTGGAAACCTGTTGTGGTTTTGGCGGAACCTTTGCTGTGAAGTATGAAACGATATCTGTTGCCATGGCCGATCAGAAAGTGAATAATGCATTGGCTACAGGGGCTCAATATATCATATCAACAGACCTGAGCTGCCTGATGCACCTCGAAGGTTATATCAAAGAAAAAGGACACAATCTCAAAACATTGCACCTGGCAGATGTGTTGGCAAACGGGTGGTGATTCTTGCTTCATTTTCAAATTCCTTCATTACCAAATTTTCAAATTGTAAGTATGGCTCATTGGTTAATTAAATCAGAACCGTTTAAGTACAGCTGGGATCAGTTTGTAAAGGATAAAAAAACATTCTGGGATGGAGTTCGCAATTATGCTGCACGCAATAATCTCAGGGAGATGAAAAAGGGTGATGAACTATTTTTTTATCACAGCAACGAAGGGCTGGAGATTGTTGGTATTGCCAAAGTGGTGAAAGAGCATTACCAGGATCCTACAACCGATGAAACGGCATGGGTGGTGGTAGATGTGGCACCAGTACGTAAACTCAAGAAGCCGGTAACACTGGCACAAATGAAAGCGGATAAACGTTTGGCCAATATGGATTTGTTGCGCCTTGGCCGTTTGAGTGTGGGAAAGGTGACTGATGAAGAATGGAATGTAGTATTAGAATTAGCAGGAGAATAAATTCATTGGTGTCAGGACATCGGAGATGTCAGACACCTTGAATCAAATTACTTTGAATCATCTTTCAGAAAAATAAAAAAGTGTCTGACGCCTGCGGCGTCCTGACACCAACAAGAGAGGATCACACAGTGATCCTCTCTTGTTTTAGCTATTGGCGCTTCTTTAACAATTACGATTGGTTACATTTTGATGTGCAGTCGTATCAATGTATGAAGCTTTGATCAAAGTATGCCATATGAAATGCGGAGTCACAAAAAATAATGACCAACGCATCACTTCACTTTTCTAACATCTAAAACATTATTCAAAATGAAAAAAATCATTTTGGCTGCCACTATACTGGCGGCCGCAGGCGGAGCTTTGTATTATTATTTCAATCAAAAAGAACAACCTTCAGTCGGCAGTACAACTGCTGTTACACAAACTGCTCTCGAAGGAGATTGGCAGATCGATTCTGTTTCATTCGGTAAAACAGGGGCACCTGTTGATGCTGTTCTTTCAACAGCCGATAGCAACTATCTGAAATATACGTTCCGTTTTCAGAAAGACAGCAGTATGATTCAATTGCTGGGCGATAGTATTCTTCCGGTGAAACATGCCTATCAATGGAAGGACAGCAGCGGACTGGTGTTGATGCAGGGCGATTCATTACAGCAAAAAACAACCGTATGGGTCAACCTGCTCAATGAAAAACAGTTTTCTTTTCAAACAGCCGACAGTACCGTTGTTCATCTTAAAAAAGTAAAATAAATAAAGCATGCCCCGACCATCAGTGTCGGGGCTTGTTATGCAAAAATGATTCTTACTGCATCCGTATAAAAAATTATGTTATGAAACAATACTTATTCATTGCATCGATCCTGCTCTTTTTTTCCTGCAATCTTCAGGCATCAAAAGATAAATCAGTTTCAGAAAATGTAACACTGGCCGTTCAGGATGAACAACAGGTACCCGTAGCCGATAGTGCAGGGTCACCAGCACCGGCAGGAGAAGAACAAGATCCAACGAAATCAAAAACTCCATCGTCATCCAACCCTGATAGTAAGCCCGACTGGGATAAGAAAATCATCCGCAATGCAACACTCAACCTGGAAGTAAAGGATTATAAAAAGTATATGCAACTGATGCAGGCGGCTGCCGTAAAATACGGCGGTTATGTAGCCGATGAGCAGCAAACTGAAACCGGTTATAAAATTGAAAATACAGTTACCATTAAAGTTCCGGTAGCACAATTCCAGGCGGCAGTAGATGCATTAACAACAGGGGATATGGTGATCAACGAAAAGAAAATTACTTCTGAAGATGTTACATCCCAGTATGTGGATACAAGGGCAAGGCTGGAAGCAAAACGCCAAGTTCGTCTGCGTTATCTTGAATTGCTCAAACAGGCAAAGAATATGGAAGAGATTTTACAGGTGCAAACGGAGATAAACAGTATTACAGAAGAAATTGAAAGTGCAACCGGACGAATCAATTATTTAACCAATGCTGCTGCTATGAGCACCATTTCAATAACAGTGTACCAGGTGTTGAATGAAAACGCAAATTCCTATGGCGAAGAAAGTTTCTGGCAACAGGTGAAAGATGCATTTGCAGGTGGTTGGGGTGGCATTAAAAATGTGCTGGTGGGATTGATCTATCTCTGGCCATTTATCATTGCTATAGCCGGTGGTTTCTTTTTGATCAAACGTTTCAGGGCAAGCAAACGGAAAACAGCTCAGCAGTAATACAGGTGTTGAACTATTGATTCACATGGGAGCTAACGATCTGCAGAAACTCTTTTCTTGGTATCATCCGTGCTCCTAAGCTTTCAAGGTGTGGTGTGTGTACCTGGCAGTCGATAAGCACCACACCTTCTTTTTGTAACTGTTGTACGAGTGTGATAAATGCATATTTGCTGGCATTACTTTCTTTGCTGAACATACTTTCTCCAAAAAAGAGATTGCCCAATCGGATGCCATACAATCCGCCCACCAGTTCCTCTTTGTTCCATGCTTCCACGCTTATGGCATAGCCCAGCTGGTGCAGTTCTGTATAAGCATCCACAATATCTTCTGTAATCCATGTTCCTTCCTGGTCCATTCTTGTTTCGCCACATTGGCGGATCACTTCTTCAAATGCCTTGTTGCAGGTAACCGTAAAAGCTTTTCGTTTCAGCAATTGTTTCATGCTTTTACTGATGTACAATTCATTTGGGAAAAGCACACACCGGGGATCGGGGCACCACCAGAGCGGTGGTTCATCTTCATTAAACCAGGGGAACAATCCGCTGCGATAGGCCAGTAATAAACGGTCAACCGAAAGATCACCACCTAAGGCCAGTAATCCTTCTTCACCCGCATCATCGGCAGGAGGGAACCAAAGCTCATCTGTAAGTACATGTAGTGGCATAACAGAAATTAAGCAGTTACTTCAACGGTGGCTCCAATGCCCCGTTCAGTAATGGCATCGCACATGGGTTTCAAATCGTCATAAGTGCCGTTTTTTACAGCATATTTTCCCTTTGTATGAATAATCCAGGCGCATTGGGATGCCTGTTCATGCGTATGCCCGCAAACGTCCATTAATGTTTCAATCACCCATTCAAATGTGTTTACTTCATCATTCCACACAATTAACTGGCAGGGTTCTTCCACATCGGTAAGAACGTCTTCTTCTGTTTCTTCTTTTGTTTGTGTTCCGGCGAATCCTTTCATTGAGCTTGTAAAATTATAAAAGCTTAGCATAAAATTTACAGTATCTCAACATTTAAGGCAGCGAATCGGTTTATTTTTATGTCACTGTAATTGAAAATCACCCATTCATTCATGAAGTTCAGGCTCTTACCTCTTAAACCATCTTCTGCATCCGCTTCGCAACAGGGCAAAGCGAAAGTGCTGTCTATTCAGAATACGAATCGGGGGCTTGATTTCCTGGTGGAATTATTTCAGCAAATCCGTCCTTCCGATCCCGCTAAATACGAGGAGGCCGAGCTGAGGTTCCGTTCCTTTCTCTTCCAGTTACAGGATGATCGTTCGTTATTGTTTTCATTACGAAAAGCATTGTTGTCGCAGTTTTTGAACAGCGATGTCACTTCAGCACTTACAGAAAGCGGATTATTGAGTTCACGGGGATTTATCCAGGAACTGATGTCGAAGCTGAAACATAAAATATTGCCTCCTTTGCTCAAACAAGGTGATTTTCTTTATGTGATTGAAAAGATTTTTTATAAGAATGATGATTATAAATGGATGGAAAAAATGAATCCGGATTTATGGATTCGTTTTTTTGAGCTGATTGGCATACAAGTGAATCTCACAGAGCCTGTCCTGATCCGGCAATTATCATTTTCACTCCGCATCCTTTCACATCGCTTAACCATGATGGGATTGGAGAAAGAAGTGACACGGCAATATCAGCAATCAGATGATGCGGTTTTTCCTTTCCTGGAACAAAACAGGTTGGTGAATTTGCTGAATGAGCATTTGCAAAAAACCGCTGTACAGGATGAACAAATAAAAATTATTGAAGCGCTGAAAGAAGCCCTGCACAATTGTTTACAAAGCATCAAATGGCTGAAAGATCAGCGAAGAATCAATGGTACCAGTCTTGCAGAAACATTTCTGTTTACACGAATGGAGCAACATGTGGAACGAATGTTCATGGTGATGGATGCGCTGGACCAGGACAACCAGTTTGATACAGGGCGGTTTGTACAATACCTGCTCACATTGGTTCGAAATCAAAACCGTAAGAACAGTGTGGGTGAGTTCCTTTCTCAGAACATGGGATTATTGGCCTACCAGATTTCGGAACACGGAGGCAAACGGGGCGAAACATTTATCACAGTTACACGAAAAGAATACTGGAGAATGTTTCGCAGTGCATTGGGAGGAGGTTTTATTATCTCTTTTATTGCCATCTTTAAAAACCTGCTGGGAAAAATCACTGCTCCTTATTTCTGGAAAGGTATTTTCTATAGTGTGAATTATTCCTTTGGATTTATTGTGATTCAATCCACAGGTTCCACACTGGCCACCAAGCAGCCTGCCTTTACAGCATCTTCTGTAGCAGGGTCACTCGATAGTAAGAAACTGAAAGGAGAGCCCGATTTAAAAAGCCTGGCAATAACAGTCTCCCAGGTGAGCCGCAGCCAGATTGCATCCTTTGCCGGTAACCTGCTGGTGGTATTTCCTATGACCTATTTGCTGGCCCTGTTATTTCACCTCGCAACAGGAGCAAAGATTGCGGAAGGGGATGCCGCTATGAGTTTATTGCAGAGCCAGCATCCGTTTCAAAGCCTGGCTTTATTGTATGCCTGCTTCACCGGCTTCTTTTTGTTCCTCAGTGGATTGATTGCCGGCTGGGTGGAAAACTATGTGGTGTATGCAAGATTGCCACAACGGTTGCAGCAACATCCGTTTGTACATCATAATTTCAACGGCGGACAAAAAAGATGGTTGAACCGTTTGTTCGAAAATAACCTGGGTTCTGTTGCCGGTAGTATTTCGCTGGGTTTCTTTTTAGGGATGGCTTCATTTATCGGCCATACGTTTGGTATCCCATTTGATATACGGCATATTACCATTGCAGCAGGTAATACAGCCATAGGTTTTTACGGATTGGATCATGTGGTGCCGTTGAAATATATTGTAACCATTGTTAGTGGTGTATTGCTGATTGGGTTTTTAAATTTCCTCGTGAGTTTTGGACTGGCATTTTATGTAGCCGTAAAATCAAGAGGCATACGATTAAAAGAATACCCGGAGTTCTTAGGAATCCTCTGGCGGTTTATGAAAAAATATCCGGCCGATTTTATTCGTCCTCCGAAACATAGAAGGGTGCCGGAGGAGTTAGGAGTGGGGAATGAGTGAGGGAAGGATTGAATAGGTAAGATTGGGGGATGGCTGAATAGATAGGCAAAGCGAATGAAAAAGTTGTTTATTGCGGCAAACGTTAAAACATTGGCGATGTGGCGGTATTCGGTGTTCCGTCTGCTCGGTGTTATTTGTCAGCCGAAACTGAAGCTGATTAGCAAACAAAAAACTTAGAATTTACTTGACGCCCCGCCCTATTGCCACTGCAATTTTGGCTATAGTTTTTATCTACCAATTATTTGACTAATTCTTTGTTCTTCAGTCAAACCTAGTTCGTCACTATGCTCAAAATAATATCGATTCTCGTCAATATTTATAAAAAAGTCATTTAAATTGGCTGGAGTCAAATTATTGAAATTAATTCTAAGCTTGTATTTAGATAAGAGTAACGGAGATTTTTCACCTCCAAAATAAAACCATATTTCAAATTCGGAATTCCGTTGTTGAATTTCTTGTGGGTTCAAGCGTATAACTTCAGTAAATCTATAAGGCTGATTGTAATAAATTGTGTCAACAGGTTTGACTACTCTTATTTCATGACCATTCATAAAGTAAGGGCTGTTTGGAATTTGAGCTAAACTGCCATTAAAAATTACCCCATGAGTAACCACAATTCTATAGAATGCTTTGTATTCGTTTTGAAGTCTTGACAAATTAAAAATCATAGCAGTCATTTCAAGATAGAAGTATCTGCCGTCATGATCAAAGTTGTTAAGAGTTATGTATCCTTTTAATTTCGGATAAGTTATTTTTTTGAAAAGGGCTTCTATGTAATGGTGAGGAGCAGGCTTAGTTTGTCCATCAATTCTCATGTAGTAAGTATTTCGAAACTGATGTGGGGTATATTCACTTTGCTGGACTTCCACAAGATAGATGTAGTTCCCATTGTCAACTAGAGTATAAAAGTTCACATTATTTGGAGCAGGTGTTATCGAGTCTGTAATCCGATTGATAAAATAATCTTTTTCAACAAGTCTTGTCACAGGTGATAATGCTCCTACAAATACTTTTTCAGTCCTTCCTGCTATATTTTGTCCAACAGGTGCACCCCAAATTAATAGACCTCCACTGGAATTTAAAAGAGCACAAACTGTTCTAATTATGCCATTTTCTTTTTCTTTTTCATTCTCACCTGGAGCATGAAATGACTTAAACTCAATTTTATCGGATTCCTCTTTTTCTGTTGCAAAGAAATTTATTATGTCTTGATAAGTTAAGTCATGAGGTGTCTTGCCGAAGTATTGTTGTATGTAACTCATATAATTGTAGGTAACGTTGAATTATTGGCAATGTGGCGGTATTCATTGAACGTCCAGCCCGAAACCAATGCTGATAAAGATACAAAAGCTCATTTCTTATTCTGTTGCTCGGCGTTATTCGTCCGCCGAAACTGAAGCTGAGTAGCGAACAAAAAGCTGAGAATATATTCGTCGCCCCGCCATATTGCCAATGCAATGTTGTGTGCCGTTACTGCTCACTAACCCTCGCATTGTTGTCTGTTTTGTGGTAAGGATTAGATTTTTCCCTTTGCTTGAAATAATCAACATTTCTCTGAATATAATCTCGAAATTCATCAGTGCTCATTTTATTGTGGCGTCCGTCATAAGTTGAAGTTGTCAAATTATATGGTGAACGCTTATTGAAGATGACAAAGGCACCTCTGAACCAACGTGTAACATGTCTTGCACTTTTAGGAATGTTATAACCATCTTCTAAATATTCCTGTCGATATTCTACTACATCGTACTTGTCATACTGGCCTGGATAAAGCTCGGATACTGCTTCATGGTCACGGTCTCTTTTATAAATTTCGTCATCATCATCATCCTCTTCTCTCTCGTTTACACCGCTGGGTTCAAGCTCGTCCAACTCTAAGCGGAAATAATTCCATTCAGGATTATAACCAAACGATTCAAAAATCAATCTCTTAGGCTTTATTATGTCTATTAGCTGGAAATCTAACTCAATACAGCCTTTTTCGTGTGATAATCTTGCATCTTCCAAATCCAAACCACCACCATTTGGAAAGAACATATGGTTTAAGTTGTCGTAAGTACAAATAACCTTTAACACGTTTACAATATCGGTTATCGTCTCCCAAATCACTCTTTTGGGGAATGCAGTTGGAAAAAGCTTTCGCTGAATTTCGAACCACTGTTCCAAATTCATTTCATGGAAATCTTCGTTTAGCTTTTTCCAGTTCTCAAGTGTGGAAATAAATTCATTTATATCTGGACGGGCATCGGGGTCATTGTCAGTGCAAGAAGCCAAAAGGTTATCAATAGGTGTAGTATAGGTAGCACTGAAATGGCGTCTCAATTCTAAAATCGATTGAGGGGAATATTGACCATCAAAACCTTTTGGGTTTTCAGTTAGTATAATCCATAAAGTTTTTGCTAACGAATAAATATCTGCCTTTAAGCCATTTGCTTTTGATGACTCCCTTCGCATCTCTGGAGCCATTGTCCACTTTGCTCCAATCTCTTCATTTTTAAATGAAATATCTTTTTTATCAGGATAATCAACAAGACCGAAGTCGGCTATTGAAAAACGAGAATTATAGACTAAAAGATTAGCTGGTTTCAAATCACGGTGTGCGATACCTCTCTTATGAAGTTCCCTAAGTGTCCCGCATATTTGCAGGACAGCATCTACCTTTGTCTCAATGCTTTTCCCTTTAAGAATTTTTTCTGCACTTTCAGCGACAGGCATTACAAAAAAAGGAATCGTTCCTTGAACTTTTTCAGGTAGATGCTTGTCAATCATCGGAATGATTCCCAAGACATCGCTATTTTTCTCGATAACATTTGTCTCGTCAAGAAACCTGGCGTAAGATTTCGGGTTAACAGATTTCAGCAATTTTATTGCTCCTTGATTTCCATTATCATGCAAAGATTTCCAAACCTCTCCATTTCCTCCGCCTCCCAAATAAACATCGAGTGTCCAGTTGCCGAATTTTTGCCCTTTTCTAAATTGTTTCTTCATATTTGCGGTACTAATGGCACACAACGAACAGGTATTGCCGATGGTGGGGAATTTTATATTCGTCCGCCCGGAACTGCTGCCTGGCTTTTTGATAAAGTTAAATATTAAGAACTAAAGCTGGGCTTTGCAGGTCAAGCCCCGAACCACAGTACAACAGAATTACCGCTGCTGATTGCTTCAATGTCCAGCCCCACTATTGGCAATACCAATGTTATGTGTAGCCAATCTATTAAGTGAAATTTTTTTCAATAAAATTTAAGTCCCAAAGTTCAATTTTATATGGAAGGGAGTTCGCAAAATCTCTTGCAGATAAAGTGAAAGCTGATGTTGTTAGAAGAATACCATGGTCAGCTTCATAAAGTGACATAGCACCGACCAACTGTTGTATCACATTGATAGAAACTTTTGAATTTGTATTGTACTTCTTTATTTCAACAAGTGTTTTTTTGTGGCCGGTGTAATTTCTTAGAATTAAGTCATAACCAAAATCTTTAGAAGATGCTGGTAATTCTGGCTGATAATTAGTTTCTAATTGAAAAAAACTAAAGATAATTTGTTCAAAGTCTCGTTCAGTAAGTCTGTCAATTAGTTGAGGATTGTTATGATAAGACTTAATAAAAGTGCGTAGGTCAGTAGGATACATAAATTCGACCTCATTTTCAAAAGTTATATTTCCAAAGATTTGATGTAGTTGTATACCTAAATTATTATAAAATGCATCAGTTTTTATAAAACTATAGTGTTTTAAAAAATAGGGAATTTCGTCCTCATAATTAGAAACAAGAATAATCTTTTTAGACAAGGCTGTTGCGTACCCAATTTGGAAAAAGAGAATAGGTTCTGCAAATTTAACAATAGCGATAAAAATATCGCATTTATTGATATAATAGGATGCGGAAACAACTGGTTTATTAAATTCGAATGGCTCAAGATTAATTGTATTATAGCCGAATTCTTGTAATTCCCTTTTAATATTATAAATGAGAGGCTCGTCAAGTGACTTTGGACTTGTAGCAATATATACATTTTTCATTTAGCTAAAATTCTGTTTAGTGAATAAAAGTCAAATAATAATTGAACCCTTTTTAGTTCATCTTCTTGCGTTTCCGTTCCGTATTTAGTATAACTATCTAAGGCAAGATTACAGGATGAAAGTTTTCTCTTTAGGATTTCCATGACCTTATTATTAGTTTCTTGAATAATATTTTCTTTTAGCTTTACTATCGCTTCATTGTCAATCAGGAACTCTTTTTGAATTTCTAAGCTCCAAGCATTACAAGTCGAATGGTGCCATCGATTTGCGTTTGGTTGGTAATTGGAAACAGCGATACTTTTTAAAAGTGTATTTATTAACTCTTGTATCTCTTCTCTTGTCCAGGTTATCGCACCTAATTCTAATGGGTTTATTGTCTCCATGTCATATACGTACAAAGAACCTGTATCAGAAAGTCTAATTATACATTCCATGAAAAGTTCGGCCAAGAATGAGGGAGAAATTTCATGTACTGCATTTATAAGAGTTATAAAATCGTGTTTAATTTCAAGGGGCACAACTCCTTGCATTTTATAAATGTCTGTTGTATAGCTTTCTACTTTTTTAAACTTTAACCCTTCTGCATTTTTCTGTGTGATTTTTAAGTATTCTTCATTTATGTCTTGGATATGATACTCAATTTTTTGCCTAAGGTTCTCGGCAAAATTATCTTCAAGATTAATTATAATCTGACCTTTACCGCAACAAAGGTCTAACCAAGAAAATGTCGTTATGCTTGGTTTTACCACCCTACCCTGTATAAGAGTAAGGGCTGCCTGATGCTGAGGCAACAATCTTCTTTTTTCCAAAACCGCACTACTGTCTGAAATAGATGACATATTATTACTTTAACGGTCTCATTTGGTTACACATAACGCAATGCTTTACGTTATTATACGATGGCGTTGCTTTTTAAAGTTATTGAAAATTAATTATTTACTACTTCGCTTTTTGAGATTTTCGTTAGGACAATTGCACTCGTTTGTTGTAATTTATTAACGTTTGTAATACGGTTATTGAGTACGTTCAAAAAAAGACGAGTCGGCTGGAGTCAAACTACTACTAAGAAAGAGGAAGGTAAATTCTGCATCAAATAAAAAAGAATACAGATGTAGCAGGTCATAAAACAAAAACCCCGATCATTGATCGGGGTTTTGAGAGTGGGAGCACACGGGCTCGAACCGCGGACCCTCTGCTTGTAAGGCAGATGCTCTGAACCAACTGAGCTATGCTCCCTTTTTGGGAGGGCAAAGATAAGGGTAGGAATGATTTCAAACAAAATGTTTTTCAATTTTTTTTGAGGCCGTTTTCAAAACAAAATCAGCATGCCAATCTGAAAGATGTGCATGCTGAGTGTATAGAAAGGGTGCTTTCGGCTTAATTGCTGGAGAATCCTGCTTCTTCGGCTACAGTAACTTCACTGTAATCTTTAATTACGTTGTACAATGTATCACGTTCCACCGGTTTGCGGTTCACCTGTTTAATGAGCGCCACCAGTTGTTCGGTGGTCATGGTAGGCGTTTGCTCTTCGCTGCCGGCCATGCTGTAAATCTTTGTGGTATCGTCAATGGTGCCATCAATATCATTCACGCCAAAGGATAAGGTCATTTGTGCATTGTTGCGTCCCAGCATAGGCCAGTAGGCTTTCAGGTGTGGGAAATTGTCGAGATACAAACGGGCCACTGCATACATTTTCATGTCTTCCACTATGCTGCTTTCGGGCACATGGCTCATGTCGTTATCCATATTGCGGAACTTCAGCGGAATGAAGGTCTGGAAGCCATTGGTTTCATCCTGCAGTTGGCGTAACCGGTCCATATGATCAATGCGGTGCCAGTATTTTTCGATCTGTCCGTACAGCATGGTGGCATTGCTGTGCAAACCAAGTTTGTGTGCGGTTTCATGAATTTTCAACCAGCCATCGCCATCCACTTTATCGGCACAGATTTTTTCCCTGATCTCGGGATGGAAAATTTCAGCACCACCACCAGGAATGGAATTGAGCCCTGCATTGATGAGGAATTTCAATCCATCTTCCACACTCACTTTCGCCTTGCGGAACATATAATCATATTCAACGGCGGTAAATGCTTTGATATGTAAATCGGAACGATGGGTTTTAATGGCTTTGAGCAAATCGGCAAAGAACTGCAGATCCATTTTCGGGTGTACGCCTCCCACAATGTGGACTTCTGTAACAGGAACACCATCGTATTTCTTTACAATGTCCAGCATCTGCTCAATGGTTAATTCCCATCCTTCTTCACGATGTGCATAGAGTTTGGAATAAGAACAGAAATTACAACTAAACACACAAAGGTTGGTGGGTTCAATATGAAAGTTCCGGTTAAAGTAAGTAACGTCGCCGTGCATGCGCTCTCTCACATGATTCGCCAGTGTTCCAAGAAAAGATACATCTGCTTTTTCAAAGAGAAGGAGTCCGTCTTCATTGGAGATACGTTCTTTATTATAGATTTTATCTGCAATAGTTAATAAAGCAGCGTCGGTTTCAGGATTGCGAAGCAGCGCTTCAATTCCGGTTTGCATAGCATTTCGTTTTTTCGGGTAGTCCCGGTATGATCAATGTGGTTACAATAAAGAAACAGGTAACCGGGTGCAAAGTTACGTACCTGCAGGTTTGCAGATTCAATAAATCAATTGATTTTGATCAGCTTTGTTACTGGTTTTTGACCGTTTCTGTACACAAAATGAACAAAGTAAACGCCACTCTGCCTTCCCTGTAAATCCACTTCAATATAGCCCGGACTGGTTGCATATTTTTTTTGCCACACCAGTTGTCCGCTGCTGTTGTATACACTAATGAATTCCAGGTTTACCGGAGGGGTGTAAAACTGGATGGCAAATTTATTCCGGAAGGGATTGGGGGTAACCAGCCATCCTTTTTCTTTCAGGTTGGGGTTTACTTCCTTTGTATAGATATTGATATCATCTATATACACATTGTTCTCATAGTTGTTTGTGTTACGAAAAGCAAAACGTACGTACTCCGTAGAAGTATTGGTATAGCTTCCCAGGAAGGCTGAGTCTTTTCTCCATTGTGAGGGCAATGGAATATAACCGGTGTCAACGGACACATTACCGGTGGTTACCAGGCTGGTGCCCCATTTTTTATAGATGGATTTGAGCGTGGTGCCACAATCATCGGTCAATAAAATTTCCAAGGTATCTGTTGGAACACCTTCTGCATCGGGTTTGGAATAGGTGGCTGCAGCAACAGAGAACGAAACAAAGGCGGAATCAATCCCTTTCACCGGAATGAGCGGTGAGTAAATCCAATCCTGTTTATTATATCCTTCGTATTGAAAGTTGTTTATGAACATAGAAGCAAAACCTGTTTTGGATGCACGTATGGTGCGTGACCAGGTGGTATCACCATCGGGATTGACCAATTCCCAGTTATCGGGAGGAAAGGTAGCGGATTCAAATCCCTGTGCATAGGGCAGATTGATCACAGGAAAATAAATGCCGTTGATTTTTCCCGTATCGTTGGCTGTATTTTGATCTGCCGCTCCATTGGGGTTAAAGGTGAAAACGGATAAGTTGCTGTTGAGCCCGGTGTTTAACAACATACTGTTCAACGTAATGCTGGTGCTTGCTTGCGGTGGCAATGTGCCTGTCCAGCTGGTTACTACCGGTGTGGCTAAGCCGAAGCGGGCGCCAAGGCTGAGTGTTTTTACAGTATCTGTGCCGATATTTTTTATACGGATGATTGGTTGATAGGTATTGCTGCAACTATAGATCACAGAGGAGCCGTTGTTACAAATGCCCAGCGCAGGATCAATCAACTGTTCAAAGCGGATATCACGGTTATACGTTACCGGTGGGGAACAGGCGTTTGAAGTGGCCAACTGCATCATCCAGGCTGTATTTTCAATAGCGGCCTGCATACGGACATATTGTCCGGGTGTGTACATCACCATCGCCCGATCGTCTACATAATCCATATAATTCATCCACATAATACCCGGGGCATTTGGTTGGCACTGATCTTTAATAACAGAGTCGGCGGCAGGAGCGCCAAATGTGCATTTGAATTGTGTGGGAGTATCAGCTACATCATCATCATCCGTGCAGCTTTGGGTACCATCGCAATTATTAGGTCCCCATATATGGACCAGGTCAAAGAAGTGTCCAATTTCGTGAGTGGCTGTTCGTCCCAGGTTGAAGGGTGCTTGTGATGTTCCTCCACTTCCGAATGCCCGGTAATTATTTACAAAACCTCTTTCGTTTAAGGGCACGATGGTTAACGGATCGGATGGGGTGAAGGTATAGCCTAAAAATCCGGATGGCATCTGGCACACCCAGATGTTCATGTATCGTTCCGGATCCCATGCATCGCTACCACCCGAGCAGGTGAATTTTACAGGATCTTTCAAGCCGGGTCTCGATACAACAGAAGAGGTTATTCTTACAATTCCATTGGTGGCATCTCCTTTCAGATCCTGTTGTGCAAGGCAAAAACGAATCGTTCCTTTGCCGAAGAAGGGTTTGAAGGCAGCGGGAATGCGGCTGCTGTCTGCATTTAATCCTGCATAATCATTGTTCAGTATGTTCAGTTGAGAGAAAATCTGAGTGTTGGTGACAATCGTCGGGTCGGGGAGTACCACATGAACAACTACCGGAATCGTATAAACGGCCTGTACACGGAATTGAGATTGTTGCCTGAGTGCCACGTAACGTTCCATTGTTTTTTTCCGGGCCTCCAGCCATTGTTTCCTGAACTGCGGGTATTGTTTTTCGAGATCTTCTTTTACTGCCTGTGTGCCGCAACGGTGCTGCTCCTTTCTAAAGGCTGCCCTTTCGGGTTTTGGCTTTTGCTGAGCCATGACCAGCTGTGTTGCAAACAGACAAATCAGGAAGGTTGTTAAGTGCTTCATATATGCTGACTGTGAATTTAAGCAATGAAAACAGAATTATCTAATTGTGCAGTGTAATCATAGTTATACCTCGGACCTCTGTTGAAACAAGATGTTTAGCGTATGTACATTTTATTTTAAAAACATTTATCTTTCCTGATCCTAACGATTTCATTTTATTAAAACAGGTCATATGAATCTTAAATTCCGACTGACAGTATTAAGCTTTTTCCAATTTTTTGTCTGGGGTGCATGGTTGATTACAATTGCGACTTATTTCTTCAGTAATAACATGGGAACCGGTATTCAGTTCGGTTCTATTTTCTCCACACTTGCCATATCTTCTTTGTTTATGCCAGCCATCACTGGTATTATTGCCGACAGATGGTTGAATGCTGAGCGACTGTATGGCTTATTGCACATCTGTTATGGAGCGATTTTGTTTTATGTTCCACAGGTAAAAGATGCTGATACTTTGTATTATGTGATTTTCGCAGCGATGATTTTTTACATGCCTACGATTTCACTTTCCAATTCCATTTCTTATAATATCCTCAAGAATAATCATTACGATGTAGTGAAAGTGTTTCCTCCCATTCGTGTGTGGGGAACCATTGGTTTTATTGTGGCCATGTGGACCACCAACCTCACCGGTAGTAAAGCCAATGCCAACCAGTTCATCATTGCAGCTGTGGCAGCCATTGCATTGGGATTGTATTCCTTTACCTTGCCCAAGTGTCCTCCGCAACGGAATATTTCGAAAGAGGCTTCCATTTTTGAGCAATTAGGACTGACAGCTTTCAAGCTCTTTGGCAAGTATAAGATGGCATTGTTCTTTATTTTCTCCATGTTCCTGGGAGCCGCTTTACAGCTGACCAATATGTATGGCGATACATTCCTGGATGATTTTAAAAACAATCCATTGTACGGTCCCGATTCATTTGTGGTGAAGTATTCCACCATCATCATGTCTATTTCACAGATTTCGGAAACACTGTTCATTCTTACCATTCCATTCTTCCTGAAGCGTTTTGGTATTAAGAAAGTGATGTTGTTTTCGATGCTGGCCTGGGTATTACGCTTTGGTTTATTCTCCTTCGGAAACCCGGCCGATGGTTTGTGGATGATCATCCTGTCTTGTATTGTTTATGGAATGGCGTTCGACTTCTTTAACATCTCCGGTTCTTTGTTTGTGGAAACCACCACCAGTCCGGCGATACGTTCCAGCGCACAAGGTTTGTTTATGATGATGACCAATGGTTTTGGCGCTTTCCTTGGAAGTAAAGTGAGCGGATATGTGATTGATACTTATTTTACACATGACCATGCGAAAGACTGGCACCATATCTGGCTGGCATTTGCTGTTTATGCATTGGTAATCGCAATTGCATTTGCTTTGTTATTCAAACACAAACATGATCCGAATGCGATAGAACATGTATCTCATTAACAGGTGATTTCATATAAAGAGAGGGCGGCCAAAGGCCGCCCTCTCTTTTATCCTTGTATTGTTTTATGCAACTTCACTTAATAAAGGTTCGGGATCGAGTTCCCGTTCTTCCTCCTGCACACCATCCACACGCCTGAGAATATCTTTCAGTGATGCCAGCCGTTGTATCATATAGGGAACGGTGTCCAGTCCGCTCACAAACTTGAGGATATAGGTATAGATGCCAATTAAGTCACCCGCCTGCAATGCTGGTCCGCCTGAACGTGCAGAGATCAGCAAAGAGGCTGCAATAATCACCATTACAATCAACTCCATCACACCAAAGTTCCAGGCTTCCTGGTCGCTGATTTTTACCTGCCATTTACGTAGCAGGTTATAATGTTTCTGAATCCGCAAGGGGTTACGGCTGGCCAATACATTCACCTGCTGCTCCAATTCATCGTTGCGCAGTTGGGCTAATTTCCGCATGCGCTTTCCGTAGATATAGCTGAAGATACTTACCGGAAGGAGCATGAGCAGACAAATAGAAACTACCTGTCCGTCGTAGAAACTCAGTAATAGTAAAGAGCCTATAATATTGTAAAATGCTTCAATCACATAGTTGAGGTCAAATTCGAGGAAGTCGACCAATTCACGTGAAAGAGTGGAATGAGCGCTCAACTGAGACAATTGTTTTTCACGGTTCCGGCTCACTAATTTCAACACCAATGAGGTGTAAATTTCGGAGTAAGTGCGGGAATCATACATGTGCCGGATGGTTCCCACCACCACCCAAACAAGGTGAGCGCCTACCAGTAAGAAAAGGCCATTGTAAGATTTATTGATCAACCCGTTTACTGCTTCGCCCAGGAAATAGGGGCGCAATAATAGTCCGAACATCTCCACCGCATAGAGGCTATAGGTGATGAATAACCGCAGTTTATAATCCTGCCAAATAGATTGTATGACCCATTTACCTTGCATCAATCAAGCTCCTTTTACAGAAATGTTTTTGAATAGACCTAAAAGAATTAGCCGGGTTTAGTAAGTATGCAGAATTGCTTCGGCTGATGGGTTTGTGCAGCAAATTTACAAAAAAGGAGGGGGA
Source organism: uncultured Chitinophagaceae bacterium (assembly GCA_937907395.1). GTDB lineage: Bacteria > Bacteroidota > Bacteroidia > Chitinophagales > Chitinophagaceae > Lacibacter. The sequence goes on from CALCII010000013.1 coordinate 586,539, forward strand.
CGCCGGGGTTAAGGAAGTCTGAAATTTTGTTCCTTCGAGGTGACAGAATTGCCTTTTATACCTGAAATTTTATTTCTGCAAATAGATGCACCGCACTGACAATCAAACGATTCAGAATATTCGTCAAGCAAATAGGCGTAGTCCATGGTAAGCTCTTCGCCTGCTTTTATGGGCCTGATTGCGACTAAATTTAATCCTTTGTAGGCGGTGTTGGGATCGCAGGAATGGTTCTGGGGAGCCCATTCAGATGGGTTATTATCCCACAGCACATATACCTCACTGCTGAGGGGAACCGCATAATGTTTGAACAGGGTTTTCTCTTCGGGAAGCCAGTTTTCGTCTACATACCGTTTGGTTACAATCCGGGAGGGGCGTTCTTCGCCTTTATAAATCACTTCACCTTCCGGGATGTCTTGCGTCGCATAAATTCCATAACCGGCGATGGAGTTACCCTTCATTTTATATTTCTTCTGCTTCCGTGCATGGCGGGCAATTCCTTCGGCTATGATTTGCTGGAGAAAGCCTTTTTGTCCGGTTCCATCCAGCTTTATGATATAATCAGCCGAGCCTTCATATCCATCCGTATAAAACACTGAGCAGGTGAAATTCACTTCCAGGAAATGAATGATTCCTTTTTCATTCATACGGAAATCCATCCGGGCATAACCAACGCCACCAAAACTGCGGAAGATGCGTTGGGCAGCATCGGTGAGTTGTTGTTTGATGGACGCATCAGTAACCGGGATGTTTGATTCGGGATGTAATTCAGATGTTTTTAACGCATAAGTTTTGAAGGTTCTTCCTTCCGGGAAAATATACTCGATGGGTTGAAATACCCTGCATTTTTTTTCATTATTGGCATCGGCCGCTACCAGTACAGTAAACTCTCTTCCGTTAATATATTCTTCCACTAACAGTTGCGGGTATTCGCTCAGGATAGCGTTTACCTGTTGTTTTAATTGTTCGAAGTTGTGCACTTCAGAACGTTCATCAATGCCCAGGCTGTCGCCGGCTTTGGCCGGTTTTACAAAAAGTGGATAGCTGAGATGCTGAACCTGTTGTTCCAGGTTCTCTGCTGTTTCCACGAGGGCATAGTTGGCTGTTGCAATGCCTTCGGTGTACGCAACATATTTCATGAGTTCCTTGGGAGGATCGTATAAAAGGGAATTGGGGCCGGTAAAGGGGAGGTTGAGTAATTCCAATGTATAAATCACATCAATGGAGGGCACTTCCCATTCCAGGTAACCTTCGCAGAGGTTTACAAAACAATCAAAGCCTTCTTTGCTCAGTTCCAGCAACTGTTTATAGGTAGTGAGTTTGTTGAGGAAGACATGTGTGACATCTGCTTCGGGCAATAATGCCGAAAGATTCCTTGGTGGATCGTAATTCTGATAATCAACAGCAGAGGTGGAATAATCGGGTTGCAGTACACAAATCTTCATAAAACATAGCGGCTTCAACGAAGAGCCATCACTTTTTTGGGTTGTTGATGATGACGTTGCAAAGCGTCTTCTAAGATATGCAATATCATGTGGGCGTAAGGGTGATTTCCAAGTCGTGCAATAGCTCCGATAGAAGTATAATTTTCATCGTCACTTAAACCACATTGCGCATTTACTTCCAGTACATATAATTTGCCCGAGTTTTTATCCATACGGATATCAATTCGTCCGTAACCGGTTCCTTCAACTGCGCAATAGGCCTCCCAGCTGAGGTCCATAATCGCTTGCTGCAATTCCGGGGGAGGGAGATGATATTGATAAAAATCTTCCTGTTCACCTACTGGCTTTTCGGCTTCATAGGTTTCCCAGAGACGATCGAAGGATAAGAATTTTTCGGTGTCGGGCAAGGATTCGTGAAAGATGCGTTCAACAGGCGTGTAGATTTTTTTATTCTCAGGTGAGAGATAGGATCCGCTGATGAACACTGTGTACTCCGGTCCGTTTATGAATTCCTCTGCCACCAATCCGCCAAAACTGAAATCCCAGCCACGGTATCCTTTAAACAGTTCGGCTACCAATTCCTGCAGCTCCTCTGTGCGATGCACTACATTTTTCACACCCAGTCCCATACTGCCGCCACTAACAGCGGGTTTTACAATTAACGGAGTTCCGATCGTTTCACAAACGGTTTCCAGTTTCTGTTCGGGATGGTTAATGGCTACCCATTTGGCATGGCTCACACCAGCTTTATCAAACAATTCCTTCATCAGAATTTTTGAAGTGGTGTTATCATAAAACGATGGATCAGATCCTGTATAGATCAACTTCTTTTCCCTGAGATAATGTATAACGGATACGCCCGGTGTTCCATTCACTTCATCTCCATCGCATAAATTGAGAATAACGGGAGTTGTACCGGCAGATTGTTCTTTGATGGAATCAATTACTGATTGATAATTGTTAATGGTAACCGGTTGCCAGGTCCAGGGAAGATCTAATGTTTTGAAAACGTCTGTGTATTCCTGTATGCTCTGACTGAAATCGTAATAATAATCGATGTTTTCATCATTGGTTTGAAGATGAGGAGCCAATACCCAAATATGAAAGGGTTTACTTAACGAAAGATCCGGATGCAAAGGGTCAGTAAGCATACTCTGTAAATGTAATAAACTTATTGATGCAGTTTTTTCATTTTGCCTGCAATAAATGAAGTGACCCTGTATTTGTTTAAAACTTCAGGCGCAATGTTGAAAGCGCCTTGTATATATCCCAGACAGTTGGGTTCGCTGCAGAGGCATTTAAACTGCTCCGACATTTTCCATTCTGTAGAAGGGTAGAAGAATGTGAATTCGTCGCCGGGTTCAATATGCTGTAAGGCCACCAATTCATAATTATCGGTATCAAAAAAAGCATTGGGATGACAACTATGGTTGATGTATTGCAGATAGTCGGGATAAAGCGTGATATGTGAACCTTCGCCCGTTTGCACCGTATAGCGACTGGGTTCAGTAAATTCATCTTTTGCCTGAAACTTGCAGATGATATCGCCGGCATTGAATGATTCTATGGATATTAATGCATGATGTCCTGTGCCGGGTTCGCCATACACTTCACCAATAGAATGAGAAGATACCAATGTAGAGGTTGGTTTGTTTAATGGGGTCATTCGAATTGTAAGGGTTATTTTATTAAAAATAACCAATTGGATTATATGAACAAGTGTTATGGCTGATATTTAAATGAACCAATGTTTCATAAAATAAAAATCCCGTTTCATTTGAAACGGGATTTTATATAATTCAGTAAGAACGATTACATGTGTTGTTCAATCTTTTTCACAAAGTTTGCTTTGGGTTGTGCACCTACCAGCTTATCAACCACTTTACCGTTTTTCACGAATAAAATTGCCGGAATAGAAGTGATGCCAAAGTTCATGCTCACCTGTGGGTTTTCGTCTACATTCACTTTACCCACTTTTACTTTACCATCGTATTCTTTTGACAGTTCTTCAATAACCGGACCAATAGCACGGCAGGGGCCACACCATTCTGCCCAGAAATCAATAACACTGAGTTTATCTGAACTGATTACTTCCGACTGAAAGTTTGCATCTGTAAATTGTAATGCCATAATATGTTCCTTTTTTATGATTTAAGTGTGAGGTGCAAATTTAAGTCCATTCGCTCCAACCTGTTGATATGACATTATCCACACCTGTTTACAAAAGATTCAACCCGTTGTAAATGACAATCTTGCCGTTTTAAGAAAGGCTTAACTGTTGATTCTTCAGTTCGTTAATGGGTGATTACGTTCACTTCCAGTGCGGTATTGTCCAGCAGGAAGGACGCCATTTCATCGTTCATTTCAAACCCTTTTTCCACGGTGTACATACTGATCTTCCAGTTTTCTTTGGGTTCAAATAACTGGAATTTCAAACTGCTCCTGCCGGGGTTCTTTTTTACATTTTTCTCTACAAAATCAACCATTTCTTTCGTAAGGAACCTCGGTTCAATATTCACCAGCACCTGTTTGGTCATGGCCGATTTGATGGTTTCCAGCAACAACACTTTATCCACTTTAAATTCCAGTTCTTCTGCATTATTCCAACGGGGTTTGAATGCTCCGCTTACGAACACAACAGAACCGGGCGTGAAATGATCTTTGAATTTTACATAGTCTTCTCCAAAAAGGGCAATATCCATTTTGCCACTATAATCCTCTAAAACAAATATGCCAAACTGTTTACCCGTTTTTCCAATCCGGTGATTGGCCACTGCAACCAAACCGGCAATGCGAAGGGGCTGCATGGGGTTGGGTTGCAGGGTAATGGCTTCTTTAAATTCATTAAACTCTGCAATAGGTTTGATTTTATAATAAGCCATTTCAAAACGGAAATGATCCAGCGGATGCCCGCTGATAAACATACCCGTTACTTCTTTTTCATGATCCAGTTTCTGCGTTAACGACCATTCTTCACAGTTGGGAATTTTAGGCGTGGGAATTTCCATCATCATCGAATCGCCAAATAGTGTATTGCTGTTTTGCGATTGATTGGCCTGGTAACGGTTACCAAAGTTGATGATGCGTTCCAGGTTGCTTTGTGTTTCACCCGGCATTGTATGTAAATACTGCGCCCGGTGCATGTCTTTAAAACAATCGAATGCCCCTGCATAAACCAGGCTTTCTAATGATTTTTTATTTACTGTGCGTTGATTGATACGTTTGATGAAATCAAATATATTTTTAAATGTTCCGTGGTTGTTACGTTCTTCAATGATACTTTCCACCGCAGCTTCACCAACTCCCTTTAAACTTCCTAATCCAAGGCGGATCACACCTTCCTTGTTTACAGCGAATCCGGATAATGATTCATTGATATCCGGCCCCAGTACTTTAATGCCCATCCGCTTACATTCTTCCATGAAGAAAGTGATCTTTTCAATACTGCCTGCGTTGTTCAACACAGCACTCATATATTCACCCGGGTAATGTGCTTTGAGATATGCGGTTTGATATGCTACATAAGCGTAACAAGTAGAGTGTGATTTGTTGAATGCGTATTGGGCAAAGGCTTCCCAATCGGTCCAGATTTTTTCCAGTTTTTCAGCAGGATGTCCTTTGGATGATGCACCACTCACAAACTGTGCTTTCATTTTATCCAGCACCGATTTTTGTTTTTTACCCATGGCCTTACGCAGTACGTCGGCATCCCCCTTACTGAACCCTGCCAGTTTCTGCGCCAGCAACATCACCTGTTCCTGGTAAACGGTAATACCGTATGTTTCCTGCAGGTATTCTTCCATCTCCGGTAAATCGTAACTGATCGCTTCTTTCCCGTGTTTCCTGTCGATGAAGTTGGGGATATAAGCCAGCGGCCCCGGACGATACAAGGCGTTCATGGCAATGAGATCGGCAAACTGATCGGGTTTGAGTTCACGGAGGTATTTCTGCATACCCGGACTTTCAAACTGGAATGTACCAATGGTATCGCCACGTTGATAGAGTTCGAATGTTTTTAAATCATTGAGTGGTATTTCATCCGGAATAATTTCGATTCCGTGATTCTGTTTGATTAATTGCAATGCATTTTTAATAATGGTGAGGGTCTTTAACCCCAGGAAGTCCATCTTGATAACACCAGCTTCTTCAATCACACCACCTTCAATCTGTGTAACCAATAACTCCGAGTCTTTTGATTTACAAACAGGGATCAGTTCTGTGAGATCCTTTGGCGCAATGATAATACCAGCCGCATGCAAACCGGTATTTCGTACTGATCCTTCCAGGATTTCAGCTTCGTGCAGTACTGTTGATGCGAGGCTTTCTCCATTGTACACATCACGAATGCGTTTCACCAATTCAATATCTTCCGGGTTTAATGCTTCTTTTTCTTCCAGGCTTTTCTCGCCTTTGAATGGTGCATGTAACACACGTTTCAGACTGATGCCCGGACGATCCGGTACCAACTTCGCCAGCGCATTACTTTCAGGTAACGGCAGGTCCATTACCCGGGCCACATCCTTAATACTCATCTTGGCAGCCATGGTGCCATAGGTGATGATCTGTGCCACCTGGTTTTTTCCGTATTTGTCAACTACATAATCAATCACTTTCTGACGGCCTTCATCATCGAAGTCCGTATCAATATCGGGCATGGACTTACGATCCGGGTTGAGAAAACGTTCAAACAGTAAGTTGTATTTAATAGGATCAATGTTAGTAATACCAATACAATAAGCCACCACACTTCCTGCTGCCGATCCACGTCCCGGCCCAACAAATACACCCAACTGTCGTCCGGCTTTGATGAAATCACTCACAATCAGAAAGTAACCGGCAAAACCCATTGTTTTGATCGTGAAGAGTTCAAAATCGATCCGTTCCCGTATTTCTTCTGTGATTTCACTATAACGGTTACGGGCACCCTCATATGTGAGATAATGCAGAAATTCCCATTGGTTGAGATTACTGTCATCGTGTTTCTGAAATTCTTTTGGAATAGGGAACGCAGGCAACAGTATATCTTTCTTCAGATTTAGTAACTGAACTTTATCTACAATTTCGTTGGTATTGTCGATCGCATCTGGCAAGTCTTCAAACAATTGTTTCATTTCCTGTGTGGTCTTGAAATAAAACTGATCATTGGGAAATGCAAAGCGTTTGTTCTTGACGTGTATATCATCGTCTGAAAATTCACGCAGGGCAGGAGTTGCCTGTTTTTCACCGGTGTTGATACAAAGTAAAATGTCGTGTGCGTTGAAATCGGTCTGATCCACATAGTGTGAATCATTACTCGCAATTACTTTAACGTTGTACTTTTTGGCAAACTTCACGAGTATCTCATTCACTTTGTTTTGCTCGGCCATACCATGGCGTTGTAGCTCCACATAATAATCTTCCTGGAAAATGTTCAGCCACCATTTGAATTCGTTTTCTGCTTCTGCTTCTCCTTTCGTTAAGATCATCTGGGGAACCATCGCTCCTAAACAGCAGGTAGTAGCAATGAGCCCTTCATGATATTTATGAATGAGTTCTTTGTCGATGCGTGGATACTTGCTGTACATCCCTTCAATAAAACCAAGCGAAGTGAGTTTTACCAGGTTTTTATATCCTTGCTCATTCTTTGCGAGTAATACCTGGTGAAACCGTTGATCTTTCTGTTCTTTGCTGAAGGTTTTAATATGACGGTTTTCGGTAAGATAAAACTCACAGCCAACAATGGGTTTCACTTTGAGTGAACCATCCTCATTTTTATGTTTATACGCTTCGGCTACAAACTGAAAAGCGCCAAACATGTTTCCATGATCGGTAATGGCCAGTGCGGGCATCCCGTCGTTCATGGCTTTTTTGTACAAAGAATCGATACCGGCTGCTCCGTCGAGCAGTGAATATTGTGTGTGAACGTGTAAATGTGAGAAACGGGTCATAGTAATGTCTGCGTGTCAAATGCAAACCTCAAATTTCGGTATAGTTATTGGTTTCGTACAGAAGAATTATTCCACAATTTTCCGCCAATTTGTCCGTTTACTATAACAACGTAAAGGTTGCTAAACAGGATGTGTTTGCCTACCTTTGCGCCGGAGAAATTCAATTCTGTGAAGCGCTGGTGGAACTATATGATCCTGGGGGCACTGCTGAGTAGCTGTAACACACTCAAACAAGTGATGCAGCCGCATACCAGGAATTCAACAGCGGCTACAGGATCCGGCACACCCGTTTTACTGGAGAACATCGAAATAAAGCAGGATAAAACGCCGGTTACTACAAAGAGTACCAATTCCGGGAAAACTTCTGCAACATCTTTCAAAGTTACCAATGCATCTGTTGTCCCATCCATTGAGATGGTTACCTTGAACCAGATCAGATATGCGTTAAGGCTGGATGTACCGGTTGAATTTATACAAAACCGTTTTCTGTACGATTTTATTGATCAATGGTGGAACGCACCCTACCGGCTGGGCGGAACAAGCATCAATGGAATAGATTGTTCGGCTTTCGTTCAAACCTTAATGGCATCTGTATTTGCATTGCAATTGCCCCGGACTACCAAAGAACAATATTCGTATTCAAAAGAAGTTTCAACAGAAGAATTGAAAGAAGGTGACCTGGTTTTTTTCAGAACGAGCAGAAGAGGAATTTCACATGTAGGGGTGTATTTGCAGAACAATAAGTTTGTTCATGCCTCCACATCCGGTGGCGTAATGATCAGTGACCTGGCAGAGCAATACTGGAGCCAGCGATATTTATTTGCGGGACGTGTGTTACAATCAGATATTCAGAAACCTTAATTTATCTTTGTATAAACGGCTTCCCAATTGAGAAGCCTTTTTTATTTATGCTGACAAAAAGAATCATTCCCTGTCTGGATATCAAAGACGGACGTACCGTGAAGGGAACCAATTTCGTTGACCTGCGTGATGCTGGCGACCCGGTGGAGTTAGGTGCTTTTTATGCACAAAACGGAGCCGATGAACTGGTATTTCTTGATATTACGGCAACAGTGGAAAAAAGAAAAACACTAAGTGAGCTCGTGAAGCGTATTGCCCGCCATGTAAACATTCCGTTTACAGTTGGTGGCGGAATCAGTTCTGTTGAGGATATGAGTTGGTTGTTACAAAGCGGCGCCGATAAAGTGTCGGTAAATACAGCAGCTGTGAAAAATCCGGATTTAATTACCGGGATTGCCAAAGCAGCCGGAAGCCAATGTTGTGTGCTGGCAATAGATACCAAACTGGAGGAAGACGGAGAGTGGTATGTATACCTCAACGGCGGCCGCACCAAAACAGAATTGAAGTGTTTTGAATGGGCGAAAGAAGCAGTAGAGCGTGGAACTGGTGAAATTTTGCTCACTTCTATGAATCATGATGGAACGAAGCAAGGGTTTGCCATTGATATTACCCGGCGCTTATCCGATGCATTGCCCGTACCTGTGATTGCCAGTGGTGGTGCCGGTACTGTTGAGCATTTTGCGGAAGTGTTCCGTGATGCTCATGCCGATGCAGCCTTGGCAGCCAGTATTTTTCATTTTAAAGAAATAGAAATAAGTGATCTGAAAGCGTTTCTTGTCACACAAGGAGTGCCGGTAAGAGTTTAAATTTGCAACCAAATAAATCGATCGTATTGAAACCAGATTTTAAAAAATACAGTGATGGATTAGTTCCGGCCATCGTACAGGACTTTCAAACACAGAAAGTGCTGATGCTTGGTTTTATGAATGAAGAAGCATTCCGGAAAACAGAAGAAACCGGAAAAGTTACTTTTTACAGCAGGAGTAAACAACGTTTGTGGACGAAAGGAGAAGAGAGCGGAAACTTTCTGAATGTAAAACAGGTATTGCTCGATTGTGATCAGGATACCTTGTTGATTAAAGCAGAACCGATGGGCCCCACCTGTCATACCGGAGCCGATACCTGCTGGAGCGAAAAAAATCACCAGGAAGATTTTCTGTTGTACCTGCAGGATATCATTGATCTCCGCCGCAAAAGCACTGATGGAAAGAGTTATGTGAAGTCATTGTTTGAAAAGGGGATTAATAAAATTGCGCAGAAAGTGGGCGAAGAAGCAACCGAAGTGATCATTGAAGCCAAAGACCAGAATGAAGAGTTGTTTCTCAATGAAGCCGCCGATCTGCTCTTCCATTTTATCGTTTTGTTAAGGGCCAAAGATGTTTCTTTGCAGGATGTTATTTATGTATTAAAGCAACGCCATTCTAAATAATATGTTCAAACTTTTTTTATCTGTATTTCTGATCACTGCGGGACTTATCACAAATGCTCAGCAGAATTTTGTGATTAAAGGAACCATACAAGGTGTGCCGGACCAGACCGAAATTTCTCTTCATTTCGATAATCCGCAAAATGAACCCATTGCTAAAACAGTAGTAAAAGGGGGTAAATTCCTTTTAAAAGGAACCATAGCAGAGCCGGCTCTTTATGTATTGGTAACACCTGCTTCCAAACAAAACCTCGGACTTTTCCTGAGCGGTGCAACGTTAACTGTAACAGTTCATAAAGATTCGTTGAACAGAGGAGTGGTAAGCGGTTCACCGTTACAGGATCATTTCAATGAATTCAGAAAACAGTTTGATCCTTATTTTTTCCGGATTGACTATTTAGGTAAACTGATTTCAAATGCGGCGTATGCATCTAAACAGGATTCGCTTTATGCGCTTGCAAGAAATGTGATAGGAGAGCTGGATTCCAAAGCAGAAGCATATATTGAAAAAAACAACAGCTCCGAAATCTCTCCGCTGCTGATGTATATTTTATACAGCTTTTTCCAGCAACCGGAAGTATTAGACAAACGTTTTTCCAAGCTTACAGAAGTAGCACAGAAAAGTTACTATGGCCGGATGGTCAATGATATTGTAATGGAGAATAAGATAGGAGCTGTGGGTACAAAGGCTATCGACTTTACACAGGCCGATACTTCTGGTGTTATGATTTCTCTTTCCTCTTTCAAAGGCAAATATGTGTTGGTGGATTTCTGGGCCAGCTGGTGCGGCCCCTGCCGAATTGAAAATCCGAATGTGGTGGCTGCTTACCAGAAATATAAAACGAAAAACTTTACGGTATTGGGTGTTTCACTCGACCGGGCTAAAGAACCCTGGATCCAGGCCATTGCACAGGATGGTTTAACCTGGACACAGGTGAGTGACCTGAAGTTCTGGAGTAATGAAGCTGCTAAATTGTACAGGATTACTGCTATTCCGCAGAATTTCCTGGTAGGTCCCGATGGTACCATCATTGCAAAGAATCTGCGTGGTGAAGAATTAAATGCAAAGCTTGAAGAATTATTTACATCCAACTGATCGTATGCGTTTCATATTAGTATTCTTTTTTTCTTTTTATAACCTGCTTGTATTTGCACAGGAAGTTCCCTTTGTATTAAACGGAACCGTACCTGTTAGTACAAAAAAGATGAAAGCCATTCTGAGTTGGAATAATGGTGCTTCGGCTGAAGAAGCCAATGTGGTCAATGGAAAATTTGTGATTAAAGGAACACTTTCCGGCCCGGTTCATGCACAATTAAACCTGGAAGAAGCGAATCCATCATCGTCTAAAAAGTTCAGCATTACAGAATACCAGCAAAATGAGCTGGAACTTTTTATAGATGCAGGTACAGTAACTGTAACAACGAAAACATTTTTAAAAGATGCAGTTGTAAAAGGATCAAAAACGGTAAACGAGTTTTATGCTTATACGCAACAAGTAAAACGGTTGGTGGATTTAAGAAATAAACTGAGTGAAGTGTTTTATGGGTATGCTTCTGAGAAAAACACCAGTGTATTACCCAAACTCACCGACATGTATATCACACTGAATGCGATTTTTCATCCTGAACAATCGGAGTTTATTAAAAAGAATCCTGCCTCTGCTATATCCTTCTACTTTGTTAGTGAAGCTTTAGGTGCAGATATGGATGCCTCAGTTGCCGGTCCCATGTTTGATCTTCTGGATCCTGCTTTGCAAAACAGCAGTGCCGGAAAAGAAATGAAACAGGCAATTGATATTGCTAAACGATCCATGGTGGGAGTGATAGCTGCCGATTTCAAGCAGCCCGATGCAAATGGAAACGAGATTGCCTTGTCATCCTTTCGTGGTAAATATGTGCTGGTGGATTTCTGGGCCAGTTGGTGCGGCCCCTGTCGTTCTGAAAGTCCGAATCTGGTAAAAGCCTATCAACGTTTTAAGGATAAAAACTTTGAAATCTTTGGTGTGTCACTCGATCAGAATAAGGAAAAGTGGCTCAAAGCAGTTGCAGATGATGGTTATACCTGGCCCCAGGTTGGTGATATGAAAGGTTGGCAAAATGCAGCCGCAGCACAATATGGTGTTACCGGTATTCCATTCAATATTTTACTGGATCCCAATGGCGTGATCATTGGAAGAAACCTCCGTGGTGAACAATTGGAAAAAAAGCTGAGCGAAGTGCTCAGATAATTGCTACTTCAGTACACCATGTAAACTGCCGCCTTTACTGAACAACCGATCAATTCTCTTCTCAACGTCCGGGTCTTTTTCCAATGGAGGAGCATGATGTGGTTTTAAACGGGCATCAAAAACAACCGGACCTGTACATCCCCAATGTTTGTGTTGGGTAAAGGAGCCTATTCCGTATACATCATGTGATGGATTGCATCTTGTGTATGCAACCCATAAGTAATTCTTTAATGTTTGTGCAGTAAAGGAACTGTCGTCACAGATCACCAGTTGTGCCACTTCTTTCAACTGATCCATACATCCCAGCAGCAACTCATTTAATTGCTGCATTTCTTTTTCTGCCATTGGATAATCAGTAAACTTATTTGTTTGAAGGGTAATTACACCCGGCATGCACAGTTGCGGATTTACAAACGCATTCAGTTCTTTTAAACATTGCGGCACTTCTCTGCAAAGAGTTCGTTTGGGGCCACCATAAGCGGCCAATACAAGTTTGCTTCCTGTATTTAAACCGGTACCTGAATAATCAAGAGTATCTATTGTGGTATTGGTATGAAAGTGAAGGTCTCTGCCCAGGTCTATCCGTTCCCAGATGTATTCAAGGAAAGGTTGCGCATGATGGGCCACCACGTCATTTTTTTCGCCGGCAGTGATGAAGAGAAATTTAGCCAGGCTTAGTTGTCCGGTCCCCAGCACATGGTTGGCAATGGTAAGTAATTCAGCTGGTTGTTTCGTGGGTAAATAGGGAGTGTACCGTTCACTTCCTACTGCTAACAGTAACGGATGAACGCCGGCAGCATCAACAGCATGCACTTCTTTGAGTCCGGGTATTTCCTGGGGTATGGCATTTCCTGTTAGTTCATGTATCAGTTCTCCAAAGCTGGTGTCTTCCTGTGGGGGCCGGCCTACTACTGTGAATGCCCATATCGCATTTTTCTTTGCATATACTTTTCGTACACGCATCAACGGGAAAGGGTGGGTGAGACTGTAATAACCCAGGTGATCACCAAAAGGTCCTTCGGGTTTATTTTCATGAGGGAGTACATCACCGGTAATAATAAAATCGGCATCATTACTAATGGCATGTCCGTTTACATCATAGTTATAACGAAATCTTCTTCCGCCCAAAACACCGGCAAAAGTCATTTCACTGATTCCTTCGGGTAAAGGCATAACTGCACTTAATGTGTGTGCGGGCGGGCCACCTACAAAACAACTTACTTTTAAGGGTAGACCTTTGTTGTTAGCCTTGGTCTGATGTACACCAATTCCCCTGTGTAATTGATAGTGTAGTCCGATTTCTTTATTTAATTCATATTCATTGCCACTTAATTGAATCCGGTACATGCCAAGATTTGACTTCATAATGCCGGGCTTGTCAACATCTTCTGAATAGACCTGTGGAAGTGTTACAAAAGCACCGCCATCTTTTGGCCAGTGTTGAATCAGGGGAAGGTCGCTGATGTTGATTTCTTCAAAGCCCGATATGCTTGTTCGTTTCGGTAACGCTTTTGTAGCAGCGAGGCCGGTACGAAAGTTTTTAATGGGATGTTTTATGGCTTTAATGGGGTCACCTTTCAGTTCAATCAGCTGTTGCACCAGTTGAAGTGTGTTTCTGAAGATGAACTTACTTCTGTCCAGCGTACCAAAGATATTGGAAGCAGCTCGGTAACGTGACCCTTTCACATTCTCAAATAAAAGTGCAGGGCCTTGTGCATCGTAAACACGCAAATGGATGGCTGCCATTTCCAGGTAAGGGTCTACTTCCTCTTTAATACGTACAAGATGCCCGTTTCTTTCAAGATCCAGGAGGCATTCTTCCATTGAACGATAAGCCATAGCAAAAATTAATAACTGCAATGTACAAAACAATCCAAGCGGTTGAGTGTTGTATAAAACCGAAAGAGAATAACTTCGCATCTTTCGTTCAACAAATGGTTCAGGCATATAATTTTCTTTCTTCCTGGCAACTGTTCCCGGAAAAGTGCAGTTACGAATTTGGACAAACTCCCAAGAGCGGGATTTGTAAAATAGAATCAATAAAAAACGGGACAGTCTTAAGTATCAGCGTCAATTGGGTTACTCAGTTGAATGAAGCGTATTACACATCCTGGGAATTTATACCAGACGGTGCATTGCGTGATTTTCCGGAGAAAGAAATAGCACATCAGATACGGGCAGAGATTACCAATTCTTCCTGTATGATGATCGAACTGATGACTTACGGACAGGTAAAGCTCACTGCTGCTTATGAAATCATGCCCAACGGATACCTGCGGGTAACACAGGAAGGGTTCAACCAGGAAATGAAGCGTTTTAAGAATGTGGAAATGTATCATAAGCAAATGAGTGTACTGCCTTATGCATCATCTATTGGTGGAGTGGCTATACGTCCTACCAAAGAAGGGGTGATCCGGCATCAGGCTCTTCAGGCAATGGAGGAGCAAACGAATATGCAGCTTGATCAGATACGTGAGCAAATCGAGTTACTGGCAAGACAGGCACAGGAAATTGTAAAGCGGAAAGAGATGTCTATGATGATTTATGATGCAAAGCTCAACTTTCGTCCTGTAATTGGACATATCTATCATTTATATAAGAAGCAGGACGATACGTATATACTATCAATGGTTAGTCCGCAGGAATGGGGTGAAAATGGCCCATTCAAAGAATTTATTGCTTCGGCAAAACTCCTAGCCGATCATACGTGGATGGAAGTGTGAGAAAAAAATCCCCCCGAGTTCCATATAGAATTGATTTTGAATGCTAAAATTTCCCTAAATTAGCCGATTCTATAATTTTTTATGAAGCAATTAATCAAATCAATTCTCGCCATTGTATTGCTGTTTCAATGCACAGGTGCGTTTGCGCAGGAAGCTCAGAACAAGCAATCAAAAGGCAATGATCTTTTTCTTAGATGGAAAAAGACTCCAAGCGGTAAAGTTCGCTGTTATACAGACGAACGTGAAATCAAACTCAGAAAATCGAACCCCGGTTTACAAACACGACAGCAGTTCGAAAACTGGATGAAAGTGCAAATAAAGGAAAGCAGAGAGAAATCTGCCAAATCACGTACTACGCCAATCGTGTACCGTATTCCTATTATTTTTCACATTGTTCACAGTGGTGAAGCAGTTGGAACTGCTACAAATATCAGTGCAGCGCAGGTAAACGCACAGATTACTCAGTTGAATAATGACTACGGTAGAATTTTAGGGACATCTGGTTACAACACACATCCTGATGGTGCTGATGTGCAAATTCAGTTTTGTGCAGCTACACTTGATCCTTCTAATAATGTGTTAACTGAGCCGGGCATTCACAGAGTAAGTTATTCGTCAATGGGTTTTACTGCACCACCTTATGACGATGTTTATATTGATGCAACGGTAAAGCCAGCTTTAAGTTGGGACCCTACCAAATATCTCAATATCTGGGTTTGTGATATTCAAAATGATATCCTTGGATTTGCCCAGTTCCCCGATGCTCCCAATTTACCCGGAGCTCAATATTATGTTCCACAAAACCCGGCAACTGATGGTGTGGCACTAATCTATTATTGTGTTGGTAGTTCTACACAGAAAGCACCAGGTGGTGCTCCATATGACGAAGGTCGCTCTGCCACACATGAAATTGGCCACTGGTTAGGCTTAAGACATATCTGGGGTGATGGCGATTGTACAGTTGATGATTATGTCTTTGATACACCAAGGGCAGTAGATGCAAATTACGATTGCGATGCCACTTATAATACTTGTAATGACCTTACCTATGGTGCTGCAACTGATGCAGACGATATGACTTCTAATTACATGGATTATACCACTGATAATTGTATGAACATATTTACCAAAGGACAAAAAGAAAGGATGCGGATTATCATGGGGGAAACAGGAATTGGATCTCCCAGACGTGCCAGCCTTTTATATAGTGACCGTTGCTCTACAGTTCCTTTGGTATATTTTGAAAAAACAGATTCAACTGTTATTGAAGGAACACATTGTACTACAAAGAAAACGGTGGCTCTGAAAGTGAAAATCACAAGAGCACCTGCATCTGCTGTTACTATTAATCTGAATAGTGCAGGTACTGCGACCAATGGTGATGATTATTCTTTCTCACCTGCTTCTGTTACATTCGGACCTTCTGATATCACAGACAAAACAGTTACAGTAACAATTAATGGAGATGCAGTTTCTGAAGTTAATGAAACTGTGCAGTTAAGTCTTTCCTATAGTGGATCTGCTGTTGTTGTTTCAAATGCTTCTCATGAGTTAACCATTCAGGATGATGATTTTGCGCCTGCACAAGGGAAAAGTCAGACAACAACTATCTGGAGTGAAGGTTTTGAAGGAACAACAACTTCATGGAGTACCATATCTTTTATAAACGGGATAAACAGGTGGCTTCTGGGGGGGACCAGCACTCCATTAAGCGGTACAAAAAGTGCATATATATCTTCAAGTACTTCTACTGCATCCGCACAATCCTATAATGCAACGAGTTTGAGCAGTACTGTCTTATTCAGGCAAGTAAGTGCTGTTGGATATGATAGTATTAAAGTGTCCTTTACTTATAAGTGTAATGGAGAGTGGGATGCCGATGGATTCTGGGATTTTGGTGAATTTGTTTATTCCCTGAACGGAAAAGATTTCCACCAGGTTCCCGGCAGCAAAATGTTCTATGGAACAACAACTGCAACAACCTATTCAGTTACACTGCCTGCATTCCTTTATAACACTTCATTCTACATTGGTTTCTGGTGGGAAAATGATGATAATACCCGTGGTAACCCACCATTGGTTGTAGATGATATTGTGGTTTCAGGTATTCAGCGAATTGCATCACCGGTTCAAACAAGTGTAAACACAGGTGCTGGATTTGATGAGCAAGTGGTAGGGCCTAATCAAACTGTACATTTCTACAACCGTAGCAATGGACAAGTCATGGCTACTATTGAAAATAAAACAGCCTGGAACTATGGTTGTACAAGAGTGGAAGTAGACCGTGCCGGTTCTTCCGGACAATTCATATCTGGTGATCCCGGAACAGATGCTAAAACAAAAGTGTTTGACAAAACATTTAAAGTAACACCAACAAATGCCAACTCTTCAGGAAACTATAAAATCACTTTGTATGTTACTGCTGCAGAAAAAACAGGTTGGGAAACTGCATCTACATCAACACTGGCCGCAACAAAAATATTCAACTTCGCTGGTCCCATCAGCACCATGACAACTGGTTCTACCATTGTGAAACAGCCGGTAACAGTTGCTGCATTGGGTTCTGATTTTGCGGTTTCAGCCGATTTAACCGGTGGATTTATTGGATTTGGTATTGGAGACCCCACTGCTGTATCAACAGGAATCCCAGGATTGAATGATGAAGTAACCGGTATTGCAGTAATGCCTAATCCGTTCAAAGATGGCTTTGTCGTTAATATCAGCGCTTCTGTAACCCGTAAAGCAGAAATTGTTGTTACCAATGCAGTTGGGCAACAGATTGTTGCAGAACAGGTGCAACTCAGAGCGGGTACAAATAATCAACAGGTGATCCAATTGAAAAATCAACCTGCTGGTATTTATATGCTCCGTATCAACTACGGAACACATTTCAAAACGATCCGTTTATTGAAACATCAGTAGATTTCAAAGAAATCAATAAAAAAGACCATCATAATGATGGTCTTTTTTATTTTAAGTAAACGCACTTACTTATTTTTAAGCATGAGTTTGAAATTCAAAATTGAGGTAAAGAAAAGTGCTATCTCCGGCAGTGGTGCCTATGCATTGGAAGTGATTGCTGCCAAAAAGAAACTGGGTAATATGGCTGGTGAAATTATCAGTTTCAGAGAAGCCAGAAGAAGGGTAAAAGAGCAACCGGAAGGCGCTTTGCTGATGGTTGAATTTGATCATGAACCCATCGCACTGGATGCCAGTAAAAACCGGAATGCTCTTTCCTTCATCAATCATTCCTGTGATCCCAATACGTATATGAGAAGGGCTTATCAAAAGGTTGAGTTTTATTCGCTACGGAAAATTAAAAAGGGAGAGGAGCTTACCTGTGATTACGGAGAAACACACCACGACGGAAAGCTTCCCTGTAAATGTGGTGCTAAAAACTGCAGGGGATTTATTTAAGGTTCAATTCGCCGGCTACAGCATTGGTAAAATAGTAACTTTGTTGCATGACAAAGCTTTCCGTTAATATCAACAAATTTGCCACTTTGCGAAACAGCAGAGGCGGTAATAATCCGGATGTGGTAAAAGCAGCGATCGATGCGCAACGTTTTGGTGCCGATGGGGTTACCGTTCACCCCCGTCCGGATGAACGTCATATCCGTTATGCCGATGTACGGGATATTAAAAGGATCATTACCACAGAATTTAATATTGAAGGAAATTGCCGGGAACAATCATTTATGGACCTGGTATTGGAAGTGCAGCCCCACCAGGTAACATTGGTGCCCGATGCATTGGGACAATTAACCAGCGATCATGGATGGGATACACATGCCAATAAGGAATACCTCATTCAGGTAATCTCTGTTTTTAAACAGGCTGGTATACGCACTTCTATATTTGTTGATCCTTTAGTGGAGGCTGTGGAAGGAGCGGCAGAAACAGGAACTGATCGTATCGAATTGTATACCGAAGGCTTTGCCCGTAAATATGCAGCAGGTGAAAAAGAGGAAGCGATTGAAGCCTATGTTGATGCAGCCGAAAGAGCCCGGGAATTAGGTTTGGGTATCAATGCAGGCCATGACCTGGATCTGCAAAATCTCAACTATTTTATTAAGAATATTCCATGGGTGGATGAAGTAAGCATTGGCCATGCGATTGTTTGTGATGCATTGTACCTGGGCTATGAAAACACAGTTCAGCTTTATAAACGCCAGCTGATCGTAGAATAAAAGTCAACCGCCTGTTTCTCCTGTGCGGACTTTTATTTTTTTCTTTCCTTCGTTTTTCTTTTCAAACTGCATCACCTCTTTTGGTTTCGGTTTTTCTTTGGCGGCTGGTTTCTTTTCCTGCGTGTTTTCTGAACTGCCGGAGTTCTCTTCTTTTTTTATCATTCCGTTTCCGGTGCCAGACCCATCATCCAATTTCCCCAGTATATAATTTTCTTTCTTGAGTAATTTACCGGTGCCCGGCTCATAAATTTTCCAGATGCCGTGTGGTACAGTTGATCCTTCCATTTTTACTTCTACATAATATACTTTCTTTGGATCGTTAATATCAAACACTTCCACCATCTCGGTAGGGCTGTCCGGATTTTGCGCCAGCCAGCTTTCCTCACGAATCAAATCACCCATTGTATTGAAATACTGTTGTTGTCCGTGCTTATTCCCCCACCTGTAATTTTCAATACCAAGAATATCGCCCTGTAATGTATAAACCCTCCAGACACCTTCTTTTTTATCATTCCGGTATTCACCTTCTTCTTCATAACCCGGCTCCCCACGTATTTCATCCACACGGGTAATCCACTTCCCTTGTTTTAATCCTTTCATGTCAACACAATTCAATGTATCTCCTTTAACACCAATGATATATTCTTTCCATTGTGCATTGCCGTTTATCCCAAAAAACAGGATCAAAGCGGAGCATAATGACAACATTCGTATGTTTGAATTCCATTTTAATCTCTTCATAAAAGAAGTTTTTTAAACCAAATCAACATGCTACGAGTAAAAACGATTCAGGCGTTTCAATATTGCCTGTACAAAGTTACCCCGATTGTTTGTTTTCTTTTTGTTAGTATTTCTCTTTCTGCACAAATCAAGCCAACAAGTGCTGAAGACCGCCAGAAAGGACTGCAACTGCGTAAAACACTGGAACAAAATTCCTTACTCAAAGATGTGAAATTCAGAAACATCGGTCCGTCTATCATGAGCGGAAGGGTGGTGGACATAGAAGCCAATCCCGAAAATCCCAATGAATTTTATGTGGCATATGCTACGGGCGGACTTTGGTATACGGTCAATAACGGACAATCCTTTACCCCGATTTTTGATCAGGAAGATGTGATCACGATTGGTGATATTGCCGTGAAATGGTACGGGCAAAGAATCATTTGGGTGGGAAGCGGTGAAGTAAACAGCAGCCGTTCTTCTTACGCCGGAAATGGTGTGTACCGCAGTTCCGATAATGGAAAAACATGGGAATACCTTGGATTGCCGGAAACACATCATATTGGAAAAATTCAACTTCATCCCACAGATCCCAATACAGCATGGGTGGCTGCTTTAGGCCATCTCTATTCTCCCAACAAAGAACGTGGTGTTTTTAAAACAACAGATGGAGGTAAAACCTGGAAACAAACTTTGTTTGTAGATGAAAATACAGGTGCCGTTGAAATGGATATCAACCCAAATAATCCATCAGAGTTATATGCTGCTGTGTGGTACCGCACCCGCCGTGCCTGGAAATTTGAAGAAAGTGGCGCCACCAGTGGTATTTACAAAAGTGTGGATGGTGGTACAACCTGGACGTTAATGACAGGTGCCGGAAGTGGCTTTGCTACAGGAACCAAATTGGGACGTATTGGTGTAACCGTTTTTCCTGCTAATCCCAATATTGTTTATGCAATCATTGATAACAATGAGCTAAAACCCGATACAAGTAAAAAGCCTGCTGTTGATACATCCATTCAACTGAAAGATTTTAAAACCATGAGTAAGGAACAATTCCTGGCTATGGATAACAAGAAGCTTGACTCATTTATGCGTAAGCAACGCTTTCCTGCAAAATATAATGCAACTGTTGTGAAGGAAATGGTGGAAGCTAATAAGATTCAGCCCGTTGCTTTATGGGATTATTTTGATGCAGGCGATGATGGTTTTACCAATGCCGGAATAAAAGGAGCAGAAGTTTACCGAAGTGATGATGGAGGCAAAACCTGGAATAAAACGAATGTGAAACCGCTTACTTTATTCAGCACTTACGGATATTATTTTGCTAAGGTTTATACATCCTACACAAACCCGGATAAAGTATATATACTGGGTTATAATGCTATGTTGAGTACAGATGGCGGGAAGAACTTTAAAAATATTGATAAAGGGAATGTTCACGCCGATCATCATGCATTGTGGGTGAATCCAAAAAATGACGCACACATTATCAATGGAAACGATGGTGGAACCAATATCTCTTATGATAATGGCGATAACTGGTTTAAAGCGAATACACCACCTGTGGGGCAGTATTATGCCATTACCACCGACAATGCAAAGCCATATAATGTGTACGGAGGTTTGCAGGATAATGGAACCTGGGTAGGGCCATCTAATAATAGAGAAAGCATCGACTGGATTGATAACGGAAAGTATCCCTTTGAAGCCTTGAATGGCGGAGATGGAATGCAGGTGCAGGTAGATACCCGTGATAATTCCACTGTGTACACCGGCTCCCAGTTTGGTGCTTACTCAAGAGTAGACCGTTCCAAACAGGTACAACAACGGGTGAATCTTCGTCCCTCTCATGAACTGGGAGATAAACCGTTGCGTTTTAACTGGCAAACGCCCATTCTGCTTTCCAGGCATAACCAGGATATTTTCTATTACGGTAGTAACCGTTTTCACCGTAGTATGAACAAGGGTGAAAACCCCGCCAACCTGAGCGGCGATTTAACAGGTGGAAGGAAAGAAGGAAATGTTCCTTTTGGAACGTTGGTTACTATAAGCGAATCACTTCTCCGGTTTGGTTTGCTGTATACAGGTAGTGATGATGGTATCATTCAGCTTTCAAAAGACGGCGGCTACACATGGGTTCCTGTTCATACAAAATTACCCAAGCAGGTGCAGGGTTTGTATGTAAGCAGGGTAGTGGCATCTAAGTTTAAAGAAAGCAGGGTTTATGTTTCGCTTAATGGTTACCGTAATGATCATTTTACTGCTTACGTGTTTGTGAGCGAAGATTATGGCACTACCTGGAAGCAATTGTTTACAGATTTACCAATGGAACCGGTAAATGTGGTAAAAGAAGATCCTAAAGTGGAATCAGTTATTTATGTAGGAACAGATAATGGATTGTATGTTTCATTGGATGGCGGTGTAAGCAGTATGGCGTGGATGGCCGGATTGCCAAGAGTACCGGTGCATGATATTGTTATCCAGGAACGTGAAAATGAAATTGTATTAGGAACACATGGCCGCAGTATTTACATAGCTTCTTTATCTGAGGTGCAAAAGCTGGGCAAAGACAAAGAATATCTTGCCAAGAAGAAAGCTGAATTAAAATAAGAGCAATTAATATTGATGTAAAAAGAGCCACAGATTTCTGTGGCTCTTTTCTATTGTGGAGATTATTAATTTTTAAGCGTGATTTTTATAACTCCGTTTTTTCCTTTATCCCCGTACTCCTGAATTGCCTTTTCATTTTTGAGAATATCAACCGTGGCAATATTGGCAGGCTTGATTTTGTCAACATCTTCTTTGCTTACCACTTTCCCATCTACAACATAAATGGGAGCATCGTTACTTTTTGCAACCGGAGCCGGCAGATTGGTACTGGCATTCTGTTTTTTGGTAGTGATAAGTACAACTCCGTTTTTCCCTTTCTCTCCATATACAGCTGTAGCACTTTCACCGGAAAGAACATTTACTGTTACTACTTCTGAAGAAGGAATGCTGTTCATTTCAAATCCGGCCGGTTTTTCAACTCCATCAACAATAACCAATGGATTTTTTAAATCAGTCGCAGAACCTGCTGTTGTAATAGTAAATGTGTTTGTCTTGGTCGTTGTACTTGTTGCTACAGGAGAAGTAGCTCCGGCTGCTGTAACCCTGATTGTTTTTCGTTTACTGGCAGGCGGAATTTTGCCATATTTCTTTTCAAAGGTTGCAGGAGATGCATCCCATTCTGTTAACAACACGGCTTTGAGAATCTTTTTTGATTTGTCTTTTACAATCACCACGCATTCACCATTATCGTCGGCAACGCTTAGGTAATACCCTTTTTCATTTAAAGGAACATCTGCCGGTTCAATAGCGTCGGGGGCATCTGTAACAGTAATTACAGAAATGGTTCCAACTGGTGATGTTGCACCAGCAGGCGATGGGGCTTCAACATTTGTTGTTGTTTCTGATAGGAGCGTTGTGCCATACTTTTTTTCAAACTGCTTTTTTTGTTCTGCATTTTTGAGATTGTAAACTTCTTTTTTCCCGTTTTTCAAAACAATTGTTACTTCTTCTTTCTCTTTGTTTTTGGTAACATTAATAGTTTCAACTTCAGGATTGTCGTTCTTGTTTTCAACTGTAATGGTTACTTCCTGTTTTTGTACGGGTACAGTATCTTTCACTACTGCTGAGTGAAGTACTTGTGCCAGTTCTTTCCGCTCACTGAAGGCAAGCAGCATGATAGCCACCACTGGTACCAGTAACAGGTATTTTGTGAGGCGGTAAGGATGACTTTTTTGTTTGTTCATCATAATAATTCTGTTTTTCAGTTTTAAGAAATGAAAGTGATTCGCTGCAGCGATATTGTTTTGTAATCCGGATACTTTTAAGAGATTGTACTGGTAATGTTTGGCATCAATGCCGGTTTGCAGTACAAGTTTATCGGTTAAGAATTCAAGGTTTTGCTTCAATGCATTTTTCAGCAGCCAGGCAAAAGGGTTAAACCAGAAAGCAATGGTTAACATTTCTCCCAGTAAAATATCAAGTGTGTGTTTTTGCTGAATGTGGAATTGCTCGTGCTGAATAATTTCCTGTAGTTCGGCTTCTGTATGCAAAGCAGGGTTTATGTAAATTTCATTGAAGAATGAAAACGGGTTGATTTGTTCCTGTAATTCCACAATCCTGATATTGGAACCGGTATGCACTTTTTTATTCCGGCGCAACTTCACTAAGGCAATCATCTGCATTACCAAGCGTAGCAACATTACCAGCATCCCCGCAAATAGTAATTGGGAAAGAATAATATGATACCAGCTTTTTTGTACAGTTACTTGTGTTGAGAAACTGAGGTCTGGTATATAATTTACAATCGGGTTTGCTACCGGTGATTCTTCGAAAACCGAGAACAAATTCACTGCCGGTAACAGAAAACTGGCTACAATGGCTGTTACAAAATACCAGCGGCTCCAGCGGAAAAATGTTTCTTGTCTCAATAAAATTTTATAGAACAACAGAAACACTGCTGTGATCAGTGAACCTTTCAGGAAATAAATAAATAATTCAGGCATAGTTCTTATTTTTTCTGTTCAATCAGGTTGATGATTTCTTTTAATTCATCGGCCGATATTTTTTTCTCCTTAGCAAAAAAAGTCACCAGCTCTTTGTATGAATTTTCGAAATAGTCTTTCACCACATGATTCATAAACCGTTTTTTATAATCACTTTCTTTCACAAGTGGCTTATACAAAAACATATTTCCTACCTGACGGCTTTCCAGGTAACCTTTCTTTTCCAGGTTTTTAATGGTGGAAGCGAGGGTTGTATAGGGAGGCTTTGGTGCATCCATCTGTTCCAGAAAACTCTTCACATTTGCTTCGCCTGTTTTCCAAACAGCAAGCATGGCTTCTTCTTCCTGCATTGTAAGTTTTTCCATCTACGAAATTTTCGTAAATCTACGAAAGAATCGTAATTGTGCAAATTTGTGGGCCTTTTTTTATTTTTTTAACAAAACGCTGCCAAGGCTGTTTATATAAATGGTTAACGGTGTCTGTTTTTAATTTCTAACTTTAAAGAAAAAAGCATGAAACGGATATTTTCAATTTTATTGGTTTTCATTTTCGCTGTTTCTTTTTCTTCTTTCGCACAAGGGGATAAGGGGAAACGCCCAAGTCCGCCAATGGCAACAGAATTTAAAGTTGGAGCGGCTACTATTAAAATCAGTTACAGTGCACCATCCGTTAAAGGACGTGAAATCTGGGGCAAACTGGTGCCTTATGGTGAGGTTTGGCGCACAGGAGCAAATGAGGCTACTATATTTGAAACCGATGCTGATATAAAAGTAGAGGGCCAACTCTTGCCCAAAGGAAAGTATGCATTGTTTACAATTCCGGGAAAAGATGAATGGGTGATCATATTCAACAAAAATGCGGGACAGTGGGGGGCATACGGGTACAAGCAGGATGAAGACGCATTGCGGGTTAAAGTCCGCCCAGGTTTAGCTGGCAGTTTCCAGGAACAACTGAAGATTGAAGGAAAGGTGGATGGAAGTGTTTCCATTGCCTGGGAGAAATTAGAAATCATATTTACCGTTTCCCAGTAATAAGGTTCGACTCTGATAAAAAAGCCACAGTTTCTGTGGCTTTTTTGTTTATAAATGTGTGTCCGTTTTTTGTACTTTCATCGATCCTTTTCGATGAGAGATCTCAAATCAATATTATTGGCGCTGGTGTCTGTTTTCCTGCTGGGAACATGGGTGTTTCATATTTACGATAAAAGTAAGTATGCAAATACGGATCGTTTAAAACCGGTGATTGATACGGCAGCTATGAACAGAGCTATCAATGATTCTGTGAAAAAGATCTACCAGGCAACCATGAATCAGATCGATACAGTGCAATACCAGCCGGAGGTACAGACTGATCAGCTACAGGAAATTGATTCATTAAAACAGGAGATTCAACAAATTCTTGACATCAATTCCATCACCAAAGAAGATTTACAAAAGGCACAAAAAAAAATCCAGTTTTTGCAACAACAGATTGATGCGATACAGAAAGGAAGAGCTACTGCACCTGCAATAACAGAAAGGAGGGCAGGTGGTGGTGCCGTTGTAAACGAATCGAAACCTACCACTTCAACTGCCGGAAATAATTTGTTGCAGGCAACTGATATCCGTTTTACGGCAATTCAAAAGGAAAATGAATCGGATCAATTGCTCATTTCCTTCTCGGTAAAATCAGGTGCTGTATCTGTTGAATCAACACCTGTTTACCTGGTTATAAAAAACCCTTCGGCACAAGTGGTGCAGGATGATGAATGGCTGGCAGGTATGTTCAATACCTTATCTGAAGGAACCATCCGTTTTTCCCGTAAACTGAATGTTGAATGTGCACGTGGTGAACAAAAGAAGGTGAATGCATCTGTGAATTTAAACGGAGCGCCTTCAGGCCGCTATCAATTGCTCATTTACCATAACGGGCAACGGATTGGACAATCATCCCTGATGCTGAATTAACGCTGTCCACATTTCCCGCCTTTTTTTTCACATATCAGGTTCTGCCATTGGGTTTGCGCCCTGTTCCCCCTTGCTTTTAATACTTTTATCTATTGATTTTTATCACTGTCCCGAAACGGGGCTAAAATTGTTTTGCATGAACTTGATGAACCGTTTTTGCCTGATTGCTTTGTTGCTGGTGGCCAATTTGACTTCAGTAACTGCCCAGACTTCCTTTAACAGGAAATTCAGCAAATCAAATATTTACGTGGGGATTGAAATTGGTTCCAAAGGCGTGAAAATGAGTGTGGTTGAAATTGGAAAAAATTCCCAAAGCAATGGCGAGTTTCATGTGCTGAAAGATACATCAGTCAATACAGATTTTATCACGTTCACTCAGGCAACATTTGATGCCACAATTAACGGACTAGCATCGCTTTATAATGTGGCACTGAATGATTATAAAGTTCCTGCGAAACGCATTTTTACGGTGATCAGCAGTGGTGTGAAAATGCAGGCTGAAAAAGATAAAAAGACAGAATGGATTTCCAACTTCATTACTGCTTTTCAACAAAAGATCGGAGATCCCGGACGTAAGGTGGATGTTATTGATGTAAGAGAAGAAGCCCGCCTTTCTCATTTGGGAATTGTACCAAATAACAGAAGGTACAGCACGTTTCTGATTGATATTGGAAGTGGTAATACCAAAGGCGGTTATTTCCCTTTTGGTAACACAACCGACTTTAAATTGTTCCAGTTAAACTGGGGTACAAAGAGTACAACCAATGCTGCCGAAAAAGCATTAGATGAAGATAAAAGCCTTACTAATTATCAAAACAAATTAAAGCGTGTTTTGGATGGCGCCGAACAAACAGATATCATTTATGCTGTTAATTACAGTGGTGCTTATCCGTTGAGCGATAACATTGCTTTCAGTGGAGGTATTGCCTGGTCTGTAGCCACATTAGTAGCACCTGAGATGATTGGTAATTCTGTTGTAACGCTCAGTTATGACGATGTATTTAATTTTTCACAAAACTTAGTCAAAGATTTCGCTTCACTTTCTCCGGAAGCAATTGTAAGCCGGATCAAAGATCCTTCTGTAGATAAAGAAGCAGTATTGCGTGAAGCCAAACGTGTACATGCTGTATTTGATCAGAAAGCATTGATGGGAGGTACGGGTTTATTGCTGAAAATTATGCGTCAGTTCAAATCGGTGTACGAATCCAAACAATTTTATTTCGTGAAAAACGGACAAGTAGGTTGGATTTCAGCTTATGTAGATGAAGCAGTGGATTAATTTAATCTTTCCAGTTTACATCGTTCCAGTTCAATTGCTGGAGTTGCTGAACAAGTTGTTCAACTACTTTCCGTTGCTGGTCTTCATACGATAGTCCGGCGAAAGCGGCGGAATCCCTTTTGATGATCGATTGCTTTTCCAGTTCAAAGGCAGCCATATCTTTTTTCAAGAGGAACCTGTCCCAGAAATAACGTTTTACAATACGGAATTCAGGTGGGACTGATTTGATTTCATCTCCAATCACATAACAATAACTGGCGTTTGCATACGGATTGGGCTCATTGGTCTTAATAACCCCTGCAATACATTGATTCAGCTGATGATTGTTGTAAAATGAAAAAGAGGGGGCAAAGAGCCAGTTTAGTGCAACCTTTTTATCAGTCACAGACGAATCCTTGCATATGAATTGAATAGCTTCTTTGCTATTGGCATCATACCACCATTCCCTGCAGGTACTCAGGTTGAAAGTAAATCCGAATTGAAGTATAGCTGCAAAGCCGGATAAATACATCAATGCTTTTCCTCTGCCGGGAAAATGTTCTTCAGCATAAGATAACAATGAAACAAAAAAACATACTAAAGCCGGGATATAAATTGTGGCTTTTCTGCCATCGATATAAAATGTGTTTAAGAGATGTTTCTGCAAAACGGTTCCCAGTACAATAATGAGAAGCAGGGAAGA
The DNA here is from genome assembly GCA_937907395.1 of uncultured Chitinophagaceae bacterium. Classification (GTDB taxonomy): domain Bacteria; phylum Bacteroidota; class Bacteroidia; order Chitinophagales; family Chitinophagaceae; genus Lacibacter. The sequence goes on from CALCII010000013.1 coordinate 614,519, forward strand.
AAAAAAGAGTACAGTTTTTGAAGAAACGGTTTCTTCTCTTGATTGGTTAAAATGATTCCATGCTGCTATTCCTGCACCCAGCAACAGTAACACAGGCAATCCATAGAATAACAATTGATGGCTCAGTTCTCCACTGAACGGGGGAATTTTTTGTCCGTATAATAAGTCATTAATAAACGTATGAAAGGAGTCGCTCCAGTTAACGGCTCCCCATTTAAATTCATCTTTGGTTCGTAAAAAACTGATGGGCTTATAACTGATCAATGCAAGTAATGCAACGGTAAGCAGCGGATACAAATTCACTTTGAACAATGACGAGAAAAGCGATTCTTCTTTATTCGTCCTGTATAAAAGTGTAAACAGGTTGGCGGTTGCCCATAAGCCAAGGTATAAATTCAACCAGGTGAAATTGGAGTAAGCAGCCAATGCCGCACAGATGAACGACGGTAACAGGAATTTCTTTTTCTGGTTGTGAAAATAAGCGAATAATAATACCCCCGCAGCCATACCAAATGCATTGGCTATGCCATAACCCCTTGCTAGTGCAAAGAAATCGAGCAGGTAGGGTACAGAACATAAAATAACCAGACTAGCAGCACGCATCCATAGATTACTGCTCAGCTGTTGTACTAAATAGACCGCAGCAGCAAAGTAGATAAAGAAGGATAATAAGTTGGGTAAACGAACAGCCCATTCTTTGTATCCAAACATAAGAATGCTGAACTTCATCAGCAGTGAATGCAGAATGTGATTGTTTGCTGTTTGAAACTGAGCAGGTGAAAACATGATGTCCAGCACAGGTACAACAGCCAGATCGGTAGTGCCGCTTTCATCATGCGTCATGGAAAGCATGCTGGCCCTGCTGAATAAATACCAGGCTAAAAAACTGCCCAATGCAATTACAAAAAGAGAATAATATTTTTTCTGCATACGTAACGCTACAGAACGGAAATTAAACACTTTCTGCTAAGGCAGAAAGAAAGATTTTGCATACTTATTTGCCAAACTTCTTCTTCAACGCAGCTAAAGCATCATTTACGCTTAATGAACTCAGGTCTTCTTCTTTTTTCCGGAAGTTGTTTCCTTTATTCGTTCTGGCACCTCTTGCCGGCGCTTCCATTGTTTGCTTGATAGAAAGAGAGATACGTTTGCGTGGTAAATCCACTTCCAGCACTTTCACCTGCACTTTATCGTTCAGCTTTAATTTTTCAGCCGGATCGGTGATATAATCATGTGATACTTCTGATACATGCACCAGTCCATCCTGTTTTACACCAATATCAACAAAAGCGCCAAAACGTGTGAGGTTGGTTACAATACCCGGTACCACCATACCCGGAGTTACTTCTTCAATGCTGAAGATGTTAGCATATTCAAAACTCTGAATTTCACTACGTGGATCCAATCCGGGTTTGAGTAACTCTTTCAGAATATCATTGATCGTTAGTTCACCAATTTGTTCGGTAACGTATTTCTTTGGATTGATTTGCTTGATGATTGTTTCATTGCCGATGAGTTCCTCCACTTTCAGATTGAGATCCGCAGCCATGCGTTCCACCAATGGATAGGTTTCAGGATGCACTGCACTTTTATCTAATGAGTTTTCGCCATCGGTTATGCGTAAGAAGCCGGCACATTGTTCAAATGCTTTTTCACCCAGCCTGCTTACTTTCAGTAATTGCTGGCGGCTGTTGAATCTTCCGATTTCACTTCGATACTTTACAATATTTTCTGCAATTCCACTGTTGATGCCACTTACATAGCTGAGCAAATGTTTGCTCGCCGTATTGAGATTAACACCTACCTGGTTCACACAACTTACCACTGTTTGATCCAGTCGTTCTTTTAAGCGGATCTGGTTTACATCGTGCTGGTATTGTCCCACACCAATGCTTTTTGGATCAATCTTCACCAGTTCTGCCAACGGATCCATAAGGCGGCGACCGATACTCACAGATCCACGTACTGTTACATCGTAGGTTGGAAATTCTTCCCTTGCCACTTCGCTGGCGCTGTAAACAGAAGCGCCATCTTCGTTTACTAAAAACACAGGCAAGCCGAGGTTGAGTTTTTTGATAAACTGTTCGGTTTCTCTTCCTGCAGTTCCATCGCCAATGGCAATGGTTTGAATTTTATGAACGTTTACAAGATGACGAATCGTTTGCTCACTGGTAAACAACTTGCCCGGCTCATGAATATAAATGAGATCGGTGGTTTGCAGTTCGCCCTTTTCATCCAAACAAACAATTTTGCAACCTGTACGGTAGCCGGGATCAATCGCAAGGATACGTTTGCTTCCCAGCGGACTGCTTAATAATAACTGACGAAGATTTTCTGCAAAAACATTAATTGCATCTTCATCTCCTCTTTGTTTCAGTTGTGAACGGAACTCGGTTTCAAGGCTTGGTTGCAGCAATCGCTTATAAGCATCTTTGATTGCTTTTTTTACATGCGTGGTAGAGTCACTCATTCCTTTTACAATTCCTTCTTCAATCAATTCAATCGCCAGCTCTTCTTCCGGTTCAATGCTCATCTTCAGTATGCTTTCTGTAAAGCCACGTAAGATGGCAAGAATGCGATGAGAAGGGATTTTATGCACCGGTTCACTGAAGTCGAAATAGTCCTTGTATTTAGCACCTTCTGTTTCTTTATCTTTCATCACACTGCTTTTTACCAGTGCGTGTTCTTCAAAGTATTTACGAAGACGGGCACGGATGTTTGCGTCTTCATTCACCTGCTCTGCAATAATATCACGGGCACCCTGCAATGCTTCATCTGTTGATTTTACATTCTCAGTGATGAATTTTTCAGCTTCTGTAGCAGGGTTGATTTCCGATTGTTCTAATAATAAAAGCGCCAAGGGCTCCAATCCGTTTTCTTTGGCTGTTTGTGCTTTTGTTTTACGCTTGGGTTTGTAAGGAAGATAAATGTCTTCCAGTTCGTTGAGGGTGGTGGCTGCATCCAGTTTTTTCTGAATGGCATCGGTCATTTTACCTTGCTCTGTAATTGTTTTTTCTATGAACGCTTTACGTTCCGTAAACTCTTTCAGAAATTTATGCTGGTCTTGAATCTGCTGAATCTGTACTTCATCGAGGTTGCCGGTTTTATCTTTCCGGTATCGTGAAATAAAAGGGATTGTAGCACCTTCTTCAAATAAACTTAATACGGCTTCTACCTGTGCGGCACGCAAACTTAACTGTCCGGCAATCCGGGATGCAAATTCAATCATGAGTCTCCAATTTTAAACGGGCAGCGAATTTAGGGGAGGGGATGAGAAGAAAAAAATTAGAATGAATGGCGGAAAGTTTGTAGTTATTCCGGAGTTTTTTAAAGGCCTGGCAGTCAGCAATTATTTCAGAATCTGCACTTCTTTCACCAGATCAAGGCCGGGATATTTTTTCAGCATCCATGCATTTCCTTTAAAGTAAATGGTGTCTGCACTTTTCATGGTCTCATTGCCATAATCGCTGAAGAAACTCTTTGCCACATCCATACCACTGATTACTTTCGCAAAGGGAACAAACCCTTTTACACCGGCAACTGTCATGGTATCATACGTGAGATTATCACGCAGGTTGATGAAGATGGATGTTTTTCGTGTGTTAGGGGCTCCACGTGAGAAACAGATGGTTCCTTCTGTGTTGGAGCCAAGCACAGGCTCGTCTTTGATATTCTTTCCCTGCCAGAAAATATTTTTCTGTTTGTCTTCATTCACGCCAAATTGAACAAGGTAATCTTTCACCACACGGAAGATGATGGTATTATTGTAATAACCACTTTTAATCAATTGATAAAAGCGATCGGCACCCAATGGCGACCAATGGCGGTACACTTCTACTGTGAAATTTCCTTTCGTGGTAATGAACAATGTGCGTAATGTATCGGGTGATTTCAGTTTCAGCAGATTGGCATCTGTTTTCTGTTGCTGGGCAAATGATGCTTGAATTGAGATTAAAAATGCCAATAATAAAACTGTACAAATCTTCATACTGATTTCTTTGGTTTTCATTTATAAAAATAAGCTCTGATAATCGATAAATGCACAAAGAAATTGATAAACCCTGCAATTGGTTTCAAAAGAAAACCCGCTCCTTCCGAAGCGGGTTTGTAGTAGCCTTTGGCATTGAGCCACCGACGCTATCGGTCGGGGTTTTCAACCTTCTGCTTTTTGCATTTATTAATATCTGTATTGTTCAGCTTTGAACGGACCGTTTTTGCTGATGCCGAGATACTCAGCCTGTGCATCTGTTAATTCATCTAACTGAGCACCAACTTTCGCAAGGTGTAAACGTGCTACTTTTTCATCGAGATGTTTGGGGAGAACGTATACATTCTTATCGTATGCAGCGTGGTTGGTCCACAGTTCAATCTGAGCCAGCGTTTGGTTCGAGAAAGAGTTACTCATTACAAAGGAAGGATGACCTGTTGCACAACCCAGATTCACCAGACGACCTTCTGCAAGCAGGATGATATCTTTTCCATCTACATTATAAATATCAACCTGTGGTTTTACCGTGTCTTTTGTATTGCCATAATGTTGGTTTAACCAGGCAACATCAATTTCAATATCAAAGTGGCCAATGTTACATACGATGGTTTTGTCTTTCATTGCTTTGAAGTGTTCGCCGGTGATAAGATCACGGCAACCGGAAGCTGTAACAACGATATCAGCCTCTTTAACAGCATCAATCATTTTCTTCACTTCAAAACCATCCATGGCAGCTTGTAATGCGCAGATAGGATCGATCTCAGTTACAATCACACGGCAACCGGCACCTGCGAGTGAAGCAGCAGAACCTTTACCCACATCACCATAACCACCTACAACAGCAACCTTACCGGCAAGCATTACATCGGTAGCACGACGGATCGCATCCACCAATGATTCTTTACAACCGTATTTGTTATCAAATTTTGATTTGGTAACACTGTCGTTTACGTTAATCGCAGGCATAGGTAACGTTCCTTTGGCCACACGTTCGTACAGGCGGTGAACACCGGTAGTTGTTTCTTCGCTGATACCTTTGATTCCGGGGATCAGTTCTGTATAGTTGTCCAGCACCATGTTGGTAAGATCACCACCATCATCCAGAATCATGTTCAACGGACGATCAGGCGAACCAAAGAATAAAGTTTGTTCAATGCACCAATCGGCTTCTTCAATAGTTTGTCCTTTCCAGGCATAAACACCCACACCGGCAGCAGCAATTGCAGCAGCAGCATGATCCTGAGTTGAGAAGATATTACAAGAGCTCCATTTCACTTCTGCACCCAATGCAACCAGTGTTTCAATTAATACAGCTGTCTGGATGGTCATATGTAAACAGCCGGCAATACGTGCATCTTTCAGCGGTTGTTTGGGGCCATATTCTTCACGGATAGCCATCAAACCGGGCATTTCTGCTTCGGCAAGACGAATTTCTTTGCGTCCCCATTCGGCGAGACTGATATCTTTTACTTTATACTTCAGGTCGAAGTCGATTTTGTTTCTTTTAGCTGACATGTGTTGAATTTTAGAACTGCAAAGGTAGTTTTTCAGTAGAAAATAATATGAATTGAATAATATTCAGAATAAAAATCTATAAAATGATTATTTTACAGGGTATAAAACTGAAACAAGATGCCAAAATCCCTTCCGGCAGAAAAAAACACTAAAGAGCCTGTGATGCTCGATAAAATTGATATTGCCATCCTTCGTTTATTACAGCAGAATGCAAGGATGACGGTGAAGGAAATTGCAGAGGAAGTGCACCTCAGCACCACACCTGTACATGAACGGATGAAACGTCTTGAGCGAAGCGGTGTAATCAAACAGTATACAACAGTTATTGATGCATCGCAAATCAGGAAAAGCCTCAAAGTGATTGTATATGTTTCATTAAATGCGCACAGTAAAACAGCGGGGGCGAAGTTCATTAAACATATCAACGAACTGGATGAAGTGATTGAATGTTATAATATTTCGGGTGAGTTTGATTTCATGCTGAAAGTGGTGGCAGAGAATATGGATGATTATTACAACTTTCATGTAAATAAACTCAGTCAGAGTGAAAACATTGGCAATGTTCAAAGTGTATTTGTAATGGGAGTGTTGAAAGAGAAACTGGCAGGAGTTTAAGGATTGAATGAGTGAATGAGTGAAGGGGGATTAAAAATTGTTATAGAGTTTACTGTTCTCAAACATATTCTTTGACGTTTCCTGATGTTCACGGATGGCTCTTTTTGATAGCCAGATTGCAACAATAAAAGAGGCAACTGCGCCAAGGAAAAGCAATCCATCACCTACGAATTTGTTGACGTATTCTTTTCCCTGAAGAAATAAAAAGAAATCGTAGGTCCCGTGAAAGAACACTGCCCAGAATAAACCAAGAAACAAATTATTAAATCTGCGTTTGGGGTGGAATTTTGCTTTACCCACATAATAGCCCATCAAAATGGCAAAAGTGCCATGTGCCGGAACACTTAAAAACATACGAAGCAGTGCAGTACCCAAACCATGCTGCATTACATAGCCAATATTTTCAACCGTGGCAAAACCCATTCCCACCATAACACTGTAAACGATACCATCAAATGGCTCATCAAAACTTTTCTTTGGGAATGCATAGTAGCGGAGCATTACAAATTTGCTCAGTTCTTCGCTTAGTGCTACAATGATATAAGCAAAAAAGGCGGTGAAAAGAATTCCTTCTCCCAGCAGGTGGTCGGCCGGTTTGGTGGTAAACAGCTGAATGATGATGGCCGGAATTACACTGACGCATCCTAATAGAAAACAAATCAATAATTTTAATCCGGGTTCCCGGTTGTACCTGTCTTTCAGAAAAATAAAAAGACTGATGGCGAGTCCGGGAGCGATGGAGAGAGCAAGTAAAAGCATAGGCGGTTCTTGTATTAAAGATAGTGGCAGAATTTCATTTTTAATCATTTCAACAGCATCTATGATGAAACGTATCATCGTTCTGTTTCTGATGGTAGTTACAACAGCAGAGTTACAGGCACAGGTTTTTGGCGGGAATAAACCTTCTCTGAAACTTTATCAGTTGAATACCGATACGGTACGTGTGGTATTTCCAGCCGGTCTTGAAGTACAGGCAAGGGAAGTGGCATGGACTCTGCATCATTTGTCCCGCAGTAAACCTACTTCGCTTGGCCATCAGTTGCGCAAGTTTAATCTGGTAATGCAAAACCAAACCATCCAGTCGAATGCGTATGTGGGAATAGCTCCTTACCGCAGTGAGTTTTATATGATGCCCGATCTCAATAACAATACAATGGGGTCAATTCCCTGGCATTTGTCGCTGGCAATTCATGAAGGGAGGCATATGGAACAGTTTTCCAATTTTCATCGGTTTGTTTCAAAAGCAGCTGGTGTATTCTTTGGACAACAGGGCCAGGCAGTTGCCATGAATGCAGCCATACCCGATTGGTTCTGGGAAGGAGATGCTGTGCTGCAGGAAACGATGAGCAGTAACCAGGGGCGTGGACGACTTCCCGATTTTTTTAATTCCTATCGTTCCTTATGGTTATCGGGTAAACAATATTCTTATATGAAATTGCGAAACGGATCTTTTCGTGATTTTGTTCCCAATCATTACGACCTGGGATATATGCTGGTTAGTTACGGACACGAAAAATACGGGGCAGATTTCTGGAAGAAAGTAACAACGGATGCGGTTGATTACAAAGGATTGTTTTACCCTATGCAATCTGCCATTAAAAAACATTCAGGCGAGCCGTTCAAACAATTTGTACAGAACTCACTTGGTTTTTATAAAGGAAAGATGAATCTTTCTGCAAGTGCTTCCTTCAATGGAATGACGCCGGTTACCAAACAGGAAAAACATAATGTACAATCCTATCAATATCCTTTCTTAACAGGCGACGGAACCATTCTTGCATTAAAATCCGGTTATCGCCAGGTTCCGGTATGGGTTCGTATTTCTAAAGATGGTACAGAAGAAAAACTGAGAGTAAAGGATATTGCTACTGATGCTTATTATTCGTACAAAAATGATAAAGTGGTGTACACAGCCTATGAACCTGATCCACGCTGGGGATGGAAAGAGTATTCTGTTGTAAAGCTGTGGAATATAGTATCTGATGAAGTGCGTAAAATTTCAACAAAGTCCCGCTTGTTTATGCCCGATCTTTCTGATGATGGTTCTTCTATTGTGGCAGTGCAATACACAACTGATCAGAAAAGTAGCCTGGTGTTCTTTTCGTTGACTGATTCTGTTCAATCAAAAGAGTTGCCCAATCCCGGACAATTTATTTATACCTATCCGGTTTTTAATCCAACGGGCACTGCAGTGATTTCGGCTGTTCGTAACAAAAAAGGAGAGATGGCGTTGATAGAAACAGATATCAGTAACGGGCAAGAGCAAGTGCTGTTACCGTTTAGTAAGGCTTTGATTTCTTATGTAAGGGTTTGTGGAGATTCTGTTTTGTTCACCTCTGCACAAGGTGAAACAGATGTACTAATGCTCTATAACAGAACCACAGGTGAACTGGTGCAACTGTCAAACCTGGCTAATGGAAATTACCAGGCATCTTTTGATCCGGCGAGCAATACTCTGCTGTGGAATACATTCACCAGCGGCGGATATATGATTCTGCAGCAAAAAACGGATCAGTTGCAAAAACAAAAAACAACACTTTCTGCTCCTGTTTTGCAATACAACAATGTAAAATCATTTCAGTCTTTACCGGATATAGTTTCACAGGTAGAACAACAACCCGGAACTATTACACGCTATAAACAGTTTCCCCGTTTGTTTCAGATTCATAGCTGGCGGCCAACCTTATATGAACCCGATTACGGGATCACTTTTATAAGTGAGAATATCATGAATAATCTCTACGGCGAATATTCTTATAATTATAACAGGAACGAATCGTCGCATGAGTTAGGCGCCGATATAGTTTATGGCGGATTTTATCCCCAGATCAATGCCGGTATTTCAAACACATGGAATCACACTGCTGTATTGAGCGATTTGTCCACACTCAATTATGATCAAACAAATGCTCATATAGGGTTGACTGTTCCGTTACGCTTTACAAGCGGAACTACGTATAAATTTTTAACCGTATCCACAAGCTATAATACAGAACAATTACGTTTGAAAGATGCAAACAAAACTGTCACCAATTTTAATTATATGCTTTCGTATTTCCGGTTTGTGAACCAAAGCCAGAAAGCGAAACAGCAAATTTACCCCAATTGGGCTCAGGCACTAACGGTGCAGCATAAGGGGAAAACAATGGGAGCTCCAGGTAACCAGTTGTTGTTAACAGGAGCACTTTATTTTCCGGGGTTTCTGCGAAACAATCATCTGGTGGTAACGGGATCTTATCAGTCAAGAGATACACTGGATGGACGTTTCTTTTCCAACAGCTTTCCTTTCTCAAGAGGGTATAATGCCATTAATTTCCCACGCTTATCGAAATGGAGTGTGAACTACCATTTTCCGTTAGTATACCCGGATGCTGGTTTTGGAAATCTTGTTTATTTGCTTCGGGTGAGGGGCAATGCATTTTATGATGATGCTAAAGGGAAAAGTTTACGGACAGGGAATGTTTATCATTTCAGATCAGCCGGAATGGAGCTGTACTTCGATACGAGAGTGTGGAACAGTGTGGAGATAACTATTGGCGTAAGGTATAGCCGTTTGCTGGATACAGACCTGGTGGATGTAAACCGGAATCCGAATGTGTTTGAAGTGGTATTGCCGCTGGATTTATTCTGATTTACTGCACAACAATTTTAATATCGGGAGCCTTAAAAAAGTTCCCTTTTTTATCCCGTACAATGATATCAACAATCAGCAGTTCATCTTCTTTCTTTACATTTTCAAACAATTGCTTCCGCCATTGTTCCGGTAAAAATCCATTGTTTTTCACCTGCAGCACATTTGAATTGAAACGGCTTTTGATTTCACCTGTTTCATCGTCTTCAAAACGGTCTTTACTGCGAAACAAAACCATAAACCGTGAAATAGGGTAGCGAACTTTGTTGGCATCAATAACCCATACTGCTGAGTCTAGTACATTCAGTACCATTTCCAGCGGTAATTCGCCGCCCTTTGTGAAACCCCAGAACGATTGAAGCTTTGGCGGAGTGAGTTTAGGTGCCGTTTGCTGGGCTGATGCAGTATTGCCCAGCCACAGTAGCAGAACAGCCAGAACTGTGATACGAAAGTGTCGTTTGTTCATACGGGGTTCTTCTTTGTATTATAACGCTGCCAGGCTTTCTTCTATTGCTTTGATTTTTGCTTCCGCATCGGCTTTTTTCTTTTGCTCAATAGCCACCACTTCCGGTTTGGCGTTTTGAACAAACCGTTCATTGCCCAGCTTCTTCTCAACAGATACCAGGAACCCTTTATAATAATCCAGGTCTTTCAGCAATTGTTCTTTTTGTGAGGTGGTATCAATCACAGTATCGGTAACAAGATAAAACTTGTCTTTTTGTATAACCGTTGAAATACTTCCAGAAACGGCCGAATTCACAAACTCAATACTTTCTGCATTTACTTGTTTTTGCAATACAGGATTGATACGAGCATAAGAAGCCTGCTCAGTTGTTTCAATGGAAAGTTTGATGGTTTCTTTTGGTTTGATCTGATTCTTCACTCTTACATCACGTAATGAAGTAATCACTTCTTTCAGATGAGCAGCCAGTTTCAATACTGAATCATCTGTATTAGTAACAGATTTGAACTGTTTGATGGTAATATCATCTCCTGCACTTCTTTCTTTCAGCTCATGATAAATTTCTTCTGTGATGAAAGGCATAAACGGATGCAGTAATTGCATGAGTTCTTCAAAGAAGGATACCGTTTTTTCATAAACCGCAGCATCAATCGGTTGTTCAAAACCGGGCTTCACCCATTCGAGATACCAACTGCAGAAATCATCCCAAATCAAAGAGTAAATGGTTTTCAAAGCTTCACTCAGCCGGAACTCTTTAAACAACTGATCAATTTCACCTTTTGCTTCATTCAACCGGTTGTCAAACCATTCTACGGCAAAATTGCTTTCTGCATTGGGCGTTTCGCCTGCTGCTTTTTGCCTTGCTTCCCACATCTTCACCAGTTTCAGCGCATTCCATATTTTATTGTTGAAGTTGCGTCCCTGTTCATTGCTCCCTTCGTCCCATAACAAGTCATTGCCGGCAGGAGAGGAAATCAGGATTCCAAAACGGCAGGCATCGGCTCCGTAACGGTCAATGAGTTCAAGAAGGTCGGGTGAGTTGCCCAGGCTCTTACTCATTTTGCGGCCGAGTTTATCTCGTACAATTCCTGTAAAGTACACTTCACGGAATGGAATTTCTTTCTGGTATTCCATGCCTGCCATAATCATACGTGCTACCCAGAAGAAAATGATTTCGGGAGCTGTCACCAGGGTGTTGGTGGGGTAGTAATAATTTACTTCTGCATTGCCGGGATTACTGTATCCTTTGAACACTTCAAAGGGCCAGAGCCAGGAAGAGAACCAGGTATCGAGGCAATCTTCGTCCTGGGAAAGCTCAATGCTCAGGGCAGAAGGCTCAATGCCCGGATTTGCTTTCAGCATTTCGCTTTGCGCTTTTTGCTTTGCTTCTTGCAATGTAGCGGCAACGTAATAATTTCCATTCTTATCATACCAGGCTGGAATGCGATGTCCCCACCATAGCTGACGGCTGATACACCAGTCTTTAATATTCTCCATCCAGTGACGATAGAGATTCTTGAATTTGGAAGGATAGAATTTAATGTCCTCATTCATTACCACTTCCAATGCTGGTCCGGATATTTTTTTCATATCCACCCACCATTGTAAACTGAGGCGGGGTTCCACCACCACATCGGTACGTTCACTATATCCAACTTCACTTATATAATCTTCTGTTTTTACAAGAAAACCTTGTTCTTCCAGCAGAGGAATAATTTTCTTGCGGGCTTCAAAACGGTCTTCGCCTACCAGGATTTGTGCATCGGCATTTAAAGTACCATCATCATTGAAAATATCAACCACTTCGAGGCTGTGTTTTTGTCCCAGTTGATAATCGTTCATATCATGGGCCGGTGTCACTTTCAAAGCACCGGTTCCAAAATCCATCGTTACATAGTCATCCGTAATAATGGGGATACGACGGTTGATTAAGGGAACAAATGCAAACTTCCCATGCAGGTGTTTATAACGGTCATCCTTAGGGTGTACACAGATGGCGGTATCGCCCATAATGGTTTCCGGACGAACAGTGGCTATGATAATGTGTTCATCCAGGCTGTCAATTTTATAACGCAGATGATATAATTTCTGGTTGGTTTCTTTGCGGATCACTTCTTCATCACTCAGGGCTGTTTTTGCTCTCACATCCCAGTTGATCATTCGTTTTCCACGGTAGATGTATCCTTTGTTGTACAAATCAATAAACACCCTGATCACCGATTGATAATAATCCGGATCCATGGTAAAAGACGTACGGTTCCAGTCGAGGCTGCAGCCCAGTTTGCGCAGCTGCTGCAGAATGATACCGCCGTATTTTTCCTTCCATTCCCAGGCATATTTCAAAAATTCATCACGACTGAGCGATGCTTTTTGAATTCCCTTTTCACGAAGCATTTGCACCACTTTGGCTTCGGTGGCAATAGAAGCATGATCTGTACCCGGTACCCAGCAGGCATTCTTTCCCTGCATACGGGCACGGCGTACTAACACATCCTGGATGGTATTGTTAAGGCAATGGCCCATGTGCAACACACCTGTTACATTAGGAGGAGGAATGACCACCGTATAAGGCTCTCTTTCATCGGGAGTACTTGAAAAGTAATTTTCTTTGAGCCAATGCTGGTACCATTGTTCTTCTGCCACCTGGTGGTTAAAATTCTTGCTTAATTCCATTGCCCTTTTAATTGATTTGGTCGGCAAAGGTAAGAATTATAGAGGGTCTTTAAGAGAGGAGAACTGTAAAAATCAATGCGAAATAAGGGCAGTATAAAATAAAAAATCCCCTTGTCGGGAGATCAGGATTCTGAACTACCGGCTAAAGAGAAAAATAAGTTTATAACCCCAGTGGGGCAGCAGTGTAGAATTTACTCTATAAGCACTAGGTTAACTTAACTAAAAAAGAAATAAGTTACCACTGCAATAGCAGTAAAAAACACGATAACAAACAGAGTTTGTTTTGCTGAATCGTTTACATAATTGTTCGTAGACATATGATACCTTTTAAAAATGAAAAAAGACATACTGAAGGATAGGATTCAGCTTACAAAAGGTATCGGATTATCAGGGGGAAATCAGAATCACAACCATTCAAATTTCTGATTTATTTAAAACTAACAAGAATTAGGCGAATTTTCAAATTTTTGCCCCCTTTTTTCACGAATTTAACTGGGAAATACTGGAATTTTGGTAGTTATGTTGTTTGCGATTACAGATATTGAAACCACGGGAGGGTATGCCTCTGGCAATGGAATTACGGAGGTGGCTGTTTATATCCATGATGGACAGCAGGTTGTGGATCAGTTTGAAACATTGATCAATCCCGGTCACCCGATTCCACGTTTTATTCAAAGCCTCACGGGAATTACAGATGAAATGGTGCAACTGGCCCCCCGTTTTGAGGAAATTGCTCCCCGGCTCCTGGAACTATTGCAGGGGAAAGTTTTTGTGGCCCACAATGTCAATTTCGATTATTCATTTCTGAAGCATGAATTTGAACGTGCCGGCTTTGATTTCGAAACAAGAAAGCTCTGCACGGTCAGGTATACACGAAAAATATTTCCCAAACTGGCTTCTTACAGCCTGGGAAATCTTTGCCGGCATTTTGATATTCAGATATACAACCGTCACCGTGCAGGAGGTGATGCCCGTGCCACGGTTAGTTTATTTGAACTGTTGCGCAAACGGGATGTGAACAATCATATCACAACCATGCTTGGCAAACAATCCAGGGAGCAATACCTGCCTTTATATCTTGATAAAGAAGATATAGATCGCCTGCCTTTAACACCGGGCGTTTACTATTTCCACGATGCAAAAGATAAAATCATCTATGTAGGAAAAGCGGTGCATCTCAAGCGAAGGGTGGTGAGCCATTTCTCCAATAATAAACCAACACCTCAGAAACAGGAATTTCTCCGCAATATTCATCGCATCTCGTACCAGCAATGCGGAACAGATCTGATGGCGACGGTATTGGAAACAATTGAAATCAAACGGCTATGGCCCAAATACAACCGGGCTATCAAAGGCTACGAACCGGCTTATGGATTGTACACTTACGAAGATCAGAACGGATACCTGCGGATGGGAGTGGAACGGAAGCGCCGGCATTTAACGGCAGTAAAACATTTCTACAGCAGGTATGATGCCATGACAGAATTGAAACGTATGGCCGATGAATATTCGCTCTGTTATAAGTATTGTTTTATTGACAAGTCAGAAGATGAACAATGTGCATCCCCCTCTTGTAACGGCGCCTGCCGTAAGCAGGAATCGGCTAAAAAATACAACAAACGGGTGCTGGAAGCTGTGAATTGGGTGAGAGAAGAACTGCCAAGTTTTATTATTAAAGAACCATCCTATTTCAACAATAAGGTTTCCTGTATTCTTTTTGAAGAGGGAAAATTTTATGGAATGGGGTACTTGTCACCTGATTTTGATTTTGCCCAGAAAGAGCAATTGAAAAAGGAATTACAAGTGTATCCTGAATATGATTTTATACACAACCTGGTGAAGCGTTATGCGAACGATCAACCCGATAAAGTGGTTTGGTTATAGCACTATTGTTTGGTCCATGTATCGGTACGTCCGATCATAGATACCCCAATATATCCCCGAACTTTAATAGTGGTTGGACTGGCCAATGTGATTTTGCAGGAATAGGTTTTACCATTCTTGGGATCATAGATTTTGCCACCGTTCCATTCATTGTCGCCATTAAACGAAAAGCCCCACATATTCACCAATCCCATTAGCGGACGGGAATGATTCTTTGCATCGGGATGATGTTTGTCCAGTTTGGGTTTCCCTGTCTCCGGATCGTCGGGTTCTTTGAGCCAGATGATTTTACCCTGGTACTTCTCTCCGTTTTTGTAGATCTGAATAATGCCTGTTCCTTCGCCATTTTTCCAGTTGCCCACTATAGCATCCGGGTTTGGGCTAACACTTTTGTTTGATATAAATGAGAACAAGGCAATCAGGGGGAGAAAGAAAATATACTTTTTCATAATGGCTGTTTGATTTTCTATAACGAATATAAACGACCATTTGTTTCTGAATTGTAAAATTTTATATGCAGAAAAAAAATTTGATAATTCGGGATTCCTTCAACATATTTGCAAAGCAATGAAAATAGCAATTGTAAATAATCAGTGGTGGTGGCATACAACTCTTCAGGGGCTGTAATGCTGTTTCATTGATATTACTATCATATTCAGGCCCCGGATTTCAAATTCGGGGCTTTTTATTTGTTCGAAGCGTCACTTGAAAACGACAGGAAGTATGAAAAAAATTGAAATTAAAACCAGTTGTAAACGAATGCTGGCCGATGTGTATACCCCGGTTGGCATTTACATGCGTTTGCGTGACCGGTTCCGGGATACCGTATTGCTGGAGAGTACAGATTACCATGCAGCAGAAAACAGCTGGAGTTTTATTTGTGTCAATGCCATTGCCGGTATCGAAATGCAAAACATTCATACACTGGAGTATAAACTTCCTGCGCAGAAGCCGGAGAAACAATCGGTAAAAAATAAAAAAGAAGTGCCGCAGTTGCTGTGGGATTTTATGAACCGGTTTGATATTATTGACTCCGGTACTAAGGAAGAAAAATTTGCACAGGGTTTGTTTGGATATACTACTTACGATGGCGTACAGTTTTTTGAAGATGTACAGTTTGCCAGCAAACCGGGTATTGCTATTGGGGCACTTCGTTACCGTTTGTATCAATATGTGATTGCGATCAATCATCACAAAGACGAATTGTTTATCTGTGAGAACCATATCAAAGATGTGGAGAGTGAGCTGCCTGTTCTGGAAAGTCTGATCCGGAGTAAAGATGTACCTGCTTACCCCTTTGTTATTAAAGGGGAAGAAACTTCGAATGTTACGAATGAAGCATACATTGAAATTGTAAGAAAAGGAATTGCCAGTTGTTTGCGTGGCGATGTGTTCCAGATTGTGTTGAGCCGGCGTTTTCAGCAACAATTCTCCGGAGATGAATTCAATGTATACCGTGCTTTACGAAGTATCAATCCTTCTCCTTATTTATTCTTCTTTGATTATGGTGATTATAAACTGATGGGTTCCTCACCGGAATCTCAGCTCATTATCCGTGGAGGAAAAGCGGTAGTGCATCCAATCGCCGGAACATTTAAACGTACAGGCGATGATGAACTGGATCAGAAAGAAGCAGAACGTTTGCTGAAAGATGCGAAGGAGAATGCCGAGCATGTGATGCTGGTGGATCTGGCAAGGAATGACTTAAGTCGGGTGTGCGACGACGTTAGTGTGGCACATTACCGCCAGGTACAGTATTACAGCCATGTAATTCACCTGGTGAGTGAAGTAACGGCAGCTGTCCGCCCCAACAGTAACCCATTTGAGCTGTTAGCAAAAACCTTTCCTGCCGGAACGCTCAGTGGCGCACCCAAGATCAAAGCCATGCAGCTGATTGATTCTTATGAACCAACAGCCAGAAGCTATTACGGTGGTGCTATCGGTTTTATGGGCTTTGATGGCAGTTGTAACCATGCCATCATGATACGTACGTTCCTGAGTAAGGATAACACACTTACGTATCAGGCAGGGGCAGGAGTGGTGGCAGCTTCTAAACCGGAAAGCGAATTGCAGGAAGTAAACAATAAATTAGGAGCATTGAAAAAAGCAATTGTGGCAGCAGAACAGATCGGATGATTTGTTTGTGATTTATTAATCAAGAACATCAGTTATGAAATTACTCGTCTTCGATAATTACGATTCTTTTACTTACAACCTGGTGCACCTGGTGGAGAAACTCATTCATGTGAAAGTGGATGTGTACCGGAACGACCAGATCCCATTGGAGAAGGTAAAGGACTATGATAAAATTATTTTGTCGCCCGGCCCAGGTATTCCTGTGGAAGCAGGTTTGTTACTGCCGCTGATCAAAGAATATGCAGCCACCAAATCCATACTGGGCGTTTGCCTGGGACACCAGGCGATTGGTGAAGCATTTGGCGGACAACTGATCAACCTGAGTACGGTATATCATGGAGTAGCAACTCCGGTAAAAGTTTTGAATGATGGGGCTAAACCTAAAAGTTATTTGTTCAATGGATTGCCTCAGGAGATTGAGGTGGGACGTTATCATAGCTGGGTGGTGAGCAAGGATGGATTTCCGGCAGAACTGGAAATTACTGCCGAAGATGAATCGGGAATGATTATGGGATTGCAGCATAAGTCCTATGATGTGCAGGGGGTACAGTTTCACCCGGAAAGTGTGTTGACCCCAAAAGGAGAAGCAATCATAAAGAATTGGTTGAAACTATAATTTGAAAATTCGTCAATTTGAAAATCTGAAGATGAAGAAGATATTACAACTGTTGTTTGAACATAAAACCCTCTCCCAGGAACAGGCGAAGGAGGTTTTACTCAATATTGGGAAAGGTGTTTACAATGAACATGAGATTACTGCTTTTATGACGGTGTACCTTATGCGCAGTATCAAGATTGAAGAATTGCAGGGATTCCGTGATGCGTTGCTGGAATTGTGTGTGCCGGTTGATCTCAATGGTTATGATGTGCTGGATATTGTAGGTACCGGCGGCGATGGAAAAGATACCTTCAATATTTCAACGCTTGCCTGTTTTATTGTGGCGGGAGCCGGACAAAAAGTAGCCAAGCACGGCAACTATGGTGCATCCAGCGTAAGCGGCGCCAGTAACGTAATGGAACAATTGGGTTATAAATTTTCAAACGATAACAGTAAGTTGAAAAAAGAAGTGGAGGAAGCCGGCATTTGTTTCATGCATGCGCCATTGTTTCATCCGGCTTTAAAAACAGTGGGACCTATTCGTAAGAATTTAGGGATGCGTACCTTCTATAACATGCTCGGCCCCATGGTGAATCCGGCAAAACCTGCTTACCAGTTGGTGGGTGTATACAGCCTCGAAATGGCCCGTTTGTACAACTATCTGTTGCAACAATCAGAGAAACCTTTCACGATCATTCATAGTCTGGATGGTTATGATGAAATTTCCCTCACCAATGATACCAAGGTAATCACTAACAAAGGTGAAAGTGTAAAAACACCGGAGGAACTGGGTAAGCGTATGGTGCAGCAGGAAGATATCTATGGTGGAGGTACTGTTGAGGAATCGGCAGAGATTTTCAAACGCATACTCAGTGGTAATGGCACCTGGGCGCAAAATGCAGTTGTATTGGCGAATGCTGCCATGGGATTGCATTGCACCGGTAAGTATCCATCCTATGAAGATGCGTATAAAGCGGCTGTTGATAGTCTGGACAGCGGCAAGGCAAATGAAGTGTTGAAGAAATTAATACAATTGAATAGCTGATACATTAAGCGATGAATATTTTAGATACCATCATAGCACAGAAGCGAATCGAAGTGGAGCAGCGGAAAAAAACTGTTCCGGTGGAGCAATTGCAGCAATCAGATTTGTATAACAGGCCACGGCTTTCATTGAAGCAATTTTTGCTGGATGAAAGCAAGACAGGAATTATTGCAGAATTCAAACGACGTTCGCCCAGCAAGGGAAATATTAATATCGATGCAGATGTATTTGAAGTAACCAGTGCTTATGCAGCTAATGGTGCATCTGCATTGAGTGTACTCACCGATGAACAGTTTTTTGGCGGCAGTACAGCAGATCTGCTGAAGGCAAGAGCCAATGGCATTCCCATTCTGCGAAAAGATTTCATTGTGGATGAATACCAGGTTGAAGAAGCAAGGGCGATGGGGGCCGATGTAATCTTACTCATTGCAGCGAATTTAAGTCCGGCTGATGTAAAACGTTTAGCCGCTTATGCACAACAGCTGGGACTGGAGGTATTGCTGGAACTGCATGCAGAAGAAGAACTGCAGCATATTTGTGAGGAAACGGAAATCGTGGGAATCAATAACCGGAATTTAAAGACCTTTGAAGTGGACATTGAACGGAGTCTGCGTATGGCGAAACAGATTCCCGATACCAAAATCAAAGTGGCCGAAAGCGGAATCAGTTCTATTGAAAATATTCTTTTGTTTAAGGAAAACGGATTCAGAGGATTTTTGATTGGTGAAAACTTTATGAAAGAAGCGCAACCGGGAAAAGCATTTGAACAATTTGTGGGCAGACTCAAATCTGCTCTCAGCCATCAGTAACGATTGCCAGCTTAATTCAAATTAAACTGGTACAAACAATGAGCGACGTAACCAACTTGAATGAAGGACCTGCCGGAAGTGCAGGTCACAGGCATCAGCTCCGGTTGAAAGTTTGTGGCATGACCGATCTGCAACAAATGCATCAGCTGGGAGAAATGGGTGTGGAGTTTGCAGGCATGATTTTTTATCACAAATCACCACGCTTCATTCTCAAACACCTGAGCGGTGAAAAAGTAAGAAGGGCCAAATTGAAAGTGTACAAAGTGGGAGTGTTTGTGAATGCGCCTTATGATGAGATTATGAACCATATCGAAAACTTTGGATTGGATATGGTGCAGTTGCATGGCGATGAAACACCCCGTTATTGCGAACAGGTGAGTAATTATATATCGGTGATCAAAGCCTTTCGCATTGCAGAAGATGATAATATTCCCTGGAAGATCAAGGATTATTATGAAGTGAGTGATATGTATCTCTTTGATACCATGGGCGCCGGTTATGGCGGTACGGGAAAAAAATTCAGCTGGGAGATGTTGAAAGGACTGGATATTAAAAAACCATTCTTCCTGAGTGGTGGTATTGAACCGGCCGATTCAACAGCAGTGCATGAATTTGCAAAAGAACCGGTGGCGAAAGATTTATTTGCACTCGATGTGAACAGCAAATTTGAAAAAGAACCGGGTGTAAAGGATATGGAATTGGTGCGGAAGTTTGTGGCGGAAGTAAAAGGTTAACAGGCTTATTTGAGTTTTCAGATAAAACGACTATATGAAAAATGCTATTTTGATTATTGTGTTTCTTGCGAACACAGTTAATGCACAGTTGAGGGTTGAACAGTTGACTACAGATTCTTTGGTTAAAGAGTTTGTCCATGAGCAAACAGGAAGAAAAATAAATACTATTAAGTTCATTACAGGCAAAATGATCAAAGAGCAAATGGTGAACATGAATTTAAGCCTCAACGATTCATTAGAATTGATCAAATATGTGATTTCAGATTTTAATGTTGACGGTAAATTAGATATAGTTCTTTGTTATGCTGAAGGGAGAGAGGGTAAAAGATTTTATGATGGATTTTATTTAAATGCATTTCTTTCTGATTCAGCCGGCAAGTATGTTAATACAGATTTGACTAAGCGGTATGGCTACTTTTTGGGAGGTATTGTGAATTACAGTCCTGGTAAGAACGTTTTTGAAGTTGTTAATTATTTCGGAATTGATAAAGTCAATTCAAAAGTAATAGATACGCTTAAATATTTTGGAGGGTATTTTATGAATGCTAACAGATCTTGTCAATATGGGTTTGATAGTATTCGGTATTTTACTACTTCCAATTGGGCGGCGTCATCTAGTCAATATGCTTATATTACTATTTATGCAAATGGATATATAAAAAAGGAAATGTATAATCATGGAGATAAAACAACTTATAAAAGCTATTTAAAACCGGAGCTGTTTAAAGTATTTGCGCAATTTGTTTGTGAGGCAAATTTGTGGGAATTAAAAGATCGGTATGAAATGGAATATGTTCATGATATTGGGACTTCTCATCTAATTATAAATAATAAAACCAGTATAAAGCAAATTGACGATTATGGGCATTGGGGAAATTTCAGCTTGGGGAATTTGTATGAACAGATAAAAAAAATGACTAACGAGGCAGACTGGAAATTAATTGAGAAGAAGGAAAAAAACGGGAAGCAGAAGAAGCTTTCAAGAATGCCGGGAAGTCACTGATGCCCATATAAACAGAACGATGAAAGGATTGCGACGCAAGGGACGATGCTATGAAAAACAAGAGCTGGTATAACAGAAAATAAAATGACAATGCAAACATATCAACAACCCTCATTACAGGGTTATTACGGAAAATTTGGCGGGGCCTACATCCCTGAGATGTTGCACCGGAACGTAGAGGAACTACAGGAGCGCTATCTCAGCATTATGAATGAGGCATCGTTTCAGAAGGAATTCCGGGCGTTGCTGAAAGATTATGTGGGCCGGCCTACACCGCTGTATTATGCTGCCCGGTTAAGCAAACAGTTTGCCACCAATATCTGGTTGAAGCGGGAAGATCTGTGTCATACCGGTGCCCATAAAATCAACAATACAGTCGGACAAATTTTACTGGCACAACGCCTTGGTAAAAAAAGGATCATTGCAGAAACAGGTGCCGGTCAGCATGGTGTGGCAACAGCAACGGTGTGTGCATTGAAAGGCGTGGAATGTATTGTGTACATGGGTGAAAAAGATATTGAACGCCAGGCGCCCAATGTGGCACGTATGAAAATGCTGGGTGCGAAAGTGGTGCCGGCTACCAGTGGCAGCAAAACATTGAAAGATGCAACGAACGAAGCCATCCGTGACTGGATCAACAATCCCAATGATACACATTATATCATTGGTTCGGTGGTAGGTCCGCATCCATATCCCGATATGGTGGCAAGGTTTCAGAGTGTGATCAGCGAAGAAATCCGCTGGCAGTTGAAAGAACACACGGGTACTGAATTGCCAACACATGTAATGGCATGCGTAGGTGGAGGTAGTAATGCAGCGGGTGCGTTCTATCATTTCCTCAACGAACTCAGTGTGCAATTGATTGCTGTGGAAGCAGCGGGGCATGGCGTAAACAGTGGTATGAGTGCTGCCACCACGCAATTAGGCAAACCCGGTATTTTGCATGGCAGTAAAAGTTTGCTGATGCAAACAGAAGACGGACAGGTAGTGGAACCACACAGTATCTCTGCCGGATTGGATTATCCCGGTATTGGTCCCCTGCACGCCAATCTGTTTGACAGTGGAAGAGGAACCTTCTTAAGTGCTACCGATGACGAAGCCTTGAAATCGGCTTTTGAAGTGGCAAAACTGGAAGGCATTATTCCGGCTTTGGAAACGGCGCATGCATTTGCTGCTTTAAAGCAAGTGAACTGGAAAGCCAATGACCAGGTGGTTTTGTGTTTGAGTGGAAGAGGGGATAAAGATCTGGTTACGTATATGAAAGCGATGGACGAAGGAAGAATGTAGAATGTAGAAGATAGAATTTAGAATACAGAATACTATGAGCAGAATAAAAGAATTGTTTGAACGCAAAAGCAGCCAGGTGCTGAATGTGTATTGCACTGCCGGATATCCGAAACTGAACAGTACACTGGAAGTGATGAACGCTTTGCAGGCAAATGGAGCTGATCTGATTGAACTGGGTATGCCCTATAGTGATCCGTTAGCAGATGGTCCGGTAATACAACACAGCAGTTCTGTTGCACTTGAAAATGGAATGACCATTCATACATTGTTTGAACAATTGAAAGATTTTCGTAAGGAGATACATGTGCCTGTTATACTTATGGGGTATATGAATCCGGTGCTGCAATACGGGTTTGAACAGTTTTGTAAAGATGCGGCAGCTGTTGGTGTGGATGGATTGATATTGCCCGATTTACCAGAGTATGAATTTGAAACGGAATATGGAGCCATCATCAAAAAGTATGGATTGGATTTTATTTTTCTTGTGACTCCTGAAACAAGCGATAATCGTATTCTGAAACTGGATGAATTAAGTAGTGGATTTCTTTATGCTGTATCTTCTTCCTCCACAACAGGAAGTGATAAAAACATGACCGATGTGAATTCGTACCTGCAGAAGTTAAAGTCACTGCAGTTGAAGAACCCGGTACTGGTGGGCTTTGGAATTAAAGACCGGCAAACCTTTCAATCGGCCTGTGCACATGCAAACGGGGCCATTATTGGAACCGCATTTATTAAAGCATTGGAAGGAACAAATGATGTGGCCGCAACAACAAAAGCATTTCTTAACGGTGTACTAAGTTGAGCGACAAACGGGACTCGAATGCTGACGTTAAAGTCAGCATCCCGACCTCAAGCGTCGGGACCCGCCACCTCCAGTTTGGGAATCCGCCCAACATGTGGGCGGACTACCGGATGAGCTATTGTCGCTTAAATGATAACAGAAAGTTACTATGAAATTAGCAATTGTAAAATACAACGCCGGGAATATTCAATCGGTTCTGTTTGCGCTGGAACGATTGGGTGTTGAGGCTAGCGTAACCGATGATGCTGTGGAGTTGCAGCAGGCAGATAAAGTGATTTTCCCGGGTGTGGGTGAAGCAAAAAGTGCAATGGATAGCTTGCAGGAAAAACAACTCGACCAGGTAATCAAAGGACTCAAACAGCCGGTGCTGGGCATATGTGTGGGGATGCAGTTGTTATTTGAACATTCCGAAGAAAGCGATACCACCGGTTTGGGAATCGTTCCGGCAAAAGTGAAATTGTTTCGCCCTGTACAATCATTGAAAGTGCCACAGATTGGTTGGAATGATATCTACAATCTGAAATCAGATTTATTTAAAAATGTTCCGGAGAACAGTTACGTTTATTATGTACATAGTTATTATGCAGAAATGAATCCCTATTGTATAGCCACCAGTAATTATGGATTGGAATATACCGGCGCTGTGCAGAAAGATAATTTTTACGGAGTACAGTTTCACACAGAGAAGAGCGCAAAAGTGGGGGATTTGATTTTATCGAATTTTTTAAAGATAGAAAATAGAAGAAAGTAGAGAGAAGGGAGAAGAAGTTATAACTATAAAATTGTTTCAATGCAAATTATTCCAGCTATAGATATCATTGATGGTAAATGTGTTCGTCTTACAGAAGGAGATTATGCTCAAAAGAAAATTTACAATGAACATCCGTTAGAAGTAGCGAAGGAATTTGAAGGCGCCGGGTTACAGCGGCTTCACCTGGTGGATCTGGATGGAGCTAAGGCCGGTTCAGTGAAAAACTGGAAAGTATTGGAAACAATCGCTGGAAAAACATCATTGGTGATTGATTTCGGCGGTGGTATCAAACGGGAAGAAGACGTTACTATTGTCTTCAACTCCGGTGCTGCCCTTGCAACAGTTGGAAGTGTAGCTGTAAAAGAAGAAGTGACATTTGTGAGCTGGCTGCAGCAGTTTGGTGCCAATAAGTTTTTATTGGGTGCCGATGTGAAGAATGAAAAAATCGCAGTAGGCGGCTGGCTGGAAACAACAGATGTCTGGGTTTATGATTTCATTGAAAAATATATCAACCATGGCGTACAGCAAATCTTCTGTACAGATGTAAGCAAAGATGGCCGTCTTGAAGGACCTTCAACTGAATTGTATAAAAATATTATTCAAAAATTTCCCCAACTTCATTTCATAGCCAGTGGCGGCGTTAGTTCCCTTGCCGATCTGGAAGAACTCCGTGCTGCCGGTTGCAGTGGCGCTATTGTAGGGAAAGCAATCTATGAAGGAAGAGTTTCGCTGGAAGAGCTGAAACGTTTTTAATTACCTGCCGAATTTCTTTTTGGCTGTATCAACCAGCTGCATGGCATCCGGTGTTAGTTTCAATACAAATACGCCCGCAATAAAAACAGAGGCAAACAAACTACTGCGTAAGAAAATACCTGTCCAGCCCGTAACATCTTTGAATAAATAGTAAGAAAGAAAATAAGTGCCGATTGCAAATACAAGACTGTAAATGGTCTTCATTGTAAATGGTTGCAACTTGAATTTATACCAGAGAAACCAGAGGCGGATGGCATTGTAAACAGTAAATGAAATCAGGTTACTGTAGGCTGATCCAATGATTCCGAATTCTTTGATCAGGTAATAATTAAGCGGAAATATGATTGCCAGTAAGATAACGCCGGTTAAAAATTCAAAGCGCCATTGAGTGGATGTGCCAATGATTTGTCCGTTCACGCCTGTGCCCGCATCAATAATTCTTGAAATGCTCAGCAGTAATACCACACTAAACCCTGCTTCATATTCATTGCGTATGTTCAAAAGGATAAATGCATCTTTTATATTGAGCCAGATGCCGAAGAATATAAATAATGCTGCAAGTAAGAGATTAATGGAAGTACGGTTGTAAATACGGCTGATTTCGGGCAGATTTTTATCCTTCCATGCCTGTGCTAATGTGGGAAGCGCAATGGAAATAATACTTCGTTGTGGTACCTGTACTAAATTGGCAATATAAGAGGAGAGTGCAAACACGCCCGTTAATTCCAATCCTTTCAGGCTGGCAATAAAGATGCTGTCCATTACCTGCGCCAGGATATAAATGATCTGTCCGGCATAGATATAACTGCTCAGGGTGAGCATTTTCTTTTTAAACTTTTTTGTAACGATACTTACCTTAAAACTCAGGTGAAACTCATGATTCCTGATAAGTGTCAACAGAAGTATGATTGCAATAGCGATGTAGAGAAACGCAAACAGTTTAACAAATGTGTCAAAACTGATGAGTTTGAAATAAAAGATCAGGATCAATACAAACGTAATTAACCGTAATCCTGTTTCCCGGAGAAAATTCGGGAAAATGGTTTTACGCAAAGTGCCGGAGAATGTTTCCAGTATGGTGAAAAACAAGAGGCCTAGCCCAAAGGGGAAAATCCAATAATAATAGTCTACAAACAACAGGGATCGTTCAGAGAATTTCCGGACAATCAGTGGCTCAAACATCCATCCTGCAAAAACAACAAGAATGAATCCGCCCACTGCTGCTAATAAGCTCCATGTGAGCATGTCACTTTCTTTAGCAGGGACATATTCTTTGTAATAGGGATGAAATTTGTAAATGACGGATAATACACCCATGTTGGCAAATGCCATGATGGTTTGCCCTACATCAAAAAACAAACGGGTTAATGCATATTCGGAAGGAGTGAACAGCCCATTACGGGTAAAGTACCAGGTGTTGACAAAGCCAACCAGGAACCCAACATAAATTACAACGCTGGAAAGAATCGCCTGTCTTCTGATATGCCCCATATGCTCCGAAGATAATTATTTTACCTTCTTATAGGTTACATAAAAGTTTTTGTCCATGTGGGCGCCGGGATCTTCATCGGCCTTGAATCCGGTTCTCATCTTTTTCCATTGTTCGGTAGCAAGCATCAAACCAGCTTTTCCATTGGCATCACCCGGCAACAGGATGGGCATGTCAAATCCTTCCACACAGTTCGCCCAGCGATAATTGAGGATGGTTGCACCATTCTCAGTAGTGATATAATATTCAAGAGTTGGAATCTGTGTGGTGCGCAGGTATTGGTCAAATACTTTCGACAGATTATAACCTGTACGGGTGCTGATGAAGGATTCGATCTCTTTAGATGTAACAGTCTTGTGATAATATTTTTCATTCATATCACGTAATAACAAGCGAAACGTACTTTTATCGCCAATGATCTGCCGGATCATGTGAATCATATTGCTGGCTTTATAATACATATCGCCGCTTCCTTCCTGGTTAACTTCATATTTCCCAATAATAGGGATATCGTTCTGTACATTCTTCCGGATGCCTTGTGAATAGGCATTACCGGCTTCGGTTCCATAATAATAATCGGTGAACAGGGTTTCAGAATAATTGGTAAATCCTTCATGCACCCACATATCGGCTACATCTTTTGTACTGATGTTATTGCCAAACCACTCATGTCCACTTTCGTGGATAATAATGAAATCCCATTTTAACCCCCATCCACTTCCACTTAAATCACGGCCTTTGTATCCGTTCAGGTAGTCGTTACCGTAAGCCACTGCACTCTGGTGTTCCATACCCAGGTAGGATGTTTCCACAAGTTTGTATCCATCTTCATAAAATGGGTAAGGTCCGAACCAGTATTCAAAAGCACGAAGCATGGGCTTTACCTGTTCAAATTGTTTTTTTGCTTTATCAAGGTTGTACGGCATTACATAGTAATCAAGATCCAGCTTGCCTTTTTCTCCCATTAATGTATCGCTGAAGTGTGCATACTTGCCCACATTCATACTAATGTTATAAATGTTGATAGGTTGTGAAACAAACCATGTCCATGTTTTCATTCCGTTTACGGAGAGAGATTCATTTCTCAACCGGCCATTTGAAACATTCATCAACGTATCGGGTGCAGTAACAGAGATGAGTGTACTATCCGGTTCATCGCCCTGGTGATCTTTGCAGGGCCACCACACACTGGCGCCCAATCCCTGGCAGGCAGTGCCAATCCATGGGTTCCCCTGTTTGTCTTTCTTCCACACAACGCCGCCATCCCAGGGGGCACGCAGGGCAGGCTTGGGAACGCCATGATAATAGATTTTCAATTCCTGTAATGGCCCTTTTGCATATTGATGTTGTGGTAAAGATTTGGGCATTTTCTTTTTGGGTAATAAAACCCACCACACATTTCCATCCCTTTCAACAGTTACCGGAACATTGTTCAGTTGTGCACTATCGATGAGTAAGGGATCCTGCAGGTCAATTTGCATTCTTGCTTGTGGTGTTTTTACAATTTTAAACAGTATGGTGTTAGAGCCGCTGATGGTGAAACGGGTAAAATCGGGCTGTACATGTAAATCATACATTACCACATCCCACCAGGCACGTTCCGGGGTAATGCTTCCACGAAGCGTATCCTGACGGGTAAATACTTTTTTATCTTGTAAGGGCTGTGCTTCTGAAGCTGAGTAGTTGATACAAAACAACAACGTGAATGTAAGTGCCTGGTAAATATTTTTCACTGCGTTCCTATTTGGCTATAAATTTAGAGGGAATTCTTTATGTACACCGTTAAAACTAAAAGAAGCCATTCTGTTGCCATCGCTTTGTTTTTTGTATGGAGCGCATGGTGGATCAGTGGTTGCCGCAATGTGCAGCAACAGGAACTGAATTATTTTCATTACAATGAAATCACCGGTATTTCATCTCTTGATCCCGCATTTGCCACCAACCAGGCAAACATCTGGGCAGTACACCAGTTGTACAGTACGTTGGTGGAAACAAATGAGCATATGGAAGTTGTTCCATTACTTGCCAAAGGCTGGGTAATCAGCGAAGACCGATTAAGTATTACGTTTCACTTGCGTACCGATGTGTACTTTCAGGATAATGATGCATTCGCTAATGGGAAAGGAAGGCGTATGACGGCAAAAGATGTGGTTTATAGTTTTAACCGTTTGATATCGCCTGATGTTGCCAGTCCGGGTGCATGGATATTTAACAAACGGGTTGATCCGTTGAATGGATTCGTAGCTGAAAATGATTCTGTGTTCGCCATTCATCTCACACAGCCTTTTGTGCAGTTGCTGGGAGTACTCAGCAATGTATATTGTTCGGTTGTGCCCCGTGAAGTGGTGGAGAAGTATGGTACCGATTTCAGACGGAATCCATGCGGAACCGGACCCTTTCAATTCAAGGCATGGGAGGAAGGACAGGCATTGATCTTTGCCCGTAATCAGCATTATTTTGAAAAGGATGAAAACGGTGAACAGTTGCCTTACCTGGATGGAATCAAAATCAGTTTCCTTGAAAATAAGGCCACTGAATTTTTAGAATTCAGGCAGAAGCGACTTGATTTTATCAATGATATTGATGCTTCTTTTAAAGATGAAGTGTTGAATAAAAAAGGAGAATTGCGTACGGAATGGAAGGATAAAATTGTGCTGAATAAACATCCCTATTTCAATATCGAGTACCTGGGTATTTTAGTGGATACGTTACATCCATTGGTAAAACAATCTCCTTTAAAACTGCGGGCAGTGCGCCAGGCAATTAACTATGGATTTGACCGCAGGAAACTGATGTTGTATCTGCGCAATTCCATTGGGACACCTGCCGAAAGCGGGTTTATACCCACGGGAATGCCGGGCTTTGATTCAAGCGTAGTAAAAGGGTATTCTTATCAGCCAGAGAAATCAAAACAATTATTAAAGGAAGCAGGTTTTGATGCACAACATCCATTGCCGGAAATTAAATTAATCACCATTCCCATCTATGCAGATCTGGGCAGTTATATTGCACGTGAGCTGGAAGAAGTAGGTATAAAAATCAAGGTGGAAACAGTGCAAAAAAGTTTATTGCTTACGCAAGCTGCAAAAAACAAGGTGTTGTTTTTCCGGGCCAGTTGGATTGCCGATTATCCCGATGCAGAGAATTACCTGAGTGTGTTTTATTCAAAGAATCCTTCGCCTCCCAATTATACACGTTACAGGAATCCTGAGTTTGATCGGTTGTATGAACAATCAACCCGTGAGCCCAACGATTCAATCCGTTATCATCTGTATCAACGCATGGATCAATTGGTGATGAACGATGCACCGGTTGTTCCCTTGTGGTATGATATGGTGATTCACCTGGTACAACCTTATGTACAGAATTTTAAACCAACGGGACAAAACTGGTTAGAGTTACGCAGAGTGCGTATGAAGAGATAATGCTGAATGCGAAAGGCTTAATGCTGGAGATCCATTCCCCATGATCCAAAACCTATTGCCACTTAATTTTTTCGCAATTTATTTTTGAACACCTGTTCCAGTTTTTCCAACTTCGGACGAATTACATAATAACAGTAAGGATTCGTGTTCTTATTGAGGTTGTAATAATTCTGATGATAGTTTTCTGCCTCGTAGAAGTTTTTTAAGGGTTCAATAGTTGTAACAATTGGTTTGCTGAATGCGCCTTCTTTGTTCAACTCATTCTTATAATATTCAGCTTTGTCTTTTTGTTGCTGGTTGTGATAAAACACCACACTTCTGTATTGTGGGCCTTCATCATTTCCTTGTCTGTTCATGGTCGTGGGATCATGTGTTTTCCAGAACACTTCCAGTAACTCATCGTATGTGATAACAGATGGGTCAAAAACAATCTGCGCCACTTCCACATGCCCGGTGGTTTTGCTGCAAACTTCTTCGTAAGTAGGATTTTTTACATGTCCGCCACTATACCCACTGGTTACCTTTAACACTCCTTCCAATTGCTGAAATACTGCCTCCACGCACCAGAAACATCCGGCGCCGAATGTGGCAGTATCTGTTGAAGATTTATCGGCAGACTGGCCGGCATAGGCTGCCAGCCCGGAATTTTCATTGTTCATATATCGGTTTTTGCTTTCAACAAAGGCACAGGAAAAAAGTTGAAATGTGCCGGCAATAAAGGAAGTAAAAAGGAATACTTTATTCAACATGATTGTTGCATTTTCATGCTCGTGCAAGTTACACTCAAAGTAAGGCTTTGCCGGCAAGGAAATGTGAATTGATGGAGGATATTCCAACTTTTAAACAGCCTTTAACTTTTGTTTAATCTTATCGTGGGGAATCTAAGTATTATGACATAGTAGCAAAAGGCCGAATAGAATTACCTTTGCAGCCATAAAAAAGCAGAAGTG
Organism: uncultured Chitinophagaceae bacterium; assembly: GCA_937907395.1. Lineage (GTDB taxonomy): Bacteria > Bacteroidota > Bacteroidia > Chitinophagales > Chitinophagaceae > Lacibacter. Next base: position 645,073 of record CALCII010000013.1, read on the forward strand.
ATCAAGTTTTTCCCGGATTCGGCGTTGGTACAGCTGGAGTTCGACAAAGTGAAGTCTTTGTTGCACGAATACTGTAAAACAGAATTTGCCAAAGAAAAGGCGCTGAATCTCCGTATTCATACACGTAAGGAGTTTATTAAACTGCAGTTGCAACAGAGCTATGAAATGATGTTGCTGCAGCAACAGGCTCAGTATTTTCCCAGCGATTTTGTGTTGAATTTATCCCGTGAGCTGAAATTATTATCCATCCCGGGCGCCGTCCTCACAGGGGAACAATTGGTGCAAATCCGCAAACTGGCAGAAAATACGGAACGCATTTTTCGGTGGTTTGATTCGGAACGCCGCTCTGCATACCCGGCACTCACCGAAGTGATTGAAGGAACATATTATGAGAAAGTAATTCTGGAGTTGATTAATGATGTGTTAGATGATACCGGTGTGGTAAAAGATGATGCCAGCGAAGAGCTTCGGAATATCCGTCTCAACTTGTACAGAAAACGGAATGAACTCCGTAAAGAATTTGAAAAAGTATTGAAGCGTTTGCAGAAACAGGGTTATGTGGCAGATATTGAAGAGTCGTTCCTGAGTGGGAGAAGGGTGGTGGCTTTATTTGCCGAACAAAAGCGACAAGTAAAAGGAATTCTGCATGGAGAAAGTGAAACAAGAAGAACGGTATTTATTGAGCCCGAAGAAACGATTGAGCTCAATAATGATATATTCAGTCTTGAGAATGAAGAACGCCGTGAAGTATACCGCATCCTGCGGGAACTAACACAGAAGCTGTCCATTTATGCAAGTCTGCTCTCTACTTATCATTCCATTTTGGGTGAATATGATTTTATCATAGCAAAGGCGAAGCTTGGCATTGAAATGAATGCGCATTTCCCCATGCTTACAGATAAAGCAGTGATTCATCTGCGGGATGCTTATCATCCGTTATTGTTTCTTTATAACCGAAAGAATCAGAAACCTACTATTCCCACCAATATCAAACTGGATGAAAAAGGGCGTATACTGGTGATCTCAGGCCCTAACGCCGGTGGTAAAACGGTGACGATGAAAACTGTGGGCTTAATGCAGTTGATGGTTCAGAGTGGATTGTTGGTGCCGGTTCATCCGGATAGTGAGTTTGGTTTGTTTAAACAAATCATGATTCATATCGGCGATACACAAAGCATTGAATACGATCTCAGCACCTACAGCAGTCATTTGTTACACATGAAGCATTTCATCGAACATGCAAACGGACGAACCTTATTTTTCATTGATGAGCTGGGCAGCGGAAGTGATCCCAACCTGGGTGGAGCTTTTGCTGAAGTGATCTTGCAGGAGCTGGTTAAAAAACATGCATTAGGAATCGTAACCACGCATTATCTGAACCTGAAAGTAATGGCCAATCATACACCGGGTATTATGAATGGCGCTATGAGTTTTGATGAGAAAAGCTTGCAGCCGCTGTACAAACTGGTGATTGGTAAACCGGGCAGCTCTTACACGTTTGCAATTGCCGAACGGATTGGCCTGGATAAAAAACTGATTGATCGTGCCCGTGGTTTAGTGGATGAAGATCATTTCCGATTAGATAAGTTGTTGAATACTGCCGAGAGTGATATGCGGCAGATTGAAAAGAAAGGGCAGGAGCTTCATCGTTTGATGAAAGAAAATGAACGATTGAAGAAAGAAATGGAAGTGGTGATGGACAAAGAACGGCACAAACAACAGGTGGAATTGTTGCGCCACCAGAATAGAGTAACAGAAGAGAAACTGGCTTACCTGAAAGACCTGGAGCGAAAAATTAAGTCCATTGTGAACGATTGGCGAAGAAGTGATCAGAAAGAGGAATTGATTAAGCAGATGAATGCTTTGCTTTTTCATCAACGACAAAAACAAGTGGTGGAAAAGAAAGAAAAGAAACTAAATGAGAAGTACCAGGAGATTGGTGGTGATATTAAACCCGGCGACAGAGTAAAGATGCTCAAGAACCGGCAGGTGGGCGTTGTAAAAGAATTAAGAGGAAAAAATGCAGTTGTGCAATTGGGAGCTATACCAATTACAGTGAGCTTAGCAGATCTTGTGGTGGTGGTGGAAAAACCGCAGCCGGAAGAGTCATAAAAGAAAAGGGATCGTTTCAAACGATCCCTTTTTTAATTGAGTTGTTTATTCTTCCTGTTCTTTGTCTTTGGATTTTTTTTCGAAGATTTTTTCAGCTGTATCAACGGCTTTTGTAACCAGCCCGTCCAGCATTTTATCAACTGTTTGTTGCACTTTCGGATTGTTCCAGATCATTTCCGCAATTTTTTCTTTTACAGATTCTTTGACCGGTTGCCGCATGACAGACTTTACAATAATCTCAGCATAATTCTTCTTAAAAAAATCAATATTGCTGTCAAGCTTCAATTCCATCTCTTTTGCTTCATAACGCAAACGATAGATTTCTTTTTCAAGATCGCTGAGGTTGTTGATATGTTTGGATGCTTTGGCCATGTTACTCTTCTTCTTCATTAGCCGATTTTTTAATCAATGTCCTGATTACAGGATTTACAAACAGCTGCTTTCTGAATGCTGTCAGCAGCAATATAATGAGAATTAAAATCAGGGTTGCAATGCCAAACCCATATACATAACTGCCGGTGAGCTCTGCAAACCAAAAGCCCAGAACCAGCCCAATGAAGACCAGTACAAGAACCATCAGGAAAGCAGATATGAGCACCCACGCCAGCAATCCGAAGTATTTGGAAAACATACGGATACCTTGCAGGCGGTATATTTCCAGCCTTGTGTCAATATAATCTTTCAGCAATGTTTTGCTATCTCCGAAAAAATTCTCTGTATCCGGTTGATCTGCCATACAACTTGTTTATGAAGGATAGAATTTGATCAATGCAATATGGTCATAGCTGGTTAACATGCCTTCGCCAACAAAAGCCACATCGCCACCATTCTTCAATGCCAGTTCAATGGCATCATCCACCACATCATGCGATTGGTTAAAGTTATTGTTTTCTCCGGTAGGTTTGTAGGCAATTATTCCGTCGCTGATATGTTCTCCGGCTGCAATAAAGTTTTTCTCAACCACAAGTAATCTGCCGTTTTTCTGATATACTTCGTGCCATACGTCCTGTATACCTGTTGCCAGTTTCTTTTCATTCGCTGCTTCTTCAATCATGTGTAAGAATTGCAGTTCTTTCGCTCTTCTTACATCATCCAGTGCTGGTTGCACCAATACTTGTAACTCTGGTATGCTGGCTTCTTCATAATTTCCTTCTATGAATTTACTAACATGCTTTGTGTTATGAGAAACAGATTTGAAAACGCCGAGTATTGATTTGCTGCCGGTAACCAAAAGAGGCAGCTGATGGGTATGCAACAAATGGCTGAGCTCTTTATCCATTTGCCGGATAAATTTTTCAACCTGAGCTTCTTTGTAATCTTCCGGGTCGGAGAAATTCGCTACTCGTTGCGGTTCTTTATGCCAGTATGCATCGAGGTGATCGGGTGATTCCAGGTGCAAAGAAGTCAGTTCTTCATTTTGTCCAAGAAAAGCTTTACAGTGTTCACTGCTTAGGCAAAATAATAAGAAATGATGTTCTTCTTTTTTACTGTAGACCAGGTCCCTGATTTCGAAGGATTCATCAATCAGAATTTTAGATTCTACAGGCACATCAAGGAATAATAGTTTTTCAAACACAGGTGATGCATAAAGGGCCATTCCTTTTTTGCCTTTTACATATTTCAGGTCTTCTGTGAGGTGCCTTAATTTTTTCAGCACCGGTTTATATAACTCTGCCGGGTATTCATCGGCTAACCGACGCTCCACTTTATCAAATACATACTTGATTTCCTGTTGCAGTTCTGCCTGTGTGCCCCATTTGGGATCGAAAGGCAGAATTACTGATACTGCAGGACGATAATGAACGGCATCCATTACCTCCTTTACTTCAGAAGGGATGACAGATTTCATATAATGAACTTTTGTCCTCGTAACTTAATTCAACAGGTGCAAATGGTCTATGATAACAATCACGGCAATTTTTGATGAAACTCATGAAACATGGACATGGAAAAAAATCATGAGGCGCAGGAATAGTAATAAGAGGCGGGCATTTGAATGCTTACACTTTCCATCGGGAGCGAGACCAGCACAACTGCACTCCGGCATCTTTCCGGATACTTAAAGGTAACATGGTTTTTTGGGAAATTTGCCAAGGAAAGGCGTCCCGACAGAAAAGTGACAAAGAATAATTGCCGGAAGTAGAATCAATTATTGTTGTTCATACAAATCTGTTTGTGAAGAGAGTACTTCCCGGTACTTATTAAACAGTTTGGTTTTGGATATGAAGCCTGCAAATTTGTGTTCACGGGTGAGTACAGGCAGATACCAACTTTGCGACAGATCGAATTTCTCCATTACTTCATGCATATCCATATTATCGAAAATGATGGCAGCTGGTTTTTTCATCATTGACTTAACAGATACTTTGTCAAAAAGATCTGGTTGAAATATCCGCTGCTTCACATCATTTAATTCAATGATCCCTGCAAACCGGTCATCTTTATTCACCACGGCAAATATATTTTTCTCACTATGCTTGATCAGCTCAACAAGGTCTTTTAATTTTTTATCAATTGAAATTGTTTGATAAGTGTCTTGTAACATGCTTTCTAAACTGATAGACGTAAGAATGTTTTTTTCTTTTTTATGCGTGAAAATCTGCCCTTCTTTTGCCAGCTTTTTTGTTTCCATCGAAAATGGTTCATACGATTTAACGATGAAAAATGAAATGGAAGAAACAATCATCAAGGGGATGAATAATTCATATCCGTTGGTGATTTCGGCAATCAGGAACACAGCGGTTAATGGGCAATACATAACACCACTCAATACGCCTGCCATTCCAACAAGACTGAAATTTCCAATCGGTATTTTGATCCAGTTGGTATTGTTGGCCAGTTTGGAAAAAAAGAAACCCAGAAAAGATCCCGTAAAAAGTGACGGTGCAAAATTGCCTCCGTTGCCTCCGCTTCCTATGGTGATGCCGGCAGCAATTGGTTTAAACAGAACTACAAGCAGAGCAAACACTACTATAGCCCAGCTTTCGCCAAAGAGCGTAAACAGGGAAGTGTGATCCGATACTGTATGAAAAGAATCATTCGCCACCTGTTTTACACTTTCATATCCTTCTCCGTAAAGCGGTGGTAGCAGAATGAAAATCAATAATAAGATCAATCCACCTGCTGCCACTTTTACATATCGGTTGCTTCTCCAGGATTGAAGAAAGTGTTCAGACGATTTAAAAGCTTTTGCATAATAAAGCGATACAAATCCCGAAAGCACTCCTAACAGTATATAGTATGGAACATTTTTATAGTTGAATGATTCGGCAAGCACGAAGTTGAACAAAGAAGATTCTTCCAGGATAATTTTGGAAAATAAAGCGCCGGCAACAGATGAAATAATCAACGGAATAAAATAACTGATCACTGTTTCTGCCAGCAACACTTCAATAGCAAAAATAACACCGGCAATAGGGGCATTAAATACGGCTGCAATACCGGCTGCTGCACCACATGCAATGAGCAATGTACGTTCCTGGTAATTAAGGTCGCTTATACGAGCCAGGTTAGAACCTGCTGCCGAACCGGTGGCAACAATCGGTGCTTCCAGTCCAAGGGACCCTCCAAACCCAACCGTAAGAGAGCTGGTGATGATATGGAGCCATGTATGGTTCAGTGGAATATAAGATGCTTTCCGTGCAATGGCTCTTAATACCATGGCAATGCCTCTTTCAATGGTGCCGTGGTAGAATTTTTGAACAATGAAAACAGTAAGTGCAATACCAAGCGCTGGTAAGAGAAAATAATATATGGTTCCGCCAGCCAGGTTGCTAAACATCCGTTGCAACAGGTGAACAATTGTTTTTAATACCACAGCCAGAAAGCCAGATGTAAGTCCGGTTAAAGTTGCCACCAGCATGATCAGTTGAGCCCTGGTCAGTTTTGTGCGTATGAAATTCAGGAAAGTCTGATATAAAAATTTTACAGATTTCATTCGTCATTTCCTTATTGTAATCAATGAGGCAATTGTTTGTATAAGGAAGCTCAAAAATGTAAATGTACGACTTAGAAGGGAACAAATGCGGTAAGTGATGTTTTTTTGTATGAAGGTTACACTGGTAAACAACTCTCAACTGTATGTTTAGATTATTTTGAAATAGATGGCAAGCATGGACTCTGGTTACTCTTTTATAACATACTAGGATCGCTTGTTTGTAATTGTAGTCAGAGTGGGCATTAAAAAACGTTCTGGATGGAAGGGCTAAAGTAAGTTTAAAAACGACCCTCGCTGGAAAGCGAAGGTCTTACTGACATTATGAAAAACACTTTGTGTCTAAGTAAAGATGAAATTAGTTTGAAAAAAGTTGAATATGTGTTTCTAAAAGGCGGAAGAAGTTGTTGCTGAAAACGCAATGCAGTGAATCCAGTTGCGAAAGATGTCGAATAATGATTTATTCTTATAACAGTTTAACTGGCTTCTTTTTTCTCTTTTCTTACGTAAGGATATTTTTATAATATTAATCAATATGCTCATTTCACAAGTGTAGATTCGTCAATACCAAATCAGGTGAGTGCTGTATTCTCTTTATTAGGTGTACTCAAACCATCACATAATTTTGTTTTGTAATTTTTAAATAACTTAAATTATTATTATGGTTTGTAAAAGAAAACTGAATGTGGATGATTTTCGTGATAAAAAAACAAAGATCCGTAGAAACGGATCTTCTTGAAAAATCTCTATTTTATTTTGAAAATGTTATTAAAATTAATTCATTATAGCAAATAAATAAAGATCTAAAAGTTTAACATTTGTGAATAGCTATTTTCTTTTGTAAAAACTGATTTTTATCATGTGATAAATGCTAATTTTTATTTCGTAATTCAGTGTAGTCTCTTTTTTTTGATTGTACACTCAATGTTTTTAATCTGAAACGGCCTCATCAGTTACGAACCCAAAGGGCTGTAGAAACAACCCTTTGGGTTTTTAGACATCACATGTAGAATATACCCATTAGTTGCAAATTTATCTGATCACTAATAAAAAGCTGTACTTTTTTTCAGCCAGTTTGTGAATGAAATTCTTTGTTTGTGAAATAGGTAGATAATAATGTTAACGTAGAATATATATTTATTCTCTAGAATGGTGAATACTATTTTGCTCCCCCAAAGGTCTAAATGACAAATTCACAAAAAAAAACAAGCTTTTACAAAAATGGTGTTTTCTGCAGCCAGCATACTAGTAAAACTACGTTCAAAGTTTGCCATCTTGCACTTGGTTATTCGCCTTTTGCTTTTGGGGGTTCCCCACCCGGCAGGATGGTGAGAGTTTAAACGTAAATACTATTTATTATGCGACTGTTTACAAATTATCGATTACTGTTACTAACCTTTTTTTGCATTGTCTTGTTTATTAAAGGCAATGCACAATCTGTAACGGTAAGCTCTCTTACTACGTCCAATAAATATCCTAATGGTAGCAATACTAAGGATATGCAGCTATGTTACAGTACAGACACTGTTACACTTGTGTTTTCTGTAACCAGTGGTAACCTGCCTGCCGGCAGCACCGTACAGGTGTCATTACCTTCGGGAGTGCAGTACCAAACATTTGTCAGCGGTACAGGAAGTTTGGGTAATGCCCTCACTTATACTTCCGGAACCCGGGTTCCTGTTTTTACAGCAGCCACAGGTGGTTTAAGCGGCGAAGTATTTACCCTTAAGTTTTTAAAAAATGCAGTTTGTGGTGTTAGTACAACTACGTCACTTGCAGATACGGCTCGTTTTTACAGTTTCCCTGCTGGTCCTTCTATTGCTTCCTTTAATGGACAAACGTATAATGTTTCTGTTCCCGTTTTTACGTTGGTTGCTCCTGCGCCTGTATTAAATGCAAATGTTGGCGTTACTTATAACCGCTGCATAAGCATCAGTAACAGTGGTAATGGTTCAAGTAACGATTTCTGGTATGTGGATTCTGCTTTAAATGGCAATATTTCTTTTGGAAGTGCAATAACCATTGCTCCATTATCCGGCGGTACACCAGTTCCGGTACCGGCATCTAATGTTACTATTACCGGAAATAAATTAGTGGTGCATCTTACCGCAGCAGAGTTGGTGAATATTACACACATATCTAACCCTACTGGAATCACCAATCCTGGCGACCCAAGTGGTTTGGATAAATTTGAAGCATTGCAATTGTGTTATACGGTTACGCCTACCGGTTGCGGAGTTGGCAACAGTATGTTGGATGGGGGCACTACCTTAAACAGCCAGTTATGGGTTTATGCCGGATGCGGCCCTTCTGATTGTATTACAATTAATCCACGGTCGTCAACTAGCATTAGTATTGGAATAAAAAGACCGGTTTTAGACGGTGGAATTATAAAATACTCCTATCCTTGTTTTAATACAAATAACGATACGTTGGTATGGCGTCTCTATAACTCAACAACTGCTACAGATACAGCCAGAGGTCTGCGTTTATATGTGCATAGCGCTTCCCGATGGACGGGGCTCTCTACCAACCAGGCAAATATCAATGAACGGGAAATTGATTTAAGAAATAATATACTTACAAATACACCAACTTCAGTTGGTTATGTGCCAGTAAGCAGTTTGGTGGCCGGTTCACTGGAAATCAGGCTGGCCAAACCCGGTAATGCAGGTAGTTGGACACCATTAGTGGAAGATAGTGTTTTGAATTGGTCTGCCGCTTGGGCAACCACTGGTGCTTGTGTAAGCGGTAACCCGGGATTGATGTACTTTAATTATCCTGCCCTGGCTCCCGGCGATACACTTTTTGTGAGGGTAAAAGCAAACTGGTGCTGGCCTACCGGTTGTGCAAAACCGGGTTCACGATATGTTCTTTTTAATAATTATGGATTGCGTTATGATTATACAACTATTTGTGGCGGATATACAAGCCCTGGCACAGGCCGTGGAGCAAACAATCCTACCGCTTATGGTCAAGAGTTGAGGTATAACCAATCAATTACCGCCCCTCAGCAAGTTGGTCCGTCACAAACCGGAACCGTAGCCATTAGGAATACAACGGGTGGAGAATGGAGTACTGCACCACAGTTTTTTTATCAGGATGCCAACACCCTAAGACCGGGTCAGGATTCGTTAGAAATTGAGATTAATCTTGATCCAACAAAACTAGCGTTTTGTAACCCCGCAGCAGGCTTAACAATGTTTAATAATGCTGAAGGGCTTATGAGCGGCGCAGGAAGTGGTATAAGGGTAGTAAGTACAAGCCCTAGCCAGATCATTCTGCGGCAGGCATTTTCTTCTCTAAACTCAATTTTGGCAGCTAATTGGGGCACAAGTGAGTTTTGTGTAAAAGGAGTTTGTGGCACAAGTGGCCCTGGTATGCTTACTTCCCGTGTGAGTGTGTTGCGTAATTGCGGGCAGGTTGCACTGTTGGGTTGTGATACAGCTTATATTGATGTAAGTTGCCCGCCTGTAACACCATGTACAGAGGGGGGGATGAGTCAAACTCTTTTTAGGCCGGTAAGGGGTAACTATGGCCTTGCCGATGCGGATAATAACAAAGCGCCTGATGGAACAAGGGTGAATGAAGATAACCCTTTGGTGCGCAGCAATTATTTAACCTGGGGCGATACATTAAAAGTAATAAGCGAAGGTGTTGTTATTGGAGGTACAGCAGGTACTTTTACCGTGGTAGGGCTGCAGGTAGATTTAGGTGCAACTTACGCTCCGTTGTTTAGCGCTGTAAGCGGTGGCGAAATACAGTATCGCCCCGTAAGCGGCCCGGTAGTTACCCAGCCCATTGGTATTCCACTTACACAAACCGGCAATAGTTGGACAGTTGAAGTACCCAGTAGTGTGTTATCATTACCATCATTTGCTGCCGGCGATACAGTGCGTTTGGTTGTGTATTTAAAAAATACAGAACCTGTATTGCCTCAAGTGTATGGCGGTGTTAATGGTTACATTGCTTCATCAGCCCCGTATCAAAAAAGTATTGAGCCTGCACAAACAATTTATCTGGCAACAACTTCTGGAGGTGCCAGATATACCTGTAACACTACACGCAATTCGTTTTTCTTAACGGCTCCTACCTATTTTAGTGGTTTAGCTCCAATGACAACCAATTGTAATGGGTTTAATACAGCAGGGGCAGTTTCAAAATATTTTGCTCTAAATGGTGCTGATATTTTCAGTGGTCATGGTGGCAGGCAGGATTTGTTCAGATATGAATACAGGCCGGATATTGTAAGAATGGATTCTTTACGGTTTATTGTACCTTCTTGGGTAACTTTGGATAGTGTGCGTCTAAGGGTTAACTGGGCAGGAAGTTCCAATGATATAAACACCCGTTATTACAATACGCTCAACATTACGAACCAGTTGGTGAGCAGCCCCTATGCTACTAACAGAACGATGTTTTCCTATCAAACAGATCATTATTTTAACAACGTACCTGTACCAGCTGGAATGGGTTCCATGCCGGATGAGGGTCAATGGGGATATGAACTATATGTATATGGTAAAAATGCTTGCAGTATTCCGGAAACATTGTTAACAGATGGTAATGGCAGAAGGTACTTTAACTTTGTAGATAGTTCCGAAATCACATTTGTAAGCCAGAATGGCACCAGGTTTAATGTGAGGCAATACGCTAATAATGCGGCTGGTACAAATGTTCAATATACTGTTTCGCAACCAGGTTTCACTGCAACAACTGTAGGAGTACCGGCCATCGTAAATGTTCTTAGTAATGTAATGCGTATTCCTGTAAGTTTTGTTAATACTAGTGCAGGAACCAATACAAATAATGTGTGGGTAAAAGTGTACAGATCAAACGGTACAGCATTTCCTGCTGCCAACATATACGTGGATACTGTTTCACAAGGTACGCTCAGCAGCCAGGTAAACGGTTATTTCAGGATAGGCAATCTTTCGGGAGTAATCCCCAAAATGGCATGGTTAAACATTAAGTTGGATAACTGTACTCTTGATTCTGTAATGATTGTAACAGGATTTGACTGTAGCGGGTATAAGGATATTGATGGACAGGTATGTACGAATCAAACATTGGTAGTACGTTATCAGCCATATGTTGGGGATGTGCAACTAGTGTATACCAGTTTGGCAAGTACACCTGTTGATCCTGCAAATCCGGCGGGAGCATTATTTGGAGCTACCACCATAAACATGTGTGATAACATACCGGTAGAACTTAAGATCAGTAGTGTAAACCAGGCCGCCATTAACAATATTGTTGCTACGATCGATCTTCCTTTAAGCGCCACCGGAGGCCGGGGTATGGATTATGTGGCAGGCAGCGGGTATATTGAGTATAGGGTTCAAACTCCAAGAACTAGTGCAACAGTGCGTCCTTTTGCTGTAACGCCTGTGTATGTAAATGGCGGCACATCTCTTCAGATTAAGCTGGATGATGTGGATCCAACAAGATTTAACGCAAACACAGGTCTTGGTCTTCAGGGTACTTTGGAGTTGGATCCAGCAGGGAATACTATACTCTCAGCCTTTGATTCATCTGAGGTAATCATTCATTTGCTGCTGAGACCCAATTGCGATTTTGTTGCCGGTACAGATATTTCTGCTTATGTTACTGCCAATACGGTTTGTAACAGACCGGCAGCTTCTTCACCAGTACAGGCACAAGGGCCGGTAATTAACTTGGCGGCTTCAAATCCAAAACCATTTAATGCGGTTATTAATTCAAGCAATGTCACAGTACAAGGGTGTAATGGAAGTGGAAGGATAAATGCACAGGTTTTGCTATCATCCGGCACAACTACAGCTACAGATAGTTTGCACATTGTAATACCAGCAGGATATATCTATAATGGAAGTTCATTGTGTACCGGTTGTCAATCGCCAAGCGGGCCCATTGTTACCAGTACTGCCGCAGGTACAACAGTACTTAGCTGGGGCTTAACAGCGGGCAATACCTCCTCCTTTAATGCATGGGCAGAGGTTGATGTAACAACTTCAACTGTATGCAGTAGTAATGAGTTTACTGTTTATACAACATTTGCAGATAGTCGTAGTTGCGGGCCAGTACCTTGTACCAATGCCCGTTCAACATCTGCAAGTTCGAACGCATTTATTAATATTCAAAAGCCGACTATTACCTTAAATCTGTTGGGTAGAAATATAATGGGTGGTAATGTTAATGTTTCGTATAGTGTTACCAATAGTTCAGCAATAACATCAGGTTTAGTAACCGTTAAGTTGTATGCAGATGCGGATAACAATGGAATCGCAGATGGCGCAGCTCTTTGTTCACAAATGATAGGTGTTGTGAATGCGGGAACCACATATACAGGTCTGCTTGTTTGCGCCAATACTCAGGGGCTCAGCAATAGTTCAAGGGTGTTTCTGGAGATAAGCCCTGCAGATGGAAACTGTATATGCACAGCTGCCAGAACCGGAAATGTAACATTGCCTCTCAATATTAGTAAAGAGCAGGTTAAGAGCGTAAACTGTGCTTCTGTTTTAAGTTGGGAGTCGCTTGAAGAAGATGATAACAAAGTGTATATCATACAGCGAAGTACCAACGCAGTGGATTTTGAAACAATTGGTGAAGTTCAGGCAAGAGGCAAAGCAGGTGTTTATACATTTACAGACCCATTAACAACTAATGGCCTTGTATATTACAGGATAAAAGTAACAAGCCATTCGGGTAACTATATTTATTCCAGAATTCTCAGATCTTCTGTTAATTGTGATAGAAATGCGGTAACACTTAATTTGTATCCCAACCCTGTAACCGATGGATTGCTTTACATTACGATAAACAGTGCTGTTGATGATGAAGGAGTGGTAAGTGTGTTGGATGTTGCAGGTAAAGAAGTAATGAACCGGAAGGTAATCCTGAGAAAAGGAATATCCGTTATCAATCTCAATGCTAGTTCCTTGGCCGATGGCTCTTATCTCATTAAATTTAAGTTTAACAAAAATGAGTTTGATGCTCAAAAAATCATCAAGCAGTAATTAAGTTTGATCCAAATATCTTGTTGATATTCCTTTAAAAACGGGACGCAGATGCGTCTCGTTTTTTTTTATTTCATTTTATAAAGCAAATTGAATTTTTACAAACCAAATACGGCTTTTAAAAATTATAAAACAATTTGATAAGAATCTTTGCAACCTCAAGTGCACAATGAATTGTCTTATAGATGAATTTATTTTAGGTACAACTAATGCCTATTTTTTTGATTGTTGGTTTTGGATTTTAATTGAGAGAAGTATTATTGTTGATTAGTTAAAATCGGAAATAGGATGGTTCATTGCCTGTGTAAGTTCTCGAGTAGTTATTGATAGAATAGATAACAAAATTATGTATTGGCAAGTAGCCATTGTCAAGGATTGTTTTATGAATATAATAGCCTTTTGAATTGCACTTTTATTCTTGATTCCAGGCCTTAGTTAGAAATTTCTAAGGCCGTTTTTTAGATTTAACGTGTATGTTTTAATTGGTATTTCTCGTAAAAAAATGTATATGCCTAGGTTCGTTTGCTATGTTGTAATAACTATAATCTTGCTTATTTCATGCGATTTGTATAGAAGTCCATTTCCATTGAAGAAGCAGGGAGATATGTTTTTAACTCATTTACTTAAGGGGCAGTATGATAGTTGTATGGCCAAAATGGTTACAATAAACAATGGCACCCGTGCAGAAAAGGATTCAATGCGTGTAGAACTGGAAAAATTAAGAGCTTCAATAGTTAATGATTTGGGATTTTCAATAGACAATACCGTTTTAATTACGAGGAAGGAATATGAAAATGCTGCTGTTTCTTGGTTGTCATCAAAGGCAAGTATTCTTGAGATTGATTTGTTTACTAAACAAAAGAAAGGGAGTTTGCAGTTTGTGATTGATGACAGGACTCTTAAGGTAATTAACTATAAATACATTACCTCAAAACCTGCCACTTTCAGCTTTGTAAAATTCTGGTTTTTTACATTCCTTGTGTTGTCTACTTTGGTTTTCAATTTTTACATAGTATGGATCATTGCCAGAAGCAATTTGTCAAAAAAAGTAATGGATTATCTGGTAGTGATTCTGTTTAATGTGCCATTATTTTTTTTTGTAGTTAAAATAAGTAATTCGGTTTATGAATTTAAACAGTTTTTTGGCAAGGCCTTTCAAATTGATAATGCAGGTATGTTGGCATTTATAATGATTTCTCCAATAGCAGGAATCAGAATTATAAGTAAACTACGAATGTTGCGGGAGAGGCGACAAAAATTTATATATAGAAGAATGTATCCAAGCCAGTATTATAAATGAAATTAGTTTTAGCGTGTAAATGATATTTGTTTAAAAGTGATTTTAGGGTTAACATAATTGAATACAATTATTTTGCAAATCTTACATTGGTTGATAAAAGTAATCGGATTCATCTATAGCTTAAATGAAACATCTTTTCCTTGGTTGTGTGGGTTTAAATATTAATTACTAATAATAATAACAGAGTGATGAAAATTTGTAAGCGATTTATTTTCTTCTTGATTAGTCTTTTTTTGTTAGTTGATTGTTTTGCTCAGCAAGATATCTATGTTTCGTCCAATGCTAGCATGGTAACATTTAATGGTTCTAATATTGCGTTTTTCGGAAACATAATTAACGATGCGAGGGCTACCGGAGAAACAATTGTTACTAATATGACAGGTTTAAACCATAATGGTGGAGGTACCGTTTACTTGGTTAGACATGCGGCTCATGGGAGCGGCGCAACAAGGATATATGACGGACCTGTAAGCACGCCGCATACAGGTAATTATAATATGGGGGGAAGCGCTGTTCGTTTTTTCAATCTTGTAACAGATAACGATGTGCAAAGCCCTGTACCTAGTAACACATTGGTAAATACTGCTTCTGGTTCCGGCTCATTAAGGTTTGAGCAGGAAGTGCGGGTAACCAATCAACATACATTTGTAAATGGCGTTATTTGGACCCCTCGTAATAATTGGGCTCATGCGTATTTGCATTACGATAGTGATGGTGCCACTTACACAGGAGCTGGCTCAGGCAATAGTGCAGTGAGTTTTCCCGATCATAATTTACATGTGGATGGATATGTTGCAAAAACAGGGAGTACAGATTTTGTTTTTCCTGTGGGTGATGGAATTACGGCAAGGTACATACAGTCTAAAGATGCGGAAAATGGAACTTATAAAGCAGCGTATTTTAAAAAGAACGCACAGAATGGTACAGCCGGCATTAGTGGGCCAAGTGCGGGCACATCTCCTATTAAAGGTGGTTTGACAAAAATAAGTACAATGGAATTCTGGGATTTTGATGGTACTGGTACTGCAAAAGTATCATTACTTGCTTTTAATCCTGGCTCATATACTGATTGGCTTACAGATTTTGGAACCAATCCTCTTAATAGTGCCACTAAAATTGTAGTGGCAGCATGGGATGGGGCATGGCAAAATTTAAGCATAAATAATCCTCCGGCTGCATATAGTAGTAGTGGATACTATACATCTGTAATTGCAACAAATCCCGATGCAGGTTTTGCCACCGGCAATGCAACACCTTTTTCTGCATACACCTGGGGCATTTATACTGTGTTTACAGCACCACTTCCTTTAAAGTTAACCGGTTTTTATGCTACTAATATGAATTGCCAATCTTTGTTAAACTGGAATACTTCTTATGAAGAAAATGTAAGCCATTTTGAAGTTGAGTATAGTTTAGACAATGTGAAGTACACCACTGCCGGTACAGTTAGGGCTCTTAATCGTAATTCAGGTGGCACATATTCTTTTAATCATTCTATTTCAACAAGTGACGAAATATTTTACAGGTTAAAAATGATTGATTTGGATGCTACTGTACAATATTCCAACACAATAAAGCTAAAGTCAAATTGTACAACTATGGAATTTAAAGTTTATCCAACAGTTAGTAGTAGTGTAATTAATATAGTAGGTAATAACAAAACTAATTTTATACGTATCATTGATTTGACCGGTAAAATCGTTAAAGAGATTCATTGCAGTTCTGTATATTCTCATCAAATTAATATCAGTTCCTTATCTTCTGGGGTATATTTTTTGAGTTTTTTCAGTGGGAATGAATTGAAGGGAACCCAAAAAGTAATTAAATTTTAAAATTAACATATCAATAATTATGAAGAAGTATTTGTTTTTGTTTGCTGTTCTAGTAAACGTTTCAGCAGTAGCACAAGTAAAAATAGGAGACAACCCAACTGTTATTAACGGAGGCTCTTTATTGGAAATGGAATCTTCCAACAAAGGAGTATTGTTTCCAAGGGTGGATTTGTATAGAACATGGGAGTGGGGCCTTGCCGGAATACCTGAGCAAGGTATGGTGGTATACAACAAAAGCGCCTTTTTAACATCTTCTGATTTTGCGCCGGCTTTGCCAGGCAATATTGGTTTATATTATTGGGATGGTACCCGTTGGGTAGGGCTAAAAGGTGTATCGGCTCAGGCGGGCGATTTTTGGGGATTGCTGGGTAATGCTGGTACAAAAGGAAACTACAATGGCACAGGTGGTAGTGGTGGGCTTATTGGTGCCGGAGGGTATCCTGGTGCACCAGTAAGGGATTTTAATTTTTTAGGAACAACCGATGACCAGAATTTATTACTGGCCACTAATAATACAGTAAGGGCTGTATTTAACAGGGGTGGGAGTTTGTTTGGAGGAAGTGGATATGGGTATAATCCTTATTTTGAAACACGGTCAAGCATAATTTTTGGTGCTGGTAATACAGATTCTTCAGGTGAAAGTGTAATGGTTGGAACTAATAATTTAAATGTATTCCCTGGGTTTGGTAGCATTATGGGAGGCTTATCTAACTATAACAAAGGAGTTAATTCAATTGTAAGTGGTAGCAGTAATTTTAACGAGGGTTCTTACAATATTGTTAGTGGTAAGTTTAATGTTGCAACAAAATATACGAAGGGATCCTTGGTTATTGGCGAGTCTAATGCTCTTCGTTTAGCAGCTCCTTATGTTCCACCACCTGTTATGTACGATGGAGATGAGGGACCTTTGAATGCTAATCTTGTTACTGGATTTAATAATAAAATAGAATATAATGGAACAAAGTCTTCAATTAATAATATTGTATCAGGGAATTCTAATTTAGCAATTGGTTCATTCAATAGTGTTTTTGGAAGCCTTAATTCTAGTGACGGGAACGATAATGTAGTAGGAGGCAGTTCTAATTCAATCAAAGGAAATAACTCTTCTAGTTTTGGAACCTTTAATGAGGTTAATGCAAACGCTTCTTTTGCATTTGGAGGTTTGAATCGAGTTAATACCGGCCATGAATATTCTGTTGTTTTTGGAGAAAGTGCAAGTACCACAAATTCCAGGCAGTTTGTTGCGAGATTTAACAATGGTTACCAGCTATATAGCGGAGCTGCAACTGGGGTAACCCTTAATGCTGGTGCCGGTACATGGACTTCAATTTCTGATTACAGAAGTAAATCGCACATTCAAACAATAGATTACGGTTTGGCAGCGGTAATGCAATTGAAACCATCTTCTTATAACTATATAGGAACAAACCGGGTGAGTTTTGGATTTGTTGCGCAGGATGTTCAAACTATAGTACCAGAGATTGTAGATCAAACCCAAATGGGACCAGATAAGGACTATCTTGGTGTGAGATATGTAGAGTTAATACCCATTCTAACTAAAGCAATTCAGGAACAACAAAAGCAAATTGAAGAGTTAAAAATGGAATTAAGCAAAATAAAGAAAAACCAAAAATAGGGTTATGTACGGGTGAGTTGGTTTAAAGGTGCGGTGTGTGCCGCACCTGTTTTTATTTATAATATGTTTAAATTTAAGGCAAAATAAGTATAATGAGTGCTCAAGATGGCAACATAATCAGAATTTATCATATTGAGGACAGCAGCAAGTATATAAATGTTGTAAAGGAGTTGATTGCCTCCTTCAGAGAGTTGGAGTATGTAGGTAGTTGTATATCTCCCGAGGAGGGAGTAAGGGAAGTGGTAAAACACCGGCCAGATATTGTGCTTTTGGATGTGGAGATGCCGGGTAAAGATGGTTTTTGGGTGGCAGAACAGTTGAAGAACCTGGATGTAATGATTGTGTTTGTTACCAATCATACAGAGTTTGCAATCAACGCTTTTAAAACCTTTGCATTGCACTATCTTATTAAACCTGTTAAGTATAGTGACCTTTTTGAAGTAATAGAAAGATATAGGAAAAGAAAGCCAGAATTGTTAAGCAGGCAAAGTGACCAGGTTAGTGAACTTGTAAACAGCTTAAAAATAATGGGGGAGGCCTGCCCTAGACGTATTTTTGTTAACACACAGAAGTTCATACTGGTTTTACAGCTTGTAGATGTGATTTATGCAAAAGCAGAAGGTTCTTATACTCATTTTGTAATGAGGGATGGAAGTATTGTAATTAGTGGAAAAAATTTAAAAACATATACCGCTGTACTTGAAAAGAATCCGGATTTTGTTAAGATACACAGGAGTTATGTTATCAATCAATCTGCCCTAATTTGCATTCGTAAGAAAAAACTTGATATTACTTTTCATTTTGTTAATGACCATAAAGTACATGTTGCCACTTTTAGGAAAGGTGATTGGATGTCCAATTTGGATTATAGTGAAGAGTAGGTACCTGTAGAAGTTTCTTTATTTATGATTTCTTGTATTTTTTGCAAGGTATGCTAAATGAATAATTTTAACATGCTAATAAGAATTAAGTAACCCATTTTTTTTAGTAAAATTTCCTTTAAAAATGAAAATTTGTGCAAGAATTGTTTGCTTTTTCTATTTTCAATTTGTTATTGTGAATGGATTTTCTCAATTGCCAGCTAGCTCTGTTTATTATATTGAGAATTTTTTGGCGTCATTAAGTCAGTGGCCTGGTGTTCAAAGTAGTAATGAGTTTACATATTTGGCAGGTGGAGTCATTAAAGGTAATGTAACATTTAATGACAGGATTGATTTAACAAGTACACACT
The DNA here is from genome assembly GCA_937907395.1 of uncultured Chitinophagaceae bacterium. Taxonomy (GTDB): domain Bacteria; phylum Bacteroidota; class Bacteroidia; order Chitinophagales; family Chitinophagaceae; genus Lacibacter. The sequence goes on from CALCII010000013.1 coordinate 664,116, forward strand.
TTGGAAAGAGTTGTAGATTTTCATGCTTGGAATTTTATACCGGTACTAATACTCCCGATTTCCTTTCAGTTAAGTATCGATTTAATCTCTATAAGGAGATAAATGGGAAAGATGTTTTGGTGTCATATTTTGATAACAATGTGCCTATATTGCCAAGTTTTATAACTGCTTATGAAAATGCTATTATTAACGATCCGGATTTGAGCAGTTGCAAATCGGTGCTATTAAAAATTAAGCTATCGCTTATCTATAGCGTAACAAATACCTACGTAATTAATTCATTGGTAAATGATCCTGCATTAAGTAGTTGTAATACTAAGCAAATGCAAGTTCATGTTAGTTTTAATAAAAATTTATACAGTGGTGTGCCTTTAGGCCAAAAAACTTCATCTACTATTCTGAATTTTAATTCACAGGTAGAAATACCTTTTCCTGTTACAGGGTTTAGAATGATTAACTGCAGAAGGCAGGAGCGAAAATTAAAATTAGTTCCAGACCAGTATTATAACACATTTTTTAAGGAAAAATTATATAACTTATTTACCTTTTCTTCTGCTCCTGGTACTAAATTTTTTAGAGTTAAATTGGTTGACAGTTCTTCTTGTAAATCTAATATAGTAGCTTATAACTCTGCGTATACAACTATTCCCAGTGTTAAGTATCAATGTAATTTTGGTGTAGGTGCAAGCGCTACTGCAGTTACTCCTACTGCAAATACTTTGATGTATGCAGATACTATTAACAATTATATTTATTTCAATACTGCTAATAAAGAATGGGATAAATCTTATTGCAAGAAAGATTCGATGCCTTTGCAGCTATATGCTATAAATCCGAAGTGTATTTTGTATACATGGGCATTTATACCACATTATTTTGAACCCATGCCAATTATAGTAGATAAGGTTCTGGATTTTAAAAGAGGTAATCTGGGATTTGGTTTTGGGGGCAATCTAAATGATGGAATATGTTCTGCTTTTCCTAATCCTTCTACAAATGAAGTATTCTTAAAGTCGCCCAATGGATTCTTAACTATTAATGTGCTTGATGTTACTGGTAAAAGAGTAATGCCAGAGCGACGAGTTCAGCAAAAAACATCCTCTGAACGAATCAACATTGCATTACTAAAACCAGGTGTTTATATTTTTGAAATAATTGACAGACGAAATCAAAAGAATGTCTTAAAAGTAATTAAGAAGTAGTTATTTACTTAAAACAAAACGCACTTAGAGAAAGAGCATTTTATTTTAAGTTTGTATTTATTTGTGGAAGTTAAGAGTTGATCTGACAATTGGGATTATATTTAAGTAACGACACTTATTTAATAACCTCAAAATGTCAGGTCATGAACTCAGAAACTAAGTTAATCAAATCTCGTGTAGGCTTACTCAATTTTGTCGAACAATTAAACAATGTAACCCGGGCATGCAAATTGATGGGGAACAGTCGGGACAGTTTTTATCGAATTAAAGAGCTTTATAGTACCGGTGGTGAAGAAGCTCTCAGAGAGATCAGCAGCCGTAAACTTATTACCAATAATCGAATAGAACCAGGGGTAGAGGAAGCTGTTGTAAGAATGGCTTTTGATTATACTGCTTATGGACTGTCTCGTGCCTGCAATGAATTACGTAAGCAAGGTATTTTTATCTCTGCAGCAGGTGTTCGTTGTGTTTGGCAGGGCCATAATCTTGAAGTATTTGAAAAGCGTTTAAAGGCATTAGAAGACCGTGTTGCACAGGAAGGCCTGATTCTTTCTGAAGCCCAGTGTAAGCTTCCCAATCCTTCGGCCATTTAGAAGTTAGCGAAAATGTTAACTTTAAATGGTAAATATGAAAAAGTCAAAGTACACAGAAACGCAAATTGTAAAAGTAATTAAGGAAAATGAAGCAGGCAAATCCGTTCAGAATATCTGCAGAGAATTAGGCGTAAGCAATGTTACCTTCTATGCCTGGCGACAACGTTATGGGGGAATGGAAGTGAGTGACGTTAAGAAAAATGAAAGAACTTGAGGAAGAAAACAACAGGCTAAAAAAGATGTTTGCCAACCTGAGTTTACAGCATGAGGCATTGAAAGATGCTGTTGCAAAAAAGCTTTAACTCCTGACGAGAAGGGCAACTTGGTGAAACACATGACCCAGCATCATTGTGTAAGCCATCGTCAGGCGTGTAAAATGGTAAGGTTGCCCAGAAGTACAGAACAATACAGGCTTCGTGTGAAAGACGATGAAGAGGTTATAGGGGCGTTGGAAAAGATCATTGAAAAACATCCTTCTATAGGATTTTGGCAGTGTCATTACCGATTACGGCTGCAAGGGTATGTGTGGAATCATAAGCGTGTGTACAGGGTTTATACAAAGTTGCAGCTGAACATCAGGAGAAGAAGCAAGAAAAGGCTTCCTGCACGTGTAAAACAAGCATTATTCCAGCCCGAAACAATAAATCAGGTGTGGAGCATTGATTTTATGAGTGATGCTTTATGGGATGGCAGAAAGTTCAGATTGCTGAATATCATTGATGACTTTAACCGGGAAGTATTACACATTGAATCAGATCTGTCTTTACCCGCCATGCGCATCATACGGGTATTGGAATTTTTAAAGAAACCAGAGGCCTTCCTGCAATGCTCAGGGTAGACAATGGACCAGAGTTTATATCACATCAGCTGGATTGCTGGTGTAAAAAGAATAAAATAACGCTGGTATTTATCCAGCCTGGAAAACCCATGCAAAACGGATTTATTGAGAGACTGAACGGATCTATGAGACGGGAACTGTTGAATGCTTTTGTGTTTACCACATTAGCTGAAGTCAGAAACAAAGTAGAAGAATGGGTGCTGGACTATAACCATTACAGGCCTCACAAGGCCCTTGGATACACTTCGCCAGTAGTGTTCAGAGAAAAACAAAAAACAACTGGCGAAAAACTTAATTTTTAACTTTTGAGTGGCCCAAAAAAACGGGAAGCTTACTGTATTTGTTCGGAAATGCCTTGATTTGGAATGTATATTGAAACAGTACTTCCGGGGTTTCCTTCATTGTTTTGAAAAGTAATATAAGGTTTTTCATTCGTTTTTTGGGATAAGCACATTATTTCTAATCTAGAACGTGATACATTAGTTCCAATTCCTTTATGAATCATGTTTACATCTCCCAATCCCGAACCATTGTCAATGATTTTAATCATTGATCCAGACTTATATCGTTGTACTGTAATGTTTATGTGGCTTTGTCGGGTGGATTTTATAAATGCATGTTTAAGACAGTTTTCCACAAATGGCTGTAATAGCATTGTTGGAACATCAATACTGTAAGTATCTATTTCTTCTTCATTGAGTATTTGATAATTGAATTCGGTTGATACAATCTTCTTTTGTAACAATAAGTACTCTTCAATGAAATCCAATTCTTCTTCAAGAGTGTGTATCTCTTTTTCTGTTATGTTTAATACTTTTCTGAAATAGCGGGAAAGTTGTTCGATATAAGATACATTTTCTTCCCAATTAGCATCTTTTGGTAGATTTAACGAAAGTATGTTAAAAGCATTTTGAATAAAATGAGTATTAAGTTGTGTTCTAATAACTTTCAAATCATTTTGAAGTATTCTTCGTTCTCTTTCTGATTTTAACTTTTGTAATCTATAAATACGAATTGCTATTATTGTTAGAAAAAGTATTAACATTAATAGGTAAGTAATATAGGCCCCGGTTGTTTTATACCAAGGTGGAAGAAGTTCGATTATTAATTTATTAGTTTTCGTATTAAGACCGTACGGATTTATTAGTTTGTATTCCAATTCATATACCCCTGGTTTTCCTGCAAAAGGGAAGATAATGTTGTCAGTTATAGGTATAGTATCGAATGACCGGTTGTTATAAGAATATACAATTCTGGTTTCCTTTTCATTTATGAATGAAATGTGCTCTACATAGAACCTTAAATCTGAAAAATTGTGTGGGAGGAATACTTTTTGTTGACCTTTAGAAATGTTGTGAAAATCAATTTTAGTATTTGTACATTTTAATTCAAAGTGATTTGAAAATGAAACCGGGTATATTTCAGTATTTAATAAATATAGTCCATTTGTTGTTCCAACCCATAATTCTGTCCCATTTAAGATAAATGCTCCTCGATTAACCTCGCCTACTTGAAGATCGTTAAAATTCTTAGCAGGTATTGGTATAATATTGTTCCTTGTTAATCCAAAAAAGTTGTTGCCTCCAATGAATACTCTTTTATCTGAATTTATTATTAGGCTATATGTGTATCTGTTTTTGGGTAACTTAACAAAGGAAGTGTCTGAAACTATTTTACCATTATGCAGTGAATACAGATTGTCTCCAATAAAATAATATCTATCTTCATATATGGTAAAATTGTAAATATTGCTATTATTGTGCTTTATAAAAATTAATGGTTTTAGGTTGGCGCTGTCAGTTAAAATAAAGTATTTTAAATCCAGCATAGCTAAACAATCTCTTTCTGTAAACATTATTCGCCTGAAATAGAAGTTTTCTGGGGGTAAAGGAAACTTTAAGGTGTTTAGTTTATTGTTAACTAGTTTATAAATAGCTTTATTACTTGTGAAAACGATAGTCCCATTTCTTGAAATATCAAAAGATTGAAATATTTCTCCGGGTTTCAAATGTTTTGGAAGTTTATTTACTAAAACACCATCAGTAGTTATACACTGAATACCAGTAAAAGAAGTTAAAAACCAAATATATCCTTTAGTGTCAAACTTAGCGTAAAGTACTCTGTTTAAATTAGAAGTACTAATTTTTTGTTTCTTTACGTGTAATATTTTATTTTTCAAGATACTATACCAGTTATTGCCTCCAACAAAGCAAAAATTTTGATATGCTGCTATTGCTGATACTTCATCCTCTGGGATTCCATTGAAATCGTTGTATTTATTTAATGATAAATCTGAAATTCGTATTATGTTATTTGGCGTACTTATCCAAAGGTTTTGATCTTTGTCGATAATTGCATCCAGGATTCGTTTATTATTTAAGTTTACTTTATTTGTAATATTCTGAAACGATTTTGTTTTCTTATTCAAGAGACAAATGTTTTTTGAATCAAATATTATTGCCATTGAATTATTGGCATGATATTTTACAATTCCGGAAGGAATATCGAATGGCCAGTTCTTAGAAGCATTAAACTTGAAAGCTAATCTTAGTTTCCCAGATGGTGTTAATGTGAAAATTTGATTTTTTGTGATTGCAAATATCGTACTGTCTGAAGCTTTTGATTTGTAAAGTGAAATGAATTTCTGAGATTCTTTGGTTATTTTATTTATTGTTGTATCAGAAATGCATGTAAAAAAAAGTTGTCCTTTTTTATTGAGTATACATAATGTAGAATCTGAAAGTTTTTTTATGTCAATAATTTGTGCATTACCCAAATCAGCAACGAAATCAGGTTTGAAATATGTAAAAGAAGTTACTGGTCTGTTTTTGTAAATAAGTAACCGATTCTCATGAAAAAAAGTATATAGTTTAAATTGATTTTTATCGTTTATCTCAAAAAAGGGGAATAGATGTAAGTCGTTTTTCTGGGGATTGAATTGAAAGGAACCCTTATAATGAAATCTGAAGTTTTCAACTTCAAACAACAAGTACAAACCATTTTGATTTTTGAAAGAAGATATTAGATAAAGTTTGCCATCGAAACTACGCCAAAACCTATTGAAGCCGCTTAGGGGTATTCTATCAAGGGAGTCTATTTTTGTTACTTTTGTTCCATTATAAGTAAAAATTGCGTTATCAGACCCGAACATTATTCTTCCGTTTTCGTCAGTATCTATTGAGTTAATATTCCAATAGCTGTTTCTAAATTCTTTACCCCAATTTTCTATACTAAAAATTTGAGCTAAACTGATTTGTTCGATTACAACGAGAAATAGAAAAATGACAAATCTAAGCATATGTTCGTAGAGTGCTATTAGTCAAATTTAATTATTTAAGCGTAATTATGGATGGTCGAATAAAAAATAATCTCTTGGTTTTCTATGTTTTATAGGTAAAAGCCTTCGCCTTTTAAAAGGGTATACAGCCCTGTTTTTAAAACCTCAAATCCTTTCTTTGTGCTTAGAAAGGCATTCACCCCCAGTGATTTATAAGTTTCAAATATATTCGAAGAAATATCTGAATAAAGTAAAAGAATTTCTGATTTTTTGTTTGTGTTTCTACAAAAGTTTATGAACTCCGTTAATTCAGAATTACCAATTTTATGATCAATAATGATTATTTCAAATTCTTGTACTTTTACCTTTATCTTTGCTAAATTCAAATTCGTTGTACTGTCAATTTTGAAGTTTTTTTCTCTTTGACTAAACATTTCAGTTAAGCTTTCGCAATCCAGTTTATGTTTTAAATACAATAATGTATTTATTGTTTGATCTTCATTTATTGTATACATATTACATTATAATTATGTGTGGAAAGGTATACAATCACTCAAATAGTGTGTTTCTACATTTGTAGAACTTTAATTTATTTTGTGAATGTGTTATTTGATTTATTGCTTCGGCTTTTTGTGGTCTTATTAACTAACCTTCTACCCGGTTATTGTGATCTTGGAAGATTTCAATAAACATTCTTTCTTTTTCGCTGGTGCCTAATAGTTTCATGCGCATTAACTCATGAGTAATTGATTAGCCTTCCTGAATTAATTCTTTTGGGTGGTTGTACACTTTCCCATTTAAAATATTGAGGTAGTGGTTTATAGAACGTGCTTCTTCATGATTGCCTTTTACTTTGCAGCTTGGGTTTCCTGAAAATTCGGTTGCCCAAAAAGGTTAGAAAATTCGGGTAACCGAATTTACCACCTAGGAAATACGATTTAATGAATGATTTGGGCAGGGTATTGCAACAAAAAAAGCCTGTAAATCATGATTTACAGGCTTTTGCGCAGATTTGTATTACTACTGGCGGAGAGAGAGGGATTCGAACCCCCGGAGGCTCGCACCTCAACGGTTTTCAAGACCGCCGCATTCGACCGCTCTGCCATCTCTCCGGCGCAAAAATAGTATTCGGGAACATGCACACAAAATTTTATTTAAATTCATTATCTGAGTTTATTTTTGCTTCCTTAAAATTTTATATGAAACGGTTTATTACGCTCATGATCAGCTGCTTTTTTGTGTTCGCCTTACAGGCTCAGAATTCAAGTGTTTTCTGGGGCGATGATATGAAGATCAAACGTGGAACGACCGAATTGAATATTATAACTGCGGATCAAACAGGGGTATATGTTCAGGAAGGAGGCGTACGGGCATTTACCATCGGACTAAGGAATATGACCGGAGTGAAGTTCAGAAAATTTGATAAGTTTTATAATGAAGTGTATGAAGAAGACTACAAACAGGAGTTGAAAGGGAAAGACCTCAACCGTATTGTTCCCTTTGATAATAAGCTTTTCATTTTTGCCGATGACTACGATAAAAAGCAAAAACAATTCATAACCTATGCAGCCGAAATTGATAAAAATACCGGCAAGTTAAAAGGCGATTGGAAACAAATCGTAACGATCCCACGTGAAAACAGGACAGATGACTATGAGTTTGCAATTGTTCCTTCAGCCGATTCTTCATCCATGGTGCTCGTGGCCAATATCAGCAATAAAGATTTTACCACGATCAAAGTAGTAGTGATTGATGAAAACCTGGTTCAGAAATCGGCAACAGATATCAACCTGGAGTTTACAAAGAATACCTATTCCCTGATGGATGTTTTGTTTACAAACGATCAGAAGATTATTGTTACCGGGAAAGTGTTTGAAGAAGTGCAGGTGAAGAAAAAACGCACACGCCTGATGTTTAAGAAACTGTCGATGGAGAAATATGATATTGCCGGAAAGAAGTTGTTTGATTTACCCACTGTTGCTGCCGGACGCATTATGCTGAGTGCTAAAGTGGTTTCCAATAAAAAAGGAGAGCTGTTTGTTTGTGGTTTCTTTTCAAATGATCCCAAGTCGAAAGAAGTAAACGGCATTATTGTCAATCGCATTAATCCGGAAACAGGTGATATTATTTTAAGCAGTGAGAAAATCATTGAACCCGGTATGGTGGGTAAGTATGATGAAGATGGCGATGATGATAAAGATGCAGAAACCAAAAAAGATAAAGCAGAGTCAAAGAAAGCGGCAGATAATGATGATGTGGATGGTTTTCCTTCAGATTATATTTTCAGGAGAATTTATATCGGACAGGATAACTCTATTCTGCTCATTGCGGAAAGATACCGTTATGAAACCTACACCTATACAGAATCCAGCTATACAAACGGCCAATGGACTTACAGAACGGTTACTGTACACCGGTATACCTGCGGGGACATTATGACAACCCGGCTCAATAGTGACGGATCAATACGGTTTTTAAATATCATTCCCAAGAGCTAGGTTGAAACGATTCGTCAAAGTACAGGCGGCGGCTATACTCGTCCTCCTGTTGTTACTTCACTTTTTATCAGTGGCGGACTGCCTTTCTACAGCTCATTTAATTGTATCCCATACAAAAACAAACTCATTTATTATTTTAATGACAATAATAAAAATGCTGCCGTTACGGGAGCAGGGGATAAGATTAAATCGGCCATTAATTTCAGAAAATCTTCCTGCTTTACTCTTACACTTGATCTGGAAACCGGAGCTGTTACAAGGAAAATGCTCTTTACAAATGAAGATGAACCAATGGCAATGGTACGGCATGGAATGCTCACCGGGAATGATTTGTATATCGTTGCCTATAAAAACAGCATGCTGGGAAAATCATCTATCAAATTGGGAAAGATTACCGTTAAGTAATTTATTCTTTATGCTGTTGTTTAAAATAAAAGGTGAAAAGAAATAATACCAGGCGGTAAACTTCATAACTCCACCAATAAATAAAACGGTTTAAAATCGTTTGTTTTGAATAACGTTCTGCTGTTATTTCAATACAGTTGTTGGTAATAATTTTTTTCAGCTCATCTGTGGCTGTTTTGCCAAACGGTTGGTTCAGTATGTCGAGGTTCAGTTCAATACTGGCATAGGCACTTATATTGTTCACATTGTAAGAACCGATAGTGGCCCATTTCTCATCATACACAGACATTTTTCCGTGCAGAATGCCGGTTTGATATTCGTAGATCCGGATCTTATGCCGAAACAGAAACGGATACCAGTAACGTTCTGCTGCTTTGGCCATTTTTATATCCGATTCACCGGCAATGATGATGCTGATTTCAACTCCACGTTTGGCCGCACGGGTCAATGCTTTACGGATCAACAGGCCCGGAAGAAAATAGCCAGACATGATGATGATTTCTTTTTCTGCCTTCCGGAACATTTCCAGGTAGCTGCCGGATATTTCAATTTTCCGGAAAATCCAGTCGTTTCTCCGCATGCGAACCATACATTCCGTTGAAACCCTGTTCACCGCCGGTACAGGCAGGGCCAGTTTGGTTTTTACCAATGCCGAGCGGTTCCACATTTTTACAGAAAGAACATCCAGTTTGGTAGCAATTTCGCCGCTCACTAAAACTGCCCAGTCCAGCCATGCAGGCCGGTCCGGCAAATCGTTATACCGGTTGCTGATATTCATGCCGCCCACTAAGGCGGTTGACCCGTCTGCCACCACCATTTTATGATGCATCCTTCGGCCAAAATAGAAGGTTTTTCCCCTGAAAACAGGCTCAAACCAACGGAAATGGATACCGCTTTTTGTGAGGTTTTGAATGAAGGAATTCGACAGGTATTGGGATGCATACCCATCAATCAACAGGTGTACTTTTACTCCCCGGTTGCTGGCATCTGTGAGGGCTTTCGCAATGCGTTGCCCTGTTTCATCATCGTCAAAAATATAGACCTGGAAATGAATGCTCTTTTGGGCGTTTTGGATCAGAGTTTCAAGAGCGTTAAAATAAGCAGATCCGCCTCTTATGAGGGAAGCCTCGTTCCGGAGGGTATAGCCAATGGTGGTATAAAAATCGCCCGGATTCATGATTTCTGAATTCTGTATGAAAGTTACCAACCATTTCTTAAACAAGCTACAACTGAATGAAACCGTTATTTTCCTTCATAGCTAAATGATTTTTAAGTATTTTGCCGATCCTTAGAAAAAATCGATTGTACAAAACCATAACATATTCTGATGAAAGTTCAATTTTATCTCCGCTTTCATACCAACTATGGAGAAAGTTTGTGGATTACAGGTAATAGCAAGGAATTAGGAAATAACGACCGCAACCAGGCTGTGGCGATGCAATATCTCAACAATGAATTCTGGACTGCAACTGTTGAAATTGCCACCGATGCCGATCTTCAATACAACTACGTTCTCATAAACAAGGATGGCGAACATATTGTTGAGTGGGGAAACGACCGTGTGCTTGAAATTACAAAAGCGGGTGCTTCCGAAATTACAGTAATCGACACATGGAATCATGCCGGAGAGTTCCAGAATGCATTTTATACACAACCCTTCCAACAGGTTCTTTTACCCGTTCATGCAAACGTTAAAGTAAAACCCTACAAAGGTGTTACGCATGTGTTTCGTGTAAAATCTCCCATGCTTCCGCAAAACCAGGTAATGTGTCTTGCAGGTAGCAATGAAACATTGGGCAATTGGGAAAATGAAAATGTGTTGCCCATGCAGCAGGAAGGAAATTGGTGGACCTTAAAAATCAATCTTTCCAAAGAAAGTTTTCCTATCGCATACAAGTACGGTGTTTATGATACTGAATCAAAAACACTCGTAAGATTTGAAGATGGTAACAACCGCATGTTATACGATGGGGTTTCTAAAGGCAAATTAACTATTGCTCATGATGGATTTGCGCAATTGCCCAACAGCACATGGAAAGGGGCAGGTGTTGCCATTCCGGTATTCAGTTTGCGTACAGAAAAAAGTTTGGGTGTTGGTGAATTCACAGATATCAAACCATTGGTGGATTGGGTGAAACTGTTGGATATGAAACTGGTTCAGATCCTTCCCATTAATGATACAACTGCCACCCATACATGGACAGATTCTTATCCCTATGCAGCGATCTCTGCATTTGCGTTACATCCCATGTACCTCAACCTGGAAGTAACCGCAGGTAGCGCAGATCATCCGGTGATAAAATCGCTGAAGAAGAAAAAAACACAATTGAATGCGTTGGCAGATGTGGATTATGAAGAAGTAATGAAAACCAAATGGGCTGCCATCCGTGAATTGTATGCCGAGCAGAAAAAAAGTTTCCACGACGATAAAGAGTTTGCCGCATTTTTTGAAAGCAACAGCCACTGGCTGGTTCCTTATGCTGCATTCTGTTACCAGCGTGATAAATTCGGCACCTGTGATTTCTCATCCTGGAAAACACATTCCGTATACGAGGAAGATGCCATTAAGAAGCTGGTAGCGCCATCAACAAAACATTACGATGAAATTGCTGTTCACTATTTTGTTCAATACCACCTGCACCTGCAATTGAAAGATGCGGTGGCATACGCACACGAACAAGGTGTGATCATGAAGGGTGATATTCCAATTGGAATTTACCGTAACAGCTGTGATGCTTGGGTAGAACCTGAATTGTACAATATGAACAAGCAGGCCGGTGCACCACCCGATGATTTTGCGATCAAAGGACAAAACTGGGGATTTCCTACTTACAACTGGCAACGAATGGAAGATGATGGCTTTTTGTGGTGGAGAAACCGCTTTGAGCAAATGACGAATTATTTCGATGCCTTCCGTATTGATCACATTCTTGGATTCTTCCGCATCTGGAGTATTCCTATGCATGCGGTGGAAGGTATTATGGGTTATTTCGTTCCTGCATTGCCTATCCATATACATGAGTTTGGTCAACGGGGAATGTGGTTTGATTATGCACGTTTGTGCAAACCATTTATTAGCGATGCCGTATTGCAAGACCTGATGGGTAATGATGTGGATTGGCTGAAGCCTTACCTGAACCCGATTGGCAATGGCAATTATGAGTTGAAAGAAGAATACAACACGCAACGGAAAGTAGAAGCGTTTATTGATTCACTCGAGAAGAAAGAAGATCACGAACGAATCCGCTTTGCATTGTATGATCTCATCAGCAATGTTATTTTGTTTGAATCGGAAGGAAGCCAATCGCAGGAATTTCATTTCCGCATTAGTATGAGTTCCACACTTTCATTCAAATACCTTGATGGAGATACAAAAGCCAAGCTGGAAGATTTGTATGTAAACTATTTCTTCCGTCGCCAGGATGAATTCTGGCGCAAGGAGGCGATGAAAAAACTACCTGCGTTGAAGCGTTCCACCAATATGCTCATTTGTGGTGAAGACCTTGGCATGGTGCCCGATTGTGTTCCTGATGTAATGAAACAATTGGGATTGCTGAGCCTTGAGATCCAGCGGATGCCTAAAGATCCCAAACGTAAGTTTTTCCATCCGTCCGATGCTCCTTATCTCAGCGTGGTTACTCCTTCCACACATGATATGAGCACGATACGTGGCTGGTGGGAAGAAAACCGGGCTTCCACTCAGGAGTTCTACAACAAAGAGTTGGGACAGTGGGGAGAAGCGCCACAGTATTGCGAACCATGGGTGGTGAGAAGTATCATTAATCAGCATATGTATTCACCTGCAATGTGGAGTATCTTCCAGGTACAGGAATTGCTGGGCATGAGTGCCGAACTGCGCCGGGAAAACCCGAATGATGAACGAATCAATGTGCCGGCCAATCCGAAACATTACTGGCGTTACAGAATGCATCACACGCTGGAGAAATTAATTAATGAAGATGCATTTAATAAAGATGTCCGCAGTATGGTGAAAGCAGGCGGACGGATTTAATGTATTTTTCAAACAGAAATAAACTGAACCGGCGCTGGTAACAGCAGCCGGTTTATTTTTGCTCATGCCTTTACAAGTACGATACAAGAGAGTCGAATTGCCGTTTCGTTACCCGTTCACGATTTCCAAAGGTACCAAAACCCACCAGCCTTCTCTCATTGTGGAATTGGAACACAGAGGAAAAAGGGGATATGGCGAGGCGCCTGCTATTGCATATTATAATATCCCGGTAGAAAAAATGATAGAAGATCTGGAGCGTAAAAAAATCTTTGTAGAAAAATTTGCATTTACAGACCCCGACAGGTACTGGCATTACCTGCATCATTTATTTCCACAAAATCCTTTTCTCGTTTGTGCTTTGGATATAGCCACCTGGGATATGTATGGCAAAATGCGGGGCAGGCCATTGCATGATTTGTGGGAATTGAAAAAGGAAACAACTCCTCTTTGTGATTACACGATTGGTATTGATTCCATTGAAAAAATGGTTGAAAAAATGGAAGAAAAACCATGGCCGGTTTATAAAATAAAAGTGGGAGTGGAGGGCGATATTGAAATGGTGGAAGCCTTACGGAAACGCACAAACGCAGTCTTCCGTGTGGATGCAAATGCGGGATGGACACTGGAGCAGGCTTTGGAAAAAATACCGGTTTTAAAAGAGTTAGGTGTGGAACTGGTGGAACAACCATTGGCAAAAGATGACTGGGAGGGAATGAAGCAATTGTACGATCAATCGTCTTTACCACTATTTGCCGATGAAAGTTGTGTGGCCGAGCAGGATGTAGAGAAGTGTTTCAATTATTTTCATGGCATTAATATCAAGCTCACAAAATGCAGTGGTATTACCCCGGCAAAACGAATGATTGAAAAAGCAAGATCGCTGCAAATGAAGATTATGATCGGTTGTATGAATGAAACCACAATCGGGTCTGCGGCTATCGCCCATCTGGCACCGTTAGTTGATTATATTGATATGGATGGCCCTTTGTTGCTGGCAGAAGATGTGGCAACCGGGCTTCAGTATGAATACGGCAAGGTGAACGTAAGCGTAAGCGATTCACCGGGGTTGGGGATCACTACTCATCTTTTTGATGAATAACAGCAATAAAAAAGGCAGATACTGAACAGCACCTGCCTTTTAACCTATTACTTAAAACTTATTACTTACAACTTTCTCCTAGTGTTCGCTTTCCCAAACCAAAGCACTGGCGCCTAAAATGGCAGCATCGGCTTCTTTAAGATCACTGAATAATACTTTCACTTTATTCTTGAATACCTGTATCAGGTTGGCTTCCATTGCCTGAACGGTAGGCTTCAGAATCAGGTCGCCGGCTTTTGTAAGTCCGCCAAACAATACAATGGCTTCCGGAGAGGAAAACATCACAAAGTTAGCCAGCGCTTCGCCCAATATCTGTCCGGTAAATTCAAAAATCCGGTTTGCTATTACATCACCCTGGATGGCGCATTGGTAAACCGTTTCGCTGGTTAATTCATCAATGGTGTAATTTCTCAGCAAACTGGTATTATCAGGTTCATTGGTAAGGAATTCTATAGCAGTCTCACGCACACCTGTAGCCGAAGCATAAGCTTCCAGTGAGCCTTTCATGCCGGTTCCTTTGTGTAAACGTCCATCCGGACGAACAATCACATGCCCCAGTTCTCCTGCAAAACCATCATGTCCCAGTAATATTTTTCCGTCAATCACTATGCCCGAGCCAACACCTGTGCCTAGTGTAATGGTGATAAAGTGTTTCATGCCTTTCGCCACACCGTACATCATTTCACCAATGGCAGCCGCATTGGCATCATTGGTAAGTTTGGCCGGCAAGCCAAATTTGGTTTCAACCAGTTCGGCCATGGGAATAATGCCTTTCCATTTCAGGTTGGGAGCATATTCAATGGTGCCTGTGTAATAATTTCCATTAGGAGCGCCCATACCAATTCCTTTGAATTGATTGATGCCTCCATGATGTTCGATCATTGGTTGCAGATGCTTGTGTAATTCTTCAATGAAGTCTTCAGCATTTTCGTGTTCATTTGTTTTCATCCTTCCTTGTTCGAGGATGTTTCCGATACGGTCTACCACTCCAAATTTTGTATTGGTTCCTCCTATATCGATTCCAATTGCATAATGCGAGTTCATGGTTTTAAAATTTATCGATTGTTAAAGCATATTCGTTATTAATGGCCTCCAACGGCAGATTGTTTATCGTAATCAATACCCTGAGATTTAAGGATTGATTTCGCTTTAACGGCATAAAAGGCAAGGTATGAGAAGCAGGCAACACCAACCAGGTATGACCACTGAATGCCCAGTAAATTATTTCCGGCAAGGACTCCCTGGAATAAACTTACAAATCCGCCACCCATGATCATCATGATCAGGAAGCTGGCTCCTTCGTTTGTATGTTTTCCAAGTCCGGCAATAGCTAATGTAAAGATACAGGGCCACAGTGTGGAGCAGAATAAACCTACACTGATGAATGCATAAACACTGGTCATACCATCACTCAGCATACCAATAAACAAGGCAACGATTCCCATGGAAGAGAAAATTAGTAGTTGTCTTGCTGGGTTGTTTTTACTTAGAATATCACCAACAATCATGGCAACAATTACAAGTGCATAAATATAAAAAGGAGTGATGTCGTGTTTAGCAATGGTATTCACAAGGAGGAATACTCCAAATGCGAGATATGGCATCAGGAATTTCATGATTTGTTTTATCCCTTGCGAAACATCAAATGCGCCTACAGAACCGGTCCAGCGGCCAATCATCAAACTGGCCCAGAATAATGAAACGAACGGTGCAATATTTTCAGTTGGAAACGGTTGCCCATCTGCTGTTTGCAAATGTTGTTTCATGAATTCAGGAAGATTACTGGCAGTACTCACTTCCACGCCAACATACAGAAAGATTGCAACCATTCCCAGTACAAGCTGGCCATAGTTAAGCGGACTTTTTCTGTGTAACACTTTCTCTTCTTTTCCTTCGGCTTCTTCAACAGCAATTGCGTCAAGATTAATCTTGTTTGGTATTGAAGAGAAGCGGAAAATGATTGCAACAATGATAAACGCAAGGCCTAAAATCAGGTAAGGCGTTTTTATACTTTCAATACTGGCAACTGCTTTGGAACCGGAAGCAACGGAGCCAAAAATGGCGAAGCTGATCAACAGTGGCCCAATGGTGGTTCCGAGGTTGTTGATACCACCGGCCATGCTTAAACGTTGCGAGCCTTTCTTGGGATCACCCATGATAATGGCCAAAGGATTTGCTGCGGTTTGTTGCAACGAAAAACCAAGGCCCACAATGAACAATCCGCTGATCATAAGTCCGAATGATGCTGTTTGTGCTGCGGGATAGAATAATAAAGTGCCTATGGCCGAAATCACTAACCCAACGGAAATCCCGTTTCTGTAGCCAATGCGATTAAGGATATCTCCGCCAGAAACTTTTGATACAATGAAATAAATGATTGAACCTACAGTGTAGGCAACATAAAATGCAAATGAAATCATTTGTGATTGCCATTGCTCAAGATGCAGATGTTCTTTGAAAACGGGAATCAGGATATCATTACTTGCGGCAACAAAACCCCAGAAGAAAAACACACTGATCAGCGTGCCGAACTGGGACCATTTGGTAGTTTGATTCATAACAATCGTTGGTTGTAGTTAAATGAGCTAAAATGAGCAATGAAAGTACAAATTTTAAAGGCTCAAAAATTATTTGATTTTTTTTAGTTGGAGAGGAAAGTCCTTCCTATATTCAATGCGTGATTAAAGCCATATTGAATTATGCAAATACTTCATGTAAGCGCCGAATGTTATCCAGTGGCCAAAGCCGGTGGATTGGGTGATGTGGTTGGCGCACTGCCCAAATATCTCAACAAAGCCGGGCATCCATCCAAGGTAGTGATGCCCATGTATCGTACTCATTTCTTAAATAATAATACATGGGAAGTTGTTCACAAAGGGAGCAGTAACCTGGGGGATTATTTTTTTGATTATACCATTATAAAAGAAGAAACCAATAAGCTGGGCTTTGAATTGTACCTGGTTGATATCTATGGTTTGCTCGACAGGGATAAAGTATATGGTTACGAAGATGATGCCCAGCGGTTCACTGCATTTCAGATAGCAGTGGTCGATTGGTTATCTGTATGGCAACCGCAGGATCGTCCCGATGTGGTACATGTACACGATCATCACACCGCATTGATCCCTTTTATGATGCAACATTCCTACCGGTATCGTCACCTCGCATCCATTCCAACGGTGTTAACCATCCACAATGCCCAATACCAGGGCTGGATGGACTGGAGCCAGAGTGTTTATCTTCCTCCTTATGATGAATGGAAAACCGGCTTGCTGGAATGGGAAGGTGGCATTAATCCCTTGGCTTGTGGTATCAAATGCGCATCTAAAGTAACAACGGTGAGCTGGAGTTACCTGGATGAACTGAAGTACATGAGCAACGGACTGGAAGCTTTATTTGAATATGAAAAAGGCAAATGCAGTGGAATCCTCAATGGAATAGATGTGCAGGTTTGGGATCCGGCGCATGATACTTATATCAAAAATGATTTTACTATTCAAACCGTAACGGAAGGCAAAGAAAAAAACAAGCGCCTGCTTTGTGATCAGTTTGGATTAAATCCCGATAAACCATTATTTGTATTCATTGGCCGTTTGGTTGGTGAAAAAGCAGCCGACCTGCTTCCGGGTGTGATTGGCGACTCCTTTTATCATATCGGCCGTAAAATGAGCTTCCTCATACTGGGTAGCGGAGATCCGCATGTGGAAGGGCAACTGAACGGCATGATTCCCATTTCACAAAATGATTATGGCTGTTATATCGGCTATAATGAAGGTTTAAGCCATCTCATGTATGCCGGGGCCGATTTTCTGCTCATGCCCAGCCGGGTGGAACCTTGCGGCCTTAACCAGATGTACGCCATGCGCTATGGCACCGTGCCACTCGTTCGCAACACAGGCGGGCTGCGGGATACCGTGAGGGACATCAGTGAGCCGAACGGATATGGTTTTGTGTACAACGATGCTTCAGTGGGCGATATTACCAATGCCATCTGGAGAGCCTGCGATCTGTACGAAAGCACAAATTCGTTTAACACTGCCCGCAGGACCATGATGCAGCTGGATTACAGCTGGGAAAAAAGTGTACAACAATATGTAGCACTCTATCAATCACTGAAGTAACTTTATAGACTTTCTAATCTTACTAAATCAAGCACTCTATATGGCAGCAAAATCTTTTGGTCGTGATACACTGGCAATCATCCTTGGCGGTGGTGCAGGAACCCGTTTGTATCCTTTAACAGCCAGCAGAAGTAAACCCGCAGTACCCATTGCAGGTAAATACAGGTTAGTGGATATTCCTATTTCCAATTGTATGAATTCGGGTATCAACCGCATGTTTGTACTCACACAGTTCAACTCTGCTTCATTAAACAAGCATATCAAGAACACCTATCACTTCAGCACATTCAGCAGTGCCTTTGTTGATATATTGGCAGCAGAACAAACGCCGGATAACTCTGGTTGGTACCAGGGAACAGCGGATGCTGTAAGGCAGTGTTTGCGGCATATGCAACAACATGATGCTGAATATATCCTGATTCTGTCTGGTGACCAGTTGTACCAGATGGATTTTCAGAAAATGCTGGAAGACCATGTGGAAAGAGGAGCTGATATCAGCATTGCAACGATTCCGGTGGGAGAAAGGGAAGCTCCTGAATTTGGTATTCTGAAAACAGACGCCAACAGTATGATTTCTTCATTCATTGAAAAGCCCAAAAAAGATTTGTTGCCGGAATGGGTGAGCGATACCGGAGATGATATGCGTAATATGGGACGCATTTACCTGGCTTCAATGGGTATTTATATTTTCAATCGTAAATTATTGTTTGACCTCCTGCAGGAAGAACATGCAGAAGCAACGGATTTTGGCAAGGAAATTATTCCTTCTTCTATTGATAAATACAAAGTGGCCAGTTATCAGTATGATGGTTACTGGACAGATATCGGAAATATTTATTCTTTCTTTGAAGCCAACCTGGCGTTAACACAGGAAATACCTGATTTCAATTTGTTTGATAATGATCGTCCGGTGTTTACCCGTGCCAGGATGTTGCCGCCTGCCAAAATCAGTGGAACCACACTTGAGAAAACAATCATTGCTGAAGGTTCCATTATTCTTGCGAGCCGTATTGAAAACAGTGTGATTGGTATACGTACCCGCATTGGGCATGGCACAACTATTGTGAGCTGCTATATCATGGGAGGAGATTATTATGAAACCCTGGAAGAAATGAATCATGCAGCAGAGAGAGGTATTCCCAAAGTGGGGATTGGCGAACGATGCTATATTAAAAATACAATCATCGATAAAAACTGCCGTATTGGAAATGATGTAAGGATCAATGGTGGTCCGCACCTGGCCAATACAGATCATTCACTTTATACTGTTAAAGATGGTATTGTAGTGGTGAAGAAAGGGGCAGTGATTCCCGATGGATTTGTTATATAAACGATTTACGACCACTAATCGATTGTTGAATTAAAAATCCCCTTCAAGGAGGGTCCTATTGTTATGGCTCTTACAGGAAGCTCACAGTCTTCATCATCCGCCTTAAAGCCAAAACTTGCGTTCTGGCAAATCTGGAATATCAGTTTTGGATTTTTAGGTGTGCAGATTGGTTACTCACTTCAAAATGCAAACACAAGCCGTATTCTTTCTGCCATTGGTGCAGATCCTCATCATCTGAGTTTGTTCTGGCTGGCTGCACCGGTAGCCGGTTTAATTGTACAACCCATTGTTGGTTTGTCGAGTGATAAAACATGGACCCGTTTGGGCAGACGTATCCCCTTTATTCTGGGTGGTGCCTTTGTTTCTGCTGCGGCTATGTTCTTTATGCCTAACTCTGAAAATTTCGCTGCACTGTTGCCGCCACTGTTCTTTGGTGCTACCATGTTGCTGTTGATGGATACATCGTTCAATGTAACCATGCAGCCATTCCGTGCATTGGTGAGTGATATGGTGCCCGATTCACAACGTACAATTGGTTATTCTGTTCAAAGCTTTCTGATCAATGCAGGTGCTGTTGCAGGATCTCTTTTGCCGTTTATATTAACATGGGCAGGTGTTGCCAATGAACCGGCTCCGGGAGCGAAAGTGGCTCCAACTGTTATCTGGTCATTTTATATTGGCGGGGCAGCTTTATTGCTAACTGTACTTTGGACTTCTTTCCGCACAAAAGAATATCCCCCGGAAGAATATGCAGCTTATAATAACATTGATAATTCAACACAAGAGAAAGTAAAGTTTACAGATCTGTTGAAGAACATCCCGAAAACAATGTGGCAACTGGCTGTTACACAATTTTTCTCCTGGTTCTCCTTATTCTTAATGTGGGTTTATACAACACAGGGTATTGCGCAGAACATCTGGGGTACGAGTGAAGCAACTTCAAAAGAATTCAACGAGGCCGGTAACTGGACAGGTGTGATTTTTGCTGCTTACAGTGTATTTGCGGCTTTGTATTCTTTAGTACTTACTCCGGTAGCGAATAAATTCGGCCGCCGTAATACGTACATGTTGTCGTTGCTTGCAGGAGGTGTGGGATTATTTTCCATGGTGTTTATCAAAGATAAATATGTATTGTTTGCAGCAATGATTGGTATTGGTGTAGCCTGGGCAGCAATTCTGGCGATGCCTTATGCTATTCTTTCTTCTTCATTGCCTCCCAAGCAAACAGGTGTATATATGGGATTGTTTAATGCCACCATCACCATTCCGCAAATTGCTGCGGGTTTATTAGGAGGTGTTGCCTTAACATTGTTAGGTAACCACGCCATTAATGTAATTGGATTGGCTGGTGTGTCTATGTTTATTGCCGGTGTGTGTGCAAGATTTGTAATCAAAGACTCACATTAATTAAAATAATTATAATCAATGAAACGTTTATTCAGTTTTTTAATCGCATGTATTGCGACAGTTCCCGTATGGGCTCAACTGCAGTATGATCTTTATCCGGCCAATTGGTGGGTAGGGATGAAATACAACAAAATTCAGTTGATGATTAATGCAGAAGGGGTTGGGAATTACTCCGGCTTTTCTGTGAACTATCCCGGAGTTGTTTTAGGCAAAGTGAACAAGTTTGCCAGTAAGAATTATGTAATACTTGATCTTACGATTCAACCCACTGCAAAAGCAGGCATGGTTGTTATTAAAGCGAAAGATGCAGCAGGCAAACCTGCCAGCTTTGATTTCTCAATTAATCAACGCCGTAAGGGCAGAGGTACAGAATTTGCACAAGGTGTTACTTCTTCAGATATCATGTACCTGATCATGCCCGACCGTTTCAGCAACGGTGATCCAATGAACGATAAAGTGCCGGGCATGCGGGATCAGTCGCTCAACAGGGATACTGTATTTAACAGGCATGGCGGAGATTTACTGGGTGTTCAGAATCACCTGGATTACCTGTTGGATTTAGGTGTAACATCTATCTGGCTGAATCCTGTTTGGGAAAATGATATGCCTGAACGCACAGAGCATGGATATGCATTTACGAATCATTATAAAGTGGATCCACGGTTAGGTGGATATATGGGCCTGAAGCGTTTGGTGGATGCTATGCACAGTAAAGGAATGAAATATGTGAGTGATGCTGTTTATAACCACGTAGGAATTGAGCATCATTTGTTCAGGGATCAACCGGATAGTACCTGGTTTCATCGTTGGCCCAAATTCACGCAAACGAATTACAAAGACCAGATCATGTTTGACCCTTATGCATCTGCATATGATAAAAAAATAATGAGCGATGGTTGGTTTGTAACCAGTATGCCCGATTGGGATCATTCGAATCCTTTTGTTGCTAATTTTTTAATTCAACATGCAATCTGGAGTGTGGAAGAATTTGGAATCGATGGTTTCCGTATTGATACTTATGCTTACAATGATCTTCAGTTCATGAACCGTTGCAACAAAGCATTGTATGACGACTACCCGAAAATTACCATATTTGGTGAAACATGGGTTCATGGTGTGATCAACCAGAGCTACTATTGCGAAAATACATTTGCCACAAAGTATAAAAGCAATATGCAGGCAACAACAGATTTTCAAACCCTGTTTTATGGCATTACACCTGCCTGTAATGAGAATTTTGGCTGGACAGAAGGTGTAAACAAACTCTATACAACATTAGCACAGGATATCGTTTACAAAGATCCTATGCGACAGGTGGTCTTCCTAGATAATCATGATATCGCCCGTTTCTATTCCGTAGTGGGAGAAGATACATCAAAATACAAAATGGCTTATGCCTGGTTGATGACAGCCCGTGGTATTCCTCAGATGTATTATGGTGATGAAATTCTGATGACTGGTTTCACTTCTCCCAGTGATGGTTATGTTCGCCAGGATTTTCCCGGTGGCTGGGCTGGTGATGCCGCCAATAAGTTTACTGCAGAAGGCAGAACTGCAAAAGAAAATTCAATCTTTAATTATATACGCAGGTTGAATAAATTCCGTCAGCAGTCTACTGCTATAAAAACAGGAAAGTTCATGCAGTTTTATCCTATTGACGGTGTGTATGTTTATTTCCGTTACGATGGTAAACAAACTGTAATGTGTTTAATGAACACCAATAAGGAAGCCAAAACAATTGACCTGGCTCGTTTTGCAGAACGCATGAAAGGCTTTACAAAAGCACTGGATGTGGAAGCAAATACTGAATTCCAACTGGAATCAAAAATCACTCTTGTACCGGTTTCAACATTGGTACTTGAATTGAAATAAAGGTTATTGTATCAAAAAGAAAAGGAGCAATTTCAATTGCTCCTTTTCTTATATCTGTAAGCTCCTAAAGTAAACTGTTCCACAAAACTTTTGCCCCGTATTTGCCCCAGTCTTTCATTGCTTTACCGAGATCTTTCTGATAGGCCTGCCAGTTAACCAGTTTTCCTTTTTGTTTGGGTGCAAGCGCAGCAGGAGTGGGTTCTGTTAATTCAACCTTTGTGGCAAACCATGTGATTTGTAAACGGGGAACAGCCAGCCCAAGGATCATTCCGGGAAGCCCGCCAAAACTTTCAGGTCCGCTGCTAACAGTAATTTCATCGGTATAAAAAGCAACGATATAAACAGAATCGCAAATGATAGTTACCGCTTTCCTGCATTCAAAACCGGCAATGGTTCGTGTTTCGTTCGTAATGCGCCATTCATATTTCTGCATGCTGTCTTTAATAAGATAAGTTTGTTCAAAAATATCCCGCTGCAGAGAGATCTGGTTGTTCTTTAAATCCTTGATTGTAACATCTGTTTCGCTGGGTTTTCTTCCCCACACATATTTAACATCTGTATTTTCCTTTAAAAGTTTGTAAACAGATTTCTCTTGTGTGAAATCCATTACATACACATCGTTCACCATTTTAGGAAAATTCTTTTTCATTTCTGTCACCCACGGACTCTCTTCGTCTTCCTTATCGAAATAGGAGAACTGGTTGATCCGTTTTTCATATTCTATCCGGCCACTGCCAATGAATTTAACTTGTGCCTGCAAAGCTTGTGAAGCGATAATGAGTGCAAATATGATCAGAATTTTTTTCATGTGTTTGAGTTTGTGTTTGATCAGAAGTTAGAGGGTTTGCCGTTTTTTGAAAAGTTCCATGCAAAGGAGAGTAGCCAGAAACGACGGATGTTCTGGAATGTGCTTTCGGAAATAAAGTTGCTGCTGATATTTCTGCGTATGCCCAGGTTTTGATTGAACATATCGTTTACAGATAGTTTTACTTCGAAGGCTTCCGATTTTGTGAGTGTTTTACGTATGCTTCCGTTTAACAAGACTACATTACGCTGGCTAACGAAAGTTTCTGTCTTTTCAAACATGTTTACTTCCCCGTTGATATTGGCGTAGAGTTTTATTTTCTTGAACTTCATTTCAACATAAGGATAAGCATTCATGCTCCAGTATTTTGTAACTGCGTTTTTATTAATGGAAGAACGGGATACATTGTACCGTGGTTCAATATTTAGATTGAAGTTGAGCCATTTGTCGTTCCATTTTCCAAGCCCTGTCCCAAACCCAACGCTGTAATTATCGGTTACGTTTTGTAAACCATTAACCATATTTACCATGCGGCTGATGCTTCCACTTGCATTGAAATTCATATTCACTCCCTGGAATATTTCAAATCCATACATGCCCCACATATCGCCATTATAATTTCCATTAGTATTAATTGTTTGAGAGGTTCTTCTTCCGCTTGCGTCAATAGTGTTGGAGCTTGTAATGGCGTTGTTTACAAAACTGAAATTGCCTGACATCCAGAAACTCTGGCTTTTAATCACTTTATAGTTATTCATCGTCACATTGAACGAGTGACGAAATGCTTGTTTCAGGTTGGGATTGCCCAATGTAATATTGAGCGGATCAATATTGTCGATGATGGGATTGATTTGTTGCAGAGTAGGGTTCTGGGTACTTCCGTTATAGCTCAAGGAAATACTTTTTTGTTTTTTAGGCGCATAACGGATACTTGCTTTCGGAAGTAAATTGGTGAAAGACCTGCTTCTTGTATAATTCTTGTTTAATTCTTCCAGGTTGAATGTTGCAATTCCCACACCAGTTCCAAAAGAAGCGGTGATTTTTTTATAGTTATAACGAAAAGAGAAAGCGCCACTGTGATTGGTTGTGCGGAACAGGAAATGATTGCTCAGTGTATCCACTATATTGGTATACTTATCACCGGCTACAGGTTTTTCGAATGTATTCCTTTCTGCATCATTACGGCCAAAACTATTACGGTAATTGAGTTCCAGGTTCCACCGTTTTGTTATTGGCTCTGTATAAACAATATTATTCTGAATTACAGTTTGCCGTTCATTGGTGGTCTTTTTCTGGTCAAAGGATTGTGCGGAGGTAATTGTTCCTGTAAGAGGATCGTAAAAATTACTCACAGAATTGAGGAAACCATCCCCCGATTTTCCATTAAAACTGAAATTGCCTGTATAGCTGATGGTTCTTCCGGGTTTACCAAGACGCTTCTTGAAAACAACTTCGGATGTGAAATCCTGGTTGTTGAGATCGGTGGTGGTGGTTCGGCTTTGGCTGTTGATGCGCTGTCCTTCTTCACTCAGTGACTCGCCCCCATAAACATTTGCATTTTTTCTGTTCACTACTGTTCCTGAAAGTTTCAATTTTAAAGTAGTGGCAGAGTCAATGTTCCAATCGTACAGTGTTTTTAATTTATGCCTCCATTTGCTGGTACTGAAAACCTGAGATGTGGTATTTGTAAAACTTGTATCGGGTAAAATTGTTTTTGTGATGCTATTGTTTCTGCCGGTAACAGTTTGGTCGTTGAATTGATAATTGCTGTTAAGGGCATTCTTGTCTTTATTCCATTTGTTGATATAGGTGAGTCCGCCGGTTGTGGATTTGGGCAACCCCTCACCATTGGTAAAATCATCGTTGTTATTACTCCACATCATCATACCTCCATCTTCCATAATTTCCATATTGGAGTTGTCGTTACTTCCGTAATTGCGCTGCTCATTCCAGTCGAGGCCTTCAAAAGTTGTATTGTTGTGTGTTACATAAGCAGCTATTTTTTGTTTCTTCCTGAATGAATTAATCATTGCTTTTGATGTACGGTAATGATCAAAATCGGTGCCCGCTTCCACCTTGCCGAAATAACCTTTCTTCTTATCGTCTTTCAGCTCCAGGTTGATGGTTTTTGTTTTTTGTCCGTCATCAACTCCGGTAAATTCCGCCTGTTCACTTTTCTTGTCAAATACCTGTACTTTATCCACCACTTTTGCCTGCAGGTTTTGCGTTACAACAGCGGGATCATCGCTGAAGAATTCTTCTCCGTCTACTAATATCTTCTCCACTTTTTGTCCCTGGGCAATAATTTCACCTTTGGCATTTACCTGTAAGCCCGGCAATCGTTTCAGCAGTTCCTGAACATTGGCATTGGGCCCCACGTAAAAACTATCTGCTTTATATTCTGTAGTATCGCCTTTAATGCGGATAGCGCTTACTTTATTTTGAATGATAATTTCCTGCAGGAGCTTTGTCCTTGGAATAATAGTGATGTTTTTTTGCAACGAGCTGTTTTCACCCAGCTCCACTTCATCTGTAAAGTCGGCATATCCGGGATAGGTGATCAGGAATACATAACGGCCGGCAGGAATCTTATCCAGTTCAAAAGCTCCGGTTGGTGTTGTGCGTGTAAACCGGGCCAATACAGAATCTTTCACCCGAATGAGGCTCACAACAGCATTTCCCAGCTTGGTACCACTGCTGGTATCTGTTACTGTACCTGAAATTTTGTTGGATTGGCCGAACGAAAGTAATGAAATACAAAGGCCGATGGTTAGCAGTAAAAGTGATTTTGGAAGCATCATAGTTTTGTGAATAGGTAATTGGCTGCGATGTTAAATTCTTTTTCAGTCACAATTGCTTTTGAAGATGTTAAAGTCGTATTTTTCGGTATGAACGGTAATTGCAGAATGCCGTTGTACAGCTTACGATCATTTCAAACTTAAATGCCATGAGTTCCCCTAAAAAATACGAGGATTTCCATTTTGTAGATACAACCAAACCAGTGTGGAATTACTCACGCTTTGAAGGTGATGATATTGCCAATTTTCAGAATGGAACCAATTACCGTTGTTATGAATTGTTTGGCTCTCATTATATGGAAGTATTGGGTACACCGGGTTATTATTTTGCAGTGTGGGCTCCCAACGCAACATTCATTTCGGTAATTGGTAATTTCAATGACTGGAATAAAGAATCGCACCCCTTGTTTGTACGCTTGGATAATTCAGGGATCTGGGAAGGGTTTATTCCGCATATGCCCAAAGGGGAAGCTTATAAATATCATATTCATGGATATGCCGGGCAAAAACTGGATAAGGGCGATCCCTATGCCAATTTCTGGGAAGTACGTCCTAAAACTGCATCGATCACATGGGATACGCATTATGAGTGGAATGACAAAGAGTGGATGAAAGTGCGAAAGGATCATAATAAACTGGATGCACCATGGAGTGTGTATGAAGTACATCTTGCCAGTTGGATGCGGCCCGATAAATACAATGAAGAGAGTTATCATTCCTACGATTACATAAGAGAACGGTTGGTGCCATACGTAAAGGAAATGGGGTTCACACATGTTGAATTCATGCCGGTGATGGAACATCCGTTTGATGGCAGCTGGGGTTACCAGGGAACGGGTTATTATGCACCTACTTCACGTTTTGGCAATCCGCAACAGTTCATGCACCTGGTTGATGCCTTTCACCAGGCAGGCATTGGTGTAATACTGGATTGGGTGCCGTCGCATTTTCCTTATGATTCGCATGGATTATTTATGTTCGACGGAACACATACTTATGAGTATGCGGATATGCGTAAAGGCTATCATCCCGACTGGAACAGTTATATTTTCAATTACAAGAGGGGAGAAGTGAAATCCTTTCTCATCAGTAATGCCCGATACTGGTTTGATAAATATCATATCGATGGTTTCAGGGTAGATGCTGTGTCTTCTATGTTAAAGTTGAATTATTCACGTAAGCAGGGACAGTGGGAGCCCAATGAGTTTGGCGGAGATGGCAACCTGGAAGCCATTCAGTTTATCAAAGATTTTAATGAAACTGTTTTCAGGGATTTCCCCGATGTACAAACTATTGCTGAAGAAGCTACTGATTGGCCAGGGGTAAGTAAGCCTACGTTTGATGATGGGCTTGGTTTTGGTATGAAGTGGATGATGGGCTGGATGCACGATACGTTGAAGTATTTTAAACAGGATGCGTATTTCCGGCAGTTTCAGCAGGATCAGTTTTCATTCAGTATGATGTATTTCTATGATGAAAACTTTATGTTGCCGCTGAGTCATGATGAAGTGGTTCATGGAAAGTCGCCCATGCTGTATAAAATGCCGGGAGATGAGTGGCAGAAATTTGCCAATCTGCGTTTGCTGTATTCATATATGTTTACACATCCCGGTGGTAAGTTGTTGTTCATGGGTAATGAATTTGGTTCCACCAATGAATGGAATTATAAATCAGAGTTACAATGGGAATTGCTGCAGTATGATCCGCATCGTTGCATGCGTGAATGTGTGAAAGACCTTTGTCATTTGTTGAAATCAGAACCGGCGATGTTTGAAAACCAGTTTAATATTTATGGGTTTGAATGGCTGGATTTAAATCACCGGAATGAATCAGTAATCAGCTATCGACGGAAAGGCAAAAAACCGAAAGATGATTTGTTGGTGATTCTGAATATGACACCTGTGGTGCGTTCTGACTGGAAATTATATGTGAAAGGGAAGAAAGAGTGGACAGAAATTTTCAACAGTGATGAGAAAAAATACTGGGGCTCAGGTGATGTACTAAACCCTGAAATCAAGACAGAATTAGTGGATAAGAAAGAAAAAGTGTATGAGTTGAACCTGCAATTACCGCCGCTGGGGGCTATTGTTCTAAAGTAAAACACTTAGAAATCAGAATTATGGCATAATTTTTATAGTATCTTATCATGTTATGTATACTTTTAGTCTCAGAAAACAAGATACATCCGTAAACCCCGAAACCGAACGTCCATGAAAACTACCATTTTATCATTGGCGGTATTGTGCATATCTGCACAAAGTACCTTTTCCCAGAACAGAGACAGTTCCGATTTTTACCTCAACAAGGCAAATGTAGCCCGTCAGGAAAGACGTATACAATTGGCACTGAATCTTTATGACAAAGCTGTGAAATTCGATACTACGAATATCCCGGCTGTAAAAACATTGGGCGACTATGCCCTTGAAACACGGAACTTCCGTATTGCCCTGGAGGCTTATACCCTCTGGAACCGGAGAGATCCTTCTAATGAAGAAACACTTCCCAAACTGGCTGGAATCTATTTCAATTTTGGCCGCTATAAAGATGCACTTTCCTGTGCCGAGCAGTGGGAGCAAAAACACAAAGATAAACCGCTGCATTATATTTCAGGTATGAGTCATTATTACCTGGAAAACTATCCGTTCGCAATTAACCGTTTGTTGTATGCTGCAGAAACAGATTCAACAAATGCACAATTGTATTATACAATCGGACGTAGTTATGTGGAAATGGAACGCTATACACAGGCAATTCCTTTTTACAAAAAAGCTGCAACGTTCGATACCAAAAACCCCCGGTACGTATATGAAATGGGTATGGTTTATTATTCCATTCCAGACGATAAAAATGCCATCGCCATGTTTGAACTGGCAGCAGAAAGAGGCTGGGTGCAAAATGCCGATTATTTTGAAAACCTAGCGTATGGATACATGAACATTGGCAATTTTACCAAAGCCACAGAATTACTGCAAAAATCATTAGAGAAACGTCCTTATAGTGTAGGAGTAACCTATGCGTTGGCCGAATCTCAATATAAAAGCGGACAGTTTCAGAATGCTATTCAAAACTGGGATAAAGTTCTCCAGGTGGATGTGAAAAATGCACGTTCTCTCTATATGATTGGTATGTGCTATCAGAAAATGGGACAAAAAGAAATGGGCATGGCACTTTGCGATAAAGCAATTGAAATGGATCCTTCTCTTTCCAGTCTGAAACAAAAGAAAATGAATATGGGCTTATAGTTTTTCCTGTTGTTTTATAAAAAGAAAGGCAGTCATCGACTGCCTTTCTTTTTGCCCGTTCGTTTCCACATGTGTGGATAGTGGCCATTCCCTCTCTGGCTCATTTTTTGGTATTTTTGCAGCTATGAGTTCTACTGGAAGGAAAAAAGTAAGAGTTGCTATTCTGGATCTGTATGATGGGTTTGCCAACCAGGGAATGCGTTGTATCAGGGAAATTCTCAATCAATTTGGCGATATACATCAGATCGATCTCGAATGGGATGAATTTGATGTGCGCCGTGAAAATGCCGTTCCTGATCTTTCTTATGATATTTTTATTTCAACAGGTGGACCTGGCAGCCCTTTCGATGGGGAAGGCACAACCTGGGAAAACAATTATTATCAGTGGCTCACAGATGTATTAGAATGGAATCAGAAACAGGAATCAAAGAAGCAGGTGTTCTTTATCTGCCATTCATTTCAACTGGCCTGTCGCTATTTCAAAATTGGTGAAGTGTGCAAGCGTAAATCAACAGCTTTTGGTGTATTTCCCGTGCATGCAATTCCCAGTTCGGCACAGGAAACTGTATTTGAAGGATTGAACGATCCATTTTATGTGGTGGATAGTCGTGATTACCAGGTGATCCGTCCCAACTTTACACGCATTAAAGAATTGGGTGCCCAGTTACTGTGTATTGAAAAAGATCGTCCGCATGTGCCTTTGGAACGTGCCATTATGGGCATCCGGTTTAATGAGTATATGATTGGTACACAGTTTCATCCCGAGGCCGATGCAGTAGGTATGAGCATGTATCTTCAAACAGAAGAAAAGAAAAAAACGGTGATTGAAAATCACGGATTCGAAAAATGGAAGAGCATGATTGAACATCTGGAGGATCCTGATAAAATCATGTGGACCTATTCGCATATACTTCCTAACTTTCTTCATCAATCAGTATTTGAACCGGTGCAGGTGCCTGCATAATTCATATCATTACAGTTATCTAAATTATCTACCTGATGGTAACACCCATTCGCAAGGCTTTTAACCAGTCTTTTACCAAGGAAAATTATGATGCTTTTTTAAAAGCGCTGGATTCCAAACATCCGGGAGCGGTTGTGTTTCGTGTGGCTGAAACACCTGTATTTGTAGATAAGGTATTTAAAGCGAAAATCATTCATGCCTGTGAAAGTATTGTAGATGTTATTTGCAGTGAGGGATTTTCAACGATTACAGAACGTTCCATTCCCGCCGGTGAAAAGGTGGCCAATGAAGTGCCTTATGCACAAATGATTTCATTTGATTTTGGTGTGTGTATTAATGAGGAAGGAGTGCTGGAACCGCAACTCATCGAAATGCAGGGCTTTCCCACTTTGTACGCATTCCAGGCTTATTACCCGGAAGTGATCAAACAGTATTTTTCCATACCATCTAATTACAGCAATTATTTCAACGGGTATACGAAGGATACATATGTAGCAATGTTGCGGAAGCTGATCCTTGGGAATCATCAGCCGGAGGAAGTGATTCTGTTGGAGATTAAACCGCACGAACAAAAAACAAAGATTGATTTCTATTGTACAACAGATTATACGGATGTTAAGCCTGTTTGCTTAACTGAACTGATCCAGGAAGGAAGACAATTATATTATCTCAATAACGGAAAGAAAACACAGATCAAACGAATATACAATCGTGTGATATTTGATGATCTGAAAGCAAATCTTGCTTCTTTGGGAAATGTAGTGGATATTACCCAGGATTTTGATGTGGAGTGGATGCCGCATCCAAACTGGTTCTACCGCATTAGTAAATTCACCCTTCCTTTTATTGAGAATCCATTTGTGCCAACCACTTATTTTCTGAATGAAATCAAACAATTGCCGGGCGATTTAAAAGAGTATGTGTTAAAACCGCTCTTCTCATTTGCCGGACAAGGTGTAAAAATTGATGTTACACAGGAAGATATAGATGCGATTAAAGATCCTGAGAATTTTATCCTTCAGAAAAAAGTGAAGTATGCCGATGTGATTGAAACACCTGATGTTCCTGCAAAAGTTGAAATACGAATGATGTATGTGTGGCAGGAAGGTGCAGCAAGACCGGAATTGGTCACCAACCTAGCCCGCCTCAGCAAAGGAAAAATGATTGGTGTGCGGTATAATGCAGATAAAGAGTGGGTGGGAGGCAGTGTTGCTTTCTTTGAAAATGATTAATAAAAAAAGATCGTTACATAGTAACGATCTTTTTTTATCTGAATAAGTTATCATCAGATTCCCGACAGGAACTGTGATCCGATATAATCCACCACACTTTCAAGGCTTTTCGTTTCTTCATATACTTTCAACTGCCGGTCGGCTCCTGTTCCCTGGTCCAGCATCACCGGTATATAGTTGATTGCATGACGGCTGCCCAATTCGTCCACCACATCATCAATGAAATCGAGGAGCTCATAAATGAGTGCACGTGTATTGGTTTCTTCTTCCTTTCCAAAGTCAATCAGGTAGCCATCAATTCCGTAACGGCTGGCTCTCCATTTGTTTTCGTTTATCAGTGCCCGTTGGTATTGATTAAAATTGAGGTTCTGATTACGAAGTTTGTAGAGCTTGGCAGTTACAGCCTGGAATAATGCAGTAATGGCAATGGTTTCAGGAACCGTAAGCGGCACATCGCAAATACGGAATTCAATGGTATTAAAGAATGGATGCACTCTTAAATCCCACCAGATTTTTTTTGCGTTATCAATACAATTTGTTTTTACCAATAGGTTTACAAAGTTGTCATACGCTTCTATACTGTCGAAGTATTCTGGTATACCAGTTCTGGGAAATTTATCAAACACTTTTGTGCGGAAAGATTTGTAGCCTGTTTGCCTGGCTTCCCAGAAAGGAGAGTTGGTGCTGAGCGCATAAATATGCGGCAAAAAATAACGGGCACTGTTTGCCAGGTGAATGGCCATTTTCCTGTTTTCAACACCTACGTGCACATGCAATCCAAAAATGAGGTTACTCCGGGCGGCTTCCTGTAATTCATTTACAATCTGACTGTAACGCACATGATCTGTGATTAGCTGATCCTGCCAATGGCTTAATGGGTGTGTGCCGCTTGCTCCAACTGCGAGGTGCATATTGTTGGCAATACCGCTGATGGTGCGCCTGAGAGCAGAAACATCTTTGTAAGCTTCGTCAATATTCTGGCAAATATCAGTGCCAACTTCCACAACCGCCTGGTGCATTTCTGCTTTCACTTTGTCCTTGATCACTTTGTGGCCTTCTATTACAATTTTTTGTTCATGGCTGGTTAGTTCCCTTGTAACAGGATCAAACACCATGTATTCTTCCTCAACCCCAAGGGTGAATTGTTTATAATTGATTGGACCCATAGTTTCTGTTTAATAAATTAATACAGTTTCTTTTGTGCTGCACTTCTTTTGATGTATTCTCCCCAGGTAAGGTTGTCTGCACCTTCTTTGTGCGAGAGAGCCCGTTCAATGGCATAGTCGGCTGCTGCTTCCACTACCCAGTCAAAATTTTCCTGTCCCACACTTTTTAAATCTGCATCCGGAGCCGGATTACAGAAATCAATCGCATAAGGGACACCGTTACGAAGTGCCAGCTCTACGGTATTAAAGTCATACCCAAGGTAATTGTTGATGCGAAGCACAATTTCTTCCATTTGCTTCAATTTTTCAGCAGATGGTTTGAAGTCGGCCACATAACGCAGGTGATGCGGATTACGTGGTTCGTAGCTCATGATGCGTACATGCTTGCGGCCTATACAATAGCAGCGGTAGTATTCTTCAAAAACAATTTCTTCCTGTAAGAGCATAACCAATTGTCCTGTTTCGGCATGTTTTTGAAAGAAATCCTCCTGGTCGTGTAGTTTGTATACATTTTTCCAGCCACCGCCTGCAAATGGTTTCATATAAGCCGGGAATCCCACATAGTTGAAGATACCTTCCCAATCCAACGGAAATGCAAGATTGGAAAACGATTCATCGCTGGTATCATCCGGAAGATCTCTGGATGGCAGGATTACTGTTTTAGGAACAGGAACATCAATCTTTGTAGCCAGACAATTATTGAAAAATTTCTCATCGGCACTCCACCAAAAGGGGTTATTAATAACAGCAGTGCCCGTTAATGCTGTATTTTTCAGGAAGGCCCGGTAGAAAGGAACATCCTGTGAAATACGGTCAATGATGACAGCGTATTCACCACCTTCTCCTTGCATTACTTTATCAATACGCACCGGTTCTGCAACGATGCCATCAATACGTTTACTGTTAATACGGTCAATAAAAGCCATCGGGAAAGAACGTTCTTTTCCAAACAGGATTCCAATTTTCTTCATGTTTCAGGATTTGAGTTTTTATAAAAGGTGTCATGAATTTGAGCATTCCCGGTAAAAATAAACAGTCGATCCGGCAAACAAAAGGGACTGAAAAATAATTCCGGCAAATGGCATGAAGCACTGGTTACAGTTGCTTTTTCATGCATATGAATATAATTACATTTTTCGAAACCCGGTTGTATTGCCGAAATATTTCAGGCTTTCCCTATTTTTGAACGCATGCATCTGAAAATAAAAGAACGTTATTTAATAGAGGAGCAGGAATTGTTTTCTGATCACCTGGAGCGGCAGGTGAAGATTGATTGCTATCTGCCGGTTCATGTGAAGGATCCCTCATCCATGAGTCTGCTGTTGATCAACGACGGACAGGATCTTCCTAAAATGCCTTTCAATGAAATACTGGAAACAGTGGGCGAAGAAATTGAACCCGTTTTATTTGTTGGAATTCATTGCGGGGAAGACAGGAAGAATGAGTATGGTGTTGCTAGACAGGCCGATTATTTAGGCAGAGGTGCAAAAGCTGGAGCGTATACAAAATTTGTTTTTGAAGAATTATTACCGTTTATCCGCACTACATATAAAGTCCCTTCTTTTAAGGAAAAATCATTTGCCGGGTTTTCGCTTGGTGGGTTAATGGCATTGGATATTGTTTGGAACCACCCCCATGAATTTTCCAAAGCTGGTGTATTCTCTGGATCTCTGTGGTGGCGGCAAAAAGCCTATGACGATGGATATACAGATGAAGCCGACAGAATTATGCATAATCAAATGAAGGAAGGTGCAGATGCTCCCTGGCTGCAATTTTATTTTCAAACCGGGCTACAGGATGAAAAGAACGATCGTAACAACAATGGTATAATTGATTCAGTGGAAGATACACTGGATATTATTCAGATTCTGAAAGAGAAAGGGTATAGTGAAACTGCAATAAGATATTATGAAATGAAAGAAGGGAGCCATGATGTTCCCACCTGGGCTAAAGCTTTTCCCGATTTTCTGAGATGGGGATTTGGTAAATGAGTAAAAAATAAAACCCCGGCTTGCCGGGGTTTTATTTTTATTAAACTTTCTGTTATCAGAAGTTAAGACGTAATCCAAGATTCATTCTCCATGTGTTTGAAGACGTAATATTGCTTACGTATGATGAAGTTGGTAAAACTCCGTTTACAAGATTCATACGGAAAGTAGCAGGGGTTGTTGTGGTAGGTGCTGTTACAACTTGTAGAATACCACCATTGTTGTAAACAGTACGTTTTGTTACACCCCAACTATTGTTTAACATGTTAGTGAAGTTTTCAACTTCAAAGCTTAACTGTAAACCATAGTTTTTATGTTTTGTAACAGGGATGATGTCCTGCAGTATACGAAGATCCAGGTTGCTGAACCAAGGCATTTTAGCGCCATTTCTGGTTGCAGTTTGTCCTTTATGTTTTCTGAGATATTTGTCTTGCTCTATGAATGCAAAGAAAGCATCACTTTGTTGTTGCGGTGTAAATGAACCGTTTTGAACGAAGGTGATTTCAGATGCATTTTTAGGAATGTAGAGCAGGTCGGTTGACAAACCATCCTGGTTGTAATCGTTCGAATAAATATAGCTGAAACGGGATTGTTCATAACCAAGATAAACAATAGAGAACGTAGTTGCAAGGAATTTATTCCAGTTTGCTTTGTAAGTAGCGTACGCCATTAAACGGTTAGGAGTACCATAATCACTATAAGCAATTGGCAGATTATTGTTTCCTCTGTAGCTCTGAATATTACTCCATGCACTTGCAGCCTGAGAACCAGGGTTGCCACTTAAATCAAAAGATTCAGTATGAGTGTATGCAACTGAAAATTCAAAGTTCTTTACAAAACGGCGTGTAAGTTGAGCAGTGAAAATTCCAGCACCACCTTTATTAGTGTTAGAAAGAATCATTGCTTCAGAAATACCTGTATTGTATCTACGAGTTGCTGTAGTAGTTCCGAATAATGGACGGTAGTCGCCACCAGCAGTAAATCCAATTGGTTGTCTTTGGTTGGCGTTGTATTGAAGCAAGGCATTGATATCCTTATTATAAATAGCTTCAAAACTCAAGGTCCAGTTGTCGTCCAGTTTTTTATCAACAGCAAAGCTGGTTCTGAAAACCTGGGGCATTTTGAAGTTTTTATCTACAGCAGCAAGACTACTGGGTAACGGAGGAGTTCCGGCTGTAGTAGGGAAGCTGCTTACATAATGGAATGGATCAGGGTTAAATAAGTAGTTGCTGAGAGCAGCACCTGTAACTTCATATGGAACTACAGAAGTACCACTGTTTGATGGTTGGTTGGTGAACCATACAAATGGGAAGCGTCCTGTGAAAATTCCGGTACCGCCTCTGATGATTAAGCTTTTGTCTCCTTTAACATCCCAGTTAAAACCTACACGTGGGCTGAAATAAGTTCTTTCTTTAGGCCATGAACTTACATCAATATTAAAAGGATTGTTACTCAGGTCATAAAATGTGAGTGCTTTAATAGAACTGTTCGCCAGCATGTCGTTCAGGAACAATGCACGATCTGCACGAAGTCCTACAGTCAGCTTGAAGCGATCGTTGAACTTAATCTCATCCTGTGCATATAAACTGGCTTGTCCGAAGTCTAATTCAACAAACGGACTTCTTCCTTCAACAGGGAAAGTAATTGCAAATGAACTTGGTGTTGCATTGTTGAAAAAGTCTGCCAGTGAATTGTAACGGTAATAGCTGGTTCCGTAACGCATGAAAAAGTTCTTAACATAGATTTTTTCAAAAGCGGCACCTGCTGTGATACTGTGTTTACCACTAGTGTACGTTACGTTATCATTAAAAGTAAGTGTGTTGTTTTGTACATCATTACCCCATGAGAATAATTCGTAACCTGCACTGATGTAGTTGAAACCACCTTCCCAGATATCAATGAATGGGAAAGGAGCAGATTTACTACTTCTTTTGGGGTCATTTGCTTTTGTATAAGTGGCAATGAGTTGATTGGATAATTTAGAGTTGAAGTTACTTTTCAATTCTAAAGCATACAATTCAAGCTGATTGGTGTTCATATAGTTTGAGTTTTCAAAACTCATACTGTTTACACTCCAGCGGAAAGTAGTACTTCTTGGGTTTGGCGCACTGTTATTGTTCAGTGTTTGATCATCGTTTGTTTTAGAATAATTATAACGGAATGAAAGACTGTGTTTAGAGCTGATAATCCAGTCGAGGCGTCCTAAGAATTTCTTGTTGTTGGTAACGTAGTTTCCTAAGTTTTCATAAGGACCTGTTTCGTAATTGTATTTGGT
The DNA here is from genome assembly GCA_937907395.1 of uncultured Chitinophagaceae bacterium. Classification (GTDB taxonomy): domain Bacteria; phylum Bacteroidota; class Bacteroidia; order Chitinophagales; family Chitinophagaceae; genus Lacibacter. The sequence goes on from CALCII010000013.1 coordinate 701,240, forward strand.
TTTCAGGTAAGTTCTAACTGAATCAAGTGCTGTTGCACGAACCCTTGTAGTATTCGCATCAGGGGTTTCACCCGGACGAGTTGGTTTCCAAGTCAGACCGGGCTGACTGATATCTACTTTTTCAACACTAACAAAGAAGAACAATTTATTTTTGATGATTGGTCCGCCAATAAGAGCACCTACTGTTTTAGATGTGGATTGTGTTACTGGTGGAATTTTTTGTCCAACAGCTTTTGTACCTATAAAGTCCTGGTTTCTGAAAAAGCCATAAACGCTTCCACGGAAATTATTAGTTCCTTTTTTTGTGGTTGCACTAACACCAGCACCAGTAAAGTTGGCCTGGCGAACATCAAATGGGCTGATGTTCACAGATATTTCATCAATGGCGTCAATTGAAATGGGCTGCACAGCTCCACCAGGTAATGGTGTACTGGACAAGCCAAAGTTGTTATTAAAGTTTGCACCATCAATCTGAATATTATTGTAACGACCGTCCCTTCCGCCAAACGTGTTGCCGCCACCTGCTTGAGGTACCAGGGTGGTTACATTGGAAATACTGCGGCTGATATTTGCCACACTATTGATCACACGTTGGTTGAAATTGGAACTGGTACCATTTTTAATAGTACGGTTGGTTTTACCTCCTGTAACAACTACAGATTGCAATTCGCTTTCTGAGGTTAAAGCAAGGAATTCCACGTTTTCAACAGTACCTAATTGAAGATAAAGGTCTTTCTTCTCGGGAATGATGTATCCTACGAATGTTACCACAATTGTGTAAGGGCCTCCGGGATCAAGGTTTGGTACATTGAATCGTCCGTTTTTGTCCGATCTTGAAAATTTTACAGATCCGTTTTGGGTATTTGTAATTTTTACAGTAGCCCCATCCAGTGCTGTTCCATTTTTGTCTTTTACAACTCCGGAAATACTACTGGTGGTCACTTGCCCAAAAGTAACTGTGCAAAGAAGCAACAGTAACGGGAGTAACAGTTTTCTCAGTTTAAGCATATAGTTTGGTTTTAACTGTTACAAAGAAACAACAAACTTTAGTTTCCCGATCAAAGAAATATTAACAATTCTTAAATAAAATTGTGGGTCTGAAAAGTCACTTTTTAATCCATTTCAGACGCTGGTTTATGGCTAACTTTGCCCTTAAAAACAGGACATGTTTCATTCCATTGAAAGTGCTATTGAAGATATAAGACAAGGAAAGATGCTCATTGTGGTGGACGATGAAGACCGTGAAAATGAGGGGGATTTTGTCATTGCCGCCCGGCATACTACCCCCGAAGTGATTAATTTTATGAGCAAAAACGGAAGAGGCCTGATCTGTATAGCGCTTACCGATGAACGTTGTAAAGAGTTGGAACTGAATCCAATGGTTCCTACCAATACCTCTCTGCATGAAACTGCATTTACTGTTTCGGTCGATCTCATTGGCGAAGGAACCTCAACAGGTATTTCGGCACAGGACCGCTCCAAAACCGTTCAGGCCCTGATTAACCCCGATACGAAACCCGAACAATTGGGCCGCCCCGGGCATATTTTCCCATTAACAGGCAAGAGTGGTGGTGTGTTGCGCAGGTCCGGACATACAGAAGCTACCATCGATTTAGCCCGGCTTGCCGGACTGGAACCTGCGGGTGTGCTTGTGGAAATAATGAATGAAGATGGCACCATGGCCCGCCTTCCTCAGTTGGAGGAACTGGCCAAACAATTTGACGTAAAAATCATCTCCATCAAAGACCTGATTGAGTATCGTTTAAAAACAGATTCGCTGATAGAAGAAATCGTTCGTGTGGATATGCCTACCAATTACGGGCATTTCAAACTGATAGCCTTTAAAGAAAAAGAAACCAATGAAGAACATCTTGCCCTGGTGAAAGGCGAGTGGACTGCCGATGAGCCGGTATTGGTGCGTGTGCATTCGTCCTGTTTTACCGGTGATATACTTGGTTCGCTCAGGTGCGACTGCGGGGATCAGCTACATGCTGCCATGCAAAAAGTGGAACAAGAAGGAAAAGGTGTGGTGCTTTATATGAACCAGGAAGGCCGTGGCATTGGTTTGTTTAATAAACTCAAAGCCTATAAACTGCAGGAAGAAGGATTGGATACTGTAGAAGCAAATCTTCATCTTGGGTTACCTATGGATGCCCGGAATTATGGTGTGGGGGCACAGATTCTTCGTTACCTGGGCATTTCCAAAATCAGGTTGATGAGTAACAATCCGAAGAAACGTGCAGGAATCTTAGGTTACGGTCTGGAAATTGTTGAAAGTGTTCCTGTACGGATTGCTCCGAATCCGCACAACCAGAAATACCTGGAAACGAAGCGTGATAAAATGGGGCATGAGATTCTTAAATGAACCCCCTGTTAGTTTGTAAATAATTGGTACTCTTTCTGTACTTTTTTATCATTCCGGAACAGGTCGGCCAGTGTATTACGTTCACGTGTAAACGACAAGCTCACACCTGTACGATCGTTTCTTCTCTGAATATCAAAGATGGTCCGGTAAAAACCAATTAACCTGAGTTTCCCGTCCGGTGTTATTAACCATTCCAGTGCAATATCAGGGGTAAGCTGATTATTATATTGTGTGTTGGCAAAACCACCTGCGCCTACCAATAAAGATCCGCCAGCTTTAATCAATAATCGTCCGTTCATCATTCTACGGGTGATGCCAAAACGGCTGGTACCCTGGAACCCGATTCCGGTTGCCTGTGCCCCCGAAATCAAACTGGGTGAGAAGGTGAGATATGGATCCAGCTTCAGGTCTTTTAATCCTGGAATGTTTTTGAATACTGCATCCAGTCCATTGGTTACCTGCTGAGCAATAAATTCAGACAATGTACCGGCAGCATTAGTAAGGAATGATGTGCCCACGTTGCTTGTGGCAAGTGTTGTTTGTTGTGTATTGCTGGAGATAAAACTTCCCATCATGAGTAACGAGATCACCTGCCTGTTCAATTCATCCTGGTTATTGTACAATTGATTGAAGGCGCTGATGGTAAGCGGATTGTTACGGCAAGGATGCCCTTGCGGCAATTCAAACCGGAACTTGATTAATGGGTTTTTCAATGTGTTACTGAGATTACTTACCACCACAATATTGTTGCGTTCGTTGGAGCACCCATTCGCCATTGACGGAAGTAAGGAGACATTTTCAACGAGGTAATTAGCATCAATATTTATCCGTGCATCGTAGGGGTCACCGTTCCAGTTAATCGTTCCTCTGTCGATAAGGAAGGGACGTTTAAAAAGTGATTGCCAGTTGAACGTATATCTTCCCTGCGTGATTTCAAAGTTTCCTGACATTGTGGTTTTTTCATTGGTGCTCACTCTCATATTAATGGCACCATTTCCCTGGCCTTCAATTACGTCATTAGTGATTTCATCGAGTATCAGGTATACTTTTGCAAGAGGATTGGCAATCACATCCAGATCCACCGTCATGTTCGATGATTCTTTAATATTGGATTGTACCTGCATCTCTTTACCATAAGTACGGAAGACAATAAAATCGGCAGTGCCGGTAACCCTTGAATCGGATGTAGGAATCGAAAGCGTTGAACTGTCGGTAGGCTCTCCCCGCAGGCGGATGGTCATATCAGCTAATGGTCCGGTAATGGAGCCGCTGGCATTTGCAACCACTTTTCCGTAAAATATAGTATTGTCTCTCTTGGTTGTATTTAATACCAATAATCCTTTTCGTGCATCATCTGCTTTGAATGATAAATCAAAAGCCATGTTGCTGAAGAAGTTGTGATAGAGTTTGCCACTGAATGTGCCGGATCTTCCTAACGTATCTTTCAGCTTCAGGTTTCCAAAGTCGAGTTCTCCTTCCCGAAAGTTGAGTATGGTTCCGTTTTCAATCGTGTAACGGCATTTGGTATAATCCAGAATAAAAGAGGCTTTGTTGAGTTTTATACTGCCGATGATATCTGGTTTTGTTCCGGTGCCTTTCAGTCGCAAAGTACCCGATCCTGTTCCTTTGATATCAGTCATTATAATAGTGAGATATTTTTGAATCACACTTAAAGGTTCATTGTCAAGTACCAATATATTGTCGGTAGTGATTTGTTTGGGATCGCTGATGTTAGTGGTCCCTTTCGCTTTAAAACGATGAAGAAGATTGTCTGATTCGGCTTCGTAATTAATTTCACCGGTGGTGGTATTGAAGTTGCTATTGATTGTAACCAATCCTACAGAGTCGTTGTTGAACCTGAATTTTTCTGCAGTGAATCTTCCATCGATCTGCATTTTTCCCAGAGGGTTCATTACATCAATCCTTCCTGTTACACTTCCTTCCAATCGTGGATCGGTAAGGAAATAGGGGAGTATGTCACCTATCTGAATTTTTCTCAGTTCAACTACGATATCGTTATAACTGCCTATTTCTGACGGATGCGTATAGGCGAAGATTTCTTCATTGCCGCTGGTTAGTTTGATACCGTTAGAAAATACGGATCCTTTACCAATAAAGAAATCGCTTTCATCTTCAATGGTCCATTTCTTTTCGTTCAATAACAGGGTGGACGGTTCAAATGTAATGGTGAATCCTTCCTGCGAAGCTTTGAAGTGGGCATTCAGATTGGCGTCTTTTAAGGTTTGAGAGGCGCTGGTGCGTATGGTAACGAAACCTGTATCGTTCGCAGCGGCCAGTGAAAAATTGGTATTGGGTAAGTTAAGGCTGTCGTTAAAACGTACTTGTGAAATAGAACCATTCAATGATAGCTGATTCAGATTGCTTTGTCCGTTCAGGTTCACATTGTCGAATAAAATTCCTTTGTATTCAAAAGAAGGTACATGTGTATTGAGATTAAACTTGTTTTCCTGGATATTGATGTTTCCGGAAATTGTTGATTGATCAAACCCGCTAACCGGAATTTTTAGAATGCCAAGGAACGGACTTATATTTTTTGTTTCTATATTAAAATCCAGTTGCTGTGTTTGTATTTTTCTTTTAGGTGCGGGTATATAGGCAGGGAAATAATTGTGGAGAAAGGCTAATGTTACATCTGGTAAATAAACAAGGTTGTAATTGCCGGTTACTGTGGCATTCAGTTCATTGCTCTGCACCAGTAACTGTTTCTGGCCATTGGCAAGATAAGTGTGGCTTAAGAATAAAGAATCCAGTGAAAGGGGCGTACTGTTGTGTAAAAGCGTGGCGTTTCTGATTACGGCGGTACCAAGAAAATCATTAATTGACTTCACCTTGAAGTTAAAATCAAAATCGCCACTCAGGAACAAATCCTGTTTGGTTAAGTTCAGGCTTTTGAAATTACAACTGAAAATATTTCCGTTTACTTTATATACCGGGGTGTCTTTTCCAATATCAATCATCCCCGTCATATTCATCACAAGGCTGGTATCATTAATGCTTAAAGCACCATCAAATTTTCGCTTGTCGATGATTCCTTTTGCCTCAATGTTGTGATAGTTGTAGCCTTTCAGTTCCAGTTGCTTCAGTTTGGTATCTATCTCCGCAAAAAGTGTTTTTGTCCGGAAACCTCTTCCTTTCAAGGAGCCTTCCATAACAATTTTTCCAACAAGTGGCTCATTCAGGAACTGGCCCAACTCGAAGCCGGTTGTTTTTAATTTCCCGGAATAAACTGGCTGGCCATCTTTCGGTATTTTGAAGTTGAGATCGCTTACCAATGTACCCAGGTTGGTTTCAATTGTACCATAAGTGACAAAGTCTTTGAAATATCCAGAGAATGAACCTTTGAAATTTAAATTGGATATTTTATTCAAAGCAGGTGTGGTAATGCTTTTTAAACCGGGGTAAATGCGTAATACATCACTATAACTGCTGTGAAACTGTTTTGCTTTAATATCCAGGAATGTGTTTTCAATATCGGGTAAACCATCAATTAAAAAACTTCCTTCGAGAACGGTTTCTTTTCCTGTTTTAACCAGCACCTGTTCTGCTTTCAGGTGTTCAACGGTTCCTTTTGATTTACCACTGATTTCAGCTACATCGTTGATGTCTTTTAACTGAGGCGCAAACCAGGCAATATCATCTGTATGTATCCGGCTTTTTGAAAATGTTCCTTCCATGGTTACATGCGATATAAATGAATTCATATCGTGCAGGAAGTTTTTATACCGGAGGGCAAAATAATTGGTGAGCCTGCTTTTGGGTGTTTCCAGTAACAGGTTGGAAAACTCCATGGAAGTGCTGTTCCATTTCAGCATCGCATCCATATTCGTTACTTCAAAGCCGCTGCGTTCTTTTAAATTCAATTTAATGTGTGATTGCAAAGTGTCGCCTTTTATACGCAGTTGTGTAAAGGCGGCATTGATACTGTGAAAGCGAATATGTAAGGGATCAAAGTAATCGAGGACTTTTCTTTCGGTTGCAATATCATTACGAAACTCGCCATCTGTGATAAATACAGAATTTGCTTTTATGATCCATTTGTTTCCAAAGCCTGCGGGGATACTGTCATTCTGGTGATAATAAGAATCGGGCTTTGATGGACGCTTGGGTCTTTTGCCATCATAATTGCTGATGGCGAAGTAAGGTTGTTCAATTTCAAGCCTGTCTATATCGATGATCTGTTTATTGAAGTTGATTTCATTGGGAGATAATTTCAGAAAGCCGATTTTCCCTTCCATTGTTTCGCCCCGCCATTCATCTTTTTGTACTACATGAAAATCGGTAAGGGATACTTTCTGCAAACTCAGTTCAATTCCTTTTTTCTTTTTGCCGGAAGAAGTGGAAGAACCCCCAAAATAATCCACCAGAAATTGATAATTCCAGATGCTGTCTGTTCGATGAAGAAAGATGTTTGTATGTTCCAGGTTGGCATTGCTGATAACTGCTTTGTCTTTCAAAAAGAACCAATCTGAAATATTAAGTCCGGCCCGGCCAATGTAAGCAAGGGTATCTTTATTGCGGTCTTTCACCAACACACCTTCCAGCAGCATTTTATTAAACAAGGAGAAATCCACATGTTTAATGGATACTTCTGTTTGTAGCTCTTTGGAAAGTTTACGGGATGCCTGTCTCACCAGCCAGTTTTGAACAGGTGTGAATTGAACCAGTACCCAGATTGTCAGCAACAGTAACAGGAGGGCAAGGAAAACACGGGTCAGTATTTTCAATATTCGTTTCAGCAAAACAGAATCAATGTAAAAATAGCCATTCGCCGTTTCATAACAAATTCAATACCAGTTATGTGGGATTGGCGTTTGAACCCCGGAAAAATAAAAGACTCCGGATTTATTTTCTGCCAAACCAATAACCTATTCCCAGGCTGACAGTACGGTATTTGAGGGAAGGGCCATTATCTGTATTAATCATATTGCCCAGGCCGTGTGCGTATTCAAGCAGCACCCTCAGGCCGGATGTATTTTCGTAGCCCAGGCCTGTATGCCAATGTGCATCATATTTACCATATGCCTGGAAACCGTATTTCAGTTTTTGATCGGCTGGTACATTGCCCCAGTCCTGTTTTACCTGGCGGCCCAACATTCCAAAGCCAATAGACGGTCCGAACTGCACAAAGAATGTATTTGAATGTTCTTTGGGGTGTTTAAAATCGATCTGTAACAGTGGCTGCACCCGCAGGTGAACTTCCTTAATACTGCTGAATTCGTTTGGCTTCAGGGAATCGCTCGCCATGCCCCGGTAGCTGAAATCGATCTGTGGCACAAAATATAAATGATTGTCGAACGGAATTTTCATCATTGCACCAAGATACCCACCGTGAAAGGGTTTCGTGTCCAGCTTGCTTGTGCTTTTGTAAGTAGCAAAAGTGAGGTTATAACCTGCTTTCACACCTTTCAGGATTTTTTCGGTTTCCTGTGCTTTTAGGAATCCGCTAATGCAAATGATAGAGATCAGTAAAATCAGTTTTTTCATTACTTGTTTTAATTAAATCGCTTTAAAATTTGTGTTAGTTTGTCAATATCAGATTTTAAATGGAGGGCATTCACAACAACACGGTTGATGGTGTCGTCTTCAGGATGAGGATAGCCGAAGGAAGAGATGATAATGTTGTTTTGAAGCAGATAAGGTGCAATGTCCTTGAGGGCTATCTTAAAAACAGGTGTTCCTTCATTGTGGGCAAATGTAAATGATGCAGTTTGCTTTTGCAAATATTCTATATTATTTGCCAATACACTGCGTTGTTCCCTGTAAATATGGGATGCATTGATCCATGCATAGGCAAGTGCCGGCATCATAGGTGTGGAAGAAGTGAAGTTAACATGCTCTTTTATTTTTTTTATCCAGGTGGATGAGGCGCAAACAGCACCTGCATTGAGGTGATATGCTTTTGATAATGAAAAATGAAGGATCAGATCAATGTTCGGTGGTAGCTGAAGCCGGGATATAATTCCTTCACCTTCAGGTCCCATCCAGCCGATGCCATGTGAATCGTCGATGGCTAATGTAATGTTGAACCGGGCAGGGGTGCGTTTCAGGAAACTGAAATCATAAATATGCCCTGGTGTGGTATCAATACTATCTGCAACAATTCCAAATTCAAATTCCTGTTCCTTTTCTCTTTCTTCCAGGAACGCATCCCAGCTTTGGGTAATAGGTTTTACAGAAGAAAGCCCCGATGAGGCCGGATGTGTTCCTTCCATTGCATACACTTTCATGTTGCGGCACATCACTTCGGCTACTGTGCGGGCCGATAAAAATCCGGATGAAAGCACAGCTGCTTGCTGAGTATGTGTAAGTGCAGCTAAGCGATGTTCGATAGTTTCGTACAAGTCCAATGGTGTATTGGAAATGCGGGAAGAGGGATAAACCACTCCGAATTTATCTATTCCTTCTTTCACCAGGCTTTTATACTCATCATGATTGCCAAGACCGAGGTAAGAGTAGCCCGAAAAAAACAGGTATTCAAAACCATTAATTGTTGTAATGCGCCCCGGCATTTCAGATAGTGTGATCATAGCCGTTATTTCAGGTGATTCATTTGTTGATTGAATTGTTGTGATTGCCCTTTGGGAATAGATAAACTCTTCCATTCTTTTCCTTTGATCATACGGCCAAGAAAAACGATTTGCCCTATATGATATGGATAATGGGCCAGCTGACGGTTCAGGGCATCCACTACTGTTAATGGTTCGGAACGGATGGTGATTGTTTTTGTAAGATCCTCTTCGGTTATTGTTTTAACCGCAGTAAAATAACATTCCCAGCCCTGGTTCCATTTTTCCAGCAGTTGCTCTTTGTTCCACTGTTGTTCTTCAAATTCGGCATCACGGTTGCGCCATTCTTTCTCTCCGTCTTCGGTAAGAAAATGAGTAAAACGGCTCAGCATATTACCAACCAGGTGCTGCACAATCACGGCGATACTGTTGCTTTCTTCTGTGGGAGAATAATGAAGATCGGCATCGCTTAGCTGGGCAAAAGTTTGCTCGCCCAGCAATTTGTAATAGCAGGCTCTTTTCAAATAGGATTCAAGAAATGTTTTTTCCGTTGACATACAAACAATTTAATAATTAATAACCTGCAGCATGGTCATCGCCCCGTTTATCTGCAATGGCTTCTATTTTTCCATTGGTGATTTTGATTAATTCAACCCTGCCAATTGGTTTCCGTTCCTCCATTTTATAACCTAGCTCTGCCAGCTTTGTACGAATGGGCATTGGAAAATCTGTTTCAACATAAACCAGGTCAGGCAACCATTGATGATGAAATTTAGGTTGGTTTACGGCATCTTCGGGAGTTAAATGAAATTCAAGAATATTCACCAGCGTTTGAAAAACAGATGTAATGATGGTAGTGCCACCAGGTGTGCCAACAACCAGGTAGGGTTTGTTATTCTTCAGCACTATGGTTGGCGACATGGAGCTGAGCATACGTTTCCCCGGGGCAATGGCATTGGCATCGCCACCAATAGCGCCATACATATTAGGAACACCGGGTTTGATACTGAAATCATCCATTTCGTTATTGAGTAAAAAGCCGGCTCCGCCCACTACTGTTTTGCTGCCGTAATTATCATTGATAGTGGTGGTTACAGCAACTGCATTGCCCCACTGGTCAATAATGCTCAGATGTGTTGTTTCTTCACTTTCGGGTGGAATTTGTCCGTGTGTAATCACGGTACTATTGCCCGCTTTTGAGGAATCATAATCGGCCATGCGTTGCCGTAAGTAAGCAGGAGATGCGAGTGTTTTCACCGGCACTTTCACAAAATCACGGTCGCCTAAAAACTGTGCACGGTCGGCATAGGCTCTTCGTTCTATTTCCACCATCAATTGTACGGCTTGCCAGGAATGAAAACCATATTGAGCGATGTTGCGGGACTCCAGCATGCCCATCATTTGTTGGATCAGAATGCCGCCACTGCTTTCCAGCGGCATGCCCAGTATCGTATATCCTTTATAATATGATCTCATGGCAATCCTGATCACAGGTTTGTAATCTTTCAGGTCTTTTAAGGTAAGGATGCCGCCACCTCTGTTCATTTCTTCAACAATCAATCGGGCAGTCATTCCTTCATAGAATCCTTTTTGCCCGAAATCACGGATGCGTTTGAGTGTTTGTGCCAGTTCTGTTTGTATCAATGTATCACCTGCCTTCCAGCCGCCAGGCTTAATGAACACAGTTGGGCGGGTATTATACTTAGTAAATAGTTCCTGGTTTTTATTCAATAACTCAGCTTCATCTTTTGTAATCACAAATCCTTTTTCTGCGAGGTTAATGGCGGGTTGAATTAAAGTACGGAAGGGTAGTTTCGCATATTTATGAGTGGTAAATAAACCGGCAACTGTGCCCGGCACACCGGAGGCAAGATGGCCTTGTTGACTGAGGTTGGTTTGAGCATTTCCTTCTTTGTCGAGGTACATATCTCTGCCAGCTGCGGACGGCGCCGTTTCCCGGTAGTCCAATGCCAGTGTTTTTCCATTGTTAAGATGGGCAAGCATAAAACCGCCGCCACCAATATTCCCGGCACAGGGATAAACAACTGCTAATGCCAGTTGTGTGGCAATGGCTGCATCAAATGCATTGCCTCCTTGCTTTAATATCGAAACCCCAACTTCGCTGGCAAGAGGGTGGGCCGATACAACGGCTCCCTTTTTACACACTGTTTTTTTCTCAATGGTATAATGATAGGGCGATTGCTGTGCAGTGGCTGCCAAGCCATAGGTCATTAAGATGAAAAACAGTAACTGTTTGATCAGATGCATGAGCGGTTTTATTAAAAAGGCAGATTAAATGATCTCCGAAATTAATTTTTTAATCAACACACCTTATCTTCGGCCCCGCAACAAAACCAACTGTGTGATAAGCGGCTCATTTTATTTGGGCCGCTTTCTTTAATTTCAGGCCCTATTTAATTGTCTTATGAAGTATTTATTCAGTTTCGCTGCACTTCTGTTTTCTTTTACATTAAGTGCACAGGTTCAAAGCCCCGATCAGTTTTTAGGTTACAAAATAGGTACACGATACACGCCCCACTGGAAAGTGGTGAGCTATGTGCAACATGTGGCAGCGCAGGTGCCTAAAATAGTAAAGTTCCAAGAGTACGGACAAACCAATGAAGGAAGGCCGCTGGTAGTTGTGTTTGTTTCAGCTGAAGAGAATATCAACAGCCTGGAAGCCATCCGCATGAATAGTTTGCGTTTAGCCGGCCTCACAAGAGATAAAATGGCGCCGCTTGAAAATGGACCGGCTATTGTATGGATGAGTTACAATGTGCACGGTAATGAAACTTCTTCCAGTGAAGCAGCCATGCTTACATTGTATTCATTGGTTGATCCATCGAATGCAAAAACGAAAGAATGGCTGAAGAATACTGTTGTGATTATTGACCCCTGTATGAACCCGGATGGCCGTGACCGTTATGTAAACTGGTTTAATTCTGTTGTTGGAAAAGAAGCCAATCCAAGAATGGATACCAGGGAGCACAGGGAACCATGGCCCGGCGGCAGAAGCAATCATTACAATTTTGATCTAAACCGTGACTGGGCCTGGCAGGTACAGGTGGAAAGCCAGCAACGGATAAAATTATACAACCAGTGGATGCCGCAGGTACATGTTGATTTTCATGAACAGGGAATCAACGAGCCATATTATTTTGCTCCCGCAGCAGAGCCTTATCATGAAGTGATCAGCCCCTGGCAACGTGAATTTCAGAATTCCATTGGAAGAAACCATGCCCGTTATTTTGATGCTAATGGCTGGTTATTTTTCACCAAACTGCGCTTTGATTTATTTTACCCGTCTTACGGTGATACCTACCCGATGTATAACGGATCTATTGGAATGACCTATGAACAAGGTGGCCATTCGGCAGGTGGTGCGGCTGCTATAACTGAAGAAGGCGATACGCTTACACTTCATGATCGCATGATGCATCACTATACCACCAGTTTGAGTACGGTTGAAATTGCATCAGCCAATGCCGGTAAACTCAACAGCGAGTTCCGTAAGTTTTTCAGCAAAGGTGTAACCACAGGTTATGGTGAATACAAAACTTATGTGATAAAGAATCAGCCAAAAGATGCCGAGCGTTTTCAATCACTGATCCAGTTACTGCAAAAAAATGGAATTGAATACGGTACGGGAACCGGGGCCGGCAAAGGATATAGTTATTTCAATGGTAAAGAAGAAGCATTTACAATTGCCGAAGGTGACCTGGTGATCAGTGCGTTTCAACCACGCTCTGCCATGGTGCAGGTGTTGTTTGAGCCCAAATCAAAACTCAGCGATTCGGCAACCTATGATATTACGGCGTGGAGCCTTCCTTATGCCTATGGATTAACCGCATTTGCTGCAAAAGACAGAATCAATGCAACTCCTTATAAAGCTCCTGCGGCACCTGTAAATGCAGGTTATGAAGCCTATGCTTATGTGATTAAGTGGAATGGCGTGAATAGTGCGAAAGCAGTGGGACAATTATTACAAAAAGGAGTGACGTTGCGTTATAGTGAAGTGCCCTTCACGATCAAAGGTGAAAAATTTGACAGGGGGTCTGTGATTGTGATGAAAACAAGTAATCAGTCAATGGGTTCTCTTTTATGGAAACATGTGAAAGATGCCTGTGATGCAAGTGGTGTTTATGCCTATCCTGTTGCAACAGGATTTGTAGATGAAGGTGGTGATTTTGGAAGCGATCTCGTGCATCCGTTTAAATTGAAGCGTGTGGTATTACTTACCGGTGAAGGAGTGAATTCCAATGCGGCAGGTGAGATCTGGCATTTCTTCGATCGGCAATTGAATTATCCATTAAACCTGGTGCTTGCAAATGATTTCGGACGTATCAATTGGGAACAAACAGATGTGGTGATCATGCCCGATGGTTACTATCGTTTTCTCAACGATAAATCTTCGGCCGATCAATTGAAAGAATGGATCAGCAAGGGAGGAAAACTCATCGCACTCGAAGGAGCGGTTGGTGCCATCGCCAAACTGGATTGGGGAATCAAAGCAAAGAAACAGGATGATACGGATAAAAAGGATGTGTATGATCCCTTGAAAATTTATGAAAACCGTGAAAGAGATTATATCCGTAATATCACGCCCGGCTCTATTTATAAAGTAACATTGGATCCTTCGCATCCATTAGCGTTTGGGTATCCCAACTATTACTACACCTTGAAGCAGGATGATGTGATTTATGAGTTTTTTAATGATAACGGATGGAATGTAGGTGTGGTGAAAAAGGAAGCACAATTAGCCGGATTTGTGGGAACAAAGCTGAAAGATAAGCTGAAAGATGGGTTGTTGTTTGGTGTACAGGATGTAGGAAGAGGTTCGGTTGTTTATTTTACAGATGATATTCTGTTCCGCAGTTTCTGGGAAAACGGAAAACTGATGTTGTGTAATGCTGTGTTTTTTGTTGGACAATAATTTATGAGATCAGATAAATCGAATCCCTCTGTTAAAACGGAGGGATTTTTTTTAAATGGCATCTCAACTTTGTCTGCAAATTTTATCTTCGTTGCCATCAAAATCCCGATATGAAGAAATTCACTGGTTTGCTTGCCTTTCTCTTTGTTGCTTTCATATGCCAGGGGCAAACACCTCCGGCTTATAACAGTGCCGATATTTTATTAGGTATACGGAAACTGAAGGTAACCGGCAGTGTGCTGTATATCGCTGCTCATCCCGATGATGAGAATACACGTTTGCTTGCTTATATGGCGAAGGAACGATTGTACCGTACCGGCTATCTCAGTATGACAAGAGGCGATGGCGGACAAAACCTAATTGGAAATGAACAGGGCATTGAATTGGGTTTGATACGTACGCAGGAATTGCTGGCAGCACGGAGAATGGATGGTGCCGAGCAGTTTTTTACACGTGCCTATGATTTTGGATTTTCAAAAAGCACAGATGAAGCATTGGCTGTTTGGAACAAAGAAATGATCCTGGCCGATGTGGTTTGGGTGATCCGTAAATTTCAACCTGATGTAATCATTACCCGTTTCCCTCCCGATTCACGGGCCGGGCATGGGCACCATTCGGCATCGGCGGTGCTGGCACAGGAGGCTTTTGTTGCAGCAGCCGATCCCAATCGTTTCCCGGAGCAATTTAAATATGGGGTAAAGCCATGGAGGGCAAAACGTATTGTTTGGAACACTTTCAACTTCGGGACAGTAAATACAACATCACCCGATCAATTAAAATTAGATGTGGGCGTATTTAATCCATTGCTTGGAAAAAGTTATGGTGAAATTGCAAGTGAAAGCAGAAGTCAGCATAAAAGTCAGGGTTTTGGTGTGCCCCGTCAGCGTGGAACTCAATGGGAATTTTTTACACCGGTGAACGGAGATATTGCCAGTCAGGACGTGATGGATCATGTAATAACCGATTGGTCCCGGATAAAAGGAGGTGCCACAATTAATAAAATGATTGATGAAGTGATCGACGGTTTTTCTTTTCAGAATCCAGCTGCTTCTGTAAAACAATTAGTGCAGCTATACATTTCCGTTAGCAAACTGGAAAATGGATTGTTGAAAGAACAGAAGTTGAAAGAAATTCAGCAGCTGATAGAAGCATGTGCCGGATTGTACTTGGAAGCTGTTTCTGTTGAACCCTATGCTGTACAAGGCGATTCGTTACATGTGAACCTGAATGTGGTGAACCGTGGCGGACTCAAACTGAATTTACTTTCCACTTACCTGAGCAACGGGTCCGATGCCGGCGTGAACAAAGTTGACCTTGCAAAAAATGTGTTACAACGAAATGTGGTTTCATTTGTAGTGCCCTTTACCCAACCTGTATCACAACAGTACTGGTTGGTGAATGTAAATCCCCAGGGCCATTTCACTGTAAATGATCCATTGCAGATTGGAAAGGCGCAGAATGATCCGGCATTCACTTCAACTTTTATACTCGAGATTGAAGGAACGGTATTTCGTTTTGAAAAACCGGTACAGTATAAGTTTACTGATCCGGTAAAAGGTGAAATTTACTGGCCCCTGAATGTTGTTCCCCGGGTTTCATTGGAGGTGGAGCCTAAAACTTTTATTACAAACGGTAATGTTGAAAAAACAGGAACGGTTCAGTTGCGAAGTTTTACTGCTATCAATACAAAAGATATTACAGTGAACGGACAAGGCAGCAACGGAGTGATTTCTGTTCCTGTACCTGCCGGTGAATCGGGTCCGGTTATGAATGCGAATAATGAGAAGAATATTCCCTTGATCATTACAAAGGAGAATATGAAATCGGATATTGGTTTCTGGGTACAGGATGGGACCAAAAAGTGGAGCGACAGTTATCATGAAATCAACTACGATCATATTCCACGCATCAGTTACTTTGACCGGCCTGTAATACAATCTGTAGTTGCCGATGTGAAAATCGCAGGTAAAAAGGTTGGTTATATTACAGGTGCAGGCGATAAAGTACCCGAATCATTAATGCAAATGGGCTATGAAGTAGTTCTTTTGAAAGAAGCCGATATTACATTTGATCAGTTGAGAAAATTTGATGCAGTAGTAACGGGTATCCGTGCTTACAATATTCATACATGGCTCAGCAGTGCATATGATGCATTGATGCAGTATGTAAAAGAAGGGGGTGTGTTGCTGGTTCAATACAATACCAGCAGCCAGATTGGTCCCGTAAAAGCACGGATTTCTCCTTATCCGTTTAATATCAGCAGGAATCGTGTTACGGAAGAACATGCAGAAGTAACTATTTTAAAACCCGAGCATCCGGTATTAAATTATCCTAATAAAATCACTGCCAAAGATTTTGAAGGCTGGATTCAGGAACGCAGTGTGTATGAAGCCGACCAGGTGGATCCTGCATTTGTTTCTATTCTTGGTATGCATGATGCCAATGAAACGCAACGAACAGGTAGTTTGATTGTGGCCGACTATGGTAAAGGGAAATTTATTTATTCAGCCATCGTTTTCTTCCGTGAGTTGCCTGCCGGTGTGCCCGGTGCTTATCGGTTGATGGCGAATTTGCTGGCCCCACGTCAACAATAAAGACCAATTCTTATCTTAGAATAAAATAAAACGGAATTGCAAAAGAACCAGGCAACGATTGAGCGGACTTTGTTAATTGGTGTGGTAATAGGTTTGCTTATTGGATTTATCAGCAGAAGGGTTACTTACGGATTGTTATTGGGAATTGGCCTCAGCTGGCTGATTTATTACATGAACAAACCAACCGATAAAGAATCATAATAATGCAGGAATCAAACCAACCAACCAACTGGAAGCTGTGGTATGTGGCAGTAGGAGCCGGGCTGCTGCTGGAAATCCTCTTTTTCATTTTTCTCACACAAACCTTCCAATGAATTTTCAACCCACCGACTGGATCGTTTTGATTGTTACGCTTGCTGCTGTAATCCTCTTTGGTGTTTATAAGAGCAGCACCAGCCGCAACCTGGAAGGTTATTTTTTAACCAATCGTTCCATGCCATGGTGGGCTGTAATGCTGGGTGTAATGGGCACTCAGGCAAGTGCAATAACATTCCTGACAGCACCCGGGCAAGCATATACTGACGGGATGCGATTTGTACAATATTATTTCGGGCTTCCGTTGGCCATGATTATATTATCGGTCACTTTTGTTCCGCTGTTTCATAGGCTGAAACTTTTTACTGCGTACGAATTTCTGGAACAACGGTTTGATGTAAAAACAAGAATGCTTACTTCGTTCTTATTCCAGCTGTCAAGAGGGCTTAGTACCGGCATCAGCATTTTTGCACCTTCTCTTATTCTTCATAGTATGCTGGGCTGGGATATTTATATCACCAATCTCTTCATGGGAGGATTACTGATAATCTATACTGTTAGTGGTGGAGCAAAAGCGGTAGCATACACCCAGCAATTACAATTTGTAATTATCTATGGAGCCATGTTTATGGCTGCATGGTTTGCTATTCATTCTTTACCCGAAGGTGTTGGATTCATCGATGCTTTACAGGTGGCTGGAAAAGGCGGCAAGCTGAATATCATTACCAGCGGAGTGGATGCAAACGGTCAGTTTGACTGGACAGATAAATACAATATCTGGAGCGGAGTTATTGGAGGTTTGTTTCTTGCGTTGAGTTACTTTGGAACCGATCAGAGCCAGGTGGGAAGATATTTAACTGCTAAAGATATAAGCGAAAGCAGAAGAGGTTTGTTGATGAATGGTTTGCTGAAAGTGCCATTGCAGTTCTTCATCTTACTGATAGGTTGCTTATTGTTTGCTTATTATAGTTATTACAAGGCGCCTGCTTTTTTTAACCAGGCGCAGGAAAAACAGGTATTGCAGAGTGAATATGCACCGCAGTATCACAAAGCAGCAACAGAATATGAACTTGTGCAGGAGAAAAAAAGGTCGGCAGCCATTTTATTAAGCAATGCCGTAAAACGGAATGATGAAGATAAAATCAATCAGGCACGGGTTGAGTTGCAAAAAGCCGAAACGGGTGGTAAGCAAATCCGGGAAGAAATGAAGGGGCTTATTAAAAGGGCCAATCCTGGTGCTGATACCAACGACACCAATTATATTTTTCTGCGATTCGTGGGCGATACCCTGCCGGTTGGATTGGTTGGGTTGATCATTGCTGTTATCTTTCTGGCAGCCTGGGGTAGTATTGCTGCTGCTTTGAATTCATTGGCATCCTGTACCATGATTGATTTTCATAAAAAAATCAGTTCTAAAACTTTAACCCAGGAAGAAGAATACAAATGGAGCAAATTATATACGCTCATGTGGGGACTACTTTGCATTGTGATTGCACAGTTTGCTTACAACCTGGGGAATAGTTTGATTGAGGCGGTGAATATCCTTGGCAGTTGGTTTTATGGAACCATTTTAGGAATTTTTCTCGTAGCTTTTTATCAGAAGCATAGCAAAGGACAGGCGGTGTTTACAGCAGCGGTTATTACACAGGTTATAGTAATTGTGATTTATTTTGCCAATATTATTTCGTTTTTATGGCTCAATGTGATCGGCGCAGTGCTTGTGGTTGTGCTTAGTTTTATCATCCAAACTTTAACAAACCAGCTCCGGCTGTCGAATAAGGGATAGAACCTATCTTTGCAAAATGAAAAAACAGTTTACAACGGCGGCTTTACTTTTACTGGGATCTGTATTGCTGGTGCAGTGTGGTAAAGATTGTGCATCAGAAACCTGTCCCACGCCCCAGGCTCCGGTTTTTGGATTCCGTATTGTTAACAGCGGAGGCAAAGACTTGCTGATTGGTACTGACAAATTATACGATACCTCTAAAGTAAGAGTATTTGCAAAGAAAGTTTCAACAGGAGCAGAAGAAGACACAAAAGCTTATTTCTATTCATTGGGCGATACCATCATGATTGGGGTATATGCCGTTAACAGTGCATATTCATCTTATTACCTGAAAATTAACGGTACAGCAACTGATTCAATGTTTTTCAACTATAACGTAAGAAAAACGGAATGTTGTGATAATAGTTATTATTCGTTTGTACGATTGAACAATACTTCTGTAAGCCCGGCATTAACGGTTCCTTTGGCTACAGTTTACAAGCTGATTAAATAAAAAAAAATCCCCGTTCATAAACGGGGATTTTTTTTTATTTGAATGTTATTTCAATTCTTTTTGCAACTTTTCATTCAGGGCAACATAATCATCATTCTTTGCTTCTTTTGCAAGCTCCACCGATTTCTGTGAAGTGGCTAATGCTTCTGCTTTCTTACCGAGTTTTGCCAGGGCTCTTGCTTTTTGATAATACACCCAGAACGCTTTTGGATTTTGCTCAATCGCTTTATCAAACCATGCTACAGCCTGGTTCAGGTCTTTACCATTTTCAAGATAGTATACAGCTGCACTGAAATAAGGACGATTGTCTTTAATAAATGTGTTTTCAATTTGTTTCATCACTTTACTGTCAACTTCTGTACTTACAGGAACGGAAACTAATGTTTTATCCCATGACAACTGCAGATCGCATGCATTGTCTTTCACACCCGCAATTGAGATGGTAAAGGTTTCAGTTGTAAAAGGCAGGTTGATTGGTTTAACCGCTACTCTAACCACATCACTTTCTTGTTTATAAGCAGCTGGTGATGTAACATCCAGTTGTTTGGTAATGATGATTGTCCATTCTGTTTCACCCGGGATTGATAACAATCCATATTTACCGGCAGGGATTTTTGTGCCGCCAATCGTTACATCATCACTGAAACTGATCGTAGTGGCACTGTTTGCGCCAGTGCGCCAAATTTTACCAAAAGGTACAAGGTCACCAAAAATTTTACGCCCT
This sequence comes from uncultured Chitinophagaceae bacterium, assembly GCA_937907395.1. Classification (GTDB taxonomy): domain Bacteria; phylum Bacteroidota; class Bacteroidia; order Chitinophagales; family Chitinophagaceae; genus Lacibacter. Next base: position 720,917 of record CALCII010000013.1, read on the forward strand.
TTGGCGCCGGGTCTGCTGTAAGAAATTTCAATGGTTCCCAAACCAAAGTCTTGCTTAATGGTTTGTGTCGTTGAAGGTTGTGGAGTTTTTAAGGCTTGCGCATCTGCAAAATAAAAGGCAGAGCTGCAAAAGGCGATCAGAAACAGCTTTTTCATTTTAATAAATTTAGACGTAAAGGTATAAAAGCAGGAGACTTCCCAAAAAAGATATGAGAAATACTTTTAGTTGAAGGAGACGGTATAGGAAACCTTTTCTTTTTGGCCGGTATTGGTTTTCCAGGCGGGTCCTTCCTTAATTAGGCGGATTGCTTCGGTGTTACAGGGCTGACAGGTGGATTTCTCAATTTTAAAACTGCTCAATGTCCCATCAGTATCAACAGAAAACGATACTTCAACTGTAAAGTGGTTCTGGTCTTTCGTTGAAATTTCAGCTGGTGTTTTGATGTTTTCTTTCATGTAGGTAGTGTATTCATGCCATCCCGAAACAGGTGCTGCTTTTTCCTTAGTAACTGTTGCAGGCTTTGCAGTCATTACGGAAGCCTTTTCTTTTTTTCTTGTAAGTGCTTCATCTGCTTCCCGGGTTTCTTCTCTTTGAGCGGTGACTTGTGGAGGAGCGGGCTCTGTAGCAACTGGTGCTGTTGTTCCCGAAACTTTGGGTGGGGTTTTTAGTTCTGCTGCGGCTAGTGAAGTTGAATCGGGGCTATTTACCGGCAATTCTTCATTTTGAATAATCTTTGTAGGGGCCGTTTGATTATTTACTCCTGGTTTATTTTCTGTTGGATAGTGTTTCTGTTTTTCATTAACAGCTACAGTCTGGGAATCAACAGTGGTTTGTGGAATGATTTTGTTCTCTGGCTCTGTTGATGTTGCTTGTTCTTTTGATGCAATAGTTCTTGTTTCTTTGTTAGGAGAAAATATGCGATACAATACTACAGCACTGCTCAATATAACAACCAGTAAGGCAGCTATGCTTATCCATTGACGGAAACCGCCGGCAATCACCCTGGTTTTACTATTATTCCGTTTCTGAATCTGCTCTTCCAGTTGAATAAGATCTTCCCGCTGTTGAATTTCCTGCCATTGCTCACGGTAACCATCCACAGCATCGGACAGGAACGGATCGGACAGCATTTGTTTTTCAAATGCATGCATTTCGGCAGCTGTCATTTGCCCGTTCAGGTAACGTTCAATATCGTTGATCTGTTTGTTCAACTCTTTTGTTTTATTTTTTCTTCAACACAAATCTTCAGGTTCCGTTTTCCATTTTGAATATGGCTGCGCACTTTGTTCCATTCCATGCCGGTTGCTTCTGCTATTTCATTGTAACATTTGTTTTCCAGGTAAAACAGTGAAACACATACCTGCTGATCTGCAATCAGTTGTTTCATGCATTCTTCCATAAATGTAAGTTGCTCTTCTTTCTCTCTTACATCTTCCAGATGCGTTTCTTCGGCTGTTTGCATAAACCGGTCGGAAATTTCTGTGGTTTGTTTCCCTTTTTGTTTCCGTAACTGCATAAGGCAGTAATTGCGGCTTAGTGTATAGAGCCAGCTTTTGAAATTTTCAACTTCATGCTGTTTCAGTTTTGTGATCAATTCTTCATAAATCGAAAGGACCGCATCTTTGGCGGCATCAGAGTCTTTCAGGTATTTAAGGCAAACACCATAAACCAGCTCCATGTAACGGTTGTATAAAGTGCCAAGTACATGCAGGTCCTGTGAGTTCCGGTATTCCTGAACCAACTCGAAATCTGTAGTAGCTGTACTTTCTTTTTTTTGTATAAATGCCAATGAAAACCGTTGTAGATGGGAAGGTAACAAAAAAAAGAAGCCAATTTCTTATGTAAATGTAAAAACCGTCGCATCTGATCGTAAAATATATTTCTATGCGTTATACAATCATTGCCATTTTACTGCTGTTTACTGCAGTTGTTACAGCCTTCAGAGAATCTGTTGCCATTACAGGAAAGGTAACGGATGAAATGGGTAATCCTATTCAGAATGTTCTTATTGCTGAGAAAGGAACCCGTAATCATACAACAACAAATTATGAGGGCGTATTTAAAATAAGCGTTGCAGATAGGAAAGCTACACTGGTTGTTTCTTATGGTGGGTATGAAACGGAAACAATTGACCTGAAAGGACAAACAACATTGTCTGTAAAGTTGCGCCAGCTACACCCGAAAGAAGAAACAGAAATGAAGGTTAAGACGGTACAAAAGAAAGACAGGGTGGCAGGTGCTGCAATTATGAGAGTACCGCCATCAGGGAACTACAGCAATACCGTGAATGAAGATTTGGGTGGTTATAATACAGAAGATTATGACGGGATTACAGAAAACCGATTTCGCAAAGTGAAAGATGAACCTTTGTCTACGTTTTCGATTGATGTAGATGGGGCTTCCTACAGCAATGTGCGTCGAATGATTAATTACGGGCAATTGCCACCTGCCGGAGCAGTGCGTGTGGAAGAGTTTATCAATTACTTTAAATACAATTATCCGCAACCGAAAGGAAAGGATCCTTTCAGTATCAATACAGAAATCAGCAACTGTCCGTGGAATACTAAACATAAATTAGTGATGATTGGTTTACAAGGGAAAATTCTTTCCACAGAAAATCTGCCACCATCAAATCTCGTATTTCTGATTGATGTAAGTGGATCTATGAGCGATTACAATAAATTACCTCTTGTAAAATCGTCATTAAAGTTGTTGGTGAATCAGTTGCGGGAACAGGACAATGTAGCTATTGTTGTTTATGCAGGTGCTGCCGGATTGGTACTGCCTTCTACAAGTGGAATGAATAAAGAAAAAATACTGGAAGCGATTGAAAAGCTGGAAGCTGGTGGTTCCACAGCGGGTGGTGCAGGAATTCAACTGGCGTATAAAGTGGCAGGCGAACAGTTTAAAAAAGGCGGAAACAACCGGGTGATTCTTTGTACAGATGGTGATTTTAATGTGGGTATGAGCAGTGATGATGCGATGGAACGGCTCATTGAAGAAAAGCGGAAAACAGGTGTGTATCTTACCGTACTGGGTTATGGAATGGGTAATTACAAAGACAATAAAATGCAGAAGCTGGCAAATAAAGGAAATGGAAATCATGCTTATATCGATGGTATGAATGAAGCTAAAAAAGTATTGGTGAATGAATTTGGCGGAACCATGTTTACCATTGCCAAAGATGTGAAACTGCAGATTGAATTCAACCCGGCATTAGTACAGGGGTACCGACTGGTGGGTTATGAAAACCGTATGTTGAATAAAGAAGATTTTAATAACGATCAGAAAGATGCGGGTGAATTGGGAAGCGGACATACGGTAACAGCTATTTACGAAATCATTCCCACTGGTATTGAAAGCTCGTTCATAGAACCGGTAGATGACCTCAAGTATCAGCAGATAATTCAGAATGCAAAAGTGAATTCAAAGAGCGAGTTGATGACAATAAAATTCCGTTATAAGGAACCGGATGGTGAAATAAGTAAATTGATTGTTCATACAGTAAATGATAATCCGGTTACTATTTCCAGTACATCCGATAATTTCCGTTTTGCAACAGCAGTGGCACAGTTTGGTATGTTGTTACGTAATTCCGAATTCAAAGGAACTGCTACTTATGAAACTGTTATCAGCCAGGCCGCTGGTTCCATTGGAAAAGATGAAGAAGGATACCGGACAGAATTTGTAAAACTGGTACAACTGGTAAACAGTATGGTGCTGAAGCAAAAAGTGATCCCCCAACCAATTGAAATAAAATAATAGAGAGAAGCGAGCCGGCAAAGCCGGCTCTTTCATTTTTCCCCAAAACCGGGATGAAATTGCTCCAGTGTTTTACGCAGGAACTCCCGGTCAAGATGTGTGTAGATTTCTGTTGTGGTAATACTTTCATGCCCCAGCATTTCCTGCACTGCACGCAAATCGGCACCGCCTTCCACTAAATGTGTCGCAAATGAATGGCGGAATGTATGAGGTGAAATGTTTTTAGTAATGCCAGCTTGTTTTGCCAGCTCTTTGATGATCATAAAAATCATAACCCGTGTTAACCCTGCACCTCTGCGGTTGAGAAACAGGAAATCTTCAAATCCGGTCTTTACCGGTGTATGTACCCTTATGGTGTTTGCATAAATGTTGATATGCTTCACAGCACTGTTGCCAATAGGGACAAGACGTTCTTTATCTCCTTTTCCAATCACCCGTATAAATCCAACATCTAGGTACAGGTGCGATCGTTTCAAACTAACCACTTCGCTTACCCGAAGTCCGCAGCTGTACATGGTTTCCAATATAGCTTTGTTACGAACGCCTTCCGGTTTGCTCAGATCAATCTGGTTGATGATGGCTTCAATTTCATCATAACTCAATACATCAGGCAATTTTCGTTTCAGCTTTGGTGCGTCAAGCAGGGCAGTGGGGTCTTTGGTTGTGATTTGTTCAAGGAGGCAATACTTATAGAATTGCCGTAAACCGGAAATGATTCTTGCCTGGCTGCTGGCAGTCATGCCCAGTTCACCAATCCATTTGAGGAATTGTTGCAGGTCGCTCAGCACCAGGTCGCCGGGTGCTTTTGGTTGCTGGATAGACAACAGATGTTGGGTGAGCATTTCCACATCATGCAGGTATGCTTCGACTGAATTTTCGCTGAGCGATTTTTCCAGTTGCAGATATGCTTTGAATCCTTTTTTATACGGTTCCCACATGTGGTTGAAATGATGGTCTAAGATAGGAATATCTCCTTGTTACTTTGCAAGCATGGATATATGAAGTGAAGTAGTATATTCGCAACTTCAATTGATTTTATGCAATCCTCGAAACCTGTATTTCTGCCCATCTTCAAGCGTTTGATGAATACCAACCGCCGTCGTTTCCGTTATTTTTTAACCCGTTTGGAAACGGTGAAACCGAAAGGCCTTGATAAAATGGCTGCTGAGGTGGATAAAGAAGTATGGGCCGAAACAGATTGTTTGCAGTGTGCAAATTGCTGTAAAACCATGACGCCCACTTTTACCAAACAGGATATCAAACGTATCTCTGCACACTTTAATCAAACGCCGGAAGAGTTTACGGAAAAATGGTTGTACAAAGAACGCAGTACCGGCGACATGATGAATAAAAAGCAACCCTGCCAGTTCCTCAACTTAAAGGATAACAAGTGCAGTATTTATGAAATTCGTCCGGCCGATTGTTCCGGCTTCCCTCATCATACCAAGAAACATTTTACAGAATGGGTACATGTGTACAAACAAAATGTTGAGTATTGTCCGGCAACCTACAAATTAGTGGAAAAGATGATGGAGCGGGTGGGGAAGGTTTAGTTAGGGAATATTTTCTATTTATCTATTTGTTATTAGTACCCTTAATCGTTGCAGAAAGCAGAATGCTTATTGCGCAATGCTTAATGCAGAATGTCGAAGACCCCGACCGATAGCGTCGGTGGCAAAAGGCAAAGAAGAGCCGATTCCAACTATTAAACTTGAAACCCTTAAACGTTTGCTGTTGATCGGTGGCCATTGGCCGGAAAACCAGTAACCTGCAACGAGTAACCTGCAACTTACTTATGAATTTCACTCGTGAAGTGGAATTCAATATCCGGATTGTTTTGCCGTTCTGTATTCAGGAACCATTCACTCTGCGCCAGGTAAACCAGGTGCCCGTCTTTATCTTCGGCAATATTATTGGTCTTGAAACGGGTGAAGTCATTCAATTTTTTATCATCCTTACTTGTAATCCAGCAGGCTTTGTAATAGGGAAGTGTTTTGAATTCACAACTGGCGCCATATTCCTGCAATAAGCGGTATTGAATCACTTCAAACTGAAGTTCTCCCACACAGCCAATGATCTTTTTGTTGCCGCCAAACTGGGTAAACAGCTGAGCTACACCTTCATCGGTCAGCTGCAGCAATCCTTTTTCCAGCTGTTTGGTTTTCATAGGATCTTTATTCACCACTTCTTTGAACAATTCAGGGGAAAAGGAAGGTATACCGGTGAAATAAAAATTTTCACCTTCTGTCAATGTATCACCAATTTTGAAGTTGCCGGTATCAAACAAACCTACCACATCGCCGGGAAATGCTTCTTCAATCACATCTTTCTGCCGGGCAAGAAAGGAATAAGGATTACTGAAACGAACATCTTTATCCAGCCGTACATGGTGGAAGTATTTATTGCGTTCAAACTTTCCACTGCATACACGCAGGAACGCAATACGGTCACGATGCTTGGGATCTAAGTTGGCATGAATCTTAAAAATAAAGCCACTGAACTTATCTTCATTTACATCCAGGTGACGGGTGGATGTTTCCCTGCTTTGCGGAGTAGGGGCAATGCGAATAAACGTACTCAGCAATTCTTTCACACCAAAATTATTCACGGCACTTCCGAAAAATACGGGTGCCACTTTTCCTTTCAGGTATTCTTCTGTATTTAATTCACCATGAACTCCATCCACCAACTCCACATCTTCACGAAGTATAGCAGCATCTGTATCTCCGATCTTTTGTTCAAGAACAGAATCATTCAGATCATGAATGGTAACCACATCTTCATCAGACGCTTTAGTGTTGGCTGTAAAAAGTACAAGGCTCTTGTTGTGTAAATCATATACACCTTTAAAATCCTTTCCGCTATTAATAGGCCATGTCATGGGATGCAGGTGAAGATTCAATTCTTTCTCTATTTCCTCCAGCAAATCAAATCTGTTTTTACCATCACGGTCCATTTTGTTGATGAATACAATCACAGGTGTATCCCGCATGCGGCATACCTCCATGAGACGGCGGGTTTGGTCTTCCACACCATTCACACTGTCGATTACCAGGATCACACTATCCACTGCTGTCAATGTTCGGTACGTATCTTCTGCAAAGTCTTTGTGGCCGGGTGTATCCAGCAGGTTGATGAGCATACCATTGTACTCGAAGGTCATCACAGAAGTAGCCACTGAGATACCACGCTGGCGTTCAATTTCCATGAAATCACTCGTGGCTCCTTTTTTGATCTTATTGCTTTTAACGGCACCTGCCACCTGTATGGCGCCTCCAAACAACAGTAACTTTTCTGTTAAGGTTGTTTTACCAGCATCCGGGTGTGAGATAATAGCAAAAGTGCGTCGGCGTTGTATTTCGTTTTCGAATTTCATGTTTCAATATTTGCAGGTGTTGGTTCATGGGTTAAATACATCTTCATGCGTTCAGATCCATCCACCAGCCCTAAAATCAAGCCCGCAAAGTTACGTTTCCGGCGGTTTCCGTTTGTAACAATTTTGATCGTATATCCCGTTTTCATTCTAAATTTGGCTTATGCGGAAAACCTTTGAAATATTCTGGAACAGCCTGGTCTTTGCTACCATGGAGCTCAGGAAGAATAAGCTGCGCACGTTTCTGAGTTTGCTCGGAATTACATTCGGTATCTTTTGTATCATCAGTGTAATGGCAACAGTGGGTAGCCTGCAAAAAAATGTTCAGAATTCATTTAAGTCTTTCGGAAATAACACGATTTATATTCAGAAATGGCCCTGGGGTGGTGGAAGCGATTATCCCTGGTGGAAGTATATGAGCCGTCCAAACGCTAAGTTCCGTGAAATGGCTCCTGTGAAAGAAAAGACATCTCTGGCGGCTAATGTGGCATTCACCTATACCAATTCATCGCCTCTGGAATATGAGGATGAAGCATTGTCGAATGTTAGCTGGTATGGTGTTACAGAAGAATTTACAGCCATACAGCCGGTGGAGATTGGCTGGGGGCGTTATCTCATCAACAGCGAATTTGAACATGGCACCAATTCCCTCATTATGGGTTTTAATGTGGCCGAAAAACTATTCACGAAACCGGAGTCAGCCGTAGGAAAAACAGTTTCGATTAATGGTCGCAAGATTACTGTGATTGGTGTTATTAAAAAGCAAGGGCAGAGTTTAATTGGCGGATGGGATTTCGATAATGTCGTGATGGTTCCTTTCCGTTTTGGAAACCAGATTGGCAATGAGCGGAGAAGTGATGGTTTTATTCTTGTAAAAGGAAAAGAAAATATTCCGAGCGAAGAATTGAAAAACGAATTAAGAGGAGTAATGAGAAGTGTTCGCAGGCTCAATCCGAAAGACGATGATAATTTTGCGCTTAATGATGTAAGCACAGGCGCCACTCAGATCAATGCCATTTTTGATGGTATGACCATTGGGGGTATTGCGATCACCATCCTTTCGTTTATCGTAGGTATTTTCGGTGTTGCGAATATTATGTTTGTTACGGTTCGGGAACGAACCAGTATTATCGGGCTCAAAAAGGCGATCGGAGCCAAGAGCAGAACCATTCTTTCTGAGTTCCTCATGGAGAGTGCATTCCTTTGCGTACTTGGAGGAATCATTGGGCTGATACTCGTATTTGTTCTCACATTCATACTTACCAATGTTCTCAACTTTGAAGTTTTCATTTCCTGGAAATTATTCCTGGGTGCTGTTATGACTTGTATTATCACAGGTATACTTGCCGGTATTATTCCGGCGTTTATTGCAGCACGTATGGATCCGGTGGTAGCCATCCGTAGTAAATAAGGAATTACCTTTGCGTCTCATTACAAATTCTGAATGATTACCATTCTTGCAATTGAATCTTCCTGCGATGAAACGTCTGCCTCGGTTTGCCGTGACGGAAAGGTGGTGAGCAATATCATTGCCACGCAGGCTATTCATGAAAAATATGGCGGCGTTGTACCGGAGCTTGCTTCCCGTGCCCATATGGAGAATATTGTTCCTGTGGTGGAAGAGGCGCTGGCTGTGGCAGGTTGCAGTTTGAATGAACTCAATGCCATTGCTTTTACACAAGCCCCTGGTTTGATTGGTTCCTTACTGGTAGGATCACAGTTCGCCAAATCACTCTCCTTATCCCTGAATATTCCGTTGATTGCTGTGCATCATATGCAGGCGCATGTAATGGCAAACCTGATTGATGATCCCCAACCTTCATTCCCTTTTATATGTCTGACAGTTAGTGGTGGCCATACACAGATTGTTCTGTGTGAAAGTCCAACTCAAATGAAGGTGTTAGGAGAAACGATTGATGATGCAGCAGGTGAAGCTTTTGATAAATCAGCCAAACTGCTGGGTTTGCCTTACCCGGGTGGGCCCCTGATCGACAAATATGCAAGGGAAGGAAAACCAGATCGCTTTCATTTTCCGGAACCACAAATTCCCGGATTGAATTTCAGTTTCAGCGGATTAAAAACATCAATTCTTTATTTCCTGAAAAACGGCGGGAAAAGCCTTGTTTTTAAAGAAGCATTTCTGGCAAATGAAGAAGAGCAGCAACAATTCATCAATGAAAATCTGCCTGATATCTGTGCCAGTATTCAGCACCGCATTGTTTCTATCTTGCTCAACAAGCTGAAGAAGGCTTCCATTGAAACTGGAATAAGAAATATTTGCCTGGCTGGCGGAGTAAGTGCCAACAGCGGTTTGCGAAATGCATTTATAGAAATGGGAAAGAAGTATCACTGGAACACTTTTATTCCTGCTTTTGAATATTGTACCGATAATGCGGCAATGATTGCTATAACGGCTTTTTATAAATACCAGGCACAGGATTTTGTAACCATACAGTCAGTACCTACTGCAAGAGCAGAATGGTAATTTTTCAGCAATGCCCAATACCTATTTTCAATTCAAACAATTTATCGTTCACCAGGAACAGGCTGCGCTCAAAGTGAGTACAGATAGCTGTTTGTTTGGAGCCTGGGCGGGACAATATGCATGCGATGTACGAAGTACGGGGTACGATGTAAGGCATGTGCTGGATATTGGTGCGGGAACGGGTTTGTTAATGATGATGCTGGCCCAGCAATGCGATGCACAGATCGACGGAGTGGAACTGGATGAACAATCCTTTCACCAGGCGCTACAGAATATCCGCCTTTCTCCATGGGTAAACCGTCTTCGGTTACACCATACCGATATACGGATGTACCAGCTCGGACAGCAATATGATTTCATCATCAGTAATCCGCCTTTCTACGAAGGAGACCTTCGTTCAACTTCCGAAACAAAGAATAAAGCCAAACATGATACCGGGTTAAAACTGGATGAATTATTGCAGGAAGTCGACCGTTTACTTACAAAAGATGGATTCTTCGCAGTGTTGCTTCCTTTTCACCGGGCAGAATTATTTATTGCAAAAGCCGCTGCTCTTCACCTGTATCCGGATCATCAACTCCTGGTTCGTCAATCAACAACACACTCTTACTTCCGGGCACAGCTGATCTTTAGCCGAAAGCAAAAGGAATTACAAACAGAAGAGTTGTCAATTAAAGATGCATCCGGACAATACACCATTGGTTTTGTGAAATTGCTGAAAGATTATTACCTGCATTTATAAGGCTGCATATTCTTTCATATAGCTATAAGGTTCTGTAAGAGTGCCTTTGTTTAAAATTGTTGCATGGGTGATCATCTCTGAATTTCCTTTCACTAAATCCTCCAACACATACTTGATCAGTTGCTCACCAAAATAACGTGAAGCATCCCTCGGTAGTTCATTAGGCAGGTTCCCAATAGCCATAATGTCAACAGAATCCGGCAGGTAAGGGGCCGTTTTTTCTAATGTGTTTTTATCAACACCATAAACCGGATCGGCAATGGAAGAATCACCGCAGTTAACAGGAACAGATCCTTTTTCATCGTTAGTAATATCAGCAATGGATTGAATACGGAACGATTCATTTTTAAAATCTTCTATGCTGAATAAAGGTGGTACCTGGTGGTCCCAGTACACACCGTTCATGAGAATATCGGTTTGCCTGGTAAAAGGTCCGAAGCTGCATTTGTATTGATCCGGGTGATAATGAAAATTTTCACGGTTGTAGGTACCATCATCGGCACGTTCATACAAATCCCTTCCTTTCAAATGAACATAGACCGGGTATTCAAATGTTTTATGCAGGTAGTCGAATGGTTCCACTTCATTGATGCCCATAAGGTTCATGATTTCAAGAACACCGTGAGCCACTCTGCCAGAACCTGTTACCGCAATTTTAATGGGCGGCAGTTTTAATCCGAAATAAGTATGAATGAGCTGGCGGTAATCACGGCATTGTATCACCCTGCCGAGTTGAAACAATCCGGTGCGTTGCCCGTAAGCCATCATGCCGTTATGTGCACCTACCACACCTGCAAAAAAACCAAAGCCAATGATGCGCTGCCCATCCTTATGTGTGAGGCACTCATAATCGATCATGGTGATTTGCTTGCGCACCATTTCCTGCATGAGTGATCGGTTGTGTTCCTGTAGTTTTTTGGTATGGGAAAAGAAGAAATAGGTTTTATTGGGGATGAGTTGTGAACGGGGCACTTCCTTAATGCCAAATAACACATCGGCTTCTGATACATCCTCTTTTACTTCAATACCGGCGGAGATATATTCCTGGTCGCTGAAACTTCTGTCGGGCGAAGATTGTACAATTACTTTCACATCGCCTGAATGCTGGTGAATCCATCGGCATTGTGAAGGAGTTAAAGCAACACGGTTATCGGCAGGAATCTTTCCTTCTCTTATTAAAGCAATCGTAAGCATATGGTTCTGAAATATCGCAGCGCAATTTAAGGATTTGAAACCGTGGGAAGTGGTGAAAAACACCTTCATTTGAAAAAAAGATGTGAATGAAACAGAAAGTTTCTGTAATATTGCCACCCGTTTTTGAGGCCCAGATGGCGGAACTGGTAGACGCGTCAGACTCAAAATCTGGTATCAGCAATGATGTGCAGGTTCGATTCCTGTTCTGGGCACGAAAGCTTCGAAATTGATTCGAAGCTTTTTTATT
>CALCII010000014.1 GCA_937907395.1 uncultured Chitinophagaceae bacterium
AGGTGCTCATTGCCACCAATAAACATTGATTTATTACAGCTTATTCAAACTCGATCTCGAAATTCACCAGTTGCACAAACTGGCGGATGCGGTCGTCGATATCCTGTTTGGTGATTTCACGTAAACGGGTGGTTCCGAATTTTTCTACACAAAAACTGGCCATTGCACTACCCACTATGATGGCATTCTTCATATTATCGAAGCTGATATCTTTTGTTTTGGCAATATGCCCTACGAAACCACCAGCAAACGTATCACCGGCACCGGTAGGATCAAACACATCTTCCAGCGGAAGTGCAGGAGCAAAGAATACTTTGTCTTCATGAAAGAGTAAAGCACCGTGTTCTCCTTTTTTAATCACCAGGTATTTCGGGCCCATAGCCATGATGGATTTAGCGGCTTTCACCAATGAAAATTCGGCACTGAGCTGACGGGCTTCGCTATCATTCACCATCAGTACATCCACCTCTTTCAAAACAGTGGTAAGATCGTCCATTGCCGATTCCATCCAGAAATTCATGGTATCCATAACAATCAAACGTGGACGGGTTTTCATTTGCTGAATCACTTTCAGCTGAACTGCAGGAACCAGGTTTCCCAGCATCAGGAATTCGGCATTCTGGTAAGATTCGGGTAATACGGGGTCAAAATCAGCCAATACATTCAGCTGGGTTTCCAGTGTGTCACGGCTGTTCATATCCAGGTGGTATTTACCAGCCCAGAAGAAACTTTTCTCATCTTTTTTCACCTGCACACCTTCCAGATCCACACCTCTGGATCGTAATGCTTCCATTTCTTCTTCAGGAAAATCGCCACCTACCACAGAAACCTGGTAAATAGGTTTGCTGAAGTAAGAAGCACTCCAGGCTATATAAGTAGCTGCACCGCCAACAATTTTATTACTTTTTCCAAATGGAGTTTCAATAGCATCGAAGGCCATAGTGCCTACTACAATCAAAGACATAAGTTTCTGGTTTAGTTAAACCCGTATCGGGCGGGGCAAAGGTAACGTGTGACCAATTAATTTTCAATAAAAAAAGCGCTACCCAAAAGGGCAGCGCTATGTATGAAAACAGAAACTCTGTTTACTTATCGCTTCGAACGAGATCGAAGAACTTATTATCGCTCATACCGAGCCAGATACGTTCGATTTGATTGACATCGAATGCTTTATCAAAGCAGATGTATTGGATGTGGTTGGCACCGGGCTGAACAGTCCAGGTACAAGCCAGATCACCATCCTGTGCTTTAGTGGTATAGTTGTAGAACAAATCACCATTTTTAAGCATGATGTAGATTTTGTAATCACTCCATGTTAAAGGATTTGCTCCTTCTTTGTTGATCACAGCCATACGAACTTTGGTATAGCCGGTACCATCGTCACGGGTGATATACTCATTTTTGGTATGGTATACCCCGATGAGGAAGTTGATTGTTTTACTGGGGTTAGAGATTGATTCGTAATAGAACGGATCTGATTGAGCCTGGCTGGCTACAGGAGCTGCCATAAATGCGCCAAGAATAAGGGCGAGGAAAAGGAGTTTCTTTTTCATAAATAAATTGTTTTAAGAATATGATGCAATTTATACCGAAATATAAGCCATTTTAATACCCTCTGGAAGGTATTTTTGAAAAAAGTCGTGAAAGAAGTTATTTTTGTTTCATGGGAAAACTTAAAGTGTCTAAAAATGAAAGCCGTAAAGACCTGATTGTAAAAGCAGGTGCGTCGCTCTTTCGTGAAAAAGGTTTTGGCGCCGCAAGTATGCGTGACCTCGCCGAAAAAATTGGCATTGAAGCTGCCAGCCTTTACAATCACATTAAGTCAAAAAACGAAATTCTGGAATCTATTTGTTTTGGAGTGGCCAACCATTTCAATACACATATGGAAGAACTGGAACTGGGCGATCTCAAACCCATTCAGAAGATTGAAACGCTTCTTCGTTTTCACATCCGCCAGATGATTGAAAATTTTGAAGAAGTATTGGTAAGCGATCGTGAATGGAAACATTTAGATGAACCCTATCTTTCCAACTTCCACAATCAACGCCGCAATTACCGCAAACGTTTCGCCTCTATCATTGAAGATGGTATTAAGAAAGGTGAAATCAAAGCCATTGATGCGCCTACAGCTATCCTGATCATGTTACACTCTGTAAATGGCATTGAGAGCTGGCATCGTTCCACCTCTAAAATATCTGCCGAAGAGCTGGAAAACAATATGGTATTGATCATGATTGATGGATTGAGGAAATAAAGACATTCTATGTCTTCACATTTTTACCCGCTTACGATCAGGGATATCCGAAAAGAAACACCCGAATGTATTTCTATTGCATTTGATATCCCTTCTCATTTATCTGATTTGTTTCAATTTCAACAAGGCCAGCACATCAACCTGAAAGCAGATATCAACGGCAGTGAAGTGCGCCGGTCTTATTCTATTTGCTCAGCACCTTATGAAAAAGAACTGAGGATAGCTGTGAAGCAACAATTCAATGGCTTGTTCTCTGATTTTGCCAACACGCATTTGCAGAAAGGCGATACCTTGGAAGTAATGCCTCCACGGGGAAAGTTTTTTACACCCCTCAACCCATCTTCTAAAAAAAATTACCTGGCCATTGCAGCGGGTAGCGGCATCACACCTGTTCTTTCCATTATCAAAGAAACCTTGTTACAGGAACCTCAAAGTGAGTTTACATTGATTTATGGAAACCGCAGCCGTAAGAGTGTGATCTTTTTTGAAGAACTGGAAGCGATCAAAAACAAATATATCAACCGGTTTACTCTCATTCATATTTTAAGCAGGGAAAAAACGGACGTATCATTGAACTTTGGAAGAATTGATGAAGCAAAGCTGAATGATCTTGCAGGGCTGATTGATTACACTACGATTGATGCCTTTTTCGTTTGCGGACCGGAAGGACTCATCTTCTGTGCAAAAGAATTTCTGGAAGCAAAAGGGATTGATTCAAAGAAAATTCATTTCGAATTGTTTGGGACAAAACCAAAAGCCAAACAACAGCATAACAGTCCGGCTGTTGCAAGCAGTTCACCCAGCAGCCACATTACCGTTCAGCTGGATGGGAGAAGTTTTTCTTTTGACATTCCTTTCAGCAGTGATACAACGATTTTAGATGCAGCAGCACAACAAGGCGCTGATGTTCCTTATTCCTGTAAAGGGGGTGTTTGCTGTACCTGCAAAGCCAAACTACTGGAAGGAGAAGTAACTATGGATGTGCACTGGGGACTTGAAGAAGAAGAAATACAACAAGGATATATACTCACCTGTCAGAGCCATCCTAAAACAGAGAAAATTGTTGTGGATTTTGATGTGAAATAATCCTCTCAATGCAGTTTTTCTGAAAACCATTTATCGACTTCCGAATGAACGCCGTCTTTATAAGAGACGTGATGATATTCATTCGTATCTGCATCATACACATACTCCTTCTTCCATTCCTGGTAATGGAAAGCCACCTGTTCAATCGCATTTATTATAAATTCAACTTCTTCGTCCGTCATCACCGGATGTACCGACATACGCACCCAGCCGGGCTTGCATGACAAGTCTCCTTCGTGCATTTCATTTAATATTTCATAGGAATGCAATTCATCTACATGCAATAACATATGCCCATAGGTTCCGGCGCAAGCACAACCGCCACGTGTTTGAATCCCAAACCGATCGTTGAGCAATTTCACCACCAGGTTAAAATGGGTCCCATGAATGATGAAGGAGATTACACCCAGCCGGTGTGTGTTATTCCCTTCCAGAATTTCCACACCAGGAATATGCGGCAACTTATCAAATATGAGCTTCAGCAATTCTTCCTCCCGTTTCAGCATTCGATCCACCCCCATCTCCTCTTTCAGTTTCACCGCCAAAGCTGCTTTGATCCCTTGCAGAAAAGGAGGTGTGCCTCCGTCTTCACGGTGTTCAATATCGCTGATGTATTCATGATACTTCCACGGATTGGTATAAGTTACGGTTCCTCCCCCGGGTTGATCCGGTATCAGGTTCCTGTATAATTTTTTATGGAAAATGAGTACACCCGGTGTTCCTTGTCCGCCAAGGAATTTATGTGGCGAAAAGAAAACAGCATCCAGATCAGCACCTTCTTCTCCGGGATGCATATCAATTTGCACATACGGTGCCGAACAGGCGAAATCAACAAAACAAAGTCCGTTGTACCGATGTACCAGTTTCGACACTTCATGATAAGGTGTTTGAATCCCTGTTACATTGGAGCATCCGGTAATAGCTGCAATTTTATTCGTACGGTCATGATATTGCTGCAGCAGTAACTCCAATGCCTGTAAGTTGATATTTCCTTTTTCATCATTGGGAATAATTTCCACATCGGCAATAGTTTCCAGCCAGGAGGTTTGGTTGGAATGATGTTCCATATGAGAAACAAAGATGATGGGCCGCAACTTCGGATCAATGTCGAGGTAATTGCTGAACAGAGAATGAATACTCACCTTACTGTTCTTCAATTCATCAACAGAAGGAAGAACACCGGGTTTTACATAATCCATAATCCGTTCGGGAATACGAAGCCCCAGCAATCGTTGCAGTTTATTAACGGCTCCAGTCATACCACTTCCTGAAAAAATCAACACATCATCGGGTCCTGCATGCACATGTTGTTTAATGATATGTTTTGCCTGTTCATACGCTTTAGTCATGGCGGTACCACTCACCGTTGTTTCGGTATGGGTATTAGCCATGAGCGGCATAATTTGTTGTTGGATACGTTCTTCAATGGGTGCATAGGCCCGGCCACTGGCAGTCCAATCGGCATAAATCATTTTCTGAATACCATAGGGC
Organism: uncultured Chitinophagaceae bacterium; assembly: GCA_937907395.1. Classification (GTDB taxonomy): domain Bacteria; phylum Bacteroidota; class Bacteroidia; order Chitinophagales; family Chitinophagaceae; genus Lacibacter. The sequence continues at coordinate 4,832 of CALCII010000014.1, forward strand.
GATTCAAAAGAAGTATCAATTCCAATAATGTGCTTCCGGAAAGAAGCAAAATAGTCCTGCAGCAAAATCAATCGTTTAGGGTGGCAAAGTAGCAAATTTTCAAGAACTGAACAGAGACCTGTATCACACCGGAAATTGACAGAAATCCGATCCGTTGAAAATCAGAACCAATTCAGAATCAATTCCCTGAACAGGTTTGCCAAACAGGTGTTCGTTTTATTTACATTTGTACAAACGGATTGCCATGCCAGTACAGGATTTTGAACAATTGTTCCAGCAAAAGATTGATGCGGAAGTGAAAATCGAGCCCAAAGACTGGATGCCCGATGCCTATCGCAAAACCAATATCCGGCAGATCAGTCAGCATGCACACAGCGAAATCGTAGGCATGTTGCCCGAAGGAAACTGGATTACAAGAGCACCTTCTTTAAAACGGAAAGCGATCTTATTAGCCAAAGTACAGGATGAGGCCGGGCACGGATTATATCTCTACTCTGCTGCCGAAACATTGGGCATGAGCCGGGATGAAATGATCAACGATTTGCACAGCGGTAAAGCAAAATATTCTTCCATCTTTAATTACCCTACTCTTACCTGGGCTGATATTGGTGCCATTGGTTGGTTGGTGGATGGCGCTGCCATTATGAACCAGGTGATGCTGTGCCGCACATCGTACGGACCTTATGCACGTGCGATGGTTCGCATTTGTAAGGAAGAAAGTTTTCATCAACGACAGGGATTTGAATCCTTGCTTGTGTTATCCAAAGGAACGCCCGAACAAAAAGCTATGTGCCAGGATGCCATCAACCGCTGGTGGTGGCCGGCATTGATGATGTTTGGACCTAAAGACAGCGAAAGCACCAACAGTGATCAAAGCATGAAGTGGAAGATCAAGCGAAAGAGCAACGATGAACTGCGACAGAATTTTGTAGATATGATTGCCGAACAGGTAAAAGTATTGGGCATGACCTTACCCGATCCTGCATTGAAATGGAATGAAGAACGAAAGCATTATGACTTTGGTGAAATCAACTGGGAAGAATTCTGGAATGTGGTGAAAGGAAACGGTCCCTGCAATAAACAGCGACTGGAAGCCAGACGCAAAGCACATGAAAACGGACGATGGGTGCGTGAAGCAGCCATGGCGCATGCAGCAAAGCTGGCGGAAAGAAGGAAGCAGGAAGCGGCTTGATGGAATAGCAGATTATTGATTATTCATTACTGATTATTGATGGCAACCTATAAACACTTTTACGAGCTACCTGTGTATAAATGCTGCAGAGAATTCAGAAAGAAAATATCAGATTTAGTAAGAGAGCATTTCCCCAAGTCTGAAAATTTTCTATTGAAATCACAGGTATTGGATTCCAGCAGGTCGGTAACAGCAAATATTGCCGAAGGTTTCGGCCGGTTTCATTACCAGGAGAATATTCAGTTTTGCAGAATGTCGAGGGGGTCACTGGACGAAACACTGGAGCAGATCATTACTGGGTATGATGAAAACTACATAACAAAAGAAATATTAGCAGCTATAAATAAAGAATACAAAGAATGTTTAAAACAATTGAACAGCTATATTAAATACCTGAAGACAGCGAAACTGGGAGAGGGTAAACAATAATGAATAATCAATAATTTAATAATTATGAACCTGTTGATCAGAAAATTCTACTACGGCGATATCCCTGAAGAAAAAGGAGGCGGCAGCTACTATCAAACAGAACAGGATACAACCACCTGGCCTTTGTGGGAAGTATTCATTCGCAGCAAACAGGGATTGGATCACAAACATGTGGGCAGCTTGCATGCAGCCGATGCTCAAATGGCTATTGAAAATGCCCGTGATGTGTATACCCGAAGAATGGAAGGAGTAAGCATCTGGGTGGTGGAAAGCAAGCACATTACTGCTTCCAACCCGGAGGAAGCTGGCGAATTGTATGAACCGGCAGCAGATAAAGTGTATCGTCATCCTACTTTTTATCAATTACCGGACGAAGTGAATTATATGTAATGTTAAGTTGAAAAGGTTATGAGTTGAAAGGTTAACAAGGATACCCGATTCAACCGATCAACCTATCAACTTGTCAACCCGTCAACTTGTTAACTATTAAACATGCCCGATCAGGAAAAAATTAACTACCTCCTCCACCTCGCCGATACCACACTGATTCTCTCACACAGAAACAGTGAATGGTGCGGGCACGGACCTGTATTGGAGCAGGATATAGCACTGACCAATATTGCGTTGGATCTGTTGGGACAGTCACGGCTTTTTTATCAATATGCAGCTGAGTTGATGGGAAATACAGATGAAGATCAACTGGCTTACCTGCGCACAGAACGTGAATATAAAAATCTGTTACTGGCAGAGCAACCCAATGGTGATTGGGGACAAACCATTCTTCGTCAATATTTATACAGCCAGTTTCAGCAATTGTTGTTTCAGCAACTGGTAACACACAACGATCAACAGCTGTGCGCCATTGCAACAAAGTCATTGAAAGAAACCAACTACCACGTTCGGTGGAGCAGTGAATGGGTGATACGGTTAGGTGATGGAACAACTGAAAGCAGGGAACGCATGCTCCATGCCATTGATGAGTTGTGGCCTTATACTGGTGAACTATTTGATCCAGCAGCTTATGAATCAGTTGCTGATGTTGATTTCACATCTCTCCAACAGGAATGGAACAAACGGGTGAAATTGATTTTTGAAGAAGCCACATTACCGGTACCTGAAAAGATATTCATGCAACAAGGCGGTAAAACTGGTGCCCATACCGAGCACCTTGGCTATATTCTTGCCGATCTGCAATACCTGCAACGAACCTATCCCAACTCAATATGGTAACACCGGGCAACATATCGGAAGATGGGATTCATCGTATACTGGACACCGTTACGGATCCGGAAATACCGGTTTTGACCATCCGGGATCTGGGTATTATCAGAAATGTAATACTCGGTGAACATGATTCAGTAGAAGTTCAAATCACCCCTACCTATAATGGTTGTCCGGCCATGGATATGATTGCAGCCAATATTCGTCTTGCGTTGGCTGAGCATGAAATCAAAAAGGTGAAAATAACCACCCTGCTCTCACCTGCCTGGACAACCGACTGGATGACCGAAGAAGGAAAAGAAAAACTAAGAAACTACGGCATTGCTCCACCCAATCCCAAACAACAGGTTTGCAACCAGGGCTTGTTTGCAGCAAATGAAGCCGTTGAATGTCCGCATTGCCGTTCGCATCACACCCATCGCATCAGTGAATTTGGCAGTACTGCCTGCAAATCCTTATACCAATGCGATGAATGTAAAGAGCCGTTTGATTATTTTAAGTGCCATTAATTATTAACGTGATATTTTTCTCAGTTCCAGTTTTACCGGGAAAAATTCAATTTTTGAAATACGTGTATCGTCATTACAATTATCGTCATCGCTGATGTCATCACCACCGGTATCACCAACAATATGAAAATATTTCACCAGTGTACCATCTACCGGGGGCACCTGCACAATGGTATTACCATGATCCAATCCCACTTTTACAATTTTGGAAAGGATCGATTTATCTTCTGGTCCATAGCCAAACTCTTTTAATACGGCAGATTTTACATCTGTATAATCAAAGAACGCATACATTACTTTTGCCACATCGGCGCCGGGAACAAGCAACTGTGCTCCGGCTTTAGGACTTACAAACTGTGTACGAGAAGCTGTGGCAGAAAGTATCCGGTTGATTTTTGTACCATAAGGTGCTTCATATACCAAACGGCTCCAGCGGCCCTCGCCTGTGCTCCAGTCGGATTGTGTTTCCTGAGCCCAGAGATAGAAATCGGCGATCAGTTTTGTACTGTCGCTGCTGATTTTAATTTTCACTTCGCATTTCACTTTGGGACCATTCCCATTAAACTCTCTGTCGCCCCGGAGTAATTGTTTCGGACATAATTCCTCTACAAAATCATCGAGTTTCACAGTAACTGTGTTTAAAGCAACGGCAACCTTTTTATCCAGAGGTGCAATGTTTGATTTTTTCACAGGAACAGTAACCTGTGCATTCGAAAGTGTTACTGAAAGTGTAGCAACGGCCATTAATAAAAATTGTTTCATATTTTTTTATAGTTGATAGTTTAAAAAAATTATTGGTTTGTGTAATTATTACCATCAGGGATTCCATCACCATTGTTGTCAAATCCGGTAACTTTTATTTTAATTTTCAGATACCCGTTATCACCTGTAGTACCATAATGATTCACAATGTAAATAAGACCATAAGCGGTACGGTTACCCATCTCTGTTTTCACTGCAATCACTTTTCCTTCCAGCTTGGTGCGGCTCTCTACTTTTTGTCCAAATCCTTTCACCTGTTTCACCACCGCCATCAATTGATTGTTATTCTGAATTTTTTCAAATTGTTCTCCGGTAAGATTGGTCATTGCCACTTCAGATTCATTGACTTCTTCCCATTCGGCAGGAGGAATATTGCGGTCTTTGTACTTGGTTCCTTTAAAGAAATTATAAGCGAACGCATCATTCTTCACATAAGAAGGTGTAAGAAAAGCATACATCGGCACCTGTTCATTAAATGCATTGGTGGCTGTAAAAATCAGATCAACAGATTTTGAATTTCCTGCCACTTCAATTTCATCCATAATTACGCCTTGCAGCATATTGATATAACATCCGAATTTTTTATTATTCTGGCTGCCAAGGTTGGCGGTACCGTCTGTATTATAAGCCGGACTTTCAGCAACTACCGGAACATTCTGTGCAAGATCGGCCTGTGTTACGTATACGTTCGGGTTATCATATGGCTGAGTATTGGGTAAAGTTGCTCCCTGCTCTGTAGTTGGAGCCGTTGTATTGTTGGCCACATCTGTGCCATTGGAGCCGGCCTTTTTCTTTAAACGAAACCGAAGAATGGGTTCAAATATTTTTACCACAGCTTTTGCATTATTCACCACATTCTGAACATTGCCTGCAGTTTGCTGTGATTGATTCACCACTTCATTGCTGGCTTCACTTATCTTCTGTGTTTTTTGATTAACCTTTTCTGTTGCTTTTACAACTTTGGATTTCTTTGTTGGTGTTTCCTGTGCGTATAAAATAAACACTGCAATAAGAAATGTAAATAAGAGTGAAATGTGTTTCATATCATTTGTTTGTTTAAATATTATTGCAAATCAACTTTAGAAGATCTGTTCATTCGTTTGTTTAATTTCCAGTTGGTATAATAACGGTACCCCGTATTGTTTTGTAACTGTATGTTCAGGCAAATACCTGCCAGGTCCCAATCATCGTTTTCAAAAGGGCCATGATCTCCATATTCATACTCCAATGAGATTTTATTGAGATCTGCAATCTTTGCGCTTAATGGTATCTTGGCTCCGGATGCATCGGGCCAACCTTGCCCATAGGGAAATCCGGCTCTCCTCTCGGCTTCTGTTAATCCAAAAAATGAATAGGCCCCTTTAAGTTTATTACGGTTTTCGGGTTTAGGTGCAACCGGACTTCTACGAATAACAGATGGGTTAGAACGGGTAGTGATCACCATATTGAATGCCGAGTAGTTATCTCTTATATCATCATTCCCTATAATAAATTGCGGGTATAGCATGGAGATATAATAATTATCCCGTGCATAATCCGACAAACGCATTGGTTTGCGTACAATACTTTCCGCCACTTGTCCGGGTAATAAAATCTGTAATCCGGGGAAATAATTTCTTGTATCCCAAATAAAATTTCTGGATGCATCTGTAACTTTAAAAGCAAATCCACGAACCAGCACATCATACAACTCCCACTCATCTCTCGATGTTTGCCCTTTCTTGTTTACATAAACAACTTCAATGCGGGAAATAGCCGTATCAGACATCCTGCGAAAACAGGATCCCACACCAAATGTTTTATCATTGGAAGTCCTGTCAACAGGAATATTAATGTAAAATCCATCTGTAAACAAAATCGTAACCAACACCTGCTTTCTGGCTAAATCAATTGTTTTACGGCCCTGGATCAGCATAACCGTAAACTCCATTTTATACTGTTCATTTGTTTCCGGATCTTTTTTCTGTATCACTCCTGGTTGCGGATCCTGTGCGGTTGTAACCACTTGTATTTTTGTTTCGTTTTTAGAAGGCAGTGGTTTGTTCCCGTTATTCTGTGCTGTAACAGGTGATATAAAACCTGCTATAACCAGAATGAGTAATAGACTTTTGATCATATAGATTGTATTTATCAGTTACTGAAATAAGGAAGTTGAATGGTTTCGGCGCATTTCTTACCATTGAGGCTATAGCGCACCAATACACTCACTTTTGTATCGGCTGGCGGTGATTGAGAAGAAGGGGTTGAGAATCCAAGAGAAACACCTCTTGTTTGTCCGCCCGGTGCTGTATTGTATTGCGGCACTTCAATGGTTTGCCCGTGTACGGTTAATGATTGTATATTCAAGTAGCAGGCCGATTTATTTACAATATCAAACCGTATTACATAGCGGTTTTGTCCGCCACCACTTCCTGCCGCCTGAACTTTTCCATTTAAACTGTAATCGGCACTTGCACCACTTTTACTCCCTTTACCATTGGCACAATCACAAACTGTAGTAACACATTGCGGCGTTACCTTAATTGAAATAGACCGGCTGCAATTTCCATCACCTCCTGCAGCCGATTTACTAAAAGCTTTTAGTGTTACAAAGTAAGTGCGGTTGCATTCAGCAAACCGGTAACTGATTTCATTGGTGCCAGAAGTTATTTCATATACTTTCCGGTTCTGATCATCGGCAATGTAAACTGAGTATGAACTTCTGCAGTTGGGTTTAGATTCCAGTGCTGGCAATAGAAACTTTACCGTTTCCAATTGTTTGGGTTTCACTTCCAGATCACGGCTTAGAAATAACCCGATAGTGCCATAAGTCATTTTAGTTCGTGTCATGAACTCGGGGGAAACTGCTGTAGCAAAACAATTACAGATTCTGCTATCCGCCGATTGTGCGTTGAGTATCGGAAAACCGGCAGCCACGAGCAACACTATAGTGAGTATGTATTTCATCAGTTGCAATAGTTTGTTTAAAAATGATTCCGGATGTGAAAGTAGAGCACAATACAAATTGCATCAATCCCATGATAGGGTGATGCCTGAACTGAAAAGACAAAAAATCACATGAGTTTATCCCGGGAAACTTTGTAAATAGCTTCAGTAGCGCTGTTTACCTGAAGCTTGCGGTAGATTTTTTTGATATGAGAACGAACTGTTTCTAATGCAATCTGCAGTTCATCGGCAATCATTTTATAACTGTAGCCTTTAATGAGCAACTGAAGTAACTGCTGCTCCCTTTGCGATAATAAAGTATCTTCTTCCTGGCTGGAATGAGCCGGCCGGGGAAATAATGCCAGTACCTTTTTTGCAATAACACCTGTCATTGGTGCTCCTCCATTCAACACATCTTTAATGGCAGGTATGATCTGATCGAAGTTTTTCTTCAGCAAATAACCACTTGCACCGGCACAAATGGCATTGAAAATATGATCATTGTCTTCAAAAACAGTAAGCATAATTACGGGGAGTTCGTCCACTTCCTTTCGGATTCTTTTCAATGCTTCAATTCCATTCACACCAGGCATATCAATATCCATGAGCACCACATCTGGTTTGCATTGTTCAATGTCTGCCAGGACAGATTGTGCATCAGGCATAGCCGCAATCAGCTCCACCTCATTTTGCCATTGCAGCATTGATGAAATACTGTTGCGTAACGTTTCATTATCCTCGTATAAAATGATGCGGATCATGTTTTTCAAAATTAATGAAGGAATAAGCAACGCTGCTCCCATATTTATGGCACAGGCAACTCCAGTTGTACAGTTGTGCCGGAGTTATTGCCCGTTATCTCAACTTTTCCACCCAAACCGGTCGCCCGTTGTTGCATACTGTAGGTACCGGTTCCGCTGGAATTACCTTTCCACGTTCCGTTATCACTGATTCGCATTTGCAACACACCGTCTTTCATATCCAACTGAAAATCCACAGCCGATGCGCCGGCGTGTTTCACAATATTATTGATCGCTTCCTTAAAAATGAGCAATAACTCCTTCCTGTGTTCCATAGGCAAGAACTGTTGCAAGGCGGCCTCATTCACATGAACCCGGGTTTGAATTTGTTTGGGCTCCAATGTTTGTCCCAGGTACTCCCGCATGCGAGCTGCCAGGTTTTCGAGTTTATCGTTATCCGGTCGAATCGCCCAAACAATATCACTCATATTCTGCTGAATGGTTTTGCTCTGCTGTGAAATTTTATCGAGCATTTGCTTGGCCTGCGGCAGATCAGAATCCATTGCTGTTGCAGAAACATTGCTGAGGATATGGATACTGGTGAGTGTACTGCCTATTTCGTCGTGAAGGTCTTTTGAAATTTTATTCCGTACCGCCAACAACCGCTCCTGCTCCTGTAATTTTTTCCGCAACTGAAAACGGTTAAACAACAACAACCCCATAATCAGCAAGAAAATCGTTCCTGCAATAATGCTGTTTCTTAATAACCGTTCCCGGTCCAGCTGCCGCATACGGAGTTTTTTTTCATTCTCCGAAATCTGTAACTGCTGAACAGAAAGCAACAATTGCTGTTCATTATTCTTATTCAGCAACAACTGTCGTTCCAACTCATTCTTCTGATAGACCAACTCCGCATCCCGCAACTGCTGCTGCTGCTTTAATAACTGGATCTGATTTTCTTTTTTCTGTGCTTCCAGCTTATCGCCTGCAATGATGGCTTTTTGTTTCTCCAATTCCAGTTGTTTGATGATCCGGTCGTTATCCAGGCGGGCTATTTCATTATCTTTTTTCTCCGTTTCATACTTTGTTTGCAACTCTGCAATATTTGTTGCCGTTTTCTCATTCAGCAAACTATCTTTATATACAACCGATAACTTATAGTTATCTAAAGCAGAAAGATAATTTCCTCTTTGATTATAAAATGCAGAGCGTGCAGAATAAGCAGACTGAAACAATGGCTTGTTTTTGATTTCCTGAGCCACGTTAATTGCTTTATTGAAATAGAGTTCGGCATTCACCGAATCTTTCAGATGATCATAAATAGAAGCTAATGATACATACCGGTTGCCTATCTTGACCTTATCCCCCATTTCTGTATACAGTTGAATCGCTTTTTGTTCGTATGGCAACGCTTCCGATGCTTTGTTTTGTTTAAGAAGCAATGCAGAAGCATTTGCATACACCTGTGCCATTGTGTTTTTGACTCCGGTTTTCTCTGCATAAGCTACCGCCATCTTCTGATACTTATAAGCCGAATCAAATTGAGACAAAGACGTATAGGTGGTTACCAGATTTCCATATGTGGCAGTAAGGCCTTTCATATCTCCGATCGACTCCCTGATAGCCGCCGATTTTTTAAATAATTGTATCGCCTCTTCTTTCTTCCCAAACTTGTAATAAGAAATAGCAATATTGCCCAAAGTATTTGCTTCTTCTTTTTTATTTCCCAGCTTTTCAAACAACCGCACTGCATTCAGATACATTTCAACAGCCTTTTCATACTCACCCGATCTGTCTTGTATATATCCAATATCATTGTAAGCAATAGCTTCATATTCTGTTTCGTTGGCTGCTTTATAACAAACTACGGCTTTCAGAAAATGCTCTTTTGCTTCCGGGTATTGTGACTGATCACGGTAGTATTGTCCCATTTGATGATAGGTAAGGCCCAGCAAAAAATTGTCGCTTATCTGTTTTGCAATTCGCTCTGGCTCCGAAAACAATAATGAAATCCCCTTTCCGCCTTCTTTTTTCAATCGCAAATCTGCAATCTTCAACAGGGCAAATCCTTCGCCTCTCAGCATTTTTCGTTCTTTCGATAATAACAAGGCATCCTTCGCATACTGCATGGAACGATCGAGATTACCGGCCATATCAGCCTCGTCTGCCTGGTCGAGCAATTTGTAAATACGAATCGAATCCTCAGAAGTGTAGGCTTGGGAAAAAAGGAGATCAGGCATACAAACGCATATAAAGATCACCATCAGTATATGCAAAGAAATGCTTCTCATTGTTGTTGCAGGGGTTTGTTATACAAGATATAAAATTCAGGTTCAAAAATGCCATGAAAAGAAAAACCGATTAATCTTACTTTTACAGAAAGGCTTGTCATGGACTTTTCTATTTACCTCGAAGAAGCCGCCCAGGTTTCCGTTGCATTTGTAATTGGTGCAGCTATTGGCATTGAACGTGAGTTTCGCAGCAAACCGGCGGGCTTTCGTACCATGATCTTCATTTGTGTTGGTTCCTGTTTGTACACAATTCTTTCCCGGGAAAGTAATAACATCAGCCCCGATCGTATTGCCAGTAATATTGTAACCGGCGTAGGTTTTATTGGCGCTGGTGTGATTTTTAAAGAAGGAATTTCGGTAAACGGTTTAACCACAGCTGCACTGATATGGATTGCAGCGGCGTTGGGCATGTCTATTGGTTATCACAACTACCCACTCGCATTTGTTGTAAGCAGTATGGTTGTTGTGGCACTGTTTGTATTGGAACCTGTACAACGGTTTATAAACAAACTGCATAAAGTAAAAGATTATAAAATAAGGGCCAATGACCCGCAACAGGTATTTAAGGAAGAAATGGAAATTTTTTTCGGGGAACATAATGTGAGCTTTCGTTGTATGAAAATGATCAAAGAAAACAACGAAGCTGTTTACACCTACCGCATAGGTGCGCCAAAATTCAACTACGACATCGTAAACACGTACCTGTTACAACATCATAATGTCATCAGCTTTGATATGTAACAAAATTCATTTAATAACTGAACCAAGATGAAAAAATATGTAGGCATCGTTTTACTTGCTATGATTGCTTCCTGCCAAACAAAAAACAAAAACATCCTCTATGAATCGGAGGGATATACGTTGTATACTGATAAGGTTGTTCAGGGAACCAATGTTGCCACTGTACTTTCACCAACGCATATCAAATCAAATTATAAAAGTCCGGCAAGTGCCACATTCTCCAGACTAATCAAATACAAGTTCAGTATTAATGAAAAAGATAATGAACTGGCGCCTGGCAACGATCACTGGGTAGTTATTAACGAAGAACATGAATCACCGGTCGTTACCTTCGGTCAGCTGCCGGAAACAGCACCTGCAGCTCCTGCCACTTACCTGCCGGTGAATTATGAGTACACATTCCGGGTGGATATGAGTCCGGTTTTAAAACAGTTTGAAGAAAAAGGATATTACCAAGCATACGATGGAAGCAAAGTAGCCAAAGCCGATTTTAAAGGATTCTATATTGCCGGCGCATCAGAACCTTTGTCGTGGGATTTTGTAAACCTTGGGCAGAAAAATCTGAAGCTGGAAGATCCGGATGGAGATAAGATTTATACCATCACCATCAAATTCAATCCGTTTACCGAAGAAGAGAATAAAGAACGGGAATGGAAATTGAGTACCGATATTTCCCAAAAACCATCTTACAAATCTGATCAGCCCATTGTAGATGCGTTGTTTAATCTATCGCTCGAAGAAGCATTAAAAAATATTGAGCCGGATAGCACTTTCCGCACCGGTGCCAAATGGGGAGGGGTGTGGACAAGAGACATCAGCTACAGTATCTTTCTGGCATTTGCCTATCACCAACCAGACATTGCTAAAATATCCTTGCTAAAAAAAGTAAAACGGAAACGCATCATCCAGGATACAGGAAGCGGTGGTGCATGGCCCATCTCCAGTGACCGGACCACATGGGTATTAGCAGCATGGGAAATTTATAAAGCAACCGGAGATAAAGACTGGCTGCAACTGGCTTTCGAAATCATCAAAAACACACTGGACGATGATGCAAAGGTGCTGGCCAACCATGAAACAGGTTTGTATAAAGGAGAATCATCATTTCTTGATTGGAGAGAACAAACCTATCCCAAATGGATGAGCAACATGGATATTCATGTGTCGCAAAATCTTGGAACCAACGTGGTGCATTACCAGGCACACCGTATACTCGCATTGATGGCAAAAGAATTGAACCAACCAGGTGAGCAATATGAACATACAGCAGCCACCATTAAAGAAGCCATCAACAAACAACTATGGATGGAAGACAAAGGATATTATGCACAATACATTTATGGTCGCTTGTATTACAATCAATCACCACGCTTTGAAGCATTAGGTGAAGCGTTGAGTGTTTTGTTTGATGTAGCCAATGAACAACAGGCAACCAGTATTTTTGAAAAATCACCTCTTACTGCATTTGGCGCTACATGCATTTATCCGCAAATACCAGGCATTCCTCCCTATCATAACAACGCCATTTGGCCTTTTGTACAATCGTACTGGAACCTCGCAGCTGCCAAAGCAGGGAATGAAGCTGCATTAACACATGGTTTGGCTGCCATCTACCGTGCAGCCGGGTTCTTCCTCACCAACTATGAAAACATGGTGGCAGAAACCGGTGATTTCAACGGAACAGAAATCAACAGTGACCGCATGTTATGGAGTATGGCAGGAAATCTTGCTATGGTACACCGTGTATTTATGGGTATTCATTTTGAAACAGATGGAATTCATTTTGCACCAGCTGTTCCTTCTGCCTATACCGGCACAAAAACACTCAGTAATTTCAAATACAGAAACGCACTACTTTCAATCACTGTCAAAGGAACCGGAAATAAAATCGCAAGTATCAAAATGGACGGTAAGGAATTACCCGGTGCTTTACTTCCTGCATCAACAACAGGTAATCATTCCATTGAAATTGAGTTGGACAATCAGCCATTCAAGAGCAATAAAATAAACCTGGTACAAAATGAATTCACTTTAGCAGATCCGCAGGTAAAATGGAATGGCAATAAGCTGGAATGGAGAGCCGTTGATGGAGTTGTTACCTATAAAATTTATAAAAACGGAAAAGCCATTGCTGAAACAAAAGAAGGCAGTTTTTCAATAGCTGATAAGAACTTAGCAGAATATAAAATAACAGCCATTGGCAAAAACGGGTATGAATCCTTTACCAGCGAACCTGTTTTATATGTACAAGAATCGGCTGTGCAGAAAGTAGAGATCGAAACTATTGGTGGAAAAGCGTCCTTACCTTTTGTGAATTTCTCAGGAAGTGGCTTTACTGAAATTTCAACCGCAAAAAATAAAAGCATTCTCATTCCTGTTACTGTTGCGGAAGATGGAAATTATTTAATTGATTTTCGTTACTCCAATGGAAGCGGGCCGTGGAATACAGACAATAAATGCGCCATCAGAAGTTTATACAATGGTACTTCCTATATGGGTTCTGTTGTATTTCCGCAGCGGGGAACCGATGAGTGGAGCGATTGGGGTTATAGCAACAGTTACAGAGTATCATTGAAAAAAGGGTCCAACCAGTTAAAGCTTGTGTTTGAAGATTGGAATAATAATATGAATGTGGATGTGAACCGGGCCATGCTGGATTATATGAGAATAATAAAATTGTAACTATTATTTGTCGCAGAGATTAGAGAAACAGAGTTCCTTCTGAGCGTTTATGTATTTAATAAAATAATCATGCCTTCAATTCAATTTGAAATCAAAGACTCGGTAGCGTTTTTACAGTTAAACCGGCCAGATAAATTCAATGCTTTCAATCGTGAAATGGCATTGTTATTACAACATCATTTGGAAGAATGTGCTGTTAACCATGAAATCCGTTCTGTGTACATAACAGGTATTGGCAAAGCTTTCAGTGCAGGACAGGATATCAGCGAATTAACCGGTGATAACAAAATCGAGATCAAACAGATTTTAGCAGAACATTTCAATCCTATCGTGAAGCAAATCCGCAATCTTGCAAAGCCTGTTATAGCAGCAGTGAATGGAGTGGCCGCAGGAGCCGGAGCCAATATTGCACTATGTTGTGATATTGTACTGGCTGCCGAATCTGTTTCCTTTATACAGGCTTTTTCAAAAATTGGTTTAATACCTGATAGCGGTGGCACGTTTACACTACCAAGATTAGTTGGTTGGCAAAAAGCAAGTGCCTTGATGATGACAGGAGATAAAGTATCGGCCAATGAAGCAGAACGATTGGGCATGGTTTACAAAGTATTCCCCGATGTGACATTTGCAGATGAGAGTAAAAAATTAGCTCACACACTGGCTATGATGCCAACCAAAGCACTGGCATTTACCAAGCAGGCATTAAATCAGTCATTCACCAATAGCTGGGAAGAACAGTTGTTGCTGGAAGATGAATATCAGCAGAAAGCTGCTTCCACTTCCGACTACACAGAAGGAATACATTCGTTTTTAGAAAAAAGAGTACCGGTTTTTAAAGGAGAGTAATCTATTTATATCAAATTCATTTTTATGCCAACACCATCCGAAGTAGTAATCCATATGATGGAACAGGATCGTTTCAGTCAATGGCTGGGAATCGAAATCATTGAAATCAGAGAAGGCTATTCAAAAATTAAAATGACCATCCGTGAAGAAATGGTGAATGGTTTCGGAATTATACACGGAGGTGTCACCTTTGCGTTCGCCGACAGTGCCTTTGCCTTCGCCTGCAATAACAGAAATCAGCTTTCTGTGGCACTGGATACTTCTATCAACTTCATCAAGCCGGTTCATATACATGATGTGTTAACAGCTGAAGCAACAGAATTACACAATGGTAAAAGCACCGGTTTGTATAACATTGAAATCTTTAACCAGAAACAACATATGGTGGCACGATTTAAAGGACTGTGCTATCGTACAGACAAAACACTAGTATGATTTATTCTTTCAAAGATTTTATTCCGGTTGTGGATGAAAGTTCGTTTGTTCATCCCTTAGCTGCTGTTACCGGCGATGTGATCATTGGAAAAAACTGTTATATAGGTCCGGGGGCTGCCTTGCGTGGCGACTGGGGAACAATTGTCATAGAAGACGGATGCAATGTGCAGGAAAATTGCACACTGCATATGTTTCCCGGAACTATTGTACTATTAAAAGAAGGAGCACATATTGGTCATGGTGCTGTTATACATGGCGCTACTATTGGAAGAAATTGTCTGATTGGAATGAATGCAGTGATCATGGATCATGTTATTTTGGGAGATGAATGTATTGTTGGAGCGTTGAGTTTTGTAAAAGAAGGAGAAAGTTTTAATGCAAGAAGCCTGATTGTTGGCAATCCGGCAAAAAAAATCAAAGAGGTTACTGATGAAATGATTAACTGGAAAACAGAAGGCACAAAACTATATCAACAGCTGGCAACAGATATGAACAACGAATGGAAAGAATGTAAACCTTTACGAACCTCAAGCCCGACTACCAGAAATCAGGTATTTACATACAATTCCCTAAAAAAATCCCGTAAAATTTGAAAATTTCAAAATTCCTACTACTTTTGCTCTATATCCGCATCCAACCTCCTCGATAAAACCTATCCAAATTTCCTTATTATTCCATTGATTGCTGTAAGATAATTCTTATTCAAATCCTCTGAACGTTACCCTTTTGGTATTCAAATCCTCATGACTTTACCTCAGGTCCAATCCCCTCAGGAAATCAATTATTGTTTTACCTAAACACAAAAACATGAAAATCTCTACTTTTCTGAAAGTTACTGTATTTACTTTTTTAGCAGTTGCTTTCACATCGTTCAGTTCAATGGCGCAATCTGCCACTATTTCACCGTCAACAGGAAGCTCGTTAAGCGGGTTAACACAAACTTTCAGTGTTACTACTTCCGGCTTCGGAAGCGGCAACAACAACAGAACATTTGTGTACACCATTTCTGGTCCGGGAACAGTTAGTCCTGCTTCTCCTGCGACCTTTACTTGTACTTCTGGTTGTACAACACAAAATCATTCATTTACATTTTCATTACCGGGAACGTATACAATATCAGTAACTGTTACACAAACCCAGGGAGGTAGTGCTGTAGCAACAGCGTCTGCTACATACACTATCTTAACAGGTAATTTATGGGCTACCGCAAACGACGGAACAACTGTATCTTCCTTTACTGTAAGTAACGGCACCTATTACGCAGGCCCTGCTACAATGTTTACACCTAATACTGGTTCTACTGGTAGTACTGCAGCATTGGCTTTAAGTGGCCCTCAGGCAGGTGTGAATCCCGGTGATCCTGCAACTCCTTATTTCTATTGGATGCCTAACTCAAGCAGCAATAGTGGTGTTGTGGAAGTTTGGGGAGCTACATTCGCAGGCACTAATCAAACACTTATCGGCACACTTGATGTAAACGGTTCAAGCACCAGCAGTCTTGGTTTTGTACGTTTTGGTATTGGCCCCGATGGTGTTGCCTATATTCTTGCAGGTGATGGTTCTACTGTATACTTAGCAAGCTTCAAACCTAAAGGTGTGACTGTAAACTCCAGTCTTCCTGTTGCCGATCAATTGAAAATTGTTGATGCCGATGGTGTTACTATCAACGGTGGTACTGCAAGTGAGTTCCAGAATGGTGACCTTGCTATCACATCTGACCCAACACTTGGTGGCATTAAAATTTACGCTCTTGCGAACGTTTCAAGTGGCGCTACAAAAATTTTCAATGGTAAGCCTAACGGTAACAGCACCGTCTTTACAAAAAGATGGGACCTGGTAGATCCGCTTGGCGCAGCATTCAGCGGTTCTGTAAACGGTGTTGCCTTTGATCAATTGGGATCATTATATCTCTCTACTGCAGCAGGTATTTACTTTGTAGATGCAACAACTGCAAATGCCACAACCGGTACCGTTACCACTTCGCTTGTATGGTCTGGTTCAGGTTTACAGGATCTGGCAAGTAACTCATTCCCTGCAGGTTCAACACTTCCTGTTTCTTTCGGCGAATTAACTGTTAAGAAATCAGGAAGCAATGCAGTGCTTGCATGGTCAACTTTATCTGAAAGCAATAACGATCATTTTGTTGTTGAACGCAGCACAGATGGAGTTAGCTTTACAGCTATCGGTTCTGTGAAAGGTGTAGGAAACTCCTCTTCCAAATCTGAATATGGATATACCGACGCCATCACCGGTACTGCGAAAGTGATCTACTACCGTTTACGTCAGGTGGATCTTGATGGAAAACAAACATTATCTGCAGTTGTATCTCTTTCTGTAGGAAATGCACGCATCAAAAACTATTCAGTTTATCCGAATCCGTTTGTATCGAACATCAAAGTACAAGTAGAAAGTGAACAAACTGAAACTGTTACCGTTCGCCTCGTTTCTGTAAGCGGACAAGCAGTCATGACACAAAAAACAACACTTCAGAAAGGTAATAATGTGATTACTATTTCAGATCTGAAATCACTCAGCCCAGGACTCTATATTCTTGAAGTTCATACATCTGATGGTATCCAAACCAGGAAGATCAATAAACAATAATCGTAGTAGAGATTTATTATCCTCCGTAAGAACCGAAAAAAGCCCCCTCTGTCTAAAAGCAGAGGGGTTTCTTTTTATAGGCCGTTCTGATGCAAATGCACCTGTTACGGCTATCTTTGCAACGTTCATGGAAAAAAACTTTATTGATTACATCAGGGTCTTTTGCCGCAGCGGCCATGGTGGCGCCGGCAGTAAACATTTTGCACGTACCAAATTCAACCCAAAAGCCGGACCGGATGGTGGCGATGGCGGACGTGGTGGCCATATCATCCTGAAGGGTAACTCCCAGCTTTGGACACTTCTTCACCTTCGTTACTATAAAAACGTACTGGCAGAAGATGGCACGCCCGGCAATAAGAATAATATGACCGGCAGAGATGGAAAAGATATTATCATTGAAGTTCCATTGGGCACCATTGCCCGTGATGAAGAAACCGGAAAAGTAGAGGCAGAAATACTGGAAAACGGACAGGAAATCATCCTCATGAAAGGTGGCCGTGGCGGATTGGGCAATGCTCATTTTGCAACCCCCACCAACCAGGCTCCTGAATATGCCCAACCGGGAGAAGATGCGATTGAAGGATGGAAAATTCTGGAACTGAAAGTATTGGCAGATGTGGGTCTGGTAGGTTTCCCCAACGCCGGTAAATCAACCCTTCTCAGCAGTATTACAGCAGCCCGTCCAAAAATTGCAGATTATGCATTTACTACCCTAACCCCACAATTAGGTATGGTGGAATACAGAGATGGAAAAAGTTTTTGTATTGCCGATTTGCCGGGTATTATTGAAGGCGCTGCAGAGGGAAAAGGGTTAGGTCACCGTTTCTTACGTCATATCGAACGAAACAGTGTGTTGCTATTTGTAATTCCGGCCGATAGTAAGAATCATCGTGAAGAATTTAACATCCTTCATTCGGAGCTGGAACAATACAACCCCGAAATGTTGCAGAAGCAATTCATCATTGCCATCAGCAAAAGTGATATGCTGGACGATGAACTGAAAGCCGAAATTGAAAAAGAGCTGCCTAAAAATATTCCGCATGTATTTATTTCTTCGGTTACCCAACAGGGTTTGACCGATCTGAAGGATTTGCTCTGGAAGGAATTGAACGCTTAACACATTTTTTTGAAACCCCTTATCATCAATACTTTCCGTCAACTACGGATTGTAATTACCCCATTGAACCTGTTGGTTTCTGTTGCTGTACTATTGCTTGCCATCTATTGTAATTATTTTGCCGGAATTAAACTGTGGCCGGGTGTTCATTCACGGTATACTTTTTTTCAACTACTTACACTCTTCTTGTTCTTTTCTGCTGCGGGTGTGCTTCTGGTTTTTACTCAAACAGAACTAAGAAAAGCTGATGTGCAGAAGCTCATCCTCTTCCTGTTACTGAGCTCGGCTATGTTTGCCACAAAAATCAGTCTGCCGTTTTATCAATTATTGAATCACTTTTCTCCTTCTTTACAACAGGCATTTCATCAACCTGCATCTTGGATGGGAGGTGTGGTATTTATATCTATATCTATTTTATTATACCACAAATGGGATCGCCAGTCATGGGGATTATACTTCACGAAAAAGCCAGTTACATTCAGTCCGTATTTATTGTTACTCCTGCTGATGTTACCCTTGCTTTTCTTTGCTGCCACTCAAGCCGACTTTCAAGTGGTGTACCCACGTTCAAAAGTGTTGCAGGTGATTGATCATCCGCAATGGTATCATTACAGTTTATTTGAATTCACTTACGCACTGGATTTTATCACTATTGAACTTTTTTTCAGGGGATTCTTACTGGCAGTACTTAGCAGATGGCTGGGAGCAAGATCCATATTACCCGTTGCTTTGTTTTATTTTTCGATTCACCTTGGCAAACCATTGCTGGAAGCATTCAGCAGCTTCTGGGGCGGATTGATTTTAGGAAGTATTTCGATTCAAACCAAAAGCATCTGGGGCGGATGGATGGTGCATGTGGGCATTGCTTTGCTCATGGAATTACTTGGTTACCTGATTTAACAAAACCATACTTGCAGATTTGCTATTTTTAAAATGAATTTGAAACTGTATGCGTTTACTTTTTTTACTTCTTCCCGCACTATGCTGCTTAACTCAATCTGCAACCACACAAACTGTCCGGCAGTTGAGAAAAGTATCGGAGTTAAAAATGCCTCCCGGACAAGGTGATAATGGCGGCACCGTATCTATCAATTTAAAGAATCGTTACTACTATGCAACTGTAGCTGGTAACAAAACCTATGCAATGGCATTTTTTAATGGCATGGGCGAAATGGTTTCACCACCCGATTTATCATTGATGTTTGATGTGCGTGGACTTTGGTATAATCCTGCTTTAAAAACGTTCCAGGGTAATGGTTATGGCAATGCAGGCTGGGTAAACTATGTAATGGATGATGCAGGCATTCCTTATGATGTAAAAGTTTCTTTTCCCGGGCAAAACCAGCCGTTCCCCCAATCGATTGCCACTTACAACCAACGGGAAAACCTCGTGCATTTTTTAAAAGGCTCTGTTGTTGTAGCTTATGACGCCAACACTGCAAAAGAAGTGAAAGAAAAAGCGGTGCTGCTCAAAGCAGGATATACCCGTAAAACACCTCCGCCCGCTGGCCTGGTTATTGATTCCAATAAAGTGCTTGCTAATTATAACAGTACGATTGTTGTGTTTACCGGAATTGGCAATGCAGAGTTTGGTTTGTTAAACACCAGCACCAATGAAGTTGAATTATACAGCCGGGCAGATGGGTTAATGACCCAGCGTTTAAAACTGCCTCCCGAAGCCCCGGTGAAGGACAAACTGAATTTCAGTTTTTGTAATAATATTTATTGGCTCTACGATAAAAGCAACCGCTCCTGGATTGGATACCGTTGATGTGCATTTGTTGAAAAATGCATCAATCATCCACACAAGTCTTCCTTAATTTCATGCCATGCAGATCTGTTTGTTTTGCGGGCACACAGTAAGCCTTATACATGTGCACGGCCATTACCAGTGCCCGGTATGTCACACAAATGCACTTCCCTGTTGTGATGGAGACAATTGCCATACCAACCAACTGCTGAATATAGATCCGAAGCCCGAGGGGGCCCACCGTCCGTCAGCCGTTTCAGCCGCCCCAAACAGCACTACAGGCAATTGACGGAAATCATTCTTTTCTCTATAGATTTTGCTTTCTTTCAATCCTGTTTTAATGTAGGTTTGCCCGGTAAATTCCGGAACAGGAAAAGAACCCGGAATTTTCGGATTGCTTTCTTTAACAACAACGAAAATTCCTGATTCTTTCTCTTCTGTTTTACTATAAATTAAAAATGATAGACATGAAAAAACTGTTAGTAACGATTGTGTTTGCACTCACACTGCTTCGCACTTATGCCGATGAAGGTATGTGGCTGCCCTTACTCTTAGGAGAGCAGGTTTATGCAGATATGCAGAAAAAAGGCCTGAAGCTCACCAAAGATCAACTGTACAACATCAACAAAGCTTCTTTAAAAGATGCCATTATCATTTTTGGTGGTGGTTGTACCGGTGAAATTGTAAGCAACCAGGGATTGATTTTCACCAATCACCACTGTGGTTATTCAGCTATTGCCAATGCGTCCAGTGTTGAAAACAACTATCTGAGAGACGGCTTCTATGCAAAAAACTTTCAACAGGAAATCAAAACAACCATCAGTGTTCAGTTTCTTGTTCGTATTGAAGATGTTACCAAAGAAGTAAATGACTCGCTGGGAACATTATTAGGTAAAGCAAGAGCCGATAAACAGGCAGCTGTTCTGGCAGCCATTAACAAGCGCTTATCCAATTCAGCCGAGTTTATCGAATGCCGAGTTAGCCCTTTGTTCAAAGGCAACCAGTTTTTAGCGTTTATCTATCAACGTTATAAAGACGTACGTCTCGTTGGCACCCCTCCCGAAAGCGTGGGCAAATTTGGTGGTGATACAGACAACTGGGAATGGCCCCGCCATACAGGCGACTTCAGTATTTTCCGTGTGTACATGAGTAAAGATGGTAAACCATCCGAGTACAGTCAGGATAATGTTCCTTTAAAACCTAAATACTTCCTTCCTGTTTCAATCAAAGGAATTAAAGACGGTGATTTTGCTATGACATGGGGTTATCCCGGTGGCACCAACCGTTATGAATCATCTATGGGTGTTAAACTGTCAACCGACATCAACAACCCTACATTGGTGAAACTGCGTGACATGCGTTTGAAATACATGTTCAGCGAAATGCAGAAAGATGCTGCCATCAAGTTAAAACTTGCCAGCGATTATGCAAGCATCGCTAACTACTGGAAATTTTTTGACGGAGAAACAAAACAACTGTTGAAATATGATGTGTTCGGACAAAAACAAAAATCCGAAGCAGACTTTATGAAATGGGCAAAAGGAAAGCCTGAGTATGAAGCCATTTTCCCCGAATGGGAAAAAGCCTATGCAGCATGGAGGCCTTATGCCATGCATCGTGTTTATATGAACGAAGGCATCTTTGGCTCACCATTAATATCCTATGCTGCTTCATTGATTCAGCTGGAAGCTGCATTGGTGAAAACAAATGCAACAAAGGAAGACGTGAAAAAAGCATTGGATGCAGTTGTTACAGCAAGGAAATCATTTTTCGAAAGTCATAACGCAGTAAGCGATCAGAATATTCTTGGTTCTGTATTGATGATGTACTACAATGATATTCCGAAAGACCAGCACCCGATTGGTTTCTTTGAAACCATTAAAGGTGCTATGGGCAATTTGAAAGAGGAAGCCACCTGGAAAAAATATGCGGCCAATGTATTTGCAAATACCATCATTTTGAATGAAGATAAATGGAATGCATTTGTTAGCAATCCCGATGCTGTCACTTTACAGGAAGATCCTGCTTTTATCATTGCAAGCTCTTTCTTCAAAAACTGGAGTGTGAAATTCCTGCCCCGCTTCCAGGAATTTAATATCAAAAACAATGATCTGGGCCGTTTATACCTGAAAGGAATCATGGAAATGAATCCTGCTAAGTCTAAAAAAATGTATCCCGATGCCACATTCACCATGCGTGTTTCTTATGGCAATGTGAAAAGCTATGTTCCCAGAGATGCGGTGAAGTATGATTTTGTAACAACCTCAAAAGGATTACTGGAAAAATACAAACCCGGCGATTATGAGTTTGATCTCCCTACCAAGCAAATTGAATTATTGAAAAAGCGTGACTTCGGACAATATATTGATCAGATACGCAAGGACCTCGTAATTGGTTTTATTACCACTAACGACATCACAGGAGGTAACAGTGGTTCTCCGGTGATTGATGGTAATGGAAACCTCATTGGTCTGGCATTCGACGGCAACTACGAAGCTTTAAGCCATAAACTGGCATTTGATAAAGATCTCAACCGCACCATCTGCGTTGATATCCGTTATGTACTGTGGTGCATCGATAAACTAGGTGGCGCCTCCAACCTCATCAAAGAATTGAAACTGGTGAAATAAACATTCAATCAACTGATAAAAAACCCTCCGGATGATCCGGAGGGTTTTTTGTGGAATCCAATTTGCGAGAGATTGATCAGTGTCAGGACGCTGAAAGCGTCAGACACTTTAATTGGCAAATTGCAACCCTGTCAAACAGGATTGCATCCTCCACATCACTATGCAATTCACCGAAAACCATTTGTACCACATTTACAATCGAGGAAACAATCAGCAGCAACTTTTTTTTGAAAGAGAACATTATATCCATTTTACAAGGAACATCAGAAAATTTATAAGTCCGGCTGCTGATATAATAGCATGGTGCCTGATGCCCAATCATTTTCACTTACTCATTCATGCAAATGAACATACAACCCGCATTGTAAAACACCACCCGATTCAAATAAATGCCCTCACAGAAGGAATCCGCTTGACATTAAGCAGTTATACAAAAGCCTTACAAAAGCAACGGGGATTTACAGGAAACCTGTTTCAACAGAAAACAAAAAGCAAATGCATTGATGATGTAGACAACAATTACGCCATCACGGCCTTTCATTATATCCATCAAAATCCATATTCATCAAGGCTGGTAAAAAAGATTGAAGAATGGGAGTTCTCATCTCTAAACGATTACCTTGGTGCCAGAAATGGTACTCTTATAAATAAACAACTTGGATACCAATTGTTAGATTTAGATAGAGAACGCCTACTGGACGAAACCTATAAAGCTATTTCAGATCATCAGTTGGAGATGATTTTGAAAAGAGAAAGGTAAATTGGGGAAGAAAAGGTGTCTGACGCCTGCGGCGACCTGACACCGGTGACAACCGTATATTTATATACTTAAACTTGTATATGACAACCCCCATCTCTTCCATAGAAATTTACAAACTCTGCGTTCCCTTAAAGCAACCCTTCGTCATTTCATTGGGGCCGCAATACGATGCAGATAATATCATTGTTAAAATAAACACAGCAGATGGACTGAGTGGCTGGGGCGAATGCAGTCCGTATATGAGCATCAATGGGGAGAGCATGGACACCTGCTTCATCGTAGGACAATACCTGGCAAAAGAATTGAAAGGTAAAGATGCGTTGGATGTTGAAGGTTGTACCCGTGCAATGGACACTCTCATCACCCGCAATGAAAACATCAAGAGTGCCTTTGATATGGCATTGTATGATTTGGCAGCTCAACACGCAGGTGTACCCTTGTACCAATTTCTCGGCGGCAGCAAAAATAAACCCATCTTCACCGATATGACTGTGGGGCTTGGCTCCGTTGAAAAAATGGCGGCAGAAGCATTGGAATACAAACAGGCAGGCTTCCCTTCCATCAAAGTAAAGCTGGGTACAACAACAGAAGAAGATGTGGCCAGGATCAAAGCCATACGTGAAGCGATCGGAAACGATCTTCCGTTACGCATTGATGCCAACCAGGGATGGACGGTTGAAACAGCCATTACCACATTAAATGCATTGGCCCCTTACAATATTGAACACTGTGAAGAACCCATTGCACGTTGGAACTTCATGAAGCTTCCGGCGGTAAGAAAAAACAGTCCGATCAAAATCATGGCTGATGAAAGTTGTTTTGATCATCACGATGCAGAACGTTTGGCAGAACTGAATGCTGTTGATTATTTCAATATTAAACTTGGGAAGAGTGGCGGAATATTTAATGCAATTAAGATGGTAAAGATTGCAGAAGCTGCAAATATTCACCTGCAGGTGGGTTGTTTTATGGAAAGCCGGTTAGGAATTACTGCATTGGTTCACTTTGCTTATTGCAGCGACCTGATTGTACATTATGATCTGGATACACCGCTGATGCTGAAAGAAGATCCTGTTATTGGAGGAATGATATTTAAAGAAAACGGTATCGTGGAAATAGACGACACTCCGGGTATTGGTGCAATAATTGACGAAGCATTTCTTCGTCGTTGTGAACGAATCGTAATTTAAGCATTATCCTTCCACCGCCACAAATGCATGCAGGCATACGTACGGTAAGGGCGCCACTTTTCTGCAATGCGATGCATCTTGTCGTGTAGCTCCTTTTTAGTATCTGCCTGGATTTTATACAGTTTCATCATCGCCTGTTGAATACCAAGGTCATCGGCCGGAAACACATCTTCATGCTGCAAAGCAAACATCAGAATCATTTCTGTAGTCCATTTACCAACGCCTTTGATTTGTGTGAGTTTGCCCAACACTTCCTCATCAGTCATTTTGTACAGCCTGGTATCAGTTAGTTTTTCTTCAATGAAAAAACGACAAACATTCTGAACATAATTGGCCTTGGCATTACTTAAACCAATACTGCGCAAGGTTTCAAAAGGTGTATCAAGTATTTGCTGAGCGGTTGGTTTCTTTTTTCCATACAAAGCCAGAAAGCGGCTGTAAATCACCTCTGCCACTTTGGTACTCAATTGCTGACTCATAATGGAGGCACAGAGATAAAGATATATATCCTTTCGCTTAGTAAGTGTAAGCGGCTCGGCTACGGCCAGCACTTTCTGCATTTTTTTATCCCTACTCAAATGATTGACATATTCCATAAATACAGTTTTCTTTAAAGTGATAACATTCTGTTTACAATTTATTTATTCTTCGTTAATCCTGAGTCAACATTCTGGTAACATCTGGTTTTAAATTTTGTAAAACCGTTGGAATTGAAAACGTATTACAAAACGATCATTCTTTCCGATATCCACCTGGGAATCCGTAATTCCCGTGTAAAAGAAGTGGTGGAATTCCTGAAGCATCACCAATGCGATACGCTTATACTTAATGGCGACATCATTGATGGCTGGCAACTACGTAAATCGGGTGAATGGAAGAAAAGACACACTTCTTTCTTCCGGATCATCATGAAATACATGCATAAATACAATACCAAAGTGATTTACCTAAGAGGGAATCATGATGATTTTTTAGAGGAAATACTTCCTTTTTCATTCGGACAATTTGTTATTAAAAAGAATCACACCCTCCAAAGCGGAAACAAAAAATACTATGTGGTTCATGGCGATATATTCGATAGTATCACAACCAATCTCAAATGGCTGGCACACCTGGGAGATGTGGGTTATACATTTTTACTATGGCTCAACAGATTGTATAACCAGCGCCGGTTAAAAAAAGGCTTGCCCTATTATTCGCTCTCACAGATAGTAAAAGCAAAAGTCAAATCGGCCGTTTCATTTATATCCGACTACGAAGAACAACTCTGCGAAGTAGCAAGGTCACAAAAATGTGATGGTATCATCTGCGGACATATTCACCAGGCAGCAGATAAATATATCAACAACATACATTATCTCAACAGTGGAGATTGGGTGGAAACGATGAGTGCACTTGTGGAAACAGCAGAAGGTGAATGGTCGGTTCTCTATTATACTGACTGGCTGCAAAGAATCAATCCGGCGATTGAATCACCCGACCAGCAACCGCTGAAAATATCAGCTCCACATCATTACTCACTCATACCCGAACTCTGACATGAAACATTCATTTGTATTCACCGTTCAAGGCGAAGGAAGAGGCCACCTCACACAAGCCATTGCCGTTTATGAACTGCTCACTTCCAGAGGACATACAGTTAGTGCCGTTTTAATTGGGACCAGCAGCAGACGAAAAATTCCCGGCTTTGTTGAGCAGCGGATCAAAGCACCCATCATCACGTACCAAAGCCCCAACTTTGTTACTGATCAAGAGAATAAATCCATACAACCGGGTAAAACAATTATTCATTGTTTAAAGAACTGGAAAACGTATACAAAAAGTATACAAACAATCCGTCGCACAATTGATCTGCATCAACCGGATATTCTACTGAACTTTTATGAACCATTAACCGGCATCGCTTCCCTGCGCAAACCACTTCATCCGAATATAATTTCCATTGCCCACCAGTTTCTTTATCTCCATCCCGAATTTGATTTTCCAAAAGAAAGCAGAAAAGCAGATGCTTGGTCGGTTTACCATTACACAAAACTGGTATCAAAAGGATCGGCAAGAATGATTGCTTTGTCTTTTTATCCGGTAAAACAAACAGCCTATAAAAACATCGTCGCTTCGCCACCTGTATTAAGAAAAGAAGTATTTGAGCAGGATGTATTTAATGGCAACCGCATACTTGTATATATTCTCAACTCCGGTTATATGCAGGAAATTATTGAATGGAACAAATCACACCCGGAAGTAATGCTCGATTGCTTCACTGATAGTGCTGCTGTTAAAGGCACATGGCAATACAGCGACTCACTTTGTTTTCACTCGCTGGATGATAAAAAATTCCTTCGCTTCATGTCGCAGGCAAAGGCATTGGTTACAACTGCAGGCTTTGAAAGTGTATGTGAAGCTATGTACATGGGCAAACCTACATTGATGGTTCCTGTGAAAGGCCATTTTGAACAATGGTGCAATGCAAGAGACGCCCTGAAAGCAGGAGCCGGAATTTATGCAGATCGTTTTCACCTTGATTCGCTACTGGAATACATACCCCAACACAAAAAGAAAGACCAGCAATATACAAAATGGATTTATGAAGCAGGAAGAGTATTGATGCAAACAATCGGAGATGTGCTGCAAGAGCCAATGGAAGAATTAACAGAAGAAAGAAATACCCAACTGTTTCCATTTACATCCCCATTCGGAAATCAACAGTTGGGCACTTCCTGAACTTATTCAATGGTATAACTCATCTCTCCACCTTTTTCATCTTTCAGCTGAATACCTAGGGTTGAAAGCTGATTGCGGATTTTATCGCTGGTTACAAAGTCCTTTTTTATTTTTGCATCTTTGCGCAATTCAATGAGCAACTGCATCACACCCTTGAATTTTTCATTGTCTTCTGCAGTAACCGCTTTCAATCCTAAAATATCTTCCACATAAAGCGTCATTTTTTCCTGCAACAACTGCAATGTGGCATCACTGATGGCATTTACTGCAATGTGTTTGTCTTTAATTCCATTGATCACCGGTACCAGTTCAAACATATTGGCCAACACTTTAGCAGTATTCATATCATCATTCATGAACTCCTCAAACTCTCCCACCAGCTTTTTCACTTTTGCATCAAGTTCTGCATCTGTAGCTGAATGGCCTTCGGTTGACAGTTCCTGTTTTTTTAACCATTCATGCGCTTCCCACAAACGCTTCAGCCCTTTTTCTGCAGCCTGTAAAGCTTCGTTACCAAAGTCGAGTGTGCTTCTGTATTGCGTTTGCAATATGAAGAAACGAACCGTCATGGGATGGTAGGCTTTCTCCAGAATGGGATGATCACCACTGAATAACTCAGTTAATTTAATAACGTTGTTATAGCTCTTGCCCATCTTTTTACCATTGATGGTAATCATATTGTTGTGCACCCAGTAACGAACCGGGGCTGTATGATTGCAGATAGTACTTTGTGCAATCTCACTTTCATGATGCGGAAATTGTAAATCCATTCCGCCGCCATGAATATCAAACTGAGCTCCGAGATATTTGGTAGCCATTGCCGAACATTCAATATGCCAGCCGGGAAAACCAATGCCCCACGGACTTTTCCAACGCATGATATGTTCAGGTGCTGCGTTTTTCCAAAGCGCAAAATCAGTACGGTCACGTTTCTCTTCCTGTCCGTCAAGGTCCCTGGTAGTTTCAAATAATTCTTCAATCACTCTGCCACTCAGTTTTCCATAATCATGAGTTGCTGCATATTTCTTTACATCAAAATAAACAGAACCATTCACCACGTATGCATAGCCGGCTTCAATAATTTGTTCAATCATGCCAATCTGTTCCACAATATGCCCGGTAGCTGTTGGTTCAATGGAAGGCGGAATCGTATTAAACTGATCCATCGCCCAATGAAAGAGGTTGGTGTATTTCTGCACCAGTTCCATGGGCTCCAGTTTTTCTAAAACCGCTTTCTTTGAAATTTTATCTTCTGCTTCACGGCCTTCTTCTTCAAAATGGCCTGCATCGGTAATGTTACGTACATAACGTACTTTATAACCCAGGTGCATGAGGTAGCGGTACAACACATCGAACGTAATGTACGGACGGGCATGGCCCAGATGACTTTCACCACTCACGGTAGGTCCGCACACATACATACCCACATGACCGGGCGTTAATGATTCAAATACTTCTTTCTGACGGGTTAGTGAATTGTATAATTTTAACTGAGACATAAATGAAATTGTTGGAGTTGAAGAGTTGATATAAAATGCCGGGGTGCTGTAAGATTAACAGCAACAACAACAGCAACTAGCAGAAATAAAATTCCTCTTCATAGAAAACAAAGATAAGGGTTCCTTGCTTACCTGCGGGGCAAATCAAACTCGGCTACCAGCGGCAAATGGTCGCTGAGTGGCGTGTTCATGGGACCGAAACGTTCAAGGGTTACAGAGGGGCTGTAAAAGATATTGTCGATTCGTAAGGTAGGCGCCAGGAAGCGGAACGTACGGCCCAGTCCCGATCCCTTTTTAACATGTGCATCCTTCAGCTTATCTGCAATGGCCTGGTAGGAATAGGAATTGGGCACATCATTAAAATCGCCGCACAATATCACTTCATGCGGACTACGGGCCACTTCATCCCTTACATCTTCCACTTGAATAGCACGCAACAGGTTGGCGGCTTTGATTTTTGAAATCAGGTAGCGTCCGGCTTTTTTTACACCATCCATATCCTGCTGATCAATGTTTTCAATAAAGTCATAATCCTTTTTTACAAAGTGCATGCTTTGCAAATGAACATTGAAGAAACGAATGGTATCATTTCCTATCAATATATCGGCCCATAAATAGGTGTGATTGTATTCACGTAATGATTGCTTGCGCTCCCATTTCAAAATGGGATAGTTTGAAAAAAGCGCTACACAAAAGGGGAAATACTTTTCATTCCGGGCTCCGGCGTTGGTATGCACACCAAAACGTCGATCGTTACCGGCAATCACATACTTATAACCCAACCGTTTCCGCACATTATCCAATGAAATAGAGCTGTTGCTGTCAAGCGAAAAAACAAACTCCTGTACCGCCAGCACATCTGCCCGTAAGGAACGGGTATACTGCAACATACCCGGATCGAGTGTTCCGTTGTTTTCATAAAAATTATACAAATGCACATTCCATGTTGCCATCCTGAAACCTTCCTTTTTATTGATAGTTACCGGATTGGCTTGGTGAAAACCAAATACAGAACGGATAAACCCGAAGCAAAGAACCAATGTAATAATTGGGATAACCGACAATTTAGGTTTTATAATGAGCCAGAAAATAAGAAAGCCCAGCTGAAGCAGTAACAGGAAAGGAAACACCATGGCCAACAGATTCAAGATCCAGAAATAATTCTGATCGGTGTGCGGCAACACATACAACAGCAACATACACACGCTTACAAACAGGTTGCAGCTGATGATAAATTGTTTGGTAACATTACGAATGATGCCCGGCATTCAGGTGGTTTATGATTCGCTTGCTTTTTTTAAAATATCTTTTTCTTCCTGCGTGAGTGATTGATACCCTTTCTGACTGATTTTGTCGAGAATCTCATCAACACGTTGCTGCGTTAAATTAGGCGTTTTTTTAAAAGGTTGTTTGCCTTCTGTTTTATAAAACATTTCTTTTCGCACGGCACCTTGTGGTTTTTTAGCAGCAGGATTAAACAAATTAAAAAACCAATTATATACCTGGTGCATCCAGGCGCCGGGCTCATGTCCATTACGGATCAGCTTTACATATAAAAAGCCGGTTACAGCCCCACCCAGGTGTGAAAGATGAAAGGGAAAAGATTCGCTTGCCAAACCGGCAAAATCGATAATTACATAAATCAAGGTAATCACCCATAGTGGTATGCCGCCATTGATCATGGGGAACACACGATAATCGGGCGCCAGTATCGTTGTGGCAATCGCAATAGCCATAATGGCGGCTCCGGCCCCTGAAAAATGAAAAAGTGAAACCGATGGTGCAAAATGCGGCAACAGGTTAGCAC
This sequence comes from uncultured Chitinophagaceae bacterium, assembly GCA_937907395.1. Classification (GTDB taxonomy): domain Bacteria; phylum Bacteroidota; class Bacteroidia; order Chitinophagales; family Chitinophagaceae; genus Lacibacter. The sequence continues at coordinate 35,683 of CALCII010000014.1, forward strand.
TGGCAACAAACAAAACAGATCCCACCAATGCGCCATAGATATACAATGGGACCACATGTTTGTTTCCCACTAAATCCTGGAACAAATAACCAAAGGCCCAGAAGAAAAACATATTGCCAATGAGTTGCCACACAGAATCCTGCGTGAACATATGCGTGATTAAGACCCAAGGTTTTGTAATAAACTCCGGCAAAGATGCAGGCAATGTAAACCAATGGAGAATTTCACGATCAAAGTTGGACAAATCAAGGTCGCTCAGTACATATACAATACGAATAAAACTGAGAATGATAAACATCAGCACATTGATGTAGATGAGCATCAGCAATGCATCTCCGTCTTCCCCAAAGCGTATCCTGTTCTTCTTTTCTGCTACACTATATTTCATACATGCATTTTTTAATAAAACGTACGCCGGTCATTTTTGTTCCAGTAGTACACCAATAAAAACCCAATCAGTGCTCCGCCCAGGTGCGCAAAATGAGCCACATTACCGCCACTGTTATTCACTCCCATCCACAACTCAGCTGCAGCATATAAAATCACAAACCATTTGGCTTTGATGGGGAAGAAAAAATAGATATAAATCTTAGTATTGGGAAACAGGTACCCGAAGGCAGCCAATGTTCCAAACACAGCTCCCGATGCGCCTAGTGTAGGCACATTCAAACTCACCCGTTGATATTCTTTTGCCAGTGATTGAGCAATATCAATATAATTACTGTTAGAAACATCTGCCGGCCATGCTTGCTGCAGCTTGTATATTTCCAGGTTGTTGAAATACCGGAACACAGCCGGGTTTTCTTTCAGAAACACCTGGAACTCGGTAGGTGTGGTACGAGACAGGAAACCAGCTACTTCCTGTTGCAGGTAATGATATTCAATGGATAAGGTTGCCAGGTGCATGGCCGCAGCACCCAGTCCGCACAGAAAATAAAAGATCAGGAATCGTTTGGCCCCCCACAAATTCTCCAGCATGTTACCAAACATCCATAAGGCAAACATGTTAAAGAAAAAATGAAAGAAATCGCCATGCATGAACAGATGCGTAATCAGCTGGTGTGGCTTAAACAGTGGTGATTGTACATTGTGTAGTGCGAAAAAGTCATTCACCCATTGCTCATGACCCCACATTCCTGCCGTGTATTGTGCTAATAACACCAATCCATTAATAATGATCAGGTTCTTGATCACTCCCGGAAGCACATCAAACCGTCCCGGTCTTATTTGCTGATAACTCACTGGCTGTACTGTTTAGTTAGAACTGCGAATTTCGGAATTCGGCAGCATTCGGTTTGTATATGTTTCATTAAAAAGTCCCTTAGAAAGGGACTTTTATAAGATTAATAGTCGTCGAAGGTTTTACCATAGTCACCGTTTTTAGGCTTCAGGTCGCCAGTGATAATACGAATGAGGTCAATCAACGCCCAAATTCCTAAACCACCGAGCGTAAGCAACTGAATGATCCCGATTCCGGTATAACCGAGATAGAAACGGTGTATGCCCAGTCCGCCCAAAAAGGCGCAGAGTAAAGTGGCTACTAACTGGTCTTTACCCCCAGCCGATTTTTTCATTTTGTGCTGAGCTTTCTTAAAAGCCAGTTTTTCTGCAAATGAAAGCTTCTTACCTGTCAGCTTACGATAATCGGCAACCGACATGTTCATCAATTGCTCTTTAGATATCATTGTTCCGTTCACAGCAGTACCCGTATTAACAGGCTCAACCGGAACAAATGAATAACCAGTACAGGTAAAGGAAAGCAGTAAAGCAAATAAGAATACAATCTTCTTCATAAGTAGTTTTTTTCTACAATATTAAATTGTGCAGATGATATAAAAAAAATCAGTGTGTGCGTAACCGTAATGCGGCCACATTCTCAATGTGATGTGTATGCGGGAACAAATCAACCGGTTGCAACCGTTCCACTTCATATTTCTCATTGAGCAATTGAAGATCCCTGGCCTGTGTAGCCACATTGCAACTCACATACACAATGCGTGGGGCCTCCATCTCCAGTAATTTCTTCACCAGCTTCTCATGCATACCGGCACGGGGCGGATCGGTAATGATCACATCGGGCCGGCCATGTGTTGCAAAAAACGCATCATCGCAAATATCAATCACATCACCGGCAAAGAAAGAGGCATGTTTCACATTGTTCATAGCTGCATTCTCATATGCATCATCGATGGCCTCTTTGATTACTTCCACACCAATCACTTTGGCGGCACCTTTACTGCAAAAAATACCAATGCTTCCCGTACCGCAATACAAATCGTACACCACTTCTTTTCCTGTGAGTTGTGCAAATTCACGGGTCACACGATAGAGTTGTTCGGCTTGTTTGGTATTGGTTTGAAAGAATGATTTGGGCCCTATTTTAAATGTAAACTCTTCCAGGTTTTCGGTGATATAACCATTCCCGTAATAAACCTGCGGCTCCAGATCATGAATACTGTCGTTCCATTTTGGATTGATCGTATATAATAAAGTCGTAATCTGCGGAAATGTTTTCAGCAACGCATCATACAGCAACTTCCGGTTTGCCACATCTTCGTACCCGAAAGTAATATTCAACATTACCTGTTGGTTAGTTGTGATGCGGACGATCATTGTCCGCAACCAGCCGGTATGTGCTTTGATATCATAAAACGGGAAACCATGCTCCTTTGCAAAATGCCTTACAAAATTGCGGATGGCATTGCTGGGCTCGGGCTGCAGGTAGCAGGTATCAATATCAATGGCTTTGTCAAAAATTTTCGGAACATGAAAACCGAGCGCAGAATCATCATATTCACGGCCGGGATCCAGATCCCTCAGTTTCATTTCTTCACGTGTGAGATAGCGCTTATTGCTGAACGTGAACTCCAGTTTGTTTCGGTACAACTGTGTTTCTGCCGATCCAATGATGGGTTCTATCACCGGCAGTTCAATACGGCCGATGCGTTTCAGGTTCTGCTCCACTTCCCGTTGTTTGTAAACCAGTTGCTGGTCATAGGGCAACATCTGCCACTTGCATCCGCCACACAATCCAAAATGAGCACAAAAAGGCGTTACCCGCTGGCTGGATAAGGTATGAAAATGAACCGCCTTCCCTTCTGCCCAGTCTTTCTTGCTTTTGCTGAGCAATACATCCACCACATCGCCGGGAACAGCCCCTTCTATAAACACCACTTTCCCTTCCACACGGGCAAGGGAGCGCCCTTCGGCTGCATAATCTTCAACGGTAACCTGGTTGAGTTGTTTGTTTTTTCTTTTCACCGGGCAAAGGTAACATTCGCCAGTTTGCAATTCATTAACACCTTCCACTTTGATTTTAAATAACTTTACGCCTCCGGTATGAAAAAAATCCTCTTTTTCTTTTTGGCCCTTTTCTATGGAAGTATGGCTATTTGCCAGGGCTTTTCCATCTCTGTTTCTTACAAACCGGTGGCTAAAAGCTACCTCTATCTTGGCTATTATTTCGGTGATAAAAAGTATGTACAGGATTCGGCTCTTATTCAGCCCAATGGAAAAGCAATTTTTAAAGGAAAAGAGAAACTCACGGGCGGACTGTACATTATTGTAGACGAAAAAAAACAAAGGTATTTTGATTTACTGATCGACAAAGAACAAAACCTGGAATTACTGGTAGACAGTTCGGCTTTCACTTTAAAAAAAGTAACCGGTTCATCTGAAAACCAGCACCTGGAAGATTACCAGAAAGCCACTGCAAAATTCTTCAGCAATTATCCGCAATGGCAGCAACAAATGGCCGAAGCAAAGACAAAAGCCGATAGCCTTGCGATTCAGGAAAAAATCAACGCAGCCTCTAATGCCGCCCAGCGCTGGAGAGATAGCTTTTGTTTAAAATACAGCGATAGTTACCTGGCATTACTGTTCCGCCTCATGAAAGAGCCGGAGTATACGATTCAAAATGCAAAAACAAAAGAAGATACATTACAGGCCTTTTATAACTATAAACAACAATACTGGGATCAAATCAATATTGCCGATGAACGGCTGTTGCGCACACCCATGTTCGAACAAAGGCTCAGCCGCTATTTTGAGAATGTAGTAGTGCGCCATCCGGACAGTGTTAAAAAAGAAGTCGATAAGTTTCTCTTATACAGCCGCACCAGCAAAACCATGTTCCGTTATTACATGAACCGTTTTACAAACGAATATATGAACCCCAAATACATGGGACTGGATGTGGTATTCCTTCACCTGTTTGAAAAATACTATCTCACCAACCAGGTGGATTGGCTGGAAGCGAAAGACAAGCAACTGGTATACAACCGTGCTTACAGCATCATGGGAAATATAATTGGCGAACCGGCATCCGATCTCAATTTGCTCGATACGGCCAATACACCTAAAAACATTTACGGCATTCAATCCCCATATACATTACTTGTATTCTGGGATCCCGATTGCAGCCACTGCCGGGAACAGGTACCTAAAATCGACAGCTTTTATCATGCCAGCTGGAAAAAAATGGGGCTAACAGTGGTAGGTATACTGGTGGATTCTGTGCGAAGCAATAAAAACAATATGCCGGCAGTTACAGCGGCCTGGACAAAATACATTCGTGAACACAAACTATACGACTGGGTTCACCTGTATCAATCATTTGAAGCAAGGGAACGGGAAATCAAGCAGAATATACCCGGTTTCCGTCAGACTTACGACGTATTTCAAACACCCACAATATATTTGCTGGATAAAGAAAAACGGATCATCGCCAAAAAGATTGGTCCGGACCAGGTGGATGACTTCCTGAAACACCAACAAAACAAATCATCGACTAATCATCCTTAAACGATCACCATGCGTCAGTTTTTAGTTTTTTTGTTTGTAGTTGTAATAACCGGTGCCAATGCCCAAACCATTTTCAGCTATGGCAATCACCAGGTTTCACAAACCGAATTCTGGAAAGCGTATTCAAAAAACAATACAGGTCCGGTTACCGAACAGTCCATCCGTGAATATCTGGATTTGTACATCCGCTTCAAACTGAAAGTGCAGGCTGCTTATGATGCAAAGCTGGACACCTTACCCAATATCACCAGCGATGTGGCAGGCTTTCGTGCTCAGATCATTGACCAGTACATGAGGCAGCAACCGTATACCAAACAACTGATCACAGAAGCTGCCGAACGAAGCAATCTTGAAGTGGAAGTGGCACATATTTTCATTGCTTATCTCAAGGACAGCACAGGTGCTAAAACACAAATTGATAAAGCATATGCAGAGTTACAGCAGGGGGCCGATTTTGGCAAAACAGCTGCTGCTTATTCCAACAACAATTATGTGAAATCATCGAATGGTTATATTGGTTTTATAAGCGTGTTTTCACTTCCTTATGAATTTGAATCCATCGTATACGGACTGCAACCCGGTGCTTATTCAAAACCGGTAAGCGGCAAACAGGGCTGGCATATTTTTAAAGTGATCAGCAAACGTCCGGCTTCCGGCAAAATGAAAGCTGCTCATATTTTATTTGCTATTCCTCCCGGTTCCACCACAGAAGAAAAAGCAGCCATTCAGCAAAAAGCACAAACTGTTTACTACTTATTATCTCAGGGAGAAGATTTTGAGAAAACGGTTTTAGCATATAGTAATGACCGTACCACCTATATGTCGGGCGGAGTATTACCCGATTTTACTTATGCCACTTATGATCCCACTTTCAGTAAAGCAGCTTTTGCTCTTACAAAAGATGGCGAAATCAGCAAACCGGTATTAACTGCATACGGATGGCATATTATTAAACGTATTGGATGGGAGCCTGTAAAAAGCAACCTTACAGATCCTTCTGTTTTGCAGGAATGGACCGACAAAGTAAATGCAGATCCCCGCTTCAATATCGCCGTAAGCAAAATGAAAGATGAGATGAAAAAAGTGGCTGCCTACAAACAATTCCCTTATAATGAAAAGGCACTTTGGGCATTAACTGACTCTACACTGAAGGCAAAAAATTATGCTGCTATTTTTAAGGCAAACAAACAAAAGCAGCTTTTTCAATTAAAGGGGAAAACGGTTTCTGTGGCCGATTGGTTGCAGTATGCGAAAAGCCGTAATGCCAATACAAATGAAGCACCAACCTTCTTTCCGGCTTTGATGAAAGAATTCGTTGACAATACAGTGGAACAATATTATAAAGACCGCCTGGAATCCATCAACCAGGATTTTCTGTTTCAGCTGAACGAATTCAAAGAAGGAAGTTTATTGTTTGAAGTGATGGAACGGAAAATCTGGAGCGTGGCGCCAACAGATACAGCCGGATTGATCCGTTATTATAATAACAACAAATCAAAGTACAAATGGCAGGCAAGTGTGAATGCTGTTATTTTCAATTGTGCTGATACCAGTATTGCCCGCCAGGCGTTTGATATGATGAAAGAAAATCCCGGCAAATGGAAAGAATACATGGACCGTTTTGGCGGAAATGCGTTGGCTGATAGCGGACGATTTGAATACAGTCAGCTTCCTGTAAAACAAGGCACCGTATTCACACCCAATACCTTTACGCCAATAGAAACAAATGCAAACGACGGATCTTCATCCTTCTGCTATATTATTAAAAATAACACCAGCGAAGACCAACGCAGTTTTGAAGAAGCAAAAGGTTTGGTGATTAACGATTACCAGACATTGCTGGAAGACAAATGGATTGCAGATCTGAAAAAGAAATATCCTTTAAAAGTGAATGAGGCAGCTATAAAGAAACTGGTAAAATAAACTCACTAAAAAATCCCGCAAATGCGGGATTTTTTAGTGAGCAGAAAATGCTGAATTACATAATTTCTTTCACTACGTTATAAATCACTTTAGTACTTCCCAATGTATAATAGTGTAACACCGGCACCCCAAATTCTTTTAATTCTTTTGACTGTTGAATCAACCATTCTGTTCCCACACGCTTACAATCTTCATCTGTTTTTGCTTTCATAATTTCCTGGTTCAACTCTGTAGGAATGTCTACATGAAATGTACGTGGAATAACAGATAATTGTTTTTTACTTGTTATGGGTTTCAGCCCGGGAATAATAGGAATATCAATCCCCATACTTCTGCACTGTTTCACAAACTCAAAGTATTTCTTATTATCGAAAAACATCTGGGTCATAATATACTCGGCGCCTGCGTCTACTTTCTCTTTCAATCGTTGCATTTCAATTTCCATGTTGGGACATTCGAAATGTTTTTCAGGATAACCGGCAACTCCTGCACAAAAATCAGTACGGAAACCATCACGGATATCTTCTTCCAGGTAAATGCCATGATTCAGGTTGATGGTTTGTTTCAACAAATCAATAGCGAATTTATTTCCATCCTGATGAGGTTCAAAAACCGTTTCATTTTTGGCAGCATCACCTCTCAGTACCAGTACATTCTGAACTCCAATGAAATTAAGATCAATCAATGCATCTTCCGTTTCACGTCTTGAAAAGCCGCCACAAATCAGGTGTGGTACTGCATCCACATTGTAGTGGTTCTGTATGGCCGCACAAATACCAACCGTACCGGGGCGTTTGCGCACTTCCACTTTTTCAAACGTGCCATCGGCCTTTTTCTTAAATACATGCTCTGCCCTGTGATAAGTAACATTGATAAAAGAGGGCTTGAATTGCATCAACGGATCAAGATGGTCAAATATGGAGTTGATTGTTTTTCCTTTCAACGGAGGAAGAATTTCAAAAGACACCAATGTATCTTTCGCCTGGGCTATATGTTCTGTAACTTTCATGTGAAACCGATTGTACAACAGACAGCAAACCTGTCTGAAAAATTCCTGCAAACATACTACATCAAACCTTATAAATAAGTAGTTAGCCAAAGCTCAAACTCTTACAGTTGTTAGCTTTCAGCCACATCAACTACACAATAAGGCATCCCGATTTCACATTTCTGAAAGAAACCAAACTGGTAATATTGCAGGGAATCAGGTATTTTCGCAACTCAATCATTCTACTTGAGCTTAACCATCCATACCAAACAATTAGTAAAGCGTTACCGCAACCGCACTGTTGCCAATGAAGTGAGCATTGAAGTAAAACAGGGCGAAATTGTAGGGTTATTGGGGCCAAATGGCGCCGGTAAAACCACAACCTTTTATATGGTGGTTGGTTTTATCAAGCCGGATGAAGGCGAAGTGTTTCTGAACGATGAAAATATCACCCGCCTGCCCATGTACAAAAGGGCACAGATGGGCATTGGTTATTTACCGCAGGAAGCCAGCGTTTTCCGCAAGCTCACCGTTGAGGAAAACATTTCGGCTGTACTGGAAATGACCAACCTGTCGAAAGAAGAACAAAAAAGCAAACTCGAAGAGCTGCTTACCGAATTCCGCCTGCACCACGTTCGTAAGAATAAGGGCGATAGTTTAAGCGGAGGTGAACGCCGCCGTACAGAAATTGCCCGGGCCCTGGCAGTGGATCCTAAATTTATCTTGCTCGACGAGCCTTTTGCCGGTGTTGACCCTATTGCTGTGGAAGACATACAGGCAGTGGTAGCCCGGCTGAAGTACAAAAACATCGGCATTCTCATCACAGATCATAATGTAACCGAAACACTGTCCATTTGCGACAGAGCTTACCTGCTCATCGAAGGAAAAATTTTCAAGCACGGTACAGCAGAAGAACTGGCAGAAGACGAACAGGTTCGCCGCTTATACCTTGGCCGCAACTTCGAGCTGAAACGTAAGGATTATCTGCACGAAGAAGCAAACAAAGCCCTCTCCTGATCCATCTCTTTTCTAAATAGTCCAAGTTTTTTTATCTTACGGGCTCAACATGAAATTGCTCAGCCCTGCCATATCACGTCTTGCCCGTCTTCGCATGTGGCGAATTGAATCGTGGATGAACAACCCCGTGGCTGCGCAGCGTGAAGTATTACAAGACCTGGTTACCACAGCACAATACACACAATTCGGACAACAGTACAAATTTGAACAGTTATTCACCGTTCGGCGGTTTAAGAATACAGTGCCCGTGCAGGAATATGATGATCTCAAACCATTCATTGAACGCATGATTGCCGGTGAGGAAAATGTACTCTGGCCCACCCCGGTGAAATGGTTTGCCAAAAGCAGCGGCACCACCAGTGACAAAAGCAAGTTCATCCCGGTAAGTGAAGAGAGTTTAAAAGAAGGCCATTACAAAGCGGCAAAAGATGTACTCACCTTATACTATAACAATTTCCCCTCATCTGATTTGCTCACAGGAAAAGGTTTGGTGATTGGTGGCAGCCACACCGTTAACCAACTGAATGAAGAAGTGCAGTACGGCGACCTCAGTGCTGTGCTCATGCAGAATGCGCCTTTCTGGAGCAGCTGGATCAGAACACCCGAGCTGAGCATTGCACTGATGGACGAATGGGAATCCAAAATTGAAAAACTGGCGCAGAGTACCATTGTTGAAAATGTGACCTCTATTTCCGGCGTTCCTACCTGGAGCCTGGTTTTGTTCCGTCGTATACTGGAGATGACGGGCAAACAATCCATCAGTGAAGTATGGCCGCAGCTTGAAGTATACCTGCACGGTGGTGTTTCGTTTGTTCCATACCGTGAGCAATTTGAAGCCATCATCGGAAAAAAAATCAATTACCTGGAAATGTACAACGCCAGCGAAGGTTTTTTTGCGGCACAGGATGAGCCCGATGCTGATGGCATGTTACTGTTTGTGGATCATGGCATCTTTTATGAATTCATGCCGGTGGAAGAATATGGAAAACCATTTCCGGAAACGGTAGGACTCAACAAAGTGGTGCCGGGCAAAAACTATGCACCTATCATCAGCACCAACGGCGGCTTGTGGCGCTATATCGTAGGTGATACGGTTCAGTTCACCTCTGTAAACCCGTTCCGTGTAAAAGTAAGCGGACGATTAAAACATTTCATCAATGCTTTTGGTGAAGAGCTGATCGTTGATAATACAGATAAAGCCATTGCGATAGCTGCACAACAAACAGGCGCTATAGTAAATGATTATACGGCAGCACCCATCTATTTTGACCATAGCAACAATGGTGCCCATGAATGGCTGATTGAATTTGAAAAGAACCCCGTTGGTTTAAATGATTTTGTATTTGAACTCGACACTGCATTAAAAATGCTCAACAGCGATTATGAAGCCAAGCGTCATAAAAACATTGCATTGAGGTTACCCTTTGTAAAACCTGTTCCTAAAGGAACCTTTCATTCCTGGTTGCAGCATAAAGGCAAATTAGGCGGACAACACAAAGTGCCCCGTTTAAGCAACGAACGGACTTATATCAACGAAATCCTGGAATTTTTGCAATCGTCCTCTCCTGCATAAAAGGTAATCTCAATCATTTCTGTACTTGTGGCCTTCCACCAACTGAAACAAGAAAAGCTTTACTTTGCAACAACTCAATCATTGAAATATGAAACTTCTTGAAGGAAAAGTGGCCATCGTTACCGGCGCCGCCCGTGGAATTGGCGAAGCCGTTGCCATCAAATTTGCAGAACATGGAGCCCATGTTGCTTTCACTTTTGTAAGCGACAGCAGTAAAGAAAGAGCTGCAGCACTGGAACAAAAACTCACCGGCATGGGTGTAAAAGCAAAAGCATATCAAAGTAATGCCGGCGATTTTGCTGCCTGCGAAGCTTTTGTAAACGACGTACTCAAAGAATTTGGAACCGTTGATATTTGCGTTAACAATGCAGGAATTTCAAAAGACAATTTGTTGTTGCGCATGAGTCCGGAACAATGGAATGATGTAATCAGTGTGAATCTCAACTCTGTGTTTTACATGACCAAACAAATCATTCGCCCCATGATGAAAGCCAAAAGCGGAAGCATCATTAACATGAGTTCTGTTATTGGTGAAATGGGCAATGCAGGCCAAAGCAGTTATGCCGCCAGCAAAGCAGGTGTGATTGGTTTTACAAAAAGTGTGGCCAAAGAACTGGGCAGCCGCAATATCCGCTGCAATGCCATTGCACCCGGTTTTGTGGAAACAGATATGACCAGCTACCTGAAAGAAGGCGAAGCAGCTGATAAATACAAAGCCGGAATTCCATTAGGACGATTTGCCAGCGCAGAGGATATTGCCAATGTTACTCTTTTCCTGGCCAGCGATCTCAGCAGCTATGTCACCGGTCAAACGATCAGTGCTTGTGGAGGATTAAATATTTAATAATCAATACATTTTATGTTTAAAACAATGATAAGGGAGCGATCCTTTATCATTTTTTTTACATTTACTATTCCCGATAGCTATATTTTTGTGTCCCATGAAATTGAAACTGATTAGCATATTCCTGTCGCTTGTGTTAAGCATTCAGTTGCTGCCTGTAACACAAATCGGATCTATGCTTTACCAGAATCAATTAACAGAAGAATTGGCTCACAGTGATACAAAAACTCCCGTACTCAATTTATCCGAAGAACTTCACAAACATTTTACGTATCACGATCAGCAAGACATGCTTCTCAGCAGTAAAAAACTCATCTCCACATGGCTTCATTATTCAGAAAGACTGATGTCTCGTCTTTCTGATGATGTGCAAACACAGCCTCCCGATTGTTGATTGAATTAAAAGACTCTTTTTTCAATCCCTAAAAACAATTGCATGAATAAGCTATTTAAGACTGTTGCTGCAGATATACCTGCGGCGATAGTTGTGTTTCTTGTGGCACTTCCGTTGTGCCTTGGCGTAGCCGTGGCTTCAGATGCCTTACCTGTTACCGGAATTATTGCCGGTATTGTAGGTGGTATTGTAACCGGCATTATGAGTAAATCACATTTAAGTGTGAGCGGTCCGGCTGCTGGCCTCACAGCCATTGTTGCAGGAGCACTTGGCAAACTTCCTTCTTATGAAATTTTTCTACTGAGTGTTGTGCTTGCCGGTGTTTTCCAGGTATTTCTTGGCTTTGCAAAAGCAGGTACCATTGGAGACTTCATTCCTAACTCTGTCATCAAAGGAATGCTGGCAGCCATTGGTATCATTCTCATTTTAAAACAAATCCCGCATTTTCTTGGATACGATCGCACACCGGAAGGCATTGAATCCTTCATTCAACCTGATAAAAAAAATACTTACTCCGAAATTTTTGCGGCGATACAAAGCCCCACTGCCGGTGCCTTATTTATAGGCATTGTGTCTATGTGCATCCTACTTGTTTATGAAATGAGGTGGATGAAAAAGCAAAAAATATTTCAGTTCATACCAGGGCCATTGATAGTGGTTATTGCAGGTATACTCATCAATAACTATTTCCAGTTATCCAGCCCTGATCTTGCCGTAAAAAACGACCATCTTGTAAGCATCCCCATATCAGATTCAGTTGGTTCTTTTTTCAGCAGTCTGCCCTTTCCCGACCTGAGAGGATTAACCAATGCCGATATGTGGACCACAGCTGTTACACTCGCCATTGTTGCCAGTCTTGAATCGCTGTTAAGTATTGAAGCAATTGACAAACTGGATCCTGAAAAAAGAATCACGCCAACCAATATGGAATTAAAAGCACAGGGGGCAGGAAATATTGTTGCAGGATTGTTGGGTGGTTTGCCGGTGACCAGTGTGATTGTAAGAAGCTCGGCTAATGTGAATGCCGGAGCCAAGTCTAAACTCAGTACCATTTTTCATGGGGTGTTGCTTACGGTTAGTGTATTATTTTTCCCTCATGTACTAAATATGATTCCTTTATCGGCACTCGCTGCCATTCTTTTATTTACAGGTTACAAACTGGCAAAGGTTTCGTTGTTTAAAGAAATGTATCAGAAAGGATGGGACCAGTTTCTGCCGTTTGCGATTACAGTTATTGCAATTATTCAGACAGATTTGCTCAAAGGAATTATTGTGGGACTATTTATAGGATTATTTTTCGTAATTCGTAGTAACTTTAAAACCGCAGTGTTTGTAATGAAAGATGAGCATCGGTATCTCATCCGTTTCCGGAAAGAAGTATCTTTTTTAAACAAAGCACTGGTTAAATCAACCCTGGAACAAATACCCGATGATACGGCAGTATTGATCGATGCAACGAAATCGGAATTTATAGATAAAGACATTGTAGAAATCATGAATGACTTCATTGTGAACGCCAAGATTAGGGGCATTCGTGTTTATATAAAACGACAAAGCGGCGAGTCAAAAACATTTTTTAACGATATCAACAACGCTATCATTCAATAAAAAATTATTATATGAAATCATTTGAAAAATTATTACTGGAAAATAAAGCCTGGGCCCGTGAACAGGTACAGAGCGATCCCGAATATTTCAAGAGACTTGAAAAAATTCAAACACCTGAATTTTTATGGATTGGCTGCAGCGACAGCCGTGTTCCTGCTAATGAAATTACCGGTACGGCACCCGGCGAAATTTTTGTACACCGTAATATCGCAAACATGGTGGTACATACTGATCTTAACCTGCTTAGTGTATTGGATTTTGCTGTGAGCCATTTAAAAGTAAAGCACATTATAGTGTGCGGCCATTACGGTTGTGGTGGCGTGAAAGCAGCCATGACACATCATAACATGGGCATTATCAATAAATGGTTGCGCAACATAAAAGATGTGTATCGTTTTCACGAAGAAGAGATTATTGCAATCAAAGACGAAGAGCAACGTGTAAACCGCATGGTTGAGTTGAATGTACAGGAGCAGGTAATTAATCTTGCTAAAACCTCTATCATTCAGAAAGCATGGAAATACGACCAACGGCCACATATTCATGGATGGGTATATGGCCTTTCCAATGGGTTATTAAAGCCAATTTTTGATATGGCGCCGGGAACTCACCTGGAACATATCTATGAATACGATGATCTTTAAAAATAAGCGGCGGCCATTGGCCGCCGCAACTATTTAATAGGCATCAGAACTGATGAACAAGCCACCAGTACAAAGGAATGCCAATAGTAATATTAAAAGGGAACGTAATCCCCAGCGCCATAGGAATATATAAACCCGGATCCGATTTGGGAGCTGCCAGCCTCATAGCAGCAGGTACTGCAATATAGGAAGCACTTGCAGCAAGAATGGCCACTAAAAACCTGTTGCCGGGTTCAATAGAAAACATAGAAGTTATTGCAATTGCCAATACGCCATTTAACGGAGGAATGATTAAACCAAACAAAGTAACAAACCATCCATAGCTCCGGAATGCTTTAAACCGTTTGGCGGCCACCATTCCCATCTCCAGTAAAAACACCGCCAGGAATCCTTTAAAAATATCTGAAGTAAAGGGCTTGATTCCTTCGGCCTGTTTGGAATCGGTTACAATACCAATGATCAGGCTACCCATAATCATCAATACACTTCCATTCGTTAACGCATCATGAACAATATACCGAAGCCGGTGTTGCTGATCTTTTTGTTCATCAAATTTTCTGATGAGCATCACACCAATAATAATGGCAGGAGCTTCCATCAACGCCATCGCTGCTACCATGTGTCCGCCATAATGCACTTGTTCTGCTTCCAGGAAAGATGAGGCCGATACAAACGTAACTGCACTTACACTACCGTAGGCCGCAGCCACAGCACCCGCATCATACACATTTAATTTTCGCTTGAGAATAAAAAATGAATACAGCGGTACTAATGAAGCAAGAAATAAAGCAATGAGTAATGTGATAATGACTTCTTTTGTGAAACCACCATGAGCCAGTTCCTGTCCGCCTTTAAACCCAATCGAAAACAACAAATACAATGAAATGAATTTTACGGACTGCTGAGGAATCTCCAGATCACTTTTAACAAGAGAGGCAATCACTCCCAACAGAAAAAACAATAAGGTTGGGTTCGTGATATTACTGAGAAGTATATCCGTATTCATAAAGAGAGTTAAGTACACAAAAATAAAAAGAAAATCAAATCACACTTCAATCCTGATTTTACGCTTACAGATGTAAGCATGCCATAAAATCATAGAAGCAATGGTTCTGTATGGCCGCCATGGTTCGGCAATCGCAAGTAATTCTTCTTTGCTGATATGATGCGGCAATTGTTTCACTTCTTTCATACTGTTGACCAATGCAATATCGCCCAATGGGAATAAATCCGTTCGTTGTAACGCATGCATCAGGTAAACATCTACGGTCCAGTTTCCAATTCCTTTTATGGCAATCAATTGCTCCCGCACTTCATCATCTTTCATGTTCGGGAATTTCTTCCATTGAATTTGCTTTGATAAAAAGGCTGATGCAAGCTCTTTTGCATATACCTGTTTCTGTCTTGTAAAATAACAAGCTCGCAATTCTTCATTACTCATCGCCAGAATTTTAGATGGAGTAACTGTGCCGATTGCTTCTTTCAGTTTTTTATATGCAGCAAAGGCTGCCGCTAATGAAACCTGTTGTTCTAATATAGTTAAGATGAGCGTTTCAAACCCCTGCTTTCTTGTCCACATGGGTGGATACCCGTATGTTTTAATGACCTGTTTCAACTCTTTATCTTTCTTTGAAAGCAGGTTACAATATGAAGTAAAATTATCCGATGAAAAAGTTTGAATCATGCAGATGGTATATAACGCAACAACGGACAGAAAGTTCTGCCCGTTTTCAATCTATTTTTTTGTTTTGAACTTTTCAATTGCATTTCGAGTAAACTCACTCAGCACCAATTTACCACTGATGCCGGCCCTTTGCAACAGTAACTCATCCCAGTGCCCCGTGCCAGACCAGGTTATTTTCTTCAGCTCAGCCATTGCTTCCGGGTTGCTATGCAGCAATGCAGCCGATATCTTTTCAATTGCTTCATCCATCATCTCCACACTATGATGTACTTCTGCAAACAAGCCTCTCTTGTGTGCCCATTCAGCAGTACGCCAATTCGTGGCATCGATTGATAATTGTGCAAAGGCGGCAACACCAATCTTCCGCTCCACAACAGGGCCCACCACAAAGGGGCCAATTCCAACAGCCAGTTCACTCAACTTCACTTCCGCTGTATGAGCAGCAATTGCATAATCAACAGCAGCCGCCAGGCCCACACCACCACCCACACATTTTCCATGAATACGCCCGATGATAAACTTCGGGCATTTACGCATAGCATTGATTACGTTGGCAAATCCGCTGAAAAATGTTATGCCATCTTTGAGTGTTTGTATGGACACCAGCTCATCAAAAGAGGCTCCTGCACAAAATGCCTTTTCTCCATGCGAACGAAGGATGATCAGCTTTGTTTCTTCATCATTACCGGCTGCATGGACAGCAGTAGCCAGTTCACTTAATACTTTACCGGGCAATGAATTACTCTGCGGGTGATGAAACTCAATGGTAGTAATTCCGTTGTGCCTTTCAGACTTCACATACCCGCCTTGTGTTTCGTGTATCATATACCGTTATTTTAATTGAACAAATGCTTTTTCCGTACCATCGTAAGAATCGTGGCCACACCTGTAAGTTCGCCTGTTTCATCCATCATTTCCACCAGCCATTTCACAATTCCTTTTGGAATATCCTGTTCTTCTCTCAGTTCCTGTGGTGTTTTTTCTTTGCAGGTAAACCGCACCTGAATTTCCGCACCCGGGTAAACCGGTTTCGTAAACCGAAGTTCATCGATTCCGTAGTTGAGCAACACAGGGTTCTTCTCATACCCATCAACAAACAAACCGGCAGAAATGCTCATAATCAAATAGCCATGTGCTACTTGTCGTTCAAACATCGTTCCTGTAAAATCGGTTTCTTTGATATGAGCATAAAAATGATCGCCGCTTAAATCGGCAAAGCGATCAATATCTTCACTGGTGATTACCCGTTTTTCCGTAATCAACTGATCCCCTATTTGCAATTCTTCAAAATATTTCAGAAACGGATGCTTGCCGGGATCTTTCCCCTTTGCATATTGCTGGTACACATTGGTGATGGCTGTTAATGTGGTGGGTGATCCCTGTACGGCCACACGCTGCATATAATGTTTCACGCCTCTTGCACCTCCCATTTCTTCTCCGCCACCGGCACGGCCCGGACCACCATGCACCAATAAAGGTAACGGTGACCCATGACCGGTACTTTCTTTTGCACAATCATTGTTCAGTACCAGGATGCGTCCGTGATAAGCTCCGGCTCCTAATACATATTCAGTTGCAATACGGTCATTTGCCGTTACAACAGAACTACACAAAGAACCTTTACCTTTTTTACTGAGTTCAATCGCTTCATCCCTGTTTTTATAAGGCATAATTGTACTAACCGGACCAAACGCTTCTACTTCATGCACGGCAGCTGAAGTAAAAGGTTGTTGGTTCATCAATAATACCGGCGACATAAATGCACCAGTGCCCGCATCGGCATCCATTACATCTACTTCGTCAACAGAACCATATACAATCTCTGAGTTGGTTAATAACTTTTCAAGTTGTTGCTTCACTTCCTGTCGTTGTGTTTGTCCGGCCAAACTTCCCATTCTTACTTTCTCGTTCAGCGGATTTCCAATCACAGTTTGCAATAAAGAAGAGGCAATTGCTTTCCATGCATCTTCCATTCTGTTTTCCGGAACAAAAATGCGACGGATCGCTGTACATTTTTGCCCGGCTTTTACTGTCATTTCTTTTCTTACTTCCTTTACAAATAAATCCCATTCCGCACTACCCGGATAAACATCATCACCCAATACAATACAGTTGAGTGAATCTGCTTCCATGTTAAACGGAACATTTTCGCTTACAATTTTCGGATGCGATTTCAACATCAATCCCGTAGATGCACTGCCTGTAAAGGTTACCACATCCTGCGATGTAACATGATCCAGCAAATCGCCTGCACTGCCACATATTAACTGCAACGCACCATCGGGCAAAATACCCGAAGCAACAATCTCTCTCACTACAGCTTCCGTTAAAAAAGAAGTGATCGTTGCCGGTTTTACAATGGCAGGCACACCTGCCAGCAGGTTCACGGCCACTTTTTCCAACATACCCCATACCGGAAAATTAAAGGCATTGATATGAATGGCAACTCCTTCTTTCGGTATCAGTAAGTGTTGCGCCATGAACGTGTGATTCTTGCTCAGCAAATGAGCTTCTCCATCAATCGCAAAACGTTCATCGGGAAACTTGCGGCGAAGCGATGCGTTGGCAAACAGGTTACCAATGCCCCCTTCAATATCAATCCAGCTATCGGCTTTCGTAGCACCGGTTTGATAACTGATAGTATAAAAATGAGGAAGATGTTCACGAAGATGCATGGCCAGTTTTTTCAGCATCAGTCCACGTTCGTGAAAAGTCATCTTTCGTAACAGTGGCCCCCCTGTGTTCCTGGCGTAGGTTGTGGCAAGACTAAAATCCAATCCTTTGGTAGATGCAGCAGCAATGGGCTCACCCGTAACAGCATTGAACAAAACCTGTCCCTCACCCTCACCTGTGATCCATTGCCCGGCAACATAGTTCCCGAGTTTATTCATATAGCGCAATCTTTACATGACGAAGGTAATTTGAAAAAGGTATCTTTCAAATCAACCCTGGTCTGAGGAATAAAACATAGCAATAAAAAACCCATGCAGCGGGCTGCATGGGTTTCTATACATTTAGTGGAGGATCTTATCCTAAAGCCACACGTTTGAATTCTGTTACTTTCACATCACCAGCGCCTTTCAGATAGTCGCCTACGCTCTTAGACCCATCTTTTACGAAAGCCTGTGCAGTAAGTGTTTGTTCTTTGAAGAAAGCATTCATTTTACCTTCTGCAATTTTAGAAATCATTTCTTCGGGTTTGCCGGCCATCTTGGGATCCTGTTTCATCAGTTCCACGATGATATCTTTTTCACGTGCCACGATTTCAGCAGGAACGCTTGCAGCATCAACAGCTACAGGGTTCATTGCCGCAATTTGCATAGCCACATCTTTACCCACTTCTTCAGCTTCTTTATCTAATCCCACCAATACACCCATACGGTTAGCACCGTGGATATAAGAAGCAACGAAAGGAGCTTCCACACGTTCAAACTTACTGATACCGATTTTTTCGCCGATAGCAGCCAGTTTATCATTGATCAGGTCGGCCACTTTTGAACCGTTCACAGGAGTCTCGTTCAGCTCTTCCACAGATTTAACGTTGTTAGCGATGGCAGCGTCTGCAATAGATTTTGCAAAGGCTACGAAATCAGCATTCTTGGAAACGAAATCAGTTTCGCAGCTGATGCATACAACGATACCTGTTTTGTGGTCTGCAGTTGTTTGTGCAATCACCACACCTTCTTTCGCTTCACGGTCGCTGCGTTTGGCAGCTACTTTCTGACCCTGTTTACGCAACCAGTCAATCGCAGCTTCAAAATCTCCGTTTGTTTCAGTTAAAGCTTTGCGGCAATCCATCATACCGGCACCAGTAGCCTGGCGAAGCTTATTGATATCCTGTGCAGTAATAGTTACAGTAGACATAAATATGATTTAAAATGTTTGAATGAATTCATTTGAAAATGCTTTCTGCAAAAGTCTGTTTCAACTTCAGCAGAAAGCATTGTGTTGGTTTGTACTGAAGCCTTCTTCCGCCTCAATCCTTTCTCTCAGATCTTATCTGGAAGAAGTGCGTTTTTGTGTGCTGGCAACACGGCGTTTGGGAGCACCACCGCCACCTGCATTACCACGACCACGTCCGCCTCTTTCACGGCTACCGCCTTCTTCACCTTCGTCGAACTTAGGTCCTTTGTCCACTACTTCTTCGTCTGATTCTTCTTCAGATTTTTCAACCTGGCGTTCTGCCAAACCTTCTGCAATAGCAGCAGTGAGGTATTCGGTGATGATCGCAATTGACTTAGTAGCATCATCATTACCGGGGATGAAATAATCCACTTTATTAGGATCGCAGTTGGTATCAACCAAACCGAAAGTAGTTACACCTAAACGTTTTGCTTCTGCCAGTGCAATGTGTTCGTGACCAATGTCAACGATAAACAATGCAGCCGGGAGACGGCCCATGTTGGCAATACCGCCAAGCACTTTCTCCATCTTGTCTTTATCACGGCTCAACTGTAAACGTTCTTTTTTAGTAATGCTGTCGAAAGAACCATCGTTCAGCATTTTTTCAATGCTCTGCATTTTCTTCACGCTCTTACGAACGGTGTTGAAGTTGGTTAACATACCACCCAACCAACGGTCGGTTACGTAAGGCATGTTCACTTTCTGAGCGCATTCTGTTACGATTTCTTTTGCTTGCTTTTTGGTGGCAACAAACATGATCTTTTTACCACTGCGTGCAATTTGTTTCATTGCAGCTGCAGTTTCCTGCAAACCTTCAACAGTTTTATTGAGATCGATGATGTGAATACCTTTCTTTTCAGCAAAGATGTAAGGTAACATCTTGGGATTCCACTTCTTCTTCAGGTGACCAAAGTGTACACCTGCTTCGAGTAATTGCTGTTGTAATGAAGTGTTATTTTCCATTGTATTTGTATGATCGTTATTAAAAATTGTTTTATACCAGTGAACCGATTAACGTTTAGAGAACTGGAAGCTGCGACGGGCTTTCTTCTTACCAAATTTCTTACGTTCAACACCTCTGGGATCACGTTTCAGTAAACCAGCAGCTTTTAAAGCCGGACGGTATTCGGGGTTGATTTCGAGCAATGCACGTGCAATACCCAGCTTGGCAGCTTCTGCCTGGCCTTTGATACCACCACCGTTTGCATTGATTTTAACATCGAACTTGTTAACAGAATCGATTGATTTTAAAGGAGCTTCCACCTGGTTTTGTAAATAAACCAATGTGAAGTACTCTTTGTAGTCTTTATCGTTCACAGTAATAACACCATTACCCTTGCTGATGAATACTCGGGTGATGGCTTCTTTACGGCGACCAACTGCGTTTTTTTGCTTTTCCATTTATAAGGAATTTGAAAATTTTGAATGAATTGGAATAATTAGAACTTCAGTTCTTTGGGTTGTTGTGCTTTATGCGCATGTTCTCCACCTGCATACACAAATAATTTCTTATACATTTTGCGACCGAGACGGTTTTTAGGAAGCATTCCTTTTACAGCACGCTCAACAATCACTTCCGGTCTGCGTCTTTGCAGATCTTTCGCAATTTCAATTTTCTGGCCACCAGGATAACCTGAGAAGTTCTGATATTCTTTTTCCTGCAATTTGTTTCCGGTGAAAACAACTTTATCAGCATTAATTACAATTACATAATCACCACAGTCAACGTGAGGTGTGTAATAAGCTTTGTTTTTGCCACGTAAAATAGCAGCAATTCTGGAACACATACGACCTACGGTTTGATTGGTGCCGTCCACAACGTACCAGTTACGCTGTACGGTAGCCTCGTTCGCATGTTTGGTTGTGAAATGTAGTTTACTCATTTGTTTTAATTTTTTACCACGCCATCCCGTGATTGTGAAAAATATCCGTTTTGCAACGGGTCGCAAAGGTGCGGCAGTTTCAATTGCCCACCAAGAAATTGAGAAAGTATTTTTCAGGACACCTTCACAACTTATTGATATGCAATAAAATTTTTGTCTTTAATTTTTTGAGGTTGGTGAAAAGGACCGCAGTTTCAGGATTTTATTACTGTGCAGAGGGGCAGCGATAGCTGGTTATATTGAATGTAACACCAATAGTTGCGGTCATATACTGGTCTTTTTGTCCGCTGAAACCCCGTTGTATTCCTCTTTCCCCGATCCGGATCCCAGTTTCATAGCTGCGGTCCTGCAGGTAGGCAGCCGGCGAACCTGAAACAAAGGCGGAAAGTCCGGCATAAGTAGTAGATACATCATCCAGATAGTCGGTAGTCGTGAACCGGTGTGTGATCTCAAAATGGATATTGGTATGGCTGTTTACCGCATATTTTACCCCAAAACCAAAGGGAATGGCCACCTGCAATAACTTATACTTTTTCTTATTGGGGAAAACGGCAGACTCCTGCCCCTCGGTACCTAAAGGCTGAAGAAAATACTTTGTTCCGTTCAGATCGGCCCAGGGGTCAAATTTGAATATCCCGGCTCCAAAAGTGAGATAGGGTGTGAAGCGTTCGTTGGGATTGATGGGATTAAAGCGGAAAAAATTAAAATCGCCCTGCACCAATGCTTCCCAAACGGTTGTATTGAAGCTCAGGTTCCTGCGTTGCCGGAACAGGTTTTTCTTTTCATAAATATCACTGTATCCCAGGAAGGCCACATTGCCTGCCAACCTCAGGGCTACGTAATTATTAATTTGTTTACGAAAGAAAATGCCGGCGGTAGGTTTGGGCCTGTTTACCCTTGCATTGGGATTCAGGTCCCCAAAATAATGTGCGGCTCCCACCTGGATACCAAATTCACCTTCATGAACATATCCTTCATACTGTGCATTAGCAGTTTGTGTAAAGCATAAAAGGCCGGAGAGTAAGCAATAAAATAAAAGTTGTTTCACCATCGGTTCTTTAATCATTCGCTGCAAATAAAGGAAATAACGCAAAATGAAGTGCTTTCATCTGTGGACAGGTAACTTTTTCTTTGTTTAGTTCCTTCTGTCCAATCCCCATGATAGCTTATTGCGGAGGGTTTGTAAAAAATTATTTTCGTTTAATCGTACCAGTTGAACAGTAAAGTCTTCTTTTTTTACTGCAATCTGAATGTCTTTCTTCACCACTTCTTTTCTTGAATCGAGTGTACACAGAAAGGTATCGGTGCGGCCTTCAATTTCAAATGAAATGATATTATTATCGGGCACCACAATGGGCCTTACATTGAGATTATGCGGTGCAACCGGAGTAATTACAAAACTGCCCGATTCAGGGAATACCACCGGGCCATTACAGCTGAGAGAATATCCTGTGGATCCGGTAGGGGTTGCCACAATCAATCCATCGGCCCAGTAACTGTTGAGAAATTCACCGTTCAGATACGTATGAATTTTGATCATGGAAGAAGTATCCTGCTTGTGTATAGCAAATTCATTTAACGCATACGGTGTGTCTCCAAACAAGGGAATATTGCTATCAAGATGAATGAGTGTACGTTCATCTTTTACAAATGTGTGCTTCACCAGTGCTGCTACCGCCGTTTCCAGTGCTTCTTTACCAATGCTGGCCAAAAAACCAAGCCGGCCGAAATTGATACCCAGCAAAGGAATTTGTTTATCCCTTACCAGCGTAACGGTGTCGAGCAAGGTACCATCGCCACCGAGGCTGATCATACATTCAAATGATTCTTCCAGCTGAGCTGAGGACTCAAACAGAAGTGGTTGCTCATCAAACTGAATCACTTCTTTTATCTGGTTATAAAATTCTGTATATAATACAGGAGTAATGTTGCTGGACTTCAGTTCCCGGAACAAACGCTGAAGTTCTTCCCGGTGGTCCAGTTCAAATACCCTGCTATAGATCGCTACTTTCATTCCTTTCTTTTTAGAAGTCTTTCCGCATGTGTAAAAATAAACCCTTTTGCCCCAACTGGTTAAAGGAATACTCAAAGCGGGCTATAAAATCGTAATAACTGAGCAAATCAGCACCCACACCATAGGTATACAGCATACGGTTGTTGAGGTAGCTGTTGGTAAGGAAAGGCGTATGTGATGCACCGATATCGCTGTACACTTTCAACACTACTTTAAATGGAATTTTCTTGTACTTCTCATTCTTCAGTATGAGCGTGGGAACGCTGAAATGAAGAATTTCCTGACGGATGGTGGTTTTCAGCATGCCGGCCATGACGCCGTCCACCACATAATATTCCAGTCCACGCATCATAAAATCGCCATACCCCATTGCCCCCATATTATACATAGGCTGACGGAAAGGCAATTTCAGCAAACCATATCCCATCAACGAAATCGATAGTTTCGGCTGCACCTGGAAGTAACGGCCTACCTTACCCGAAAACTGCCAGAGATTCATCCCTTTCATGCCTAATCCCCGTTGCGTGAAAGCACCTGAAAAAGCCACGCCCTTCCATGGGTAGGCGATATTATTCACATCAAAATACTGATAGGTGTAAACAAACTCCCCAAAGCGCTGACGGGACCGACGATCGTTGAAAAATGGAAGATACCCTTTGGCGGCATATTCTTCTGCTATCTGAAACAACGTATCGGGTACTTGTTCGTATACATAATTTAACCGGAAGGAGTGACGATGGTTTACTCCTTTTCGTATTGTGAACCCTACTTCGGCTTTAAATGTTTTTCTTACAAACGAAGAAATGCCACCGTTGTCCGCCGGGAAAAAGATCTGTTTGTTGCTGTCGGTTGCGAACGGCATTTGCCTTGTTTGTATATAATACAATCCGGCAAGAAACCCTTTCTCCAGCGATTTATCTGCATAAGGCTGCTCGTAAAATAGGGAATACTGGCGTGAATACCCGTTTACATAATGCAGATACATACGGTCACGCCTACCCGAAACATTTTCCCATAAAAACTTCATTCCGTAATTCGCACGTTCGAGGCTTCCGTTTTGTTCCACCAGCCACTGATTGAGATTGCGGTCTATCAGTTTAAAATAAGGAAGCGGAAAAATATACCATCGTTCTTTGAGATCAATAATCAGATCCACTTCCTGGTTTTCCCATTTGTCAATTCCTACAAATACCTCAAGAAACAATTGTGTATTTACAATATTAAGCCGTGTTGTTTCCAGGACAGCATACATTTCTTCTGTAGTAATGGAAGCGCCTGCTTTGAGAGGACATTCACGTAAAACGATATAATCTTTGGTGAGACGATTACCCCGGAGTTTAATATCCCTGATTTTAAACGTTGTCCCGGCCGGCATTTGTGCCACTACTGCACGGAGGTGTTCTCTTGCAGAATCAAGCGCCACAGATGGTTGCGCTTTAATTGCATACGGGAACCCGATGATCCATATAATGACCAGTAAATACGATACTAACCTCATGCAAAAGCCGGAATTACAGCAGGTAAATGTACTTTAAATACGGGGAACGAAAGCGACGATTCTGCACCCTAGATATTCAGGTAGTTCATGAGATGGTCGAAATTGAGGCGAAGTTCATCGGCAGAAAGATTTTCGCCGAAATAATGCACCACATTGTACTCATAACGTTCCAGCGTTGCCAAAATATCCTGCAGATCAGACTTGCTCACCTTAATTGCCACCATCAGCTGACCTGTGGCTTCATCGGTCCATGTATTCAGATGGATGATTTTGGAATCATTGGACTCTACAATGCGGCCGATTTCTGAAATCGAAAAATTATTGGGCAGCATCTGAAGAATCAAAACACCGCCGGGTTCTGTTGCCGATGTATAATGTGCGGCAGCCTGCAACAACTCTGCTGCCGTAATCACACCCAGGAATTCGGTTGTTTCTTTGAGCACCGGTAATACAGATACCTTTCTTTGCTGCATTACTTTCAATGCAGTGAGGAAAAAATCGGAAGAGCGGATATGAACCGGATCGCTGGGCGGCCGTATAGCGCTGAGTAATACATCCGGGTCCATCTCTTCCAGATCTGCCTCATGGATTAACCCCATAAACTGATGATCTTCCACCAACGGTAATTCGGAAACATGATGCTCCTGCATGAACTCCAGCACCTGCTCAACCGAATCAGTGGTTTTCAGTGCTGGTATATTGGGGTTGATGAGTTCTGCAGCGATCATAGAATGATGTTTTCTATCTAGACGGTAACAGGTTGGTTTTGTTTGGTAAGGAACCCGTGTAATATTTCGTTAAATTCAAGAGGACGCTCCATCATAGGTGCGTGCCCGCATTGATCTATAAAATGCAGTTCGGAACCCGGAATTAACCGATTAAATTCTTTTCCAACAAAAGGAGGCGTGATAGTGTCGTTATTGCCCCATATCAGCAAGGTCTTGGTTTTGATCTCTTTCAACTCATCGCCAAGGTTATTCCTGATCGCACTTTTAGCTAAAGCTATAATCTTAATCACTTTGGTGCGCTGGTTTACGATATCATACACTTCATCAACCAGTTCTTTCGTGGCAGTAGCAGGATCGTAGAAAGTTAATTCTGTTTTCCGCTTGATATAATCGTAATCTCCACGTTTAGGATAGGTATCCCCCATTCCATTTTCAAACAATCCCGAACTTCCGGTAAGAATCAGGGATTTTATACGTTGCGGGTGTTTCAGCACATGTACCAGGGCAACATGTCCGCCGAGTGAATTGCCCAACAAGTGAATATTTTCGTAGTTTTTTGCTTCAATAAACTTATGTACAAACTTTTCCAATCCACCTACTGAAGTATGCAGTAAATCCAGCTCAAATAATGGCAGCATGGGAACCACCACTTTATTATATTGTTTGAAATGTTCAATAAGATCCTTGAAATTACTGAGTGCACCAAACAATCCATGGAGTAATACCAATGGTTCCCCTGAACCCTCTTCTATATACTTAAACTTGTCGAGCTGTTTTATTTCGTAATTCATGAACTGGCTTAATCGCTATAGTTATTTGCTAAAGTAATTGATTTGAGCGAAAAACAGCAATTCAGGTGTAAGTTGTATATCAGGAAGCAGAAAGCTGCTGTTGTATGTGTCCAAAAAACTGCTCCAGTCCTTGAAACATATCCTTAAACCAGGGAATGATAGTACCCAATGCATTGATCAATCCCGGGCCCCATGGTTGTACCCATTTATATGTAATGGATTCTTTTATTGTTTCTTCTGAAAACAGATGCAGATTGGTTGAAAAAAATAAAATCACACTGAGGATTAAAATATGAAGTGCAGCATATAATAAAATACCTCCGGCTTTATTCACCCATCCAAGGAAAGCAAACTCCACCACTTCTTCCAACATCTTTGCACCCATCCGTATGATCATTACCACTACCAGCAACACCAACAGAAATGCTGCAATAGGCAACCATTTTGCTTCAATTGTTGTAGTGGCTCCCAGCCATTCTGCTACAATGGCACTCAGCTTCACTGCAGCAGTAAGTCCCACAATCCACGCAATAACAGAGAACACAGCAACAATCAACCCTTTCCTGATTCCCTTTACCACTGCAGATATCAGTGCTCCCAGTACAAACAGATCAATGATCATTTTTATTTCTTAAGAAAGTAATTCTTTTACCACAGCACTGATGGCTTTTCCATCTGCTTTACCGGCCAGCTGTTTGGTGGCAACACCCATTACCTTTCCCATATCTGCTGCTGAACTGGCGCCTGTTTGCGCAATGATCTGTTGCAAAGCTGCTTTAAGTTCCTCTGCCGTTAACTGGCTGGGCAGGAATTTTTCAATCACACGGATTTCTTCTTCTTCTTTTTTTGCCAGGTCTTCACGATTCTGTTGCTGATAGATTTCCAATGAATCTTTGCGCTGCTTCATCATTTTCTGTAACATCTTCAACTCATCATCGGCTGTTACTTCGGTTGCGCCGGACGTTTTGAGTAAAAGGATCGATGCTTTAATGGCTCGCAATCCTCTTAATGTTGCTTCATCTTTTGCTTTCATGGCCTCTTTCATTTCGGCCATTATTTGTTGTTCCAGACTCATATAAAAATAGTTTTATTGGTTTTCTTTCAATTGACCGGCTCTGAACTCTTTCATAAACTGCTGCGCATAAGCTTTCATGTTAGCCGTGATATCGGGCTGATTGGTGGCACGCTGAAACGTATCGGCCATGGTCATAAATACCTGGTAATAAAAATCGGCCATTTCATCCACCATCATTTCTTTGGTCCACAAATCAATGCGTAAGGCTGTTTTATCAGCTCCATCCCAAAAGGCCAGCATCATGGCTTTTGCTTTCTGGTCCATATCTGCAGTACTGTCACTGGCACGCCAGTTAATGGATTCCGGTATACGTGTTTCATCCATTATAACATCGATCGATATATTACTCTTGTGTGTCATATTCATTTTAATAAATCAAAGTTACATTATTCAGAACCGGCGGCTTTTTTTACGGACTCCCAAAGTAATTCCGCCGTACGGTTCCATGTAAACAATTCAAGCCGGTGCTGCCCGTTTTCAACCAATTGCGACCGGAGTGTTTCATCCTTGTACAGCAACATCATTTTTTCTGCCAGGTCTTCATGGCTTTCCGGATTGATATACAGATAAGCATTCCCTCCAATCTCCGGCAAAGAACTCACTCTCGAAACAATGGCGGGCACTCCACATTGCAACGCTTCGAGCGGCGGCACACCAAAACCCTCAAACAAAGAAGGATACACTAATGCATAAGCCGAGGCTACCACTCTTGCCAGTTCTTCCTTGGACAAGTAGCCGGTGAGTACCACATCGTTGCGGAACTTAAATGTGCTGAGTAATTTTCTGAATTCTTCATTTTTCCATGTCATTCTTCCTGCCACCAGTAATTTCATATTACTTTTCTGCCGCTTCTTGAACAAAGAAAAAGCCCTGAGTAAAGCAATTAAATTTTTCCTTGGATGAATGGAACCGGTATACACAAAATATTCTGCACCATCAGAAAATTTTTGTTTGATAGCTTCTTTCTCTTCCGCTGTCACTTTACGGAATACCGGGTTGGTACCACTGTACACCACATCAATTTTTGAAGCTTCCACTCCGTAATGCTCCACCATATCCTGCCTGGAAAACTCAGATACAGTAGCCACTTGTTTTGCTTTATCAATACACAGAGGAGTGTATCGCTTATAATACCACAAATGGCTTTTATTGATAAATGAAGGATAATGTAAAAATGCAAGATCATGCACCACCAGACACTGGGGCACCGTTGTTACTGTTGAACAAAATCCATCCGGACTTAGAAATACATCTGCTTTAATTTTTTTCAGCAACAGTGGAACACGCAGGTTGTACCAAGCATACCACAACAATGGATGGCGGGCCGGAGGTTTTACAACCAATGCATGAACGTTGGAAGGGAACGTATAATCCGGAATGGCACGATCAAACAGAAAATAAAATTCATGCTCCGGGTGTGCAGCTACCATACGAAAGGCCACTTCCTCAATGAAATAACCAAAGCCTTCCATTTTACCGGGGATCATAAACCTTGTATTGATAGCAACTTTCATAACGGGCAGCAAAGGTACATTGGAAGAACAGAGATTTCACAGTTAATTCTAAGTTTTCATTCCCTGTTTATACCATTGAAATCACCAAAATATGACCTTATTTATGGTTTTCCAGTTAAAAAAAGTGTGCCCAGGTATCAAAAACAGGAATTTTTGAGTCATGCAAACCCGAAGGCCCGATAAGTACTAACCATTAGGATTAGAAAATCAATAAAAAAGCTTTTCGCTAAAAAAAAGCACTTTAAAAAAATTGGAATGGTAATTGCTTTTATGAAAGCGGAATTCGCTCTTTGAAAAATTCAGATTACACAACGTATTGATTTTATGATACTTGAGTTGTGAGGCGCTAAATCCTTACTACTCACCAATGATTTCTACATGATGGTTTTACAATGTGGATTTTGGGTAAACGACCCCGCTTTCAAGTGGGGTCTTCTTCTATTTTCCACTTTTGTGCAGTTTGTTTTTTTCAGATTTCGAATTATTTTTGGTGAGAGATTTAATCTAATATCCTAATAAAACTAAAAACCATGAAGAAGCTATTAACCGTTCTTCTGTTCTGTTTGCCCGCCGCCCTCACTTATGCACAAGATGGGCCGCAATTTTCCTCAGGTCGTGAAAAACATGATGGCAAACCACAATTAATTTCCACATCAGCATCTGCAAGAGCAAAAAGCAAGTTTCCTGTACGCCGTGCTTTTATAAATGAAGTAATGGGTTACAGATTAAACCAGACTGTTCAACTCCAGGTTATTGATGGTTTTCAATTCAAAGGAAAAGTATCTGCTATTACGCATGATGCACCCGGACTTGAAACAATAATCATGCAGTCTGCCGAAACAAAAGGATTAGTATTATCTATTTCTAAAATAAAAGCCCAGGATGGCACCATCAGTTACAGAGGTATGATGATGAGCACCAGCCATAGTGATATGCTGATGCTTGAGAAAGACCCTGTAACAGGTGAATATTTCTGGAACAAAAAAACAGTATCACATATGATTCCGGATTAAGATCCATCCGAAACCGTCCCTGAAAACTATAACCGTAATCCATAAATCCAATCCCCATGAAACGTCTAAGCGTTACTTTCTGCGCTATCCTGCTTGCAATTACAGGAACATTTGCCCAGGTGAATCTTGGTAAAATGAACAGTTATCCATCAGCAAGTGCAACCATTTTCTTAGATTTTGACGGACAAACTGTAATATCACCCTATTGGAACGGAGGTATGCCTATTTATGCTGCTGCCCCTGCATTAACAGAAGCACAGATGCTGCGTGTCTTCAACCAGGTTTCTGAAGATTTCAGACCTTTCAATGTGAATATCACTACTGACTCCACTGTATATTTTGCAGCACCAACTACCAAAAGACAACGTGTGATCATTACCAGCACCAGCTCCTGGTACGGAAGTGCCGGTGGTGTAGCCTGGGTTGAGTCATTCCGTTGGGGACTGGAAGTTCCTGCATTCGTGTTTGCCAACCTGCTTAGCAACAACTCTAAAATGGTTTCTGAAGCTACTTCACATGAAACCGGACATACATTAGGATTATATCACCAAAGCCAGTACAGCGGAACTACTTTTGTACAGGAATACAATCCCGGCATTGGTTCAGGTGAAATCAGCTGGGCACCTATTATGGGCAACAGC
Organism: uncultured Chitinophagaceae bacterium; assembly: GCA_937907395.1. Taxonomy (GTDB): domain Bacteria; phylum Bacteroidota; class Bacteroidia; order Chitinophagales; family Chitinophagaceae; genus Lacibacter. Next base: position 66,221 of record CALCII010000014.1, read on the forward strand.
TATTCCCGCAACCTCACCTTGTGGCACAATGGCCCCAACAGCTTTGGATCAACCAGTATGCAGGATGAACTTTCTATCATCAGCGGATCTGGTAATGGATTTGGATACCGCACAGACGATGTTGGTAATACAACAGCTGCTGCTGCCAATGTAACAATCAACGCAAACAGTTATGGCATCACCGGATTTGTTAATTCAACTAATGATGTGGATGTATTCCGTTTGTCGCTTACAACGAAAGGACGCCTCGTATTAAACGCTATTCCTTACAACATTGCCAGTGGTAATCAATCAGCAAATATTGATCTTTCTGTTTCATTATTAAGAAGTAATGGTACTGTTATTGCCACCTATAACCCTTCAACATCAGTCGAAGCCATTATTGATACAACACTTGATGCAGGCACGTATTTTTATCGTGTTAATAATACAAGCAATGTAAACACTGTGAACTATGGTATGCTTGGCAACTACACCATGACCGGAACTTTCAGTTCAGGTGCATCATTACCTATTTACAGTTTGATTTTAGGCGGTTCTGTTGCCAACAACAAACACGATTTAAACTGGAGCATTATTGCAGATGAAGGCATTGAATCAATTGTTGTGGAAGTTTCAAACGATGGTAAAACATTCAACAAGCTTCAGGATGTAAATGGCACATCACGTAAGTTTTCTTACGTTCCTTCTGCTAGCGGTGTTTTATACTACAGACTTTATGTAACCACTGCATCTCAATTAAAATACTACTCAAACATTATATCTCTGAAAGAAGCCAGCACAAATGCCCGCTTTAATGTGATGTCAAATCTTATCAGTAATACGCTGGTTGTAAACAGCAACGGAACCTATAACTGGAGATTGGTAGACATGAACGGACGCATGCTTCAAACCGGTAAAATGAGTAATGGTATTAACCGCATCGATGCCACACGCCTCAGCAGCGGTATGTACCTGCTTCAAATTATTGACGGCACCGAAATTGCCACCCAAAAACTGGTGAAACAATAAGAATAAGACCCTTTTTGCTTACTTTTAATAATCAATGCTGCCCCGTTCCCGGGGCAGTCTTTTTTTAATTACTTTTGCCTTTTACGAATATGGAATATAATACTACAAGAAACGGACTGATCATCCGTGAATATGGGCGCCACATACAGAAAATGGTGGATCATATCCTTACTATTGAAGACCGCAAGAAAAGACAGGAGCAAGCTCATGTTGTGATTGAATTGATGGGATTTTTGAATCCGCACCTGAAAAATGTGGAAGACTTTCGTCATAAATTATGGGACCATTTGTTTCTGATTTCAGATTTCAAACTGGATGTAGACAGTCCCTATCCCATTCCCACCCGGGAAACATTAAAGGCAAAACCAGAACGCTTACCTTATCCCAAACGTTACCCACGGTACAATCACCTGGGTAAGAATATTGAAATGGTTATAGATAAGGCACTGAAGGAAGAGAATCCGGAGAAAAAACAAGGCTTTGCCAATGCTATTGCCTATTACATGAAACTTTCATACAACAACTGGCACAAGGAAAATATACATGACGATGCTGTTCAGGCCGAACTGGCAGCCATTACAAAAGGGGAATTGGAGTTCAATAACAAACCTTTTGTACGCCAGTACCGCCCCAGCGACGACTTCCGTGAAAACAGGGGCGGCGGACAAAAACGCCATAAACACTTTCAGCAACGCAACCGCAATAATGGTGGTGGCGGTGGCCGTGACAACAGAAACAATGGCGGCGGAGGTGGAAAGTTTAAAAAACGCTACTAACTCTTTTTTAATAGATTGTTTGAAGGTTGATAAGTTCTGCTTACCAACCTTTTATTTTTATCACACTTACCATTATTTTCGGCAAGCTTATTAACTTGTCCAACGATCAACTGATTACCATGCATTCATTTCAAGTAAGAGGCGGAAAAAAACTGAAAGGAGAAATTGTACCCCAGGGTGCTAAAAATGAGGCCCTGCAGATTATTAGTGCCGTTTTACTTACCGCCGAACCGGTAACGATTACAAATATCCCCGACATTCTCGATGTAAACCTGCTCATTGAATTGTTACAGGAAATGAAAGTGAAAGTGGATCGTCCGCAACGGGACACCTGTACATTCATTGCCGATGATGTGGATGTGGATTACCTGCACAGTGAAACCTTCCGTAAAAAAAGTGGTCGGTTACGTGGCTCCGTTATGTTGGCAGGCCCTATGCTGGCCCGGTATAAAAAAGCATTCATTCCAAAACCGGGTGGCGACAAAATTGGCCGTCGCCGTTTGGATACACATATCATTGGTTTTGAAAAACTGGGGGCGGCGTTTGATTATCACCCGGAAGATGGATTTTTCCATCTCACCACACCCCAGCTGCAGGGCACTACCATGATGCTGGATGAGCCTTCCGTTACAGGAACAGCCAACATCATCATGGCAGCTACAATGGCCAACGGTACCACCACTATTTACAATGCAGCTTGCGAACCTTATATCCAGCAATTGTGCAAAATGCTCAACCGCATGGGTGCTAAGATCAGCGGTATTGGCAGCAATCTTTTAACCATCACAGGAGTAGATTCATTGGGCGGAACAACACATGCTATGTTACCCGATATGATTGAAGTAGGTTCTTTCATAGGACTGGCTGCTATGACGCAAAGTGATATTCTTATTAAGAATGCAGGTGTGGAACATTTAGGAATCATTCCCGAAAAATTCCGCCAACTGGGAATTGAACTTAACATCAAAGGAGATGATATTCATATTCCCGAACAGGAATTGTATGAAGTTCAACGTTATTTCGACGGTGGAGTTCTTACCATTTACGATCATCCATGGCCTGGCTTCACACCAGATCTCATCAGTATCATCCTTGTAACTGCAATACAGGCGAAAGGCAGCGTACTCATTCACCAGAAAATGTTTGAAAGCCGTTTGTTCTTTGTAGATAAACTGATAGACATGGGCGCACAGATCATCCTCTGCGATCCACACCGGGCTGTGGTAATAGGTCTGGAAAGAGAACAAAAGCTGAGGGGCATTTCCATGAGCAGTCCGGATATACGTGCCGGTGTAGCCTTGCTCATTGCCGCCCTGAGTGCCGAAGGAAAAAGCATCATCCAGAATATTGAACAAATCGACAGAGGATATCAATACATCGATCAGCGTTTGCAACAATTAGGTGCCGATATCAAACGTATTTAAAGTGATTGCCAACATCACCAACCAACACATCATTCTCGAAAACGAACGGGTACAACTCCGTCCGTTACAGGAAAGTGATTTCAACCATCTGCTCCCCTTCGCCCTCAATGAACCGGAGTTGTGGACCTACTCCTTTATTTCCGGCGCCGGTGAAGCAGGATTGGAACAGTATATCAGGATCGCAACAGAAAACAGAACCGCAGGTAAAGAATACCCCTTTATCATATTCGACAAACAAGCGAACCGTTATGCCGGCAGCACCCGGTTTTATGATATTCAACCCTGTCATGATTGTGCACAACTGGGATTTACCTGGTATGGATCTGCCTTTCAACGAACCGGGCTCAACCGTCATTGCAAATGGTTGTTGCTGAATTTTGCGTTTGAAGAATGGAAACTGGAGCGGCTCGAATTCAGGGCCGATGCACGCAACCAAAGAAGCATCAATGCCATGAAAGCAATTGGCTGCCGGGAAGAAGGCATACTGCGAAGCCATATGGCATTGCCCGATGGAAGCCGGAGAGACAGCATTGTTTTAAGTATTCTGCGTAATGAATGGATACAGGGTTTGAAAGAACAGCTGCAGAAAAAAATGTACTGATCCTCTTTTAGGGCTGACAAATTCCGCCCGATTCAATGACAAATGTCATACCATCAATGTTGCAACTGCTCTACTTTCGCTTTCATCTCAACCAACTTAACCGACTAAAACAAAGCATATGAAAAAAGTTCTTACATCTGGCTTGATCGCAGCAGTTGCCCTACTGGCTTTTGCCTTTTTATGCCTGCTTGCTTTACCAACAGTACTTCCCTCAGTAGCCGAAGAATATTATAACCCCGCTTTCGTTAACGATAGCACAAGAAACGCATTGTATTATGTTCATCCGGTAGTCCTGGCCTTTGGATTAGCATGGTTCTGGAACCGGTTTAAAGATCAGTTTGAAGGTAACATGCTGTTCCGCGGACTTGAAATGGGATTTGTATATCTCATTATAGCATCTCTGCCCGGAATGATTCTCATTTTCAGCGCTATGGACGTATCGCTGACAGTAGTTGGCACCTGGCTGCTTTACGGCTTTTTGCAAGCCACCATTGCAGGTTTGATCTTTGCAAAAATGCACGTGTAATCCATTTGCATTTTGCTTTTTCATTTAGAAGACGTGTTCATTGTTCTTTCTTCTGTTACTTTGCAGGAACATGAACACGTCTTCTTCTTTACATAAAATAGTGATTATTACCGCTCCTTCCGGCGCCGGTAAAACATCTATCACCAAACATCTGATGAGCCGCTTCCCCCAGCTGGCTTTTTCTGTTTCTGCAGCTACAAGGCCCCCAAGAGCCAACGAAAAAAACGGGGTGGATTACCATTTCATGAGCGTGGAAGCCTTTCAGCAAAAAATTCAGGAACAGGCATTTATTGAATGGGAAATGGTGTACGAAGGAAAATATTACGGCACGCTGAAATCAGAAATTCAACGAATCTGGGACAAAGGGCAGGTGCCTGTATTGGATATTGATGTGAAAGGTGCCATTCATGTGCAGGATTTGTATCCCGGAAAAACTCTGTCGCTTTTTATAGAGCCGCCATCTGTGGAGGCATTGAAAAACAGGCTTATGAGCCGGGGAACAGAAACAGAAGAAACATTGCAGGCCCGTCTGAATAAAGCTGCCTATGAAATATCGTTCAAACATTCCTTTACCCATGTTATTCTGAACGATGAGCTTTCAAAAGCCTGCTCAGAAGCCGAACAAGTGATTGATTCCTTTCTCGGGAAGAACTGAGTAGTTGGATTGTGTTATCAAAACCAGTAGTTTTAATATCTATGAATTGGTACTTATTGTCGGGCATAGGGTTAACCATTTTGTTTTTTGGCTTTTTTACCGGCCTTGAAACAGCCTATGCATCGCTGAACCGTTTTTCTGTAGAACTCAAAAAGAAACAAGGTCTCACCAGCGGCCGCATACTGAGTACTTTCATTGAAAATCCCGGCAAGTTCATTGGTGTTACAATGGTGGGGATCACTCTTACCACAGTGCTATACGGGTTACTGGTAAGCCAGACAATTGCTCCCTTATGGGAAAAACTGCCCGATGTACTCAAAGGCCCCTATCTCCGTCTTTTCCTGGAGTTGGCGCTCACCTGCTGGGCTATTTTACTGGTTGCCTTTTTATTTATGGCTGTTTTCAGAGCCAATAATCAACTGCTTTCATTTTTTGCCAGAACCACCAATTTCTTTTATAGCTTGTTCAGCCCGGTTGCCGGCGCATTCGCCAATCTTTCCGGTTGGATTCTGAAATACCTGTTTGATGTGCGCATCAGTGAAAAGAAAGAGTTTTTCAATCGCATCGACATGGATCATTTCATCCAACAAAGCAGGGATACAAACGAAGACAGCCAGGAACTGAATACAGAACTGTTTGAAAATGCATTATCCCTTCCCGGTGTAAAAGTGAGAGAATGCCTCATCCCCCGGAAAGAGATCATTGGAATTGAAGCCAGTGCCACCATTGCGGATCTGCAGGAAAAATTTATTGAAACAAAACTGAGTAAAATAATCGTTTACGAAGGAAATATCGATACCATCCTGGGCTATGTGCACCAGCTTGACCTGTTTCGCAAACCAGCCGATATCAAATCCATTCTGCTTCCTATCCCTGCCGTTCCGGAAAGTATGGGCATTACCGATTTGATCAACCAGTTTACCAAAGAACATAAAAGTATTGCCTGGGTGGTGGATGAATTTGGAGGTACCAGCGGAATTGTAACGATGGAAGATTTGCTGGAAGAGATTTTTGGTGAAATCCATGACGAATATGATACCGAAGAGTTTGTTGAAAAACAGCTGGCCGAAAATGAATTCATTTTCAGCGGAAGGCTGGAACTGGACTATATAACCGAAAAATATCATCTCGAATTTGAAGACGATACCGAATCAGAAACCCTTTCGGGTTACATTGTGGAACATCATGAAACCATCCCTAAAATCAAAGAACGGATTATTATAGGGGACTATGAGTTTGACATTCTCAATGTAAATGAAACCCGTATTGAAACGGTAAAAATGAAGATCCTGAGCTAACCATTTATTAACCAGTTAAAACACCAATCCTCCATTCATCCAATCTGTTTGCACAGAAAAAAGAATAGGAATATCTTTTCAATTCAAAACCATCAAACTATATGAAGCAAATTACAAGTGTGATTTGTTTGGCTATGTTACTACTGGGGACAGAAGTATCCGGGCAAGCAAATAAACCAGGCACACCAGCACCTGCTGCCGACACAACAAAAAAAGCACCGGCAAAACCGGGAGTGGCTGAAAAAGTAAAGGCCAGTAAAAAACACGCCGGTCTTTTTACTGTTTACCAGGACACCGTTACCGGTACCGTGCAGATGTATGTTCGAAAAGATCAGTTAAATAAAGAGTTCATTTACCAGAGTTTTTCTTTGAGCGGACCTACCACTTTGTATCTCAATCAAAGTATGCACCGCAGCACACTGGTATTTAAAATGAAACGGTCGTTTGATAAAATTGAATTCTCACTCGTGAACACCAATTTCTTCTACGATCCAAACAACGCAGTAAGTAAAGCTGCCAATGTGGACGTGGCAGAATCTGTTTTTTTCACTGATAAATTTTCAGTTGAAGATTCTACCGGCTACCTCATCAGCGTGGATCAGTTATTTCTGAGCGATAAACTGGATCCGGTAAAACCCATTTTCCCTCCAACAGTTCCTTCTTACCTGTTCTTCAACCTGGGTGGATACAATCCTTCTAAAAGTAAAGTAAGCGGAGTACGTTCTTATCCCAACAATACTGATGTGATGGTAGACCTGGCTTATGATAACCCCGTTCCTTACAACCAGGGCGGAAAAGATGTAACAGATGCACGTTATGTACGTGTGAAACTGCAACATTCTTTCCTTGAGATACCCAACAACGATTATCGTCCCCGCAGAGATGACCCACGCATTGGTTATTTCTCCCAGGAAATAGATGATATGACTTCTAATTCTTACACTCCGTATAAAGATGTGATCAACCGTTGGCACCTGAAGAAAAAAGACCCCACTGCTGCTTTGAGCGAACCGGTTGAACCAATTGTGTACTGGGTTGAAAACACTACTCCGGTGGAATACCGCCAGATTGTTTTTGATGCCGGTATGAAATGGAATGAAGCATTTGAAAAAGCAGGCTTCAAAAATGCCGTTCAAATGAAAATGATGCCGGATGATGCTACATGGGACCCTGCTGATATCCGTTACAATGTGATCCGTTGGGTATCTTCTCCCTATCCGTCCTACGGTGCCATCGGACCCAGCTTTGTGAATCCTAAAACCGGGCAAATCTTAGGTGCAGATATCACCATTGAATGGAAACCTGTTGCCCTGTTCCCTGGTGATGCCGTGTATACAGATCGTATGGCCAGCATTACAGAACCACAGGAAGCAACTGATGAGTTGTTCAATAAACTGCTTCCCCAAAACCAGTACAATCACTGGAAACAATGCAATATTGGTAAATATGCGATGCAACAATTTGCTTCCGGCTTTACTATGATGCAACTGGCTGGTGCTTCTCCGGAAGATGAAAAAGAATTTAACAGGCAGTTTATGTTTTACCTGGTATTGCATGAAATGGGACACACACTTGGTTTGAACCACAACATGAAAGCCAGTAGCATTCTTTCTCCCGCCGAAGTAAATAACAAATCCATTACATCAAAAATTGGTTTAATGGGAAGTGTTATGGACTATCCTTCTGTAAATGTTACGTCTGACAAGAGCAAGCAAGGCGACTATTATACCACAAAAGTGGGACCTTATGATTCATGGGCTATTGAATATGGCTACAGTGAATTTTCACCCGCTGAAGAAGATGCCAAACTCAATACGATTGCATCACGCAGCAACGAACCTTATCTCGCATTTGGTAACGATGCAGATGATATGCGCAGTCCGGGCAATGGTATTGACCCACGTGTGATGGTGAATGATATGAGTAACGATATGGTTGCTTATGCCGAAGACCGTTACAAATTTGTAAATGCCACCATTCCCCGCCTGGTTACAAAATTTGGCAAAGAGGGTGAATCATATGCAGGTATCCGTGGCCGTTACAACCTGTTAAACTTTGAACGCCGCTCTATGTCTCAGGCTGTTGCCAATTATATTGGTGGTGTGTATGTAGACAGAAGCTTCATTGGCCAAAACAAGGGAAGCAAACCATTTACAGTGGTTCCGGTTGCTTATCAGAAAAAAGCAATGGACCTTCTCATCCGTTACATTTTTGCGCCAAATGCATTTGATACAGATGCGCAATTGTTCCAGTACCTGCAGTTTCAACGCCGTGGTTACAACTTCTTTGGCAACACAGAAGATCCAAAGCTTCAGAATATCATCCTGGGCATTCAGATCACAGCACTGCAAAGCATTCTCAATTCAACCACTTTGAGCCGTATCAACAACAGCGGACTGTATGGCAACACCTACAGTGTGGCTGATGTAATGAGTGATCTGGCCAATGGTATTTTCAAGGCCGATCTGGGTGGCGCTGTTAACCTCTACCGCCAGAACCTGCAAATGGAATTTGTAAAAGGTGCTATTGCGATTGTGGAAGCAAAAACCGGCTACGACAATGCAACAAAAAGCGCTGCTTACAATACGCTCCGTAAAATCAAAGGAATGCTGGCTACCGCCGTATCTCCCAACGAACAAACAAGAGCACACCGCAGCATGGTGCTGTTCCTGATTGATAAAGCTCTTTCTGTGAAATAAACAGTTTCAGCATTTTTTTAAAGCCCCGGTACCTGTGCCGGGGCTTTATTTTTTGCTTTTTACTATAACAGTTACTTTTGCAGCAATTCATTTTTACGTGGCAGAGAAACCTTCACTTTTGAAACGTTTACGTGGTGCCGGACAGGAAAATACCGGTGCAGAGATGAGCTTTATTGATCACCTGGAAGAATTGCGCTGGCATATCATCCGGTCGCTCATTGCTGTGATCATAGGAGCCATTGTGGTGTTTGCTAAAATCAATTTTGTGGTTGACCAGGTTTTTATGGGCCCGGTTCACAAAGAATTTATCACGTACAAATGGCTCTGTGATTTAGGGAATATGCTGCATGTACCAGATTTGTGTATGAAGGACTTTACCATTCATTTCCAGAGTAATGCCATGACGGAACAATTTCTCATGACATTCACAATTGCCTTCACCGCCGGATTCATTCTGGCATTCCCCTATGTTTTCTGGGAACTGTGGAGATTTATTCGTCCGGCTTTGAGCCATAAAGAAAAAAGAGGAACACAGGGCGCCATTGCCTGGATTTCAATTCTGTTCTTTATGGGCGTTTTATTCGGCTACTATATTCTCACACCTTTCATGGTGTATTTCTATTCCACTTATACCATCAGTCCGCTGATTGAATTTCGTCCTACCATCAGTGATTATTTTGAAAACCTGGTGTATTTAACCGTAGGGATTGGATTATTATTTCAGTTGCCCGTAGTGGTAATGCTGCTTACCCGTGTAGGCATCCTAACGCCACAAACATTGAAAAAAATCCGCAAGTTTGCCTTTGTGGTGATCCTGATCGCTGCAGCCATCATTACTCCATCAACCGATCCGTTCAGCCTGGCACTGGTTACCATTCCTCTGTATGGACTGTATGAATTCAGTATCCTGATGAGTATGCGTATTTACAAACGGAGAGCAGCGGCAGAGGAACTGGAGGAATGGAGCTAAACAGAAAAATCTGTTGATGTTCGCCTTTCAAACTACCTTTGAATCTGTAATTATTCAACTATTAATTTCACATCTATGCTACCATTTGATATGACCAAACCAGTTGCTATTGGTTGCGATCATGCAGGTTTTGATTATAAAGAACAGCTGATTTCTTTCCTGGAAGGAAAAGGAATTCTATTTCATGATTTTGGCACTTATTCAAAAGACTCCGTTGATTACCCTGACTTTGCGCATCCGGTAGCAAGTGCTGTTGAAAATGGTGAAGCAGCTTTTGGTATTCTTTTATGCGGCACTGCCAATGGTGTGGCTATAACGGCTAATAAACACCAGGGAATCCGGGCCGGACTTTGCTGGGGCGAAGAAATTGCTCAACTTGTGAGAGCGCATAACAACGCCAATATCATTTGCATTCCTGCCCGTTTTGTTCGTGAAGGTGATGCAGAAAAAATGGTGGAAACTTTTATGAATACACCTTTCGAAGGCGGACGCCATGGAACCAGGGTTGGAAAGATTGCCTGTGCCTGATGATGATTTCAAAATAAACTTTAACCGTTCATACATCCCGCAGTTTGCGGGATTTTTTTTGCCTTATTTTCGGAGCCAATATGATTGATATGAAGAAATATTTAATACTGTTCCTCTGCTTTCTTACTGCAGGTGCATTTGCACAAAAACCAAACAAAACAGCAGTAACATTCTCCAATACGATTTTAGCCGAAGACCTGAAACAGCACCTCTTCATTGTGGCTTCGCCAGAAATGGAAGGAAGGGAAACAGGAACAGCCGGACAAAGAAAAGCGGCCGAGTACCTGAAACAACAGTTCATCAAACTGGGGTTAAAGCCCGGCAACAACGGAACATATGAACAGTTTTATCCCGTTTACAAAGACACGCTGATTCATTCTGAATTAATGATCAACGGACAAGCCTATCAATTTGGCGTTGATTATGGCACTTCGTTGAACTCTGTTACAACCACACAACTTTATTTCAGTGAGGTGGTTTATTTGTCAGCTTCTGATACAACAACCGATGTAAAAGGTAAAGTAGTGATACTTGCAGGACGCCAACCCGGCTTTGGTGAATTGAACAAACTCTATCAGCGTCAGCCAGCTGCAGTAATAATAGCCCAGCAAAAAATCGATCAGCTATCTTCTTCAAGAACGGGTCGCATGTACCTGAATCTCTTCCGTTCCAAACAGTCCCCTTTATCCATTCGCATCACAGAAGATCTTGCAAAAGCTTTATTGGGCGATGATTTTGCAAAAGCAAAAGAGCAATCACTGGAAACAAAAACGGTTTCAACAGAATTATCCATTGGCTTCCGGAAAGGAATTCAAACCATTCAGGCTTCTAACGTATTGGGTATTATTGAAGGAACTGATAAAAAAGATGAATGGGTGATTATTTCTGCTCACTATGATCATGTGGGTATTATTAACGGGCAACTACACCCCGGAGCTGATGACGATGGCAGCGGAACGGTTGGCGTACTGGAGCTGGCAGAAGCATTTATGAAAGCAAAAGCTGCAGGGAAAGGTCCCCGCAGAACTATTTTGTTCCTCCTGGTAAGTGGAGAAGAAAAAGGTTTATGGGGAAGCGAATATTACAGCAAACATCCGGTTTACCCGTTAAACAAAACAACGATTGATATCAATATTGATATGATTGGCCGAAAAGACGACAAACTCAATTCTGTTGACAGCAACAATCATGTATACCTGATCGGAGACGACAAGCTGAGTACAGAACTCACACGCTATACAGATTCCATCAACGCATTATATACAAAACTGATCCTCGACCGTAAATACAACGATCCAAAAGACCCCAATCGTTTATACTTCAGAAGCGATCACTATAATTTTGCCCGCAATGGCGTTCCGATCGTTTTCTTCTTTGATGGAATTCATAAAGATTATCACAAACCCAGCGACACACCGGATAAAATCAATTATGATTTGTATGAGAAACGGGTACGGCTTGTATTCTTTCTTACCTGGGAAGCTGCTAACAGAAACAATATGTTCCGCAGAGACAAACCTTTATCAGATATTCCTGGCAGATAAAAAGCAGAATACTTTAAAATAAAAAGTGGTTGCAACAAGGCAACCACTTTTTTATATATGGAGTTATGAGAAAAAGCTAACTGAAGAGTAAAATCAACAACTGTGCTGCTATAATACGCAGGATCATTGTGAGCGGATATACAGTAGCGTACGTAACAGCTGCAATTTCGTTCTTCGCCAGTTGGGTTGAAAAAGCAAGTGCCGGAGGATCGGTACTGGCACCGGCCAGTAAACCGCACACTTCAAAATAAGTTTTACGGAATCCATAGTGTGCCACCATTCCAACAATAAGCAATGGGACAATTGTGATGGTTAAACCCATGCCAATCCAAAGCCATGCATTATTACCTGCAAATGCCTGTTGTAAATTATGCCCGCTGCTTAAGCCAACACTGGCAAGGAACAAGGCAATACCCAATTCACGCAACATTAAATTAGCACTATAAGTAGTGAACTGATTGAGATAGATTTTATTTCCGTAACGGCTTAACAATAATGCAATGATGAGCGGACCACCAGCTAAACCTATTTTTACAGGTACCGGCATATTAAAGAAGAAGAAAGGTATGCTACCCAGTAACACACCCACAACGATTCCAATAAATATTGGAGCAATGTCAGGTGCATCCAGGCGTTTCATTTCATTACCCAATGTATGAATTACCTGTTCAACGCCTTCTTTAGTACCAACCACTTTCACATGATCGCCTAATTGCAGAATGATATCACCATGTGGCACCATTTCAACACCGGCACGGCTTAACCTTGTTAAAGTAAAATCGTGTTGATGAAGTGCAGAAATATCGCCCAGCCTGCGGTGCGTTACATCCGATTGTGTTACAACTACGATTCTTGATAACAATTCACTCTGTGGTGCATCTTTCAGGTTCATTTCGCTTTCGCCCCCTATAATCATCTTCAGTACTTCCAACTGATCTTTGTGCGCCACCACCAGCAACACATCGCCTTCAATCAGTTTTGTTTGTGGTGTAGGCGTAATGATATCGCCTTCATGATACATACGTGACACAACGATTGGTTCTTTCAGTAATTCAAAAATAGAGCGTAATGGTTTCCCGATTAATTGTTTGTTTTCAAGACGCAGATGAACAGATACAGGCCTGTTTGATTTCAACACTTCCAGTTTGCGATGCAGTTCACGTTCTTTATCAAGGTTCACACGGAAGATCAGTTTCAGAATCAGGATTGCACCAATGATTCCAAACACGCCAAATGGATAAACAAGAGCGTATGCAAGTGTGATGAAAGAAGTCCCTGTTGGATCAAGATGCAGATCTTTTGCTGCCGCTTGTGCAGCACCAAGTCCGGGTGTGTTGGTAACAGCACCACTCATGATACCCGTTAGTACATTGATGGAATTTCCGGAAACATAGAAAAATACAATAGTAATCAAAACGCCTAACGCCACAACAGATGCGGCAAGGCCATTAGTTACAATTGCATTCTTTTTGAGTGAAGCAAAAAAACCGGGACCAACCTGCAAGCCGATAGAGTAAACAAAGAGAATTAATCCAAACTCTTTTAAAAAGTGTTCTGTCTCTGCATTAATTGTGATGCCTGCATACGATAATGCAAGGCCCATAAATAAAATCCATGTAACACCCAAAGAAATACCTGCAATCTTCAGGCGCCCTAACCATGTGCCTATTGCTATTACAATTCCGTAAATGATTACTGTCTGAGGAATGCTTTGTTCGGTGAGAAGGTGATAAAGCCAGTTCATAGTAATTAAATGAGATTGCAAAAGTATTTGTGAATCAGTAAGCACATACTAACCAAAATCAGGAAATATGCTTTCATAAAACATATTTTATAACGGCTACTGCTGAAAAACTAACTAGTGTTTATCTATAATCATCACGTGCCGGACTAAAAAAATCAATTACTTTCACATCCGTACGGGCAAACGCATTATGTGGCGTATTGGATGGAATCACATGATACATACCCTGCGTTAAAACATAATCAACACCATCTATCTGCATTTCCAGTTCGCCTTCCAGTAAGTAAGTTATTTGTTCATGATGATGCTGATGCATTTCCAGTTTGCTTCCTTTTTTAATATCCCATACACTTACGGTTCCTTTTTCACCATGAATGAGTCTGCCCAAAAAACCCGGCCTGATTTCCTGTTGCGGAATATTACTGATATGATCCATATATCACTTTAAATTTTGAGTGATTGATTGTGAAGTTTCACTAATTTTTTTGAGCATATTCGAAAGAGTGTTCATCATTTTACTTAATCTGTCCATTGCCATTTGCAAGCGAAGGCTTTCCATTTCGTTCATCTCATTCATTTTATCGGTTTGCTCTTTGATCTCTTTTAACAAACGGTCAATCTCAACTTTTGAGTTTGTTAGAGAATCCCGGAAAGTTATCATCTGTGATTGCAGAGTGATGGTTCGCTGCTTTACAAAGTTCATTTTTGCAGCAGGGATCATTTGCACTTTTGCCTGGTTAACTGCTGTCTTGTTTTGAATTCTGTTTTTTGATGTGTCTGCTTGTGCATAACAGGTATACATTGCAATCAAACAGAGTACTAATGAAATTATTTGTTTCATTTCTTTTTTTACAAATTAATACAATAAGATGGCATTTTACAATCTGCAAACCGGGGCATAAAAAAGAAGGTGATGTATAACACATCACCTTCTGTAATTTATAAACAGCTTCTTCTGTTACCATCCTAAAATCCAAGCAAACATCAACGGTGCTACAATGGTAGCATCACTTTCCACAATAAACTTGGGTGTATGAATATCCAGTTTACCCCAGGTGATTTTTTCATTGGGCACAGCGCCGGAATAGGAACCATAAGAAGTGGTGCTATCACTGATCTGGCAGAAATAACTCCAGAAAGGAACATCGTGCCATTCCAGGTCCTGGTACATCATGGGAACCACACAAATAGGGAAATCACCAGCAATACCACCACCAATCTGGAAGAATCCAACACCTTTCCCTCCGCTGTTTTTGCGGTACCAATCTGTTAACCACACCATGTATTCAATACCACTTTTTACGGTGCTTGCCTGCAGCTCCCCTTTTACCACATAGCTGGCAAAAATGTTACCGGTGGTGCTATCTTCCCATCCGGGAACCACAATAGGTATATTTTTTTCGGCAGCTGCTACAATCCAGCTGTCTTTGGGATCAATTTCATAATACTGTTCAAGATCACCACTCAACACTGTTTTGTATAAAAACTCATGCGGGAAATAACGTTCGCCTTTTGCTTCCGCTTCTTTCCATTGTTTGTGCAAGTGTTGTTGCAGTCGACGGAAGGCTTCTTCTTCGGGGATACAGGTATCTGTTACACGGTTGTAATGATTCTCCAGCAAATCCCACTCTTCCTGCGGAGTAAGATCACGGTAATTAGGTACACGCTTGTAATGGCTGTGTGCTACCAGGTTCATGACATCTTCTTCAAGGTTGGCACCGGTACAACTGATGATTTGTACTTTATCCTGGCGAATCATTTCGGCCAGTGAAATACCGAGCTCGGCTGTACTCATGGCGCCGGCCAGTGTAATCATCATTTTGCCGCCATCTGCGAGGTGTGCTTCATACCCTTTGGCCGCATCCATTAATGCAGCAGCGTTGAAGTGACGGTAGTGATGTTGAATAAATTGTGAAACGGGTCCTTTGTTCATTTGTTGAAATTTTTAAAGTGACCGCCTTCAGATCCCAACCAAATCGTCGGGAGACTTTGCGAAAGAGGTGCAAATGTACAGTTTTACAGGAAAAGCTGACGATTGTTACCTGTGTTTCCAACCCATTTCTTCAGCAGAGCTGTTGCAGTTCTGTACCTTTGCGCTTTCAAATGATGCGTTATGGAGATTTTTAAAAAGTTCACATTCGATTCGGCTCATTTTTTACCTAACGTACCCGATGGCCATAAATGCAAAGAGATTCATGGCCATACGTACCAACTCACCGTTTATATGGAAGGAGAACCGGATGCCCATTTTGGCTGGGTGATGGACTTTGCCGAGCTGAAGCAGGCAATTGAGCCTGTGATCAAACAAGTGGATCATAAGTTTCTCAACCAGATTGCTGGATTTGAAAACCCAACCTGTGAAAACATTGCCATCTGGCTGTGGAACCAAATCAAGCCCAATGTTCCGTTATTAAGCAGGATTGAATTGTTTGAAACACCTACTTCCGGTGTTGTGTATAAAGGTGCTTAAATAAACCGCTTGAAGGTGCAGGAAAACCAAACAGAAAAATGTAGTTGTCTGAAAATCAGTTTCAGGATTTATGCTAAAATAAAAAAGGCTGTCAAAAATGACAGCCTTTTTATTTTATAAGTTAATGCCTTATTTATATCCTTCGTTTTGTTCCATCAAAGGATTGGCCAGTATTTCCACCTGGGGAATAGGCAAAGTAAAACGGAAGTTGTTTGCGGCAAGAGTTGTTGCAGATGCATTAGGTGCATCGGCTAATAAACGCTCTACCGGTAAACCACGACGTTTCAGATCGAAGAAACGATGTCCTTCGAATGCCAACTCTTTAAAGCGCTCAGTCATGATTGCTGCAATAACAACATCCTTGCTGGAGAATGTTTCAGCAACATAACCGGTGATACGTGCAGTACGGATTGCATTGATATCACTTTCTGCACTATTAGATCCTGTGATTTTATTTTGTTCTGCACGGGCTTCTGCACGAATCAGGTACATTTCTGCCACACGGAACACTTTACCATTATTCACGTTTTCGTTCGTTGTTGCAAGACCAGTTCCCCAGTATTTGTAAACAACTCTCGATTGACGGCTTGCGGCAGTGAGCAATGGTTCATCACGGAGGTAAGAAGAAAAGCGGATATCATTCACCTGATCGTAGCTGTCCCACAACTTATTAGAAGGACGCCATACCACTGTACCGATATTGTTGATATTGGCAGATGTATTTCTGTAAAGAGAACCGATACGGCCACCAACAGTAGTTGTGCGGATTAAACGCATCACTACTTCATTGGTATTAGCATCTGTCCAGATACCTGCGAATTGTGCACGGGGAGATAAAGGAACTGCATTGATTACGGCAGTTGCATATGCTTCTGCATTCACCCAATCTCTCATGTACAAAGCAACACGGGCATGAAGTGCATTGGCTGCAGCTACAGTAGCCCTGTTAAGGTCTGTGAGGTTGTTGGGTAACAGCGTTTTTGCTTCTGCAATATCAGCATTCAGCTTCTGGAAGTAAACTCCCATTTTAATACGGGCTTGAGGAGTAATGCTTGATGTTTCCATGTAAGGCATTCCTAAACCATCAGCATTATAGTTACCACAATAGTAACGGAACAACTCAAAGTGAGCATAAGCTCTTAAAAACAATGCTTCACCACGAAGTAAGCGGCGTTTTGTTTCATCACCAACCTTTGTAGAGTCGGCTTTAGGCAAAGCTGCTAAAACTACGTTTGCACGGTTTACAATTGTGTAATTAGGATTGATAGCTGTGAAGTTATCACGGATACCAACGTCTGTAGAACCATATTGCCATTCATGAGTAGTTTGAGCATTGTAAAATTCACCTGCAGTAGCTACTTCATCAGACAATGTAGAGTTCATTAATATATTCATTTCAACACCAAGGCCGGCATAGGCGCCAATTACTGCCTGTTCTACATACGTAACAGTCTTTAACGCTTTTTCACCTGCAATGGCATCAGACTCCTGGATATTCAACAACTTCTTACAGGAAGAAACACCTCCAACAACAAGAAGCAATGAAGCCAGGTATGCAATTTTTTTCATGTTCATAATATTAAACATTTGAAAGTTCAATTAAAAGTTTATGTCAATACCAACAACTGCTGCACGTGGGTTGGGGAATTCCTGCAAGCTGATATTGTTATCATCTTCAGGATCCAGACCACGCCATGGGCTCCAGATAAACAGGTTTTGTGCCTGAATATAGAACCTGGCGCCTTTAATGATGGTTGTTCCTTTAGCACTGATTTGTGGTATTTGATATGACAGGTTCAGTGTTCTGAAACGCAAGAACTTAGCATCCTGAACATCTGCACCTGTGAACTGACGATCATAGGCAGGAGACTGATAGTACTTCACATCGCCTGGTTTTGACCATTGTTCAGTAAGCATTTTAACATTAGAGTTAACAGCGTTTACATAACCAGCAGTACCACGGGTTGTCCAGTTTTCTACGTTGTTATAACGGTAAACTTCAAATTGATAAGAGAACAATGCACTAAGGCTGAAACGTTGATAACGGAAATCAAGAGTAATACCACCTACGTGTTTGGGTAAGTAAGTACCAAACTTGTAGAAGAGGCCTGCTTTACCAAAGTCGGTAGTTGTTTTACCATCTTCTGTTTCATACAAAGGAGCACCTGTTTGAGGATCTGCACCCAGGTAGTTTTGTGCATAGTGCGTACCATAAGGCAATCCTTTTTTGATAATACCAGTACCGAAAGGATATTCACTAACCTGTCCGAGATCTGTGATCTCATTTTTGTTAATGTTATGGTTAAAGCCTAATGTAAGTACGATGTCTTTTGTTTTAATCACATCGCCACTAACTGTAAGTTCAATACCCTTATTCTCCATTGAACCTGCATTCACCTGGAGACTGCTTCCACCAAAACCTGAAGGAGCAGGAAGTGTTTGGCTTACAAACAGGTCACGTGTGATATTCTGATACAAATCAACAGTTACACGGATTCTGTTTTTCAGGAAGTTGATATCAGCTCCAACATTATATTTTTCAACATATTCCATGCGGAGGGCGTCATTGGCCACAGTAGGAACAAGACCTGTAATAGCTGATCCGGCAAAACCGGTTGTTGTTGTAAATGCAGGTTGCTGAGCAGCGAGGTAGTTAGAGATAGTATAAATGCTACCGCCATTAATACCATAAGTACTTCCGGGGATAGAGTTAATGTTAGGCACTTTACCATAGCTCGCACGAACCTTCAGATCAGAGAAAATCCGTTGATTGCCCATGAATTTTTCTCTGAAAGCATCCCACATGAAACCAGCAGCCCATGTTGTGATTTCCTTATTGGCATTGTTGAGGATCCTGGATGTACCATCACGACGGATATTCGCAGAAACAGTGTACTTGCCATCATAAGTATAACGACCTGTAGCAAAATAAGAACGAATTCCGAATCCTGAACGGGCACTACCCACGTTTTGTGTCATAGTTGTGGCACCGTTGGTAGGTAACGCACCTGCACCCTGACCTGTACCATTTAAGCGGGGGTCAAGATTGAAAATAGTGAATCCAAAACCTTTTTGCCATCCACGGATTACTTCAAAATATGCGCCTAATTCAAGATCATTTTTAGAACCGAATTTGTCGGCATAAACGATACCAGATGTATTAATGATCTGTGTACGTGTGCGGAATGTTTCTGCACCTACACCTGACTGGTATGTTTGTAAAGAACCAATATAAGAATTGGCATTTACATAGCGTTCACTCCATTCCAGTGCATTATCAATACCTGTTGTATTTTTTAATGTTAATGTTGGAAGAAGCGTATAAGACAATGTGATACCAGAGTTCACTTTCAACTGACGTTCCTGCCAATTGGTATTATTCATACCCTCGAGAAGATTACCAATCACTTTTGGATTGGCTGCAGTGCTGGCACCAAAAATCAAACTTCCATCAGGACGATAGGGATTTTCGTATGGTTTTGCACGCCATACCATCTGGAATGGGTTACGGGTAGAGTTACCATACCAGGTACCTTCATTCCAGTTGGTTCTTGAAAAACCTACCAGCGTATTCCAACTGATGTTAAACTTACCCAGGTTATTGTCCATATTAAAACGGGCGGTATAACGTTTAAGACCTGATTTCAGATCCACACCATCCTGATTGAATGTACCCAATGACAGGAAATAACGGGTAACAGAGTTGCCACCGCTTGCATTAATCTCGTGAGATTGTGAGATACCCTGACGGAAAAGCACTTTGTACATATCAACATTATTATTCCTGAAGCTGTCAAGTAAGGCATCACGACGGGCTTGTTCTGTAGGAGAGGCCGCTGCATATGATGGGTTCTTTTTAGAATAGAGCCATCCGGGAGCAGCTACTGAATTACCTACAATCGTTCCCATGAACTCTTCATACTGAAGAACCTGTGAAGAATTCATCATATCGAAACGATTAGGAGTAGGCGCTTGTGTGAAACCAACCTGAGAACGGAATGTAAAGTTTGTCTGGCCTGCTTTACCACGTTTTGTAGTAATAACAATTACACCTTGGCCGCCACGTGAACCATATAAGGCTGATGCAGCACCATCTTTTAATACAGTGATGGTTTCGAAATCATTTGGGTTAATACTTGCAAAGTCGCCAGCTGGCATTGGAACTCCATCCACAACATATAATGGTTGAGCGCCTGCAGCTCCTATCGAAGATACCCCACGAATTACCACATTGGCACTTACACCGGGCTGTCCGTTACCAGAGTTAACAAGCATACCAGGAACACGGCCCTGCAAAACCTGATCAAATGCGCCAACTGGCACTCCGTCCACTGTTTTTGCAGCACTTAAGGTTGTTGCAGCTCCGGTAAAACGTGATTTTTTCTCACGGCCATAACCGGTTACAACAACTTCCTGAAGCGATTTTTCAGAATTTGTCAGCGAAACGCTAATCGCAGAACGACCTGCGATAGACTGCTCAACTGATTGAAAATTTACAAAAGAGAATACTAACGTACGTGCACTGGATGGTACGCTTAAACGGTAAGTACCGTCTGCCCCAGTCACAGTACCAATAGTCGTACCCTTAACTGTAACAGAAACACCTGATAAAGGTGATCCGTCCTTGTCATCAGTCACCTTTCCGGTAACTGTTTTGTCTTGTGCCATTAACTGGGTTACCCCCATCAGCAGCACAAACATCATGCATACAATTTTTCTCATACTCATTTTGGGTTTAAAATGAAAAATCTTAGATGTTCATCAAATCTTAGCAATAACAACTTTAACTTAAAGTTGTTCTAATTTTATAGACAGCGAACGAAAATAGCAGGTTTTTTGTCTCCATCCGCTACCATTAGACATTTTTTTCAAAAACATTGCTGCACTCGCATAATTATAGCTTCTAGCTATTTAAAAAGGTGCAAAACAGCTATTCAGCTCAATTTCGTTTGATATGATGCTGCTTTTATGGAAATTACGCCATGAATTATCTCGCCCACGCCTTTTTATCCTTTAATGACCCGGGAATTCTGGCGGGGAACATGATCAGCGATTTTGTGAAGGGGAAGAAAAAATTTGACTACCCTGTTGATATTCAACAAGGCATTCACCTGCATCGGTTAATTGATACGTTCACAGATGAGCATCCGGCGGTAAAAAAAGCAAAAGAAGTGTTCCGGCCGCATTACCGGCTTTATGCTGCGGCTTTTGTGGATGTGGTGTTTGACCATTACCTGGCCATTGACAACCAGCATTTTAATAATTCATCGCTGCGCCTTTTTGCAGAAACAACGTACGAGCACCTGCATAGTTACTCCTCCTTCTTTCCGGAGCGTTTTGCCGGCATGTTTCCCTACATGTGGAAACAAAACTGGCTTTACCATTACAGTTCCAGGTGGGGGATTGAAAACAGTTTAAAAGGAGTTGTGCGCAGAGCTGCTTACTTGGAGGAAAGCGATACAGCCTATCGTTTGTTCAACGAAGAATACCGGTATTTACAGGATTGCTACCTTGAATTCTTTCCTTCGCTCTATCAAATGTCCCGGAATTGGTTTACTGAATATGAGAATCGTACACAAGGAAATGCTTGAACCGTTCCACACATGCTTTTTCCAGCATTTCACGATCGTCGGGATGTGAAATTTCTATCAGGGATTTTGCACGCTGACGAAGATTCTTTCCATATAAATGTGCCACGCCATATTCAGTTACCACATAGTGGATGTGTCCACGGGTGGTTACCACCCCTGCTCCCTGTTTCAGGAAAGGAACAATACGGGGTAATCCTTTTTTGGTTCTGGATGTAAGCGCAATAATGGGCTTACCGCCTTCACTCAGGGCTGCGCCACGCATGAAATCCATTTGTCCGCCAATTCCGCTGTACTGCGTGGTTCCGATACTATCGGCACAAACCTGTCCGGTAAGATCCACTTCAATAGCACTGTTGATAGCCACCACTTTCGGGTTACGGCGAATCACATGCGGATCATTCACATAGTCAATATCAAGAAACACAAAGGCTGGGTTATCGTGTACATAATCATATAAACGGCGGGTACCAACCGCAAAACCAGTTACCGTTTTATAAGGATGGATTTTCTTGTTTTTATTATTGATGACGTCTTTTTCCACCAGGTCAATAATGCCATCGCTGCACATTTCTGTATGAACACCCAGATTTTTATGATTGTGTAATGCTTTTAATACAGCATCCGGTATGGTACCAATGCCCATTTGCAGTGTGCTTCCATCATCAATCATTTCTGCAATGTATCTGCCAATGCGCAGCTCTTCTTCAGAAACCTTGGAACCATAATCCACTTCCGGAAGTTTTTCTTCACTATATACAAACCGTGTAATACGATCCGTATGAATCAAACTATCGCCATGTGTACGGGGCACATTAGGGTTCACCTGGGCTATGATATGTTTGGCTGCACCTACTGCACTCCTAGCAATATCCACACTTACACCCAATGAGCAATAGCCATGTATGTCGGGTGGGGAAACCTGTACTAAAGCCACATCAATGGGTAAATATCCCTTCTTGAATAGATCAGGAATATCGCTCAGGAACACAGGAATAAAATCGGCACGGCCTTCATTCACTGCCTTACGAACGCTTTCACTCACAAACATGCAATTGATATTAAAGATTCCTTCATACTCAGGCTTATCGATAGTGATATCGCCTTGCACGGTTATAAATACCATTTCTACATTGTTGAGGCGGTGCGACTGCTTCGCCAGTTCCCGTAAAAGAAATAAAGGTGTCTGGGCACTTCCCTGTACAAACACTCTTTGTCCGCTTTTAATTACAGACAACGCTTCTTCTGCCGACTGATAGGTAATATCTTTATACATGACTCACTGAATTTTATGCAATATTAAAATACAACCGAAATCCATAATATGATGAAAAACAGGATAGGCGGTGATGGAAGGCAGCAGGGTTTCTGCTATTTTTACAACCTGTAACTGATTGAAATTTCTATGAAAAAGATTCTGATCATTTTTTTGATTGTCCTTGGTTTTTCTGCAAAAGCGCAAATGAATAATCGTTTCCCTCCATTGGACAAATCGCCTATGGATATGAGCTATTACCCGGTGAACTATCCCATTCTTCGTATTCAGCCCAATAAAACAATTGAACCCTTAATTGCCCGGGTGATTTATAGCCGCCCGCAAAAAAGCGGACGAAAAGTGTTTGGCGAGCTGGTGGAAGATGGCAAGGTTTGGAGGCTGGGAGCCAATGAAGCCACTGAAATTGAATTTTTCAGAGAGGTGAAAATCGGTAACAAAAAAATCAAGAAAGGCCGTTACACGATGTATGCCCTTGAAAACAAGGACCGATGGACTATTATTCTGAATACAGATACAGATACATGGGGAGCATTTAACTATAACGCTACAAAGGATGTGTTACGGGTTGAATGCGATGTAAATCGTTTGAGCGAACCTACCGAAGCATTTACGATGGTGTTTGAAAAAGTATCCGACAAAAACATTAACCTTGTTTTATCCTGGGACGATGCAATTGTAAAACTGCCCATCAGCTGGTTCTAATGCATTGCCAAAGCTGTTGCACAAGCAATCGGTTACAGCCACTTCGTTATTCTATCGTATCTTTTCTCTTTATTCAATCACCATGTGTGGCATTGCCGGTATTATATTAAACAACGGGCATCGTGTTCCTGCAGACAGATTGCAGCAAATGACCGATGCAATGGCACACCGTGGGCCCGATGGATCGGGTATGTGGCAAAACGAATCCGGCGCTGTGGCATTGGGGCATCGCCGCCTCAGCATTATTGATCTCAGTAACGATGCCGCACAACCGCTGCACTATCTCAACCGCTATACCATTTCGTATAACGGTGAAATTTATAACTACATTGAACTGCGCAACGAGTTACTTCAGAACGGATATGCTTTTCACACCCAATCAGACACCGAAGTAATTCTCGCCGCTTATGATTGCTGGAAGAATGATTGCGTACAACATTTCGATGGCATGTTTGCCTTCGCTATCTGGGATGAACGGGAACAAACATTATTTGCAGCCCGTGACCGTTTTGGCGAAAAACCATTTTATTATCACTACGACGGCAACCAGTTTCTGTTTGCCAGTGAACTGAAAGCCTTATGGGCTGCAGGTATCAATCGCTCCTGGAATCATTTGATGCTGTTGAATTTCCTGGCAAACGGCCACACGCAAAATGCAGTGGATGCCAGTGTCACGTTTTATGAAAATATCTTTTGCATCCCGCCAGGCCATTATGCAACATTCAGGTTGCGCAGCAAGGAGCTGTATGTGAATTTATACTGGGATCTTGATAAACAGGCAAACCAAAAAATTACTGAAGAAGAAGCAATCGAACAATTCCGTTTCTTGTTTCAAACCAGTGTGCAACGAAGATTACGAAGCGATGTGCCCGTGGGAACCAGTCTGAGCGGCGGACTCGACAGTTCATCGATTGTTGCCATGAGCTCACTGTTGAATGCAGGAAGTGACAGCCATCAATGCTTTACAGCTGTTTTTCCCGGTTTTGAAAAAGATGAGCTGAAATATGCAAAAGCCGTAGCCGATCAGTTTCATCTGCAACAACATATTGTACAACCAACTGCAGAAAGTTTCATCAACGACTTTCAACAGCTGAGCTATTTCCAGGAACAACCCTTTGGTTCTTCGAGTGTGTATGCACAATACAAAGTAATGCAACTCGCCAAAGAACAAAACGTAACCGTGTTGTTAGACGGACAGGGCGCCGATGAAACACTGGCCGGTTACAACAAATACATTCATTGGTATTTACAGGAACAGGTGGCCCGTTTTAAATATGGTTTTGCGATGCAGGAACGTATCTTGTTGCAGCAAAATGACATTCCGTTTCATTGGGGATTTGCCAATTATATGGCCGCCCTCTTCCCCATTGTTGCCAATGCACAACTGGAAGAGCTGGAACGCAAACGCATTTTGGTTCACCCGCATATCAGCCGTGATTATGCACACGCTCATTACGATAAATTCTATTCCGTTTACAAACCGCCGGTAAGCAAACTCAACGACATCCTGTATTTCAACACCATGCAGCAGGGTCTTGGGGAGCTGTTGCATTATGCCGATCGCAACAGTATGGCGCATAGCAGGGAAACAAGGCTGCCCTTCCTCAGTCACGAATTGGTGGAGTTTGTCTTTTCATTACCGTCCCACTTCAAAATACATAACGGTTTCCCGAAATGGTTACTCAGAAAAGTAATGGATGAAAAATTGCCGGATGGAATTGTATGGCGTACGAACAAAGTGGGTTATGAACCCCCTCAAAAAAGCTGGATGGAGCATGCGCAAATAAAAGAGATGATTCATGAAAGCCGGAAAAAACTGGTGACTGAAAAAATTCTCGATGAAGATGTGCTTGAGCAGAACATAAAATCAAAAGATGCTTATGAGGCAGATAATTATGACTGGCGCTATTTAAGTGCAGCACAATTCTTCTAAAACCTGATCTTTGCATTCCTTATTTAAAAATTATAAACTTATATATGAAACAAGCCAGTAAGTATGTGCACGCAGGGTCACATCCCGATCCTTCTACCAGTGCCATTATGACTCCTATTTACCAAACCTCCACCTATGTACAGGAAGCGCCGGGCGTGAACCAGGGATTTGAATATGCACGCAGCCAGAACCCAACCCGTAAAGCATTGGAAGAAGCTGTGGCAGTGATTGAAAATGGAAAATTCGGATTGGTATTTGGTAGTGGAGTGGCCGCAACAGATGCCGTGATTAAATTATTACAACCCGGCGATGAAGTGATTGCAGCCAACGATATGTATGGTGGTACGTACCGACTGTTTATGAAAGTGTTTGAAAAATTTGGATTGAAGTTTCACTATGTAGATACCACCAACCCTGCCAATGTGGAAGCGGCATTAACTGCTAATACAAAACTCATCTGGGTGGAAACCCCTACCAATCCGTTAATGAATATCACCGACATCAAAGCCATTGCTGCCATTGCCAAAAAAGCAGGTGCTTTGTTATGTGTTGATAATACGTTTGCATCACCGGCTTTACAAAATCCATTGGATCTGGGTGCTGATATTGTGATGCACAGTGCTACCAAATACCTGGGCGGACACAGCGATGTGATACAGGGATGTTTGGTGATCAACGATGCAGATCTTCGTGAACGTTTATATTTTATTCAGAAAAGTTGCGGTGCTGTTCCCGGACCAATGGATTGTTTCCTGGTGCTGCGTGGCATTAAAACGCTGGGCATCCGCATGAAAGCACATTGCGAAAACGGAGCAAAAATTGCACATTGGCTCAAATCAAATTCAAAGGTGAAGAAAGTATACTGGCCTGGTTTTACTGATCATCCCGGGCATTCCATTGCCAAAGAACAAATGCATGATTTTGGCGGCATGATCAGTTTTGAACTGGTGAATGATAGCGTGGAAGAAGCCAAACGTGTACTCTCTTCTACTCATATGTTTGCACTTGCCGAAAGTTTAGGTGGTGTGGAATCTTTGATCAACCATCCGGCAACGATGACACACGCTTCAATTCCCAGAGAAGAACGTATTAAAAACGGGTTGAGTGATTCATTAATCCGCTTAAGTGTGGGCATTGAAGACGCTGACGATCTGATTGCCGATCTGGCCAAAGCCATCGGATAGGATCGGGACGCTCCCAGCGACCTGAACCGGTTGAGACTACATTAAAACATGAGTGAATCATTACAGCAATTACTGGACAAGAAGGTTGATTTCTACAATCAACCTTCTTTCATTAAGGATGATCCTATTTACATCCCCCACCTGTTTACGAAAAAGCAGGACATTGAAATTGCAGGGTTGTTTGCGGCTGTATTTGCGTGGGGCCAACGAACCACCATCATCAACAAAAGCAAAGAACTGATGCAGCTGATGGAGATGCAGCCACATGCATTCTGTTTACATCATTCGGCCACCGATTTAAATAAACTGAAACACTTCAAACACCGCACCTTCAACACAGATGATCTGTATTACTTCATTGAGTTTTTCAATTATCATTACAGCAATCACCCATCATTAGAAACAGCCTTCTTTCCCAAAAAAGGAATGAGTGTAGAAGAAGGATTGAATCATTTCAGATCGTATTTCTTTTCATTGGAACATGTAAAGCGAACAGAGAAACACATTTCATCACCCGCACAAAAATCGAGTTGTAAACGGCTCAATATGTACCTGCGGTGGATGGTGCGAAAGGATCAAAAAGGTGTTGACTTCGGCATCTGGAAAAAGATACAACCGAAAGACCTGATTTGTCCGCTTGACGTACACGTTTCACGCATTGCACGGCAATATGGCTTATTGCATCGAAAACAGGACGATTGGTTGGCCGCACTGGAGCTCACAGCGAATCTCCGTACCTTTAATGCAGCAGATCCTGTGCGGTACGACTTCGCTTTGTTTGGAACAGGAGTCATGGAGCAACCACGGAATCTGCAATAAACCGTTTTACCATGGCTGCAAACGAACTGGCAGCAATACTCAACAGCGAACTGGCACTTCAGCTACCGGAACAGGTTTCGGAAGAAGAACTCATTCACCAGCTTTCCATAAAAATCAATGAACTGATTCAAACAGATTTTGAACAACTGGTACGACTGCTTTATCGCATTGATGTAAGCGAACCCAAACTAAAACAACTGTTGAAAGATTATCCGGATGCCGATGCCGGGAAACTCATTGCCACTATGATTGTAGAGCGACAGTTACAAAAACAAAAATCCCGTCAGCAGTTTCGCCAACGGGATGATATGATTTCTGATGAAGACAAATGGTAACTGCATTATGCACTAAGCACTGCGCTTTATGCATCTGCTTTTTAATACATCAACTCCTTCACCTTCTCTTTATCTTCTTTTTCTTTTTTTAAGTCGAACATGGTTCCAAAAACTCTGTCCCAAATCGTAGTACTTACACCAAAACCCTGGTGTTCATTTTTATAATGATGCAGGTGATGATTCCTCCACAAAGGTTTCATCCATTTAAACGGAGGATTCCAGGCATGAATGGCATAATGCATCGTTCCATACATTAGGTACCCCAGCATAAATCCTGAAAAGAACGTAAATGTATTCTGACGAAGAACACTGAACATCGCAAAGAAGATCAGGGAAGAGATAATAATACTGGGAACGGGCGGCATAAACAACCGCTCTTTATCTCTTGGATATTCGTGATGATTCCCATGCATAACATAAATAATGCGTCGTGCTCTTTCACTCTCGGCCACCAGGTGAAATACAAAACGATGCATCAGGTATTCAAAAAATGTCCAGAACAACATGCCCGCCAAAAATAATCCAGCAATAGCGCTAATTGAAATTGCAAGTTTTGAATGACTGTAAAGAGGAAAACCGATAATTACCGGCAAATACAACCCCCAAATCACCAGGGGATGTGTTTTGGTTAACATTTCCAGGTAGTGATTCTGAAAAAGTTGAGCCTGCCCTTTGTTATGAATTTTATCAAAATGCATACATCCTCATTTTCTGTTACAAATATAAACTGAATCTGAAAAGATGATAAAGTGTATTAAGTTAACGAAATCTATAAATGCTCCCACACAAAGTTAGCATACCCTTCCAATCCCGGATCCCGGGCTCCCATGAGCAATAAAACGCAATCGTTTGTAAAGTGAGGTCGCACAACTGAAGGAAAATCATTCCGGTTCTCTGTGAAAAATGCGTTTACTCCTTTTGCTTTCAGGTCTTCAATGAGATCGTTGGCCGAAATATCCTTTACGGCAGTTCCGCCGGCATAAAAAATTTCACTCATCCAGATTTCATCCTGTGGACGCAGCACCTTTGCTATTTCATCCACAAAATCGTGCCGGAGAAATTTTGTGGGGCCATAGCCATGTGGCTGAAACCAGGCAATCACCTTATCTGCCAATGGCTGACAAGCCTCAATGCTTGCCGCACATTTGGCCGGATTGTGTGCATAATCATCAATGAGCCATACCCCGTTTTTTTGTCCGACCACCTGGTGCCTTCGGTAAATTCCTTCGTACGACTGAAGAGCTGTTGCAGAATCCCTGAGAGAAACCCCTGCCAGATGAGATACCGTTACTGCCGCCAGTGCATTTTCCATATTGTGTTTCCCGATTGCATTCATCTGAAACGATGCCTCTTCATTTGCCTTTCTGATCGTAAACGAAATGCTCAACCCTTTTTGTGAGAATGCAGTTGCATGATAAGCTGCAGTATCTGTTTCATCCACAGAAAAATTAAAAGCGGGGTTCACAGACAATTGCCGGGCCAGCGGATGTGATTGATTTACGACAAAATGTTCTTTTGTATGATCACGGAATTGTGCAAACACATCCATGAGCACTTCAATCTCTTTATGGTCTTTATCAATATTGAGCAACAATCCAATTTCGGGATGGTAGTTTACAATACTGCCGTCGCTTTCATCGGCTTCGATCACCAGCCAATCTCCTTTACCCACTTTTGCATTTCCTATTTTCCCTTCACGGATGATCGAAGTTAGTCCGGCCCCACTGATGATGCTTGGCTCCAGTTTGGCATATTGCAGGATGTCAAAAATCATGGCACTGGTGGTGGATTTGCCCGAAGTACCTCCTACGGCAATGGTCTTTTTACTTTTTGCAATAATCGCCAGCAGTTCGGCCCTTTTGATGATGGGCTTATTCATTTGCTTCGCCTTAATCACTTCTGCAACAGTATCTTCAATAGCAGTGGAAACCACTACAAGGTCTGTATCCTCTGTGATTCCTTCTCCGTTCTGTAAAAAACATTGAATGCCCTCGGCTTCCAGTTTGGATTTGGTATCATTAAACTCTCCCGGATGAAAGTAACGGTCGCTACCACTCACCTCTTTACCAATGCCCTGCAAATATTGTGCAATGGCACTCATACCGGTACCCGCCACACCAATAAAAAACGGTTTCTTAAAATCGTTGATGGATTGAATCATACAGAACAAAAGTAAATGAAATGCAGCCATGATCTGATACCTTTGCTTTGCATAAAACGATTGCCGGATGAAACTCATTACTTATCTCAACGAAGGACAGGAACAATTAGCTGTTTTGGAAAACGGATTGGTCTATAATATGGATCAGCTGCATCCCGATTTACCCAGCAGTATGAATCTCTTTTTGAATTTCTGGGACGATTATATTCCGGCCGTACAGGCAGGGTTAACTGCTGTAAAAAGCGGACGACTACTACCGGGCAATGAACTTCGTATTGAAGATGTGCAACTGATTGCACCGGTGCCCTTTCCTCCTTCCTGCAGAGATGGGTATGCGTTTCGCCAGCATGTAGCTGCGGCCAGGCGTAACCGTAAGGCAGAGATGATTCCGGAGTTTGACCAGTTCCCGATTTTTTATTTTACCAATCACCATGGTATTCAGGGTCCGGGTGATGTTCGTTGTATGCCCGATCATTTTGAAAAACTGGATTTTGAACTGGAAGTGGCCATTGTGATTTGCCGGCACGGCCGCAATATCCGTGCAGAAGAAGCCGATCAATACATTGCAGGTTTGATGATTATGAACGATCTCAGTGCACGCAAACTTCAGTTGGAAGAAATGACACTGAGCCTTGGCCCGGCTAAGGGAAAAGACTTCGCCACCGCTACAGGCCCCTGGCTGGTAACGCTGGACGAACTGGAATCTTTCGAAATTCCTGCCAAAGAAAATCATACCGGTAAGAGCTGGAACCTGGCCATGCGTTGCCGCATTAACGGACAACAGGTGAGCCTGGGCAATGTAGGCGACATGGACTGGACCTTTGCTGAAATTATTGAACGTGCTTCTTATGGTGTGGATCTCTATCCCGGCGATATCATTGGCAGCGGAACCGTAGGGACCGGTTGTTTTCTCGAACTCAACGGCACCGGCAAAATCAACGATCCAAACTACCAGGAACAATGGTTGCAGGAAGGCGATGTAGTGGAACTGGAAGTGGATGGTTTGGGTATTCTGAGTAATACGATGGTGAAAGAGGAGGATGATTTTTCGATTTTGAAGAAAAAAAAGTTATGAGTTGTTGGCGCAGAGAAAGAAGTAAAAGAGACATCGCAGAGGACAACCTATAAACACACTTATGGCTAACAAAGAAAAACTCAACGAAATTGGAGCTATCATTTTAGACGCAGCCATTACTGTTCATCGTGTGCTGGGCCCGGGATTATTAGAATCAGCCTACCAACTTGCTTTAAAAAGAGAATTGGAATTGCGTGGATTACACGTTCGATCGAATGTGCCGGTTGAATTAACTTATAAAGATCAACCGCTTGGTAAAGCATATGAAATTGACTTATTGGTTGAGCATGAAGTTGTGATTGAAAATAAATCTGTGGAAACCATCAACCCTGTTTTTCAGTTTCAGGTTATTACTTACCTGAAACTCTATAACAAGAAGTTGGGCTACCTTATTAACTTTAATGTGCCTTTACTAAAAGACGGCTTTAAAAGAATTGTAAACGATTTT
The DNA here is from genome assembly GCA_937907395.1 of uncultured Chitinophagaceae bacterium. GTDB lineage: Bacteria > Bacteroidota > Bacteroidia > Chitinophagales > Chitinophagaceae > Lacibacter. The sequence goes on from CALCII010000014.1 coordinate 97,988, forward strand.
TAACTCTGCGCAGAACTCTGCTTCTCTTTTCTCTGCGCCAAAGTTCGATATATGGTAATTGATCTATCCTCTCTCAACCCCATACAAAAACAGCAGTGGCTGCAACATGCCATCGCTCCAAGACCCATTGCATTGGCATCTACCATTGATAAAGAGGGCAATGTGAATCTGAGTCCGTTCAGTTTTTTCAACCTGTTTTCCTCCAATCCGCCGATTGTGGTGTTTTCTCCTTCCAGAAGAGTGAGGGACAATTCCACTAAGCACACGTTAGACAATGTATTGGAAGTACCCGAAGTGGTGATCAATATTGTAGACTACGATATGGTGCAGCAAACTTCTTTGTCCAGTTGCGAATTTCCGAAAGGCGTGAATGAATTTCACAAATCAGGCTTTACGATTGAACCTGCCACAACGGTTCGTCCGCCTATGGTCAAGGAGAGCAAGGTAAAGATGGAATGTAAAGTGATTGAAGTAAAATCATTGGGTACAGAAGGCGGTGCCGGAAACCTTGTTATTTGCGAAGTACTGCGCATGCACGTAGCCGATAGTATTTTAAATGCAGAAGGCTCCATGATTGATCAGCAGAAACTGCATCATGTGGCACGATTGGGCGGCGACTGGTACAGTAAAGTAGATGCATCCAATTTGTTCATGGTAGCCAAACCAAATGTGCAACTGGGTATTGGTATTGATGCATTACCCGAAAGCATCCGCAACAGTACCCTTCTCACCGGCAACAACCTGGGCCAGCTGGGCAATGTGCATGAATACCCAGCAGTGGATGCCGCCTATGAAGATGAACGATTGAAAAACATCATTCAATACTTCTCGGTGAATCCAGATGAAATGGATAAAGAATTACACAAGTATGCGAAAGAATTACTCGATGCCGGAAAAGTGAATGAAGCCTGGCAGGTGTTACTGGCAGACAGTTGATGAACATTTTATAACAAGTTGCTGTTATTTCTTATGCTTCAGCCAAACGGTACATGGATCAGCTATTTCCTCGTGATAGGACTGCGGTACTTTATCATCGCCGGACTGGCGTTTGTCATCTGGTATGTGTTACTGCGGAACCGCATCAGCTTTAAAAAAATTCAGTTGCGTTTTCCTGTTTCAAAAGATTACCGGCGGGAAATTTTCTTTTCATTGTGCACCATGACGCTTTTTGCGTTCATTCCATGGTTTTTCTTAGGGCATGCATCCATCCGGAAACACACTACTTACTATTCCGACATTTATCAATACGGATTATTCTATTTCTGGCTGGCTTTCCCTTTGATGCTGATTATTCACGACACTTATTTTTACTGGATTCACCGGCTGATGCATCATCCAAAACTCTTCCGCATTTTTCATCTTATCCATCATAAAAGCATCAACCCTTCACCCTGGGCATCTTTTGCTTTTCATCCCCTCGAAGCAATACTGGAAGTAGGAATACTTGTGGTGTTCATCTACACCATTCCGGTAACAAAACCACACCTGTTCTTCTTCTTCCTGTTCCAGATGGTGTACAATGTATACGGACATTTAGGATGGGAATTATTTCCGAAAAACTTTCAGCGGACCTGGGTGGGAAAATGGATCAATACTTCTGTAACGCACAACCAGCATCATCAATATTTTACCGGGAATTATGGATTGTATTTTTTGTTCTGGGACAGAATGATGGGTACACTTCGTGCAGATTACGATGCAAAGTATGATGAAGTGAAAAACCGCCGCCCGGCCTAATCAAACCGGAACGAAGTAATCGTAATGTAAGTAATACCACCGCAGGTACGATCGGCCTTCCAGTTATAAGATATCTTCCGGGGATACGTCATTTTATACAACTCTTCACTTGTAACCCCCGGAAGTGATTCAATATTAAAATCCATACCATTGTCGGCTTCCAGTATTAATCCTCCACAGCAGGCACAATATCTTCCATCAATCCCAACCAGGATTCCCTTATCTGTATAGCCTTTTTCACGTTTGCAAGCAAACAACGAAAAAGCTAGGAATAGTATAAGACAAACACGACACATTTGAACGTAAGACATCAGCTCAAACTAAAATGCTGCGTTTAATTCCAGGTAGCTCCAAACACTTTCTTCAGAATTTCTGTGGTTCGCTTTACGGGGTTCTCACGGATTTCTGTTTCTTCTTTTGCTATCTGATCAAACAATGCATCCACTGTTTTACCTACTACATAAGAGGTGAGATCGGGATTTAATTTATTACGTGTGGTTGGAAACTTGTTGTACGTATTAATCAGGTCACCATAATATTTTGTTGCTTCCACTTTGTCCAAAGATTGTTGTACAACCGGTGTAAACGCCTTGATCAAAGCAGCAGTTGTCTTCTCTTTAAAATAATTAGTGGCAGCATCTTTGGGCCCACGGATGATATTGATGGCATCGGTGATGGTCATCTGTTTAATCGCCTCCACAAAAATGGGCTTGGCAAAACCTACTGCATCCTCAGCACCACGATTGATCTGAAGAACCGCTCTATCCACCTGTTTGCCAAGGCCAATGTTACGCATAGTATTTTCCACTTTCTGTACTTCGGGCGGCAACAGAATTTTATAAAACTGGCTGCCAAAGAACCCATCTGTTTTATTGAGATTGAGCACGGCCCTCACCAATCCTTGTCCGAGAGCTTCTTTCACACCCTGACCGGCCTCTGCTTCTGTTACTCCGTTTCCGGGTAATTGGGGCAGCTGACTTAACACGGTGCAGGAAGTGGCAAAAAGGGATACCACTAAGAAAAATGTAACACGTCTGATCATGACTTTCAATTTTAGTAAAGAACGTATCTTTTACCCATAAGGTTGCTTAAAATCATGCCAATATTTGTGTCTTTGCCCAAAGCGTTGCAACCAGTACCTTTGCCAACTGTTAAACCGAAGAATGATCATGAGCACAAATTTGTCTGAACAGGAAATTATCCGAAGAGAGAAACTGGCCGAACTGGGCAAACTGGGTATTGATGCCTATCCCGCCCCGCTGTTTCCGGTAACTCATTATTCAACCGCTATTAAATCCGGCTACAACGAACATACAAAAGATGAATACCAGGAAGTATGTGTGGCCGGCCGTATCATGAGTATCCGTGATATGGGAAAAGCCTGTTTTGCTGTACTGCAGGACAGCCATGGCCGCATCCAGATTTATGTGAAGCGGGATGATATTGCACTGGGCGAAGACAAAACACTCTATGATGTGGTTTTTAAAAAATTACTGGACATCGGCGATATCATTGGTGTGAAAGGATATGTGTTCATTACCAAAACCGGTGAAACAAGTTTGCACGTAAAAGAATTGACCGTTCTCACCAAATCACTCAAACCTTTACCGGTGGTGAAAGAGGCAGAAGGCCAAACCTTTGATGCAGTAACCGATCCGGAGTTCAAATACCGTCAGCGCTATGCCGATCTCATCATCAATCCGCAGGTGAAAGATGTATTTGTGAAACGCACATTGATGGTGAACACCATTCGTGAATACCTTAATGAACATGGAGCGCTGGAAGTAGATACACCGGTGCTGCAAACCATCCCCGGCGGAGCTACTGCCCGTCCGTTCACCACCCATCATAATGCATTGGATGTACCCATGTATATGCGTATCGCCAATGAATTATACCTGAAACGTTTGATTGTGGGTGGATTTGATTGGGTGTATGAATTCAGCCGCAACTTCCGCAACGAAGGAATGGACCGCACACACAATCCTGAATTCACTATTCTGGAATGGTATACTGCATATAAGGATTATTTCTGGATGATGAATGTTACCGAAAACCTGCTGGAACGCATTGCCATTGCCTTGCATGGTGATACCGAAGTTCAGGTGGGTGAGCAGAAGATCAGCTTCCGCACGCCATTCAAACGCATTTCAATTTTTGATGCCATCAAAGAGAATACAGGTATAGATGTAAGCAATCAGAACGAAGAAGAACTGAGAGCCACCTGTAAACAACTGAATATTGCTGTTGATGCCACAATGGGCAAAGGCAAGCTCATTGATGAACTGTTCAGCGCCACCAGCGAAAGCAAATACATTCAGCCAACCTTCATTATTGATTATCCCGTTGAAATGAGTCCGCTCACCAAAAAACACCGCAGCAAACCCGGACTGGTGGAGCGTTTTGAGCTGATGATTAACGGTAAAGAAATTGCAAATGCATATAGTGAATTGAACGATCCATTAGATCAACGGGATCGTTTTGAAGACCAGGTAAAACTGAAAGAACGTGGCGATGATGAAGCGATGTTTATTGACTACGATTTTCTCCGTTCACTGGAATACGGTATGCCTCCTACCGCCGGTATTGGTATTGGAATTGATCGTTTGGTAATGCTCATGACCAACCAGCCCAGCATCCAGGATGTACTGTTGTTCCCCATGATGAGGCCGGAGCGTACTCCTGAATAATACAAACCTGAATCAACATACAGCCGCATCAGATCCGTTGCGGCTTTTTTATTTCCACTCATCCAATAGCATCGTATCCGAAAGGCAAAAAAATTATCTTCACGCCCTAAAATCGTATTCATGAGAGTTTATCTGTTGATTGTTGCCGTATGCACTTCTGTTTTTGTTTCTGCACAACAGAAAGATTTAACTACTGCACAAATGCTCAAAGGAGCACCACAAAAAATCACCAAACCCTTACCTCAATTTGTGAAATGGTTCGATGACCAGAACCTGATCCTCAAACGGGATGGAAAAACATTCCTGGTAAATGGTAAAACCGGTGAAGAGAAAGAATTCAACGAACCTGCTCCTGCGATTGCAAAGTTGATCAACGAAGTGATTGTAAAAAACAATGACCTCTGGCACAAGACCGATGCCGGCGAAACACAACTTTCCTTCAACAAAGACCCGGAGAAGAACCCAACATTATCTCCCGATGGAAAATATGTAGCGTTCACCCGAAACAATAACCTGTACAGCATTAACCTGGCAACAAAAAAAGAAACACAACTCACTTTCGATGGAACAGATGTGATCCTGAATGGTTTTGCCAGTTGGGTGTATTATGAAGAAATCCTGGGCCGCCCTACCCGTTACAAATCGTTCTGGTGGAGCCCGGATAGTAAACACATTGCGTACATGCGGATGGATGAAAGCATGGTGCCTATGTTCCCGATTTATAGTGAGGAAGGACAACATGGATACATTGAGCAAACACGTTACCCCAAAGCTGGTGATAAAAACCCCGAAGTAAAAGTTGGTGTGGTGGGACCGGATGGCGGCTCTACTGTTTGGGCCGATTTCAACGAAAAAGACGATCAGTATTTTGGCATGCCTTACTGGAAGCCCGATGGAAGTGCGTTGTGGATTCAATGGATGCCCCGTTCGCAGGACAAACTGAAAGTGTATGAAATGAATCTGGCTGATGGAACCAAAAAAGAAATTTACAGTGAAGAACAAAAAACATGGATTGATTTAGACGATCAGGGCGGACGCATCACCTTCCTGCAAAACGGAAAACAATTCATCCTTCAGAGTGATGCCAGTGGCTGGAATCATTTGTACCTGCACGATATCACCGGCAAACGCATCAATGCCATCACCAGTGGTAATTATACCGTAACAGCTGTAACCTATATCGACGAAAAAAATCAACTGGTATACTTCACCTGTCGCAAAGACAACAGTGCCCGTTTTGATTTATACAAAGTGAAACTCAACGGAACCGGTTTAACACGTCTTACGTTTGGAGAATTTACACACCGTAACATTCAACTGTCACCCAACGGATCTTATTTTATCACCAACTGCTCCAATACATCCACACCTGATGCAATGGTGCTGGTGAACAACAAAGGAAAAATCATTAAAGAGCTGGGCAATGCAAAAGGAGAAGAGTTTGCCACTACCCTTCTTGCCAAAACAGAATTACTTCGTGTAAAGAGTGAAGATGGAAAATACGATTTACCCGTTCGTATTGTGTGGCCTGTGAATTTTGATAAGAACAAAAAATATCCGTTGCTGATCAACATTTACGGCGGACCCAATGCCGGAACTGTTTACGACGGATGGCAACTGAGCATGCAGCAACAATGGTATGCACGGGAAGGAATGATCCAGGTGGCAATTGATCACCGTGCCAGCGGCCATTTTGGAAAAGAAGGCATCAACTATATGTACCGCAACCTGGGTTATTGGGAAATGAAAGACTGGATCACCATTGTAAAATGGCTGATTGAAAATGCAAGTGTTGATAAAAACAAAGTCTGCATCAGTGGTTTCAGCTATGGTGGTTACATGAGCTGTTATGCATTAACCTACGGAGCTGATTACTTCACGCATGGATTAGCAGGAGGCAGTGTTACGGATTGGTCATTGTACGACAGTCATTACACCGAACGTTTTATGGATACACCGGCCGAAAATCCGGAAGGATACAAATCATCGTCTGTATTTACACATCTTGATAAATACAAAGGCCTGCTCCGCATTTATCATGGTACGATGGACGATAATGTGCACCTGCAAAACAGTTTGCAGTTAGTAAAGAAACTGCAGGAAAAGAAAAAGCATTTTGAATTTATGGTATATCCCGGCGGACGTCATGGATGGCGCAACCTGCCTGCACAGGATGCACACAGTGTCAATGAAAATGCATTGTTTATTTATAAATACCTGTTGGAAAAAGAAGTACCGAAGGAAATTCTGAGATAGTTTTTTACCACAGAGACACGGAGAACACAGAGAATGAAAACAAGAGAGCCGCCCGTTGGGCGGCTCTCTTGTTTTATAAAGGCTTTCTCCATAAAACCATTCCTTCAATCAAAGTAACAATCATATAAACAACTCCCAAAATCCAGATGTCATAATTAGGATAACTATCAAAAGAACTGATAATAGCAAACCCTAACCCTAAAAAGAAAGAAAGAAATATATTTAATATTGGAAGAATCAAAACAAGCACCCAGTTAAGCTTCTTTACCACAATTTGAAGTCCAACAAAAAACAAACAACTCATAACCATTGAAACTTCAGCCAAAATAAAAAACTCATCGCCTTTCATTCTACAAAAGAGACTATGATGCTTTGACCAATAGAAAATAAATAAGAGCAACAGTATTATGTAAAAGCAATAAACCGAGTTACGTTGTTTTACCATAATTATTTTCTTTTCTTAACCTGCAACTCCTCCCACTCCGTTGTTCCGTCTTTCTCCCTGGTAAAAATGAGTTGCTTTCCCTCACCGATTACAATTTCGGCAGTGGTATAAATGAAATTGCTGTCGAGTAAATGACCGCCGATCGTTTTACCTGTACTGTCGCTCACACTCATGTGCAGGTGCGATCCGTTGATACTTATTGTTCCTGTGAGACTTACAATTTCAAAATGGCCATTGGCTTTGGATCCGTTGGGTTGGTTGGCGAACCGCAAATGATATTGTGTAATACTTCCGGCACAGGTCATGATCCATCCGGCTTCAATTTTATGTTCCTGAACATAGTTTTGAATTTCCTTCTTCAGGTCTTGTCCTGGTTTTAAACGGATCGCATGAATTTTCAATTCCTCTTTTTGCATAGGTTTCTGATTTTGGCAGGAAATGAACAACAGAAGAAGAAACAGGTAACGCATAAATTATAATTTCTCACAGATAACACAGATGATCACAGAAAAGAATCGATTCAATCAGAATCAATCAACAAATAAATCCGTAAATAATTGTCCGCCCGGCACCACACTATAACCACTCAGATCTGTGATTCCTTCAGCAGCAAACACCTGCTCATCCACAAATAAATTACCGGTGCAGGATGAAGCAGGTTTACTTAAAATGATATGCGCAGCATCGGCCAGGATTTCCGGTGTGCGGCTCATCTTCGCCAATGCTTCACCGCCCAGCAGGTTGCGTACAGCAGCTGTATCAATTGTAGTACGAGGCCACAATGCATTGGCCGCAATACCATCTTTTTTCAACTCTTCGGCCCAGCCTAAGGTCATCATGCTCATATTATACTTGGTAACGGTATAAGCAATATGACCTGCCAGCCATTTGGGTTTCAGGTTTACAGGAGGTGATAAAGTAAGTATATGCGGATTTTTTCCTTTGCGTAAGTGTGGGATACAGGCACGTGTCATAAAGAACGTACCACGGACATTGATATCATGCATCAGATCAAAACGCTTCGGTTCTGTTTGCTCGGTTGGTGTTAAGTTGATGGCCGATGCATTGTTGATGAGAATATCAATACCGCCAAAAGCAGCAACAGTTTTTTCAACAGCAGCCTGTATCTGGTCTTCAAAGCGAATATCGAGCTGAATCGCCAATCCTTGTCCGCCTGCTGCCGTCATTTCATCTGCAGCAGTAAAAATGGTACCGCCCAGTTTCGGATTTTCCTCCACACTTTTGGCAGCCACCACAACATTAGCACCTTCTTTTGCAAGTTTGAGTCCCATCGCTTTCCCGATTCCACGGGTAGCACCGGTAATAAACACTGTTTTTCCTTTGAATGACATAGCAATAATTTGAAAGAGGAAGATACCAAAGGTTCGGCAACTGAAATAAAGATTCTGTATTTTGTAGTCAAACCTTTGCCATGCGATTCTCCGTCTTGTTTGCCGTCATATTTTTTGTTTTGCCTTTCTCTCTTCTGGCACAGGACCTGGTCAAACAAATGCAACGCCAGTTTATTTCGATACAAGATGGCGGAACCATTGAACTGCCCGAAGGAACATTTTCGCTCCCTTCCGGTTTATGGCTCGACGGAAAAAACAATATCACCATCAAAGGTGCAGGCAAAGACAAGACCATTCTCAACTTTGGTTCACAGATCAGCGGGGCAGAGGGAATTAAGATTACAAACGGAAACAATATCACCATTCAGAACCTTACTGTACAGGACACGAAAGGAGATGCCATTAAAACACAGTTTGTAAACGGCATCCGTTTCCTTAACGTAAAAGCAGAATGGACCCGTGGCGCTCATTCTAAAAACGGAGGATATGGTTTGTATCCCGTACAATGTACAAATGTGGTAATTGATAGTTGTGAAGCTCGTGGCGCCAGCGATGCAGGTATTTATGTAGGACAGTCGAAATACATCGTTGTAAAAAATTCCAAAGCCTGGGAAAATGTCGCCGGCATAGAAATTGAAAACTCATTGCATGCCGATGTGTTTGATAACGAAGCCACCAATAACACAGGAGGAATCCTCATATTTGATTTGCCCGACCTGGTGCAGAAAAAAGGCGGACATATTCGTGTGTTCCGGAATCATGTACATCATAACAATCACATCAACTTTGCACCCAAGGGAAATATCGTAGGTAAAGTCCCTCAAGGAACCGGTGTGATGATTCTTGCCACCAATCATGTGGAAGTGTACAGCAATGAAATCATCAACAATAAAACAGTAGGCACTGCCATTGTGAGTTATTATATTACTGAGAATCCTATTAAAGACAGCACTTACTATCCTTATCCCACACAGATTGCAGTATATGAAAATATTTATGAACGGGCGCATACTAAAGCAACCATGAAAGGAAGAATGGGAAAGCTCTACCGGTTCAAGCTGAAGTTTGGTAAAAACGTACCGCATATTGTGTACGATGGAATTACGGATGCTAAACAGCCCGCACAGATCTGCATCAGAGACAATAAAAATCAATCCTTTGCCAATATTGATGCAGAGAATAATTTTAAAAACATCAGCAGGGATGCCAGTAAGTACAACTGTGTTTTACAACAATGACCTTTTTGAAACCCGGAACGAAGTAAACATGAAGAAGTCTGCCGTCATTTTATTATTCACCTCATTGATCCTTTTCTTTTCCTTTATCAGTAAAAAGAAGGATCCTTATTTTCAGTTTCACGATAATCTGAGCGACTATCATTTCTTTACCGGGGAAATGAAAAACTTATTACCGGCCGATGGTGTTGTGCCGTATGGATTACACACCCCCTTGTTCAGTAATTATGCTGAAAAAGCAAGGTTCATCAAACTGCCTGTTGGAACCAAAGCAACTTATTCACAGGATTCCATTTTTGATTTGCCAAAAGGGACGGTTCTGATCAAAAACTTTTATTTCCCCAATGATTTCAGGGACGAAAGCAAAGGCCGCCGTATTATTGAAACAAGGATACTTGCACACCGTGAAAACGGGTGGGCTACTTATCAATACATATGGAATAAAGAACAAACAGAAGCGGTGTTTGAACCAATCGGTGATATTACAACAGTTGACTACATCGATTCAAAAGGAAAAAAAGTTTCATTACAATATCTCATTCCCACACAGGCGCAATGTATGGGTTGCCATAAGCAGAACAACGGATTGCAACCAATTGGTATTGCAGCACGGCATCTCAATGGCCATTATGTTTATACAAGCGGAAAACAAAATCAATTGCAATACTGGCAACAGCATGGGATGATTGATCTGCCATCTGCCACTATTGCATCAAATGCAATATGGAACGATGAACACAGTGGTACACTGGATCAACGTGCCAGAGCTTACCTTGATATTAATTGCGGACATTGCCACAATCCCAATGGTCCGGGAAGCAGCAGCGGTTTATTTCTCAATATGCAGGAAACAAATTCTGTAAGACTTGGTATTTACAAAACGCCGGTGGCAGCAGGAAGAGCAACTGGTAATTTTTCTTTCGATATTCATCCGGGTAAGCCTGATAAATCCATCCTGCTCTATCGCATGAAATCAACTGATCCCGGAATTGCCATGCCTGAAGTGGGACGGGAAGTTGTGCACAAAGAAGGTGTGGCACTGATCAGCAAATGGATTGCAGAAATGGGAAAAACGAACAGAAACTGATGCATAAAAAAAACGGATGATATTTTACATGTAATGAAAACATCATCCGCCTTCTATCACTGATATAATTCATTCTACCACTCAGGCAACTTCGGCTTTGTGCCAAAAATTTCATCAATCTGATTCATTACTTCATCTGTAAGCTTAGGTACTACCTCTAATGCTTTCAGGTTTTCGAACAGTTGCTCTTTTTTAGTAGCACCTAATATAGCTGTAGATACATTTGGATTTTTAATACACCAGGCAATACTTAAAGAAGCCATGCTGGCACCCAGTTCATCGGCCACTTTTTTATAGGCTCTTACCTTATTGATTTTTTCATCGGCCAGTGTTTTGTCTTTCAACCATTCAAACCCTGAAATGGAAAGACGTGCTCCTTCCGGAATACCATCGTTGTATTTGCCGGTAAGCAATCCGCTGGCAAGCGGGCTCCAGATGGTGGTTCCCAATCCCACATTCTTAAACACTTCGAGATACTCATTCTCCATCTTATTACGATTGAAGAGATTGTATTCGGGTTGTTCCATAACGGGGCCGATCAAACGATATGCCTGTGCCACCCGATGTGCTTCCATGATTTCCACACCGCTCCATTCGCTGGTTCCCCAGTACAGAATTTTTCCCTGTTGAATAAGATGGTTCATTGTCCACACCACTTCTTCAATAGGTACATTTTTATCGGGACGGTGGCAGAAATACAAATCCAGGTAGTTCACCTGCAGGCGTTGCAATGCTTCGTGACAGGCTTCCACCAGGTGTTTACGGCTGAGGCCCGTTTGGTTGGGTTTGTTTTCTTTCCCTCTCCAGCCAAAATAAGCCTTGCTGCTCACCACATAGCTGGTGCGGTCCCAGTTCTTCTTCTTCAAAACACGGCCCATCATTTCTTCACTTTTGCCCAATGCATACACTTCTGCATTATCGAAGAAGTTGATTCCATTGTCGTATGCAATGCCCATAAGTTCATCTGCAATGCTGTCGTCGATCTGCTTTTGAAACGTAACCCAGCTGCCAAAAGAGAGAACGCTCAGTTGCAAACCTGTTCTGCCAAGTCTTCTGTATTCCATATGTAGAGTTTAATAGTTAACAAGTTGAAAGGTTGAATGGTTGACAAGTTGGTTCTGGATGAATTCACATTTCAACTTGTTAACCCGTCAACTTAATTCCCGCCAAACTTAGAAGCGCCCACCAACAGCACTCCTTTTACAGTATCAATGGTAAAGTTCCGGAGTTGTTCATCACTTTCAAAACCTTTGCCAAAGATGGTCTTGGTTTTTTGCCTTATCTCAACATCTGTTTTAGTGAAGAGTTTATGTTGATTCTGGTCCCAGAAAAGTTCTTTTGATTTTAACGTATCGCCGTTAATGCGTATCACTACCACGCTATCCCTCAGTTCCACTTTGTTCTGTTGTTCATTGTAGTATCCACGGCGGGCATCAAGGTAACTTTCCACACGCAGACTATCATCATAAAAATCAACATGCAATGAATTGGGAAATTCCACACGGGGAACGCTGTCGTAATAACGCAGCATATAGGGAGCGGTGAGTTTTGCTTTCACTTTTCCGCCGGTACTGAAAAAGCTTTCCACTCCTTTCACTTCATCCACACTCAGTTTGTTTTTCTGTAAGTCTTTAATGGTTTCAATATTATTCTCACAGGCATACAAAAAAAAGCAGCCTGCCAAACATGCTGCTTTCAATAAGTTAGTTGAATTGATGATGAATTGATTAATCATACTTCCGTTTAATAAACCAGATATCAGACAAAGAGAAACCAACTGTAAAGCGGAAATAATTTTCACGCAGGGTTTGCTCACGCTTTCCTCTCTGTCCGAATTCCAAAGCTACGTTCACCAGGTTGTTCTTGTTCACTTCTGCATAGGTATATTTCCGGATCGGAATACCGGCACCCAATGTAATACCAAATGAATTCATATTACCGGCAAAGGCATAAGGCTCTATTCCATAATGAAAACCAGCACGATATAATACATTATTCCAGAAATTCCCCTTTTTTCCGGTAACATCGGGTAAATACTGTGACCCGATATTCAACTGCCATGCATCCTGCAACAGATCTTTTCCTCCATAATAACGATACTGGCTCCATTTATGAGTTACATAATCCATTGAAATATTCAATCGGCCTTTTCCTTCCCTGTCATACAAAAATCCAAAGCCATAATAAGAAGGATAATCAATAGTGCCCTTAATATTTTTTATATCAGATACAGAATCCACTCTCACCAGGTTACCCAAACCATTTGCATCTACAAAGGTTTCCAGAAGTTCATCTCTTGAATTCTTTAATTTTCCCTGCATGCTTCCGTATGCACCCAACTGCAGTGTGCTTTTCTTGTTTATAGTAATGAGGTACTGCAGGCCCAATTCAAGAAATGCACCCCCAAAACTGTTCTTGATCATTTTTCTACCTGCCACATAGCGATCTGTTGCCGTATCGTTGAGGATGTACACATTTGTATTATAATCCTTGGAACCAAAGCGATAACCAAAATTCACACCAACAGAAAGTTTTTTAAACGCAACTGCTGTTCCTGCAAAAGCCTGGTAAGTACCACCTTCGCCCACATAATTGGTAATAGTGCTATCTCCGGCAGTGATTCTTCCGCCACTCACAATATTGTAACTCACTTTTGTAACGGGACGAAGACCAAACGCCAGCCCCCATTCTCTTTTCTGTTTTTCACCCTTTAACTGAAACCCGGCAGCCAGGTAAGGGATATAAGCATTGTTTGAAGTATAACGTTCGCCAGCTGTATTACGCAGCGTACGGCTATTGATATCCAAACCCAGATCCAGAATTGATCTTTGTGCACCAAAACGGCTATAAGATGCAGGGTTCACAAAATTGATTGTTTGAAAATCGCTATAGGCAGCTGCTGTATGACCCATGCCACGGCTAACAATATTGGAAGATGGGTTAATATCTCCCAATCCATACCTGCTCCAGGGTGAATTATCCTGTGAAAAGGCGGGAATTGCCATTGTGATTACTAGGGAAACCAAACCTAAAACACGACTACCGATTGAACTCGCTGATTGCATACAGACCTTTAAAGATTAAATGAGGGTCTGCAAATATCTGCTTTTTGAGCAGAGGAGCAAAATGAAGCGTATTACCCCCGGTTAACAGCACGTTAAAGTTCCCGAACTTCTCCTCGTAGGCTTCAACAATTCCGTCGATTTCCTTAGCCATTCCCCAGGCTACTCCACTGAGCAGATTGGTCTTGGTATCATAGCCAATCAGGGGGAAATTCCACTCCATATTCACCAATGGCAACTTAGCGGTGAGGGCATGCATGCTCTTGAACCGCATTTCCAGTCCGGGTGAGATACTACCGCCCAAAAACTGGTGTTTCTGGTTAATAAAATTGTAGGTGATGCAGGTTCCCAACCCGATCGCCAGGTTATTTTTACCCGGAAACAGGTGTACGGCGGCGGCACATAATGCCAGCCTGTCGGCCCCGATGGTTTCGGGTTTTCCTACCGGTGTTGAAAAAGGAATCTTTGTTTCGTGCGACAGCTTATGAAAATGCGAATGACGTTTCATAACCTCTTCGGCTATCGGTTGGTGATTCACCACACTGGACAGAATGGTAAACTGAGGTTTTACCCGGAGCATCAGCTCTTCAATGGTTTCCCGGTTATCATCGGTAAGCACGACAATCTCCCGGATCTGATCCCCTTCAAAAACAGCTGCTTTTAAACGGGTGTTCCCAAAATCAAAACAGATGGTAACAGGCATATCGGTTGTTATAAGTCAAAGTTAAACGACTGCAGGTTCTTAAAGTGGCCATTGAGCCTTACTTTTTCTTTGAGATTCTCCATTTCCAGCAAAACGGCAATTGCTTTTTCCAAATGGCGGTTGAGGTATTCCTGCCGCTGGGCTTCACGGAACAGTCCCAACACTTCATATTCTTCTGCCGGGTTGAGACCAATGTGGTGTGCCACATCAAATGACTTCAACTCTGCATCCGGCTTTTTAAAATCCTTGCTGATCTTGAGCAACAGGTGAAGCTGGCGGATCCGGCTCAACAGTTTTTCCATGGCTGCCCTGTTGCCATCAGCTGCATTATCCGGATAGGTAACAATGGCGCCACTGTATAATTTTTCAGGAATATCTTTCACCACTTCTAACGTTCGAAACACTTTTACGCCCCTGGTTGCTATGTCCATAGTACCATCTTCGTATGTTTTTTCAATGGAAGTAATTTCCACCACTGTGCCCAGCTCTTTCAACTCATTATCTATAACAGCAGGGATGCCAAACAGTTTCTTTTGTTCAAAACATTCCGCAATGAGCTGTTTGTATCTCGATTCAAAGATGTGAAGGTTAAGCCTTCCGCCGGGATACACAATCAGCGAAAGCGGAAATATGGGAATAAAATTCGTCATGACAATCAGGATGCATTCCGGATCAACCGGTTCAGTTCTTTATATTTATTATACGTGTAAACAGCTGTGCTCCATGCCAGCCAGAAGCCTTCTTTTCCGTCGAGAAACCCGAAGCGGATAATATAATTGCGGAAAAAAGTAAAGGGCGGTGATACAATCTGCTTCCACCATCCGTCTTTCTTCCCTTTGAGAAAATATTTTTCTGCTCCTTTCTGCGCATATTGTTTCATCTTTTCTTCATACTGTTTCACTGTTTGAAACGTATTGTGCAGAATATTTCCTTTTAATGGCTGTGTAATAACCCCCGGTTGTAAGATCAATGTTTCATGCACCGGATCACTGTTCCATGCCACCTGTTTTCTGTGAAACAAACGGATCTGCTGATCGTTCATCCAGGCTCCATAATGAATGGGCTTGCCCAGGAAAAAACTCTTGCGCCGGATGCGGTACACCACCGCCGGGTTTTCCCAGCTGAGCTGTTGCAGGGACGCTTTGAGCTGTTCGTCCAGCGCCTCATCTGCATCCAGTTGCAGGATCCAGTCGTACTTCGCTTGTTGGTTGGCGTTATTCTTGGTGATACCAAAGCCTTTCCAGTTTTCATGAATCACCCGCACACCTGCAGCTTCGGCTAATGCTTTTGTTTCATCGGTACTGCCGGTATCACACACCAATACATCATCTGTAAGCGATTGCACGCTTTGCAGACAAGCACTGAGTATGTGTGCTTCATTTTTTGCAATGATGACGACAGACAGAGGAAGCATCAGGATTCAATTCGGGTTTCAAGATACCACCAAAGTGTAAAGAATGTATAAACAAATACACCCAATTGATCCTCAAGGGTACTTTCGTATAGAAAAACAAGATTCATAAATAAAACCCAGCCGAGGGCCGGGGCATTCTTCCACCATTTCTTATCGGCAAACGGAAGGAATATGATCAGTGTAAATACAAATGCAGATAAAATGCCGGCACCACTGCCCATCATGAGCCATTGGTTAAGGGGAAGAAAACGATCAGCCTTTGCCACCTGGGGAGCATAATCATCATACCACAACGAAGCTTCTTCTCTTACATCGCCATAACCAACTCCCGTTATTAAATCTTTCTGCCATACATACCATCCCGAACGGATCGACAACACACGGTTGCCATCACTTTCCTGCCCGCTGAATTGTTCTTTCTGCCATAGATTTTTATCATAAAGCACATAGTGTACTCTTGCTTTGAACGTTGGCAACAAATGGTAAGCAAAAAATGGCAATGATAAAATGATGATTAACAAGAAAGCCATCTGCCATTTATATCCCGCTCTAAATCCATTCCAGATCATTGCCGGAAATACAATGCCATACAAACCAAGCAGGCCGGTTTTCACACCCATGATGTGCAGGAATACAATGAGCCATAACATCAATGCCCGCATCAACCACAATAAGCGGCGATCGTTGATTTGCTTTTGCTGTTCAATCCACAACCAGAACAACAACGCAATCACCACACCAATACTAAAACGGATATGATCATTCCCCGCCAATGTGGGAAGCACTTTGGAACGGAGATATAAATGATAAAATAATTTCTGCTCCTGTATATAATGCACCATGCTCCACACACTGCCCAACACCATCAACGCCATCCACAACAATTTCATCCACAACAAATGTTTTCGTGTAAGGCCCGGTTGTACTGCAAGTGAAAAAGGCAATAATAACAAAGGGATTTTTTGCTGGCAACGAATCCACCATTCTGTGAGATCGCTGCTCCACAAACCGGATATAAAAGGAATGAGGAATAAAAGCGTGAGCCCGGTTAAAAAGGGATTGCTGCGAAAGCGATCCCATTGTTCACGGATATTGCTGAAGAGGATTCCATTGGCACACAAGGTAATCACACCAATGCTGAGGAAAGCACGGCTCCACAAAAACCCAATCATTGACAGCACCACCCCCGCAAAAAACAAATTGAGACGGAGGGTTTCCTTATTCAGATTCATAAACCCCAAACCTACATTCTTTCTGCGTAGTGAAAAAACATATTTGAATCTTTTACAGTAGGTTTGTTGTATGTGGCCAACACTAACAAACGATCTTCAACAAGGCGCTGTCAAAAGCCTGGCTCGTTGTATTTCATTGGTTGAAAATGAAGTGGAAGGCTATGAACTTTTCTTACAAACACTTCCGGCAACTACTGTTCCTGTGATTGGGATTACTGGTCCGCCCGGTGCCGGAAAAAGTACACTGGTGGATTCATTGATTGAAGCAATGGTAACCGAAGGAAAAAAAGTAGCCGTGCTTTGTGTGGACCCTTCTTCTCCCTTCAATCTTGGTGCTTTGCTGGGCGATCGCATACGCATGAGCAACTGGTACAATCATCCGCAGGTGTTCATACGATCGCTGGCAACAAGAGGATCGTTGGGCGGATTACATCCGAAAATTTTAGAGATCACCGATGTATGTAAAGCAGCAGGCTTTGATTATGTGATTGTGGAAACAGTAGGTGTGGGACAAAGTGAAATTGAAATCACAGGTCTTGCCGATGCTACGGTTGTTGTGCTGGTTCCGGAAGCAGGTGATGAAGTGCAAACGATGAAAGCAGGGTTAATGGAGATTGCTGATTTGTTTGTAATAAACAAAGCCGACCGGCCCGATGCGGATATGTTTGTAAAAAACCTGCGATTGATGCTGGCTCCTTCTTTTGGTGCCAATAAAAAAGAAGTGCCCATTGTAAAAACAGTAGCCCTGCATAAAGAAGGCACAACTGAGTTATGGAAAAAAATTGAAGAGCATCTGCAATCGGCCCACTTCAACCAACGGAAAAGCTGGTTGCTGGCAGAAAAAGCCTACCAACTGATACAGAAAAAAAGAATGAGTGATATTGATAAAGCCGCACTGAAGGAACAGATCGCAACACAAAGCAGCAATGGCAATTTTAACCTGTATAAATTTGTTTCACGTTATTAATTCCAATCATATTTACTCTTCACAACCAATCGGTGCTCCGGGAGGAATTTCCCGGTGAAGCATGGTTGGTTTTGCGTCCTTCGGAGTTTTCATACGTTCTAGTGCCAGTTGCAAATGCCCGGTATAGGTTGTGTTGGTTGATGTTTTCAACTGTTGTTCAATAAATTTCTTAAGCTCGTCTAACTGGCGCAGCACAATTCCACGCACTACAAATGAATTGTTTTCATCCACAGATGCTGCCAGCAAATAAGTAAGCAATACCTGTTCTGTTTGTACTTGTATCAATCCTTCTGCTTTGTCACGCCGTGGTGCTTTCCATGTTTGATCGATCACGTACTGGATCATTTCATTCAAACCCAGTCCGCCTTGTTGTTCGTATTGCAACAAACGTGACAACCGTTCACTGTTGAATAAAAATGAAAATGCAAAATCAGCCGCCGTTTCTGCGGGAGCGAATTGATCAAACGCTAACCCTGTACGTTTGCGGAACAACTCTCTGGAAAATTCATAACCCGCCGGACGGGGAGGAATCAAAGCCGCAATGCGATCCGGTATTTGTAATGTTTTAGGATCAAGAGGAAGCATCACTGCCTGTAATGCATTCATTTGTTCCTGCTTACTTACAGAGCGTGTGATAATTTGTCCGTCGTTACGCAATGCATAACTGTAATACATACCGCCCACAATTTTAGTTACTGCCTCCAATTGATACCGGTGGTAAAAATAAAGCGGCACTAATGCGTCTTCGAGCAGGGCCATGGGCATACCCGGACGAATATTATTTTCTCCAAACTGCTGCATGGCTTTGGCACGTACTTTCAAAACTTCCTTCATCTCCTCAACAGCATTGGAACCATTGTCCCACAGGTGTGCCTGTGGATGCAAACCTCCCGGCGCCCTTGCATCTCTGTCGCTGATGAATTGCAGTCCTTTCTTTGTTGCACTGGTAAGAATTTCATTCAATGCCCGTTCTTCCACCACCACAGGAGAAAAATCCTGGTAACCCCATGTGATGGCTACTTTATCCCACTCACCTATTTTATCATCATATACCTGTGAATAATCCAACTGTCCTCTCGATGTAAGACGTATATACGGATGCGGATAATCCATCACACTGGCACGGTTGTTTACACTGCTTGCATAATTGTGCATGAGGCCTAAGGTATGCCCCACTTCATGTGCTGCTAATTGTTTCAACCTGGCTAATGCTGCTTTGAGCATAGGATCATTGGCAGGTATACCATTGGCAAAAGGTGAAAGCAAGGCGGAGAAAATGAGATAATCCTGGCGTACACGCAAGGAACCAAGTGTAACCTGTCCTTTAATAATTTCTCCCGTACGGGGATCCACAACCGAAGCGCCATAACTCCATCCACGGGTGGAACGGTGTACCCAGTTGATCATATTATAACGGATATCCATAGGGTCGGCAGAGTCAGGCAATATTTTTACCTGGAATGCATTTTTATAGCCCGCTGCCTCAAAAGCCTGGTTCCACCAGGAAGCTCCTTCGAGCAAAGCAGAGCGAATGGGTTCCGGTGTACCATTATCAAGATAATAGATGATCGGTTTTACCGGTTCACTTACTGCCGCATTAGGTTCTTTCTTTTGCAGGCGATGACGAACGATATAAAATTTTTCAATAGGTTCATTTACTGGTGTTGCATAGTCATAAAATGAAACGGGAATGAAACTGCTGCGTGGATCAAAAATTCGGGGCATGTAATTATTATCTGGCAGTTGCACAAAAGAATGATGGATGCGCACAGTAATGGCTTCTGTTGAAGGAAGTACGGGACGCAGATAAGGCCCTGTTTCACCATCATTACTTACATAAGTAACCGTTGCTTCCAGTTCACTGTTAAGCGGAAAATTTTTTGTGCGGAGCAGGTACATAGCCGATCTTGTTTTATCCGGCTGATAGTTTCCCTGTTTCATCTTGCGCAATGTATTGCTCACCTTCATGGCATCACGCAATAAAAAGTCTGTCGCATCCACCAACACTTTTCCATTCGATTCTGCTTCCACTGTGAATCCCCAGATGGTCGATTGTGCGAAGGATTGTTCAACGGCCTGTTGCTCGGCTTTATCCGTTGTTACTGCTCGATAGGCATAATTGGGTTGAACGAGTAGTAATTTTCGTCCCACTTTCTGAAACTTCACCACCCGGTCTTCGCCCAGCAATCCACGATCGAGACCAATATCATTAGAGCCAATTCCGGCCGGTAATGAAACCACATACAGAATTTCTGTTTCCAGTTTATCTACTTCCAGCCATAGTTTACCGGCATTTTCATCCCAATAAAAATTGAAAAAACCTTCATATCGTTTCAGGTCTTTTGTTTTCTCCTCAATGGACGGGAGTTTTTGCGCAGCCACAAAAATTGGAAACGCTGATAACAGCAACAGAATTATTCTCATATGCAGTGGTTAAAGCATACAAGTTAATAAAAGGAATTATTGAGAAACAAAAAGATGGATAAACGGAATCAGGATTCGCTGTCTTTCTGGCCTTTCCACCAGCGCCAGCCAACAAAACCAATGATAGCAAAGGGAGCAGCCATAAGATAGATGATAGCAGTATTTAACGCAGCAGCAGGTTTTTCTCCCAACTGTGATGCCGTTTTGGTACAAATGGAGCATTGTGCCATGGATGGACTGCTGATAACCAGGAACAGCAACAAAAACAGGAAGGATATAATTGCCAGACGCTTCATACGTGAGTAGCAAAATTAAAGAAAGATACACTACAAGGAAGCCATTTGTTTAACCGGTATTGCATTTTAGACGTATTTGCTGCAATTTTAACACACAAAACAAATCTCATGCAATCAAAAGCTGCCACCGTAGATGCTTACCTGGCCGAGTTACCGGAAGAAAGACAAAAAGCACTTTCAAAGCTGCGAAAATTGATTAAGAAAAACCTGCCGAAAGGTTTTAAAGAACAAATGAGTTATGGAATGATGGGCTATGTAGTACCGCACAGTAAATATCCTGCGGGTTATCATTGCAAACCGGAAGATCCTTTACCTTTTCTGAATGTGGCTTCACAGAAAAATTTTATCTCCATTTATCATATGGGATTGTATGGCAGCCCTGAACTCATGAAATGGTTTACTACTGCTCATGCAAAAGCATCACCAAAAAAATTAGATATGGGTAAAAGTTGTATTCGATACAAAAATCCTGATGATATTCCTTATGAACTCATTGGTGAACTGGTGTCGAAGATTACCCCCGATCAATGGATACAGGCTTATGAAGCCGCCTTTAAAAACAACCGGAAGAATAAATAACCAACGCAATATTTTTACAACTCACATTCAAAAACGATCATATGAACAAGCTTGCTTTATGGAGTATGGTTACGTTGATATCAATATCAACCTTTGCACAGAAGAAACCAGCTGCCACAACATCCCGGGAAGAACAAAAAGAGCTCTTCAATTCTTCCTTATTTAACGGATTACAATTTCGAAGTGTTGGTCCGTCCATTACATCGGGCCGTGTAGTGGACATCGCTGTAAATCCCAATAACACCAGCGAGTATTATGTAGCAGCAGCGGCCGGTGGTGTTTGGAAAACAACCAATGCGGGTATCACTTATACTTCTGTTTTTGATAATGAAGGATCTTATTCTATTGGATGCATCAGCATTGATCCAACAAATACAAATGTAGTTTGGGTGGGTAGCGGTGAAAACAACAACCAGCGCAGTGTTGCTTATGGCGATGGTTTGTATAAGAGTGAAGACGGAGGCAAAAGCTGGAAAAACGTTGGCCTGAAAAATTCTGAACATATCGGACGCATTGCGATTGATCCCACCAACAGTGATATTGTGTATGTAGCAGCCTACGGGCCGTTGTGGAACAGCGGTGGCGATCGTGGAATTTATAAGACAACCGATGGCGGTAAAACATGGAAACAAGTATTGTTTGTAAGTGAACATACCGGTTTCAATGAAGTGATGGTGGATCCCAATCATCCCAATATTGTATATGCGGCTGCACATCAGCGCCAGCGGAAAATATTTACTTACATTGGCGGCGGACCGGAAAGTGCCTTATATAAAAGTGTGGATGGCGGGGCCACCTGGACAAAGATGATGAATGGATTACCTGGTGGCGACCTGGGGCGCATTGGACTGAATTACTCTCCTGTAAATCCGGATGTGTTATTCTGTGTGGTGGAAGCGAATGAAGGAAAAGGCGGTGTTTTTAAAAGCACCGACCGTGGCGCCAGCTGGGAAAAACAGGGAGGCTACACTACCAGCGGCAATTATTATCAAAAGATCTATTGCGATCCCAAAGACATCAATAAAGTATTTGTGATCAACACCTACTTTGGTGTAAGTAAAGATGGTGGTAAAACCTTTTCCATCTTAGGTGAAAAAAATAAGCATATCGATAACCATGTGATCTGGATCAATCCGAAAAATACCAATCACTACCTGGTGGGCTGCGATGGCGGCGTATATGAAAGTTATGACGGCGGCGAAAACTGGAACTTCAAAGCCAATCTTCCGGTTACACAGTTTTACAAAGTAGCTACAGACAATAGTTTTCCGTTTTATCATATACACGGTGGCACACAGGATAATTTTAGTTTAGGCGGACCATCACGTACACTCAGCAGCAATGGTATTTTCAACTCTGACTGGTACTTCACCAGCCTGGGAGATGGTTTTGAAAGTCAGGTGGATCAAAGCAATGGAGATATCGTTTATGCACAGGCGCAGTATGGTGCATTAACGAGGTACGATAAAAAGAGTGGTGAATTTTTATTCATACAGGCACAGGAACCCAAAGGTGCGCCAGCCTACCGTTGGAACTGGGATGCGCCACTTGTGATTTCGCAGTTTGATAATAAACGAATTTATCACGCCGCCAACAAGGTATTACGCAGCGACGACAGAGGAAACACCTGGAAAGAAATCAGCGGTGATTTATCCCGTCAGCTTGATCGTAACAAATTGCCGGTGATGGGAAAAGTGTGGAGCGTTGATGCAATTGCCAAAAATCAATCTACCGATATCTATGGCCAAATAACAGCCTTAACTGAAAGTAAGTTTGATGAAAATATATTGTATGCCGGCACCGATGATGGATTGATTCATGTTACTACCGATGGCGGAAAAAACTGGATGAAGATTGACAATATTCCCGGTGTGCCGGAGCGCAGCTATGTGAACCAGATCATCACATCCCAGCATGATAAGAATACGGCTTATGTAACATTCAACAATCACCGCAACGGAGATTTTAAACCTTATGTATTTAAAACAACAGACGGTGGTAAAACATGGAAAGCAATTCAGAATAATCTTCCTGAAAAAGGAAGCACCTATTCAATAGCAGAAGACCATGTAAACAAAAACCTCTTATTCGTTGGTACAGAATACGGGGTGTTTGTAACAGTAGATGGTGGAGACAAATGGATTCAGCTGAAAGGCGGCTTGCCTACCATTGCAGTACGTGACCTGGAAATTCAGAAGCGTGAAAACGATTTAGTCATTGCAACATTTGGACGTGGTTTTTATGTGCTGGATGATTATACTCCACTCCGTTTCATCACGAAAGAAGATGTAAATAAACCAGCAGTGATTTTCCCTGTAAAAGACGCATTAATGTATGTACAATCTGTTCCTTTGGGTGTACGTGGCAAGGGATTCCAGGGCGAAAGTTTCTTTACTACTCCCAATCCGAAAGTGGGCGCTGTATTTACCTACTACCTCAAGGACAATATTCAAACAATCAAACAAAAAAGAAGGGCTGCCGAGCAAGAAAAAATGAAGAACAAAGAAACAGTAACGTATCCGCCAGCAGATTCTTTACGGCTGGAAGACGATCAACCTGCTCCTCACCTGTTGTTCACCGTTAGTGATGAAAACGGCAATGTTATCAGAAGAATTAAAACAGCAGCCCAGCAAGGATTGCATCGCATTGTATGGGATTTCCGTACGGCACCATTTGGCCCTGTTGATTTTACCCCTTTTGATGAGTCGTTTGCATTCAGCAGTCCAGACCAGGGCTATATGGCATTGCCCGGCACCTATAAAGTTTCATTAAGCAAATTTGAAGATGGTGTTTACACCGAGCTGGTGGCGCCTCAATCATTCAAGGCAGTAACATTAAACAACGCAACATTGCCTGCAACCGATAAAAAAGCACTGGATCTGTTTTGCAAAAAAGTTGGTGAGCTGAGCAGGGTAATTCAGGCAGCAGATCAATACAGAAGCGAATTGGTTAACAAGCTTCGGTACATGAAACAAGCGGCATTAGATGCACCTGCACAATCAACCGCTATTTCAACTTCTATCCGTGAGCTGGAACTACGTTTGAATACCGTTAACCGTTTGTTGAATGGAGATGCCAGCCTGGCAAGAAGAGAATTTGAAATTGCTCCCTCCATCAGCAGCCGTTTGTTTTACATAACGAGTGCATTGTGGAACTCCACAGCTGCACCTACCAACACACAAATCAGTTCGTATGAAATTGCGGCAGCAGAGTTTACTCCAGTTTACAATGAACTCAAAGCCATTTCAGTTGAAATCAAAAAGCTGGAAGATATGTTAGAGAAAAACGGAGCACCTTATACGCCGGGCCGTTTGCCGGAATGGAAAGGGGATAAATAAAATAAAAAGGGGTCGGTTAACCGACCCCTTTTTTTATGATGCATGATTTTCATTAATCTGGTGGAACAACCGCTCGGCATCTTCTCTTTTAAACAATTGTGTTCCTTCGTTCATGGTTGCAGCGCTGCCACATGCCACACCAAAGCGAATAGCTTCACGAAGCGGACGTTCTTTTTGTAACATGTACGTTATACCCGCCACCATACTATCACCGGCACCTACTGTACTACGTTTCTGAACTGGTGGCGCTGCACAAAAATATTTTTTATCGCTGCTTACCAACCACGCACCTTCGGGTCCCATGGAAACAACAATCAGTTCTGCAAACCCATCAAAGATTGCCTGTTGAGCTGCATCGGGTACATCTTCTTTATCGAGCCAGTCAATATTGAGCATTTTACACAACTCACCAATGTTGGGTTTGATCATATAAGCTTTCTTGCCTTTTAATGCCTGCAGGGCTGGTCCGCTTGTATCTACAATACATTTGGCGCCAACAGCTGCTGCATTCTTTACAATCAATCCGTAAAAATAATCGGGCAGGCCCGGAGGTAAACTACCACTGGCAATTACAAAAGAGGGCGTAAATGCACGGATCTGATCCACTAACGCTTTCACTGTTTCTTCCTGCACTTCTCTTCCGGGAAATGTAAAACGAAACTGATCATTGGTTGAATTTTCAAGCACAATCCAGTTCTCTCTTGTTTCCACTTTTGTATCTACTGCATGAAACTGAAGTCCTTCTTCTTCGAGCAGGGAGCACAACATATTACCGTTATGTCCGCCCGCCGGAAATAATGCAACTGAAGATGCATCCAGTTTTTTCAAGGCTTTGCTTACATTAATGCCGCCACCGCCGGGCTCATTCACCACTTCTGTACAACGGAGTTTGCTTTCGGGTTTCAGTTTTACAACTGTGGAACTTTTATCTATACATGGATTGAGTGTAACCGTTAAGATCATTGTTTGCTGATTTGTGCGCAAAGGTATTGTCTGAATTTACAACAAAAGCTAATTTTTATCATTAAAAAAGCCTGCACGAGGCAGGCTTTGATGTAACCATACGCATTCAGCTCGACTCTGAATAGCGCAAGAACTTACAATTTTTGTACCCTTCCGGATCCGGAAATCTGTGTGTTGATGGACGGTGACCCCAGGTAATACACATCGCCACTACCAGATATATAGGCATCTAAGGATTGTGTTGCCTGTAACCGGATATTTCCGGAGCCACTTGTTCTTGTTGTAGCCCTATTGGCAACCACACCAACTACATTAATATCACCACTTCCACTGATGTTGAGTTCTTCGTTCTGCAGCACACCTGTGTTCACTTTGATGGTTCCCGATCCACTGATCCTGGCAGTAAGAGAAGTCCCTGTAATTTGATTGAGAACAATATCTCCCGATCCGCTCACATCCAACCTGCTGTCTGTAAACTGTACTGGTTGCAATACCTGTATTGTACCGCTGCCATTTACACGAAGGTCATGTGCATCGGGCGCACTCACATATATTTTAATCCGTTCAAATGAATAAAAAACAGTTGCAGGATCTTTCTTCAACATCAGTTTTCCACCCGATACATATACATTTAAGCGGTTGATAATATTCTGTTGTGCTCTGATTTCCACTTTTTGTACGGCATCCTGTGTGTAATACACATCTGCATTCAGATCCAGTTCTATCCCGGTAAACGGGCTCACCTGTCTTTCTTCTGTTACAACAGGCCCATCGCCATTTACTTTTGTACAAGACTGCATTAACAATGCAACTGCTATGGCCACTACTGCTAAAATTTGTTTTTTCATACTGTTTGCTTTTTTTAATGTTTTAATGAATAAAATCGGGGAGGATTAAAACTCAACTTTGTAATTCAGTATCGGGAGCATTCCCATCTGATAGTTGGTAACAATTTTTTCGCTATTGCGATCGTAGGAACGGTTGTAAATATTTTTCCGGTTCGTCACATTCTGTACGTCGAGTGATAATGTACTGGTGAGATGTTTACGATTCCATTTCACGCTCAAACGAATATCTGTTCTGAAATAAGCCGGGTTCTGGATAGTAAATGCTTCCTGTTCTTTATAAACAGTTCCATTGTCCTGGCGTGAACGCATGAGATCTACCGGTGTATCCCAATAACCACCAGCATAAGTTGCTTTGATATTAATTCCATAAGAACGACGGCCGTTCATTGTTACAAACTCTTTACCTGTTACAAGATTGCCAATATACTTTCCATTAAACCTTGTATTACGTTCCACACCATCCAATGCTTTGTACTTTGATTGATAAAAAGAATTACCAAACATGAAATAAAAATTATTGCTCAGGTATTTTTCTACAGATAATTCCAATCCATAATTTCTGCCGGTCCCTTTGTTTACCAGCGGATCAGTAATGTATTCGCTTTGCACATTGAGGATACTGAACGTACTTGTATCAAATTTGCTTACGGGAACATTGAGCAACTGCTGATAGTAGAGTTCGGCTTTGAGGCGCAGGTTTTTCTTCAGCAAATAACTATACGATACTACATAGTGATTCGCTTTTGTAAAACCAAGATTTCTGTTTGGATAATCATATCCGCCACTGCCATTTTCAACTTTGGCAAAATAGGCGCCCAGCGCCTGTATCTGAGAATGGCGGCCATATCCCAGTGCCAGTGATGAACGCTTGTTGATGTCCCATTTAAAAGATGCTCTTGGCTCCAGAGCATAAGTATGGTTCAGCAACAGGTTGAGGTAGTGCATTCCTCCACTTATGGTTACGTCATTCGTAATCCTGTATTGCCATTGCGCAAATCCCTGTATGGTTTGTGTTCTGTTTTTTACATTGATCAATTCCTTTACCGGGTCTGCAGCCTTTTCACGAATATGCAGCAGATAGTTGAAGTTGATATCAGTTACAATTGCTCCGGCCCGCAATGAATGTTTGGTGTTGAACTTGTGGTTGACAACCGAACTGAACGTAAGTTTCTTTGTGAGATAATCGTCATCATAGTAATGTGTGAGGGAATAATTTTTTTCAAGATACTTTACATCAGTCTTTAATAAATTATATGAGTAGGCAATTGCTGAACGGATATTTGTTTTCGTTCCCACCTGAACCTGGTGTGTAACAGCACTCATTCCTGTATTGGAAACAAAATCCAGTTTATACCGCTCATACTCATATTCCCACTTCGTAGTATCTTTTGCCGGATTCATGGCTTGGTTACTCAAACCACCAAAACCAAAGAAGCTGAACTTACCAAGCTTTTTCGTTGGCAGATAAATATTATAACTCAGGTCCTGGAAATTTGTAACCGATCCGGCCGGACCAACAGCTACACCTACTTTATCTAGTAATGATAATGTGGAATACCGGTAATTGATGAGATAAGATCCGCCATATCCTTTTTTAAAAGGACCTTCTGCTGCAAGATTCAATCCTAAGATTCCTGCCTGTGCTGTATACTCCCTTTTTTCATTGTTTCCTTTTCTCAACTTTAAATCAAATACACCACTCAATGCATTTCCATATTCTGCGGCAAAGGCGCTGGTAATAAAATCACTGTTGGATAATAATTGTGAGCTCAGAATTGAAACACCTCCACCACTGCTGCCTGTACTGGCAAAGTGATTGGGGTTGGGAATATCCACTCCTTCCATTTTCCATAACAAACCGGTTGGAGAATTTCCTCTTATAACAATATTATTATTACCATCGTCGGTTGTCATTACACCGGGGAAACTGGTGGCCATCCTGGAAGGATCATTAACAGCAGCAGGATAACGTTGTGTTTCTTCCACCGTAAAAGCACGGGCACTAACCATACTTAAGTCATTCAGCGGTTTGTTTTTCTTGCGATCGCCTTTGATAATAATTTCTTTTTCACTTTTCACGTTTTCAACAAGGTTAATTGTAAGCACTACTTCCTTGCCCGCATTCACCTGTATGTTGGCCACAACCGATTCTTTATACCCGGTGTGAGTAATAAGAATGGTTTGTAACCCCACTGCCACATTATTGATTCTGAAGTTTCCTTTTGCATCTGTGATCACTGATGTGCCGGAGCCAGACAGTGTTACTGTTGCCCCATCAACCGGACTTTGTACCACCTGGTCAACTACTGTACCACGGATTGTTTGTGTGAATTGTGCAAAGGTGTTTTTTGAAAAGGCCAGCAATATCAAAACCATTGCTGTTGTTACCTGAATTATTCTTGTCATCATATTCCGTATTTGAGAGTATGACAACCAACCTTGCACTTACCCCTATCCTGTTTTTTCTTTCGTGATGAATGGTTTGTAAAAAGGATAATCGAAACAGTAGTTAAAAGAAGGTAATACCTGCGTTCCAACCTATCCAACCATAGTATTTATTGCCCATGTCAAACACAGGATAATTGGCAGCAGGAATGGATGATTTATATCCCGGTGCCGCAGCTGCTGCATTGGTGAAATATCCATTTAGTGTTGCACCGGCAAACACACTGAAATATTTTGAAGGATGCAGATTGAGATTGAGTTTAAACTGTCCCAATATGTTTGAAGCATCCCAGTTGCCATTATATAAATACTGTGATGAGATTTCAGAAGAGAGGCTGATCCATTTGGCAAAAATGAAATCATGCCCCAACCCGAATCCGTAGGCATAAAGTTTAGCTGTATCAGACACATGCATCGAAGCTTTCAGAATGCTGTACAGTTTTGCATTGCCGGTTTTTAAATCGACATTCAAATTCATCAGTTCAGATGAATAGACGGATATTTTATGATATCCATTCTTTCTTACAAAGTTGAACAAACCAATACTGTACCCATTAGAGCTATCGGCTATATTGATCAAACCAATCTGCACACCATTCAACACCTGTGCGTAGTTGATGATGCCTGAGATCTGAAATCCATTCATTCTTCTGCGTGCTGTATTTACAATACCGGCAATTTGTAAACCCGTTGCATTCTTGTTGACAAAATTGGCGATACCCCCAATCTGTACACCATTCATCGTATTGTTTGCATGATTATAGATACCAGCCAGTTGCCATCCTTTCACCTGCTTAGAAACAAAATTGCTGATACCGGAAATCTGTACACCGGTTACACTATCCAGCACCGAATTGTGAATACCGGCAATTTGTAACCCATTCACGTATGTTCCGGTGAGATTCAACAAACCTCCCATTTGAAAACCGGTCATACTTTTTTTATTGATGTTAAACAAGCCGCCTATTTCCATTCCGTTCACTCCGGCAGAATAACCACCGAGCATGTTGAGTGAAAATTTATTGACTACTTGTGCATTCATTCGTCCGTTTGTACTGATAAGTGGAACAAAGGATACCTGGAAGGGCCGAGCCGTGAAAAAGTTTTTCATATTCACACTCTGTGCTTTGAGCTTTACCGAAAGCAAAAATTTACCGATGCCGGTATATTCAACTTTTGCTGAGTCCTGTTTCTTTTGAGGAATTGTATCTGTGGTTTGTCCCACCTGTGAACTATCGCCCAGTAAATAATCTTCCGGTGAGATAATTGTAACCGGACCTTGATCAGCCGATGGTACAATGGTGATTTTCAGCCGCTGGTTATATCCTGTGTTGATTTGTACAACTGTATCTTCATAAAACGCTTTGCTTACTGTAAGCTTTGCGGTTTTATATCTCACTTTTAATTTAAGTTTGAAATAACCGGTATCATTGGTTAATGCAGAAGCCAGCCGGTCTTTTTCATATACACTGGCATCAGGAATACGATCGCCGGTATGATCATCCATCACCACACCACTTACCACATAGTAATTATTTACCGTTTCTGCTTTATTGGTAATAATTGAAATACTTACAGGTGCCCGGCGAATAATAATATAATTGCCACTTTCTTTAAACTCATAACCGGATTTAAACAGGAAATCAAGAATTGTTTTTACTGATTTATTATAGGCAACCATTGTTACAAGGCTGTCCTTTTTTATAATGGAGCTGTTATAAGAGAAATAAAAATTTCCTTTATTACTTAATATTTCCAACACATCGCCCAACCGTTGGTTACGTACTTCCAGCGAAGAAATATTTCTGTTCAGCAGGTTTTGAGCATGAGAAACTGTTGCAAAACCAACCATCAGCAAAATCATTACTGCAACTACAAAAGGTTTTTTCATTGTGTGTTATTTTAAAATAATCCTGTCGCCTTGTTTTTCAACGGTGAGATTGAACGTCTGGCTGATCACATCCAGGATATTATCCAGCGAGTTATTATCAAAAGTTGTGGTGAGTTGTAACTGCTTTACTTCCTTGCGTTCAATAATAATGTTTACATTATAAGCTTCATTGAGGACCTCCACCACTTTCCACAATGGTGTTCCGTCACATTCAAATTCACGTGTGCGGTAATGATTGTATAAATGATCGCTTACTGTTTCTTTCGTAACAGTTGAATCCAATTCGCCGATGAGTAATTTTTCACCCGGCTTCAGTTCAGTAACCTTAGTTCTGTACATTACCTGAACAATACCGGCTTCAACAATCACTTCGGTTTTTCCGTTTTTGTTTTTTACATTAAATGAAGTACCGACCACTCTTACAGTTACATCTTCCACATCAATCAGGAAGGGTTTTTTCTTATCGGGAGTAACATTAAAAAATGCTTCACCCTTTAATTTCACTCTTCGTTCTTTTCCACTGAAGGAAGAAGTATAGCTGATAGAAGAATTCTTATTCAATGTTACCACACTGGCATCGGGTAAAGTATCGGTTAATATAGATTGTGTTGCTGCAACAGTCAGCGTTTCCGGAGTGGGATTATAAATGAGATAACCGATCCACGATCCCGCAATGAGCAATAATACTGCCGCAGCCACCCGAAGGATGATTCTGCGTTGATGGTTGATTTGTTTTACCGGTGCCTGTTGTGCCACCCTGTGCTGAAAACGCATCCAGGCTTCCTGCTCATTCACCTTGCTTTGTTGCTCCAGCTTTTTACTTTCTTCCCAAATGAGCCTGAACTGATTGGCATATTTCTGATTGGCAGGCGATTGCTGCAACCACAAACGGATGGCCGCCTCTTCCTGCTGCGTGGTTTCGCCCAGTAATTGTTTTACCAGGAGATCATCAATCATATCGTTCAAATATTCGCTCAAGTTGTGTTGTTTAAAAATTGAGTAATGCCAAAAGAAGGGCCGGTAAAAAATCCGACAACTTCAATCGCATCAGTTTTAAAGCTTTGCCCATCTGGTTTTCCACTGTTTTTTCTGAAATTCCAAGGCGGGCTGCAATTTCTTTATACTTCAACTCTTCAAAACGGCTCATTTGAAAAATGGTTCGGCATTGTTCGGGTAGTTCGTTCAAAGCTTCCCGGATGCGCTGTTCCAGTTCGCCCAGCATTAATTTGGAGTGGGAATGATCTGATTCATTTTTCATACGATGGGCCGAATACGTTTGATAAGCTGATTTTATTTTTTCATGCTTCAGTACGTTCAGGCTGTCATTATAAACAGCCCTGTACAGGTAGGCCTTAAGCGACACATCGAAGGAAATCCGTTCTTTTTTCTCCCAGATCTTCAGAAAAACACTCTGTACCACTTCTTCTGCCATCATTTCATCTTTGAGAATAGTGCAGGCATAGGCATGCAGCGCCTTGAAGTGTTCTTTGAACACCCGCTCAAATACTGCCTCATCTGCAATATTCAGAATTGGTATCAGTGATGTTTGCTGCTCCACTCTTTCCGGAAAATGCCTTTTCTCAAAGTTAACGTTATGTGCCGCTGTTGCCTGCATTTATACTAAAACAACTAAATGCAGGCATACCCCTATGCGGAGACAAAAAATATTTTTGAGGAGCAGCTTGCGGCAATCAGTTGAAGGAATTGTTGTCAAGTTCAGTCAGCACCAGATCGATCCGCTTTTTCAAGGTATCATAATCGGTGAATCCACGGGCCAGCAGATGAAATTTAGATTCGGTTGCCTGCATCAGCACTTGGGGGAAGCCGGTTACCTGCAATTGCTTGCAAAGTTGAAACTCGTAGTATGCTTTTTCTTTATAGATGTCGCTTTTGAGTTTATCATAAAACAAATCCGCATCCATCTCATTTTTTTCCAGCAGATGCCGGTAGGCTTCATTATCGGTGAGATCTCTTCCTTCATAATGTAGTGCATACTGCAGATCGGCTGCAAAGTTCACTTGCTGATCCGGATAGATTTCTTTGAAGATACACATGGCTATTGCCGGTTTTTCAGAAGAAGGAAACCAATCGCTCTGATCCGGATTGTTGATATGCCATAAATAATCGGCTCCAAACTTTATACCGGTCATCTCTTCCACACGTCCATAAGCGCCTTTAATATAACCAGCTGTTGCGCCAATATGTGTGGCATGTTCAGGCATGATCATACCACCACTCAGCACTTCCGTATGAAATTTGTCTTTATACTCGTTGGCCACTTGCTTAATCACCGGACTAAATCCATAACACCAGCCGCAATAGGCATCGTAACAATAGATCAATAATGGTTCCATGATAAAAATTGAGGAGCAAAGTTAGGGCGGATGAAGAAAACAGGTCACATATACTTCCAGTTCCATTGTTTATTCTCTGCCACCCATTCCACGGTTTGTTCAATACGTTTCTTTCGTGTTTCTTCCCGTTTAGCTTCTTCAATCCACTGTATGTATTCTTTCTTGTGGCTGGGCGGAAATTGTTCAAAAATGGCGAATGCTTTTTTGTTTTTCTTCAATGCTGCGATCAGGTCGGCTGGCACAGAGATTTCTTTCGTGGCAACAGGTTTTTCTTTCTTCACCTTCACGCCCTCATCGTTCAGTTTCATTGCTTCTTTGATCCATGCTGTAAGTTGTTTATCGGAGGGAAGATCTTTGAGCGAAGTAATACGGCCCAGGTGACCCATTGCCACTTCGCTCTTTGCAGTTTCCACCAGCATCGGGTCTTTCATGAGTGATGCTTTCCAGAAACCAAAAGAACAGTGTTGTTTGAAAGATGCCATACTGCACATCATTTCACCCTTATAATCAAAATGAGGAAAGCTCCATTTCATAGTTTCTTCCACTTGCGGACAAGCATTGTGTATCAGCTTACGCAAATGATTCAGAATGGGCTTTGCAAAGTCTGCGCTTTTTTCAATGTAGGCATCAATGCGTGGGTCTTTGGGGGGCATAAATACAGTTACAGGTTAAAGGTTACAGGTTTCGGGTTACAAGTTTCGTGAACCCTGCATTCAGCATTCAGCCTTATGCATTTTGCGTTGCGCATTTTGCACTAAGCATTCAGCATAAAAAACCACTCTTAATGCGCCTCCAGCCAGTTACTTCCCATACCGGCTTCGGCAATCACCGGCACACCATTGGGTAATTCCATAGCCGATTGCATGCATTCAAGAATAACCGGCTTAATCGCTTCCACTTCATCCTTATACACATCAAACACCAGTTCATCATGCACCTGCAGAATCATTTTGCTTCTGAAATTTTTCTCTGTAAGCGCTTTATGTGTTTTAATCATCGCCAGTTTAATCATATCAGCTGCTGTTCCCTGGATGGGTGAGTTGATCGCATTTCGTTCGGCAAAACCACGAACGGTGAAGTTGGAAGAGTTGATATCCCGCAACCAGCGTTTCCGTCCCATGAGTGTTTGCACATACCCATGTTCTCTTGCATAGTTGATGGTATCATCCATATACTTCTGAATGCTTGCAAATTCCTTTTTGTAATTATCAATGATCTCTTTCGCTTCTGTTCGGCTGATGCCCAGGTTATCGGCCAGGCCAAATGCACCTTGTCCGTATATGATTCCGAAGTTGACACTCTTGGCTTTGTAACGCATTTCCTTTGTTACATCTTTCTCTTCCACTTTATACACTTTCGCTGCGGTAGCCGTATGAATATCCTTTCCTTGTATAAAGGCTTCACACATGGCAGGATCGCCACTGATAGCGGCAACAATGCGCAATTCAATCTGCGAATAATCGGCACTGATCAATACCCTGTTTTCATCTCCGGGAATAAATGCTTTTCGTATTTCCTTTCCCCGTTCTGTACGAACGGGAATGTTTTGCAGGTTGGGATTGTTACTGGCGAGACGACCCGTTACAGCCACTGCTTGTCCGTATGTTGTATGCACCCTTCCTGTTTTCCGGTTGATCAGTAACGGTAACGCATCAACGTAAGTGGATTTTAACTTAGTCAATTCACGAAACGCCAGTATATCAGCCACAATGGGGGATGTATTGGCCAGCTTCAGTAACACATCTTCACCGGTGGCATATTGTCCGGTTTTTGTTTTCTTCGCTTTGGGATCCAGTTTCAGATGATCAAACAATACTTCGCCGAGTTGTTTGGGTGAAGCCAGGTTGAATTTTAATCCGCTGCCATGGTAAACCCGCAGCTCTGCTTCTTTAGCATCTTTTTCCAGTTGTTTACTGTAATCATTTAAGAAGTCCACATCTACCCTGATTCCCTGGAATTCCATATCGGCCAGTACTTTCACCAATGGATTTTCCACCTCATAAAACACACGTTCCACCTCTTTCTCTTTCAACTTGGGAAACAAAGCCTTCTTTAACTGAAAAGTAATATCAGCATCTTCTGCTGCGTATTCTTTTATTTTTTCCAGTTCCACATCTCGCATGTTTCCCTGGTTCTTTCCTTTTTTGCCAATCAATTCTTCAATGTGCACGGGTTCATAACCAAGAAACTGTGCACTCAGGTCGTCCATACTGCGTTTACCATCTGGCTCCACCACATAGTGCGCCAGCATGGTATCAAATAATTGCCCTTTCAATTGGATATCATACCAACGAAGTACCAGCAAATCGTATTTGATGTTTTGTCCGATCCATGTTTTGCTTTCATCTGCAAACAGTTCGTTGAAATAAGAAAGTATTTTTTTTGTTTCCTCCTGATCGGGCGGACAAGGAATATAAAATCCTTTGTGTGCTTCATAAGAGAAACTCAATCCTACCAGTTCACAATCATTCGCATCAATACCCGTGGTTTCTGTATCAAAGCATATTTCGCTTTGCTGCATCAGTTCTGCAACCAGCTTTTTAATTTCAGCTTCTGTTGTTAGCGCCAAATAATCATGTGCAGTATTATGAATATTGCTGGCAGCATGCGTGAACGATGATTCCTCTTCCGGTTCTTCTGCTTCACTCAATTTCACTTCCTGTTTCTTCACTTCTTTCCGCACTTCACCCATCGTTGTATCAATCACATTGCCAAACAAATCTGTTTGCACACCAACCGGTGCTTGTGAAAATGTATTGAAATCTTCACCTAAGATCCGTTTGCCCAGTGTTTTAAACTCCAGCTCGGTGAACACTTCCTTCAGCATTTCTTTGTTGAGTTCTTTGAGGCGAAAATCTTCTTCATGAAATTCAACAGGCACATTCGTGATAATGGTTGCCAGTTTTTTGCTCATGATAGCAAGGTCTTTTCCGTTCCGCACTTTTTCACCCATGGAGCCTTTGATCTGATCGGCATTGGCCAATACATTTTCAAGCGTTCCATATTCTGCCAGCAGTTTAGCTGCTGTTTTTTCGCCCACACCGGGGATACCGGGAATATTATCCACGCTATCGCCCATCATACCAAGAATATCAATTACCTGGCTCACATCTTTGATGTTCCATTTGGCACATACTTCTGCAGGGCCAATAATTTCCACATCACCACCCTGGTAACCGGGTTTATAAATTTTGATTTTATCTGTCACCAACTGCCCGTAATCTTTATCGGGTGTTACCATGAACACCTCATAGCCTGCAGCTGCGGCTTGTTTGCTGAGGGTACCCACCACATCATCGGCCTCATAACCATCCAGTTCTATCACAGGAATATTAAATCCACGGATGATTTTTTTGATATCAGGAACAGAAGCGAGTAAATCCTCAGGTGCTTCCTGCCGGTTGGCTTTATAATCTGCAAAATCAGTATGTCGCTCGGTTGGCGCCGAGGTATCAAAACATACAGCCATATGCGTTGGTTTCTGATTGTTGATGAGATCAATCAAGGTGTTGGTGAAACCAAACTGCGCATTGGTGTTTTTCCCTTTGGAAGTATTACGTGGATTTCTGATCAATGCATAATAAGCACGGAAGATGAGTGCGAATGCATCGAGGAGGAATAACTTTTTTTCTGCCATGCCGCTAAGGTAATAAAACCATCGTGGCTACAAACGAAAACAGGAGGTGGTAAATACCACCTCCGCAAAACTTACATTATGAGAAAATTCAAACCGGCAAAGGTTAAAACAATAGGGTACGGATTAGCCGGTGTTGACTATTATAAAAAGTTGAATAAGAATGTGTCGTGCTTATTTATCTTTTACTTCAGCCACTTCTGACTCAGCAGACTTTAAGGTCTTGGTTTGAGCAGTTGTTTGCTCTTTCACAGCCGGTCTGCCGGATGCAATACGAGCCAGGAAGGAATCATCCTTGTAGAAAATGTTTAAGTAAATGGCGAAGAGAAAAAATACGAACGAGAAGAAACGCAATGGTTTTTTCATTGTATTGGATTTAGTTTTTCGTGATAATTGGACAATTCAAATGTACAACCCCGGTTTGAAATAACAAAACCAGAATGGATTTTTTTAAAAAATTCAGGGGAAGTACTTCCGGCTCCGTAATTCTACGGAATGCCTGCTAGAGGACTCCCTCTTTAATTTCTTCCCATAACTCCCTGTAACACTGTGCTGCATAGCTACTACGGGCGAACTCTTCCAGGGGTGCTTTATGCACGCCCATTTTTTCTACATCGCTCAGGTAAGGAATATAGTTTTCAAAAAAACGTTTATCCCGGTACAGTTCTTCCATTACTTCATTGTGCATGTTACGACGCAGATCGGCCATGGTAAAAAAGCAGGTCATTTTTTTTAGATCCAACTCTTTTTCTTTGAAAAAATCTTTTACCATGTGATACGTACGTATCGACAACGTGGTTGGGATTATCGGCATCAGTACAATATCTGCAGCATTGAAAATATTTTCGGCTAAAGAAGATAAGCCGGGCGGACAATCAATAAATATAAAATCATACTCTGTTTTCAATTGTTTTAATACAGTAACGAGCCGCTTCTTTGAAGATTTCATTTCTTCTATCATTGTATCGAATGCCCTGGCAGATACATCTGCAGGAATGATATCCAGGTTTTCATATTCAGTTGACATGATACTTTCTGCCAGCTCTGCGTCTTTACCCACTAAATCCCGAACTAATACTTTTTGCTTAGATTTTACCCTATAATAAAAAGTAGTTGCGCCTTGCGGATCAATATCCCACAACAAAGTTTTATAACCATCTTTAGCTGCGAGATACGCAAGGTTAACACAAGAAGCAGTTTTACCAACTCCTCCTTTGAGATTAAAAAGTGCAAAAGTGAACATGGTTAAAAGTTTGGATTATTGAAGATAAGAATTGTATATTGTATCCCGATATTGCATTGTCTGTTATCTTTATGACTTGCACCCATTGCCAACCAGAAGCACTCATTAAACCTTTTATCGTCATATGATACAGAAAATTACAGGTGAACGTTGGAAAGAAATCAAACTTCACAAAGGACTCAGGAAAAATTACGCCATCAGCAACAAAGGAAGACTTGCCAGTTTTACCGAAGGTGTTTTTAAAGACGGAACACTGCTGAAAGGCAGTTTGCAGGAGGGTTATAAGATCCTTCGCTACCGGATTCGTAAAGGAGACGTGATCGAACACAAATTTGTATTCTTTCATACCCTGGTTGCCGAAGCGTTTTGTAAACAGAAATCTTCTAAATACAACAAAATTGTATTTAAAGACTATAATCGTAAAAACCTGAGCGCTTCCAACCTGCAATGGGCTACAGTGGAGGAACAACATGCCCATAGTATTCAAAGTCCGAAATACATTAAGGCTCTCAAAGAAAAAAGCAAACCAACTGAAGGGCCTGTGTTAAATATTGAAAAAGTAAAACGGATTAAACTTCTCTTGAAAAAAGGAAAGACCTTAAAGGAAATCGCCGGCAAATTTGGTGTAAGTGATATGCAGATACACCGCATTAAAACCGGCGAAAACTGGGATCATGTAAAAGTGTAAACCGGTTTCTATAAAATAAAAAGGCGGCAACCTCAATTGCCGCCTTTTTATTTCGTCATAACGAATTACCATACGTTCCAATCAAACGATTTTAATTCATTCCTGGTGGTTGGTTTTTGTAATCCATTGGTGAGCCGTTCTACTCTTGCACCCACATATTTCTTCAGGGCAGACACTGTTATCGTTTGGTATTGTTTCATGGCTTCCAATAAACTAAATGTGAATACACCATTTTTAAGATCGCCACGCTCCTGTGCAAATTGGACACCACCTGCTGCAGAGATGATAGTCGTGCCGGTTCCTTTGCCAATGTTTACAAATAGTGTTTGCATCAGCTCAAAACTGTTCTGCAGACCAACTGTTTTTGTTTGCACCATTTCTTCTTCCGAACCCTTGTACATCACCACTCCTTCTGTAGACGATTGTCGGTTCCTGTTTTGAATTGTGATCATTTCTTCTTTATCCACTTCACCGCTATGACAAGCATCAATGAGTAACAATTTTTTTCGTGCGGGAATGCCATCCAACAAAAACTCAATCTCTTCATAGGGAATTCCATTTTCTTCCGGTTTGCTGAAATTGACAGTATAAGAAGACAAGTAGTAATCATATGCTTTACTCAGGAGCCCATGCCCCGAATACGCAACAATGACTTTATCGTTGATCGTTGTGTGGATTAATTTTTCTTTTATGGCTTTAACAGATGACAGTGTTACCTGCTGATCAAAAAGAGTGTCAATGATGATCTTGGTTCCGTATTTTTCTTTCAAGGCTGCTGCCATATCCCTGATATCCTTCACACACCATTGGAGATTGTGTTTCGGATCGGCAAACCGGTTGATGCCGATACCAATAAAATAAATCGTTTCCTGAACAGGCTGGACAGGATTGTATCTTACCATTACCTGTTCACGTATTGATTCCACTCCTTTATCATTCATACAGGATATAGAAATCCGGTTTTCGCCCGTGGACAACAACAACGGGACTGTTAACTGGAGTTTTGCTTTTACACTTTTTGTTTTCAGATCTGTACTTATATATACAGGCACATCATTAATCGTAATTGATACAGATGTAATAGAAGAAGATGGATCCTGGTCACTGCATTCCAGTTTAATGGTATATTGTTCACTTGTTACAATCTCCCCTTCTTCTGCCGGGTCAATGATTTTTGTAACCGGAACTTTCAATCCGGGTTTGAATATCTTTTCATTGATGCCGGTTTTCTTCAACCGCTTTTGGTATGCTTTATAATAAGCAGCTGCCAGCTGAGATTCCGGTTGATCCATTACCTCAATGATTTTATCCGGACGATTATACTGTATATCCCATTGATCAAAATCATAAAACTGGCTGCCCGATTTCCAGGTAAGCCAACGCACAGCATCCGGAGTAACTTGGTAATAACGATCGCTTCTGTAAACGATATAATCACCGGAAGAAAACGTTGACAAATAATAGACCGGCTTTTTCGAACCCGGCTCCAGCACCCCCATCCGGTCATTGGATTCGATTACCAGCTTGTTAAATGATTCGTAGTACATCACCGCACGGAAGCCGGCCGGCAGCGGATATTGCTTCAGCAGTTTGCAGCTGCGCACATCCCATACGAGGAATTCTTTATCGGTTGTTGTGTATAAATATTTGCTTGCATTACTAAA
This sequence comes from uncultured Chitinophagaceae bacterium, assembly GCA_937907395.1. GTDB lineage: Bacteria > Bacteroidota > Bacteroidia > Chitinophagales > Chitinophagaceae > Lacibacter. The sequence continues at coordinate 138,535 of CALCII010000014.1, forward strand.
ACCAAGAATCCGTTGAAAAGAAGGATAGTTCAGCCGACAGATCTCTCTTTCATTTTTATAGTCATACACCAGGACCGGTTTTTCTTTTGATTCCGGCCAAAACAAACTGTAAAAAAGAAAACTTGTGTCCGTTTGTTGTACCATTGGCAGATGCCGGCTCATATATCCTTCCGGGAACTCCATAATCTGCATTTCATAATAAGAAGAGTCTCCTCCTGCATCATATTCCCAATAGGGCAAGTGCACCGCACTTAGAAATCCCTGTTCCCCTGTACTGTAGAAGAGATATTGACTGTTTGCCGAGAATTCAAGAGCAGGACGATAATTAGGCGTATAGATGGTGAGCCATCCACCTTCAATATATTGTCCGGGCCTGTGTACCGTAGTCACCAATTGCCTTGTATTGATATTCCATACCTGGATGCTATCATTATTGCGGCTTTCTTTAACACCGGCAAGTAAATGACCATCCGGTGAAACAGTGATATATGCTAACCGATGAGGGAGTTTCCATTCTTCTGATTGATCGCCGGTGGAAAGATTCCATCTTGTGAATAGATAATTTTCACTGGCAGTAATGAGTTCAGTTTTCTGTTTATTGAATGCCAGATAAAAACTGCTACCCACTTCTTTCAGGTATAGAATCTGCTCCCGTTCCAAGTCATACAATGCCCACGAGCTGTAATATTGAATAATGATTTTTGATTCATCGCCTGTTTCATGAATATCACTCACTTTATTATATTCTCCCTGCACAGGCAAACGAATACTCCTGCCCGATTTTATGTTCCAGTAGTTGGCATAGGACTGGCGGATTTCAAACAGGTAGCTGCCACCTGCACTCATGAACGTTTTTTTCAGCGCTTCCACATTCCCTTTATATCGGTCGTTATCAACCATCACTATAGTTCCTTGATTGGGCTTTGTTGCAACAGCTGTACCATCAATTTTAAATTCTTCCACAGTTACATCTGTTTCCACAACAAATTGTGAATCGGTTGCTGTGAAACCTTTTACACTCTTCACTTTTTTTGAAAGCACTAATACAGCAACTGATTGATTCGTTTGTAAATTATACACAGTAACTGTATCTTTTCCGGCATGTAACAGGGAAGCATACCTGCCATTGCTGCTAACATCCACATCGGCCAGCCAGCGTTCATTAAGAAAAGTTTGTGCGCCTGTTTGCACATTAAAAAAAGCAGTTACCTGGTAATCGGTTCTTAAAACAACGGTGTGTTCATTGAGAAATGAAATGCTTTTCGGTTTCAACCGGCTCATTTCATAAAAGCCGGTTTTCGCATTGATCCTGTTCCCGGAGGTACTGATGCGTTCACAGGTGACAGCATCGTAAAAACAGAGCCCGTCCCATTCACGGCAAAAGACAAAGAATTTTTTATCCGGACTTAACGTAAACAGTTTAATGTATTGCGAATTATCATCGGCAAACAATTCATCATCCACGTTATCCCGCATCCAGGATTTTACCATGGTGAGTTCTTTTTGCAGAACAAGGATGCTATCGCCCGGTAACAGGTAAAGCCGTTCCACCGGTGCACGTTTGGGCGCATGGTATAGAAGTTTTCCGGTTGCCACTTCCCATTTGGAATAGGTTCCATCTGAAGATCCTAAAACCACAAAACTTCCATCGCTGCTCATGGCCATGTCTGTAACCGGACCTGTATGTAATACAAGATTGAAACGGAGCTTATAGTTACGATTATTCCAGATTTTTGCGGTACCATCTTCCGATGCAGTAACCACATATTTTTTATCGGGCGTGGTTTGTTCTTTGATGATGTTTCCTGTATGCCCAACCGGCAATACCAGTTCTGGTTCCTGTGCCTGAACTAAAGCAATAAAAAAGAACGACAGAAAAAAGATGATCAGGTATTTCATAAACGATACAATCAGTATACAAAAAGCATAATACAATTTATTTACCACACATTCCAATCAATCTCTTTCAGTTCTTCACGTGTCGTTGGTTTCTGAAGCCCGTTGGTCAGTTCTTCCACCCGTTGCCCCACTTGTTTCTGAAGTTGCGAAACAGTCATTTTTTTATTCTTCCGCATTGCTTCCAGAATGCTGAATGTAAACACCCCATTTTTCAAATCCCCCCGTTCCAGGGCAAACTGCACACCACCCGCTGCAGAGATGATGGTGGTGCCGGTGCCTTTGCCCACATTTACAAACAAAGACTGCATCAGCTCAAAACTGTTTTGAAGTCCCACTGTTTTTGTCTGATAGGTTTCTTCCTCTGACCCCTTGATGAGTATCATCCCTTCTGCTGATTGCTGATTCTTTGTTTGAATGGTGAGCATTTCCTCCTTATCCACTTCGCCACTATGACAGGCATCCAGCAACAGTAGCTTTTTTCGTGCCGGTATGCCATCCAGAAGATTTTCGATTTCTTCATAGGGAATTCCGTTTTCTTCCGGATTACTGAAATTAACATCATAAGATGATAGGTAATAGTCATATTGTTTACTCAACAGACCATGCCCTGAATAAGCGATGATCACTTTATCATGAATCGTTGTTTGCAGCAGTTTTTGCTTTAGTTGCTGTACATTCTGTAACGTTACCTGTTCATCGAATAATGTATCAATCTGGATGCCCGGGTACTTTCGCCTGAATTGCAGAGCCAGATCACGGATATCTTTTACACACCATTTGAGATTGTGTTTTTTGTCAGCAAACTGATTGATGCCAATACCGATGAAATACACTTTTTCTACAACAGGTTGTACAGGAGTATATTTTACAAACAAAGGCATGTGATAGCTTTCTGTACCACCGGCATTCACAACAGCTGCCACAATTTTATTTTCACCGGCAGTTAACGCAACCGAAATGGAGGTGTCAAAGGATATGATTCCCCGTCCCTTGACAGAGATTCCTTTCATTCCAAACAAAGGAACATCATTCACCCAGAGATTGAATGAAGAAAGAGGGAACAAACTATCAGTTGCATGAATTTTCAACAGAACACTTCCATTTTTTTGTTCATACATAATACTGTCTCTGTTACTAATAACTGTTTCCGGCGCACTTATGTTGCTGTTAAACCGGGACGTATCAATGCCTGCTTTTTTTATACGCTTATAATAGGCACGGCGGTAAGATTGAATAAGAGAGGTATCAGTGCTGCCTGCCGCTTCCAGAACTTTATCCGGACGGTTATACTTTATATCCAGCTGCTCGAATGTGATCACCTGCAACTTTGAATTCACATAGTAGAGTTCTGATACAGCATTTTTAGTGCCTGTATAAAAGCCTTCGGGCAGGACATGAAAAAAATTCAACTTGTCAAAAAAATAATACCGTGACAATTGTTTTCCTGAAAAAGGATTCCACAAGATAAGTTCGGAAGAAAGCGTTGCCGGTATTCCTCCCGGAAAACTTTTTATATCCCTTATTGAATTGGTGTGTCCGTTTAATCGTGTAAGTGATGACTTCCGATTCGTGTCCCATATAAACAACGAATTTTCAAACCCAGATCCCAATACAAATCTGTTGGTACCGGGCAAAGACAATACATGCCGATGTAAATTGTCGACAGGCAACTCAGCTTCAGAAAAGAGAACCCCTTTTTTCAGATCCCACAAGCTGAGTATGTTTCCACGAAATCCTGAAGTTGTAAGCAGCCTGGTTCCATCTGCCGATAAAACAACATGATCGATTCTCTGCTCTTTATGTTTAAAATGATGAAGAACCATTCCGGTCACTGAATGAACTAATGTTACATTCCAGTAGCTGATGTACGCTGATAATGTATCATTCAGCTGAGTGTATGGCGCTGTTTCTTTCACAAACTGTCCGTCAGATACATTCCATACTTTTAAAACCGTATCCCCAATTCCAATCGTTTGAATAAACCTGCTATCCTTTGTAAAGTTGAACTGGTTTAAAGCGTATTCACCTCCTGGTTCTATATCAAACAGCCATTTACCTGTTTTTGCTTCATACACCCTGACATTTTTCTTATTGTAACGTGATGGATAATAAGTCATCATCGTACGCTCATCCGGAGAGAGCATCGCAATTGGGTAACCCGATAAATAATTCAGTTCTCCCTCATACAAAGTAGAGGTTTTATACACCTGTTTATTCAACTGTATGTCCCAACAAATGATCCGCTTATCAACCCCATAACTGATCACATACCGATTGTTATTAAAGAAAGAGGCGTACACCGCACGTCCATTATGTTCACCGCAAATTTGCAGAGGCAGCATAGTTCGCAAATCGGTGAGCCGTACTGTACCATCATCGTGCCATGTAAGTAAATATTTGTTGTCCGCCGAGAGTACCATTTGTTTTGCGATGCTCGATTGCCCTTTGAAAACCGCTACTGTATGCGTTGTATTAAGATTCCAACTGCGCAGTGTTGAATCGGAAGATGAAGAAATCAGCTGGTGTAGTTGCGGAACAAACTCCAGTTTCGTGATTCCGTTTGAATGTCCGTTTAAAACTGCCAATGTATCAAATGCCTCAACATTTCTTTGAATGATTGTTCCATTGTTTAATCCTGTGTAAAATGTTCTTCCATCATCAGAAAAACAAAATTTATTGGCATTAATGCGGCCATACGCAGGCTTTGACTCCTGAACTACGTTGCCCGTTTGTATATTCCAATATCTTACAATATTGTCAGTTGACAATGTAAGAACGCACTTCGAATCCGGAGAAAAACAAAAACCTGATAACCGATAATATCCGCTTACTGAAACATCCCTTTTAAAAAGCTCACTAATCAATGTACCCGAATTAAGATGTAAAACCTGAATGAAACCCCGGTTTGCCCGTATCGCTACTTTTTCTTCATCTGCAGATACTATCATTTCTTCGAGCCATATATTTAATTCAGCAATTTTTTTTTCCTGCCTGCCATTGAGATTCCATTTAATCACTGCTCCGTCATAGCCAATCGTTACTATTGATTTGCTTTTTTTCAAAACCACAAAATCCGTTGCCATATAAGGATGAGCCAGGCGATATTGCAATTTTCCTGTTGCTGCATCATAAACCTGAACAGCCGGCTCGTCGGATCCCAGTGCTGCAATTCGTTTTCCATTATCAAAAAAGGCTGCTTTTTTAACATAAAAACGAAATCCTTTAATTGCAAACAATTCTTTGCCCGTGTATAAATCCCAAAGCCTGACGGTGCTATCCTGCGACCAGGTGATGAGTTTTTTTTCATCAGGCGAAATTTCTGCCCCTCTTACAAGATCTGTGTGCCCGCTGAAAATTAATAATTGCCGCCCTGTTTTCAAATCCCATAAAATGGCATTATTATCGCCTACAGATACCAGGAATTTTGCAGAGGGAGAAACAAAAAAATTACGCACTCCAGAAGAATGACTCACCGGAAGCACCATCCTCAGATCCTGAGAAAAACAGGAGGAAACGAAGCTTACCAAAATAATAAGTGTGAATACTTTTTTCATTCCAGCATATAAATTTATGGATCGGTACAGATTCTTTGGCTTATGAAACGACAATAGAAACTTTTCTTTCCGTGAAAGCAACAATTCAACATGATTAAAGATATTCCTGAAACAGAACGGGCAAATACGTACCGGATGGTATTTATTTCTTCATCTCCTCCAGCTCTTTCTGCATGCGGAACATTTCATCACGCAGTCTCGCAGCTTCCATGAAATCCAGATCACGTGCCGCTTTTTCCATTTCCTTCTTTGTTTTGGCAATCGCTTTCTCCAGCTGCGGAATGGTTTGATACTGTTCCTGCTCTTCAGCGGCTGCGCTTACCAGCTCACCATCGGGTGCCAGTGCATAGGGTTTTGAAGTGTCATATCCTTTAATATCTAATACTGAGGTTTGCTTCATCACCTGCTCTACTGATTTCTTAATAGTTCTGGGTGTGATACCATGCTCAATATTATAAGCAATCTGTTTTTCACGACGACGATTGGTTTCTTCAATCGTCCGTCGCATACTCTCGGTCATTTTATCTGCATAGAAAATAACGAGTCCGTCCACATTACGTGCAGCACGCCCTGCCGTTTGCGTTAAACTTTTTTCGTTACGAAGGAAGCCTTCTTTATCTGCATCGAGGATGGCCACAAGGCTTACTTCAGGCAAATCCAATCCTTCACGCAAGAGATTCACGCCCACCAGCACATCAATTTCACCCAATCGTAATTGACGCAATATTTCCACACGATCCAACGTGTCTACTTCACTATGAATGTATTTCGATTTGATGTTGATGCGTTGCAGGTACTTGTCCATCTCTTCGGCCATGCGTTTTGTGAGCGTGGTTACCAGCACCCGGTCTCCTTTCTTCACCCGTTTATCAATTTCATCCAACAGATCATCAATCTGGTTCACACTCGGACGAATTTCAATGGGAGGGTCCAGCAAACCTGTAGGACGAACCACCTGTTCAATCACCACACCTTCCGTTTGCTGCAGTTCATATTCATCGGGAGTGGCGCTTACAAAAATCACCTGGTTGAGTATGCTTTCAAACTCATGGAAGTTAAGCGGACGGTTATCCAATGCACTCGGCAAACGAAAACCAAAATCCACCAATACCATTTTTCTGCTCCGGTCGCCACCATACATACCACTCACCTGTGGAATGGTTTGATGGCTTTCATCAATCACCATTAAATAATCTTTCGGGAAATAGTCAAGCAAACAGAACGGCCTTGTACCGGGATTACGGCGATCAAAAAAGCGTGAATAGTTTTCAATGCCATTGCAATAACCCAACTCACGGATCATTTCCAGATCATATTCCGTACGTTCTTTCAAACGTTGCGCTTCAATATATTTTCCAACGCTTTTGAAATACTCCACTTGTGCATGTGCTTCATCCTGTATTTCATAAATCACCTGCTGCATCATATCTTTTGGTGCCAGATATAAATTTGCCGGGAAGATGGCGGCATTATCTACTTTACCAATTCGTTTTCCTGTTTTGATTTCGATGGTTTCGATTTCTTCAATCTCATCTCCAAAGAATGTAATGCGGTAACCAAAATCGACATAAGGGAGATTGATATCGACTGTATCGCCTTTTACACGAAAGGTTCCTCTTGTGAAATCGCCTTGTGTACGGGTGTACAAACTATTCACCAATGCATGCAGGAATCCCTGGCGTGAAATGGTTTGCTGTTGTGCAATGCGGATAATTCCATTTTCAAACTCTGTTGGATTTCCCATACCATAAATACAACTCACACTGGCAACAACGATGATATCCCTTCGTCCGCTGAGCAATTCACTGGTTGCCTGCAAACGAAGCTTATCGAGCTCTTCATTAATACTTAAATCTTTTTCAATGTAGGTATCACTTACCGGCATATATGCTTCGGGCTGATAGTAATCGTAGTAACTCACGAAATATCCCACTGCATTCTCCGGGAAAAACTGTTTGAACTCCCCATACAGTTGCGCCACCAATGTTTTATTATGGGTAAGTACCAGCGTTGGCTTCTGCACATTCTGAATCACATTGGCAATGGTGAAGGTTTTACCACTTCCGGTTACACCCAGTAATGTCTGGAATTTTTCACCTTCGAGGATTCCTTCTGTTAACTGGCGTATAGCTCCGGGCTGATCTCCGGCAGGCTGATAGGGAGTATGTAGTTTGAACGGCATTGTTACGAAGTTAAAACGAAGTGATGCAACAAAAAACAAAAAGGAGGCTTCCTGAGGAAGCCTCCTTTTAATGTCTATCATCAATAATTACTTGTACATCTCTGCCTGCAACTGATGCACCCTTTCGTCTTCGAGGAATTCATCAAAAGTGGTCAAACGATCAATCACACCATTAGGTGTTAATTCAATGATCCGGTTGGCCGTTGTATGCATAAACGTATGATCGTGTGATGTTAACAACACCACTCCATTGTATGCTATACATTGTTCGTTGAAACTCTGGATACTTTCCAGGTCTAGGTGGTTGGTGGGTTGATCTAATACAATACAGTTGGGGTTCTGCATCATCATGCGGCTGATCATACAACGCACTTTCTCACCACCACTCAGCACATTCACTTTTTTCATAATCTCATCACCACTGAATAACATCTTTCCTAAAAATCCACGGAGGAACGGCTCATCAGCATCGGTAACATGAGCAGGAACAAACTGCCGCAACCATTCCATCAGGTTCAGGGGCTCTTTGAAGAATTCATTGTTTTCAACCGGCAGGTAAGCCTTGGTAATGGTGGTTCCCCATTCAAAGGTTCCGGAATCGGCCTGTTCTTCTCCATTGATAATATCGAAGAAATGAGTAACCGCCAATGGATCCTTACTTACAAACGCAATCTTATCATTCTTGTTAACCGTGAAACTCACTTTGTCAAACAACACACGTCCGTCAATGGATTTCTTCAGCTTTTCCACGTTCAGAATCTGGTTGCCCACTTCACGAAGTGGCTGGAAAATGATCCCTGGATACTTACGGTTCGAGGGTTCAATTTCTTCAATCGTCAGTTTTTCCAATGCCTTCTTACGAGCGGTTGCCTGGCGTGATTTAGATGCATTGGCGCTGAAACGGGCAATGAAGTCGATCAATGCCTGGCGCTTGTCTTCAATCTTCTTATTCTTGTCACTCAGCTGACGGGCCATCAGCTGTGAAGATTCATACCAGAACGTATAGTTACCGGTGAAGATTTTGATTTTGGAACGATCCACATCGGCCACATGCGTACATACCGAATCCAGGAAGTGACGGTCGTGGCTCACCACCAGTACAATATTTTCATAATCGGCCAGGAAGTTCTCCAGCCAGCCAATGGTTTCAATATCCAGTCCGTTGGTAGGTTCATCGAGCAACAGGATATCGGGATTCCCAAACAAAGCCTGCGCCAGCAACACCCGCACTTTCAGGTTACTGGGAATATCTTTCATCAACGATTGGTGAAATTCATCTTTAATACCAAGGCTGCTTAATAATGTAGCTGCATCACTTTCAGCTGTATAACCACCCATTTCGCCAAAATCATGCTCCAATTCACCGGCACGCAGGTAATCAGCCTCGGTTGCTTCCGGATCGGCATAGATGGCATCTTTCTCATGCATGAGATCCCACATTTTCTTATGGCCCATCAATACGGTGTTGAGAACGGTATGTTCATCAAATTCGAAATGATTCTGCTTTAATACCGCAATCCGTTCGCCCGGACTGATTTCAACAACTCCTTTGTTGGGTTCAATTTCCCCGCTCAGGATTTTGAGGAAGGTACTTTTGCCGGCACCGTTGGCACCAATCACCCCATAACAGTTTCCTTTGGTGAAGTTGATATTCACTTCATCAAACAGTACCCGCTTTCCATAAGCGAGGGTTATATTTCTTGCACTTAACATCGTTGTTTGGGTGTCAGGACGTCTGCGACGTCTGACACCTGAATTTTTCTGTTTAAAAATGTTGAAAGATGTCTGACACCTTCGGTGTCCTGACATCTGTTTTTCGAGGCGCAAAAGTACGGTTTTGCAGTCAGAGTAAGGCTTTGAAAGATGCAGGAAGTCCTGTTTTCGGTCAATTTGTCCTATAAATCCGGATCGGTATTTTTTTTGACATTTGCCGGCTAAACAATTGACGTATGCAAACCGGAAGTATTCGTGTTCAAACGGAAAACATTTTCCCGATTATCAAGAAGTTCCTGTACAGTGACCATGAGATTTTCCTGCGGGAGCTGGTAAGCAATGCGGTGGATGCCACCCAAAAACTCAAAACCCTTTCCTCCATCGGTGAAGTCAAAGGCGAACTGGGCGAGTTGAAAGTGGAAGTAAAACTGGATAAAGAAGCCGGCACCATCACCATATCTGACAAGGGCGTGGGTATGACCGCCGAAGAAGTGGAGAAATACATCAACCAGGTGGCATTCTCAGGTGCCGAAGAATTTGTACAGAAATACAAGGGGCAGAATGAAAATGCCATCATTGGTAAGTTTGGCCTGGGGTTTTACTCGGCCTTCATGGTAAGCAGCAAAGTGGAAGTAATTACCAAAAGCTTCAAAGAGGCCCCTGCTGTTCGCTGGGAATGCGATGGCAGTCCGGAATACCAACTGGAAGAAACCACCCTCCGCACCGAAAGGGGAACTGATATTGTGTTGCATGTGGATGCAGACAGTAAAGAGTTCCTCGAAGAAGACCGTTTAAAAGGAATCCTTACCCGTTTCTGTAAGTTTTTACCGGTGGCGATTTATTTTGGTGAAGACCAGATCAACAATACACAGCCGCTCTGGGTGAAGAAGCCATCCGAACTTACGACACAGGACTACCAGGATTTTTACAAAGAACTGTACCCCTTCAGTGATGCACCGTTGTTCTGGATCCATTTGAATGTGGATTATCCGTTTAACCTCACCGGTGTATTGTATTTCCCGAAAATCAAGCAGACCTACGAAATCCAGAAAGATAAAATCCAGCTATACTGCAACCAGGTGTTTGTAACGGATGAAGTGAAGGATATTGTTCCGGAATTTCTGATGCTGCTGCATGGCGTGATTGACAGTCCGGATATACCGTTGAACGTTAGCCGCAGTTACCTGCAGGGCGATCCCAATGTGAAAAAGATCAATGCACACATCACAAAAAAAGTAGCCGATAAGCTCGATGAAATCTTCCGCAACGATCGCAAAGAGTTTGAGGAAAAATGGGAAAGCCTGGGGCTGTTTGTGAAGTATGGGATGATGACCGATGATAAGTTCCTGGAAAAAGCTAATAAGTTTCACATCCTGAAAACAGCGGGTGAAGACAAATATTATACACTGGATGAATACCGTGCCGCCACCGAAGGATTACAAAAAAATAAAGACGGTAAACTGGTGCTGTTGTACACCAGCAACCCGGTGGAACAAAACACATTTGTAAAAGCAGCCGAAGCGAAAGGATTGAAAGTAGTGGAGTTGAATACCATTGTTGACTCTGCTTTCATCAACCACATGGAAATGAAATGGGAGAATGTAGTGTTCCGTCGTGTGGATGCAGATATCACCGATAACCTGATTGACAAACAGGATGATCTCAAAAGCGTATTGAGTGAAGAAGAAGAAAAACAAATCAAGGAATGGTTCAACATACAGCTCACAGATCTTCACCTGAATGTGGAAGTGAAAGGACTGAGCACAGATGCACCACCGGTGATTGCCACACGCCCGGAAATGATGCGCCGCATGAAAGAGATGGCACATATGAGCGGACCGATGGGCAGCTTCTATGCACAAATGCCCGACGAGGTGGAATTAACGGTTAACGGTAACCATCCGGTATACCGTAAAATCCTGGCCGAACCGGATACAGCCAAAGAAAAGATTCACAACCTGGCCGATCTGGCATTACTTTCACAAGGGTTATTAAAAGGCAATCAACTCACGGAGTTCATCAACCGAAGTGTTTTGTTGCTGCAGGGAGAACAAAAAACAATCATCACAGAAGCATAATGATACTATAATAAAAAAAGGGCTCCGCTTTCGGAGCCCTTTTTTTATTGAATAACTACTTACTTATTTTTTCAGAAGAAGGATGTACTTCACAATCTGTTCTGCATCTGTTTGAGAAAGTTGCGGGTGTGGCGTCATGGGCACTTCGCCCCAAACACCGGTTCCGCCTTTAATTACTTTTTCTGCCAGGTGCTTCACATTTGCCTCTGTATTTTCATATTTGGCCGCCACATCTCTGTAAGCCGGTCCGATATTTTTTTCTTCCACCTTATGACAGGTTAAACAATCATTTTTTGCAATCAGTTCCAATCCTTTTTGGTAATCGGGATTATCAGATACAGAAGTAGTGGTTGGAGGTTCTTGTGCAGGAGCTTCTTTTGTTTTTGTGTCGTTGCCTCCGCAAGCTGCCAGCATCAGCACAGCAGCAGGAATTAAAAACAGTTGTTTCATACTACTTAATTTGAGATCGAAGTTAGACTGTATGTATGAATAAAACATAATTTTCTCACACCACTGTTTCTAATGACTACTTTGAAATACGTAATTTCAATCTATGAAATCAATCTTTCTATCACTGCTGTTATTTGTGTCCGTCAGTAATTACGCACAATCAAATGAAGATCAGATACGTACTGTGCTGGAAGCCCAGGTAAAATCCTGGAACTGTGGCGATCTGCGTGGTTTTATGAAAGGTTACTGGCAAAGCGATTCCCTGATGTTTATTGGCAAAAACGGAATCACTTATGGATACGAAAAAACGTTGGCCAATTACCGCAAGAGTTATCCGGATATGGACGCAATGGGTGAATTGAAATTTGATATTCTGAAAATGACCCCACTTGCTGCCGACACTTATTTTGTAGTTGGGAAATGGATGCTGCAGCGTGATAGTGGCGATGTGAGCGGGCATTTCACGTTACTCATGAAAAAAATCAAAGGCAAATGGGTAATTGTTTCCGATCATAGCAGTTAATTCATGAAACGTATTCGCTCTTCCATAAGCCCCACACTTGTAATCATACCCGGCATTGTACTACTGGCTGTACTTTTCATGTCGTTGATAAGCAGAGAATGGCTGGCCATCATGATTGTAGCACCGGTTTTTCTGTTTATGTTTTATACGTTCTTCAATACCTGGTATGAAGTTGACGGAACCTTCCTCAAAATCAGGTCCGGCTTTTTTAAATACCCATCTGTTGACATAACAACCATTGAAAAAATCAGTTATACCAGCAACCCACTTGCATCGCCTGCCGCTTCTTTCAAACGGCTGGAAATTAAATATGGCAACAGGCAATACGTTATCATTTCTCCCAAAGACAGGGATTCTTTTGTTGAACTTCTGCTCAACATCAATCCAAACATTCTTGTAAAAAAGTGATTTTTCGCATTCAGCCTTTCACATTCAGCATTATGCATTACGCTTTAAGCATTATGCTTCTTCACACTCCAAACTTTGAATAAATAATAGATAAGCCCTGCAAGAGAAGCCAATAAGATGAGATAGTAAACAATATTTCCGGTGCGGATTTGTCCTTCAAAAAAGGCCCAGTTGAAGTAGATGCCAACCGTCATATGAAACAGAGAAAAAAGCATACAGGCAGAAATGGTACGCAATACTTTCTTTAAATAGTCTCTTATTTCCGGTTCAAAACTGCTCATAAATTGATCTTTCTGAACACAAAAGTGCAAAACAATCCTGTTTCAACACAATAAAAAAACCCGGAACTGGTCCGGGCTCAATAAATCATTTACTATTAAAGTGTGTAACGAATGGCCAAACCGCCCCAGTTACCCGTAAAACCATAATTCTTTTTGAACTCCACCGTTGGTTGCCAATCAAGGGCAAGGTTGAGGGGCATGTCTTTAAATTTATAGTCCATACCTACCACACCATCTACACCAAACAATGTGTTATTCAACTTGTACAATCCGGCATGGGCTCCAAATCCAAGGTACCATTTGAGATTTCCTTCTGTATTCAGATCACCATGAAACTCATACAAACCTGTAATTCTGGTACCAGCAGAATTTAAAAATCCTATTAACTCCAGGGCCTGGTTATCTTTTACAAATGTTTTCAATGTAACACCACCACCATTCCACAGTTTCACACCTATTGCTGTTTTGTACTGCAAACTGTTTGCTGTTTTGTTTTGTGCACCCGCCAGGAATGCAATCATCATAAATGCGGTTAGTAACGAGAGTTGCTTCATACGTATAATTTTTGCAAATGTAAACAGTTCATTTTAAAAGCAGGTCGGCCAATGCGGTACTATCACCATTAAAAACGTTAAAATCAACTTTGCCTGCAATTCCATTCACACGGCCACTTTCACTGTGTTGCCAGAACAACCAGTTACGATTGATCCTGGGTGCAGATGGTTGCAAATAATGTGCCACCCACAAGGGATAATCATCAAATGAACCGTCTAAATACTTTTCATAAAAATCAATATTGGTATATATAACCGGCTTCACCCCAAATGCTGCTTCCACTGCAACCAACCAATCTCTCACTCTTTGTTGCAACAATTTTTTAGGAGTGCCGTTTGCTTGTTCAATATCCAGTACAGGCGGCAGGTCTCCGGGTTCAAGATCCACCACACCTATAAACTGGCGGGCCTGCAGGATACCATCTTTTGAAGGAATAAAAAAATGATAAGCACCTCTGTGTAATCCTGCATCTTTTGCTTTACGCCAGTTCCTGCCAAATAAAAAATCACGGTTGGAAGCTCCTTCTGTTGCTTTGATAAATACAAACTCAATCTGTATGCCCTGCACATTCATTTCTTTCACTGATTGCCAATCGATCAATTGCTGATACCGGCTCACATCAATACCATGAATGGAATAATTGGAAGGAATTTCAATTCCAAATTCTTTGTAACGGATACGTGCTGCTTTTTCTTCCTGCCACCACAAATAACCAAACAAAGCCATGGCAGCTGCTAAGAAAAAACCAATGAAAAAAAATACCAGCCGGCGAATGAGTTTCTTACGTGAACGGGCCATATCTGTTACAAATCTATTCCTGTAAGCGAATCTACACCGGAATGAACTGAAATAAATTTTACTTTTAACAATCATGCAGCAATTCACTATTGGTTATCGTGAATCAACGATTGCTTATTTAAAAGGAGGCAATGGAACTGATGTTCTTCTTTGTCTGCATGGATATGGCGAACCAGCCGGTTCCTTTTCTTTTCTTGAACAGCATCTGGAAGATGAGTTCTCCATTTATGCAATTGACCTGCCCTTTCATGGCCATACCAACTGGCAGGAAGGCTTCATGCTGGAGCCGGATGCATTGCTGGAAATCATTTCATCGATCATTCCCGGTTTTCAAAACAGGAAAGTCACCCTTTTATGTTACAGCATGGGCGGAAGAATCGGCCTTCATTTCTATCAACAGAACCCTGATCGTTTCCGTAAACTCGTATTACTGGCGCCAGATGGGTTAAAAATCAACTTCTGGTATTGGCTGGCCACACAAACAAGTCCGGGCAATGCCTTATTTCGTTTTACAATGACTCATCCCGGATGGTTCACAAAAATGACCGATTGGTTACGTAGCCGGAAACTCATCAACACCAGCATTGCAAAATTTGTACATGCATATATGGATGATGAAAAGGTGAGAACTGATTTATATCGCATCTGGACCACCATGAGAAAGTTCCGTCCGCAATTGTCCCGGATTAAAAAGTTGATACACCAACACAAAACAGAACTGGTGCAGGTGTTTGGTGAATACGACAGAATCATTCTTCCCGAAAACAGTAAAAAGCTATCACAACCTGACGAAGCTTTTGTAAAAACAGTTGTGCTGAAGGCAGGTCATCAACTGTTGAAAGAAAAACAGGCACCTGCAATAGTTTCATTGCTCCGCTCTTAATGTTTAATTTACATTCATGTTGATCTGGATTGGTATTACCTGCTTATTGTTGTTCTGCTACCTGGTACTGCTGTTGCTGTACAGGCTTTGGTGGAGCCGGCTAGGACCACTCCATGTACCTGCCGGGTTTGAACCCATCACAACCTTCAGCATTATTGTCCCTGCACGTAATGAGGAAAAAAATATTGAAGCCTGTATCAATTCGATCCTTCATCTGAACTATCCTGCCCATTTGTTTGAATTGATTGTGATTGATGATTTCAGTGAAGATGAAACAGCAGCGTTGGTGAATAAATATCCTGCTGTACAGCTCATTCAACTGAAAGATCATATCTCATCCCCCATCAATTCCTATAAGAAAAAGGGAATTGAAACCGGCATCGGGCATGCAAAGCATGAATACATTGTTACAACAGATGCCGATTGTACTGTTCCTGTAAACTGGCTCCGGAATTTTGCTTTTATCATTCAAAACAAACGAAGTGTTTTTATTTCTGCTCCTGTTGCCATGAATGATGAATCTACTTTTTTACAACTGTTTCAATCTCTTGATTTTCTCAGTCTGCAAGGCATCACCGCCGCCTCTGTAGGAGCCGGAGTACATAGTATGTGCAATGGTGCTAATCTGTGCTACAGTAAAGAAGCCTTCGAACAGGTGGAAGGGTTTAAACAGGTAGACCATATTGCCAGTGGCGACGACATGTTGCTGATGCATAAAATCTATAAAAAATTTCCGGGCCTTGTTCATTATTGCCACAGCGCAGAAAGTATTGTACTTACTCAACCGGAAACAACAGTGAAACACTTTTTCATGCAACGCATCCGCTGGGCCAGCAAAGCAGACAAGTATGATGATAAACGGATTTTTGCGGTACTGCTTCTGGTATATGGTTTAAATTTCTGTATGCTCGCATCTGCACTGGCAGGTTTCGTTGATCATACATTGTGGCTTTTATTTTTAGCTGCTTTCTTTTTTAAAACCGTAACCGAACTCTGGTTTCTTTTACCCGTAGCTGTTTTTTTTCAAAAACAGGAATTACTATTCTGGTTTCCTGTGGCGCAACCTTTTCATATCGTATATACAGTTATTGCAGGCTGGCTGGGTAAATTCGGACAATACAAATGGAAAGGCAGAAGCGTAAAATAAATTGTAGTTTCATCTTTGTATCATGTTAAACAGTGTAACAACAGATCAAGGTCTTTTCAAAAAACTACTGCACAACAAATCTGCAGTAGCCGGATTACTGATCATTGGCCTGGCTGTATTTGTTGCTTTGTTTGCGTATGTGCTTGCCCCAGATGCCAGTCCCGATGCCAACCGTATCATTGTTGAAATTGCAGCAAAAAAGCCCGGCTATCAGCAACAGTTTTATTTGCAGAAAAAAGAATCGGTAAATAAAAGCGGATCGTTTCTGTTCGGTAAAGATGATGCTTATCAATTCATCCCTGTTTCTTCATGGAAGCAAAAAGGCGATAGTGTCTATTTACAAAAACTCATTGATGATGGCATTACCGAAACATGGGTGCGTCCGCTGCATGGACAAAAAGCCGAACAACTGATCCATAGCCAGACATTTGTGCTTGGAACTGATAAGTTCGGAAGAGATATCCTCAGCCGTTTGTTAATTGGTACCCGGGTAAGCCTGGGTGTTGGGTTGATTGCCGTTCTCATTTCTGTAACGGTAGGAATTTTACTCGGCGCTTTTGCCGGTTACTACCGTGGACGAACAGACGATTTCATTATGTGGCTGGTGAATGTGGTTTGGAGCATTCCCACATTATTACTGGTATTTGCTATTACACTTGCGTTAGGCAAAGGTTACTGGCAGGTGTTTATTGCTATCGGACTTACACTATGGGTAAATGTAGCCCGACTGGTAAGAGGACAGGTCCTCAGCATACGTGAATTGAATTATGTGGAAGCAGCTAAAGCAATGGGGTTCTCCAACAGCAGAATTATTCTGAAACATATTCTTCCCAATATTATAGGGCCGGTGATTGTAATTGCTGCCGGAAATTTTGCAACAGCTATTATGATTGAAGCAGGGCTCAGCTTCCTGGGGCTGGGTGTGCAACCACCACAGCCTAGTTGGGGACTGATGATCAAAGAAAATTACAATTTCATTATTACCAACAATCCCATGCTGGCGATAACACCGGGCATAGCCATTATGCTATTGGTGCTAGCATTCAATTTAACCGGAAATGCATTGAGAGATGCGTTGGATGTAAAAACCACCTGATGATTTATAAAGAGCCTCCTTCCACAAGGAAAGATTCTACCGATACATCTTCACTGATAGGTTCGTTTTTCAAACGCTTCGACATTTGCTGAAACGCCAGTTTGCCGAGCTTATAACCACTGGTGACCACATGTGTGATTTGTGGCTGAAATAAAGTAGGAATGATACCATTACTGATACTGATGATCGAAATATCTTCCGGCACTTTTAAACCCTTTTCATAAACGGCCTTCATTACCCCCATCATAATCAGGTCACCCATGCAAAACACAACATCCGGACGGTTATCGCCGGCTAAAATTTCCCGGGTAATCTGGTAGGCAGGTTCCGTTTCAACAGGATGTTCAATGATGAGTTCCACATTGGGTGCCTTTTCTTCAAACACTTTTACAAAGGCGTCTTCCCTTCTTTTGGAAAGGGCCAGGTGTTTATGACTGAACAATGCCAGCACTTTCTTTTTTCCTTTGGCAATAATGGCTTCGGCCGATAAACGTGCCGATTCTTCGTCGGCCACATATACTTTGTAATATCCGCTCACATCCGGCACACGGTCTACAAACACCAAAGGAATTTTCATTTCTTCCATCCGTTGAAAGGGACGCATATCAACAGTTTCCATCGTTAACGCCACAAACACCCCTTTTACCATATTACTACGAAGCAACTGCAGGTTGGCCGCTTCCGTTTCCGGGTTTTCACCCGATTGCATGATCAGCACATAGAATCCTTTCTTGCGGGCATCTTCTTCAATCGCTGCAATAAAAGAATCGTAGAAAAAGTTCCGGATCGAAGGCACCAATATCCCAAACGCATTGCTTTGCCTCGTTCTCAACTGAACGGCATAGGCATTGGGTTGGTATTCCATTTCTTTTGCAAGGTCCTTCACCTTGGCTTTGGTAGCACTGGAAATATCGGGATGGTCCTTGAGAGCCCTGGAAACAGTTGAGATGCTAAGGCCCAGAATTTCTGACAGTTTTTTTAATGTGCTCTGCTGCATAAGAACGAAATGTCAAGCAATGATGATCGTTAAAGATAATTGATTTAACGGAGTATGGGTCCACATTCTCCACAGATTAAGCACAATTACCGCAAAAGGGTATGCCAGATAGTTAGTTGAAAATACCTAGGTACCGGGGATGCGGCTTTAACCGTGCTGCTGAGCCGGATTGGTATCGCTCAGTTTTTGCCTGCGGAGTTTCATTTGCAGCCTGATCATGATGCCCATAATGAGAAAATACAGGCTGCCCACTTTATCTGTTTCAATGAGATCACTTAAAAGATTCAGGATAATGATCATGCTCAGCATCATTGCTCCAATGAGTGCCAGATTGCGGTCAAACGGATCAGTTAGTTTTTGATAGGCTTGTGAAGCGGTTGCAAAAATGAAATATACCAGCAACCCAAAAAGAATCATGCCGGGAATTCCCTGCTCTACAGCCATCAGCAGAAAATAATTATGAACAGTGGACCGTTCTTCGTTATCACTCACCCAGGTTTTAAACGCCGCTACTGTATAGGATTTGTAATTGTTGTAAAAGGTGTTGGGGCCAAACCCGGTTACAGGTTCTTCTTTTACCATGCGTACACCGGCAATCCAGCGATAAAAACGTTCCATCGTTGAAACATCTTTCAACTGATAGGTTGCCTGCATATGCTGACTGAAATCCGTATGAAATTCAGTGGTATTAAAATCAGGCGCAAACTTCATATAGTTATCATCTGTGATCAACCATGATACCGCCATGATTGCGGCAATCACCGTTCCCAGCAACAACGACATGAGAATTTTACGTTCCAGTGCCCACCAGGTAACAGCGCCACCAATCACACAAAGCCATGCCCCTCTTGAATAAGCAAAGAACAAAGCCACCAGGTAAATAATGAGAAGTATTTTGAGGTTTCGTTTTTCTTTACCTTCTGTATTTCTGTAAGCAACATAAATGATGGGCAGCAAACACACCATTAATGCAGAATAAGTAACATGGTTACGAAAAAACGGACGAATGGTATCATTAATGGATTCAAACGAAAATCCATGTGTGGCATGCAAGGCTAAGCTGATCACAATCGTAATCGTCATCGACACGACCATCAGCCAGGCAGCTTTCCGGAGATCCTCTTTTGAATTGAGAAATAATAGTCCGCCTATTACAAAAGGAACAATGTACCAGATCTTAGCAAGGAAATATTTAGTACTCAGCAATGTATTGGTTGAAAACACAACTGTCACCAGCATCCACGCCAGCTGCAGCAATAACAAAACAAACAGGCTGCTGTACTTTGCTTCGGCAGGAAATAAACCCGGCTTCAGTAGTAAGAAGGCAAGCAAACCACCAGTAACAAGCAACATAAACAACTCATCGGGAAAATCGAGAGACAAAGAAGAAGTAACACTATACTCCGTTGAAAGCGGAATCAGAAACAGTAATATAAAAAACAACTGTTTCATGTCCAGCTTTATAATAAACACTCCGGCCAGTACAAGAAACGGAAGTATATACAGTTTCTCCTGTTCCAGTATCACACCAGATACAATAACAGCAACCGCCAGCAAAGCCGGCAACCACCATTCTGTGAACTCTTTATTTTTCCGGAGAGGAATCATAAGCCCAGGCTCTTTCTTCTGGCTTTCAATTCAAGTAAGAAGATAAACAGAATTGAAAATACAAAAGAGATAATCGCAGCACTGATCACGCTACTCATAATCAATGGCTTATCCTTTTTAAAGTGCGGAATTGCTTTTTCAATAATGAATAATGCATTCACATCATTGATACTTGTATTAAACTGTTGTATGAGTTTATCTTTTTCCACCAGTTCTTCCAGAATAGCTGTTTTACGTGCCACCAGGTAAGAGTCGCCGGCATTTGCCTGGATCGCTGCATCAACCGAGCGCAAGGAATCTTTCTGAACCAGGTAATCATCTTTCAGCTTTTTTAAAATCCCTGATTTCATTTCATTGATGCTTGCAATTGCTGTTTCGTTCACTTTATAAACGATGGCATTGGCAATTTTAGCCGCAAGGAAACGGTCTTTATCCAGCACATTGATTTTAATGTGCCCGAACTCATTTTTGTGAATGGTAATGTTTTCTTTCAGCTCTTTATCGGTAAGATAACGGCCACGCTCACCCTCTACTTTGATTTTATAATGCTGCTTTAATTGAAAACTATCGGCAATGAATAATAATAATTCATCAGACCTTGCAATTGCCGCAAGGCGATCATTGTCAAAATCGGAACCGAAATAAAAATACTGTTCCCAGAACTGAGTCCTGTAAATATTGGAACGGTCGCCCAGGTTAGGGTTGGCAGCTGCAAATACAGCGGTACCACGAAACATGGGTGTTTGTAACAACAATATACCGCCGGTTGCAATAGTGGCGATGGCTACAATTAATAAACTGTGCTTCCAGCGATGCCGGATAATTTGTAAAATAATCTCCAGGTTCATAATCAATAATAAAGGGCTTAAAAGTACACTAATTTTCTCTTTGCCACTCCATAATCCAATTGAGCGAGAAGAGCTTTAACACAAACATCAAACCAATCCATACAATCGAAACTATTATTAGTTGAAGTAAGGTGGGAATGCTTGTTTGTTGAAGTAAAAGTATAGTTGCAATCAACAACAGCGTTAATAAAAGAAGCCTGTATAACGATGCCTGCTGCGGCAATAGTTTCCAGTTCCTGTAGCAGGCAAATAATAACCCTGCCGCCAGTAACCCTTGTGTGCCAATGGCAATCACTGCCGATGCCATGGCCTGGTACACCGGAATAAAAATGAGATTGAGTGTAATATTAAGAACCGCACAAACAATAATGAGCAACAGAAAGAACCTTAGCTTTCGTGCTGCCGTAAGCAATGTGCCAAATAAATCAACCAGGAAATAGGGAATCAACACCAGCATCCCCCATTTCAGTACCTGTTCTGCATCATGATTGGGCGATTGATAAAACCACAGTTGCAGTTCGTTGCTGTAAAAGAAGAAGACAATACTTACCAGTAAAGCACCGGACATCATCATCCTGAAAATTTTATCGGTGGTGTCTTTTATAACAGCATCCTGCTTCATGTGCTTTGCCCAGAAGGAAAGTAAAAAGCCGGAAATAAGATATGATAGCACGGTAGCCATATCCACAAACCGGAACATAGATGCATAGATGCCCGCCTGCACTTCGCTTGTGCCGGGCAGTTGGGTGAGTAACACACTATCGGCACGGGCATGTAAAAACATGATAAAAACGATGGCTGTCATAGGTGCACTTTCAACTGCCATTTCCCGGAAGCTGGTTTTGCCTGCATCTCCCACCACAGCATCGGCAGTGTATTTCCAAACAAACATCAATGCAATGGTTACGGAAACAACAGAAGCAAGCACCTGCCAGAATGCAAATGAAGTAATAGGAACAGGAACTCCGGGCATAAGCACATATAATACCACCAGGCCGGGCACAATGAGCAGGAGCTTATCTGACACACTCAGCCAGGAGCTGATCACAAATTTCTGGCGTGCCGATATCACAGCTCTGAAAAAAGAAAGCCAGCTTAGCAACAACTGCAAAGCAATCATCAATAGCAACAAGGAATGATCCTTCAGCCCCAGTAAATATGCTACCGTCCATACAATGATCGCATAAGCAATGCTGAGTAATAGTTTGAAGCTCACAGCTTTTTTAAACCAGGTGAGATTGATGTACTGCTGACTGGATAAATGTTGCTGAATAAAAATGGTGAGCCCTGCATCGGCCAGAATATTAAAAATAACAGCCAGGTTGAGGTAGGAGAAATAGCGACCATAGGCTTCATAACCTGCCAGCACCTGCACTTCACGGTCAATACCAAAAATCCATACCGGTTTCACCAGCAGGTTTAATACTACAATCAACAGCAGGGATCTGAAAAGATAACGGGCCAAAATAAACAGTTAATACATTCAGGAAACAGATTGTGCCACCAGCACATTCCGGTTAAAACTTTCTTCCAGCGAAATAAAGGTTTCCGTACGTTCAATGCCTTTGATTTTCTGCAAAGCATCGTGCAATACAAAACGAAGTTCATTGATGTCTTTACAAACCACTTCAATAAACATACTGTAGTTGCCGGTTGTATAGTTCAAACGCACAATTTCGGGAATTTTCTGAAGCTCTTCCGCCACATTATCATATAAAGAACTTTTTTCAAGGTAAACACCCACAAAAGCGGTTAGGTCGTAGCCCAGCAATTTCATGTCTACATTAAGCCGGGTTCCCTTCACCACACCCAGTTCCTGCAATTTTTTAATACGAACGTGAATGGTACCTCCCGAAACAAAGAGTTTCTTGCCCAGATCGGCATAAGAAATCTCTGCATCCCGCATCATTTCAGAAATGATCTGCAGATCCAATTTGTCAAGATTCAATTTACCTGCCATTTTGAAGCTTCATTTTTGATAATATTCAAATATAATATCCTTTTTTGAACGAAATCAAAAGTTTTAAAATATTGATTGAATTATTTGCAACGAATAAAGGATTTGCTTTAATATTGCACTGTAATCGTTCTTTGAACAACATACTGTGGGGTGATGAAATTTTTGGCAGACATGCCCTCTCGTCTCGGGGGTGGGGATAACAGGATAAACGCAGCATAGAGCCGACGTTACTTTTGGTAAGGCCGACCAGGGTTGACCACTAATCTTTGTGCTGCAGCTAACTGCCTCGTGGAGGTTCGACTCCTCCCCCTACAGCGTTTTAATTTTGAGTTCTTTTATAAGTCATTTGTGTGTGGAGGCCGAGACGCTTTGGTCTCGGTGCCGACCGTCAGCGTCGGCATTTGACTCCTCCCCTACAGCTGATTTGCAACAGTTTTTCTCATGTGCCTGTAAATATCCATTTACGGGCTTTTTTGTTTTTATACCTCTCCTGTTTTCTACCTTTGCCCGCACTATGGGACAAAAGAAACTGATTCGTTTTGCAGAGCTGGAAACCTTTCCAAATGTATTACAGTACCCGAAAGATATGCCCGGAAACTGGCACCGGTTCTTTCAAAATAACCATCACATTACGCTGGAACTGGCCTGTGGCAAAGGCGAATATGCCGTTGGTTTGGCTCGGTTATATCCCAACCGCAATTTCCTTGGAATTGATGTAAAAGGAAACCGCATCTGGGTGGGTGCAAAAACAGCACTCAAAGATGGATTGTCAAATGTGGCTTTTCTCCGTTCCCAGATTGACGCCATTAACCAATACTTTGGAAAGGATGAAGTAGCAGAAATCTGGCTCACTTTTCCGGATCCGCAGTTGCGTTCTTCCAAACACAAGAAACGGTTAACACACCCCAAATACCTTCACTATTACCAGCAATTTCTGAAACCTGGTGGGCTGATTCATTTAAAAACAGATTCGCCTGTCTTATATCAGTTTACTTTGAAAGTGATTGAGCTCTACCAGCTGAACCTGCACCAATCAATCGACGATTTATACAAGTTTACCGACCGGCCAGAGGAGCTGAAGATCAAAACCCATTACGAAGGGTTGGATATTGCACAAAGCAACCGTATTCATTACCTCTGTTTCTCGTTGCCTGCTGAAGAATTAAAAACAGATAAATACGAAGAGCTGAAAAACTGGGTGTTTGAAACCGAACTGTTATTGCCCGAAAAAAAGAATTCCCCCATTAGTTAAACAAAAGAAAAGAGATAACAGTTAATGTTCTTATTTCAGCTTTGAAGCACATTCATGAAAAAACTGGAGCAAGAGATTGATTTCTATTACGATGAAAACGACAATATCGTTCTCACCGAAGCCTATCATTTAAAAAAAGGTTATTGCTGCGGGCATGGATGCCGGCATTGCCCTTATGATTATGAAAATGTTCCACAACCTCGTCGTAACTTGTTGTTGAAAGAACGTACACATGCCGCCGAAAAAAGCAATAAAACCAGCTAAACTGCCTGTTGCAGGCAAAGCAAAAGAATACAGTTTTTTTGATGATGTATATGATGTGGTCCGGCAAATTCCCAAAGGCCGGGTTACCACTTATGGAGCCATTGCCAATTACCTGGGCACCAAACTATCGGCCCGTATGGTGGGTTGGGCTATGAATGCATCGTTCCGGGTAAAACCCAAAGTGCCGGCACAACGGGTGATCAACCGCAACGGACAACTCAGCGGCAAAGCTCATTTTGCAACACCCACACTCATGGAAGAGTTGCTGAAAAAAGAAGGTATCGATGTTAAGAATGATACAGTGGTTGATTTCCAGAAGTTGTTCTGGGATCCTGCTGTTGAAATCGGTTAAACGGCTCCGTTAGGTATAATACGGACTGATCATTAAATACACCACTACTCCGGAAACCGCCACATACAACCACAAAGGCCATGTAATGCGTGCCAGTTTGCGATGTTTATCATAATCAGCAGTAAGCCCTCTATAGGCTGTAAATAATATGAACGGAAGTATGAGTCCCGCCATTGGTATATGCGTGAAAAGAATCAGGTAATAAACGATCTTAACCAATCCTTCTCCGCCAAATTTTGTTTCTCCTGTAAACAGATGATGACATATATAAGAAAGCAGAAAGAAAACAGATAATGTAAGCGCCCACAACATCAGTTTTTTATGTGTGCTGAACCGCTTGTCCTTGGCCGCCCACAATGCACCCAGCAGCAACAGTGAAACAAAAGTGTTTATCAATGCATTGAGATGAGCGAAAATATGTTTATCAAAACCCAGGTCTACTTTCAAATGAATCTTTCCCAAAGCAACAACTGCAGCAAATACAATTGCCGAAACCAGGAATATTAAAAAGTAAGCCAGTTTATCATTTTTCTTAATAGAAGCAGGTAATACAACCCCACGTGAATGCCGGTGATAACGATGACGATGTTGACTCATAAAAATTATTTGCGGAACAGGTTTCGTTTCTTCGATTTGTCTTTTTCTAAAATCAGCAACCCGATGTCACGGGCCAGTTTTGTCATGGATGCAGAGTCTGTTCCACTATACCACCCTCTGATCACACGTTTTTTATCCAGTAAATAAAACTTATCAGTATGTAAAAAACTGGTATCGGCTTTTCCTCCGTCTACAATGCCCGCCTTAAACTCTCTGAAAGCGAGGTCATAAATTTTTTGTTTTTCACCGGTAAGAAACCACCAGTTGTTGTGCCGCACAGAAAACCGGTCGGCATATCGCTTCATCGCCTCTACTGTATCTCTTTCGGGATCTACTGTAAAAGAAATGAACTGAATTAATGAATCGTTTTTAAGATAGGAATCCTGCATCCGCTTCATGTTGCGGGTGAGTGTGGGACAGGGATTGGGGCAGCGGGTAAAAAAGAAATCAACAACCAGGATTTTATTTTTTACATCATCAGCACTCACCTGTTGATTCAGCTGATTGGTGAAGGTGAAATTCTCAACACTGTGCCAGGCTGTATCAATAACCAGTTTGCCATCTACATTCTTTTTTACAACAGAATCATAGAAGTAACGGCGTGGCATATGCACTGCATCTTCACTATAGTATTTCACAATAAAATAGGCTGTCAACGGCAGTGCCACCACTAATAAAAGACCTAATAATGCATTTTTGCTCATACACTTCTGTTCTTACACTTCTTCTATAAAGTTATACGTCCCGATGCCTTGCTGTAGCAGGGATCATCGGGACGTACAGACAAGTAGTTTACAATATTTATTTCAAGCCCCCTTCATGGGCAGGCTCTGCATGTTGCTCATGTTTCACGGGATCTTTTGGTGCGTATTCGTTACGCAGATTTTTCCATGAACTGGCATCCCACAAAAAGGCGGCAATAAACCAGATAAAGAGCAGCAAAGGTACAACAATGGTCATGATCAGGTTTCTGATTTCATCACCAAGGTGCATAAAAATAGATACGATATAAAAAGCTTTTGCCAGTGAAAGGATAATAATGATTCCTTTCAGGAACAGTACAAAGTTATGACTGAAATCGGGGTTCTTATGCAGAGTATAGATATAATAACCCAGGATCAGCTCCACAATGGTAATAACTGAGAGAATCACCGTTGTGCGGATAATTTTGGAAACGGCTCCGGGATTATGTTCGTGAGGCACAGTTACTTCGCCTCCAAATGTTTGATGCTCCATGTTTATCAATGATTTCGATGAATGAATGATGAATGTTATACAAGATAGAAAAACAGGAATACGAATACCCATACCAAGTCTACAAAGTGCCAGTACAGACCCACTTTCTCAATCATGAGATAATGGCCTCTGCGTTCAAACACTCCGTTGGATGTCATGAGTAATGCAATCAGGTTAATCACCACACCAGACAACACGTGAAAACCATGGAATCCGGTGATCGTAAAGAAATAGTTCGTGAAATTGGTGGAAGCCACTGTTCCATCTGCATTGGGGAAAGGATTGCTGCCCCACCATGCACCTTCGTGATGTAGATGTGTCCATTCCCATGCCTGGCTTCCAAGGAAGATCAAACCAAACACAATGGTCCAGAACAGGTATTTGATCACTCCTTTTTTGTTTCCTTTATGTCCTTCGTGCACGGCAAGTACCATGGTTACAGAACTCACAATGAGCACAAACGTCATGAAGCTCACAAACACCAATGGCAAATGAGAGCCTTCAAAGAAAGGAACTGCATTAAACACATGGTTGGGATCGGGCCATGAATTGCTTGAAAACCGGATGCTGCCGTAAGAAATCAGGAATGCGCCAAAAGTGAACGCATCACTCATTAAGAAATACCACATCATCAATTTTCCATACTCCACGTTGAAAGGGCTTTTACCGCCATTCCACCATTTTGTAGTTGCTGGTACTGTTTGTGCCATTTATCTGTTTTTTATAGTTCGAAATTGTTATTCTTTATTATGCTACCAGTAAGAAAAATACAAACAGGTAGATCCACAATATATCTACAAAATGCCAGTAGATGGAAACCACATCAACCGGTGTTGAGCTATAGTACCTTGTGGATGTACTGAAAGCCCTGAAAAACATTACAAACAACGCCACTACCCCACCTGCCACATGCAATCCGTGCACGCCTGCAATCACATAGAAGAATGAGCCGGCCACACTTTCCTTGAATGTAATGTTCTGTGCCCACAGTTCAGAGAAGCCAAGGAGTTGGGTTACAACAAATGCAATTCCAATCAAAGCCGTTGTAGTAATCAGCAACCTGTACTTCGCCATTTCTCTTTGCTTAAACATGCGTTGAGCCAGGTAAATGGTTCCGCTGCTCAGCAAAATCAGAACTGTAGACAAATAAAAGATCTTAGGTAATTGCACCGGTACCCATCCGGCCTGGTTGCTTTTTACAATGTAAGCGCTGGTAAAACCGGCAAACATCATTGTAATACTTCCAATTGCCACCCATAATAAAAATTTATGGGGATGCATTTTTTGATTTCTCTCACTCATAACCTGTGCCATATCAAATTGTTGAACCCATTTTGTCGGCCAATAAAGCCAGCAATACAATGGGTAAATACAAATAACTGCTAAACATCACCCAGCGTGCTTCCTTTACCTGCATGGTGTGATATAATAAAACACACCGGTAAACAATGTAAAGATTCGCAGCCAAAACAATCCATAAGCTCACAATACCCGTCATGCCGTTGAGATACGGCAGAATACCCACCGGTATCATCAGCAGGGAATAAATGATTGTCTGGACTGCCGTGAATTTGGTCGGACCTTGTTGTGAAGGCAATAACTTAAATCCCGCCTTCGTATAATCTGTATGCGCCACCCAGGCGATTGCCCAGAAATGCGGAAACTGCCAGAGAAACTGAATGGCAAACAGGATCCATCCACCCGTCCAGGAAAAGCCTTCACCATTATAAGCGGCAGCCCATCCAATTAACACAGGTAATGCACCCGGTATTCCACCAATCAGCACAGCAGTTGAGTTCACCTTTTTTAACGGAGTATAAATAAATCCGTAAATAAACAAACTCAACACACTGATGGCAGCTGCATACCAACTAAAGTACCAACCTAATATCAAAGAGCCTGCAACCCCGGAAACAATCGCAAACACGGTTGCTTCTGTCACACTCATCCGGCCACTTGCCACGGGGCGGTTGGCCGTTCGCTTCATCACTGCATCTGTATCTTTTTCAGCTATCTGGTTTACTGCATTTGCACTGCCTGTAACCAGTAAGCCTCCTGTCAATAAGAGTAATATACTCTGCCAGTCATATTCCACTACACTGGGAGCCAGCATATAGGCAATCACACTGCTGAACACCACCATAAAACTGAGCGTAAACTTGATCAGTTGCACATAATCTTTCAGCTTACTCACAATGGGGGCTGAAGACCCTGCTTCCTTCTTTTCCTTATCTGCCACTATACTGCTCAATTTCTGTTATTATAAGACGGGGATGGTACGATTACCATCTGCACTGCCCGCCATGAATTAATGCTTGCTCTCGTCGGCGCTTACGGGGGTGGTTTGAGGAATAAACTCTTTACCATCTTTACCGTAATCATAAGCCCAGCGATGCACTTCAGGAATTTCACCTTCCCAGTTACCATGTCCGGGATTAATAGGTGTTGTCCATTCGAGTGTATTTGCACTCCATGGGTTTAGTGTGGTTACTTTTCTTCCTTTCCAGATGCTGTAGAAGAAGTTCAGCAGGAACAAAATCTGTACGAGGAATACAATCACGGCCACCACACTGATAAACTGGTTCAAGGTTCCGAACTGCTTGAACGATTCCCAGATATCATATTTATAGTAACGGCGTGGCATACCCGCCAAACCTTCATAGTGCATGGGCCAGAAAATCAGGTAAGCGCCAATCATGGTTGCCCAGAAGTGGATATAACCTAATGTGTTATTGAGATAACGGCCATACATTTTGGGGAACCAATGATAGATACCGGCAAACATACCAAACATCGATGCCACACCCATTACAATATGGAAGTGGGCAATTACGAAATAAGTATCGTGCAGGTGAATATCCAGTGAAGAGTTACCAAGGAAGATACCTGTAAGACCCCCGGAAATAAACAAGCTCACAAAACCAAGCGCAAACAACATAGCAGGTGTAAAGCGCAGGTTTCCTTTCCAGATAGTGGTTAACCAGTTAAATACTTTAATGGCACTTGGTACGGCAATCAATAATGTAAGTAATACGAAGAACGCTCCCAGGAACGGATTCAACCCGGTTACAAACATGTGGTGCGCCCATACCAGGAAGGCGAGGATCGCAATCGCAAACAAAGATCCCACCATCGCCATATAACCAAAGATAGGTTTGCGGCTGTTTACAGATAAGATCTCACTCACCATACCCATCGCCGGCAGCAGGATGATATATACTTCGGGGTGACCCAGGAACCAGAATAAGTGCTGGTAGAGAATAGCACTACCGCCTTCGTTTGGAAGGGCCTGTCCGTTAATATAGATATCACTCAGGTAGAAGCTGGTTCCGAAATGACGATCGAAAATCAGCAAAATGAAACCGGAGAATAATACAGGGAATGATAATACACCCAATACTGCAGTGAAGAAGAACGCCCAGATGGTGAGCGGCAAACGGGTCATGCTCATTCCTTTTGTACGAAGGTTGAGGACTGTTGCTATATAGTTCAAACCACCCAGCAAAGATGAAACCACGAATAATGCCATGGACACCAGCCACAAATCCATTCCCACTTTTGATCCCGGAGAGGCTTGTCCCAATGCACTCAACGGCGGATAAGCAGTCCAGCCACCGCTAAACGGACCTGTTTGTACAAACAATGAGCTTAGCATTACAATACTGGCTACAAAGAAGAACCAGTAGGAAAGCATATTCATAAACGGAGAAGCCATATCACGGGCTCCCACCTGTAAAGGAATGAGGAAGTTAGAGAATGTACCGCTGAGACCGGCTGTTAATACGAAAAACACAAGCACCGTTCCGTGCATGGTAACCAACGCATAATAAGCTTCGGCCTGCAATTGTCCGCCACGGGCCCATTCACCCAGCAAATCTTCCAGCCAGGGGAATTTGGCATCGGGGAAACCCAGTTGTAAACGGAAGATCACAGAGAAAAATCCACCTACCAATGCCCAAAACATACCAGTGATCAGGAATTGTTTGGCAATTGTTTTGTGGTCCTGGCTGAACACATACTTGGTCAGGAAGGTTTCATGGTGATGTCCATGATGAACTTCGTGATGTGCTTCATGAGAAACACCTGACTGATGAACATGCGTTGTTTCGATACTCATACTCTATAATTAATTAGATATGTAAATGATATTATTTGCCGTTTGTAACAGCTGCAATTTTTACAGAACTTGTGTCTGATGCCGGTGTTGCCTGTTGCTGAGTTGCAGGATCCTTCTCAGGATTTGCAACAAAGTAATTGGGCTTTTGTTTGGCCATCCATAAATCAAATTCTTCCTGTGTAACCACTTCAATAATTCCTTTCATGGAATAGTGGCCGTTTCCGCACATCTGATCGCAGGAGATTTCATAAACGAAATCAGGGTTTCCGGTGCGTTCCTTCATCTCTTTGGTGGTGTACTTTGGCGTAAACCAGAGTGTGGTGGGGATACCGGGCACCGCATCCATTTTTAAGCGGAAGTGAGAGAGCCCCACATCATGAATCACATCCCGGCTGCCAATGATTAATTTCACCGGGCGGCCTTTTACAATGTACATGGTTTGTGTGGTTACCACATCATCATAGTTGGCGGGGTCTGATTTCAATTTCAGGTCGGTATTGTCTTCCCAGATTTGTCCCAATGAATTTCCCTTTTCATCGCTGATAGCTCTGAAATTGGTTTTACCAAAGGTTTTGTCTTTACCCGGATAACGCATGATCCAACCAAACTGGCGACCCACAATTTCAACAGTGAGTGCATTTTTGGGTGCATCGGATGTAATGCGGAACCAGAACTTCAATCCAAACACCACGAGTACGGTAAGGAAAACGGCAGGAACCACCGTCCAGATCAACTCGAGTTTATTACTGTGGGGGAAATAGAAAACTTTACGTCCTTCTTTCGCCTGGTATTTCCATGCGAAGTAGAATAAAAGGAACTGTGTGAGAATGAATACCACACCGGTTACAGCCGTGGTGATCATAAACATCTGATCAATTTTTTCACCTTCTTCAGAAGCTGCGCCCTGTGGGAATAAAGTTTGTTTGTACAGCAGTTCGTTGCAATACCAAACGCCAATGAAGCCAACGATCATAAACCCGAGCAACAGAAACCCGTTGATACGGTTGGTTTGTTTGTTGGACTTTTCTTCGCCCTTTAATGTGCTTACATATTCGCTTGCTTTTGATATCTGGAAGATAACAATAAACACCAGCACGGCTGCCGCAAGAATCAGGTAAGATGTGGTAGTCATATTTGCTCAAAAGGTTTTAAGCTTTTTCTAATAATAAAGGCCCTTAAAATATGTTCGTTCGAAGTGTTTTACATCGGTCGCCTTATGTATGATGAATAATACTTTCTTTAATCAACGGATGGTTTTTAGGCAACAGCGATGCTTTGGTTAAATACTTCGCTGTTAAGAAAATAACCAGTCCTAAAAATCCGGCACTGATACCCAGGCTGTACAGGAAGTGTGACAATGAGTTGGATTCCTGTCCCAGTTCTTTCAATGGACCGGGTGTGATCATCTGGTAAAAATCCAGCCAGTGGCCGAAGATGATAATCACTGCCATTAACGTTACAACGGTATAGTTTCTTTTTGAACCTCTTCTCATCAGAATCAGCAATGGAGCCAGGAAGTTGATGATGAGGTTGAGCAGGAAGATGGCTTTGAAAGGTCCGCCATGTCCGCCTGCACCAATACGGTCAATAAAATATTCAGTTTCTTCAGGTTGGTTACTATACCAGATCAGCATGTACTGAGAGAACCAGAGATAAGTCCAGAATACAGAGAAGGCAAACATGAACTTACCAATATCATGAATATGTTCTTCGCTCACCAGTTCCAGGTATCCTTTGTTTTTGAGGAACACCACAAACAACATCATCAATGAAATACCGGATACCCATGAACTTGCAAATGTGTACCAGCTGTACATGGTGCTGAACCAGTGTGCATCAATACTCATCAGCCACATCCAGGGCAGTGTGCTCATAACAGTTAAACCATAAGTAACAAGAAAAGCGGCAGAAATAGCCAGTGATTTCCAGTAAAAACTGTGATCGGCTTTTCCGGCGAGGTCTTCTGCAATGGAGTTTTTGCGGTACCAGTTACGGAACCAGATCCACAAACCTACTGCAGCAATGGAAAGAACGGTATAGAAGGTAGGATTGAGGAATCCTGCTTTCCAGGTGAGTTTTGCATCATGTTTTACATGCTCCACATCTTTCCAGTGGTAGATATGATGATCGGGCGAAAGCCATACATAACCCAGCAAAATCACCAGTGTGATAGGGCCGAGAATATTGATGCTTCCGGAAATTGCTTCAGGTACACGACGGAAAGCAACCTGCCATCCACCCTGGGCCAGCGTTGTGGCGCTGATGAAGAAGAAGCTGGCAGCTGTTACTAACAGCCAGAAAATAGAGTTATGCATTAATGCCATCCAGAACTTGGTAGCTCCGTAAGCTTCTGCACCATGCGCTTCACCATGTCCGCCGGAAAACGGATGCAGGTATACCACACCCAGAATCAGTGTTAACACACCCACAGCCATGAGTGCATAACTCCACTTTTTCAATCCGCCGGGTATTTCAAATTGCTCTTTCAGTACCATTGAAATTTCGTTTATAGTTGATTGTTAGTTTCGGTTGTCTTACTTGGTTGCTTTTGTTGTATCTGTTGCTGCAGCTGCCTGAACAGGAAGGGCACCGCCGGGCTGCATGCTTTTTACATAATGAATCACCATCCAGCGTTGTTTGGTGCTCAGCTGTGAAGCGTAGCTACCCATCAGGTTTTTACCATATGTAACAGAATACATCATTTGTCCCATAGGCATTTTGCTCACAATAGGATCGGCCACCAGGTTTCTGGGTGCAATCGGGTAAGGGCCATTGCCTCCATTGTAGAGCGGACCATTACCATCCAGCTTTTCGCCATGACAAATGCCACAATTCACATTGTACAGGCGTTTGGCTTCTGCCATATCCTTTTCGTTCAAAGGAGGAAGCGGATTGGCAATTTGCTTACTGGCCACATAGTTGGCAGTATCGGTACCCTGGTCTTTTGCCAGCGGGAAAGCACCAATGCCTCCACGTTTGATGGTTCCTGCAACAGGTGTTCCATCATAATAAATACCAGCCTGTTTCAAATTACTGTGGTCAGTATAGGTTTCAACAGCACGGCTGTATGCCATATCGGGTACATAGATACGACCTGGCTCACGGCGCACCCCGCCACATGAACTGATTACGGCCGCAGCCATCGCCATTAATCCAACTGATAAAATAGATTTACGCATTTCAGTTAATTTATGCAATAACGGTTTTTTCTTCTTTTTCAAATACTTTACGATCACGGTCGTAACGGCCAATCCACCATCCGGTTTCAGCTTCTTTTTCAAACACTTCCACAGCGCCTGCATTTTGTAAAAATGCTTTCACTTCGTCGGCATTTGTTTTATCGGTGATTTCAATGGGCATTACCATCAGATCGTCTGTGGCACGCAGGTGAAAATGGTCTTTTTTCACAAAGGGAGCCAGCTGGCACAGGTAGCAGAAAGTGAGCACCATACCCACAGCTGCGCAGAGTACCGTTAATTCAAACACGATAGGAATGAATGCAGGCAGGGGCAAGTGTGGTTTACCGCCAATGTTCAAAGGCCAGTCTTTGGTAAACACCCAACTCATAAAGGTGAGAGCAGTAGTGGTACCGGTGATGGCATAAATGAAACCGGCCGTGTGTAAACTGGTGTCACGAAGTCCCATAGCTTTATCTAAACCATGGATAGGAAATGGTGTGTAGAGATCATGAATCTTATACCCTGCTTTCCGGGTGTTTTTCACCGCAGGAAACAATGTCTTTTCATCATCAAAACAACCTACTACGAATTTTTTAACTGGCATATCTATGCTTCTTTTACGAATAAACTGAATTAATGGTGTGCATGAGCCTGGTGAACAAACTCATCAACACTTTGCTCTTCCAATGGATCCATTGCTTCCTTAAAGCTTTCGCCGCTTTTCTTAAGTATGTGCTTAATCTCAGCGATCGCAATTACAGGGAAGTATTTGGAGAACAGGAAGTAACAGGTAAAGAACAATCCGAATGAACCGAGATAAAAACCAACTTCCCAGATAGACGGACGATAGTAAACCGACCAGGAAGAAGGCAGGTAATCACGATACAAAGAGGATACGATGATCACGAAACGCTCAAACCACATACCGATGTTTACCACCACACTCATTAAGAACGTGAAGGCGATATTGCGGCGCAGTTTTTTCACCCAGAACAACTGGGGAGTGATTACGTTACAGGTCATCATCAACCAGTAGCTCCAGCCATAAGGACCAGCGATACGGTATTTGAAGAAGATATCGTATTCATATTTGCTCGCACCATACCAGGCCATGAACAGTTCGGTGAGGTAAGCACAACCCACAATAGAACCGGTGAGTACAATTACCTTGTTCATGTTCTCAATGTGGCTGATGGTGATATAATCTTCCAGGTTCATCACTTTACGGGTAACGAGCATCAGGGTTTGCACCATGGCAAAACCAGAGAAGATCGCACCGGCAACGAAATAAGGAGGGAAGATGGTGGTATGCCAACCAGGGATTACTGATGTGGCGAAGTCGAACGATACAATAGTGTGTACAGAAAGTACCAGCGGTGTACTCAAACCGGCGAGCACGAGTGATAAACTTTCGTGACGCTGCCAGTGTTTGGTGGAACCGGTCCAGCCGAAAGAGGTAACACCATAGAAGGCTTTTGCCCATTTCTTTTTAGCACGGTCACGCAGAGTAGCCAGATCAGGAATCAAACCGCTATACCAGAACAGGAGAGATACGGTGAAATACGTAGAGATCGCAAACACGTCCCACAACAATGGTGAGTTGAAGTTCACCCAAAGCGGACCACGTGTATTGGGATAAGGGAATACAAAAAACGCCATCCACACACGACCCATGTGCCAAACCGGGAACTGACCGGCGCACATTACCGCAAAGATGGTCATCGCTTCTGCCGCACGGTTTACACCGGTACGCCAGCCCTGACGGAACAGTAACAGGATCGCAGAAATCAACGTACCGGCGTGACCAATACCCACCCACCATACGAAGTTGGTGATATCCCAACCCCATCCGATGGTTTTGTTCAGGTTCCACATACCTGTACCGTAGACTACTTCTTTGTAAATACTCACAACACCAAACAACAGCAGTGCTACCGAAATAATGAAACCGATCCACCACAAACGGGAAGGAGCTGCTTCTACCGGGCCGCAAATATCTTCTGTTACCTGGTGGTAAGTTTTATTGCCATCTACTAATGGCTCTCTTACCTGTGATTCGTACTTCAGTAATGACATATTCTTTCTTAGCTTTTGGCTTTCAGCTTTTCTACTGTCTGCCGTTGGTTTTTATTTTATTGCCGGGACCAGTTGCAATCCCAACACTTCAACTCTGGTTACTGCAGCTCAGCTATTAATGTGCTGCTTCTGCTTCTTTCTTTTCTTCGTGAGAAATTTCATGGCCACCTTCTTCTTCATTACCCACCACACGGTCTGTGTTGCGCACTTTCGCCATATAGCTCACATTTGGTAATACGTGGATTTGTTCCAGTACATAATAAGTACGGTTCACACCCTCTTCTGTACGTACTTTACGGATCGCACTTTCTTTATCATTTACGTTACCAAATACGATAGCGTTGGTAGGACAAGCCTGCTGACAAGCGGTTTTGATATCGCTGTCCACCATTGGACGGCTGTCTTTCTTCGCTGTGAGTTTGGCTTCCTGTAAACGTTGAACGCAGAATGAACATTTTTCGATCACACCACGGCTACGAACGGTAACATCGGGGTTCAGTACCATACGTGTGAGTTCATCGTTCATCTGAAGTGTTACTTCGTTCAGGCGGCCACTTTCTACAATCGGCACCTGGTTGTCTCCGAAGCTGTCGGCTCCGTTCCAATCGTGCCAGTTGAAACGACGTACTTTATAAGGACAGTTGTTGGCACAATACCTTGTACCGATACAACGGTTATAAGTCATCTGGTTCAAACCTTCGCTGCTGTGGTTGGTAGCTGCCACCGGACAAACGTTTTCGCAAGGAGCGTTGTCACAATGCTGACAAAGCATCGGTTGGAATACCACATCCGGGTTTTCCATATCACCGCTGAAATAACGGTCGATACGCAACCAGTGCATATCATGATACTTCGCCACCTGGTTTTTACCTACAACAGCAACGTTGTTTTCTGCAGAACAAGCCACTACGCAAGCACCACAACCGTTACAGGTGTTGAGGTCAATGCTCATGCCCCATTTGATACCGGGCTTGTCGTATACAGGATAAATCGTTCCTTCTGCTTCGAAATTGTCAAGACCACCATAATCTTTCAATTCATTCAAGCGTTCGTTGATGAATACTTTGGGATCTTTTTTGAAAATGTTGATGCTGGTTTCTTTCACCACTTCCACACGGTTACCATATTGTCCGTGTGTTTGCATCACAGCCACAGTAAATGTTTCTGCAGTTGCTTCCACTTTCACATTGCCAACAGTGTATTGGTAGTTTTGTCCGTTGAAACCAACAAACGAATAAATATTTTTACCGGCACCTTTTGCAGCCAGTCCCACTTTCTCACTGCGGCCATAACCAACAGCAATGGCAATGGTGTTACTGTTCATACCGGGGATAATCATCATCGGAAGTTCAACTGTTTGATTTCCTACAGTGATTTTCAATACCGGTTTCTTAGGCTCTACTTCATACGCATCATCTGCTTTGAAGCCCAATGATTCTGCCGTTTTTACAGATACCATTGCATAGTTGTCCCAGCAGGCACGGGTGATCGGATCGGGCATTTCCTGTAACCAGGGGTTGTTGGCCATTTTACCATCACCGATACTTACCTTCTGATAGATCACCAGTTCATGTCCGGTTGAAGTTGCTGTTTGCGACAGTTTACCAACCGCAGCTGCAACAGCCGAACTGTTGAATGTAGCACCAGCCACCACAGGAGCAGCGGGCTCTATCACACCATCTTCTAATGCTTTATCAAAGGCAGCAGTACCGCCCAGTTTATTGGTCCAGTATGCTTTGAAATACGTTTCATAATCAGCCACAGCACTTCCGCTCCACTTCAGTAAAGAAGTAGCGAAGGCTCTTGTTTTAAACAGCGGATGAATGGTAGGCTGAAGGAAGGAAGTATATCCTGTTTTTGCTTCTGCATCGCCCCAGCTTTCGAGGTAATGATGAGCAGGAAGAATATACTGGCAGAGTTCGCTGGTTTCGTCTTCTGTTTCATTGAAAGAAACGGTTAACGCTACTTTCTTGAAACCATCGGCAAACTTTTTAGAATCACGGTAGGTATAAACAGGATTTGCACCATAAACGAGCACAGCACCCACAGCGCCGGCGCTCATATCGGTTACAAACTGTTCCATTTCTGTATCAACACCTTTGCGGTAGTTCACCATTGCACCGAAGTTGATGGTTTTGCCATTCGCTCCCAGTTGTGCGTTGATTGCATTTACAATTACCTGTGCATTTACATCGTTGCTGCCGCAAACCACCAGTGCATTACCACCGGCAGCCACTAATTCCTTCGCCGCTTTATCAATTCCTTCGGCGAGGCGTTTATCGGCAATAGAAGGAGCGGTAACGCTGCCTCCCACTTTTGCATATAAGTTGAGCAATACAGCACCCAACTCGCTGGGCTTATGTGTATAACGCTCATCGGCATTCGCACCCGTCATGCTGAACGAACTTTCAAACTGAAAGTGATGGCTCATTTCGGGGTTCTTTTCATTGATCTTACGTCCGGCAGCATATTGCTTGGCATATTCAACCGGGCTGATCCATGTACCGAGGAAATCGGCACCCAGGCTCACAATTACTTTTGCCTGGTCAAACTGGTAAGAAGGAATTCCTTTTGTACCATATGTTAATCCGTTTGCTTCAATGATACCGCTGTAAGAAACGGCATCGTAAGTAACCTGTTTGAAGGAAGGATATTTCGCTTTGAATTCATCAATCACCGCCTGTACAGAAGGTGAGTTGAGTGTGGAACTGAGCAACACAATCTGTTTTCCACCAACAGCAGCCAATGCTTCTGCAATTTTTTTATCAACAGCTTCGTAAGTAGGCGCTTCTTTAAAACCATCGCCTGATTTTTCCAGCGGATGGCGCACACGTGCCGTATCGTATAAGCTGAGGACAGAAGCCTGCACACGTTGTGTGGTGGCCCCTTTCGTAAATCCGCTTTCGTTACCTTCTATTTTAATCGGACGTCCGTCTCTTACTTTTGCCAACACAGGAACCACATCTCCATCGAGCACAAAGGTGGTGGCATAGTAATTGGAAACACCCGGAACAATATCGGCCGGTTTGTTCAGAAACGGAATTGACTTCTTCACCGGGATTTCGCAACTGGCAGCCAAAGTAGCGGCAGCCGTGCTGAAGCCCAGGTATTTTAAGAAGTCACGACGGGGCGTTTTAGCTCCGTTATCGTTCATTTCAAACGGCAGTTCTTCCCGGAATTCATTCTCTGCTGCTTCATTATAAGCGTTCGTGTTATTCAGCTCTCCGAAAGTTTGCCAATATTTCTTGTTGCTCATATGCTTGTTAATAGCTGTTTGGAATTTGAAGATTTGGTAATTTGATCATTTGAAAATGTAAGCCTTCGTTCATTAACTCATTTTCAAATTCTCAAATTTTCAAATTAATTAATAGTGACATTTCTGACACTCTGTACCACCAATTTTTTCAACCGTTACGCTGTCCATTTTTCCACTCTTGATATCGTTGTGGAACTTTTCATACATGCTGTAAAATCCGTTGTCTTTGAATTTCACGGCTGTTTCACGGTGACAGTTAATACACCAGCCCATGCTTAATGTGCTGAACTGATACACTTCACCCATTTCCTGGATAGGTCCATGACAGGTTTGACATTGTACGCCACCTGCTTTCACGTGTTGTGAGTGATTGAAGTACACATGATCGGGCAAGCTGTGAATCTTGATCCATTCGATCGGTTCACCTTCGCTTGTATACTTTTTAGCTGTAGGATCCCAGCCGGCGTGTTTGTACAGTTTCTGAATTTCGGCAGTACCGTCTACTTTAGAACCATCTTCACGAAGGAGTTCAGGCCCTTTGTATTCGTTGATAGCGGCGTGACAGTTCATACAAACATTCACACTTGGAATGTTGGCATGCTTGCCTTCCATGGCACCACCGTGACAGTATAAGCAGTTTACCTGGTTGATGCCGGCGTGGACTTTGTGAGAATAATAGATCGGTTGCTCCGGTTGGTATTTGGTTTGACGGCCCAGACCAATAGCGCCCTGTGCCAGGAAGTAACCACCGGTTAAGAATAATAATATAATACAGGTAGCGATGTACGCTTTGTTTTTCCAGAAGGAAACCGGTTCTGCACGGTGAATACCGGCCTGCTCATCACTCAGCTTTTTCAATGTGCTGTTGATCTGCAACAGGATCAGGGCAACCACACCTAACACAATCGCCAGGATTCCAAAAAGGAAGGAACTGTCTTTGGGTTCTGCAGGCGCTGCTGCACCAGCTCCGGGAGCAGGTGTGGGAGGAGGTGTATTGATGTAATCAACAATTGCATCAATCTCTTTTTCGGTTAACTGCGGAAAAGCAGTCATTACCACAGGTGAATACTTCTTTAACAGATCGGCAGCGTAGGTATCGCTTTTGGCAAACGCAGACGGATTGTGGATCCATGCATAAAGTTTCTTGCGATCGCCCCAGGGGCCTCTTGTTTCAACACCAGCTAATGCCGGACCGGTAAGATCTTTATTGAGGGCGTGACAAGACGCACAATTGGTTTGGAACAGGGCTTTACCTTCCTGCGCCAGCAATTGATTACCAAACAATAATGAAAAGATTACCAAACAAACAGAAAGAGACCTGCGAAGAATTGATTTTGGTTGATTCATGTCGTTAAGGAACGTGATTGTGATGAGGAATAATATCCCAATTACAGGCTGCAAATATAAAGGGGGATACTGACATAATATCCACAGTCAGAAATTTTTTTTTACGCTTGTATGACAGTCTTTTTCGTTCATTGTGAATGATTAAGGCAAAAACACACATCAGGCGTTGAACGGATTTGTATCAGCCAAACTTTTTAACATCGCATCTGCGCTTAAACAAACATTTCCCCCGACTTTTGCGCCATGTTTGAACGACTCAGAAAAAAATGGAACGTAAGCTGGTTCCAGTTTGCCCTCATCTTCACCACCTTTGCCCTGGGCGGCTCCCTTTGTGCCCGTGCCGGCAACTGGCTGCTGAGCTTCTTTTTAACCGAAAAAAGTGTGGTCTACTGGATCATCTATGTACCGCTGATCACCATTTTATGGCCTATGTGCGTACTTTTAATCAGTATCCCCTTGGGCCAATTTCGCTTTTTCAGCAACTATTTGAGCCGGATTTGGGCCAAAATCACCGGAAATGACCCCAAAAATCAATAAAATCGCCGTTTTTGCTTCGGGCAAGGGTAGCAATGCCGAACGGATTTGCTCCTGGTTTACCAACCACCCTTCTGTTCAGGTAGCCCTCATCGTTTGCAACAAACCCGGCGCCGGGGTGCTGGATGTGGCGGCAGCCCACCAAATCCCTACCTTACTCATTGAAAAAGAACCCTTTTTCCGGGGAAACGGATATGTAGAAGAGCTGCAATTCTTTGATATTGATTGGATTATCCTCGCCGGCTTTCTCTGGAAAATCCCTAAAACACTCATCAACGCCTTTCCACACCATATTATTAATATACACCCGGCCCTTTTGCCCAACTATGGCGGCAAAGGCATGTATGGCCACCATGTACACGAAGCCGTGCTGGCCAACCGGGAAATGCAAAGCGGTATCACCATTCATTTTGTGGATGAGCAGTACGACCATGGCTCCACCATTTTCCAGGCCACCTGTGAGGTGAAAGCCGATGATACCCCCGATAGCCTGGCTGCACGCATTCATGAGCTGGAACACCGTTTTTACCCCGAAATCATCGAAAAATTGGTAAAATCTGCTTAAAAAACGTCAAAATCGGGTGAAAATGACCTTTTTTCAACCCATTGAAACTATCATTGCAACACCATTTTGAAAAAGATATTCCTTTATATCATTGTATCGCTGCTGCTCCAGACCGGTTTCGGACAAATCCAGCTGAGCGGTACGGTGTTCGACAGTACCAAACGCAACCTGGTGATGGGCGTACAGGTCCTTTGTACCTGCGGCACCATGAGTTTTACCGACAGTGCCGGACAATACAGCATTTTTGTGGGCGAGAAAGACTCCGTGTTTTTCTTCTTCCGTAACAAACCCACCCAGTTTTTTGCAGTAAAAAGCATCAAAGACCTCAATTCCTTCGACATTGCCCTGCATATTTATGTGCCCGGCCGCTACAAACAACTGAAAGAAATTATAGTATACGGCAAAAACCGAAGGCAGGATTCCATAGAAAACCGCATCCAGTACGACAAAATCTTTAATTACGATAAAGGTGGCCTCCGGGTGGGTGGCGCTGCACCTGAATCGGGGATCGGTGCCGGGCTCGACCTTGATGCCCTCATGAGCGTTTTCCGTTTCCGGCGCAATAAAAGCATGATGCGCTTTCAGCAACGGTTGATCAAAGAAGAACAGGACCGTTATATCAATTACCGTTTTAATAAAACCATTGTGCAACGCCTCACCACCTTGAAAGAGGGTCCGCTCCTTGATGAATTTATGCAGCGCTACCGTCCCGATTATGAATTGCTCACACAGGCCATTGATATTGAGCTTTACCTCTACATACAAGCAGCCGCCAAAGAATTTCTGAAAGAACAACAACGCTGAGCCCTTTCTCTTTTTCACACGATGAACAATACTTAACTTGCCAGCCGATTATGAAACAGTGGCTGAAACATATGTATCATGCGGTTACCGGCTCCAAACGACTGGTGGTACTGGATTATCCCGTGGAGCTGAAACCTTTGTACCCGGCCACTGCACCACAGCCGGAACTTTATCAACTCATTTCGGCTGGCAATGACCGTTATGCACAGCTGTTGCAGCAATGCCTCACCCATACACCGGTGTTCAAATCTCTTGCCTACAGCTCTGATCAACCTACTATTGAACCCGTTTGGCACAATGATTT
Organism: uncultured Chitinophagaceae bacterium; assembly: GCA_937907395.1. Classification (GTDB taxonomy): domain Bacteria; phylum Bacteroidota; class Bacteroidia; order Chitinophagales; family Chitinophagaceae; genus Lacibacter. Next base: position 181,398 of record CALCII010000014.1, read on the forward strand.
TGTACCCGGACTGGACCTGGTATTGCAATACACGTTACTGGGTGAACTCAAACCCAAACGTTATGTGGAAATAGGCAGCGGCACCACCACCAAGATTGCCGCACTGGCGAAAAAGAACCTGGGACTAACGTACACGATCACCTGCATTGACCCGCATCCACGCAAAGAAATCACCAACGTGGCCGATAAATGGATGAACCACCCGTTGCAGGAAGCACCCTTGTCCATCTTTGAAGCACTGGAGCCCGGCGATGTCCTTTTTTTTGATGGCTCACACCTGCTGCATCCCAACAGCGATGTGCAGCGTTTCTTCCTCGACATTTTACCGAAGCTGAAGAAAGGCGTGATTGTACAGGTGCATGATATTTACCTGCCCTACGATTACCCGCAGAACATGTGCGACCGGTTTTATGCTGAGCAATACATCCTGGCCACGGCCCTGCTCTCCCACCCGCAAGGTTATGAACTCATTGCCCCTGCTTTTTATATGAGCGAACAGAAAGAGCTGAACAACATATTGCAGCCACTGTGGCAACAACTGCCCGGTGTGGAAACACATGGCGGCTCGTTCTGGTTTCGTATACGCTAAAGAATAACAACTCAACTATGGAACAAACAACACTCGGCATTGGAACCCGCCTCCAGCATACCCAACACGGCCCCGGCGTGATTGTGGGCATCCGTTATGCCACCTATCTCATTTCTTTTATCCATGTCGGTGTGAAAGAAATTGATAAGACCGACAGCAACCTCGATGAAATCATTCCCGAAAATGTAACGGAGGAAATTGAAACCAACAGTGAGGTAGAGAAAAGCTTGCTCAAAATCCTTCGTTTGTGGGGTGGAATTAGCGAAGTAGTGCCTTTGGGCGAACGTTGGGAAAACGGAACTATGATCCTGCAGCCGGCCGATAAATCCCTCAAGCCCAAAGAAATTCCGATTGAAGATTTCTTCCATAAAATTGTGATGCTGCGGGATCGTCTCCGGGTCCTGGAACAAAACATCAACAGCAGCAAAAACCTGAGCGACGAAGAAAAAGTAAACATCCAGCAATACATTACCCGTTGTTACGGCTCCCTTACCACCTTTAATGTGCTGTTTAAGAATAAGGAACAGTGGTTTGTGGGGGAAAAGGGGGCTTAGGGCGGAATGCTCAATGCTTAATGTTGAAAACCCCGACCGTAGCGTCGGTGGCTAAATGCTGAATGTCGTAGACCCCGACCGATAGCGTCAGAGGCTCCAATCAATAGCGATAAGGTTTTAAGTGATAATTTATAGGTTGAAAACGGTGGGTCACCCCCAAGGGTGGCTCACCGGACCACAACACCTACCCTCTCTTTTACCATCATTACGAAGGTGTTGAACAGCCCCACTCTTTAAAATTTTCCCGGGTTGTGGTATTGCAAATGAAAAAGTTAGCGATTAACTTAGGGCGGCTTGGGGATGAATGTGTAAACGGGTGTAAGCGACTACTACTGACAAAAATCGTTTATGCTACTTTTAAATCAAGAAGTTAGATGGGAACTACGAAAATCCATGAGTTGTAGACAATACGGAAAAAGTAAAATGAATATAGCATATGTCGACAAATACCAAAACTATTTCACTAACGAATCTATTGTTGAATATTGAAAACCCTCGATTCGACTTGGTTGGCAACCAGAGAGAGGCTTTAGACGCAATGATAAATGACCAATCAGATAAAATTTATAATTTATCAAAGGACATTGTAAAAAATGGAATGCTAAATCCAAGTGAATTGGTAATAGTTACACCGAGTGAAAGTGATAAAAAATTGTACATTGTTTTGGAAGGTAATCGAAGAATTACGGCTTTGAAAATTCTTTCCAATCCATCTTCAATTGCAACTTCTCATGCTTCATATTATAAGAGAATTAAACCATTAGCTGATAAATTCAAGGCAAACCCAATCACTGAAGTCTTATGTTCGGTTTTTACTGATGCTGAAGAAGCGAACAAATGGATTAAACTGAAACATACTGGTGAAAATGATGGAATAGGTGTTGTGCGGTGGGATGCTCAACAAGTTGCCCGGTTCGAAGAGAGAATTGATGGCACCTCTCCAATAGCTTTACAAGCAATTGATTTTCTTAGAAAGGAAGGCTCTGTTAGCGATAAATTGAAGGAGAGATTAAAAGATGTTCCTTCAACAAATTTGGATAGACTTCTTAAAGATAAGTCTGTTCAATCGCTAATCGGGTTATCTATAAAAGATAATAGACTTCAAACCAGTTTAAAGAGAAAGGAAGTTGTGAAAGGTCTAACTAAAATAATTACAGATTTAGTTGAGAAAAAAATAAAAGTAAAAGATATTTACACAAAAGAAGATAGAGAAAGATATGTCGAATCATTCAAACCAATTGACATACCCGATAAAAAACAAAAAGAAAGAACCAGTTGGGAACTTGTTTCAACTTCAAATTCAGCCAAACCAAAGCTAATAACGAAAGCTAAAGGAGCTGTCATTAAAGACAGAGACACTCTGATTCCGAAAGATTGTATTTTACAAATTACTGATGTCAGGCTAACTAAAATTTATAAAGAATTACGTAGGCTCGAGGTTAGTAGTTATGAAAACGCTGTTGGTGTTTTATTCAGGGTTTTCATAGAACTTTCAATTGATGCATATTTAGATAAATACCCGATTCAAAATATTACGGTAGATTCAAAACTAAAACAAAAGGTTATTGACGTAACATTGCATATGGAACAAAGTGGAGTGTCAAAAAAGAATGAATTAAAAGGAATAAGGTCTGCAGTCAATAACCAACATGATATACTGTCAATGGACACTTTTAATGCATACGTACACAATAGACACCTTTCTCCCATTGCAAAAAACCTGATTACTTCCTGGGATAACATCCAGAGCTTTATAACCAAACTTTGGCAATCAATTTAATATGAATTACTACTCCCCTTTACGATACCCAGGTGGCAAAGGAAAAATCGCCGATTTTATAAAAAATATTTTTGAAAAAAACTCTCTTATTGATGGAATTTATGTTGAACCATATGCAGGTGGTGCTTCAATAGCATTGGCTTTATTATTTGAGGAATATGCAAGTAAGATTATAATTAATGATTTTGACCGTTCAATTTATGCCTTTTGGTACAGCATACTCAATAACACGGATAAATTTTGCAAACTGATTGATGAAACAAAAATCTGCATTGAAACTTGGCAACAACAGAAAGAAGTTCAAGCCAATAAAAAAAGAAGCAATTTGCTTGAACTTGGATTTTCTACTTTTTTCCTGAATAGAACAAACAGGTCGGGAATAATTAAAGCAGGCGTTATTGGAGGGAATGACCAACAAGGAAATTATAAAATCGATGCACGGTTTAATAAAAAAGAACTAAAAGACCGAATTATAAAAATTGCACAGTATAAAGATAGAATTGACATTTACAATCTTGATGCAATAGAATTAATAAAAAAAATTCGGGCAACATTACCCAGCAAAACCCTCATTTACTTTGACCCGCCATATTACTTGAAAGGCAAAGACCTTTATGTTAATCACTACAAGCACGAAGACCATGTATTAGTTTCTGAAATGATTAACGGACTCAATGAACATAAATGGCTTGTTTCTTACGACAATTCCCCTGAAATAAAAAAAATGTACAAAAAGAAAAAGCAATTTGAATACGGTTTAAACTACAGTGCAGTAAACGGAACAAAGGGTACAGAAGTTATGTTTTTTCATAAGGATGTTTATATACCAAAGGGAATTAGGCCAGTAGCATTCTAATGTACTGCCTACAACATTGGTATTTGCAAAAACTGGGCGGACGTTACACATTCTCCAGCCCTGGTTCGTGTCTCCACTAACCAATTGTTTGATTGTTTTCCGTTTAGTGAAGACACGAACCGGGGGAACTGCGATGGGTCACCACTAAAAGAAGGCTCACCGGATCACAACACCTACCCTCACTTTACCATCATTGCGAAAGTTTAGAACAGATCCATTCTTTAAAATTTTCCCGGTTGATGGTATTGCAAATGAAAAATGTAGCGATTAACTTAGGATGGATTGGGAATGCGTGTGTAAGCAGGTGTAAGCAATTACAAACGACAAAAACGTTTATATCTCTTTTTAATTAAGAAGTTAGATGGGAACTAAGCAAATCCATGAGTTGGCTGCTATTAATTTGAGGCCTTTAATATCCTTAGGAGCTATTCTGACCTTTTTAATAATGGATACCAAAATTTTAAATAACTCTTTCTCCTAAAACTCTAAACTAAATAAAGCTTTATGCCAAAAACAACATTTTCTCTTCATAAACTTGAAGGCCTATTATCAAAAAAAGTATTTACAAAGCCAGTATTGGAAAAGTCTATTTCTTCTTTTTATCTTATTAATGAGACTAACCTAAAGTACATTAAGCCAACCTTTTCTTCGGAAGAGAAAGAAGGGATTAAAGAAGGGAACTTACCAAAGGTAATTTTGATTTCTGCAGCAGGAGCTACAGGAAAATCTGAATTAACAAAATATTTATCCGCCACCTTAGGAATGCCAATATTTGATTTAGCATTGCATGCACCCGTTGCCAGCAATTCTTTGACAGGACTTTTTTTTGATACTCTTGGTGCTCAGGGTTTAGCAAATTACATTCAAGATCTAGAAAAGGGTAGCGCAGCGATGATAATAGATGCTTTAGATGAGGGACATCTAAAAACAACAGTTCCAGCTTTTGAATCATTTCTTGATGGCATCATTAGTATTGCAAAAAATGCTGAAGCTACACCATTTATTCTATTAGGCAGAAGCAATATTGTCGATCATTGCGCTCTTTATTTGTGGGAGAAAGAAATAACAGCTGAAGTATTACATATTGAGCCATTTACTATTGACCAAGCCAAAGAATTTATCGACAAACGACTTTCAGATTTGACACTTAATCAGCAATATAAAATTGTAAGAGACTATATTATTGACTCGGTTGAAGGCTTTTTTAGAAATGAAAGTGAAATTGCAAATAGTGAATCTCAGGCATTTATTGGATATGCTCCTGTATTGCTGTCAATTTCTGTTTTATTATCGAAAACTCAAAATTTCAAAGCTTTACATGAAGATTTATCTGCAAAGAATGATCGTGGAGTTGAATTGATTTTAGATATAATGTCATTGATTTTGAATAGAGATCGTGAGAACAAAATTTTACCTATTTTAAATGAGGGCCTCTTACTCGATAGAGATTCTACTTTTATTACAGAAATTAATGAAAAAGCTTATTCAAGCGATGAACAGTGTTTAAGAATTCTTTGTCATACACTCGGTGAAGAACCTTCAATTCAACTAAGTGACGATACCGGGTTTAATCAACAGTATGAAAAAATGGCAACAGAATGGCTGAAAGAGCATCCTTTTATTCAAAATGGAAAAATTCAAAATACCGTTTTCGAATCATTTGTTATTGCCAAACTGATTAGCTCCCCTGTTTACTCTGAGGTTGTACAACGTTATCTTAAAACTAAGTACAGAAATGCATTCATGCTCTTCTTTATTTTTGACAAACTATCAAAGGATAGAAAAATTCATCCTTCTTTTCTTCCATACCTTTTTAGTTCGCTGAAATCATTGGATGATAAACATATATCCTATGGAATGGACATCTATACAGCAGGTGAAGACAGTGAGGAATCTGATATTGAGGCTATCGTAGAATTCTTCAATAGCCAAGATCAAAAAGAAAACTACGAGTTTACAACTACTATTGCATCTGGTTCGTCATTATCTTTTAATAGCCAACTTTCAAATATAAATATTGCGCTTCCAACAACTATCGAGCTAAAAGGAAAAAGAATAGAACTTGGTTCTCCTATCTCAATAAATTGTTCTTGTATAAAAGTAACAACAACTGAATTCGTTATAGAATGTAAGCATGAGGGTGATATACTCTTAGAATGTGAAGATTTTTCTATAGATTATTCATCTGGTCAGGTCCCTCAGATTATTGACTATGGGAATGGCAAAACTGCCTTTTATATTATATCTGGTAAAAAACCAGAGCATCCATTCTCCAGCTATTTTCAAGAAACAAATGTATCAAATACATCCATTAGTGAGCCTACATTAAATAAGTATACACGACTTAGGAAAATTTTAATGCAATTTCGATCTCATAGTAAAGGCGAATTAGCTAAGCTAAAAGACAAAGTAGAACACCCTCGCATTCTTAAAAATAATGTTGGGTGGGAAGTACTTGGTAAACTAACAAAAGCAGGAGTGATTTTTACGGATGCTCATCTATACAAAATCAATACTGAAGAGTTGGACAAACATCTAGGTTTGTCATATATTGATTTGAAGAGAAAGGTTTTGAATAGTAAAACAGTCGAATTCCTCGAGAAAGAAAACTAAAAATCATTTTCTTTAACAGCAGACAACGATCCCAATATTTGCGCACATGCGTGTATAACGCAGCGAAGCCCAGTATAGTCCAAGAATGTCACCTCTACTGGCGCAAGTGTTCTGCCACAGGCAGGTCACTTGTTGCCATTCAATTCTGCCGGATTGTATCCGGGTTCTTTATTCCATCGCCCTTGATAAACCAATTCCGGTTTTATATAGTTTCTGCTGAACCCCAATGCAATTGGGGCAAATTAAACCGACAGCAAGTTGCCTTACGGAACATGTGCGCCAGTAACCTCCACTGGCGCAAGTGTTCTGCCACAGGCAGGTCACTTGTTGCCATTCAATTCTGCCGGATTGTATCCGGGTTCTTTATTCCATCGCCCTTGATAAACCAATTCCAGTTTTATATAGTTTCTGCTGCACCCCCAATGCAATTGGGGCAAATTTAACCGGCAGTAAATTGCCTTACGGAACATGTGCGCCAGTAACGGCCAGCAGCGATTCGTCACTAGAAGTGCTCAACAGGTAACAGTCCCCGCTCATTTTTATAGTAATCAATGGCGCTGCTGTATTTATACTGCCATGCTTCCCACACCATTCCAGACCGAACCGGGTTTTCATGAAGGTGATTCAAGCGTTGACTCAGTTTCTCATTTGAGTTTAATTCTACAGGATGATAATCCTGTTTCCCCCGGCCTTGGTTCGTGTCTCCACGAACCAATCGTTTGATGGGTTTTCCGTTTCGTGAAGACACGAATCGGGGCAAAGGCTAATTTTTCAACCAACCCTCTTTTTAATTCATTGATTTTCAACGCCTTTTCAATTTTGTTTTTGAAAATATTTACAAAAATCAAAAAGACACTAAATTTGTACCAACAGTACTCGCCACGCTAAAGCCTGAAAAGGCTGCGTACCAGGGCGAGTCTTTTGCTTTTATAAGGTTTTTTTATTTAGAATAAAAGTTTCCGAAACGCTCATACTACACACCTAAGTCAGCCTTACTTGATACATTTTACTAATCTATGATTTACAACAAAGCCACACTCACTATAGAACAACACATTCAGCAGCTTCGGGACAGAGGTTTGAGGATTGACAATGAAGAATTAGCGAAACATTATTTAAGGCATGTAAGTTATTACAGACTTGCAGGTTATTGGTGGCCAATGCAAAATGACAAAACAAATCATATATTCAAAGAAGGAAGCAAATTTGAAGATGTAATTGCTCTTTACAATTTTGACCGTGAACTGAGGATCTTACTCTTTGACGTGATTGAGAAAATTGAAATCAGCCTTAGAACCAAACTCATTTATCACCTTTCACATGAATTTGACCCATGGTGGTTTCAGAACACAACTATTTTTCAGGATACAGGAGCTCTAATTGAAACTTTGGCAAGCATCAAAGAAGAGTTTGACCGCTCCAAGGATATTTTTATTAAAGAACATAAGAGAAAATACAAAGATGATTTTAGACTTCCCCCAGCATGGAAAACACTTGAGCTTACAAGTTTTGGTTCACTATCAAAGTTATATGGGAATTTAAAAAATACGATTCAATCAAAAGATACGATTGCCGTAGAATTAGGAGCAGTTAATCATACATACTTGCCCAGTTGGCTTCAATCCATTGCTCAAATAAGAAATTATTGTGCTCACCACAGTAGGTTATGGAATAAAAACCTGCCCGGCACTCCAAAGCTTTTATCAAAACCACCTTATCGTTGGGTTGCAGATGTTCCAACAGATACTACAAAGCTTTATATACACCTCTGCATAATGAGGTATCTAGTTAATATTATTGCGCCTGAAAATTCCTTCTCGACTAAATTACAAGAGCTATTATCTAAGTATCCCTCTGTTGATCCAAATGCATTAGGCATAAAAACAGATTGGAATAACGAACCGTTGTGGAAATAAGTAATGCCTGCTTGACTCCCGTCTCCACGAACCAATTGTTTGATTGTTTTCCGTTTCGTGAAGACACGAACCGGGGCAATGGGAATAAGAAAAATGACTACTTCACCATTTTTATATTTATTTCTACTCCATCTTCATTCATGAAACCGTATACCCAATCAAAAGAGACGAGCGGTTTCAGATCATTCATCCTGGCATAGTAGCTATTAGGAAATCCAGAAAAATTAAGATTATACTTTTTCACTTCAGCATTATAGGCTTCGGTGAGTTTGTTTAGTCTTTGATTACTTTCCTTAATTTGATGAACATAAGTAGTATAGCTTCCACGTATTAAAGTTGTGTCCTTAAAGTAAGCATTCATAAAATGCTGCAACTGCTGATCAATCTGATATTCAGACTCAACATAACTTAGAGAACAAGCTTTTGCAAACTGATCTCTTAAAATGGTATGCTGCAATAAAGTTATCTGAATCGTATCAAGCAATTTGTCTTCTTTAGTTCCCTGTGAAATCAACTCCTGTACAATCGCCCATCTGTCTGCCCCCGCCCGGAATACTTCTTTCCATTGGGAGTCAATCTTTGCTTTTTCATCTTTCATATTGCTGATAACATGTTTCTCATGAACAAGTGCCACCAGATTTAAGAGCAAGATGATGACTAAAACTATTTTCAAACCGCTTTTCATAAAAGGTCATTTGATAGAAACAGAATTCATAAAGCTACTAAAATGCTATCTCTCCCGCCTTGGTACAGTTTTTTTTCAAAACAAACCCACATTCCTGTATTTTCACCACTTCAACATTCATCCATTCAAACAATCAACATGGCAACGCAGAATTATTCCAATCACAGGCGCATGGTAACCGGGTATCATTATATAGCCAGTACTTTATGGGTGGCGCTGTTCATAGGCTCCCTGGTGAACCTGTTTCATTCAACACCCGATACCCATTATTCAGCCGCATTGATTGTGGTGATAAATATTTTACTATTCCTCGTTGCCTATTACACCCGTGTGTTTGCGTTAAAGGCACAGGACCGGGCTATACGTGCAGAAGAAAAACTACGGTACTACATCCTCACCGGAAAGCCGCTCGACAGCCGCCTGCGCAACAGCCAGATCATTGCCTTACGTTTTGCAAGCGATGAAGAGTTTGTGACCCTGGCCCAACAAGCAGCCGCCGAGGACCTGAGCGCCAAACAAATCAAACAATCTATTCAAAACTGGAAAGCCGATACATACAGGGTGTAACGGGATTTTTTTTGAACCACAAAGGCACAAAGGAAAACACAAGGTTCACCAAGAGAAAAAGCAAGAACTGCAGCACTCCGTGTTCTTTGCGGAATCTTAGTGCCCCTTGTGGTTATTGTATTTTTTACCACAGCGTACACAAAGAAAGCACTGAGAAATACTGAGAAATACGAAACCAGTTGTTGGTCATAAGACAGAACAACAATGATTAAAATCATGTTTCTTCCCTAACTCATTGTATCACTGTTCATCACAACCACAACATTTCAACTAACACTTCGTTTGCTAATACCCGTTTGTTGTAACGCCTATACATTTGCGCAAATTTTACGACCATGAACCGCTTCTTACTGCTAATGGCTTTGCCATTACTGTTATTCGCATGTCAGAAAAACAACGAACTGGTAAAACAAAGCAAACAAACTTCTTCTTCCCGCCTCGCCACCAATCAAACCATTAAACTGCACAAAGCCTGGGCTTCTTACGGCTGGGTGTATCATGGCGCTTTCACCAAACGCAAAACGTTTTATGCTGAAGTGGCCAACCTGGCGTATGATAAAAAAGTATACGTACATCATAAAATGGCCGATGGTACCTGGGAAGATTTTGAACTCTCCTATGTATCTTCTATCGGCAACAATACCGAACTCTGGTCTTACAACTATGAATTTGCCGGTTACAGCAATCCCTATATGGATAAATCCTTTGGTGATGAGTTTGTGTTGAAATATGTAGTGAACGGACAAACGTATTGGGACAATAACAGCGGTGCCAACTACCGCATGGGCAATAACGACGGAATGCTATTTGCCAACGATTTGTTTGTAAGCACCGATCTGAAAGGAACTTATTGTTATCTGTATCCCGGACAAACCAGCAGTTCATTCTATGTGGTAGTAGATGTGAAAAACCTGGCTTACGACAAACAGGTGAACATTGTATATACCACCGATGGTTGGAAAACCACACAAACAACGCCTTTGCAATACACATCCACCTATGCCATTTCATCGGGCGGTTATGTAACCAGTCCCAACGTATTTGGTGTGGAACGCTGGATCAAAACCATTTCACTTCCCACTACTGTAAACAATATTGAATTTGCTGTCTCGTACAAAGTAAACGGACAGGAATACTGGGATAATAATTTCGGAAAGAATCATAAGATCACAGTGATTCGTTATTAAACCCTTCAAGTTTTTTCTGCATTTGATATGCACGCCTGTTCATTCCTGAACGGGCTTTTTTATTTTGAGTTTTGAACCACAAAGACACTCGCAGGCTCGTGGATAGAAACACAGATCGAGCTGATTGAGCAGATGGACGCAGATAAATACAGTTGGCCGTGCATCGTTGGTCGTTGGTTGGGATCTGCGACTTGGAACTTTTTGAACCTTCGTAAGATTTGAACCACAAAGACACCAAGAAAGACACAAGGTTCACAAAGAGAAGAATCAAAAACTGTATTCCCTGTGCCCTTTGTGTTTTCTCTTCCTGTCTTTGTGTCTTTGTGGTTCCTGTATTCTTGTGCCCCTTGTGGTTCTTGTATTTTCCTTTCTGTCTTTGTGCCTTTGTGGTTCCTGTATTTCCTGCATTTCTTTCACATTTTCATTTGATCCTTTTTCGGGAACTTTGCGTTTCTCCAACTCAACATCATGGAGCGGAAGCAATTCATTAAAACAGCAGCAGCAGGAGTATTGGGTATGACAACACTATCGGCATTCAGACAGTTTACGGGCAACCTCGATGAAACAGGGCAACTCATGCCCGTCCTCTTCATCGGCCACGGTTCGCCTATGAATGGCATTGAAGACAATGAATTCAGTCGCCGCTGGAAACAGATGGCCACCGAAATTCCGGTGCCCAGCGCTGTGCTCGTGGTGTCGGCACACTGGTTTACCCGTGGTACCCGCATCACGGCGATGGACTTCCCCAAAACCATTCACGATTTTGGCGGCTTCCCACCCGAACTCTACCAGGTGCAATACCCCGCACCCGGACAACCCGCCCTGGCAACCGAAACGGTGGAGTTGTTGAAGTCGGCACACGTGGAACTGGATCACGACTGGGGACTGGACCATGGCACCTGGACCATCATCCGCCATATGTACCCCAAAGCCGATATACCGGTACTGCAGCTGAGCATCGACTACACCAAACCTCCACAATACCACTACGACCTTGCCCGTGAACTCTACTCCCTACGCAAAAAAGGAGTCTTGATTGTAGGCAGCGGTAATATGGTGCACAACCTGGGCATGCTGGCCTGGGATAAATTACAGGCGCCGGAATATGGGTTCGACTGGGCGTTGCACATGAATCAAACCTTCAAAGACTTAATCACTCACGGTGATCATCAACCGCTGATCCAATATGAAACATTAGGACGGGAAGCCCGGCTGGCGATTCCTACGCCGGAACATTATTTGCCGTTGTTGTACACACTGGGTGTGAAAGGAAACGATGATGCCGTTTCTTTCTTTAATGATAAAGCGGTTGCGGGATCCTTAACGATGACTTCGGTGAAGCTGGGGTGACGGTCGGGGCGCTTCCAGCGACCTGAACGATTTAACCATTACATTATAATACGATCCTTGATCGGTCAGGCCGGGGAAACCGTCCCGACTGGTATTGCGGCAAGAGCGCTTCCAGCGACCTGAACGACTCAACCATTACATTATAATACGACCATTGATCGGTCAGGCCGGGGAAACCGTCCCGACCGGGAGCTACTGCACAAATTCCACTTTCTGAATTTTTCCGTTCACGATGGTATAGATCGCAATGGCACGTAATGGTTTAGGGCCGAAGCCGCTCACACTTTCATGATCAACCACCACATTGCCCTGTACAATCCGGTTCACGAGTTCGCAATGTAAATTCTTCACCTGTTTGAACATGTTGGAATACTCTTTCAGCATCGCTTCTTTTCCTTTCGCCATGAGTTTACCGGGATATTCATACAATTCCACACTATCACTGTAAGGTGCAAGGAAGGCATCAATATCACGTGCATTGTAGGCCACGAGTTGCTGCTGCACCAGCAGTTCGGGAGTAACAGGCAACAACGTATCTTTTTTGATCCATTTTCCACGGTTGATCAAAAAGCTGAAGTCGTTGATATAAGCCAGGCTGTCGAACGGATTGCGGTTGAGCAATAAGAAATTTGCCAGTTTGCCCGGAGCAATCATTCCCACTTCCTGCTCCTTTCCAAAACCCACAGCTGCATTGTACGTACAGGACTTCAGTACCTGTGCATTGCTCATGCCGCTTTGTTTCATGGTGAGCAGTTCAATGTACAAACTGGACGCATGCATGGTGCCAATATTTCCGGCATCGGTACCGGCTACAATGTTGATGCCTGCATCGGTCACCCGTTTGATGTTCTGCCAGATGATGGTATCGGCTTTATCGTTCAGCTGTACCGACTTTGCAAAGTTTTTATAATTGAAGCCTGCTTCTTTGGGATTGATGTGCCTGAGATCAAACAATTGATTCAACACAAACGGATTGGCATAAAGCAGATCATGTGTGGTGATGCGGTGTTGCTGACTGAACACTTCCCGGTATTTGCCCGCCACAATGGCTGTGGGGATGTACGTGATCTTCTTTTGTTTCAATACCTGCAGGAAGGCATCATCGAGCAATTGATCTTCGATGCTGTGCACCAGTATATCTGCGCCTGCTTCCACAGCAAGTTTCGCTGTTTCATATTCTGTGGCATGCACACATACTTTCAATCCGTTCTTATGGCTTTCATCAATCGCTGCTTTCACGATGGGAAGCGTGGACGAAGCCGGTTGTCCGGGCATGACGATGTACCAGATTTTGATAAAGTCGGGTTTGAACGGAATCTGTTTGCGCACCAGCTCCCTCGCCTCTTCTTCTGTTTTTACTTTAATAATGGGCGGATCTTTTTCATCGAGGTAGGGCGGTTGCCAGGTGGAGATGAGCGGACCGGTTACCCATGCTTCGGGGCTGTTACTGTTGCTGCTGTTCTTTTTACGCACCTCATAATTGCTCATAGGTCCGCCTACATCCACTACGGTTGTGATACCGCAGGCGAGATAGCGGCGCATGAGATCATTGTGATTCTCACGGATCCATTGCTGGTCTTTTGCATAGGGATAAATTTTGCCGAGGTTCAATGCATCGGGCCTGGTATACAAACCACCACTCTGGAAAAAATGGATATGTCCGTCCACCATGCCGGGCATCAGGAATTTACCGGTGCCGTCTACTACCGTAACCGTATCAGGAATTTTTACTTTGGCACTGTATTTCAGCACCTGTACAATGCGATCGTCTTTCACCACCACTATCTGCGATGGTTGCAGTTTGCCGTCTTTGGTGTTTACGATGCTTACATTGGTGATCCAGGTTGATTTTTGTGAGAAGGAAACGGTTGCAAAAAAGCAAAAGGCAATGAATAGAAGCAGTGTCTGTTTCATATGTTTGATCAGGTTGAAACAGAAAGATAATGGATTCCTTCAATTTTTCAGAGCGAACCTTGTCAGGATTTCAGTCCGAGAAGTACACTCATTACAATTACGAGCACCAGTATAAAAATGAGAGCGGCTGCCGTTGATTTGCTCAGCAATGTAAGAAAGAGCAGAATGGAACCGGCAACCAGCAGAATTGTGAGGATCCTGCTGCCAATCGAACGGGAACGGCGCAGCTGTTGTTTGAGAAACGTGCGGACATTCTTCCTGAATGTACGTCGGGATAATACACCACCAGCAGTAACAATAGACGCAAGTGATAATAAAGGCAATAACGTGGATCCCGAGTTTTTAACCGTGGTTACAACACTTAACAGAAAGGTATACAGGTGCATGGCAGTCAGTTTTCAGAATGATGATTAGTTTGAACCTTCAAGATCCTGAAAAGATGCGAAAATACAGTACCCGGTAACTGGTATTTTTGAACAATCAGAAACTAACCTGAACGCCTACCTGCGGAATACATTTCACCACTGTACCCACCGGCACCGGGCTCATGTGAATGGTGGCCATCGCTTCTGCCCTTCCTTTATTCTTTGCAGCGCTGATGAAGAACGGAATACCCGTTAATGCCACCGGAACACCAATGGTCATGACGGTTGCACCTGCACCCCATGATTCATCCCATATGCTGGAGTTGTTGAACGCAGCTCCACCGCCTACCATCATGGCCGTACCTACTCCCACCAAAACCCATCCGGCAATTTTCTGATTTTTACTTTTATCGAGATAATACGCTTTATCTTTTACCGGCTCCTGCGCCGTTGCCTGCAACATCCACAACAGTGCTGTGGCAAGCAAAGCTGTTTTTTTCATTGTTGCTGATTTAAAATTTGCAGTAAACAATCCTAACTATGACAAGTTACTATACGACAATTGGACCTATCAATGACAAGTGTCATGAAATGAAGCTGGAAATTATGTTTATTGAGAAAAGAGATTTAAAACTCAGAAACTTAATATGAAGTGCTTAAAAGCAATTTTTTTACCTTGTTTTTCAAAGTTCTTGCCGACAAGAAACATCTGACAACAGCATTAAACTCAACGTCTGTTAAACGACCTATAAATTCGAAATCCACTCCTTCTACCTGATAATTTGCCTGCAACTCCTTTAAAGAAAATTTATTAACCCATAAACCATACAGGTATGTATGAGTTGAAAATGACCAACCATCTATAGTTACAGGAACACCCGGAGCACAATAATATGCATTAAAATCACTGGGAAGATCGTTTAAGCAGCCATGATTCTTTTCAATGTGTGCAGGCACATAATCTACACTTGAAGGAAGCGAAGCAATTACAACAGAGGTTTCGTCCGAATATAAAACAAGAAAATATTTTGGCTTTGAATTGCCATCAACAAAATAAAAAGGCTTGAAATAATAAATATCCCCGGGGCTATACATCTAACTAGCTATGTAAAAAATTAGAAAATTTCTGCATTTCAACATTTTCCTGATACATTGCAAGCTTTTGTTGATCATTGCTGATTAACAAAGTCATGTCAACCATTATATCAGTAGTATTAATTCTTTTCTCCTGGAATGCTTCCAACAACTTATTCTCAGAAGCAATTATGTACCATGGAGCAGATTTTCTATGCGTGATTTCTACTAATTTCTCAGCTGGTGTCTTTTCGTATCGTCTAACTATTTCTTTCAACAATTGAATATCCACCTCACTGAACTCTTCATCAGAAAAGTTTTTCTTTCCAATTACCCGTACACCTTTTGTGTCAGTTTCGAGAGAGATGAAAGAATCAAGTAAATAAGGTTGATTAAGCTCTTCATACAAATCGCTGTTTACTGGCCCGGCCTGCCAAACTTTATATTCCAGACCCAAGATTGGAACCCCCATTCGAAACGTAGACAACTCATCAAGCAAGTATATTAGTTTCAGAAGTTTAGTTTTATACAAAGGCTTGATATTGTCCGCAAGGAACAAAATAACATTCCCCAAACGTTCAATTTGTTCAGTCGAATATTCCTTTTGCTTCATATACTTACTATCCCGTATTTATTTTGTGTTAAACTACACAATTCTGCAGAGTATACAAAGTTACAAAAAAGATTTTAATTTACTAAATAATTTAGGAAATAGTGCTGGGCAGACAATATGATAATTTACCAAACGATCTATTTCATCAATTTAAAAAATCCTACAAATCCACATACCTCACCGTAATCTTGATATCCCGGTTTCTTCCCTTATCATCGGTACAGGAAATTTTATTGATGCCTTCTTCGGGCAGGAAGAATTGTTTGGTGCCGGCATCGGTGGTTTTATAAAAGCGGTTGTTGATGTACCAATACACTTTGCTCACATCATTGCCGGTTTCACAAATAAGTTGCAGTGGCTCGGGATGTTTTTTGCTGATGAGGTATTCCGTTCCGTTCACCGGTGATTTAATCAAGGGTGCACCGGCAGTGAATACCCGTTCACAATTGGGATTGTGTGGTGGTATGCGTTCAAAGGCAATGCCACTGGTTTCCATCCAGCTTTGTAAATCGGGCGACAATAATTTATACACTTTGCGCTTAAACCCGGCTGCCGGTTCACAGCTTTTGCAATAGCTGATCTTCTCATCGGCACTAACTGATATCTCTTCGTAATTATTGCAAACCCTGGTGGACGAAATACCGGGAATAAAATAATCGAGCACCAGTTTGGTACAATTGGGCGATGGCGGCATGCCGGTTTCACTGCACACCATGCGTTGCTCCAAAGAAGCAGGCGGTGAAAACCAGGCACGGTTAGCATCATAATCCAATGTGTTGAAGATGCGGAACAACAAAGGTGTGGCGGTGTGTGCGCCATTCAGTTCCGAATTTCCTTCACCTGAAAAATTGCCCACCCATACACCAACTGTATATTTTTTATTATAACCTATACTCCAGGCATCTCTTCGTCCGTAAGAAGTACCCGTCTTCCATGCAATCTTTGGCAGATGGGCTGTTGCTTCCCAGTGCAGCGGAAAATCAGGACGGTTGATGCGACTGATGATGTCGGTGATCATATACGATGCATCTGCCGACAAGACCCGTTTGGATGAAGGCTTACTGTTTGATTGCACATACTGTACCGGATAATACAACCCATCGTTTGCAAAGCAGCTATACAACCCCGTTAGTTGTTCCAATGTAGTGCCACAACCACCGAGTATGAGACTCAGTCCGAGCCCTTTTTGTTTTGCCTGAATCTGTTTAAATCCTGTTTCCACCAATGTTTGAACCAATTTGTCTTTGCCCAGCATGTTCAGTGCTTTCACCGCCGGGATGTTCAATGAATGTTCCAGTGCAAACTCCACCGTAACCGGACCATTAAAATGTTCATCATAATTCTCCGGTGCATAGCCGGCAAAATTCACCGGTACATCATTGAGCACCTGTTTGGGCGTGAGCAATCCTTCGTCGAAACACATACCATAAGCCAAAGGTTTCAACGTACTGCCGGGTTGGCGAACCGCAGCTGCACCATTTACTTGTCCGCCGTCTGTTGTGTCTTTGAAATCGCCGCTGCCCACATAAGCAATCACCTGGTGTGATTCATTGTCTAGCACCACCACAGCCGCATTGCGGATTTTTCCCAAACGGAGTGTGCGTACATAATCCTGCACCAGTTTTTCCACTTTCAGCTGAGTATTTAATTCCAATGTGCTGTGTACGGTTGCTGCACTGCTGTTGCGCAGTTTATACGAAAGATGCGGCGCCAGTTTGGGCACTGCTCCCCGTTTGGCATTCAACGGTTCTGCCAACGCATCTTCAATTTCTTTTTTAGTAAATATCTTTTCATTGGCAAAACGTTGTAACCATTTGTTCCGTTGTTTGATGATTTCATCGTTGTTCCTTCCCATCACTAAAGAGGAAGGGCGGTTGGGAATAATCGACAGGGCCGTGATCTCTGCCAGCGACAGGTGATCCGGATTTTTTCCAAAGTATAAGAGCGATGCTGTTTTCACGCCTACGAGGTTGCCGCCATAAGGAACGAGGTTGAGATAGAGTTGCAGGATTTCATCCTTGCTGTATTTCCATTCCAGCTGCAGGGCACGGAACATTTCACGGATCTTACTGCCGAGAGTGCGTTTCTTTGGCTCCAGCATCCGTGCCACCTGCATGGTTATGGTACTGGCGCCCGAAGTTCTTCGTCCGGTAAATACATTCATCACAAAGGCCCTGCCCACCGCAACCGGGTTTACACCGGGATGATAGTAAAAGTATTTGTCTTCTTTCTGCACAATGGTCTTCCGCAGTAAAGGAGAGATTTCATCCAGATCCGTTTTCATACGCCACTGCTGATCCTTTGCCAGGAAGCCATGAATGAGTTCGCCTTTATTATCGGTAATGATGGTTGAATACGAAATACGATCGGGCAACGGGAAGAGGAAGTTGAGCAGGAAGAACAGGCATACCAGGCTTACCAGCACAACTGTTGCTTTCAGTGCATTTCTTTTCGTTACATATTTTTTAAACGGATTTTTCATTCCAGATCGTTGCTGCAAGTTAGGGGTTCGCAGCATTCACTGTTAAACCACAGGAAACACAAACACCTGCTGATGTATACAATAAACTTTCCTTAACAAATCGGTTTTGGAAGATGCTGTTCCTTGTACTAAATTCAACATCAAATTACTCCCCTTTCAAACGTCTTCAATCTTTAACCATGAAACGTAGCCAACTACACCTGCTGATGGTATCAGCAGTGGTGACTCTTATTCTTTCCTGTAACCGTAACGCTGTAAAATTATCCGACACAACTGCCAAAGGTGAAGTACAGCCTTTGCAGAACCTTGTGTTCCGGTTCAACAAACAACTGGTGCCGGATTCCCTGCTCAACCGATGGGATTCCATTCCGTATGTGGAGTTTGAACCAAAGATCAATGGCCGCTTCCGCTGGGAACATGGCGATGAACTGATCTTCTCTCCTTCTTCGCCCCTATCGCCCGCCACCACGTACAAAGCAACCATTGGCAAGGAAGTGTTGTCGCAAACCAAATACAACAATGTAACCGTTGATGGCGGCATTGAATTTCATACACCCGATTTACAACTGGAAAACACCAACGTAACCTGGGTGATGGACGATGCCACGGGCAAAGCCGTTCCGCAAGCCGATTTGTATTTTAATTATAGCGTAACGCCGGCTTCTTTAAAAGATAAACTGCATGTAACGTTTGACGGACAAGCAAAGGAGTATAGTCTGCAAACCATCAACAGTGATAAAAAGATTTCCATCCGCCTGCAAAACATTCAAGCAGAGGATAAAGACTATCCAACCAACATCACACTAGACAAAGGGTTGTTACCGGATGGTGGTAAGAACGCCACCAAAGAAGAGATCAAAGAAGATATGACCATTCCATCACCTTACCGTTTGGTGATCACGAATATTGAATCCAGTCATGATGGTATTTCTGCTTCTGTGAAACTGTTCACTTCGCAACAGGTGGTGCTAGAAGGCATCAATGGTTTTATACAGATCAGCCCGGATGTGAAATACAGTGTTCAGGCAGAAGAAGATGGATTCCTCATTACCGGTGAAGGATTTGATGTAGCCAAAACCTATGAGCTTACTTTAAAAGAAGGACTACGTGGCAAACTGGGTGGCACATTGAAAGAGCCGTATAAAAATACCATCGCCTTTGGCGAACTGGAGCCTGGCATTTCATTTGGCAACAGCAAAGCCGTTTATCTATCGGCTGCGGGTAGCCGTAATATTGAAGTACGCATCACCAATATGCCCAAAGTAAAAGTGGTGATCTCCAAAATTTATGAAAGCAATCTGCTGGTAGCGCATAAATACGGGTACTATCCCCGTACCAGCGATGAAGAATATTATTACGATGAAGAAAATGGCGATTATACATTGGGCGATGTGATCTACGAACAGGAAATTGATACAAGGACTTTGCCTAAGGTGGGTGGCAGCCGTTTGTATCATTTCAATATAGCCGACCGGGTGAAAGACTTCAATGGCATTTATCATTTGCAGATTCAATCCACGGAAGATTACTGGATCCGTGACAACCGCTTCATCTCACTCAGCAATATTGGGCTGATTGCCAAAGAAGGCAAAGAGAAAATGTATGTGTTTGCCAATTCCATTCAAACCGCCGAACCGCTCAATGGTGTGAACGTAACGGTGTATGGCGCCAACAACCAGGTTTTGGGATTAGGTACAACTAACAGTGAAGGTGTAGCCGAAGTGGCTTATACCAAAAAAGAATTCAGTGGATTTAAACCGGCAATGGTGATTGCCAAAACAGCCGATGACTTCAACTACCTGCCCTTCCAGAGCACAAGAGTAAACACCAGTCGTTTTGATGTAGGTGGTAAAGCATGGAACAGCACCGGTGTGGATGCCTTCATTTATGCAGAAAGAGATATTTATCGTCCGGGTGAAAAAATCAATGCCAATGTGGTGCTGCGTAACAAAGGCTGGAAATCGCCGGGCGAATTACCGGTGAAATTAAAACTGATCATGCCCAACGGAAAAGAATTGAAAAGTTTCCGCAAAACATTGAACGAACAGGGATCGGCAGAAGTAAGTGTGGATTTACCACTGGCTGCTGTAACAGGAAGTTATCAACTGGAACTGTATTCGGGTAATGATGTGTTACTGGGCAGCAAATCCTTCAGCGTGGAAGAGTTTGTGCCCGATCGTATCAAAGTATCCGCCAAACTTGGAAAAGAAACATTAAACGCCGGCGATTCCACAACGCTTCGCATCAATGCTGTGAATTTCTTTGGTCCGCCTGCCGCCAACCGTAAGTATGAAACAGAGATACAGTTCAAGCAATCCTATTTCAATCCGAAAAAATACGATCGGTACACCTTTGCATTAAGCAATCAATCTTCCTTCTTCGATAAAGTGGTAAATGAAGGTACTACCGATGCCAATGGTAATGCAACAGAACCCATCAGCGTTCCGGCACTGTACAAAAACAGAGGACTGCTTTCGGTAAATATTTATACAACCGTGTTTGATGAAACCGGACGACCGGTAAGCAAGCTTACTAACGCAGATGTATATACACAACCGGTATTCTATGGTTTAGGAACCGATGGTTACTGGTATTACCCGTTGAACCAGGCAGTGAAATTTCCATTAATTGCCCTGACCAAAAATCAGCAGGTAACCACCGCACCGGCCAAAGTGCAGGTGATCAAACAGGAATACAGAACGGTGCTGAGCAAGAGCGGTTCTTATTTCCGCTATGAATCACAGAAAGAAGAAAAGATTGTGAAAGAAGAAGTGGTGAACATTGGCGGAGAAAATACTAGTTATGTATTTGTACCACGGCAAGCGGGTGATTATGAAATCCGTGTATATGCACCCGGATCCGACACCTATGTAAGCAGGAGTTTTTACAGCTATGGAAGCTGGGGTACCAGCAACAGTTCCTTTGAAGTAAACACCGAAGGACAGATTGATATTGAACTGGACAAGAGTGACTATTATACCGGAGAGAAAGCAAAGATTTTATTCAAAACACCGTTCAGTGGAAAAATGCTGGTGACTTTTGAAACGGATCATGTAGTATCGTATCAATATGTAACCGTTGACAACCGTACTGCCAGCCTGGAACTTCCGTTAAGCACCGAACATTTACCCAATGTGTATGTAACGGCCACATTGATCAAACCACATAGCATCAGTGAAATTCCGCTTACAGTGGCACATGGTTTCCAATCCATCAAAGTGGATGAGAAAAACCGGAAGATGAATGTGCAGATTACTTCGGCAAAATCGGTTCGCAGCCGTACCCATCAGAAAGTGAAAGTAAAAGCCAGTCCGGGCAGTTACATCACACTGGCAGCAGTCGACAATGGTGTGTTGCAGGTGAGCAATATGAAAACACCGGATCCGTATCAATACTTCTACCAGAAAAAAGAACTGGGTGTAAATGCGTTTGACCTGTATCCCTTACTCTTCCCCGAACTACGTGCCCGGATGAGCAGTACCGGCGGTGATGGTGCCGATATGGAAAAGCGCAACAACCCCATGCCCAACAAGCGGATTAAAATCATGAGCTTCTGGAGCGGTGTGCAGAAAACAAACGGCAACGGTGAAGCCAGTTTTGAATTTGATGTGCCCGAGTTCAGCGGTGAAATACGTTTAATGGCAATTGCTTATAAAGACGAACAATTTGGTGCCGGTGAAGTAAATATGACTGTAGCCGATCCTGTGGTGATCAGTGCCGGGTTACCCCGTTTCTTAAGTCCGGGTGATACAGTAACTGTGCCGGTTACCCTAAGTAACACCACGGCCAAAAGCACAGCAGCCAGTATTAAATTAAATGTATCCGGACCTTTACAGGTAGCAGGAATCAATACAGCACAAACCAGCTTACAACCAAATGCAGAGAACAACGTGGTGTTTAAAGTAGTAGCGCAACAAAAAATTGATTCCGGGAGTATCCGTATTGAAGTGAACGCATTGGGTGAAACCTTCTGGAGCGAAACACCCATCACCGTTCGTCCGCCATCCACCCTGCAAAAAGAAAGTGGCAGCGGCAGTATCACAGGTGGCGCATCGCAAACCATAACGATGCCGGTTAACCGCTTTATTCCGGGTAGCGTCAGTTATCAATTGGTGGTGAGCAAATCACCAGTGCTGGAATTGGGCAATCAGCTTGATTACCTGTTGCAGTATCCCTATGGTTGTACCGAGCAAACCATCTCAGCCGCTTTTCCGCAATTGTATTTCAGCGACCTAGCCGATCAGTTCCGGAAAAACAATGCATCCACTTCTGTAGCCAATATCAACGAAGCGATCCGCAAAATCAAAATGCGGCAGGTGTATAACGGATCGGTTACGTTGTGGGACAATGAAAGCAGTGCCAGCTGGTGGACCACGGTTTATGCAGCACATTTCTTACTCGAAGCACGCAAGGCCGGTTATGAAGTGGACAACAGTTTGATTGAAACCATGATGGGATACCTCATCAACCGTTTGAAAACAAAAGAAACGATTGACTACATATACAACCGGACAGAGAAAAAGAAAATTGCTCCCAAAGAAGTTGCTTACAGTTTGTATGTGCTGGCACTGGGCAACCGTTCACAGATCAGCGTGATGAATTATTACAAAGCCAATCAGCAGTTACTGTCACTCGACAGCCGTTATCTTTTATCGGCTGCTTATGCACTGAGCGGTGATCGCAAATCATTTGCGGCAATGCTGCCTTCTTCTTTTGCAGGTGAAATCAGTGTGGCACAATCCGGTGGAAGTTTTTACAGCGATGTGCGTGACGAATCCATTGCCTTGAACACGTTGATTGATGTGGATCCGGGTAATGCACAGGTGCCGGTGATGGCACGCCATATCACACAGTATCTCAAAACACGTCAGTGGCTCAGCACACAGGAACGTGCTTTTGGTTTCCTTGCATTGGGCAAACTGGCAAGAGCGGCTGCTAACAGTACTGTAACAGCAGAGATCAAAGTGAACGGAAAAACAATCAGCAAAGTCAATGGAAGCAGTATTCGTTTAACCGAACGCCAGCTCAACGGCAGTAATTTTGAAATCAGCACCAAAGGCACAGGTCGGCTTTACTATTACTGGGTGGCCGAAGGTGTGAGTGCCACCGGTACGTATAAAGAAGAAGACAGTTACCTGAAAGTGCGGAGACAATTTTACAACCGTTACGGACAATTGATCACCAGTAACAGCTTCAAACAAAACGATCTCATCATTGTGAAAGTAACCGTTGAGAAAAGTTTTGCCACACCGGTAGAGAATGTAGTACTTACCGATTTGTTACCAGCCGGTTTTGAAATTGAAAACCCACGTACCAAAGAATTGCCGGGCATGGATTGGATCAAAGACGGACTGGATCCAACAGCCATGGATGTGCGTGACGACCGGATTCACTTCTTTGTCGATCTTACGAACGGACGTCAATCTTATTACTATGCCGTGAGAGCAGTATCGCCCGGTGTGTATAAAATGGGACCCGTGAATGCCGATGCCATGTACAATGGCGAATACCATTCGTACAACGGCGCAGGCGTAGTACGGATTTCGCAATAACCTGTATAGTGCCCTTTGTAAAAGCCTTGTGTCTTTATGGTTTAACCACAGTACAAGGAAAACAAAGGGCATTTTTATGTAATAAAAGGAGCAGCAGCATCTAAACAAAAACTAAAAGTGAGATGAAAATAAATTCATGGCTGCTGTTCTTCCTGTTGTTGAGTTATTGCACTGCTGGAGCACAACAGGACACCCTTCGTTTCCGGGATCTTGTCCGGTCGGTATTGGTGGACCGCTCGAAAGATCAAAAACAATACCCCACGCCCCCGCTTGTTACCAATGAAGTGGTGTTATTCATGCAAGAGGAATTCAAGAAAAACGATTCGGCACAGTATTACTTTTTACAGTTGAGTACCGATTCGATGCGCACCCATTATCCTCGTTACGGAGAAGCCTTGCAATACTTCTTCAGAAAAGATTTGTTTGCTACGATGCTATCCTTATCGGTTCACTGGAATCCGGATATCCGTGTGTATTCGCAAACGGAATTGCAAAAGCTGATCCACAGAGGTATGCTCATCAACGATCAGAAACTCAAAACCGGTAAACGGAGAGCAGAGTTTCAGCTGGGCATCCGTTTTCTGATCTTTGTTCTTGAGCAAACGCCATGGTCTATCCCCGGCAGTGAAAACTCTACGATTCATTCAATGTACATCTATAGCATTTGCAAAAGTCTTGACTATCTTACCGGCGAGCGGAAAATGATTCAACGACAGCACTATTATTCAATAAGCGACCAACAGATTCAACAATCAATCATACAATGGAAACAACATATCAAAGATGCTCATTGATGCTGCTGGCACTGTTGGTTCAACTGACAGTAACCGCCCAGCTTTCTTCCCTTAGCAAAGCGGCAGAAAAAGGAAGGTGGAACAAAGTGGAGCGGATTATGAAACGAAAAATCCATGAACAGAACCGTGTGTTTGATTTCGACAACCGGGAACGGAAAACCGTCCTTTCTTTTACTATAGCGTATGACACCCTTGTTCATTGGCTGAAGAAGTCGCCCGTAGTGGAAGATGCAGCATCGGATAAGTGCCAGGCCAATCTAATGATCTACCCGGGGCATTCGGCTGTTGGTGTTCGCTTCAAAACGAAGAATGGAATCGTTGAAAAATGCTTTGTGGTACAGGAAGGTACTACCGGTACAATCAACATTTTCGGGTGGCACCCGCACCTGGTTCGATATAAATGGAAACTGGTTTATAAAAGAATGAGAGATTGTAAGGGTTTTGTAGAAGAGCAGAAGGCATTGTGTGAGAAAAGAAATTAAGTACAAACATTCTGTTTCATTAAAAACCTGATTACCGCATACTCTTCCCAACTTATTAATATAATCAGGGAGTCAATGCCCGGCACTACAGTAGTACAAAAGCTATATCAAGGTAACATCCGCCATCGGGGCGTATTCGATGGCGGGGCCCTTTTTGGTTACTTTTTGGGCAAGCAAAAAGTGACAAAGAAAACAGTTCATTCGAATGTTATACTAGAATCTTTCATTGATTCAATAGATTCTTCACAACTCCTTCTCCATATACACCACACCCTTCAATGGATTTTCATAATAAGCAGTGGTTTCTGTAAAACCATGTTGTTTATATAAAGCAATTGCTGCCTGCAGTTTTTCCAATGTATCCAGTTTCATTTTTTTGTACCCGAGTTTCACCGCATCGTTCAACAACAGTTCCACCAGTTCCTTGCCTATTTTATACCGACGGTATTCCGGCTTCACATACAACCGTTTCATTTCGCAAACACCTTCTTCCAAAGGCGTCAATGCAATACAGCCGGCGGGTTCGTTGTTGTATAAGGCGAGATACAATACACCCGATGGTGGTCCGTATTTTTTCAACGGATCTTTCAGTTCTTCTTCAAAACTCTGGAAACATAAATTTTCGCCCAGCTCCTGTTCGTAAGAACGAAACAGTTGGCGGATGGCATCCATCTGCATCCCTTCTTCCGTGATTAATTGAATCGTTGTCATGCGTTCTATTCTTCTGTAAAACTACCGGATCTGAAAAAGAATCAAAACAAAAGACAGCATTAGTTGCAGAATCAGATTCTTCTTTCTACCTTTTGTGCGCACCAAACCAACCTGCCATGAGCCAGACGCCTGAGCTGCGGTCAATTGATCCGCACGAACGAATCCATGTGCTGGATTCAGCCAGAGGATTTGCCCTTCTCGGAATCCTGTTGATGAACATTCCTTTTTTCAGTCTGCCCGTTGAAACAGCAATGAGTCTTCACCCCCGGAATGAATACAGCGGTGTCAACTATTACACCTGGTGGATCGTGAATTTATTCTTTGAAGGTTCCATGCGGGGTTTGTTTTCAATGATGTTTGGCGCCAGTATGATGTTACTCACTACAAGATTATCAAACAAAGCTCATATTGACAGTGCTGCCGAAATCTATACCCGCCGTATGATCTGGATGCTGATGTTTGGACTCATTGATGCGTTTATCATTCTGTGGCCGGGTGACATTCTGTATTCCTATGCGATCTGCGGTTTGTTTCTCTTTCCCTTACGAAGTGTAAAACCCAAATACCTTTTCCTGATTGCCGGTATCCTGATGGTATTGTTCACGTTCAAATCCACCTGGATGGCACATGAGCCTTTGCGGTTGAAAAAAGAATCGGCCATTATTCAGAAAATCGACACCAACCGGGTTAAACTCACCGAAGACCAAAAAGAGATTCTGGGAAAATGGGAAGGTTTTCAGGAAAAACAAAAGCCTGAATCGAAACAAAAAGAAGCAGATACAGAAACCCGTAAGGTGAAAGGTTCCTACAGCGGTCTGTTTTCGTATTTCGCAGATATCAATTTCATGTTACAGACAACTGATTTTTATCACAACGGATTTCTCGACTGTCTCATTTTCATGATCATTGGGATTGGCTTGTTTAAACTCAATATCCTCACCGGGGAGCGGAGTAAACAATTTTACATTGCAATGGCATTGATTGGCTATGTGATTGCGTTTCCGTTGGCATACCGGAATCTGCACCTGGCGGTTTCCACTAAATTTGATGTCATTAAAATGCTGGAACGTTCCCTTATAGGAACCTATGAAGTAAGACGATTGGGATTAACACTCGGCCACCTGGGTATGATTATGTTCTTTTACAAACAGGGTTGGTTCCGCTTCCTGTTCAACGCATGGGGCAAAGTGGGACAAATGGCTTTTAGCAACTATCTGCTGCAGAACATCACCTGCAGCTTATTATTCTATGGTTATGGATTCAACCTGTTCAATCAACTGCAACGCTATCAACTATACATGGTTGTTGCATGCGTATGGATACTCAACATTGTTTTCAGTTATATATGGTTACATTTTTACCGCATTGGTCCGTTTGAATGGATCTGGCGCAGCCTCACTTACTGGAAATTACAACCGCTCAAAAAAACACAAACATCATCTGCCAACTAATCCTTTATGACGCATTCAAGCATTCATCCCGTACACAACAACGAACGTATTATATTAATGGATGCTCTCCGTGGCATTGCCATTCTCGGAATTTTCATTGCTAACCTTGGCGTGGGCTTCTCTTTTTATGAATTCAAGCCAGATAATAGTGGCCCCTGGTTTCACCAGCTGGATCACTCCTTTCAGTTCTGGCAACATGTATTTATTGAAGGAAAATTTTATTCCATCTTCAGCTTTCTGTTTGGCTGGGGTATTGCTATTCAGCTGCAACGGAGTGAAGTGAAAGGTATCAGTCCGGCTTCGTTTATGCGCCGCCGTTTAACTTTCATGCTACTGCTGGGCCTTGCACACCTGTTACTACTGTGGAGCGGAGATATTGTTGCGTTTTATGCACTGGTGGGATTTGTGTTTCTGTGGATACGGAAATGGAGCAGCCGGAAACTACTGATCACTGCAATTATCTGTCTTTTATTACCCGTTCCGCTCTATTATCTCAAAATGAAATTTCCGGTACTTCTGGCACCGGCCGGTATTGTTTTTCAAACCGGTGATACAGTTGACAAGTGGCTGCAGGGAACCAACAGCAGCGGACTGCAGGGTTTTGAATTGTTCATCCATAATATCAAACATGGAAACTATATCGACCAGTTAAAAACACTGCTTTCGGGTATCTTTTTCCGTTATGGTGATTTACTATTCCAGGATCGTTTTTTCAAAGTGCTGGGAATGATTATTCTTGGTTATCTCATGGGGCATGAAAACCGTTACAAACAAATACTCATCAATAAAACACTGCTGACCAAAATTGCTATAGCCGGGCTGGTGATTGGTTTGCCCAGCAATTATCTGTTGGCGCAATACATGGAATCAGACGCTTATTATAGTTTACAAATAGAAGGTTTCTACCGCACTATTGTGTATGCTACAGGCATTGCTCCGTTGGCAATGGCCTTTATGTCGCTCTTCTTCCTTGCAGCTTTAACCAAACCCGGACTGGCCATTATCAAACTATTACAACCGGCCGGAAAGATGGCCTTCACAAATTATATTCTGCATTCAGTAATTGGCACGATTGTTTTCTTTGGTGCAGGATTTGGAATGTTACGGGAAGTAGGTCCGGTTTATTATACCATTTTTGCATGGATTGTGTTTATCCTGCAGGTGATCATCAGCACTTACTGGTTACGCTATTTTCAGTTTGGCCCTATTGAATGGTTGTGGCGAAGTGCAACGTATGGAAAATGGCAATCTTTCAAAAAGCGAACAACTGTTTAAAGAATGATCATCAGTTTTTATGGTGATTGATCTCACATTCAAACACATAAGAGCAAGTACCTTTGCGGCCTCAACAACAACATTCGTTTTGAAAACAGTTTCGTTTTTTATCGTTACCTTATTCTTTATTACAGGTTTACATGCACAACAAACAGCCCGTTCGGTTCAAACACAAAATCATTTCTGGTGGAGTGTAAACACTAATGCAAAAGTGTGTGGCAAGTGGAGTGTGATTGCTGATTTGCATATTCGCCGCACCGACTATTTAAAAAACAACAGCTTTTATTATACTCGTATTGGTGCCGGTTACGCTGTGACTGATAAATTTTCAACAGCATTAGCTGTGGGACATATGTGGCTGGCCAACCGGACCAATGCAACAGAATTGTTCACCAATGAAAACAGGATTGTACAACAGTTCCAATTAAATCAAACAGTAGGAAAAGTAAATGTTTCCAACCGTCTGCGTATTGAAGAACGCTGGGTACAAAAAATCGTCAACAATGCATTAACCGATTCTTACCGTTACACCACCCGTTTCCGTTATCAGTTGGCACTTTCCATTCCGTTAAGCAAAAACAAAAAAGTACCCACCCTTGCATTATCAGATGAACTGCTGATGCAAACGGGAAAAGATATTGTGTACAATTCTTTTGATCAGAACCGTTTGTTTGGTGGTATTCGTCAACAGGTAACAAAAACATTATCGTTTGATTTTGGTTATATGTTCGTGTATCAACAAAAACTGAGTGGTTACCAATACACAAAAAACCACACCATCCGCTGGTTTTTCTACTGGCAACCCGATTTTCGCAAGAAACCCAAAACAACCACCGCTGCTATCACACATATGAACGACGACATCTGACAGCGCTTGTTCAGGTAAGCCTGAATACTTAGCTTTAAGTATTAGTAACCTGAATGAACTGCTTGTTATGATGAAATGGCTTGTCTTACTGATAGCACCCCTGCAATTATTTGCCCAATCCTTTACTCCGGCAGAAATCAAACGCTGGAAACTGCAGGCAAAAAATGTAACCATCATCCGTGATAACTGGGGCATTCCGCATGTATATGGAAATACCGATGCAGATGCGGTATTTGGATTACTCTATGCACAATGCGAAGATGATTTTGCAAGAGTGGAGATGAATTACATCGAAAAGCTGGGACGAAAATCAGAAGTCACCGGTGAACAGGATATTTACAATGATCTCTATGTACGATTGGTGATCGACAGTGCAGCTGCCGTAGCTGATTACAACAAAGCACCAGTATGGCTGAAGCAATTACTTACAGCCTGGGCCGATGGAATTAATTATTACCTCTATACACATCCGCAAACAAAACCGGCTTTATTAAAGCGGTTCAAGCCCTGGTATCCGTTACTGTGGACCGATGGAAGCATTGGTGCCATCACCACAGGTACCATTACAGAAGAAGATGTAAAAGAATTCTACAGCGGCAACTCCATGAATCACACCGGTTCTTTTTCAACCAACAGTTCTTCGTTTGTGCACGTAGCGAATGCCCAGCAGGAAAAAACAGATGGATCAAACGGGTTTGCCATTGCCCCTTCACGAACACAAAACGGACATGCGATTTTGTATATCAATCCGCACACCACTTTTTATTTCCGTCCGGAAGTGCACATGGTAAGTAAGAACGGGTTGAACGCATACGGTGCTGTTACATGGGGACAGTTTTTCATTTACCAGGGTTTTAATTCCAACTGCGGATGGATGCACACCAGCAGCAGTGCCGATGTGAGCGATATGTACAGCGAAAAAATCACCAAACTCAACAACCGTTTTTATTATAAATACAACAATCAATGGTTGCCGGTTACCGAAAAGAAAATGGTAGTGCAATACAAAGACGGAAACACCATCAGCAAAAAAACAATCATCACTTATTTCACACATCACGGTCCGGTGATGGCACAGAAAGACGGGCAACTCATAAGTGTGAAAGCAAACAACCGTGATATGAACGGGCTCGTTCAAAGCTGGCTGCGCACCAAAGCAAAAGGGTTCGACGAGTATAAAAAAATAATGGACCTGCGTGTAAACACATCCAACAACACCGTGTTTGCAGATAAGAAGGGAAACATAGCTTACTGGCATGGGAATTTTATGCCCAAACGGGATCCAAAGTTTAACTGGGGCAAAGTGGTGGATGGAACTACCAAAGCAACCGAATGGAAGGGACTGCATCAACTGGATGAAATTGTGCATGTGTACAATCCCTCCAACGGATGGATTCAAAACTGCAACTCCACTCCGTTTACTGTGAGCGGCAATCAAAGTCTGCTTAAATCCAGCTATCCCGTTTACATGGCACCAGACGGTGAAAACTTCCGTGGTATCAATGCCGTACGTGTACTGGAAAAAGAAAACAAATTCACCATTGATAAAATCATTGCTGCGGGTTACGACACTTATCTCACTGCTTTTGAAATACTGATTCCGGCCTTATTAAAAGCGCATGCAGCAGCAGGCAATGATAGTTTAGCAATACAGTTAAACGAACCCATTTCCCTGTTAAAGCAATGGGATTACCGTGTAGCCGAAGAATCAGTTGCAACTGCTCTTGCCATAGAATGGGCACAATTGTTGGGACCACAGCTTCGCAAGGTTTATATTGAAGACGGGGAAACAGACCAGGTACAAACCACTCAACACTTTGCTGCCAATGCAACACCGGATCAGTTATTGAAACCGCTGGGCGAAGTGCTCCGTTTGTTTCAGCAACGGTACGGAAGCTGGAACGTGGCATGGGGACAAATCAACCGCTATCAACGGGTGAGTAATGAAATACGGCAGAAATATGATGATGCAAAAGAAAGTGTTCCTGTTGCGTTTGCTTCATCTGCATGGGGTATGTTGCCTGCATATAACAGTAATTATTATCCGGGCACGGTGAAACGTTACGGCACCAGTGGCAACAGTTTTGTTTGCGCTGTTGAATTTGGTCCACGTATCAAGGCCAAATCATTATTGGCCGGTGGTGTGAGCGGAAATATACAATCACCACATTTTAAAGATCAGCTGGTGATGTATACAAAAGGACAGTTTAAAGAAGTGTTGTATTATAAAGAAGATGTATTAAAACATAAAGAACGGAGTTATCATCCGGGAGAATAAACAATGTGGAGTTTTATAAATGATCAATGGGTTATTGCAGATGAGGCCTTAATTCCCGTTGCCGACCTGTCGGTACAAAGAGGATATGGCGTGTTTGATTTTTTCAGAACGGTGAATGGAATTCCATTGTTCATAGACGATCATATTGACCGGCTGGAACGTTCTGCTGCGGCATTACGTCTTCCCATCCGTTACAAAAGAGATCAACTGAAGCAGATTATCCGTGAACTCATTCAAAAAAATGATTGTCCTGATTCAGGCATCCGTATCACCATCACCGGTGGTGTTTCTTCCGATGGATATTCGCCGGCATCACCCAACCTCATCATCACACAACAACCCTTGCTGATGAACAATAACCCGGCTGAGGTCAGATCCATCCGGTTGATTACCTACGAACACACAAGAGAATTACCACATGTAAAGTCCGTCAATTATCTCATAGGTGTTTACTTACAGGAACAGGTGAAGCAGGCGGGTGCAGATGATGTGTTGTACACGCATTCTGGTTCTGTTTCAGAGTTGCCCCGTTCCAACATTTTCATGATTAGTAAGGACGGGCATTTAATTACACCTTCCGAGAAAATCCTGCATGGCATCACCCGAAAGCACATACTGGAACTGGCAGAAAAACAAATGGCGGTACAGATCAGGCCTGTTTCTGTAGATGAATTGTTGCAGGCAGATGAAGTGTTCATCAGCAGCACCACCAAACGATTATGGGCAGTGACAGCAATCAACCAACAAAAAATTGGCAAAGGATCTGTCGGGGACATTACTCAACAACTTTACAAATCCTTTATTGATAAAGAAACCGCCTTCATTCATGCAGGTTGGTGATCTTTTTTTCATCTTTGATACATGAAACGCTACTTCACCTTATTCATCACTCTATTTCTGTGTGCATACGGCAGGAGTCAGCAGCATTTCATACAGTATACCGATCAGAATGGGTTACCCAGCAATCTTGTCTATTATATTCACCAGGATAAAAACGGTTTTATCTGGATTGCAACCGATAAAGGGGTGTGCCGGTTTGATGGGAAACAATTTCGTCTCTTTACTTCTAATGACGGGCTGGGCACCAACGAAGTGTACCGCATTGCAGAAGACATGAAAGGAAGAGTGTTTTTTTACTCTTCCGATCAAACAGTTTCTTTTTATCAGAATGGAAAAATTCACAAGTCTTCAGAATTAAACAGCAGTTTCCGGATTGGTATCACCACGTTTAGCTCACTGCGTTTTTCGTCCGACAACTGGTTGTGTCTTAACTCAGGTTTCAAGCAGGATGCCTTTGCAGTGGAGAACAGGAGCACAACCATCACCGATCCCCATTTGCATCCTGCCCCATCTTACACTTACAGGTCTGCCTTCGGATTAAAAACAATTTCTCAATCCACTATAGATCTGCTGAAAAAAGAACTGACTGAAAACGGCATTGCCGCCAATGAATTTATTTATAAACCTTACCGTATTGAGTTTTACGGAGACACATTGCTGTTATTATCCAAGAAATTCATCAGTATCTACAAGATGAAAAACAAGGTGGTGGAAAAAATGAATACCATACCACTTGGAAATGCGGTTAATGTGGTTGAGATCATTAAGCCGGGCATCCTGTCCGTGAGCCATTTCAACAACTCCATCCGCATCATCAATATAGCCAAACCAGAACAGGAACTGGAGTTTCAACCCGCTTCCTTTTCCACACTCAGTTTTATTGACAATGAAAACAACTACTGGCTGGGCACTTATAACGACGGCGTGTTCTTATGCCTGAACCCATTCATAAAAGTTGTGAATCAGAAAAACGGCTTATGCGATGATAAGATTCTTTCAATGAGTGTATTTAAAAACCATGTATTTGCGGGGCATCCTCAAGGTAAAATCAGCTGCTTCCCTTTAACCAACGATTCTTTTCCAAATATCAAAACCATTCAGATCCCTTCATCCATTGCTGAGTTTAACAACATTTCAGAGCTGGTTCCCTTCAAAGACACATTGCTCGTTGCCGGAAATAATATACTTGGATTAGTGAGTGAAGTTTATAACAAACCCGGACAATGGAACAACCAGTACTTACTGGAAGGGGGCGGCTCCTTTAAAGACATTGAATTTACCAGAGATACCATTTTTGTAATTACCAGTAAGGCAATTTATTTTTTCAACAATAAAAACAGAATTAAAGCAGTACCTCAAACAAAGCTGTTGAAAATCATTCGTCAAACAGCGATTGAAAAAAGCTGGAACAATGAAATACTCATTGGAACCACCAAAGGATTATTTGCATTGAAGCCCGATACCGACAGTAATTTCAGAATAGAACCGGCACTGCCGCACCTGGAAGAAACCATCACCAGTATAGCAACATTTAATAACACGACTGCTATAGGAACCGATAATAACGGGGTACTTATAAAAAATAAAGAAAAAGAAACGGTGTTGAAATACCCGCTCATCTCTTCTAACAATATTAATAAAGTTGTTTGGGATGATTCTGCCTCTTTGTGGATCTGTACAGCACATGGAATCAATCTTGTGGAATGGAACCATTCAGGTGTCATCAAAAGAATCAGAACATACAATGAAAGCACAGGCTTACCATCAGATTATATAACAGATGTGATTCGTTATGGAAATACCTGTTACATTGGAACGAACAGGGGTATTGCCATCATGACTTTAAACGAAACTGTGGGCATTCATCCTCCTAAATTGTACAGCGAACAGGGAAATGAGAAAATGCATTATCCTTACGGACAAAAAATTTCGTTTGAGTTTTTTGGCTTCTCCTATAAAAGCCTCGGAGAAATCACCTATAAAACACGTTTACTCGGTGCCGATAGTACATGGATGATGAGCAGGGAGGGAACTCGTGAACTGGAATTAATGCCGCCTGGTGATTACACACTGGAAGTAAAAGCGGTGGATCGCTTCGGACAGGAAAGCGAAAGCATGCTGTTCCCTGTTACAGTGGAACCTCATTGGCACCAGCAATCATGGGTAAAAGCAATAGCATTTCTGTTTGTAGTGAGTGTGGTTGTGTTATTTGTAAGAGATTATTACAAAACCAAACTGGCTGTTCAGGGAAAAGAGTTTGAAAATAAAATTGCATTGGAAGAAGAACGCAAACGCATCAGCAGTAATTTACATGATGATATAGGAGCTACACTCAGCAGTATTAATATCTATACCAATATTGCAAAAGAAGAGCAGGATAAAGAACCTTACCTCGAAGAGATCAGTAAAAATATTCAGGATGTTGTAGGCAAGCTGGATGATCTTGTGTGGAACATCAATCCCAAATATGACTCTATTGCCAGCATCGCCAACCGGATTTATTCTTATGCCGAACCGCTGGCACGTGCCCAGCAAATCAAACTCCATTTCAACAAAGAAGGAATTGATGAACCAGAAAGCATTGCATTGCCCGTTAAGAATACGATTTACTTAGTGGCTAAGGAGTTAATCAATAATGCATTTAAACACTCCCGTTGCAATGAACTCAGCATCCGTATTTCCTTAAAGAACCGTCAATTGTTTCTCCAGGTAAAAGATAATGGTAAAGGATTAGATACAGAACTGCTTACCGGCAGCCAGCGAAACGGATTAACCAATATTCAGCAACACATCAAAGAATTAAATGGTATTTTTAAAGCTGTTGTTGAAGAAGGCACCACTATTTCAATTTCAGTTCCTGTGTAACAAAAATGCTAACTTTAAACTATGATCAGAGTTGCCATAGTAGAAGATAATCTTTCGTATTTACAAGCGCTCCGGTTTTTAATAAGCCGGCATAAAGATTTATTGCTGGTGTATAGTGCAGAAAGCCTGATCAATCCCGATCCGCTTTACAAATCAAAGCCCGACGTCATTATTCTGGATATTGATTTGCCCGAACGATCAGGCATAGAAAGTGTACCGTTGCTGAAACTACACTTACCCGAAGCCGGTATTTTTATGCTCACTGTTTTTGAAGACGATGATAAAATATTCAACTCAATAAAAGCCGGAGCCCAGGGTTATTTATTGAAAAAAGATAACCCGGAGCGGATTATTGAAGCCATTCATGCCGTTTATAACGGAGAAAGCATCATGAATGGGAAAATTGCCCGCAAAGTGCTGGAGTACTTCAACAAACCTGTGAAATCCAGGCGGGAAGAGATGGAAAAATACAATCTCACCAAACGGGAAAAAGAGATTCTGGACCTGATTATTGAAGGTTTACCCCATAAAGTGATTGCAGAAAGATGCAATATCAGTATGCATACGTTGTTCACGCATACCCGAAACATTTACAGTAAGTTAAACATGCATTCCCGGGCCGAAATTGCGTCCCATTTTCACTAAACGGCATTTTTTTTAAAAATCACAGATTTCTGTGAGTTGCAGGTCGGGTAAAAAGTCGACTTTTGTCCTGCCGTTGCGAATCTCTGATACCTATACGCACAGCCTAACTATCTTTTCTTACTGCGGAAGTTCTGCCGCCCTGAATTCTATTTTCTTTACTTTCCCTTCTTCACTTTTACAGAACACCTATATACTAATACGAAATCAGCTTACTAACTTTTTCATTCAGCATTGCTTTCGCTAAAAACTGTTGCTCCAATGTTATATTAAAAGGAATGGGTGTATCTAATGATGCACAGCGCATCACCGGTGCATCCAGCAACTGAAAACAATGTTCGGCAATCCATGCAGCAATTTCACCACCAATACCACCAATGAGTGTGTCTTCGTGCAGCACCAGTACTCTTCCTGTACGTTGCACCGATGCACGGATGGCTTCATAATCCAGCGGAGCTAATGTGCGCAAATCAAGTATGTCTGCAGAAAGTTCCGGATGTGCTTTCGCATATTCTTCGGCCCAATGCACACCGGCGCCATAAGTAATGATGGAAATATCTTCGCCACTACGCACATGCCGTGCTTTGCCGATTTCAATTTCGTAATACTGGGGCGGCACCACACCACTCACCGAACGATACAATGCTTTATGTTCAAAATACATCACCGGGTTGGGATCATTAATAGCAGCAATCAGCAATCCCTTTGCATCCATCGGAGTGGATGGATACACAATTTTTAATCCCGGTACTTTCGTAAACCAGGCTTCATTGCTTTGTGAATGAAACGGACCGGCAGCCACTCCGGCTCCTGTGGGCATGCGGATCACCACATCTGCCTGCTGCCCCCAGCGGTAATATATTTTGGCTAAGTTGTTTACAATCTGGTTGAAGCCTACGGTCACAAAATCGGCAAACTGCATTTCCATCATCGCCTTGAATCCTTCCATACTCAATCCCAATGCAGCGCCCACAATCGCACTTTCACAAATAGGTGTGTTGCGCACTCTTGCCTTTCCGAACTCTGATACAAATCCTTCGGTGATTTTAAAGGCCCCTCCATACTCGGCAATATCCTGTCCCATCAACACGAGGTTGCTGTGCTGCTTCATGCTCTGATGAAGCGCTTCTTTGATTGCATCAATAAAACGTGCATCGGGTGGCGGGAAACGTGTTCCCTGCAATGCCTGCTGAATTCTGAAATCAACAGCACTGTTATCAATGCGTTCTGTTGTTGAAGCAGGTACCGGTGCAAATACATCCGCTATCTCTTCTTTCAACCGGGGAACGATTGGTTTTGCCTGGAAGCCCAGCTGCAGTTCTGCTTCAATCTTTTGTTTGAATTCATCACGGATAGATTCAATAGATGCTGTTGTGAGTACTTGTTCCTCCTTCAGGTATTCTTCAAAATTGCTGATGGGATCTTTTTGTTTCCATTGTTCAAACAGGTACTCCGGTACATACTTTGTTCCGCTTGCTTCTTCATGGCCCCGCATGCGGAAGGTCATGCATTCAATCAGATACGGTTTCTGTTCTTTGATGCAATACTCCCGAACACCTTTTACAGTATCCAGCACCGTTAGTATATTATTCCCATCAATACGAACGCCTTCCATGCCGTATCCCTTTGCCCGGTCTACCAGGCTTTCGCAACGGTATTGTTCATTGGTGGGCGTACTCAACCCGTAGCCATTGTTTTCAATAATAAAAATCACAGGCAGGTTCCATACCGCTGCCACATTCAATGCTTCATGAAAATCTCCTTCGCTGGTGCCGCCTTCCCCGGTAAAAGCCAGAGATACTTTCTCTTCTTTGCGGAGTTTGTAAGCCAGCGCCACACCATCGGCCAATGCCAGTTGCGGACCCAAATGCGAAATCATACCGCATACATAATGTTCTTTGCTTCCGAAATGGAAACTGCGTTCACGCCCTTTACTATAACCTTCTTTGTTTCCCTGCCATTGCATGAAAAGTTTGCTCAACGGCATCTCACGGGTGGTGAATACACCGAGATTGCGGTGCAGGGGCATAATCCATTCGTCAGATTGCAGGGCCATAGTGGCACCCACAGCAATCGCTTCCTGTCCAATGCCACTGAACCATTTACTGATTTTTCCCTGTCGTAACAGCACCAGCATTTTTTCTTCTATCATGCGGGGCCATAACAGGCTGCGGTAAATATGGACAAGCTGATCGTTGGTAAGATTTTTTCTATCGAATTGCATATTCGTTATCAGGAATTACTCTTTTTTTCTTCTTTCAATACCATCTTGTGAACAATGGAATTCACAAACGACAAACAGATGCTGAACAACAACGCATACCAGAATTTCGGTGTGCTGATTTCAAACCCACCTACAAAATAAGCATCTATTAAAATGATGACAGCATTAACCACAAATAAAAAGAGTCCGAGTGTAAAGATGGTGGCGGGTAATGTAAATAATATCAATAGCGGTTTTACCACTGCATCTAAAACAGATAATACCAATGCCACAATCAATGCTGTTATAAAATCACGGATATGAATACCCGGTAATATATACGTGAGTGCAAATGCATTCACAGCTGTTATGAGGACTTTGATTAGAAATTTCATTGACTTTATTTTTTTATAAAATCCGCCGTCAGGGTTATGAACCGCTGAAGGGGGATTCAATTAATGATGAACCTGCTTCCTGCCTCACTACTTCTACATTCTATCTTCCAACTTCAGCTTTGTTTATGCTTTCAGCACTAAGCATTGAGCATTCTGCATTCAGCCCTATACAACCACCAATTCATAAAAATCATCCGGTTGCAGGTACTTCTCAGCCAGCTGTTTCAATTCTTCGGCAGATGTGTTTTTTATTGCATCTACTGATTGATAAAAGTACGAAGCATCCAATCCGTTTAAAATGATATTCTTCCAGCGGCCAATGATATGAAACGGACCATCCAGATCTCCCAGAATCGTGCCCATCAGGTAATTACGAACCAGCTGCAGTTCTTCTGCATCCACCAGTTCGTCACGCAGCAATTCCATTTCATTATATACTTCTGTAATCGTTGCTTCGCATACATCCCTTCCGGCTTCTGTTGAAACCATCCATGCCGTATCATGCAAGTGATTCTGTATATAACTGTGAATGCCGTAGGTATAGCCTTTGTCTTCCCGGATATTACTCATCAACCGGGAGCCAAAGAAACCACCAAACAGTGTGTTCAACACCTGTACCTTGGGAAAATCGGGATGATGCCTGGTAGGAAAAGGCCTTGCCAAACGAATGGCACCTTGTACTCCGTTTGCATCATTGATAATGCGGTATTTCTTTTCAGTTGCAGGTGCATACGGATGTTCAATCACCGGTAATGCCCGGCTGTTGAGCGGCAGCTGACCAATGGTACTGTTGAGTTGCTGCACAAAATCATCGGGCAACAAACCGGCCGCAAAAATCACACAGCGTCCGTTGGTATAAAAACGGTTGTAGTAATCCACCAGTGTTTCCCGTTGCAATGCATCGTAATCAGCTTCATGGCTATATACACCATACGGATGTTTGAATCCGTACACATATTCATCAATCAATCGTCCGGCTACAAAATCACATTTCTTCAAATTAACCGTGAGACGTTGTTTCGCATTTTGTTTGAAGATATCCAGCTCCTGTTGCGGATAGGTTGCCTCTGTAAGCATTTCGGCAATCACCGGTAAATGTTTACCAAGGTGGCGGTTGATGCAATGCAGAATGATATTCGCTGTTTCATTATAACAACCACGGCTGAGGTGCGAACCATAGTAATCAAAATGTTCATTCAGCTGAAAAGCGGTTTGATTGGTGGTTCCATTTTTAATGAGGAAGTTGGTTGCAGCTGCAATATTGTTCTGTTGCTCATACCAGTTACCGGCGTAGAACACCAGTTCCAGGCTCATTACTTCCTGTGTGCCCGCCTGTACGGCATATACTTCCACACCATTATCCAGCTTGTATAAATCGTAAGGTTTGAGTTTTAAATCAAACTCCGTTGCGTCTTTGATAGCAGGCGCCGCTTTTCGGTTAATCGTTTCAGTTAGTACACTCATGTATCAGTTCTTTGCTAAGTAATACAAAGTATTACTGTTGGATTCATCAAATAATTTCCGGCTTTCTTCCATCAGCTCAGCGGCAGTAATGGATTGATAGCGGCTCAGTTCTTCGTTCATCAACTGCGCATCGCCCAGCAGTTCGTAAAAAGCAAGGCTGTTGGCACGGCTCATCACACTCATATCTTCAAACAGGATGGTGCTTTCGGTTTTGTTCTTCACCTTTTGTAATTCCTTTTCATCCACCGGCACCTGCTTCAGTTGTTCCACCACTTCGCTCACTGCTTTTTCTGCATCGGCAATGTTCACCCCTTTTACCAGTTTCCCTTCAATGGTAAACAATCCGGCATCAACACTTCCGAAATGGTAGCAATCAATACTGCTGAACAATTGCTTTTCCTTCACCAGTGTTTGATACAAACGGCTGCTGGCACCGCCACCCAGTATATCACTCACCAGGTCGGCCACATAATAACCACGCTCCAAACGGGAAGCCATATGCCATGTTTTTACAAATGCATCCACCGGCACATCGGCTTTTACTTCGAGGCGACGGGCTTCGGTTTGTTTTGGTTCCTGCGGAATGGCACGTACATATTTTTCACCGGCAGGAATAGAACCAAACCATTTTTCGGTGAGCTTCAGCACTTCTGCTGCTTTCACATTACCGGCCACCACCAGTATGGCATTGCTGGGCGTATAGTGTTTAAAGAAGAAATTCTTTACATCTTTCAATTGTGCATCTTCAATATGCTTGAGTTCTTTGCCAATGGTCATCCATTTATACGGATGCACTTTGTAAGCCATCTCCCGCATCTTATGCCATACATCGCCATAAGGCTTGTTGAGATAATGTTCTTTGAATTCTTCGCTCACCACTTTGCGTTGCACATCGAGACTCTTTTCGCTAAAGGCCAGGCTGAGCATACGATCACTTTCCAGCCAGAAAGCCGTTTCAATATTTTCGGCAGGGAGCTGACAATAATAATTGGTTAAATCATTGGTGGTGTAGGCATTGTTTTCACCACCGGCCAGTTGCAGGGGTTCATCATAACTTTCGATATTGATGGAACCGCCAAACATGAGGTGTTCAAATAAATGGGCAAAACCGGTTTGTTCTTCGTTTTCATCCCTTGCACCCACATCATACAACACATTCACCACCGCCATGGGTGTGGATGTGTCTTCATGCACCAGCAGTTTTAATCCGTTCTTCAATAAAAACCGTTCAAATTGAATCATAGTAATAATCAGTTTGCAGCGGCCGGAAAGGTACGAAGCAAAGAGGGAGTTGATTGAATAATTATAACCGCCCTTGAGCGCTTCCGGCGACAGTTGAAGCTGTAAAATTCGGCAAAACGTTCTTACAAACCGAGAGCCGGTTTATAAATTAACGGATCCTTCAGCGAATACTTGCCACCTTGAGCATTAACATCATAGGCTTACCGTCCCTGAAAATGATCAACCGCAGTTTTTCGCCCTGGTTTTGTATGATGGACTTGTATTGCTGTATGTTATTCGTGAAATTATTTTCCACGCCGAAAATAACATCACCGGGTTGAAATCCGGCTTCATCGGCAGGAGAACCCTGTTGCACTTCTGTAATCACCACCTTGCCATCTATAAAATAAAAACTCATACCCGTATAGGAATAGTCAAACGGATCTGAAAAATGAGAATTGGGCACCAGGTGAATCCGGCGTTCGGGATAATTGAGCACAATATTGAAACGGCGCAACAGATCAGACCCCAGCAACCCCACCACACCCGGGTATCCAAACACATTCACCGAATCATTATAAATATGTATTGGCACATTCCTGAATGTATACTTTCCCAGTTTCATTTTTTTCATCACAGATAACCGCATAGTGATTTTACCCACCATTCCTTCCACCTGTGTAGCCACCACTTTACGGTTGGCTTTTGCAAAAGCACTGTCTTTCATAAACTGCTCACACAACATCACACACAAGCCGGCACCACTATCGAAATAGAGATTGGAGTTAAACGTAGTGCGATCGGTTATTTCATGTGCATTGAGCGGAATGCTAACAAACTGAGGGTTCAGAAAAAATCCGCTGCGGGGATACTGGTAAGAGCCGGGTGTATATAC
Source organism: uncultured Chitinophagaceae bacterium (assembly GCA_937907395.1). Classification (GTDB taxonomy): domain Bacteria; phylum Bacteroidota; class Bacteroidia; order Chitinophagales; family Chitinophagaceae; genus Lacibacter. The sequence goes on from CALCII010000014.1 coordinate 223,879, forward strand.
AGACATCTCCTGCTGATCGTAATTAAACGCAACAATGTAGCGCCGAAAAAAGGAATACCCGATAATCCCGTCGACCCGGATGCCATAGACCTCTGAAAGAATTTCATAATCATTCACATGAAAATCAAGATTCTCAACATTGAGTCCGGGAAAATGAAGCGTGCCCTGTTTGTAAAAACTCAGCTTCCGGATGCCCCCGATACCCCTTACCGTTCTTTCGCTGGGTTCCAAAGGGAGTTTAAGACGAATCGTGGTTGCCGTATCCAGTGAAATACCGCCGCTACCGGTATCCATGATAAAATTGAGTGTGTCTTTGAAATGATCAAGAGTGGCACGTACCACTACAATACCGCCTGTTACCTGTTCAAACTTAAAACGGGTGAGCAGGTTGGCCCGGGGCATTTTGGTTTCCTGGGCAAACAAACCCAGAGCTCCCAGCAGCAGCAATCCAAGCAGTGTGTTCTTTCTCATAGCCTTAGTAAGGTAATTGAATCCTTCTTAAACAGACAAGTAAAATTTGATAAACGCTTCGTGGTGGGTAAGGACGGAGGCTGTACTTTTGCAAGATTCGATTCTTTTGAACCGCAAAGGCACAAAGAAAGGCCACGGGGAACACAAGGGTCACCATTCCGTTTCTCAACGTTGAAATCAATAACATGAATCTGAACGAACTCTACAAAAAAGCATTGGCGTTTGAATTTCTTACTGTCGATGAAGGCATTTACTTATTTGAAAACGCTCCCTTAGCCGAGCTGATGCACGTAGCCAATGAACTGCGTAAAATACAGGTGCCGCATGGCAAAGTAACCTGGCAGATCGACCGGAACGTGAACACCACCAACGTATGTATTGCCAATTGTAAGTTCTGTAATTTCTTTCGTGTACCCGGACATGCTGAAGCGTACATCACCGATATTGAAACCTACAAAGTAAAGATTGAAGAAACCATCCGCTGGGGTGGCGATCAATTGTTACTGCAGGGCGGCCACCATCCCGAACTGGGGCTGGAGTTCTACACCACCCTGTTTAAACAACTCAAACAATTATATCCATCGATTAAACTGCATACCCTCGGTCCGCCCGAAGTAGCCCACATCACCAAACTGGCCAAAAGCACACACCATGAAGTGTTGAAAGCATTGAAAGAAGCCGGTATGGATTCACTGCCCGGCGCCGGTGCCGAAATACTGATCGACCGGGTGCGCCGCCTCATCAGCAAAGGCAAGTGTGGTGCACAGGAATGGCTGGATATTATGCATGAAGCACATAAGCTCAACATCACCACCAGTGCTACGATGATGTTTGGACATGTGGAAACCCTGCGTGAACGCTTTGAGCATTTAGAAAAAATACGTGAAGTGCAGAGCCGCAAACCGGCCGAAGCAAAAGGATTCCTGGCCTTTATTCCATGGACCTTCCAGGATGTGGACACACTGCTGGCCAAGATCCGTGGTGTACATAATTTGACCACAGCCGAAGAATACATCCGTATGATTGCGTTGAGCCGTATCATGCTGCCTAATGTGAAGAACATACAGGCTAGCTGGTTAACCGTAGGCAAACAAACCGCACAACTGGCCTTACATGCAGGCGCCAATGATTTTGGAAGTATTATGCTGGAAGAAAATGTGGTAAGCGCTGCGGGTGCCCCTCACCGTTTTACCTACAAGAGTATACAGGATGCTATTAAAGAAGCCGGCTTTGAACCCCAGCTCCGCACACAGCAATATGAGTGGAGAGAATTACCAAAGACGATTGAAGAACAGGTGGTGAGTTATTAGGGTCGGGACGCTCAAGCGGCCTGAACCGTTGTGCGAGGCTGAAGGCTTAGAGCGGAGTGCTTAATGCTTAAAGCAGAAAGCTTTCGTCCGCCTAGGGATTCATACAGTTGAATCTTTAAGTCCTCTTGGTGAGACACCGGTGAAACAGAAAGGCCTGTTCCAAAAACGAACGATCACTCTGAGCACTATGTCATCCTGAACGCAATGTCACCCTGAGCAGCGAAATGTCACCCTGAGCCCGTCGAAGGGAGAATTCAAAAAGCAGAATGCTTAAGGCGTAACGCTCAATGCCAAAAGCAAACCAATTAATAGTCAACCCTCCGGTGTGTAAATGCCGGAGGGTTTTTTGTTCCTTGTAAGAAGCGATTGAGTTAGAAAAACCAACACCAAACGACTACAAACATTTATACACAGTTAATAAAAAATGGATTGGTGTTACAACAATTGGAAATATATAACAGTAAAATGTTGATTAGCAGCTTGAAATTTTTGAGGGAGTTGCGTAAATTAGAGAGTTAGCAGCGATTTTGGAGGACACCTCGAAACAAAAAAAATATTTCATCTTAATATGACAATCATAGACGAATTAGAAAAAAGAAGCCAAAATCCAAGTGATTCAGTTAAAATCGAATTGAAGCTATATAATCTTGCTGACGAACTAGAGAAAAAAGCACGTAATCATTTAAAGCGAATTACTAATGTTTTACCTGAATTTGACATTCATGATGAAAAACATAGCGAAAAGGTAATTTTCAATATTGAAAAACTTGTAGCAGACAACATAAAAAAACTTTCCACTTACGAGCTTTTTTTACTTCACCTTTCTTCCTTTTTTCATGACTGTGCTATGGCACCGTCAGACTGGGAACTTAATGTGTTAAAATTTACAGAGGGAACAGACAAATTCAAAGTCAACGACAAATCAATCTGCCATGACTTAAAAGAACCTTTTAAAATTTCCTATGCAAAAAACGTTGTCAATGACAACAAAATCTCTTTTTACGGAGCATTTGAAAGTGACGTTAAAAAATGGTTGTTTACGCCAAACAGCGAGGACGATTTGATAAATTATCTTGCTTCAATGCTAATTGAATATCAAAATTATAGAAATGGTTTTGCAGAGCAACTTCGAAAGGTTAGTAGTAAAGTAGACTTTGAAAGTCTAAATACTTTTATTAGAACCGATTACATTCGGGCAACTCACCATATAAGAATTGAAACCTACGTAAACAATTTAGAATCTATTTTTGGCAATTCATTTGAACAACCCGCTTGGGGTAAAAAATTAGCTAAAGATTTGGCTTTAGTTTGTAGGTCTCATGGCGAAGATATTAGCTATTTAGAACAATTTAATACGTCAGCTCAATATTATGGTAGTGAATCAACCAATTTACAATTGGTTGCAATGTTGTTGCGTTTAGGAGATGTAATTCATTTTAGTTTTGACAGAGCTCCACTTGAATTAAGAGCTGCAAGATTGTTTCAATCCGAATTTAGTTTTTTACAATGGGCATTAAAAAATAATGGGGCAAATTACTCAATTGAAAACGGGAAAATTTCATTCCGAGCGTATTGTGAAACACCTGAAATATATTTCAAATTACATAATTACTTAGACGGGATAGAGGTTGAAATTCAAAATTATTTTAAACTGGATAGACATTGGAATGCATCATACAAATCATTCATTCCTGATTTACAAGATAAAATTGAGCGAACAAATATTACCAACGATGAAAAAGTTTTTCTGCCTAAGCGTGGCTTAAGTTTTTCGTTAAACCAAAAAAGAATCATTGAGTTGTTAATGGGAGTTGGTCTATACAAAGACAAGTTTGCTAGTTTGAGAGAGCTATATCAAAATGCTCTTGACGCTTGTCGTTGCATGATTTCCGAAGCAAATACTATTCAACACAAAGCAACAGGAATAATTCAGTTTGGAATTGAACGAGTTGATGACAAAGTATATTTATACTGTAAGGACAACGGTATTGGAATGACTAAAGAAGTTATTGAAACTTATCTATTAAAAATTGGCAACTCATATTACAAATCTTCGGACTTTTATAAAAAACAAGCTCAATGGGGTGGAACTTTTACGCCAACTTCGCAATTTGGAATTGGTATACTTTCTTGTTTTATGCTTGGAAACAAAATAGAAATCATTACTAAAACGAAAGAAGGAAATTTTGTTTCATGTGCAATAGATGGACCGCATGAAAATTTTTACTACAAAACAACAACAGATGCGGAAAAAGAAATGATACTTGAATCAGGAACAATAGTCAAAGTTCTTCTCTCTGATGAAAACAAAAGCATTTCAAATAAACAGCTTGATAAACTTTACCTTTTATTGGAAGGAAAACCAAGTTTCTTTCCTGACCAGTTTGAGAAATACAAAACAATTTATGAAGATTGGGACAACCACCTTTATCGTTTAGTAAATTCATTTGTTACAATATCACCTGCCGACATAAAAGTAGAAGTTGCCTTAGAAAACAAAGAGAATTTGGAAATTCTTAATAAACCAATACTACCAACATATAAAGAATTTACATTTACAAAAGAAGACCTTGAGTTTCTTGATTTCCTAAACAGTCAAGGAAGATTTGTAAAGTTAGATATTAACTATAGTGAGGTTAAAGATTCTTTGGAAACATACGAAATTGATATTAAATCAGATTCTCTTCACTATCGAACGACACTTACGTTGCCTAAGTCGGGAGCAATAGACCCAGAATTACATGTATTCTACTCTCTTCCAAAAATTGGTTCATCTGCTGTATGTGTTGACGGTGTGTCAGTCAACGACCGTTCAATTAGTATTAGCCACTTCTATTCCGATGCTTTGCACAGAAATGGCATATTAAACTTTATTGGAGAAAACAAACCTCAATTAACTGTCGACAGAACTTCTTTAGTTAGTTACCCTTCAGAATATGAAAAAATAGCTGAAGACATTTCAAAAAAACTCATTCAAGAAGTTATTTCAAAAACGAGGGAACACATATCTAAACACAAATTACAAGACGAAGAATTAGAGTTGTTATGGAAATTTGTTTTTGATAAAATCGGGTTTGCAGACGCAATTTTTATAAACGAATTATCATATACTGATTATGGTGATATTTTATGGACTGGAATTGAAAAAGCCACAAAAGAAAAATTATCAATAAAGGATTTTCTTAAAAAGGAAATTCTTGAATTTAAAGACTTCAACCTTTCTTCATTTGATAAATTAACTGAGAAGTTGCTTTTATTCAAATTAATTTCTGCAGACAGAATTGATGTGACAAGTGATGCCGTAAAATGTGAATCCAAGAAATTGTATAAAGCCCCTTTTATCGGCAAAAAGAACGATTTAGATTTTAATAAAATACTTATAAAGTCAGACAGTTGGGCTGACAGTTACAAAGAGTTTGATATTGTATCTTCTTTATTTCCTTTAATTCCTGAGCATTTGTTTACAGCCATCGGAAATTACGAAGGAACCAAAGTAAATGACAGAACCAAAGTTGTTCACGCTTATAGTAACGGTATCACAGCATTTTTCGACCAAGACCCTTTACTTGTAAATCAAGAACTGGGTTTATATACGCCAGATTCCAAGCTTTTTGAAAAAGACATAAACAGAGTTTATCAATTTGACAATAAAAGGTCTAACTTCGGATTAATGGAAATAAATGAACGATTTGGTTATAAAAATTCCAAAGAACAAAATGTAATTACTGCCTTTGTTGCACCAAGAAAATTAAACGAAGTAGAAAAACAAAAATTAGAGGAACTAAAGGATAAAGATAAATCATATTACGATGGAGTAACTAACGGTTGGAGCATTCTTGTTACAGGCAGACGAAATCAGAATATGGTTATTTTTCCGGGAAAGAAATCACGAGAGGAACTTTCATCCACTTTACCTGATGAATTTTGGGAAGAAAACAAGGATATATCATTCAAATACCTAAACGGACAAGAAATGACGAAATAAAAACCGCTGCTAACAAGAGGTTTGGCAATAGTGGGGCGTGACGGAACTCGTATTTCAACTTTTGAAACTTTATTCAACTTCGGTTCCAGCTCGACATAACTCGACCGAACAGCAGGAACTTAAATTCAACTTTTTTATCACTATTCAACGGCAGACGGCCAAGCGTGACGGAACTCGAAACCCCACCATCGCCAAGCCTTGTTCGTTAGGTGCAACCAAATGCGACATTCACTAATTATTTTTTTTTTGCGGACTTCCCTCAGCCTTGGTTCGTGTCTTCACGAACCAATTCAAAAAAATCAGGCCATTGATGATAAGTAGCTTTTCGGGCGACTCCTTGAGTCTTAGTTTGATTTCCAGAGCAATCTTATCCAAATTTTTAAAAAATATCCTGAAAACCGAAACGAAACCCCAATTCTTGAGTATAATTTAAGCATGAAATGCTGCATCGAAAAAACAATATGTATTTACGCCAAGAAACAATACGTGGATTTTATTGTTTCCAACATAATACTAACCGAATCCAAAGAGTTTTATTATGCCGAATCTGAAACTGATTTGCTAGGCGTCCCATATTTTGCCGCCATTGTTGATATTAATAACCTGACATTTTTCTTTAGCTTTATCAAAATGCTAAAACCGAATACAATTCACATTATTTCTTATACACAACCTAAAACAAGAATTGCAAGAAAGCATAAAAATTACTTTGAAATTATCGATTTTAAAGAGTGTAAACTAACCCTATAATAGATACATATATGTCATATAAATTCTGTGAATTTACCCCGAAAGAAAAAAACGAATTGATAAAAATTTTTCAAGCCGCTTTTAAAGTAACCGATACTGATGAAATTTTTAATATTTATAATGCATTTAGAGATAATTTTTATGGAACTAGCAACCCCCAACGGATTGAAGGGATAGATAGAAAGATAATGTTTCCTAAAACTGATCAAAAAGAAATATTAGAAAAGTTTTTTGATTCGAACTACCAAATAGGAATTGACCTTCCTGTTTTTATAAAGCCCATCATCAACTCAGAAAAGAGTATTCTTATAATCGCCGAAGACCCGCTTAGGGATGCCAATACACAATATCCTGATATAATTGTAAGCACCCCTTTTGGTACACATCTGGAATGCCTCAGAGAAAAAAAACTAAAGCATTATTGGGGCATTACTAAAGCCCTTTTAGATATGGGTTATAACATATACATTACAGACATAAAAAAAGTTTGGATTAAAAATCAGTATCAAAAAAAAGTAGCAGTCAAAGGAGATTTCTTACAAAACTTTAATCGATCTCTTGAACTAGAATTGGCTCTTATCGACCCCGAATTGATTATCACATATGGAAACGAAGCGTATAAAAGCTTACTTGAATTGAACATATTCAAGAAACAAAAACACGTTCACTTTCCTCACCCAACAGGCACTGCAAATGCAGCTTGGAAAAAATTATTCGCTAATTACTACCCTGGGCAATCTGTTAGGTGTTTTTATGATAAAAAGAAAGATCATATCCTTAATGTAATTAAAGAAATGATCCCCGACTCCCCTAGTCTGTCGCAAGAATGAGGTCTATTCCCCCGCCTTGGTTCGTGTCTTCACGAACCAATTCATAAAACCTTATCAAAATTCATTTCGCAGATCCTTTAAAAACAAAAATCGCCGGTCGTCTTTTTCGTAAAAAGAAGCCGAAGAATAAATGTAATCACAAGGATCCGTTGCAAGTTGCCAGTGTTCAGCCAATGGGTTCATGTGTATATAGTTCAGTTTTTGAAAAGCAACTGCGGGTGTGTATAATTGAATCGCTAATGAATCACGCTGCCAGAATTCATACTTCTTATTCGTCGCATGAACCCGGTACAACTCCAACATTTCTCTGTCCCCTGTTAACAGCATTTTTTTAAACTCATGTGCCGTATACTTTAAGAAGGAGCCCATGGGCGTTTCTTTGCCATTGATATCAATAGACCGGATAATCATGTGAATATGATTGGGCATAATCACAAAAGCAAATATCTCCCATTTCCTCTTTTCGCTTAACCACTGCATCGATTGGAGAATAATTTCTTTAAATTCTGGTTTTAGTAAAAGGTGATGCCATGAATGGATCGTAGCGGTGACAAAATAAATTTCACCCGTTTCCACGTAGGATTTACGTTGATTAGAAGGTTGTTTCATGTGTTTTCTGTTAGCAATGAAAAGGTATGAAAAACTAAAATCAGAATGGTTCGTGAAGACACGAACCATGGCGGTTGAATTGTATAATTCGAAAATGTTGTTTGGATGGTTGTGGTTTTAGGAGGAGTTGCGTAAATTAGAAAGTTGTAGGCCTCTTTTAAACAAGCGTAATAAATCATTAAAATAATAGTCTTAAAAAAATATCACTTTTAAAATCACAAACATGAAATCGTTAAAACCCATTGATAGTTCTACCGCCTTGGCTCGTGTCTTCAGGTAACTATATGCCCTCCGCTCTGGTTCGTGTCCCCCGCCATGGTTCGTGTCTTCACGAACCAATTCAAAAGTGGCGTATCTTAGATATACGCTTTACATGTTCTCATCTCATCAACTATGAAAAGAAAAATACTGTTACTGTTGCTCATAATTACAAGCGTAGCGGGTGTTTTTATATATAAAGAACTGGATTGGTTCAAAAAGATGCGCCTGCTTTCAGAGCAATTTCAAAAGCATCCTCCCGGCGAAATAAAAATAAAAACTCTTAACCTGAAAGATGGTGATATCATCTTCCACCATTCACGTTCTGCTCAAAGTGAAGCCATTGCATTGGCAACTCATTCTGAATATACACATTGCGGGATTGTGTTTAAAGAAGACAATCATTATATTGTTTATGAAGCTGTGGAGCCGGTAAAATCAACACCCCTTGAAGAATGGATTGGAAGGGGAAAAGGAGGGACTTTTGTAGCAAAACGGCTAAAAAATGCAGACCAGATTTTGAATGCAACAACTTTGGAACGCTTGAAAAACTCTTGCAATAAATGGAAAGGGAAACACTATGACAGTTATTTCGATTGGTCAAACGACCGGATTTATTGTTCAGAACTGGTATGGAAGGTTTACAGGGAAGCTACTGGATTGGAGATTGGTAAACTTCAAAGGTTAAAAGATTTTGATCTTTCAAGTGAATCAGTCAAACAGAAAATGAAAGAGCGATATGGCATTAAAACTCCACTTAATATGAAAGTAATTTCTCCGGCAGCAATTTTTTTCAGCGACATGCTTACTGTTGTTGATTAAAACTCCTTGGGCGCCTTATTTCATTTTATTAGAACCCTGGCAGGGCAAAAAAAATTATGAAATCACTTTTACTATTTCTCCTGACAACTTTTACAACAATCTCATTTGCACAAACAAGGCAACAAAAAAAAGCTGCTGATTTTGTGCCTGAAGGTTATGTGATTTTTAAAGAAATAAATGGAGACCTGAATAAAGACAATATTAAAGACCGTGTTCTGATTATTAAAGCGACAGATACAAGCAATATTGTTAATGACGAATACAGAGGGCGATTAGACAGAAACAGAAGAGGGATTATTGTATTGTTCAACAAAAACAGCCATTATACATTAGCGGCTAAAAATTATGACTGCTTTTCTTCTGAAAACGAAGACGGAGGCGTATATTTTCCACCTGAACTGTCAATTGAAATTAAAAAAGAAACTCTATCCATTAAATACTATCATGGCAGGTATGGCTACTGGGGATATACTTTCAGGTTTCAGAATGCGGACTTTGAACTCATTGGTTATGACGAAAGCGATAATCAAGGTCCTGTGGTGAACAAAATAACAAGCATCAATTTTTTAACCAAAACAAAGATTGAAAAAGTAAACACAAATGAAAATGCCGGCAGTGGAGAAGAAATTTTTAAAACAGTAAATAAAAAAATAAAAATTGCCAGGCTTTTGAAATTGTCAGAAATTAAAGACTTTGACGACATTGATTTACTTCAATATTAATACCCGGAGTCATCAGATAAATCATATTACAAACACTAAACAGATATGAAGAACAATACTTTTTTGTGGATCTTTTCCTGTATTATTTTTTCAGTTTCATGTAATAGCAAAAATGACAAATTATATGCTTTGAATGAGAATTTTGACTCCAATGAAATTGGATGGCCGGAAGAATCAACGAGTTCTCATACTGTTGAGATAGAAAATGGCATGTATACAGTCCATTCTAAAACAATTGATACAACAAAAGTACAAACAAGCGCCGGTCCGCAAAACAGGTCTTTCCTTTATAACCTACCCGGGCACTATCAAATAATGTCATTAATAAAAGGCTACCACGGAGGACCTAAGATGGAATATGGAATTATGCTTAATAGCGCTTCTTTGTCGTATCGTTTCGCACTTACCGGATCGGGAAAAGTATTTGTAACTGAATATGATTATAACACTGAATCAGAAGACACATTAATTCATGGAAACTATCTAAAACTAACGAAGATTGGTCCGACAGGCGTAAAGTTTACCTTCGACATTAGAGATAGAAATTTGAATTTTATCTTAGACGATAAAGCGATTGGCTCGTGTTTACTCAAAACTAAACAATGGGAAGATATTCGATTATTTACGACAATCAAATCTAAAATCTCTATTGACTATCTAAGAGTAGTAAAAAAAGATTAAAAATTATGTCTGTCCTTACCCCTTGGCTCGTGTCTTCCGAACCAATTCATAAAGCAGACAAAATAATTTACACATGACAGAATCCAATTTTATACCTGATTTTTCCGGAGACGATTTTGCAAATGATAAAGAAATTCAAAAGATCCGTGCTGCCAGCAAAGCTTATGAACAAATGATTGAAGATTCTTTTGCTGTTATCCGAAAGGAGCTAAGCATGGAGCCTTCCTCACATATAAACTTTAAGGATTTTCATATGTTCAAAAGCCTTGGCGCAACAATTACTCATTCGCTGAAATCGGTTGACAATAGCAAAAGAGTTCGTGTTTCATTAGCCCGCTATCACTCCTCTTTTCCCGTACCAAGAAATGACAACTCGGGAGATGACCAGTATTTGTTTGGCCATATCAGTTTTACGACACAATACCCACGTACCTATATTCACAAAGAAACAATCCGTGAAAAGATAGAAGACCTTTTTCTGAAACGGGAACTCGACTTTTCACTCAGTAAAAAGTTTTCCGGAAAATTCCAGGTCCTTACAGAAAACAAAAACCGGCTACAAACCTTGTTCCAGGTAAAAAACCTGGATGTTTTAACTGATTTCCCTGAAATGGAACTGGAACTATTCAACAATGCAGCTTTATTCAGATGTTCACGAAAACCTGTTTCTGTAGAAGAAGCAACCATGTTTTGTAACCTGGCCAACGTACTGATAAAGCTATTGCATTGAGCCCCGGCCTTGGTTCATGCCTTCCCTCCGCCTTGGTTCGTGTCTTCACGAACCAATTCAAAAATTCTCGTTTCACGGCAACTTCCTTAACTGAGAGTGTTAGATATAAAATTTGATAGATTTATACCTGCTTTGTAAATTTGAATAAAGCGCTTTATGAAAAAATATTCTGTTTTATTACTGCTGTTTATTTTTGTTGCTTCTGCTGCCTCAGCCCAGATGTGGAAATTAATTGTTGATCATTCATGTATTCCTAAAGATTTTGATCCCAAAAAATACACGTTGCTTGTAATGCATCTTCCAAACAGAAATAATCTTGAAAAAACAAGCGGTTATGCGACGAAAAGCTTACAAAAAGCATTTGAAAAAAATTACCCGTATAAATTTGAAATTGTAACTCCAGATCAGTTGCGAACAGACAGTGTAAAATATTCTGATACTTCTATTTACAAGTTTATTCTATTGAACTCATTTACTACTACCGAGAGAGAGGATGGGGGTTATAAAAAAAATCTGAAAACCGGTCTTATTACACCAAATCCAGCCAAAAGGGTTAAAACCACAACAATTGACTTTGCATTTTATGATTTTCTTAGTTATAAGCAATATCCTTTTCTTGGAGCCAGAAATAGTTTTGTTGGCCCCACTATTGAAGCATTAACAAACGCTATAAATGAAGTAACTGGTAATGCTCAAACAAAAGAGTAAGCCATTTATCTGGGGCAAGCCAACTTAAAAAAATTATTGCAACTACCAAAAAACTTTCCTTTGAAAGTGGAGGGTTTTCGTTTCCGTCAACCGCCTCACTTTGGTTCATATCTTCACACCCCCCGCCTTGGTTCGTGTCTTCACGAACCAATTCATAAAACCTTATCAAAATTCATTTCGCAGATCCTTTAAAAACAAAAATCGCCGGTCGTCTTTTTCGTAAAAAGAAGCCGAAGAATAAATGTAATCACAAGGATCCGTTGCAAGTTGCCAGTGTTCAGCCAATGGGTTCATGTGTATATAGTTCAGTTTTTGAAAAGCAACTGCGGGTGTGTATAATTGAATCGCTAATGAATCACGCTGCCAGAATTCATACTTCTTATTCGTCGCATGAACCCGGTACAACTCCAACATTTCTCTGTCCCCTGTTAACAGCATTTTTTTAAACTCATGTGCCGTATACTTTAAGAAGGAGCCCATGGGCGTTTCTTTGCCATTGATATCAATAGACCGGATAATCATGTGAATATGATTGGGCATAATCACAAAAGCAAATATCTCCCATTTCCTCTTTTCGCTTAACCACTGCATCGATTGGAGAATAATTTCTTTAAATTCTGGTTTTAGTAAAAGGTGATGCCATGAATGGATCGTAGCGGTGACAAAATAAATTTCACCCGTTTCCACGTAGGATTTACGTTGATTAGAAGGTTGTTTCATGTGTTTTCTGTTAGCAATGAAAAGGTATGAAAAACTAAAATCAGAATGGTTCGTGAAGACACGAACCATGGCGGTTGAATTGTATAATTCGAAAATGTTGTTTGGATGGTTGTGGTTTTAGGAGGAGTTGCGTAAATTAGAAAGTTGTAGGCCTCTTTTAAACAAGCGTAATAAATCATTAAAATAATAGTCTTAAAAAATATCACTTTTAAAACTACAAACATGAAATCGTTAAAACCCATTGATAGTTCTACTCAGGAAGAGAATCCGAAACAATCTGACAGGCGTGATTTTTTGAAATCGGTGGGTTTGGCGGGTTTAGGTTTGTCTGCCAGCCCTTTTATCATTTCTTCCTGCAATTCTGCAACAGAACCTGGTGAAAAAAAGTCTCCGGTTTTATCGGAAAAAAATATCCAGGAATTTCCAAAAGATTTTCTTTGGGGAACAGCAACGGCTTCTTACCAGGTGGAAGGCGCTGCAAATGAAGACGGTCGTGGCAAATCCATTTGGGATACGTTTTCACACACACCGGGAAAGGTATTAAATAATGATAATGGAGACATTGCCTGTGATCATTATCATAAGTATAAAGAAGATCTCCAATTAGTAAAATCGTTGAATGCAAAGGCCTATCGCTTTTCCATATCCTGGTCTCGTATTTTTCCGGATGGAACAGGTTCGCCCAATCAAAAAGGACTTGATTTTTATAACCGGTTGGTAGATGAAATGCTGGCCAATGGTATTGAACCCTATGCAACTTTGTATCATTGGGACCTACCGCAAACATTACAGGACAAGTATAAAGGCTGGCAATCAAAAGAAACATCAAAAGCCTTTGCAGAGTATGCAGGTTTTATCGCAGGGAAATTAAGCGACCGTGTAAAGAATTTTTTTACACTTAATGAAATTTCAACGTTTATTGAATTGGGTTATGGTTATGGAGTTCATGCACCGGGTTTAAAATTATCGCAGGCAGAATTATACCAGGCAAGACATCATGCAGTTTTAGCACATGGGCTTGGGGTGCAGGCAATAAGGGCAAATGCAAAAGCAGGCACCAGAGTTGGTATTGCTGAAAATATTAAAGTGGCCGTACCCATTTTTGAAACACCTGAAAATATAAAAGCTGCTGAGATTGCTACACGGGAAATCAATGCCCGATACCTCACCGTTATTATGGAAGGAAAATATACCGATGTATATTTAAAAAAAGCCGGCGCCAATGCTCCAAAATTTACTGCAGATGAACTTAAAATCATCAGCAGCCCAACAGATTTTTGCGGTATCAATATTTATAATCCTGAACATTATGTAAAAGTCTCTTCGAATGAAGACGGATATGAAATAATTCCGTTTGCCAAATCACATCCCACCAGCACATCAGCCTGGGAACTGTTAGCACCAGAAACACTTTACTGGGGTGCAACACATGCACACCAACTTTGGGGTGTAAAAGAAATTTATGTTACTGAAAATGGATACAGCAGCACAGATGAATTAACAAAAGACAAGCAGGTTTATGATACAGACAGGGTAATGTTTTTGCGTGGTTATCTTTCACAACTACACAGAGCAACAACACAGGGAGTGCCCGTAAAAGGTTATTTCTACTGGAGCTTGCTTGATAATTTTGAATGGGCTTATGGTTATGGTACCCGTTTTGGATTAGTGCATGTAGATTATAAAACACAACAGCGAACACCAAAATTAAGTGCAGAATACTTTAAAGCCATGGCCCAATATAATTCTGTTTTATAATTTTTTTAAGTGAGGAATAGAAGGCACACAATCATCATCTAATTCAATTTTTTTATGGCAACCATCAACGAACGTATGACTGTAGAAATGGAAGGCGACTTTGTAGTATTCCTCATTGGCATGCGCATCAATAAATTCTGGAAAATTCACAAATGGCTTCCGGTGGCTGCGGCCATGCCCAAAATGCTGAAAGAACTTTCCATGAATCCGGAGAGCGGACTGCTTGGATTTCAGATTGCCGGCACCCTTCAGCCCGTAGTCATTCAATACTGGAAATCCTTTGAACACCTGGAAGCTTATGCCAAAGACCGTAACAGTGCGCACTATCCGGCATGGAAAGCATTTAACACCAACATCAGAAGCAACGGCGATGTGGGCATCTGGCACGAAACCTATCAAGTGAAAGCCGGCAACTATGAATGTGTGTACAACAATATGCCCAGGTACGGTTTGGGAAAAGTAGGCACACTGGTTGCTGCAACCGGTAACAAAGCATCGGCTGCACAACGGATGATGAAAGGTTAATTCCAGGCTACATCAACTGTATCTATGCAACGATCGTCACAACTCAGAAACATACTTCTTCCATCTTGGTTTGTGAAGACACAAAACATACCGTGTGAAGTCTTTTTTAATAAAAAGGGCGGAAGAATAAACGTAATCACGGGTTTTTCAGAGATGAATTCTTCCTTCAGATTATATTTATATAAACGCAATTGTATGGACAATGCTCAACAGGCTGTTTCGGTCTTCAACAAATGGGCGAAAGAGTACCAGGAAAAATTTATGGATGTAGGCTTGTATGCCGGGCCTTTGGACTTCTTTTGCGCTGCAGTATCCACAGGTGAGCCACAAATACTGGAGCTGGCCTGCGGACCGGGCAATGTATCTAAGTACGTGCTGGACAAACGTCCCGATTTTCGGCTATACGGAACCGATTTATCTGAAAACATGATTGAACTGGCCCGGCAAAACAATCCTGCTGCTGAATTTGCCGTAATGGATTCAAGGGCTGCAAAAGAGCTCAACAAAACATTTGACGGTATTCTCATCTCCTTTCTGCTTCCTTATCTCAACTACCAGGAAACAGATGAACTGCTGGGCGATTGCTCCTCTGTGTTACAAAAAGACGGGCTCATTTATGTTTCCACCATAGAAGGGACTTATGAAAGTTCGGGCCTGCAACGAAACAGCAAAGGAGACCTTGTGTTTATGCATTATTATACAGAAGAAGACTTACAGTATTTTTTTGACAAGCACCATCTTACCGTGCTGAAAAAAGATAAAATAAATTCTGTAATGGGAAATGGTACTGAAGTGGTTGACCTTGTATTTGTAGGAAAGAAATTGGCATAAAAAAACCGCAACAGTTGTTGCGGTTCGGGTAATAAAAGCACAGGTTTATTTTGAGCTGAGATCAGTACGTAAGTACAAGAGTTCACTCCATCTGCGTTCCACATACTTCGCATAATCGGCCAGGTAATAATCCCAGGAGCCGGCGCCGTTTGCTTCATTGTAACGTTCATCCATAGGTTTGCGGAAACCCGTAGCCAATTCTTTTAATCCACCTTTCAAGCGGGTAACCGTAACAATTTGCGGTTCACCGGATACGGCCGACTCATACACGGCCACACTTTCATTGCCCAGTGTCCATGCTTTTTTCATTTTCATTACCATGTCTCTCACATTACCCAGGTAGCCGGGCTTGGGATACATATGATTAATAATGATTTTATCTGCATAATCAGTAATGCCAACGGTGCTCATGTTTTCACGAAAAACAGAAAACGTAACCGAACCCCGGTCTGTCGTGTACACTGCTATATTTTTATTCCAGTCGTTGGTATGTTCTGTACCAAGATCACCACGGCCATCAAATGTTTCCCATGCCAAAGGGCCTTCGGTAATATGATAGCCTCCGGCATCGGGGCCTGTTTGTATTTCAAACACCCGCCATTTCCAATCGCCGGTATGGTATTTCTGAGCATGTGCAGCAAGCCCCTTTTCAAATTCAGCCACTTTATCCGGCTTTGGAAATACCCGGTTGGCTTGTACTACATTTTTGTTTTGCGCCATTACCAATACAGGTAATAGCAGCACGAGGAGAAACATTTTCTTCATGTTGATTTTGGTTTGATAATTAAGAAAAAAAGGACGGAAAAAAAGGAAATGTGACCGAAGAAGAAATAAGATAAAAACAATAAACTGTAAATCAAAGCCCGGCTGCTGATTTATTTTGGCAAACCTGACATACCCTGTGAAACAGTTTTGTTTAAGTTTCTATGTATTGATTTAAAAAATCCAAATACACAAATTGAAAATGAGAAATCCATTTATTATTTTGTTGTAAACACCTTTTATGCCTGTAAGCCTTTTTCCATCGAGCTTCTATGAACACCTGAAACAAAACACCCTCACCGGAATTAAAGGAGGAACCAGTAGAAGTGGTTTTCTCAGCATCTGGATGGTGGAAGTGGAAAAACGTGTATTTGCCCGGAGCTGGGGCAAAAGTGAACGCAGCTGGTTCACTGCTTTGCAACAGGAGGGATTGGGAGAAATTCAATATGGATACCAGGTGCTGCCCATTATAGGAAAAGTTTGTACCGATCCCGAAATGAATAAAAAAATAAATGCTGCTTACCTGAAACGTTATTCCTCGCCGGAAAACATTGTGTATGCAAAAGCTATTACTCAGCCGGAGTACGTGAATTATACCATGGAATTGATTTTCACAGGAATACTGTCCTGATACTTTATTCATTACTATCATCACACAACCCGGTGTGCCGGGCAAATACAGTCCACTGAAATTAGTACCATCGGTTACATTTTTCTTCCGGCGGGCTCATTTGTTAATACGTTGTTTTACTATATGAATTCTCAAACCTGCACATTACTTTTATTGTGCTCATGATTATCATTGCCAAAAACGGAAAACCAGTTTACCTGCGAAGGCTCAACTATAGTGACCTCAGCAATCTGCAGAATTATTTACAAGGACTAAGTACAGAAACCCGGAACCGGTTTGGTCCGCATGGCTACGATCCCGACTCTTTCAATTCTTTTTATACCAACCATCTCAACATCGGCTACATTGCACACGAACCCGGCAGCAATGAAATCATTGGCTACTCCATAATACGGATGGGTTTTCTGGAGCATGATGCAGCCCGTTTACAATCCTACGGACTCACACTCAGTCATGAAACAGATTGCACCTATGCACCTTCTGTTACCGATCGCTGGCAAAGCCTTGGTATTGGTAACGGGTTGTTTCAATACATCCTGAGCGAATTGCATCTCACGCCTGTAAAACGCATCATTCTCTGGGGCGGCGTACAAACATCCAATGAAACAGCCATCAGCTTCTATCGCAAAAAAGGCTTTCGTATCCTTGGCACATTCGATTACAATGGCGGGAACTATGATATGGTGATGGACCTCTGACCCCCCTTTTAAAAATAAATTGTAAAAAAAACTTGCGAAACCAAATAGTTGCACATATATTTGCAACCGAACGGTTTCACAAAATAAAAGTATTATGAGACGAGATGTATTTCAGGCCATTGCCGATCCCACCCGCCGGGCTATCATAACCCTGATTGCACTGCAGGCTATGACGCCCAATGCGATTGCAGAAAATTTTAATACCTCACGGCAGGCCGTATCCAAACACCTGCGCATCTTAACCGAGTGCGAACTCGTTTCACAAAAGCAGGATGGAAGAGAAATTTATTACCAGCTTAACATTCAAAAAATGAAAGAAATCGATAAATGGCTGAGCCAGTTCCGCAAAATATGGGAAACAAGGTTCAATCAGCTGGATCATGTTTTATCAACTATTAAAAACAAGAAAAAATGACACCGCATCTGCACTTTGATTTTACTGTTAACAAAGACAACAACACCATACACGTAGAACGGGAATTTGCCGCCGGTCTTCCGTTGGTATGGGATGCATGGACCACACCTGAACTACTGGATCAGTGGTGGGCACCAAAGCCCTATCGTGTGGAAACAAAAACCATGGATTTCCGTACAGGCGGACATTGGTTCTATGCCATGATTTCTCCTGAGAATGTGGCGCATTGGTGCCGGGCCGATTACAGCCTGGTGGAACAACATAAAGCATTTTCAGGTTTGGATGCTTTTTGTGACGAAGAAGGAAACATCAATGAAGATTTTCCACGTTCCAACTGGAATGTATCATTCGCCGAAACAGGTGAACACACAAGCGTAAACATCACCATTGGTTATCAATCATTGGCAGATCTTGAAAAAATAATTGAACTCGGATTTAAAGAAGGCTTCACCATGGCATTGGGCAACCTTGATCAATACATTGAATCACAGTTCCTGTTGCGCAAACAAATGAAACCCGATAATAAAGCAAGAGTGTGTACCTATCTCAATTTTCCGGGCAATACAGAAGAAGCTTTTTTATTTTATCAATCGGTATTCAAAACAGAATTTGTTGCAAACGGTATTCAGCGGTTTGGTGATTTACCGGCCGATGCCAATCAGCCACCTATGGCAGATGCAGTAAAGAACATGGTGTTGCATGTGGAACTTCCCATTACCGCCAATCACATTCTGATGGGTACCGATGCGCCAAAAGAAATGGGCTTCACGGTTACACAAGGCAATAACATGCACATCAGCCTGGAACCCGATACAAGAGCTGAAGCAAAGCGATTGTTTGAAGGGTTGTCTGCCGGCGGAAACATTTCCATGCCGCTGCAGGATATGTTCTGGGGAGCTTACTTTGGATCGTTTACAGATCGCTACGGCATTAACTGGATGATCAATTGCCAGGCGAAGTAGCACAGATCAACTTGTTTTAAAAGCTCCGTTTCAAAAGCGGGGCTTTTTTATTGTAAACTTTTTATCAGTTAAGTTTGTCGTCATTAAGCAACACAATGGAACGGGTTTATATCACCGACAAAACATTTGAACACATTCAGTACGCCAAAGAACCTTTTGTAAAAGGCGATTATGATGGCTGCCATTTTAGATCCTGTGATTTATCCAACAGTGATTTATCGCACTGCACGTTTATTGATTGTACGTTCACCGATTGCAACCTGAGCCTAGCTAAAATTGTACAAACATCGTTTCGTGATATTGTGTTTACCAATTGTAAACTAACCGGACTGCATTTTGATTATTGTAATACAGGGTTATTCTCAGCTGCATTTGAAAACTGCAATCTCACACTCTCCTGTTTCTTTCAAATGAAACTGAAGAAAATCAACTTCACCGGCAGCACTTTACATGAAACAGATTTTACAGAAGCTGATCTGAGCGAAGCCAACCTGGGCAACTGTGATTTATTCAAAGCTGTATTTGACCATACCATTCTGGAGAAAACAGATTTCCGTAATGCAGTAAACTTCAGCATTGATCCTGCAACGAACAAAATCAAAAAAGCGAAGTTCAATAAAGAAAATCTTTCAGGTCTGTTGGGTAACTATGATCTGGATATAAGTTAATCCCCCGGTGGGTCACCCCAAAGGGTGGCTCACCGGGGGAAAGTTATCCCACTTCCAGTTTGTATCCTTTACCATGTATATTCACCAGCTTCACAGCAGGATCTTTTTCAAACTTTTTGCGCAGCTTCGAAATAAACACATCGAGACTTCTGCCCACAATCACACCTTCATCTTCCCACACTTCTTTCTGCAACCGGTTACGGTCAATCACTTTATTCACATTCGCAGAAAAGATGGTGAGCAGCTTTGCTTCTTTACTGGTAAGAATAATCTGTTCCTCATCCAGTAATAACAATTGTTGCCTGGTATCGAACCGGTATTTTCCAATAGGAACAAGATTGGATACATCTGTAACATCCGGCGACCAACTTTCCTGCACCGTTGCTTCTGTTGCAACAGGTTTCTTCAGCAACAGAAGCGCCAACCCGGCAGTGAGCAATACAATTGCCGAGAGCAATACCCAGGAAGGAATGAAAGAAGATTCTTCTTTAAAACGAATACTGATGGAATATTTTTTTGCCGGTTGCTCCCTTCCGCTGCAGGGAACCAGACTTTCCTGCCGCTGATGAGAAATCGCATAGCCAAAAATCACCTGTGATTGAACAGGCTCAATCACATTCACAATGTAATCGGATGGTAACTGGTTTTTATCAATCACCCTGTCGATAATCCGTACCAGCGAATCGGGTGTGAATGCAAAAACAGACTCAAAGGGAATCAGGAATTCTGTTTCCGATAACTGTCTTACCGGCAGCACACGGGAAGTACTGTCGCCGGTATATAATAATAGCTGGTGGGCCACATCCCGCATCACAACGATTTCACGGGCCGCCTCAAATTCGGTTTTGCCCGTTTTTCGGGTGGCAAAAGCAACCAGCAACAAAAGCAGGCAGGCAGAAAAAAGGAGCAGTAATACCTTCCGGTTCATACTCAAAAATAGAATAATTACCAGCCCGATAACCGTATTTACATTTGTTTTACACTCCTTTACAATCTATTTACAGCTGTTTTACCATAAACCTCTGCGCATGATCGTACTTTGTTCACTCAAAGCATAAAATCTATTCACCATGCACAAATTTGCTTTCATTGCCTTTTTACTGATCCTGAGTTCCTGCAAAGCACAAAACTCAAGTTCCATTCCTTATACATCCGACGAAGCCCAGCAGATCCCTGCGGCCCAGCCAACAAAAAGGAGTATCTGGTCGGATGATATTCTCTTTACCAAAATCAGGTTTAATACTACCGGACCCGATACATCGGCACAGGTAAGCCGTTATATCCGTCGCATTTTTGAAGATAAAAAAGGCATCCTGTGGATGGGCACCAATGATGATGGGGTATGCCGTTACAATGGCAGAGGTGGTTATCAATATTTCACCACCAAACAAGGGCTTGCTGGTGATGCAGTACGTGGCATCCTGCAGGATAAGGAAGGAAATCTGTGGTTTGCCACCAATGGCGGACTGAGCCGATATGATGGAAAAACCTTCACCAACTTTACCATGAAAGATGGTTTGCTGAGCGAAGATGTGTGGAGCATATTACAGGACAGCAAGGGCATTATCTGGTTGGGTACAATGGGCGGCGTTTTTCGTTTTGATGGCAACCGGTTTACAAAATTCGAAATCCCTGTTGCAAAAGGAAACTACCGGTCACGCTTCAACGCCGGATTGGTTTGGTCGATGCTGGAAGATAACAAAGGCAATATCTGGTTTGCTACCGATGGTGCCGGCGTACGAAAATTCAACGGACAAGATTTTACAACCTATACAACAAATGATGGGCTGGTGAATGATAACGTGTTATCGTTATTACAGGACCACACTGGTGCTATTTGGTTTGGAACATGGGGTGGCGGTGTGAGTAAGTTTGATGGCAACTCCTTTACCAGCTATACAACCAAAGACGGATTAAGCAGTGATAATGTGTGGACTTTATACGAAGACAAAAACAATCAGCTGTGGATGGGAACACTTGGTGGAGGTGCCACAAAATATGATGGTACAAAATTCACTCACTATATCGAAAACAAGGGCCGTACCAAAAATCATGTGCAAAGTATTTATCAGGACAGCAGAGGGAAAATATGGTTTGGTTTCTCCGGCGGATTGTATTTACTGGATCAGAATCAGCTACAGAATATTTTGAAAGAAGGATGTTGATGATTAAAAAACTGATTTAAATCTTTGTCCACTTCGACGGGCTCAGTGTGACAAAGCTCTTCGTTTCCTATTCCCTTGTCTGTTTCGACGGGCTCAACATGACAAGGGCTTTGCGTTGCATTAAAAAATTCATTCATCAATTAAAAACGTATTGTCAGCCTGAGTTTACTGTCAGCCTGAGCCTGTCGAAGGCGGAATCGAAGGATCGAAGGCAGGATCGAAAAGAATCCCTTACTGGAAAATCAATTCTTAATATTCTATCTTTATTCATCTCAAAAGATGCGTCTATTATCAATTGATTATTCAAGTATGAAACGAGTATTGCTGTTTTACCTGTTTACATTTTTGCTTAGCGTTTCCCATTCACAAACCCCAACCACTTCCGGTAAATCATTTTCCATTGGTGTGGTTGAAGAAATTCAATCAGCAGAACTGAAAGAAAAACGCATACTCAACATTTACCTGCCCGAAGGTTATAATCCTGCCGATACCACCCGTTATTCAATTGTGTACTTGCTGGATGGTTCTGCCGATGAAGATTTTATTCATGTGGCCGGGCTGTACCAGTTCAATGGTTTTTCATGGATCAACCGCACACCCAACACCATTGTAGTGGGCATTGCCAATGTGGATCGTAAACGTGATTTTACTTATCCCACTACTATTGCCGAAGACAAACAGCGGTTTCCCACAACCGGGGGATCGGCTAACTTTATCTCCTTTCTTGAAAAAGAACTGCAGCCCTTTATTGAAAAGAAATTCAGAACCAACGGATCAAAGACGCTCATTGGACAATCGCTGGGCGGTTTGCTCGCTGCTGAGGTTTTGCTGAAAAAGCCAACCTTATTTACGAATTATATCATCATCAGTCCAAGCCTTTGGTGGGACGATGGTTCATTGCTGAAACAGGAATCCGCCTTATTAAAAAAAGAATTTACACAACCAACAGGTATTTATATTGGTGTGGGAAAAGAAGGCCTGGCTCCCTGTAAAATACCGCATGTGATGGAAGTGGATGCCAATCTGTTGGCAGAAAAAATCCGTTCCGCCAAAAGCAAACAGGTAACTGTTTATTTTGATTACCTGCCGCTTGAAGACCATGCCACCATCACACACCAGGCGGTGTTTAATGCTATACGATTCCTGAACCCGGTTGTAAGATAAAATAATACGGTGAGCCACCCTTGGGGGCGACCCACCGAAAAAACCAAATTATGCAAACCACCTTCACCACACCCCGTCTTTCTTTATCACTGGTTACAGAAGAAGACCATGCTTTTGTAAAAGCATTACTTAACACCAAAGGTTGGATTGAATTCATTGGTGATCGTCATATTCACAGCGAAGAAGATGCCCGGAACTATATCCGCAAACTCCAATCCACACCCGATCTTTCGTACTGGGTGGTTCGACAAATCACAAATCAAACACCCGTTGGCATCATCTCCTTTTTGAAACGTACCTATTTAGAGCATTTTGATATTGGCTTTGCCTTTTTGCCGGAATATGGCGGAAAAGGTTATGCTTACGAAGCAGCCATCCATGTATTAACATCCATTCTGAATAGCAAGGAACACAAAACGGTTCTTGCCACCACCTACCCGCACAATAGAAAATCCATTGCGCTGCTGGAAAAGCTGGGCATGCAGTTAAAGGGTGAAATGGAAAGAGATGGAAACCGTTTGCTGGTATATGAAAAAGGGATTCTTGGGTAACCAACGGCTCTATATTTTTTCTTCCTGCACTTATACAAAAATGCTTAGTGACGAGAATCATTACCTGCTCTGAGAGATACTCTTGTTGTTTATTTCATACTGGAATACTTTACAAACCAATCTGAAATTGCAACATGCACACCAGGGAAATCAACCATAAGACCAACCTCCTTCATCATCCTGAAGCCAACTCCTTACTGGAGCTGATCGAACATACCAAAGACGCCATAGTCCTTTGCGACGCCAACAGGGAAATAGTAAGCTGGAATAAAGGAGCAGAAAAAATGTTTGGCTATACAAAAGCCGAAGTGTTGCACAAAATTCCTTTGGATCTGGGTTTGCTGACATTATCTCCTGAAGAAATTTCTGAGTTGGATACATCGCTTTTCACTTCTGAAACATGGAATGGCATAAAAGTTTTTACAACGAAACAAGGGGAAAAAATCTATGGAACAATTACGGCCAATGCAATAAAAAATGAATCCGGTGGTTTAAACTCAGTGTTGTTTATTGTGAAAGACGACACCAAAAAGAAGGAGTATACAGAAAAGCTGAAAAAAAATAATTCGCATTTAAAAAATAAGTTGATTGAATTTGAAGATAAAATTCATGCGGGAGAACATTTATTGCATTTGTTTATTAAACATACCCCTGCTGCTATTGCAATGTTTGATCTGCAGATGAATTATTTAGCCGCCAGCCAGAACTGGATCAAAAAATTTAATATGCCGGCAGGCCGTTTTATAGGACATTGCCACTATGATTTTTTCCCACATATTAATGAGGAGGTGAAAGAAGCCCACCAGCGTTCTTTAAGCGGAGAGGTGGTGAAAAATGAAGAATTTTTATATAAATCTCCTACCGGAAATGAATACTGGCATCGCTGGGAAACGCACCCATGGCACACTGCTACAGGAGAAATAGGCGGTATTGTTATTTTCATTGAAGACATCACCAATAAAAAACTCACCGAAAGTTTTATTACAAAAAGTGAGGAACAATATAAAAATCTTATTGAGCGCATTTCTGATGGTTTTATAGCCGTTGATACAAGTTGGCGTGTAACCTTTATTAACAGGACGGCCGAGGAAATACTTCGACAACCGGAAGGTTATTTATTAGGAAAGCAGTTCTGGAATGAATTTCCCGAGACTGTTGGTAAATCATTCTACAACGCCTATCACAAAGCACTTGCTCAACAGGAACATGTTTTCATCGAAGATTATTCCATACTTGCCGGGAAATGGGTGCAGGTAAATGTATACCCATCACCAACAGGGTTATCTGTTTTTTTTAAAGACATTTCAAAAGAAAAAGAAGCTGAATTAAAAGCAAAGAAAAATACAGATTTACTAAACCTTACCCTTACATCGGCACTCGATGCACTGGTTTATACAAATAAGGAAGGAAAAATCATCAACTGGAACAAACAGGCAGAGATGATGTTTGGATGGAAAGCAGATGAAATAATTGGCAGCAGTATTTGTGAAACAATTGTGCCCGAGAGATACAAAGAGGAGCTCGTTGTTTTGCAGGAGGACGGGAAAAAACATTGCCCCTGGCCTGAGGTTAATAAATTAATTGAGATAACGGTGCTTACAAAAGTGGGCGACGAATTCCCTTGTGAGTTATTTGTTGCTTCATTACAGGAAGAGTCTGAAACCATTTACTGTGCGTTTATCAGGGATATCAGCGACCGCAAAAAAAACGAAGAAGAAATTATAAAGAGCCATGCCCAATTAAAAGAAGCGCAGGAGTTTGCGCATGTTGGGTATTGGGAATTAGACCCGATTACCCAACAATCTAATTGGTCTGATGAAGCATACAGAATCTTTGGGATCGAACCCGGCAGCTTGAACATGACCGTTCCAGAATTATTGAACTTAGTTCATCCGGAAGACCTTTCAAGCCTTGTGAAGCAAATTGAAAAACTGGAAAAGACACACAAAAGCAGCTTGCTTTATCATCGTATTTTACGTAAGAACGGAGAAGTCAGATACGTTTATACTAACGTAAACTTCAAGATGAATCATTCTGGTGTTCCTGTGTTGGTGTATGGAGTGACCCATGATGTTACAGAACTCAAAAAGCTGGAAATGGAGATGCAGGAACAAAAGAAGAAAGAGAACCGGAAATTGCTGGCTGCTACAATGGACGCCCAGGAACGGGAACGGAAGAATATTGGAGAAGAACTGCACGATAATGTAAACCAGATCCTGGTTGCAACGGAACTATATCTCTCCAGTATTGCAACCCGTTCTCCTAATACAAAATCACTTCTTTCAAAATGTATTCAGAATATTCAGAATGTAATTCGTGAAAACAGGAAAATTTCTCATGAACTGGTTCAACCGGATTTTGATGATCAATCCCTCATAGAAAAAATCACTTCTTTATCCAATGCTATGTTGAAGGATGCCGGAATCAATATTACCATACAGGATTCCCGAATCAATGAAGAACGAATAAGCAAAAAACTGAAGCTGGCAATCTACCGGATCTTCCAGGAGCAATACACCAATATCATCAGGCATTCAAAAGCAAAATCAGTCTCTGTTTCATTTCATAATGATAAGAAGACGTTGAAAATCCGCATCACCGATGATGGTAAAGGAACGAACCAGGATCAACTCACCGATGGTATCGGACTTAAAAACATCAAAAGCAGGCTTAGCCTGTATGATGGAAAAGCAACCATATCCACTGCACCCGGAAAAGGATTTACCTTACAACTGAATATTCCGTTATCAATTACCTGATATTATAATTACAAAACACATTCATACCTTACTTCAATTGCATTCACAGGTACTACTGATCAGCATCAGGAATTAAAGACCATTGTGTGATTACCTTTATGCCACATTTATAAAAACCACCTTTTATGCAAATTCGCTCCTGTCTGGTATTCGCATTGTTATCTCTTTTAATTCATAATCAAAGCTCCGCACAGGATAGTCCGGCCACTTGCAAAGTGGAAGTAAAAGAATTAACAGGTACTTATACAGGCGATTGTAAAAACGGGTTGGCCAATGGCAAAGGGGAAGCAAAAGGAATGCACCACTATACAGGGCAATTTAAAAAAGGATTTCCCTATGGAAACGGTACTTATTATTACAACGAAAACGAATACTATACAGGCAACTTTCAAAATGGAGTGAAAGAAGGAAAGGGCGAAATGCATTACATCAAAGACGGTAAGGACAGTGTGATCAAAGGATACTGGAGCGGAAACGAATACAGGGGCAAGTCCTATAAAACTTATTCCATCATTGATATGCCTTTTTACGACCGGGTGGATATACAACCATCGGATGGGCCGGGTAATACCATCACCGTTATTACAACAGCCACTATTGAATTATTTGGTGTGAGAGAAATTATTGCCACCGATGGAAGTTTTATCCGGAAAGTAAATACGTTTACAGGTAATTTTATGTCGACCACTATTTATGAGCTGAGTAAATTTCCCGTAAGGCTGATGATTATTTTCAGCGATGGAAAACAAACACAACTGGAATTATTTAAAAATGCCAATTGGGAAATGCGCCTGTTCCAAAATAAATAACAATGATTGCTCCCGGCACCATATTAATCAGCTCTCCTTCCCTGCAGGATCCCAACTTTCAGAACACAGTGGTGCTGATTGCAGAAAGTAATGCAAACGGGCACCTGGGATTTGTGCTCAATCAAAAACACGATCGCCGGTTAAATGACCTTGTTGAATTCAGCGACAGCCTTCCTTTTCCTTTGTTTGTTGGCGGACCGGTAGACCAGGAGCACCTGTACTTTATTCATCGTCGCCACGATCTTATCCCGGGTGGATCTGTAATTACAGAAGACTTATTGCTGGGTGGTGATTTCAAAGAAGCACTTCAATGCATCAATAGTAAAACCATCGACAGTACTTCTGTTAAACTTTTTACCGGTTACTGTGGCTGGGATGCAGGTGAGCTCGAAGCCGAGATAGAAGAAGGAAGCTGGATTGCTGCAAACAGCCCGTACACAGTTGCCTTTGATGATATAGTGCCACCTTTAACAAACCTGTTGGGTTAATTATTGTTGCAGATATGCTGCATTCTTTACTTTTAAGGATGAACCGTTTTCTGTTTCTGATCACAATCCTCGTTACAAATTTTTGTTCGGCACAAACCACAAACACTAATTCCCGTTTTGCCGGAAAAGGTTTTATCATTGAGTTCCCTTCCTCCTGGAGCCTCGATACGTCACATATGATGAAAACCGAATGCATTCTTTTTGCAAGTCCGGAAGGCGATAATGATCGTTTCAGGGAAAATATAAATGTTCTCATTCAGCCATTAGGTGACCCCTTGTTTTCACTTGAAAAATATAAAACCATCAGTGAGCAACAACTAACACATTTACCGGGCAAAATTGAAACCGAAGAGTCGGCTATCATTCTTAAAGACGGCAAAACCTATTATCGCATGAGCTATGTGCTTTCTCAGGAACAGTTTCAATTGCATATTACTTCCATTTGCTATATTAAAAATGCAAAAGCCTTTCTCGTAACCTTCACTACCGAAGCGGCTAAATACGAAACCTACAAAAACGAAGGAGAGAAAGTGCTGGCATCTTTTCAACTGTCAGATTAATTCATCTGCCCCCCTGTTTGTTATTACTCAAGTCTGCCTCAATAGAAATACACTACATTAAGGAACTTTGTTCCGTTTGCTTCTGCAATGCTAAAAGAAAGTGGTTAGGTATTTTTTAGCGGATGTATTATACAGCTGATCCTTCATTCGTTAAGCCCGGCTTTTTTTGCAAAACCGAAAGACATGCTTGTCTGCCCAACTCAATCAACTGTGCTCCTAAATGAAAATCAAATACAGAACAGGCAGACCTTGGTATTTCCACAAGTATTTCCGGTTGATATTTCTCAATCATCAGTTCGGTTAAACGGTCCTGTGTAAAATCATAAGAAGTATTGATCAGATCCAGCACATTATACACAGGTGGTGCAGTGGTGGTTTCTTCAGCATCAGGATCGGGCTGGTGCTTTTTCTGATGGGCATTGATATTCACGGCCACCACCCAGTCCTCCCCGTTCTGTTTCTGTACAAGGTTTAATGGCAATGGATTTAACACACCTCCATCCACCAGGTAGGTCTGCTGATCAAGTACCGGTGTAAACACACCCGGTATTCCAACAGATGCCCGGAGTGCTTTGTACAAATCGCCACTGTTATAATGTACTTCCTTACGGTGAAGGATATCCGTAGCAACAGCTGTAAACGGAATGCGGAAATGCTCAATCGTTTGATCACCGGTAAACTCCCGCAGCTTCAGTAATATTTTATCCCCTTTTACAAATCCTGCTTTTGTAAACGTAAAATCAAACAGGCTGAAAAGTTTTGATTTATTCAATGTGAGCAGCCATTCTTTGTATTCTTTTAAGTAACCCGCCGCATACAATCCGCCTACTACTGCCCCCATTGAACAGCCGGTAATGCTGGCAATTTCAAACTGATATTCTTCCAACACTTCTATCACACCAATATGTGCCATACCACGGGCGCCACCGCTTCCCAAAACCAGATGCACTTTACGACCATTCATAAATGGAAGTTACAACGATACCTTGTTCTCACCAACGAAGATCCGATGCTTTAACAATCAATTTCAACAGCAATGTTTGTGATGGTTACCTTTAGTATCAGAAATGAATACTATGAGTACTATCCCCTTCCGTGTTATTGATTGGACCACCGTTTTACCAACCACCCATGCAGGAGAAACCGGAAATGCACTCTGGCAAACACTGCAATACCCGGGCCTCCGGATCAGGATTGTGGAATACAGTGCCGGTTACCTGGCCGATCATTGGTGCCGGAAGGGACATATCGTTCACTGCCTGGAAGGTTCGTTTACTACAGAACTTGAAACGGGTGAAGCGTTTTTGTTAAACAAAGGCATGACTTATATTGTATCAGACAATCTCAGTTCGCATCGTTCCGTTTCTGAACAGGGTGTGAAATTGTTAATCATTGATGGTGATTTTCTGCAATAATCAATGTATAAAAAAAGCGGCTTCAATGAAGCCGCTTTAAACCAAACGAACCATTATCACTATTGTATAATAATTGAAACAGACTCATCGTTCACCTGCACACGGTATACCGCTTTTGGAAGTTTTGAAAGATCCAGCACATGTGTACCTTGTTTCAGTGTTTTTTGTTGCACCATCACGCCCAGCAAATTGTAAACACGGATGGTTGCATCTTCACTCAGCTGCACTTGTAGTTGCCCGTTAGTAACCGGGTTGGGATACAATCGGAACGAAGCCACAGTACCAAAATTCACCGACACTACTTTACTGTAGCTTTGACGTCCATCGGCATCTACCTGCAGGATGCGGTAATAGTTCACACCATTCACCGGTGACCCATGTATATGATTGTATTGCTGAGTTGTGTTACTGTTGCCTGCTGCTGCCACGGTAGCAATATTGTTCCAATGAACAGCATCGATGCTGTGTTGCACCACAAAACGATCGGCACCTTGTTCACTGGCTGTGCTCCAGTTGAGATTCGTTACTTTACCCTGCTTTTGTGCGGTAAAGCTGAGCCAGCTCACAGGTAGCGTGGTACTTGGATCAAGAATGGAAAACGGAGAGAAGGTTCCTGTATATCCCGTATAAGTAAGACTGGTTGCTGTGGAGGATGTGGTTCCGTTTTGTTTCACCCATGCACCATCGTAATGGAATAAGGATTTACTTCCCAACACATGGTTTTCTTCACCACTGTTCCAATGGAATTCAAAATCAATTCCGCTGCCACCATTGGGATTTGCTTTCCCAATATGCCAGGTTCTTCTGATATGATTGTTCCCCACCAGCACACCACTGTTGGCATCGTTATAAACTGCATCCACCACACGTACATCAAAATCATCATCGGCACCGCTGTTGTTGGTAATGGTAACAGGATTGAAAGCGCTGTTGCCTGTTGCAAAACTGAAAGAGCTTCCATCGCTTATACGTTTCCGTAATGTGCCGGCTCCGTTTGTTTGAATATAGTTGGTTGCATCGGCACCTGTAATGGTTCCGCCCAATGTGAGATGATTGCCGTTGAGTTTGATTTTCACACCGGCCCCATTGAATACAATATTACCCGCATTCCAGTTGGATGGAATTTCCAGGTCCTGTGCGGCCGTCGGACTCATATAAATATCCATACCTTCTGCAGGAACCAGTCCGTTGTCCCAGTTATTTCCTTCGGCAAAAGTGTTGTTCTGGCTACCATTCCACTGCGGGCAACCGGTTGTATATCCCTGCCATTTCAGGAAGGGAAACTGTCCGTTATCACTATTATTAATCCCCCATATATTCTCTGTGCCATTGGTTGTTTCACACTGCATGTCCCAACCATAGTTGAAGAAGGTGGTGAATTGTTGCATATCATTTTCGGCCAGGCCATCTCCTCCGTAATTGTTCCAATAGTAATTGCGGTAGTAATTAAAGTAACAGTTGCTTACCGGATCTCCCGAAGCTGTATAGCCCAGTATAATATTGATTTCACCATAATACATAGCATATGCATTCAGGTCGGCAGAAACATAGAGTTTCGATAAACTACCTCCATTCGAAACACCTGCAATACCACCTGTGTATTGAATCATTCCGTTCATATCATCCCAGATGGTTCCGATATAATAGGAATTCGTAAATGCTGTTTGATCAGCCGCAGCCACTAAACCTCCGTTATAGTGATAGAAAGCGTCACCATGGTTGGTGATATTAGCAATGGAAAATGATTGATCCACTACTGTACCGCCGTTGCATTGCAGGTAACCAGCAATACCTCCCATGTATATTTCATCATATCCTGTATAGCCGGATCCATTGATGCTGCCGCTGCTGCCCAGTTTGCTGAAAGTGCAGGTGCCATTTGCATAAGGAGCAAACGGTGCCACATAACGGGCGCCACTGATATTCACATCTTTCAGCATCAGGTTCTTAATGGTAACATTAGAGCAATTGCCAAACAAACCGGAATAAAGCTCATTTGTACGGTTGATGTAGAGATTACTGATCGTGTGACCGTTACCGTCATAGTTTCCGGTAAACGCATCATATTCACTTCCTATGGGTAACCAGCCTTGCCCGGAATTATAACAGGAAGTGGAAGTAACCACTGCATCAATATCGGCTGTTTGTTTATAATATTTATCAAACCTGGAAGGATCCTCTCCGATCCATAACAGTTCTTCGAAAGAAGAAATGAGATAAGGGTCTTCTTCTGTACCGTCACCAGCCGGCATAACAGAAACAGGGCCGGCAAATACCGTTACTTTAATACTGTTGGAAACAGCTGCACCACCATCCACCTGTAAGCGGTACCAACGGTCTTGTGTAAGCGAACCCATCTGTGCCATTGAAAGCTGAGTGGTGGTTGCTCCGCTGATATCATTCCAGCTATTGTTATCATCAGAATATTGCCATTGCAGGCTGGTTCCATAAAAACCAGTCACGTTAAGCGGAGAAGGTTGTGTACCGGAGCAAATCGTTTGATCAGAACTTACTGTTCCGCCGGATACAGGGTACCCGTAGCTGATTTCCACTTTACCGCCATTCGTCCAGCTGATATATGCGTTTTCAAAAATTCCGGTTGCACCTGTAACAGCATTTCCACCACGGTATCCGCCGTAACCGGCACGTTCTGCGCCATAAGGAAATGTGCCGCCACCAACAGAACCATACTGTCCGCCGCCACCACCACCGCCACCGCCACCATCGGCAGGAGCAGATGCGCCATTACCACCATTATTCAATGTACCGTTGGCTGAAGTGCCGGCATTACCCGGCTGGCCAGAGCCCCAGTAGTTGGCCATACCGCCGCCACCACCGGCGCCACCGGCAATAAATTTTACAACAGAGTTTACTGTTACAATCGTTGCAGCACCGCCACCACCGCCACCGCCGGATGAACCATTGGGACCGGCATTACCGCCATTACCTCCATTGTAATTGGTATTATAAGGAGAAACACCCCCGGTACCGCCTCCCGAATTGTTAACACTGTTGGCACCATTGGTACCCTTACCGCCGGGATAAATATCTATGATATCTCCCGGTGTTACTGTATAAGATGCATAGATATAACCAACCGGACCGGCAGCCGGATTGTAACATCCGTTACCACAGTCTTGTCCGCCCACGCCACCACCACCGCCATATACTTTAATGACGATACTGGTAACACCCGATGGTACCGTCCACGAAGAGGTGCTTGTGTAGGTTGTGGTTGTTTGTGCTGTTGATGTAAAAAAGAGGAAAAGAAAGAGATAGGCAAATACGCCGCTACGCAGATGAAGGTTCATTGGATTTTGGATTTTAAAGGTCAATAATCTGTTTCAAAAATAGCTGCAGGTTATAAAATATACAATAAGCACTAACCTGTAATTTATTCTAAGCACTATTGACAGTACCGCATAAACGAAGACAAAAAAAAGCAGCCCGTTTCCGGACTGCTTCTATTCTTAAAACAAGTCTGCTCTTTTATACCAGGTCAAAACGATCGAGGTTCATCACTTTATTCCATGCAGCTACGAAGTCTTTTACAAACTTCGCTTTGCCATCTTCACAAGCATACACTTCGGCTAATGCACGCAGCTCGGAATTAGAACCAAAGATGAGATCGGCTCTTGTGCCTGTCCACTTCACTTCACCCGTTTTTCGGTCACGTCCTTCAAACAC
Organism: uncultured Chitinophagaceae bacterium; assembly: GCA_937907395.1. Classification (GTDB taxonomy): domain Bacteria; phylum Bacteroidota; class Bacteroidia; order Chitinophagales; family Chitinophagaceae; genus Lacibacter. The sequence goes on from CALCII010000014.1 coordinate 257,323, forward strand.
CTGTGCATATTCATTCACTGCTTTCCATGTAGTACCAAAATCCAGCAGGTTTACAAAGAAATCATTGGTAAGTGCGCCGGGCGTTTTGGTAAACACACCATGAGCAGTACCATCGCTGTTGGTATTGAGTACACGCATACCGCCTACCAGCGCCGTCATTTCGGGTGCGGTTAAGGTGAGCAGTTGTGCTTTATCCACCAACAATTCTTCAGCAGCAGTATGAATACCCGCTTTTACATAATTGCGGAAACCATCGGCAACGGGTTCCAGTACAGCAAAGGAATCCACATCTGTTTGTTCCTGTGATGCATCGGCACGGCCAGGTGTGAACGGAACTTTTACATCAAACCCTGCCGCTTTAGCTGCTTGTTCCACTGCGGCAACGCCACCTAATACAATCACATCTGCCAATGAAATTTGTTTATTGTTGTTGGCTTTATTGAATTCATGCTGAATGGCTTCCAGTTTGTCCAGCACTTTTGATAACTGTGCCGGGTTGTTGACAGCCCAGAATTTCTGCGGAGCCAAACGGATGCGTGCACCATTGGCACCACCCCGCTTATCCGATCCACGGAAGGTGGAAGCAGAAGCCCATGCTGTAGATACGAGCTCGGCTGTTGTTAATCCGCTTGCCAGCAATTTTGCTTTCAATGCAGCTATATCAGTTTCATCAACGAGTGCATGTGTTACTGCCGGGATAGGATCCTGCCAGATGAGTTCTTCAGCCGGTACTTCAGGTCCCAGGTAACGGTTGCGTGGTCCCATATCACGGTGTGTGAGTTTGAACCAGGCACGTGCAAATGCATCGGCAAACTGATCGGGGTTTTCATAGAAGCGGCGTGAAATTTTTTCATACGCCGGATCAAAACGAAGCGATAAATCAGTAGTGAGCATAAACGGTGCATGGCGTTTACTGGCATCATGTGCATCGGGCACCAATCCTTCACCCGCATTTCCTTTGGGTTTCCACTGGTGTGCACCAGCCGGACTCTTGGTTAATTCCCATTCGTATCCAAAAAGATTTTCAAAATAGTTATTGCTCCATTTTGTAGGCGTGGTGGTCCATGCACCTTCGAGTCCGCTGGTGATGGTATCGGCACCATTGCCTGTACCATAGGTATTCTTCCAGCCCATACTCATTTCTTCAATACCCGCTGCAGCGGGTTCTTTGCCTACGTATTTGGATGGATCGGCAGCGCCATGTGTTTTACCAAATGTATGTCCGCCTGCAATCAACGCCACTGTTTCTTCATCATTCATAGCCATACGTGCAAAAGTTTCACGGATGTCACGGGCTGCTGCCAACGGATCAGGGTTGCCGTTAGGTCCTTCGGGGTTCACATAGATGAGGCCCATTTGTACCGCTGCCAGTGGATTCTCCAGGTCACGGTCGCCTGTATAACGTTTATCGCCCAGCCATTCTTTTTCACTTCCCCAATAGATATCTTCTTCGGGTTCCCATACATCTTCACGTCCGCCACCAAAACCAAATGTTTTAAAGCCCATGGATTCCAATGCACAGTTACCGGCCAGGATCATAAGATCGGCCCAGGATAATTTTTTACCGTACTTCTGTTTAATGGGCCAGAGAAGCAAACGTGCTTTATCAAGGTTTGCATTATCGGGCCAGCTGTTGAGTGGTGCAAAACGTTGCGTACCCGATCCGGCGCCGCCACGGCCATCCTGTATACGATAGGTTCCGGCACTGTGCCAGGCCATGCGGATAAAGAGCGGACCATAATGCCCGTAATCGGCCGGCCACCAGTCCTGTGAAGTGGTCATCAATGCTTCAATGTCTTTCTTAACTGCCGCCAGATCCAGGCTTTTAAACTCCTTTGCATAATCAAACTGCTCATCCATGGGATTGGAAAGGGCAGAGTTCTGACGGAGAATGTTCAGCTTTAACTGGTTGGGCCACCAGTCACGGTTACGGGTACCGCCGCCGGCTACCGGGCGACTGGTGGCACCGGTAAACGGACATTTACCTTGTGATGCGTTGTGTTCCATACTTAACGATTAATGTATTGATTAAAGATTTGTTTAAGAAACAAAGACGAAATGCAATCAAAAGTAAAGCAGCAACCACTATAAATCAAATTGATTATTTTTATGATCATATAGTTTTTGTCTATGACCTTAACCCAACTGGAATACATTGTCGCCCTCGATACCTGGCGCCATTTTGCAGTGGCAGCCGAGAAATGTTTTGTAACCCAGCCCACCCTCAGTATGCAGATCCAGAAACTGGAAGAAGAGCTGGGCGTGAAATTGTTTGACCGCACCAAACAACCGGTGATCCCCACCGAAATTGGTAATGGCATCCTCGCACAGGCACGCACTGTGTTACGGGAAGCCGAGCTGATCAAACAACTCATCAGCGATCAGAAAGATACGTTGAGTGGTGAGTTGCGCATTGGCATCATTCCCACACTGGCGCCTTATTTGTTGCCGCCCTTATATAAAACCATGCGGCAGAAATATCCCAAGCTCAACCTGGTGATCAAAGAATCTATTACAGAAGACCTGATACAGGAGCTGAAAAACAACCGTCTCGATTGCGGCATTGTGGTAACACCGTTGAAAGATGCCTCTATCAAAGAAGATGTGATGTTTTATGAAGAGTTGTTTGTGTATGTATCGGCAAAGAATGCTTTGAGCGAAAAGAAATATGTACTGGCTGCGGAGCTTGACCCGAATCAATTGTGGTTACTGGAAGAAGGGCATTGTTTCCGTTCGCAGATACTTAATTTATGTGAGCTGAGGCGAAGTACCGATTTTCAGTTCCGTTACGAAACCGGAAATATTGAAACCCTGAAGCGCATGGTGGATAAAAGCGATGGCATTACCATTTTACCCGAGCTGGCGGTGATGGAATTTACCAAGTCGCAACACAAACTGGTGAAACGGTTGAAGCAGCCAAGTCCGGCCCGTGAAGTGAGCCTGGTTACGCACCGGGATCATATTAAAACCCGCCTTATCCAAACATTGAAAGAGGAGATATTGCAGATTGTTCCAAAGCAGATGCAGAAGCTGAATAATAAGAAAGTGGTGGAGATAAATTATTGAGTACTAGCCGATTTTAAACGTTTATAAACGAAAACAAACGGGTGCAATTGCGCTACAAACAATTGAAATTTGATAATATTATATTGTTGATTTTCAATAATTTTAAAAAAGCAATGAGTGCGTGTAATAGCGCAAAGCATTGTGTTAGTAGCCATTTTATTGGAGCATTCCGTTAATGAAAAGATTCTTACCCATATTACTTCTATTCTCATCTTGTTCGACACAATCTGACAAGACAAAAAATATTCAGGTAGACACTACAAAAGTGATTGAAAGTTTAAAGCCAAAGGTGATTTCGGACTCAACAAACACACTGACAGGAAAGACTGAAAATTTAGAACTTGATTATATAGTTTGGGGTTGTGCTTGTGCCAATTGGGTGACACCGACTGACCTTGACAAATATCAGGATAACAAACTTGCTGAACATTGTATTTTTATTGAACCAGCAAGTGATAGTATGGAATTGCCTATATATTTTGACGCTGCAAGACACAGGATAAAAGTAAAGGGACAGTTTTATACACGACCAGACTATCCAAAAGGAACGGTGCAGACAGAAGAACAATTAGAAAAGGCAAGAGTATTTCGCTATACAGAAATTCAAGTAATTGACAAACCAAACTTTAAACCCAACAGTAAAGTACAAACCTTGACACTTAGCTATAATGCAATTTCTTGTACATGTGCACAGTGGAGTGAGCCACAATTTGACAACAACCCTGAAAAACGAGCTCGTTATTGGCTAGAGCCTTCAAATCAAAATTTAATAAACGCTGACACATTATTTGATGGAGAAAATTTACCTGTTCAAATTAAAGTAACAGGACAAATCGTAAGCGAAAACGGTTTCCCAAAAAGAAACTTATCAAAAGTTGGACAAGACGAAGCCGGCAAAGTGTTTCGGTATACAAAAATTCAAGTTCTAAAAAACGGACAGAAGAAAAACGGCTACTAACATTGGTATTTGCAAAAGCTGGGTGGACGTAAGCCGTGTTTCAACTTTTTGTTTTCCAATTTAGCTTCATATCGGGCTGGACGTTATTAATTAAGCTATGTGCAAATCATCAACTTTTATTTATAAATTTAGCTTCAGGTAGCCGGGCAGACGGAAGTCTATTCCCCAGCCTTCGCAAATACCTGCTCGTTAGCAGCAACACTATGGACCAGTTCGACAATTTAGCCGATAATCGCCTTATTCGTGGATGCATTTACTGCGGTGGCTTACCAGACACTCGTGACCATGTTCCATCTAAATGTCTTCTTGAACAACCCTATCCAACAAATTTGCCTGTAGTCGGGTGTTGTGATTCTTGTAATCAAAGTTTTTCTAAAGACGAACAGTATTTCATTTGCTTACTTGAAAGTGTTCTTTGTGGTTCAACCGATCCAGAAAAAATTAGCCGACCTTCAGTTCGTAGAATTATGGAAAAGTCACCAGCACTTCGACAAAGAATTGAAAAGTCAAAAACTGAAGTCAATGGACAAATAGCTTTTATTCCAGAAATAGAGCGCATTAATAACGTAATGCTAAAACTTGCACGAGGACATGCCGCCTTTGAACTTAGCCAACCATGTCGTAACGAGCCAGACCATTTTTGGTGTAGTCCTCTGTTATTACTTTCCCAAGAAGAACAGGAAAACTTCAATGCAGCACACTTTCCACATGTCTTTGGAGAAGTAGGTTCTCGTAATATGCAACGTCTTCAGGTTCTTCAAATGACTAGGCTTGACGAGAATGGCAAAGAGCAAAATATTGGAATGCTATTCAATGATTGGATTGATGTTCAAGATGACAGATATAGATTCTTGGCAATAGATGATATGGGGCAGATTGTGATAAGAATTGTTATTGCAGAATACTTTGCATGCGAGGTAGCTTGGGGACTATAATAGTACCGTGCTGCTCCTAACATTGGTATTGCCAATAGCAACAATACTAAGACACTTTATAACATGAAGATATCAGCTTTATCGATAGAGCAAATAACGCCACACATTGTCGGCTCTAAAACAGGCCGAGAGATTGTAAAGTTTTTCAATGATTATGGTATCAGAGACGTATATGATGATGATAACGGCTTACCAGATATTGACAAACGCAATGGGCAGCGACCATCAAAAACACAATATGTCAAAAAGCGATTAAGTGATTTAAATGATAGCCATTCCCTGAGAGAATTACTAAATGATTTTTTAAAAAACAATCCAGCAATTAAAGATAAATTCAACAAAATCCTTTCTCCCGACGGCTACGGAGTTATAGAGTTAGGTGGTGAATTAAAAGTTCAAGGCGGTGTAGTAAACAACTCCGAACCGATTGTAAATGAAGCACACTTTCAAGACATTCAAAACAGGATTCTTAAGGCATTAGATGAAGCACAAGTTTCAATAACATTGGTAATGGCATGGTTCACAAATGACACACTTTTCCAAAAAATAGTTGAAAAACATAAGCAAGGACTCGATATTAAATTCGCTATTTATGACGATGGAATTAATCGTAAACATGGCGTAGATGTATCTCAAATTCCACACGTTAAAATAAAGAGGGGACAACGGGGCGGTCTTATGCACAATAAGTTCTGTGTTATAGACAATCAAGTTGTCATAACTGGGTCTTATAATTGGTCAGATAACGCAGAATTTAAAAACGATGAGAATGTCACCGTGGAATACGACCCGAAACAAGCATCAAAATATTCAGTAGAATACAGGCGCTTGACTTCTTGACAAATGTACTGCTGCTAACATTGCATTGGCAATATGGCGGGTGACGAATATATTCTCATCCCTTTGTTCGCTAATCATCTTCAGTTTCGGCAGACGAATAACGGCAAGCAGCAGAATTAACAATGAGCTCTTTTCGCAGCCGAGTCTCCCCCTCCTTCTCAGGCGCAGTCTGGCGCTAGCCGACTCGCCGTTATCCGGAGGAAAAACCCCAATCACCAAAATAATTCCACCTGCCTCTTGCTTAACTTAGCTGTATGCCTGTAAAACGAAAAATACCTTACTCCAACGGTCACTTCTTTATAACGTTCACCTGCTACAACTGGCTGCCATTACTGGAGCGTACCAACAGCTACGATCTTGTTTACAAATGGTTCACCTATTTGAAACAACAAGGCCATTTCATCACCGGTTACTGCATCATGCCCAATCACCTGCACGCACTAATTGGTTTCACCGAATCAGAAAAAAGCATTTTTCGCAACCGAGTCTCCCCCGCCTTCACAGGCGCAGTCTGGCTCCAGCCGACTCGCCGTTATCCGGAGGAAAAACCCCAATCGCAAAAATTATTCCACCTGCCTCTTGCCTAACTTAGCTGTATGCCTGTAAAACGAAAAATACCTTACTCCAACGGTCACTTCTTTATAACGTTCACCTGCTACAACTGGCTGCCATTACTGGAGCGTACCAACAGCTACGATCTTGTTTACAAATGGTTCACCTATTTGAAACAACAAGGCCATTTCATCACCGGTTACTGCATCATGCCCAATCACCTGCATATCCTGATTGCTTTCACCGAATCAGAAAAAAACATCAATAACATCATAGGCGATGGCAAACGATTTATTGGTTACGAAATCATCAAAAGACTGAAAGAAAAAAATGAAAAAGCGCTGCTCACACAACTATCCGCAGGAGTAAACAGCAGCGACAGGAAAAGAGGTAAACTGTATGAACTATGGGAAGACAGTTTCGATTGGAAAGAATGTACGAGCCGTGCTTTTGTTGAGCAGAAATTACTTTACATGCATAACAACCCCTGTAGCGGCAAATACACCCTGGTTACAAATCCTGAAGATTATGCGCACAGTTCTGCGAAGTACTATCTAACCGGAATGCAAGGCGTGTATCCCGTAACCGATTATACAGATCTGGAAGATATAGATCTGACAAAACCGAATATACAAGTATAGATTCCTTGCTTTTTGACGGCGAGTCGGCTATCGCCAGACTACGCCTGAGAAACCTGCTCCCATGCTTTAGTTCGTTTCTCTACGAACCAATGACCATTCTTTTCCATTTCGTGGAGACAGGAACCGGGGCTGCGACTATGCCTGAGAAAAAATGACAAGTAGGTTTTAAAAAATCTTACTACACATAATTGAAAACGGAACACTCTTTCTATTAGCTTAACTTTAATAGATGATCACCAGAATCATTGTTTTTATGCTGTTGAATTTTGGGGCACTGGGCCTTGGCGGGTTCTTCACCGGTAAAGGGGTTGTGTCCGATTGGTATGCCACACTCAACAAAGCTCCGTGGACGCCTCCGGGTTGGGTGTTTGGTTTTGCCTGGACCACCATCATGATCTGCTTTGCGGTTTTCATGGCTTATCTCTGGCCAAGAATAGAAAACAAACAACTGCTGATAGGTTTGTACCTGTTGCAATGGATATTGAATGTGGCCTGGAATCCACTCTTTTTCTATTGGCACAACGTTTCAGCTTCTCTTATTGTGATATTGCTGCTCACAGTATTGATCGGTTTCCTGTTGGTTTATTTTATGCCGGTGATGAAGTGGATGTGCATACTCATTGTTCCTTATTTCATCTGGCTGCTCATTGCCACATCGCTTAACGCATACGTTTTAATTAAAAACTGATTTGTTCATTCCACTCCTTGGTTCGTTTCTCCACGAACCGGGGCAGAAGTGTTTCTTTATTGATTGACTCCTCACTAACCTGTTTTAGTTCGTGCAGACACAAAGCGATAGATCTTGTTAAAAACTTGTTGAATTTCTCCCGCCTGATTTCTATCATGGTTTCACTGAACAAAGCCCAATACTTTTACAATATGGCAGGCAGGCGTTTTATTGCTTTTATTTTTTTGATGCTGTACAGTGCATCCCTGCCCGGGATCAGTGAAATGTATCGTTTTCCGCTTCTCGTTGAACATTATTTCGACCATATGGAAGAAGGAAACAGTACAGCACAACCCGGCCAATACCTCATTCAACATTACATACAGGAAAACGGCACCGATAAAGACGCTGCAGAAGATGCACAATTACCGTTTAAATCGGCTGTTAGTTTTATCAATGCAACTTCTACCGCCTTGATGCCATTTGAATATGCGGCACAACCACCATTACCGGTGCCGGGTGTATATCGTATAAACAACCAGGATCTGCTGCCCGATTCTTATTTTGACAGCATCTGGCAACCTCCACGATTGAGTTAATCTCACCCGTTTCTTTATTTTTTAATAGTAAACTTTACAGCAATGAATGCAACATATATTCATTTGCTGCTGAATCATTTCCCTATTTTGGGGACCCTGATCGGTAGCATCTTACTCGCCTTTGGCCTCTTCTATAAAAATGAATCGATCAAAAAAGCAGCAGCCGTGATTTTAGTAATCATGAGTATTACAGCAATACCAGTTTACCTCACCGGAGAACCGGCAGAAGACAGCATTGAAAAACTACCCGGCATTTCTGAATCCATGATTGAAATGCATGAGGATGCTGCCACCATTGCCATTTGGCTGATGATGGCTACAGGAGCCGGGGCACTTGTGTCGCTGGTAATGGGATGGTTGAAAAAAAGAACAGCAGCAGCTTATATGATCACCTGTTCACTAGCCGTTCTGTGTTTTGCTGCCATGGCCCGCACAGGTTATTACGGAGGAAAAATCAGGCATACAGAAATTCTCACAAATGCTGCAAACAGCACAGCACCTGCCAATGAAACAATGCAGGAATCGAATTCAGAAAAGGACGATGATTAACCGCTGTTTTATACGCCGGAGTAAAGGTTCTGCTTAAACAGAATAGTTACTCCGGTTTTTATTTCAACTCACCGGCCCCCTCTCAATAAAAATGAATAAACAGCTGTAGCTTTGATGTATGCACATGTGCCGGCTTTTTCGCCGCCGCTTGTCAAGCTGTTGCGTGAAATGGATTTCACAACCCTTAAAAAACTCATTCTATGAATGTCAGTTTTGTCTCCAATAAAGAAATCAACAGAGGCGAAGAAGTGCCGGCAAAAGAAATCAGGGATGCCATCTTTAATTTTATCCGATTGGATTATCCCGGTTTTGAACGGAACCATTACATTTCTGTTTTCGAGTTAAATAAGTTCAGGCGTTTGTATCTCGCCTACCTGATCGAAAAAGAAAAAGGAGAGCTTGCCAAAATAGACCAGGATGTAATGGATGCCATCAAGAACAACTCCATCCTCTCAGAAAACATCCAGGATGAAATGGAGACACAACTTACCGTAGGGCAACGCATTGCCGATAAGGTTGCTTCCTTTGGCGGCAGCTGGGCCTTCATTTCCAGTTTTTTTCTGTTTATCGTTGTATGGATGCTGATCAACATCTTTTTTCTGGCTTCGCATCCGTTTGATCCCTATCCGTTCATCCTGCTCAACCTTATTCTTTCCTGCGTGGCTGCGATCCAGGCACCCATTATTATGATGAGCCAAAACCGCCAGGAACAAAAAGACCGCATCCGGGCCGAACACGATTATAAAATCAATCTGAAAGCAGAACTGGAGATCAAGTTGCTGAGTGAGAAAATTGATCATTTACTCATTCATCAAAATGAAAAACTGCTGGCGATACAGGAAGTACAGACGGATTATTTAGATGATCTCATGAAAGAACTCAAAGAAATGAAAGAAACTAATCGCTCAGATAACATGAATGGCAATTGAATGCAGGGCTGATTTTTAAAAGAATAAAACCTGATTCTTACTTCTCTGAATGAGTATCTAAACACCTTCTTATTTGCCGTTAATCAATTAATTTTTGAACCAATAACAACTTCCAGTAAGTTGCCCTGCTTTTTAATCAACAGTCATTAAGTATAAACTGCAACCAGAACCACATGAAACAAATGCGTATTCTTCACCGTTACCTGGGTTATTTTTTAGTTGGGATTATGAGCGTATATGCCATCAGCGGAACGATCATGACCTTCCGGGATACCGATTTCCTGAAATCAGAAAAGAAAATCGAAAAGAAAATCAATCCCAACATTGCTGCCGATGAGCTGGGCAAAGCACTGGAACGGAAAAACCTGAAGGTGACAAAAGAAGAGAACGGCATCCTTTATTTTGAAAACGGACAATACAATTCGGCTACCGGTGACGCAAGCTATACCGTTAAAGAATGGCCGAAGCTGGTGCAAAAAATGACCAACCTGCACAAAGCCCGGTCCAAAGAACCACTGTTCTTCTTTAATATCTTTTTTGCGTTCTCCTTATTCTTTTTTGTGGTTTCCTCCTTCTGGATGTTTCCGCCACAGGCAAAAGTGTATAAAAGAGGAATCCTGTTTGTAATAGCCGGACTTGCTTTAACGGTGCTGTTATTGTTTTTGAAGTAATGAAAATCACATCATATCAATTCTATAATGTTCTTTAAACTCCGTGGCGCTGTAAATGCAAATGGAGTTCCTTTGCTTTTTGTACATTTAGTTATACAATAGTAAAGATTATACTAGAATGGAATGTAACCGGGGTACTGATGTTGAGTTCTACAGTAGTACAGAAGCTAAATCAAGGAACAATCCGCCATCGGGCCGTATTCGATGGCGGGGCCCTTTTTGGTTACTTTTTTGGGCAAACAAAAAGTAACAAAGAAAAACTTACTTCTGTGATAATATAAGCTTTAATAGCACAACACTATTGTCTACACTCTCACATACACTTTCCTCTTATCCAGCACATACCCCACCAACCAGCATGCCATCATAATAGAAAGAGCAAAGAGAAAAGAACCCAGGTAAGCACCGGCCAGTGAAAACACATGTTCATACAACCACGAATACAAGGGTTGATGTTTCTCTCCCACAGGAATAAACCATAAAAGAATAGCTCCCAGTTCGGAAAGCAGGTAAATGAACAAGGGATTCTTTCCAAACACTTCAAAGAAATATGTACCCTTCCGTATCTGAAGAAAATCGATCAGGTACAACAGTGCAGCAATCAGCACACAATCAATTCCCACAGTGAGCAATACAAAACTGCCGGTCCATAACTTTTTATTAATGGGAAAGAAATTATTCCATACCAACGCCACCGCAATCAAAGCGGCCCCGGCCAGCAGCAGTTTCGCCAACCCTTCATAAGTACTGCCCTTCTTCTGTATCCATAACCCGGCCGCATAACCGAAGGTAACGTTGGCAACAGAAGGTAATGTGCTCAATACTCCTTCTGGATCAAACGCAACACCTTCTCCATGATACAGATGCCCATCACCCAATAACCACAGATCAAACCGGTTGCCGGCATTCGTGAGCATATCATAAGGATCGGCACTTCCACCAAAGAACAACAGCATGAGCCAGTATGCCACGAGCAGTAAAGAAGAAATGACCAGGATACTGTTCAGCTTCAGGTAACGTACCATCAGGGCTGCTATACAATAACCAAGTGCAATACGCTGCAATACACCCATTACCCTTGTGGTGGCAAAAGGATTTGCTTCCAGTTCATGTTGCGCATTCCAGTGAACAAAGGGAAACCAGTACATGAGATAACCGAGTAAAAAAATGATAATCGTACGTTTGAAAATTTTCTTCAGCACTTCTGCATCACTCATGCGTTCCCATTTTTTGGTAACAAAGCTCAATGCATTACCAACCACAAACATAAACGTGGGAAATACAAGATCGGTGGGCGTAAAGCCATGCCAGGAAGCATGCAGTAATGGAGCCCAGGTTGTACCCCAGTTGCCCGGTGTGTTTACAATAATCATAAAACAAACGGTCATACCACGCAGCACATCCAGTGCGAGGAAGCGTTGGGACGAATTGCTATTCATACGGCAACAATTATTTTCCGAAGGTATCAAATTGCAGCGTTTAAACTTTGTACCTTTCAGCAACATTCTTATTACTACAAAAAGATTCGCATGCCTAATCAATTCTCCCGCCGGGATTTGCTCAAACTCATTGGAGCAGCAGCCGGTACCACTGCATTACCATTATCATCATGGGCCACTAATGAAAAAGGTGAAAAAATTATTTTACCCGACAATCCACTGCATCAGAAACCCGCAAGAGCCGTTACGGCTATTACATTAGGTGCCGGTTCACGTGGCAATGTATATGGGAACTATGCGGTTCAGTATCCTGATCAGCTGGATATTGTTGGCGTGGCCGAACCAATTGCCATCCGCAATGAACGTTATGCAAAAAAACACAATATAGATGCAGCCAATCGTTTCAACACATGGGAAGATGTGTTCAAACGTCCCAGGTTTGCCGATGCGGTCATCATTTCCACTCCCGATGATTTACACTACGGACCTTGCATGGCTGCATTAAAGATGGGTTATGATGTGTTGCTGGAAAAACCCATTTCACCCAGCGAACAGGAATGCAGGGATATTTTAAACCTCGCCAAAAAGAACAAACGCATTGTAGCTGTTTGTCACGTGCTTCGTTATGCACCTTATTTTGTAAAACTGAAAGAACTCATTCAGGCTGGCGCTGTAGGTGAAGTAATCAGCGTACAACACCTTGAACCAATTATGCATGTGCACATGAGCCACTCTTATGTGCGTGGCAATTGGCACAACAGCAAAAACACCACTCCTATTATTCTTGCCAAATCCTGTCATGATTTAGATATCATGAAATGGATGATCGATAAACAATGTAAAAGCATACAGGCTTTTGGAAACCTGAAATGGTTTAAAAAAGAAAACGCACCGGAAGGCAGTACCGATCGTTGTGTGAACGGATGTGCCATTGAAGCAACCTGTCCTTATTCGGCCAAACGTATTTACTACGATCGCCGCACTTGGCTGCATCATTTTGATTTGCCCGAAGACAAAGCACAACAGGGCGATGCCATTATGAATTATTTAAAAACAAGTGACTACGGACGTTGTGTGTACCGCATGGATAATGATCAACCGGATCATTACACCACTAACATCCAGTTTTCGGATGATGTAACGGCTGCTTTTTCAATGGAAGCCTTCACCAGTTACGAAGGACGCCGCACCAGGATCATGGGCAGCATGGGTGATATTGTGGGTGATATGAGTTCCTTCACGCATACTGATTTCCGTACCGGTAAAGTAACCGAATGGAAACAGGCAACTGACGGACATGGTGGTGGCGACTGGCGCCTCGTGGCCGATTGGGTGCAGGCTGTATCACAACAAAATCCGGCATTGCTTACTTCAACAATTGATGCTTCCATTGAAAGCCATGTAATGGGTTTTGCAGCAGAAAAAAGCCGTAAAGAAAAAGTAGTGGTGGACATTAAAATGTAATAGTTGAGCCCGGTGATGAAGCCGGGCTTTTTTAAAATTCTTTTTCCCGAAGTTTTATACCTTTACAAAGAAGAATCCCGGTTTGCCTTACACTCCCTGCTTACATGAAAAAGATTTACATCTTCTTTTTCTCTGGTACAGGCAATGCCAAACGTATAGCACTGTGGATTTCACAGTTTGCTGTTGCACGAAATATTGAATGTCATTTGTTGAATATTTCCAACACGGATGTTCACAACCTGAAAGCTCCCGATCAAAACTCATTGATCATTTTTATTTCTCCTGTTCACGGATTTAATTACCCTAAAATCACAATTGATTTTATACGTCATTTTCCCAAGGGTACTAACAAGGTAGTTTTGATGAACACAAGAGCCGGGATGAAAATCGGTAACTGGGTCACGCCCGGATTATCGGGCATCACGTTTTTTCTGAGCGGTTTCTGGCTTCGCCTGAAAGGCTATACAATTACAGGAGAAATTCCATTTGATATGCCGTCAAACTGGCTCTCTCTTCATCCGGCATTGAACAATAAAACAGTTCTCTTTATTCACAAAAAAATGTATGAAAAAACGCTTCGCTGTTTCAGGAATTTAGAAGAAGGAAAACCTCTCTTCCTGTCACGTAAAGAATTGTTGCAGAATCTGCTCGTCAGCCCGGTAAGCATTCTGTATTTCCTCGTGGGTCGATTCGTAATTGCAAAAACATTTTATGCTTCGCCCGCCTGTGATCATTGTGGTATTTGTATAAAGGAATGTCCGGTCTCTGCAATCAAACTAATAAACGGGCATCCGTTCTGGACTATACATTGCGAAAGTTGTATGCATTGTATGAATCATTGTCCCAGTAATGCAATTCAAACCTCACATGGACTTGTTGCCATCACAACTGTTTTCTATTTACTTGTTACCGGAGTTTTATATAAGTACCTGTTACATGAAATGATTGCTTCTTCTGTGTTGAGGTTTTTACTGAGCAACCTGCTTTTCTTTGTTCTTTTATTAGTTCTTTACCGGATACAGCATTTCGCTTTAAAAAACAAACTACTTGCGGGTATCATACAACATACCTCTCTCACATTTTACAAATGGTGGGGGCGATATAAATCTGTGCCCGATCAACAATGGCAGAAATGAATCCCGCCTTTTTCAATTCACGAACCCCTGCAAAAAGAGTGTTTTATATCAATTTTATCCTGAACTTCGGAAGCTTAAATTGTTTGCAACATGATTAATGCAGAACGCTTGAAACAGCATTACGAAGCACAGAGCCAGTTTGGAAAAATTGCAGAAACCGGCATTTGCCGTCCGGCGCATTCTCCCGAAGAAAAGAAAGTGTTTGAGCTTGCCGCCTCCTGGATGCAGGAAGCAGGAATGAAAACCCGTATCGACAATTTCGGTAACCTCATTGGCCGTTTGGAAGGAACCAATCCCGATCTGCCGGTGCTCATGATGGGCAGTCACCTTGATACACAACCTTATGGCGGACGGTTTGATGGGATTGCCGGTGTACTCAGCGCCATTGAAGCAGTCACTGCATTAACCGAAAACGGAATCAAACCCGAACGCAGCATTGAAGTCATCTCTTTTGCCGATGAAGAAGGCTGGCGTTTCAACAAGGGCCTCTTTGGTTCCCGTGGTATCACCGGTAAATATGAAGAAGGCGAACTGGACCGTACCGATGGTGATGGTATTACCCGCAGACAGGCACTCCTGGATTTCGGTTGTGACATTACAAAGTTTAAAGAGTCTGAATACAAACCCGGCAGCATTCATTGCTTCCTCGAATTACATATTGAACAGGGACCTGTATTAGACAATACCAACCAACCGCTGGGAATTGTATCCGGTATTTCCGGTCCGCTCTGGCTTACTGTCAAATTAAAAGGTATGGCCGGTCATGCCGGAAGTGTACCCATGAACATGCGCAAAGATGCATTGCTGGGTGCTGCTAAAATCATTGTGGCATTGAATGAAATTACCACACAGGATCCCACTGCACCAACCGTAGGAACCAGCGGCAGTTTGAATGTTTTCCCCAACAGCCGTAACATCATTGCAGAAGAAGTGGTGTTCACACTCGACCTTCGTGATATTGTACAATCACGCAGGGATGAACGTGAAAAAGAACTGCGTGAAAAAATTGATGCCATTGCAATAGCACACGGACTGCAGTATGAAATTTCGGTTGATACAGACAGTGAGCCCCGCTACTGTGCCCAATGGATCAAAGACATTATCCGCAGCGAATCAACTGATATGGGATTGAATATTCCGGAACTCATGAGTGGGCCTTTCCATGATGCATTAGCACTTTCTTATTTCTGTGATTATGCCATGATTTTTGTGAGAAGCAAAGATGGCATCAGTCACAACCCGAAAGAATACTCTTCGTACGAAGATCTGGCAATGGGTGCTGAGTTGTTGTACCGGACGATGCTGCGTATCCTGGAAAAGTGATGCCCGTAGTTTGAACCACAAAGACACTCGCTTTGCTCGTGGGAGGAAAAGCAAACTGAACCACGGAGACACAGAGAGCACAGAGGAATGCAAAGTAATTAATGATTAATAATTATTAATTCTTTCCTACTTGATCACTCTGCGAAAACCTCAGCGTTCTCTTTTCTCTGCGGCAAAGAACGTTGGCTGTTGATCTTTGCCCGTTGGCCGGAAGAAGTCTACGTAGTTGAAATTCGTTTTTACTACGAAGCGTCGTACATCGTACACGAATATGGCAAAAACATTTTGAACCCCCGACGCTCAAGGTCGGGACCTTCGGCCCTTGAACCTCTGGAACCTTTTCAACGCTCTTGCTCCCATTCATCAAAAACACCATTCCTAACATTGCATTTTTACAGTAAGGATTGTACTTTCATAACGTATGGCAAAAAAAGAAATCACGCCCAAACAAAAGGAAGAGCTCTTCAAAACATTAAAAACACGTTTTGAAAAAAACAGCAATCGTCATAAAGGAATTGAATGGGCTGTTGTAGAAGCCCGTTTGAAATCGAATGTTGATAAACTCTGGTCGCTCCATGAAATGGAACGTACCGGTGGCGAGCCCGATGTAGTAAGTATTGA
Source organism: uncultured Chitinophagaceae bacterium (assembly GCA_937907395.1). Lineage (GTDB taxonomy): Bacteria > Bacteroidota > Bacteroidia > Chitinophagales > Chitinophagaceae > Lacibacter. Next base: position 273,713 of record CALCII010000014.1, read on the forward strand.
TAAAAAATCAGGTGCTGTCATTTTTATGGATTGCGCTGCTGAAAGTCCGGCCGGCCGCCGAAGCCTTTGCTACGACAAAGAAGCGTTAGATGCACGTAAAGAAAACAAACCGGCCGGCAGTGCCGTTGCCATGGCTGCAGAAATGGGAATTGAACTGCTCACAGAAGAACTATACCGTATGTTACAGCAAACAGGCGAGTATGACCTGAAAACATCCTCCTGGATACAAACACCCGCTTCCATCCGAAAACTGGGCGGCTCGCTGTTCTGCGACAGAAGATATGATACTGTTTTTGTGTATCACAACGGTGCCCAATCTTATTATGCAGCAAGAGGGTTCCGTGGACTGTTGAAAGTATAACCCCTGTTTATCATTACACCATTCTTTAAACAAAAAACATGCTCACTTCCATTCACCCCAAATTGCCCATGCGTTTGGTTGATGCAACAAAGGCTTATTACAAATCCATCGGCTTTGCTGTGGTGGCCGATTATGGCAATTACCTCATTGTGGAAAGAGACGATGTACAAATTCATTTTTTTGAATTCAAAACACTGAAGCCCGAAGAAAATTACGGACAAGCTTATATCCGCACCGGTAACATAGATCAACTATATCAATCTTTTCTCAGCAACAATATCTCCATTCATCCCAATGCACCATTAGAAACCAAACCATGGGGGCAACGGGAATTTTCGTTAATCGATCCCGATCACAACCTGCTCACCTTCGGACAAACGATTTGATTCTATACAACACAGGCAGGCTTTGATTTAAGTGCATTCCGTACTTTTAACCCTCAACCAGATTCACCTGCATGCTCGACCATTTTCCTTTTTACCTGACACTCATCGTGCTGATCATTTTGCTCATCATGCTGGGGAACAAAATCAAAATTGCCTATCCTGTTTTATTAGTAGTGGCCGGATTACTCATCAGCTTCATTCCCGGTGTGCCGGTATTGAAGATTGATCCTGAGTTAATCTTTATTATTTTCCTACCTCCGATTTTATATGAAGCAGCCTGGTCCAACTCCTGGAAAGAACTCTGGCATTGGCGAAGAGTGATTGGAAGCTTTGCCTTTGTGGTGGTTTTTCTTACCGCTATTACTGTTGCTGTTGTTGCCAATGCATTCATACCCGGCTTTTCACTGGCACTTGGTTTTCTGCTGGGAGGTATTGTATCACCGCCCGATGCAGTGAGCGCCAATGCAATTCTCAAATTTGTAAAAGTACCCAAGCGCATTTCGTCTATTCTTGAGGGTGAGAGTTTGCTGAATGATGCATCTTCGCTCATCATCTTCCGGTTTGCTATGATTGCCGTTGCAACCGGACAATTTGTTTGGCACCAGGCGGCACTCAATTTTGTATGGATGGTGGTGGCTGGTGTTTGTGTAGGTTTATTGGTGGGACTTCTTTTTATGAAAGCACACAAATTTCTTCCCACCGATGCAAACATGGACATTGCATTAACATTGGTAACGCCTTATGCCATGTACATTGCTGCAGAAGAAATTCACAGCTCGGGTGTGTTGGCAGTAGTGAGTGGCGGATTGTTTCTTTGTTACCATCGTCATAGTTTTTTAACCAGTTCCAGTTTGTTACGAGGCGAAAACGTATGGCAAAGCCTTGTGTTTCTGCTGAATGGTTTGGTGTTCCTGTTGATCGGGCTCGACTTACCGGAGATTGTATCCGGACTAAAAGCAGATGGTGTGAGTTTTTATGAAGCAACGGGCTATGGTTTATTGATCACACTCGTTTTGATTGTGGGCCGTTTACTGGCTTCCTTTGGTGCAGTGTTGTTTACGAAACTCATGAGCTCCTTTATTCCGGTGGCCGATAAGAATCCCGGCTGGAGGGGCCCGCTTATTTTTGGCTGGACGGGTATGCGTGGTGTGGTATCATTGGCCGCCGCACTTTCTATTCCGGTTACGATGGATGATGGTACGCATTTTCCGGAACGGAATTTAATTTTATACATCACGTTTATTGTCATCCTTGTTACACTCACCCTACAAGGGTTAACACTTCCCGCATTAATAAAAAAAGTACAACTGCCGGATTACAATGATCATCATCCCGAAGAAGAAACGATTGATCAGATTCGCCGGGAACTGGCCGATGATTCACTTCAATACCTTAACGAACACTACAAAGAAGAACTGGAACACCATCCGCTGCTGAAGCAACTGGTGGGACGATGGGAATATGAACTCTATTGTGATCAATACACCTACACACCGGAACATATTAAATCCATCTACAAAAAAATACTGGAACGTCAGCGGGATTTATTACTGAAGAAGAATAAAAAAGAACAAAAGATCAACGAAGAAATTATACGCCGCTTCCTGCACCAGATCAACCTGGAAGAAGAAAAACTCGATTTCTGATTCTTACATTTGCAACGCAATGAGCTTACTCAAACCATTTGGAAAGTTTCCTGATCGAAAAAGAAAATCATTTTTCAACACACTTTCCAATTATAAAGACGGACAATTTCAGAATCCCGTGCCCACAGGCACTTTTGCAGAAGGAGAAAACATCCTGAAAGCATTGTGGCAATTTATTAAAAGCCATCCCGATACAGAGCCCAAACAACCTCTTCCGTTTGTACAAACAGATATTAAAAATATTCCGTTAAACGAAGATGTGCTCATCTGGTTTGGCCACAGCTCCTATTATCTGCAAACAGATGGATTGCGTTTTTTAGTGGATCCTGTTTTCAGTGGTAATGCGTCGCCCATTGCCGGTTCCGTAAAAGCATTTACCGGCAGCAATACGTATAGTGCCAACGATTTTCCTGATATTGATGTGTTGTTTCTTTCACACGATCATTGGGACCACCTCGATTATTCAACCATACAACAACTCCAAACCAAAGTAAAAAAAGTGATCTGCGGATTAGGGGTGGCACAACATTTTGAATTCTGGGGTTGGGATCAAACCAAACTCATAGAAAAAAACTGGTACGAATCACACACCATCAAAAACGGATTTGAGGTAACACTTACTCCCGCCCGGCATTTTTCCGGGAGAGGATTCAAACGAAATATTTCGCTCTGGACTTCCTTTGCATTACAAACACCATCCCGCAAATTATTCCTTGGTGGAGATAGTGGTTACAGTCCGCACTTTAAAGAAGTGGGTGAACGCTTCGGGCCTTTCGATCTTGCTATACTGGAATGCGGACAATACAATCATAAATGGCCGTTTATTCATTCGTTTCCCGATGAACTGGTGCAGGAAGCCAAAGAATTAAAAGCAGCAACGGTACTGCCTGTTCATCATTCCAAATTCAAACTGGCGCATCATCCCTGGTATGAACCACTGGAGCAAACGGTTCGTATAGCCGAAAGAGAAAACCTGCCGGTGATTACACCCCGCATAGGCGAAGTAGTGTACCTGAATGATATGGGTAAAACAAATGAGAAGTGGTGGAAAACTCTTAAGTAGGTTTCTAAACGATCCGTTCTTCATTTCACTCTTGCGTACTTCAAAGTTTAGTACCTTTATGGTGCAACCTAACTGCAGATCAATGAAACTAATTTTTACCCTCCTGTTTGCATGTTGCTTTTTTGCAAGCCATGCACAAATGAAAGGATTAACAGAAAACGGTGATGAGATCATTTTATATAATGACGGCACCTGGAAATATGTAAAAGCACCGGCTGCCAATTCCCAGGTAATTGACACCAATCAAACAAAATTCACAAGGCTTCCTGCTTATACTTTCCTGGTAAAAAGTAAGGTTACGAAATACGGAGTGTACATCAACCCGCAAAAATGGATGTTTGAAAAAGAAGATGCAAACGAGCCGGGAGAGTACAAGTTTTATATGAAATCAAAGGATTGCTACGGAATGATTATTGCCGAAAAAATGCAGCTTCCCATTGAAACACTTAAAACCCTTGCTTATACAAATGCAAAATCAGCAGCACCGGATGTTGAAATCACCAAACAGGAATACCGGAATGTAAACGGAGTTACTGTGTTGTGTTTACAAATGTCGGGCACAATTTCAGGGTTGAAGTTTGTGTACCTTGGATATTATTATTCTTCAGAAGGAGGAACCATACAACTTCTCACCTACACTTTTGAATCAATGTTCAAAGAACGGAAAACCGATATGGAAAACCTGTTGAATGGATTTGTAGTGGTTGAATAAACATTTTTGTCATTCTCCTCCCCAAAATAATCGTGGCCAAACACTTGTTTCTATTGCAGGGTATGGAATAGCAGGTCTATCATTTCTGTTAATTAAAATCCAATCCTGCTTTTATGGAAACCATTACGATGTGCATCTGCGTTCTAAGCAACACATCGTAAACCATGAAATCCTTTTCATTCATCCTGCTCTCAGCATTGCTGCTCTGTGCCTGCAAAGAAGAGGCACCGGTAAAAAAGCCCGGCCTTGTTACTACAACATCAACAAAACGGATATCCGTCATCGGTTCTGCCAACCGGTTGATTCCAACAACCAAGCTACGGGAAGTGAAACAATTTTTACGCCGCCATCCCGGCTATAATCAACACACGTTTTTTTTGATTGATATGAAACGCCCTTCCGGATTGTATCGTTTTTATGTGGTGAACCTGCGTAACGATTCCATCACACATGCCGGACTGGTGGCGCAGGGCAGCAACACTACACAAACGGAACAGGGAACACTTCGCTTCAGCAATGAAATCAACTCTCATTGTACTTCATTAGGTAAGTATAAAATTTCCTTTGCTTATAATGGAAATTTCGGCAAAGCCTATAAACTCATCGGACTGGATACCACCAACTCCAATGCATTTGCAAGAGCCGTGGTATTACACAAGTACAGTGCTGTGCCCGATGAAGAGCAGGACTACCCCATCGTTCCCAGCCTGGGTTGTCCTATGGTATCGCATGCTTTTTTTAAAACCCTTGAATCCATCATTGACCGGTCATCAAAACCATTATTGATGGAGATCTGGTATTGAAATCAGTTACAAAGCCTTTTACAAGAGATGCTGATATATTCAAATAGACTTTATCTTTGCAGGGTTGTCTTTATTCCAACTATACAAACAAGCAACCGCACTCCTCTTGCTGGCAGCATTTATTGCTGGAAACTTCAGCAGGAATTTGATCATTGCCGATTATTACACCCATACGGCCAGCTACGAAAAAAATTGTGAGAACAAATCCAAACCACAATTGAAATGCCATGGTAAGTGCCAGATGATGAAAAGGCTGAAAGCAGAAGAAAAGAAAGACCAGGAAAATCCGGAACGTAAAGCCGAAAATAAAAATGAACCGGTGGTTTCGTTTCACTCATCTGTAATTCCTTTCGCTGTTGTTTCAAGGTCCTGCGAATCTATCAAACATTATATCTCTTATAAAGAAGGTGTAACCCTGCACCGCTCTCTGTCTGTTTTTCATCCTCCACGGGTCTGAATGTACATCTGTTGCATTCAATCACTTTCGTTCATGATACACTGTATCCTGTTGCCTCTTTGTGTGTGCATCTGCTAGTATAAGCAGCGTGTTCGCATAGTTACCAGTGTATTCTATAAGCTTAAAAAAAACAACAATGAAACATATACTTGCCATCCTGTTACTGATGGTTTGCACTACTTCTTTTTCTCAGAAAAAAGAATGGAAAGAAATGCACGATTTCCATGCTGTAATTGGAAAACTTTTTCATCCGGCAGAAGAAAACAAGCTGCAACCCACCCGGGACAGTGCCTCTTTATTACTTACAACAGCAAAACTATGGCAGAAATCGGTGGTGCCAGAAGGATACAATGCAGCCGTTACGAAACCTATTCTGAAAAAACTTGTATCCCGCTGTGCTGTACTTGTAAAAGCGGTGAAACAAAAACAAACCGACGAAGAATTAAAAACATTAATCACAGGCGTACATGAAACGTTCCATGAAATCATGGAAAAATGTGCCCACTAAATTTTAAACAACCAGAAGTATTATGAAAATGATCACAACTTATATTACAGCTCTTGCATTCCTTTTTTTAACCTCCTGCAAAAAGGAGAAAACAGATATTCAACCCGGCGACAAAGGAGAACTCACGGTTGAGTTTGACAATGTGGTAGGTGCACAAAACCTGCAACTCAATACAGCAACGTATACCAATGCAGCTGGTGAACCGTATAAAATCACTATGCTCAACTATTACATCAGCAACATCGTTCTGGTGGCTGCAGACGGAAGCAGGTATACCGTTCCTAAAGACAGCAGCTATTTTCTGATAAAAGAAGAAGATGTTGCCACACAGGAAGTAACCCTGAAAGATATACCTGCAGGCGACTACAAAGGAATTGAGTTTGTGATTGGAGTGGATAGTTTAAAAAACACAGCAGCTGTTGGTGAACGCACCGGTTGCCTGGATCCTGCCGCTGGCGGATCGGGTATGTACTGGACATGGAACTCCGGTTATATTTTCCTGAAAATGGAAGGAACATCAGATGTGGCTACTTCTGCAGATAAGAAATTCCGTTATCATATCGGAGGTTTTGGCGGTTACTCTTCTGCCACAATCAACAATATCAAAAAGGTAAGCCTTACAGCAGCAGGCACAGATGTGGCAAAAGTGCGGAAGAATAAAACCACACCACCCACATTTCACCTGATGGCCGATGCATCAAAAGTGTTAAACGGAACCACCAATGTGAGTATTGCCGCAAACACCACTGTAATGTTTGCTACTTACTCGGTAAACATTGCCAACAATTACGCTTCTATGTTCACCATTGATCATATTCATAATGATTAAGCAATTGATCCAATCCGGTCCGGTAAAAGCAGTAATGGTTATTACCGGTATGGTATTATTGGCAGCAGCCTGCACCAAATCGAAAGATGGTGCAGGCCCTACGCCAATGCCACTGAACATTCCGTCTAATTTTCCAGCGCTGGTTTACGACACAGCTTCCAATCCGGTTACAAAAGAAGGATTTGAATTAGGCAGAAAATTATTTTACGATCCGCTTCTTTCCCGCAACAACACCATCAGTTGTGGCAGTTGTCATATTCAGGGAAGTGCTTTCACACATCATGGGCACGATGTAAGTCATGGCATAGATGATAAACTGGGAACCAGGAACAGTCCGCCGGTAATGAATCTTGCCTGGAGCCGTTTCTTTTTCTGGGACGGTGGTGTTTTCAACCTCGATCTGCAACCTATTGCCCCCATTCAAAACCCGGTGGAAATGGATGAGCAGGTGCCCAACGTGATTATGAAACTTAAAGAAAACAGCACGTATCGAAAACTGTTTAAAAAAGCTTTTGGTACAGAAGAAATCAGTTCCGCCGCTTTGTTCAAAGCACTATCGCAGTTTATGTTGCAATGCATCAGTGCCAATTCACGTTACGATCGTTTTGTACGCAACGAAGGTGTACAACTTACAAACGAAGAATTGGAAGGCCGTACAATCTTTCAGCAAAAATGTGCTTCCTGCCATAGCACAGATCTGTTTACAGATAATGATTTTCATAACAATGGATTGGTTCCTTCAATGGTGAATGATAAAGGAAGGTTTCTTATAACACTCAATGAATCTGATTTGTATAAATTCAAAACGCCCAGTCTGCGCAACATTGCCCAAACAGCCCCCTACATGCATGACGGACGATTTTATACACTAATGGCTGTATTGGATCATTATAGTAATGGTATCACAGATAGCCCAACGCTGGATTCTCGGCTAAAAACAAATGGTATACCGGGTATTGCATTAACCGCAGAAGAGAAAACGAAACTGGTGGCTTTTCTGAACACACTTACCGATGATGAATTTATTCGTGACCCCAAACTAGCCGAACAATGAAACTGAAATACGGATTCCTCATACTTGTTTTTTTCCTTCAACCTTTCATTACCAGTGCCTGTGATATTTGCGGTTGTGGTGTGGGCAGTTATTATGTAGGCATATTACCGGATTTTAAAAAACGGTTCATTGGCTTACGTTACCAGCACAAAAGCCTCATAACACATCTTAACGCAGCCGGTGGACGAAGCTATCTTACCACAGATGAAACCTATCATATAGCCGAACTGTGGGGCGCTGTGAACATTGGAAAAAAATTCAGAGTCATGGGATTTATTCCCTACAATTGTAACCAACGTTTGAACCAGGGTGTAACCACTTCTCAAAATGGTTTTGGCGATGTGGCCGCATACGGTTATTACAAATTACTGGATGGGCGCACTGTTACTAAAAACAAAAAACTTTTGATTCATTCATTATGGGTAGGTGCCGGACTGAAACTTCCAACCGGCAGTTATAATAACACCGATAAAAATGTGGTGGAAAACATTCAAAACACTTTTCAGCTGGGAACGGGAAGTACCGATGTTGTGCTGAACGCCATGTATGATCTCCGGTTGCAGGATGCAGGCATCAATACCAATATGAGTTATAAGATCAACACCGCTAATAAATACAACTACCGTTATGGAAACAAATTCACTACCAACCTGCTGGCTTACTATAAAATAAGACTGGGAAAAAACGGAACCCTCGCCCCCAATACCGGTGTTTTGTATGAACAGGCTGCAAAAGACAGCAAACAGAACAATCATACGGTTGAAGAATCGGGCGGTTACTCGCTCACACATACAACTGGTATTGAGTGGAGTTTCAAACGTTTATCGTGGGGAGCGAACTTCCAGGTACCAATTGAGCAACGGCTGGCAGAAGCAAAAGTTAAATCACAAAATCGGTTAATGATTCACGTAAGTGTGAGTCTTTAATTCAAAAATTATGAAAAAAACATTTTATCATTTACTTACAGGCATATTATTAATTACTGCCTGCAGCAATCCTCAAACATCAAATAATGATCACGATACCGAGGCAACCGACAAAGGAAATGCCTATGCAGATAGTGTGAACCAGGGTTTGAAGACAGATACATTAAAGGGAAGTCCGCAACGGGTAACTGTTATCACAATTGGCCAAACGCATATGCATCTCTTTTATTACGCACCGGGAGTGAAAGGCCGCATCATCTGGGGCGGACTGGTTCCATACAACCAGGTATGGGTTACAGGTGCTCACCAATGCACACGGCTGGAGCTCAATGAACCCATTCTCATCAACAACAAAAAAATCCCCGCCGGTATATATGCTTTGTTTACCATTCCCGGTGAAAAAGAATGGACATTTATTCTTAATAAAAATCATGAGCAACACCTGGCCGATGATTACAAACAGGAAGAAGATGTAATGCGTTTTACTGTTACTCCAGCTTCAACAAATATGGTTCAACGGTTAACCTGGAAACTCAATCAAACAGGAACACATACCGGCAGTATTTCTATGGAATGGGAAAAAATAAAAATAGAAGTCCCTTTTACCACAACCAAATAAGATGGCAAAACGCAAATGGCACCGCCTCATCCGTAAAAGCCACCGTTACCTCGGAGTAATCTTTGGTATCCAGTTTTTATTCTGGACCGTGAGTGGATTTTATTTCAGCTGGACCAATATCAAAACCATTCGGGGAGAAACGATTCACAAAGAAGAACCTTCGCTGCGTGGAGAAGATTACATGGTGCCAGTTGCCACCATTCTGCAGCAATTGAAACGAACAGATACCGTGCATCATCTCAAAACCATACAACCGGTGCAGGTGCTCAACAAAGCTTACTATCAATTCACCTTTCATAACGGGAAGCGGATGAAAACAGTTTTAGCCGATGCACAAACAGGCATCTTTCGTGGGCCACTCACCAAAGAAGAAGCATTGGCAGTTGCAAAAAACCGTCTCATTCAAACTGCTGAAGTTGTATCCATCAACTATATCACCCAAACAAATGAACATCACGAATACCGTGAAAAACCGTTACCTGCCTGGGCCATTACCTTTAAAGAACCTGTCAACAGTACCGTTTATGTAGCTTCAGAATTGGGAACAATCCAAAGCTACCGCAACAGCAGCTGGCGCATTTTCGACTTTTTGTGGATGATGCATATTATGGATTATAAAGAAAGAGACAATATCAACAACTGGGTATTGCGCATCTTTACAGCACTGGGGCTCATTACATTGATGAGTGGTTTTGCTTTGTATATGGTTAGTTACAGGAGTGGCAGCAGGAAGCCGAATTGAATTTGTATCTTTCTGTATGCATTCCACACAAAGGCACCTTATTATTTACATTGGCACCAGCCTCGATGGCTATATTGCCAAACCAGGCGATGATCTCAGCTTCCTCAACATAGCCGATCAGGAAGGAGAAGATTATGGCTACAACGCTTTCATCAACTCGGTTGATACCGTCATTCTTGGAAGAAAAACATACGACTGGGTAATGAAACAGGTACCCGAGTTTCCGCACAGCAACAAAAAAGCATATATCATCACCCGTACACCAAGGCCCGCCATTGGTAACACAGAATTTTACACCGGCGATCTCAAGGAATTAGTATTGAGGCTGAAAGCAGAACCCGGCCAACATATTTACTGCGATGGTGGTGCCGAAGTGATTACCGAACTGTTGAAACAGAACCTGGTAGATGAGTTCATCATTTCCATGGTACCCGTACTGGTGGGCGATGGAATCCGTTTGTTCAAAGATGGGCGGCCGGAGTTACCTTTACAACTGGTATCTGTACGCTCCTTTGAGAAAGGATTGGTGCAGCTATACTACAGGAAACAGGGTCTTTCATAAAACACTTGTCATGAAACCGGTTGTTATCATTCTACTGTTTTCCCTCGTTACCTTCGGATGTTATAAAATGACTGTTACTTACGGCACACCCGAATGCATGGAACAAAAGATCACAGAATTCAGCAAGCAAAGTCTTTGCAGCAACGCTGCCATTAAACTTTATCGTTTTCAAAACGATGCCGTGTATGTATTCGATCCCGGAGATTGTGGTGCCGATCTTTTGAGTGAAGTCACGAATAACCGTTGCCAGTCCATTGGCTTTCTGGGTGGCATTGCCGGTAATACAAAAGTGAATGGAGAAGAATTTTCAAATGCCGTTTACTTAAAAACCATCTGGCAGAAATGAATCCCGAAATTATAGCATATAACAACAAACAAACAGCAGCAGATAAAGCAATTTGTGATTTGCTCATGACCGAAATCAATAAACACCTGCCCGATGCGGAAAGCAAGGTGTGGCATGCACATCCTGTTTGGTTTTTAGACGGGAACCCCGTTGCCGGTTACAGCAAACTGAAAGACAGCGTGCGGTTGTTGTTCTGGAGCGGACAAAGTTTTGAGGAAGACGGGCTTTCGAACGAAGGAAAATTCAAAGCTGCTGAAAAACGCTTTTCAGATCTGAAAGAGGTGAACAAGAAAGACCTGAAACGCTGGCTGGAAAAAGCAAGAGAGATTCAATGGGATTATAAAAACATTGTGAAACGCAAAGGCGTGCTGGAACGGTTAAAATAAAACAACCATGAAAAAGGAAACCATTTTCCTTCTGTTAGTGTTTCTGATTTCAGCAAGCTCCTGTATTAAAAATAAAAATCCGTTGTTTGATGGTGTTTCGTGTACAGGTAACTGTTATGAATTAACAGGACAGGTAATGGATAGTGCCGGCGCCGTTCCCCTAAGCAATGCAGACGTAAAGTTTTATTACAAATACAGTTCGGGGATTTTAATTTCCCGTACCGATTACCTGGGCAAAACCTCCACCAACAGCCTGGGCCAATACCAGTTTCGTTTCGATGGCAGCCGTTATAATTACATTAATGGTTATTATTATGCCGAAGTGTATAAAGGCGATTTTTTTGCCGACCCCGGTTATAAAAACAGGGTAGGCATTTTTCAACTCGACAGCACCCAATACAATCTCCCGTTTGTACAAAACTTTTCTATGTTTCGTCCGGCTACGGTGAAAGTAAGAGTCATCGCCCCTGCATCTGCCAACTTTCAAATTATATCCGTTTCCTATGAATATGGCAGAGGCGGCAACGGAATTTCTATCAACGGTGGCAGGGCTATAGATACCACGTTGAGCTGGGGTACTGCCGGCGACCTGCGCACCTATGTACGGGCCGATGCCGTTAGCAATGGCGTTGCGGTAACACGAACAGATTCTATTACAGTTAGCGCTAACAGTACCGCAACGGTTACAATAAATTTTAACTGATTGCTTTAGAAATTATTCTTCCCTTTTGATTTTTCTTTCAGGCTAATTCGTAGATTAGAGTATAACCTTTCTGCTGTTTCTCTCAGCAAACACCTGTGACTGAGGGTCACGAAGTGTTGCCCTTAATGAGCCACTTATGAAACAAATCACCTACGAATTAATCACACACCGGGAGAAAAACCGCATTCTCATTCGCTTTCCACACAACAAGGAATGGAACGAGCGCATGAAAAAAACAACCGATGCGCAATGGAGCAGCACATTAAAAGGATGGCATATTCCCGACACTCCTGAAAACAGAATAGCTTGTAGCATAGGGCAAACGAAAACCCTATCCTCTTTTGTTGTAAGTAAACCTGTTTCCGGCATTTCCGTTTTCAACAAAAAAGAATGGAGGCGTTATGAAGAAGAATTGAAGCTGAAAGCCTACAGCCCTTCCACTATTAAAACCTATCGTAACGAGTTCGGGATATTTTTAAAATACCTGGGTGAAAAGAATGCAGATAGCTGCACAGCCAAAGACCTGCGTGCTTATATGCTTTATATACTGGAAGAAGAATAGCTAAGCGAAGCCACTGCTCACAGCCGGTTGAATGCACTGAAGTTTTATTTTGAACAGATGTTGCATCAGGAGCGGTTTTTGTATGAAATACCAAGGCCAAAGAAACCCTTTCAGCTGCCCAAGCTGTTGAGTGAAGATGAATTGTACCGGCTTTTTGCAGCCCTCGCCAATAAAAAACACAAGGCAATGTTGTTTACTAATTACAGTGCCGGGTTACGGGTAAGTGAGTTGGTGAACCTGAAGCTGGCCGATATAGACAGCAGCCGCATGCAGATATTTATTGCCCGTGCCAAAGGCAAAAAAGACCGGTATGTGAACCTGAGCCCTGTGTTGCTGGATTTACTAAGAAACTATATGAAAGAGTATCGACCACGGCCGGTGGTTTATTTATTTGAATCGGAGCAAACAGGAACGGCCTATCCTACCCGAACCGTACAGCAGATATTTACCACAGCTGTGAGAAAAGCCGGGATTAAAAAGGAAGTAGGTGTTCACAGTTTGCGGCACAGCTTTGCCACCCATTTGCTGGATAAAGGAACCGACATACGGTACATTAATGAACTGCTGGGCCATTTCAACATTAAAACCACGGAGCGTTATTTGCATGTGAGCAAGCAACAGCTGGTGAACATTGTTAGCCCGCTGGATGATTTATGGAAAAAAGGTGGGATAGAGTGGTGATGTTTGATCCCCTTATCCGTGTACAAACGACAACAAACGGGGGCAATTGTCCTAATAACAATTAAGAAATGATAATACTAGTTTCTTGATTTTCAATAACTTTAAAATTGCAATGACAGCGTATAATAACGTAAAGCATTGCGTTGTGCGCAATTTAGGATGGAGTTTAGCAAAATGTAGATACAGAAAAAATAATGTTTTATATTAGTAAAAAAGTAAAAAATGATTACTGCTGTTAGTAAAGAAGGAATAAAACGCAGATTATGGTACAATGCGACATTTGATCTTGTAAGTAAGGATGACTCATTTCAAATCATAGCAGAAGATCCAGAAAAAGAACTACCTACTTTAACTGTAAATATTAGTTTCTCTGATGAAGGAAAAGAGTTGAGTTATAAGGGTGAGATAAAAGAAAACATTTTAACCTTAACTCTTTCTCAGTGGAACAATCCCACAGGCTCTTGGCTTTCTGAGCCAATAATAATCGGGGCAACTGTTAAGGGTGTTAAAAAATCTCTGTGGGTGAAATTTTCAACATCTGCTTCCACTAAGAGCAATTATAGGCAATTCAATTTATCACTTTGGATCGAAATGTAATTATGGCAACAGAAAATCAAACTTCCCTTTCTGGTAGTGGTCAAGATACCCGGAGTAAGGTTGACCTAATTTTAGGAATACACACTAATTCTATTATTGTGGCCATTTTAATTATTATTATTTTTTGTGGCTTTCTCTATTTGGTTGTGAATATTAAAAAGGAAAATATGCACGAGGGTGTGGTCACCGGAATAATTGGCTTACTGAGCGGATTAGTTGGATTCTATGCCGGTTCGGCTAAAAAAAATTCTGATTAGGCTTGTTATTGCTACTGTTATACTCCTTACCCATAATTCCTATATTCAAATTAAAATACTGCGCCTAACATAGGCATTGGCCGCAATGGGGGCTTGACACCCATACTTCAGCATAAAACAAAGCCAGGCAGCGGTCAGGGGTTGACCTATTCCTTGGAAAAACCCGGGAACTTCAAACTCTTAACTTCTAAAAGCATCGCCAGCCGGGCAGACGAACAAAGCCTCACTCCCACTGCGCCAATGCTCGAACGTTAGCTGTTATTTTCATAAACATTAAACATATAAATCATGACAAAGAAATTAATTAAACAAGTAAAAGAACTTAAGGAATTACCTTCAAAGAATTCCTTTAGTGAAAAAAATGTTGGCAAGCTTCACAATGAATCTTTAGATTTTGTTCATCAAAAACTTTTAGACATTTCAAAAAAACGAAAGCCATTATCTAAAAATGAATTAGCTGATTATGTTAAACAATTTTCAGCCGAGTATCTTCTTCATAGAAATATTTCTTACAAAAAAGAAGAAATAATTTCAATTTATGATAAGTTAGGATACACATACAAGACCCAAAAAGACTTGACAAAAACTCGAAAAGGTAAACTATATTCAAATAAAGTTAACGACAAGAAATTGATATCGTTTTTAGATGAACTAAATGAGCTAATTGAAGAAGAAATGACTACTAGAAGTTTTACAATTAGTTCAAACAAACTTTTACAGAAATATAAGGATAATCCAAAACAACTAAATTCAATTCTGACAGCAATTGTAAGTTTGGCTAAATCTTCATACGGTTATTGGAATGACAAACAAAATATTGATAAATGGAGAGACCCACAAATAAATACAGGTGTTGCGTATGGTGTTTGGGAAGGCGGTGGATTAGATGGACCTGTAAAACCAGTAATTAAAGCTGATATAGGTGGATTTGTTGCTGGTTCAACTGGTGGTCTTGTGGCAGGACCAATGGGTTGGTTGGCGGGAGGATGTATAGCTTCACCTCTTGCCTCTGCTTGGGAGTTACTTTGGTGGCCATAAAAACAACAGCTAACATCGTATTGGCAATAGTGGGGCTGACAGTCGTAAACTCAACATTTGTACTTCTATCGGGCATTTGTGCAAATGTTGGGCTAACGTTTTTCAAATGCCCCACCATCGCCAATACGTAAACCGTTATATGGCACCTGATTCGCAGCTTTGTATTGCTGGTTCTTAATTAAACTTATCGGTTCGTTTTTCGTGGTGGTGGCTGACTTTGGTTGCGGTTGTTCGGTTTGTACTTTCTGTGGCTGACAGGTTGGTTCCCGGTTTCATTGTCCGACACCTGTTCCGGGTTTCGTTACTCCCGGCCTGACTTTAACGGATCTACCGACAGGTTTTTTTCATTTGTTTCTTACATCTTGTACTTCGGCTTATGGCTGTGATGTAGCCTGGCTTCCTTCCTGTTGGTCAGTTGTTGCAGTGCGGGTGCTAAGGTGTGGTGGTTTACTCGTTTGGTAGCCGACAGACAGCCTTCGGCTGGGATCAGTAATTTTCCATTCAGCTTCGGTTATGGTTGTTTGCGTTTCTTTTTTAAAATTTCTGGCGCCATATAACAGTGCATTTGTGTTATGTCGGCGGACAGATAACGCCGCATCAGCTTTGTACTACTATCAGCTATAGTTCGGGTCGACGGATTTCTAACCGGCAACTGGTTTTCACCTTCAGGTTTTGTAACTTTAATGAACATCGGTGCCAGGCTGACGGTTTTCAAAGTCCGCCACAAACACAAATGCTGCACGTTACCAGCAATGTTAGACGACAACACAATCACGACAATTTGTAAAGTCCTCGGTGGACTGTCCACTACTCGAATTCGGGCAGACTTAGACGTAATTTGCAAGTTCGGTGCTTTCTTCAACTTTTTGCCGGTGGACAGTCAACCGTTGACTTTTATAGAAAAAAATTATTGCGGACAGACAATCATCTAACACGACTGACAACGTATGAACATTAAGGCAAAATACTCACTTGACGACAACGACTATTTAGCGTATCAACTTTATTCTGCTTCGACAAATGACTGGATAAAAACTAAACGAAAAAAAGAGTGGGCTTTTACAGCAATAACTTTTATCGTTTTGGGTATGTTGTTTTACTCCAACGACAACATTTTCTTAGGCAATTACTTTGCTGGTGCAGCAATACTGACAGCTTTTTGTTTCCCGTTCTATTCAAGGTGGCGTTACAAAAATCACTACTTGCGACACACAAGAGAAGTTCATAAGAACAGTTTTGGTAAAGAAGTAACAGTGACAATTACAGACAGCACCATAGAAGCAAACGATTACAGCGGACAAGCAAGCATTAACCTTTCACAGCTGACAGAGATAAATGAAACGGGACAGCATTTTTTTCTAATGACACTATCTGGACAAGCACTTATTGTTCCTAAAACCAAACTCGACAACCTTCAAGGATTTAGTTCGACAATAAAAGAACTTTCAGTAAACTTGAACATTAAACATAACATAGACAACGACTGGAAATGGAAGTAACAGGCGACAACGACAGAGAAAGAAACACTGCTGGTAACACGGGTTTTGCGTCAAGCGGGGTGACGTACAAGATTAAAGCTTTGTGCTTCTATTCAAGTTCAGTGCAGGTTGACAGTTTTGTGCTCAGAAACCCGCCCGAACGCAAAGCCCGAAACCGTTACCTGCAAGTGTAACGGACGACATAACCAGAAGGATAAGCATTGCTGGTGATGCACAGGTATCAACGTGTGTTCTGACAACGAACCCAAGTTAATGCCTGGCAGGTAGGTTCGAGTCCTACATCCTTCACAAAAAAACGAAATGATAAAAAGAACGGTTTCATACACGACATTACAAACACAAGTCCAATCAATATTTGACTTTGCGGTAGTTGTGTGTCATTCTGTTCCTGCACTAAAACTTCAAATGAAGCTTTTGGACGATGGAAAAATCACAAAACTTCCTGACCCCGACTATTTTGAAGCTAATAATCCAACCACCAAACTGAGACAACAAGCAGACGGTTATAAAGACAAACTTGCTACTTATTTATTTCTTAGCTCATTTGCGTTCTTTGAAAATTATTTAGGAAGTGCTTTAAAGGAAGTGCTAAATTTAAGCGTTACTATCCCTGAAAAGACAGCATTAAAAAATAGTTTGACAAATAACACGAATACAAAGCCCAAAAAAATTTTACGGAGTAGTTTTGACCAACGACATTCACAACGCTATGAAAAATATTCTAGGGAATTAGATTCTAATGATTACTTACATCCAGACAATTTAATATCAATAATTGCGGTAGAAAACTTAATAAAAAGCATTAATGACTTAAAAGCAAATCAAATTCCTGACTTTTTAATCAGTACTTTTAAAATGGACATTTCGGAAACAGACAGAACAGCTTTTGGGACTTACCGACAATTAAGAAATGACATTGCTCACGGGGATAATCCGACAGTGACAATGAGAAAGGTTAAGGAAGCAAATAAGTTCTTAAGAAAATTTGCAACTCAAATTGACGAATTTTTGATAGAGCATTTTGTGAAAATTGACAATTACAAAAAATGACAGACAGAAGAACACCAGCAGGTAACATCGGTTTGGCAATATGGCGGCTGAAGTGCTTCTATGAAACATTTGTGCAAGGTTCAACGGCAGTAATTCTATTGAACTTTTGTGCTAAAAATCCGCCACATCGCCAAGCCTCCGACGTTACATGCAATGCGGTGACAAACCTCAACATCCATACTGACATGGAATTTCAACACGACAAATCGTGGGAGACATTTACAAAAATTCTTTATTCAAAAGTGCCTGTAAGACACGCTTGGACAAACTTTATAGAATATCACGAAGAAAACTTTCCCAAACCCTACTGGACATCACTTAAAGATATTGACATTGAAGAAGAACAAACAAATATTATTAATTGGCTGACAAGTGTGCTGACAAAGACCCCTATTCCTGAAAAGGTTATTGCAATTTGGATTGGACTACTAAAACTTGCAGGTGACAATGAAAGTGAAATTCCTACAATATATTTTGGTGGTGCTGACAGTTACGACAAGGATGATAGCGATTGGGCTTGCGACTTAGCATACTTACCTGACAACAGATATGCACAACCTGGTTTACTGCAGGACATAGACGCAATTGCAAGGACAGACGAAGATGACTATGAGTTCTTAGACTGGATATTGCCTCTTGCTTATTGTGCATTTACTTTTGACGAAATTGTAAGAGCAAAACTAGATAAAAGTTTATTTCTTAAACATAAAGACAAAATATTCATAGCCGTTGGACATGACAGTGGTGATTATATTGACTTGACAACAATTGCAAACTAAAATAACACTGCATGTAACAGTGCATTTGTGTTATGTCGGCGGACAGATTACGCCACATCAACTTTGTACTACTATGAGCTGCAGTTCGGGCTGACGGATTTCTAACCGGCTTCTGGTTTTCACCTTCAGGTTTCGTAATTTTAATCAGCAACAGTGCCGGGCTGGTGGGTTTCAAAGTCCGCCACAAACACAAATGCCGAACGTTGTACGTCACCCTAACCAGCTCTTGTTCTTCTATCAACAAAAAAAGCACATCCGCTTTTCTTCCTGATTCAGCTGATTTAGCCTAATACCTAATTTCTTCATTAAAACTAAAAGCCTATTAAGCTACTGATTTGCAAATACTTAATAATTTGCCAAAATAAATCTTTACAAAACCTATCCTTTTGTTATCCCCTCGTAGTTTATCTATTAAACAAACAGGATTATTAACTTAATAAACAATTACAAAATGAAAAGAGCAAAGATCTTAACCCTTGGGTTACTGTTAGCAATTGTCTTTATGGCCTGTAACAAAAATGATACCCCAGACAATGTAAGCTTAGATGCAACCAAAACCTCTTTAATTAAAAAAGGTGAACCGGTGGTATTTACGTTATCCCAATCTGCCGGGAATACAGTAAACTGGAGTGTAAACCCATCTGCCAATACACAAATTAATACAAATGGAAACCAGGCATCGATAATGTTCGGGGCAAAAGGCAATTACGTTGTTTCTGCGGTTGCAGGAAATATTTCTGCTTCTAGGCCTGTTTCCGTTTCAGATTCCACCTACACCGGCGGCGGTGGAACACCTCCAACTACATTGGTATTTTCTGCAGGTGAATCAATCAAAATTACAGCATCAAGAATTGATTCTGGTTCTACTTCAGGGTTGATATTATCTGCTTTAACCACAAATAGCTACACATGCCTAAGTAATTCCTTATTAACAAGCTTTACATCAGGAACAAACAGCTACGGAGTTAACTTCACAGGCGTATCTGTACCCGGCAGTTGTACAACCGGAACAGCAAAGGCAGGCGGGTTTAGTTATTTATATCCTGTAGCAAGTGGCACAAATACGCTTACCATTAATTTTAATGGCATGACTTATTCAGGAACAATTGTTAAAACTGGCAATAGCTACACAATAAATTGGGCCTACACAACAGGAGTTACCATTTCTCCAACCAGTTTATAATAATTAAATAAAATTATGTTTACAGAGCCGCTTTGAATGCAAATAGCAAACCGGCTCTTTTCAATACTTTGGAAAACATTTCACATATCATTGAAGGCTGTAAAAAACAGGATCAGTTGAGCCAGGAAAAACTGTACCGGCAGTTTTACCCTGCCTTATTTGCTTTATGCAAAACTTTTTTTGAAGATAAACAGGACATACTTACTGCATTAAACAATGGTATGCTTAGGGTTTTTAAAAATATTGAACAATATGATGAAAGTAAGGGGGCCTTTTTTAATTGGGTTTATACAATAGTTAGAAATGCAGCACTTACTTTAATCAGGGATAAGAAAACAAACCTCACATTTGAACTAACTGAAAATGTAAAAGAACAAATTGACAACAACCCCTTTAAGCAACTTGAGTGGAAAGACATTTACTATTATTTGGATAAATTACCGGCAAAAACAAGATGTGTTTGTAGCCTATATTACCTGGAAGGGTTCTCTATGAAAGAAATATCAGGTTCCATTGATATGAAAGAAGGTGCCGTAAAATGGCACCTGAGTGAATGCCGAAGCAGACTTAAAATAATTTTTGAACAACATAATATTAAAAAAAGTGGATGACAAAAATTTACATAGCAATCAAATGAATCATAAGAATTACCCTGAACCTGATATTCCTGCAGATGAAGCATGGGCAAGTATGAAAACTCTGCTCACTACTGCCCCCGGAAAAGTACACCCCGCTAAATCAGGCAAACCTTTTTCTGTAAAATATTTCGCTTATGCAGGGCTGGGATTAATAATTATGGCAGTAACCGCATACTACTTTTGGAAAGACACACCCCAAAAACAACCTTCAGCTATAACATATTATAGCACTGACAAACCACAGAAAGTTACTTTATCAGATGGCACGTTAGCATTTTTAAATAAAAATAGCAGCATAAGTGAACTTAATAATACGGCTAAAGAGAGACAAACCGCTGTTAGGGGCGCAGCTTATTTCAGAGAAAGGCAATTCAGTAATCAACCGGCTCATCATTTAAAACTTGGTACTCTAGATGTGGTACCCGTTCAGGCAAATATTTATGTATCTTTTGATACAGTATTTGCCATTTCAGCTGTGTATATACAATCAGGAAGCGCTGTAATTGAAACAGGCGGGCAAAAACTTACACTCAATGCAGGAGAATCCGTAAAGTATGATGAAAAAACCGGGCACATCAGTGATAAGCAAGCAGTTGATGTTAATTTATTCAGTTATGCCACAAGAATCTTTGAGTTTATGGATACCTCACTTAAAGAAGCTGCCGAATCCATTGAAAATGCTTATGGGGTTGCCATAGTATTTAAAAATAAGAACCTGTACAACTGCAGAATAACAACAAGATTCGATAATAAAAGCCTGAAAGAAATATTTGATCTAATGGCCTATACGCTCAATTTTACTTATCAAATAGATGAAAAGAATAACCAGGTTGTATTAACCGGAGAAGGATGTGAATAAGAAATATTTTATTTGCCTGATATTGTTTCTCGTTTTTTCAGCGGGTAAATACACTATTGCCCAAGGGCAACTGAAGCAGCAAAAAATTTCTGAAGGTAGTTTTTTGCTTGATGGAAACATTTCATTGGACTCACTCACAAAATACATTCATAAAAACAGCAGAATAAGGTTTTCTTTTAACTCAGTAAAGGTTAAAGGTTCAAGAGAAATTAATTTTCCAAAGGCCCGGTATTCTATTAAGGAAATTCTTCAGCTGATAAAAAGGACTACTTCTTTATATTATTCCTTTTATTCCGGCTTTGTAATTTTTCAGGATAATCCCCCAACACAGAAACAAAAAACAGGTTTCCTAAAAACAAACCCGACTAACCCCAAAAACACTTTGGCAAAATCCAATACAAAATCGCAAAGAAAAAAACTTCAAACTAAAAGTCAATCTGTAAAGGGGAAGCAAATAATTATACAAAAAAAATTACTGAAAGATACTGTAGAACAAAAGTCAGCAGATGTATTAGTTACGGCTGGCAATATCCGTCAGCAGGAAATCGAAGCTGTTGAAACTAAGGCAAACCCGAAACAAGCAGCAAACGATAGAAGTTTGAATGATTCAGCAACAGCAATTGCTGTTGAGAAAGATTCAATACCTATTCATATAAGCAAAAATATAAGCCTGGGGGATACTGCTAAATTTGTTTCTTCCGCTATAAAAGGGGACAGTAGTATTATCAATATGACTTCCCCTGACAGCCCCATTAACCGTAGAGTAAGAATTAAAAACAGAAAAGGGCTTCAACTCCATTATGGTGTGCAATGGAATATTAATATCCCTGTATACGGATTTAAAGAATATTTTACCCGTACCAATGGCAATAGCCAACCTTATAATTTTTTAATCCCCGGTTTATGGATAAGTAAAACAATCGGTAAGAAGGAAAATGAATTATTGTTTTTGGCGAAACCGGAGCAGCAATATTTTACTGGAAATAAAGTTGTTGCAACCTCTACTGGTCCTGTTTCTGTTCAGGATTCAACAACGATCAGGAGAAATACAATTGCAATAAAAACAAATGGCATATCTGTGGGGCTGCAATACAATTACCATTTAAATGATAAATGGAATATTGGTGGCAGCCTTAATTTTAATTGGCAGAATGCTGCATTGATAAATCAGGAAATAACCCGTTTATCAAATGGCGTATTACTTACTGATTCGGTATATGGGATCAAGAAATCATCACAAGACTGGATATACCTTAAATCCACGTTTGTTACAGCAAGGCTTGAGGCATCCTACAATTTAAAGAAGTTTGCTATTGGTTGTGCTGCATATATGCCAATCACCCGCATATTTGCTCCATCTGTAAATAACTCCCTTACTGTAAATGGCCATATTTTCATTCGGTGGAGAATAAATTAAACTAAATGTTGTTTAATAAGCCAGACAAGAAGGGCGAACGTACAACAAAAGGTTTGCCGCAAGGCTGGCGAACGGAATAACAATCGGCTGTTGTACTGCTATCAACTAATATCTGGCTTGACCGAATTCTATTTGGCTTTTAGTTGTTAATTTCATCATCAGTTTTCAATCGGCTTCAGTTGCCGGGCAGATAGTTATAAAATACCAGCCCTGCGGCAAGCCTAGAACGTTATATGGCACCTGATTCGCAGCTTTCTTAGTGCTGGTTAATCATTGAACTTATCGGTTCGTTTTTCGTGGCGCTGGCTGACTTTGGTTGCGGTTGATCGGTTTGTACTTTCTGTGGCTGACAGGTTGGTTCCCGGTTTCATTGTCCGACACCTGTTCCGGGTTTCGTTACTCCCGGCCTGACTTTAACGGATCTACCGACAGGTTTTTTTCATTTGTTTCTTACATCTTGTACTTCGGCTTATGGCTGTGATGTAGCCTGGCTTCCTTTCTGTTGGTGAGTTGTTGCAGTGCAGGTGCTAATG
Source organism: uncultured Chitinophagaceae bacterium (assembly GCA_937907395.1). GTDB lineage: Bacteria > Bacteroidota > Bacteroidia > Chitinophagales > Chitinophagaceae > Lacibacter. The sequence continues at coordinate 296,909 of CALCII010000014.1, forward strand.
GTGTGACCATCTTCACAGTTTGGTTGCCGACAGACAGCCTTCGGCTGGGATCAGTAATTTTTCATTTAGCTCCGGTTATGGTTGTTTGCGTTTTTTTTTTAATAATTTCTGGCGCCATATAACAGTGCATTTGTGTTATGTCGGCGGACAGATAACGCCGCATCAGCTTTGTAATACTATCGGCTACAGTTCGGGCCGACGGATTTCTAACCGGCAACGGGTTTTCACCTTCAGGTTTTGTAACTTTAATGAACTTCGGTACCAGGCTGACAGTTTTTCAAAGTCCGCCACAAACACAAATGCCGCACGTTGTGCGTCACCTTTACAACTCACTCATTGAAGAATCTCCTATATGTCAGAAACTAATTTGCCTAAAATTTCATATCTGTTTGGAGCTGGTGCCAGTGCACAAGCATTACCTACAATAAAAAAATTACCTGAAAGGATAAAGTCTATAAGAGATTATATTGACAAACAATGTATTTATGAACCTGATGAGACATTTTCACCGACGAAAGATTATACATTTAAAAAAGCTGAAGCAAAACAATATGTGCTTGACCTGTTAGACAAACTTTTCTTACAATCTAGCAATCATTCAACAGTCGACACTTATGCAAAAAAGCTTAACATTAGCGGACAATCTCAGGAAATTAACGAACTGATATTTTCACTAGCACTCTACTTTAACATTGAACAAAAAATATCTGGACTTGACCCACGATACGACACATTTTTAGTTTCGATATTAAATTCCCACTCCTATAGCTTCCCAGACAATTTAAAATTTCTTTCATGGAACTATGACTTACAGATGGAAGCAGCCCATGAAAAGATAATAAATAGAGGAAATTTAGATTTAAGTTTTTACTTATTTAATTCAGACCGAAACGACTTTAAGAAAGATAAATTTACTTCTGTTAAGTTGAACGGTTCAAGTAATATCCTAGGACAGTTTAGAGATTCCTTTCCACTTGTGAAAAATATCTTAAGTGACAAGTTTGTTAAAGAAGATTTGGATTTCCCTTTGCAATATGCTTTCCTTCATATAAAACAAAGATTACGAGTTTATCAGGGTCGTGTAAGCCTTAATTTTGCATGGTACCATGATTGGGAAAATGTAAACAAAGTCATAGAAAATTATAACGAGACAGAAATTTTAGTTGTTGTTGGATACTCATTTCCGTTCTTTAATAGAGAAGTTGACAGAAAAATTATTAGAGCAATGACTAATCTAAAAAAGATATATATTCAGGACTGCGTACCAGAAAATATTAAGTCTAGATTTTTATCAATTCTTCCAGACTGGCGTGAAAAGAAAATTGAAATCATTTCTGTAGACGATGTTTCTGAGTTCTTTCTTCCGCCTGAATTGTAACTATCGAGTAAACTTAACCAAGGCGAACGCACAACATTGGTATTGCCAATAGTGGGGCTGGACATTGGAACAATCAGCATTGGTAATTCTGTTGTACCGTGGTTCGGGGCTCGACGAATAAAGCCCAGCTTTAGTTCTTAATATTTAACTTTATCAAAAAGCCAGGCAGTAGTTCCGGGCAGACGAATATAAAATTCCCCACCATCGGCAATAGCTGGACGTTATCGGTAACTCTATGACGACCTAAAATGATAAATGAATAACAAAAAAATAATACAAGTTGTAATAATCAATAAATTTAACCGAACTCATAAAAAATGAAAAATACAATTCACTTAATAATCGCAACTGTGTTTCTAAGCTCTTGTGCAAACTCACAAAACAAAAAGAGCATAGCAGAAAAGGAATATTCTATTGCGTATAATATTCATGAAAATGACACAATTCATAAAAATAATTATGAAGTTATGACAATGAATATGGACGGTTCAAACAAAAAAAATATTACCAATAATCCTGATGTTGCGTGGACATACTATGCTTACAAAAACCGACTGTTTTTTATCAGCGACAGAGACACTTGTAGCCGTTGCTTTTTTCTATACGAAACGGATGTAAACGGGACTAACATAAAAAAAGTAAGCGACTTAATGTTGGAAGACAGTTGGATGAGTGGTAGAAAAAATGGTGAGGAACTTGTAGTTGCTGGAAGAATTGGAAAAGAATTACGATACCAACTTTTTATCGTTAACACCAAGACAGGAGCATATAAGCAATTGACAAATGAACCTAATGCAAAATACGGAGACCCTTGCTTTTCGCCTGACGGTAAAAAAATTGCCTTCTATTATCAAAAAGATAAAACCGACAAAACAAGTCATGAAGAACTGTTTGTAATGAATGATGATGGAACTGGAATGACACAATTAACGCATTATCCTGAAAACAACATATCAGCAAAAGACTATGGTTACAGAGCTGGTGCAACGAAATGGCATCCAACCGAAAACTTTATCAGTTATGTATCCTTACAAGATGGACGACATAGCATTTTTGCAGTAACTCCTGACGGAAAGAAACAATGGAAACTTATCGAAAATGAACTTTCAGAAGGTTATCATGACTGGAGTTCGGACGGGAAATGGTTAACTTTTAACAAATCAGACATTAAAGAAACACAATACCATATTATACTTATGAATTGGAAAACTAAAGAACAAAAGCAGTTGACAGATACAACTTACAAATCTCAACTTTCACCAGTGTTTATTGAAAAGTAAAAAGAAAATAATGAAGACCAAAGAAGAGCTACCGATAACAGCAGTTTGGCAAAATGGCGGGTTCAGTACTAAATTCAACGGCAGTTCTTCGATTGGACTTTAGTGCTAAAATTCCCGCCCATCGCCAATACGTAAACCGTTATATGGCACCTGATTCGCAGCTTTGTATTGCTGGTTCTTAATTAAACTTATTGGTTCGTTTTTCGTGGTGCTGGCTGACCTTGGGTTGCGGTTGTTTGGCTTATACTTTCTGTGGCTGACAGGTGGTTCCCGGGTTCATTATCCGACACCTGTTCCGGGTTTCATTACTCCCGGCCCGACTTTAACGGATCTGCCGACAGGTTTTGTTTCATTTGTTTCTTACATCTTGTACTTCGGCTTATGGCTGTGATGTAGCCTGGCTTCCTTTCTGTTGGTGAGTTGTTGCAGTGCAGGTGCTAATGGTGTGACCATCTTCACAGTTTGGTTGCCGACAGACAGCCTTCGGCTGGGATCAGTAATTTTTCATTTAGCTCCGGTTATGGTTGTTTGCGTTTTTTTTTTAATAATTTCTGGCGCCATATAACAGTGCATTTGTGTTATGTCGGCGGACAGATTACGCCGCATCAGCTTTGTAATACTATCGGCTACAGTTCGGGCCGACGGATTTCTGACCGGCAACTGGTTTTCAACTTCAGGTTTTGTAACTTTAATCAGCAACAGTGCCGGGCTGGTGGGTTTCAAATTCCACCACAAACACAAATGCTGCACGTTACAAGCTATGCTGAGACAGTTTACGGATTGTTACAGTTTGAAGATTTTTCAGGCAGTATTAGTTTGGAAGAATTATTAGACATCAACTGGTTGAAACCATATGACAAACAACTGCAGTTTGTTTTTTTTGACACAGTTTTATTTTTCAAAAGAGATCTTTGCAAGCACCATTCATGAAGCAATCAGTTTTTGTAAGACGCCATAACAACAAAAATTGACAGGTAATTTTTCATATCACAATCTTTGGCTGTAGACCTCGGTAGACACGGTTTTCTGTTGTCAGCAGTAAAGTTGAGACTGTTTTCTTTTAATCTGCAGTTTGGGTTAGACATAGTTCTGACTTTTTTATCTTCAGCCTGGAAACAGTTTGTTAATCAAAAACAGCATAAAAAATCAGTTTTTGTTATGGCTCGCAGACTTGGAAGACAGAATATTTTCATTTTTTCGACCCAGAATCTTTGGAAAAAGTCCACTGACAAAAACACTGAACTCCTACCCTTTTGGTCTAGAAAATCGTTAGACAATGACTTTTTTGACTCTGAAAGAAAAGACGCACAGCTTGTAACAGGGGGTTTGCTGCTATGCTGGCTGACGGATAAATCATCAGCAGTAAATCGCTATTCAGCAGCAGCTACGGCGAGACCGTAACCTTTCAAAATTTCATTTACATTTATAATTATAAATACTAATCGGGGTTTCGTTAGCGGGCTGGACGTTCAACAAATCCCAGCACAGCAGCAAGCCCCGAACGTTATATGGCACCTGATTCGCAGCTTCTTATTGCTGGTTAATCAGTAAACTTATCGGTTAGTTTTTCGTGGTGCTGGCTGACTTTGGTTGCGGTTGTTCGGTTGGTACTTTCTGTGGCTGACAGGTTGGTTCTCGGTTTCATTGTCCGACACCTGCTTCGGGATTTCATTACTCCCGGCCTAACTTTTACGGATCTGCCGACAGGTTTTGTTTCATTTGTTTCTTACATCTTGTACTTCGGCTTATGGCTGTGATGTGGCCTGGCTTCCTTGCTGTTGGTGAGTTATTGCAGTGCGGGGGATAATAGTGTGATCATCTTCACAGTTTGGATGCCGACAGACAGCCTTCGGCTGGGGTCAGTAATTTTTCATTTAGCTCCGGTTATGGTTGCTTGCGTTTCTCTTTTATATTTTCTGGCGCCATATAACAGTGCATTTGTGTTATGTCGGCGGACAGATAACGCCGCATCAGCTGTGTACTACTATCGGCTACAGTTCGGGCCGACGGATTTCTAACCGGCAACTGGTTTTCACCTTCGGGTTTTGTAACTTTAATCAGCAACAGTGCCGGGCTGGTGGGTTTCAAAGTCCGCCACAAACACAAATGCTTCAACGTAGGCAGCAATTTTACAGCGACACTTTCCACATGACAAACAATGAAATTTAAACCCTCAATTCTCAATATATATTCAATCGTTTTCCTGTTAGGGTGCATTGGCTTTACTATTTATAACTATGACCAGCTTTCTGAAGGTGAAGGTTGGGGAGTAGTCGGCATGGTTGGACTGTTGGGATTCGGAGTTTTGCTTTTTGGAGGGGACATTGTAATTCGCAACTTATTTAAAAATAAGATAACAGCTAACATAATTGGCTTAGTAGTCTCAATTATTGCGACACTCTTACTTATTTACGGTGGCTTATTCTCTTAAAAAAAACTGACTTAAAATGCTATCACACAAAAATGCAATCGGTTTGCTTCTTGACCTTAACCAAGACATCGAAGAATATGCAGAGGCGACCATGCAAAACATTATTGAACACAAAGACTTTGACTTCCTCACTTATCCGCCAAACAACGGATTGACAGACTTGGAAAAAGCTGAACTTAATAAGCTTGACAATAATGAACATTTAAAAAATGCTTTAAGAAAAATTATTTCGGACAATAGTGCAGGAATAATTTTCAATATGCTTAACCTGTTAGACGGAACAGTTTCGCCAAAACTTCATTACGACAACTGGACAGGAGTTGAACTTATTGATGAAGAACCACAGGCAGACACAAAACAATTCAACGATATGCTACACGACAGTTTTTATGAAACATATTGGGAATGGAAAAAGCTTAGAGGTAACAAGAAGTGGAAGCTTGACACATACGACGAATAAAAACTGCTGCCTACATGCAGTTTTGCGTCAGCAGGGGACGACGAATAAATCCTCATCTTAGTGCTACTATCAGCTACATATCTGGCTGACCGAACACGGATGAGCAACTGAATATGTTTTCAACTTTTGTAACTTCGGTCGGCTGCAATTCCGGGCTCGCTTTTTCCAAATGCCCTGCCGAACGCAAAGCTGTGGCCGTAAGCGGCTATTTTATGGAAACAGTCTGCTTAATCATCTCATTGACATGCGACGCATTTTTCTTGTATTTTTTATTATAGCTGCTTCTATCTATTTTTTCTTAGTTGCGGCTGTCAATGACGACATCAAATGGTTTCGCAATTTCTCCAATTGTGACAATGACAAGTTGGTAAAATCCTTTGAGGCGTTTGACTTTACTTATAATGATGTTTTTTCAACTTGTTTTTCCATTAAGTTTCTTCAAAGTGATACAGCATTGATAAGACAGCATTTTGCTTCTTCATTTTCTGACAATCTTAAAAGCGAAACTTCATATTATGCTTTGCTTTCGAAAGCAGACAGGTCAACTCTTGACAGTTTTATCAACATGATACCTTTTGATAACTTCGATACTTCATATTATCAAGATTATCAAGACGGAATAGATTACCAATTCTACATTCACAAAAACAAAATTAAAAAAAGCGTTAGGGTTCATAGTGACAGCGTTCCTTTGGTATTGACGAAATTTAAAAACTGGATTGTTGAAAAGAAAGAGAAGTTAAAGTTGCATCAGGTTGACACAGTTATTTATTTTGAAAGCGAAAAGTATGTTGTACCGCCAACAGTGCCACCGCCGCCCCCGATTGAATTTAAAGTTCCGAAGACAAAAAACAGCCGCTAACAAGTGCATTTGCAATAGCATGGCTGGATGTTGGAGCAATCGGCTGCAAATCATTTTCAGCTTTAGTTTCGTCAGACAATACGCTGTTGAACATTAGTTCTTAACTTGAGCAACAGTTTTTCAATTTTGCATTTGTTCCAGGCTGACAGTACGCTATTGCCATGCCATCGCAAATGCTTTAACGTTGTAGGCAATTTGGCGAAACCAACAAACACAAAATGAAAATATATTTATTAGTCATATTATTTCTCATTCAATCAATAAACGGATTTTCTCAAAAACTAACGACTGAACTAAAAACCAAAATTGATTCAATTGTAAATCCATATATAAAGCAATACTCAATTGTAGGAATGTCTATTGGAATTGTTGATGATGATAAAAGTTATACAGTTAACTACGGACAAACCGCTCAACAAAACGGATTTCCTGTGACGGATAGCACAATGTTTCATATTGCCTCAATTACCAAAGTTTTTACGGCAACTGCCATAATGCTACTTGTTGAACAAGGGAAACTTTCATTAGACGATAAACTTGTTGAAATTTTACCAGACTTTAAACTAAAAAGCAAAGACTACGATAAAATTACAATTAAACATTTACTAACTCACACTTCGGGTTTACCTTGGACAAATGAACAAACTAATCTTCCTGATGACAGTACCTCAATCCCTCTTTTTATCAAAGGTTTGCAAAAGGTTAAACTGAATTTTACACCAGGAACAAAATTTTCGGGCGACACATACAGCAATATTGGATTTGACTTGTTAGGGATTATTGTATCAAAAATATCCAAACAACCTTTTCACAAATACATTTATGAAAATGTACTTTCCAAATTGGGTATTAACCAAGCGACCTATTTTTATGAAGAAATTGACTCTTCAAAATTAGCACTTCCGCAAGTAGTAGCAGGAACTTCAAAAAGAATCGAACAATTTAATATATACAGAATTGACGATAAGAAAAATCCGATTTTAAATGGGAAACCTTTGGAGTTAAGAAACTACGAAACTTATGGAGAACCTTACATAGACAACCCAACAGGTAATTTAATTACAACGTCTTCTGAACTAAACAAATGGACAAAGTATTTAATTCAACTAAATAACGGTACCACAAGCTCCTCGGAAAATGTAATTAAACAAGAGACATTAAAAGATATGTGGACAGTTACTGAATCCATTCCAAAATATAAAATTTCGTTGGGCTTAACTTGGTGGATTTTTGACAACTCTAATTTGGGAAGATACATTTGTCATTTTGGAAATAATCCGGGATTTTGCTCAATACTGTTTATCTTTCCCGAAAAGAATTTTGGAATAAATATATTGTGTAACGGAATGTTTGCACAAGATGCAGTGTTTGACAAAATACCACTTGAAATCGCAAACCTAATGATGAATAAATGAATAAAACTGCCTACAACATCGTATTGGCAATAGGCGGGCTGAACGGCTTCGTATCAACTGAAGTGCAAAATTCAACTTCTGTTCTTCGATTGAACTTTAGTGCTAAAATTCCCGCCCATCGCCAATACGTAAACCGTTGTGTGCAATATTCATAACACCCCTTTAACTTGAAAAGTGACAATTAATGAATTCACCAGACACTGACACAAATAATGCACCTGACTACATTAAAGATCTTGTTGCTAAACCAGCAAATAACGGACTTGCAGCGTTATTATTTGACGGTAGTTGGTGTGGACACGGGGAAGAATTATACAGGGTATATGACGTAGTTGAAAATGGCGACTACTCTTTCCAAATACAACTGCCTGACACTGGGTCAGAAGAATCATTTCCTACTGCTGTTAAGCTAACTTCGGAAATAAATCAAAAACAATTTCTTATTTATGATACAAGACGACATCCTGCCAGTTGGCATGCATTCGGTGACAATGCAAAAAAGGAATCAAAGTTTTTAAGTACACATCACTGCGACAAATGCAGCGGCACGAACTTTAAAATTTCAGTTGGCTTTGAAGTTCCGGCAGACTCTGACAGTCCTAACGACATATCTTGGTTTGCATTAGCAACAGAATGCATTCAATGTGGCGACAAACTAATTGCTTTTGAAGACGAAACTGCTTAGTTACAACAATACTGCACACAACATTGCATTTGTGTTATGTCGGCGGACAGATAACGCCGCATCAGCTGTTTACTACTATCGGCTATAGTTCGGGCCGACTGATTTCTAACGGGCAACTGGTTTTCACCTTCAGGTTTTGTAACTTTATTGAACATCGGTGCCAGGCTGACAGTTTTTAATGTCTGCCACAAACACAAATGCCGAACGTTGTAGGCAATGCTAAACGACATTCCGTTCATTGAAATAATTGTCTCGATTGGCGAGACTAAAAAGCCTGTCTTTAAAGGTTGAGTTGACTATTGACTTTACAATGTCCTTAGTCGGAGTGACGACGTTCTCCTCATTGGCAACAATGTTGGTAACTCTAAACTTTCAGACTATGCTGACAAAACTCATAAGTGTAGTAGTTGGGGTTGCCCTCGTGGGGAGAACGGTTCCAATCTCCGTACTATAAGACATTGAGAGCTTTAAAAAATTCAATCTGAATTCAGGATTGAGGGCTGGGGGTTCAAGTCCCCCACTCCCCACAATTTGACAAAAAATAAATCATAAATATGGCATTAACTATTACAACCTTAACGCTTCTCAATGAGTACATCAATGGCGTTATGAATCGTGCAGACCATCACGGACAAAATGTAAATGAAATTGTCTTGACTTTAGCAGGTGCAGTTATTTGGCGAGCAACTCAAGACGTTGAAGTAAGAACTTACAATGAAGAGACTGCGAACATTCTTTGGCTTACAGTAAATGGACACCGATATGCAATTGCTTATAATCATCAAACCTTTAATATCGAAATTCGTGACAGAAATCAAAATGGGGTTGTCTTGGCAATTTTCAACAACGCTTCAACAGCAGCAGATGTAAAAAGAATATTTGCAGGTTTATACTGACAGAGAAGCAGATGCCTACAACATTGGGTTTTATGCAAGTTGGGCATGACCAGTAAACATCAGCTAATTGCAAATCCAGGCTGTGGTTCGGTCGGGACAAACAATTTTCAACTTTAGTTCTTACATTCAACTTTATATTTTCACTCAGCAGCGGTTGTAGGCGGACGGAATAACAATTCCCAACCTGCATAAATCCATGAACGTTGTAGGCAACTCTAAAACGACACTCTCCTATGGGATATTACATCAGAGTTTTAGGTACACAAGACCCAGACATTCATATAGACGAACTCATTCAATCATTAGCAGCTGACGGCTTGATCGCAAAATTTGAGTTTGACACAACCGAACAAGCAGACAAATGGACAATGCTTGACATTTTAAGTGCAGACGGAGATCCTTTAGCCCAATTAGAAAGAAATCCTGTTATAGAAGGTGAATTAGGACAAGAAGAACTTGATGAGTTTAAAGAATACATTCAAGACTACAAACCAGCATCTGCAGTTAAATGGTTGACAAACTACTTTGGTAAAGTAAAAGTTATATACGCCTTTCAAATGCTCAACGCAGCATTTGAGGACGGCAACTTTGAAGTTGTTAGCAATATCAAGACGAAAATTTGGAACAAGACTATTGGCATTTTGCAAGCAGACAATGAAGGTTTTTCAAATGAAGACGGCTATCATATTCTTTGGCAATTTTCAGACACTGTTACTGGTGACTGGAGTTGTGCAGTAAGAAACTGGTTAGGTAAGTGGGACAAGTTTGTAATGGACTTAGGCGACCCAATTCAAAGACAAGAATTTCAAGAAGGTAAAGTTCCTAAAAAAGCAAAACGGCTATAAATTAGCAGGCGAAGAGTATGCCTACAACATGCAGTTTTGCGGCAGCGGGGGCGACGCAAAGCGTCGGTCATCACCTGTAATTCTATTTTGCTTTTGTACCAGCTGACATTTGTCTATTAAGCTTTTGAATAAAATTTTATCTTTAATATCACCGTTCATTACTCGTCGCCAGGGGCGACGTAAAATAATTGCCCCGCCGACCGCAAATCTTTAACGTTGGCAGTAATGCTACGAGCCACCGTCAAAACGACCGAACCTACTTTGGCGACTTCTTTAAATCCTTTAAACCCCAATCGGACATACTATCAATAATTGGTAGGAGTGATTGACCGTATTTTGATATTTTATATTCAACTCTTGGAGGAATTTCTGCATAAATAATTCGTTCCAAAATTTTATCAACTTCCATTTCACGAAGTTGGTTGACCAACATTTGCTTACTAATATCAGGAATTGCTTTTTGCAACATAGAGAAACGGTTGCAATCTTTCCTTATCAAATGAATAATTACAGGTTTCCATTTTCCGCCAATCTTGTTCAGACAATGCGTAACGGGACAATTATTTGGATTAAAATCCTTTGTTTTTCTTTTACTTTCCATTGGTCTATATTTTTAGACTATAAAGACATTTATTGACTACACTACTATTTTGGACAAAGTTAATAAGTTTGCTCTCATGACCAATAAAGACTGAACAAGCACAAAAATAAAATCTAATGAAGAAAATCGTTTTAGGATTTCTTGCTATCCTTTTAACCGCAGCAGCAGTTTATTCACAATCAAAAAAAGCAACAACTCAAAAAAGTAAACAAATGACTACAATCGCTGAAATTAAGCAATTCATTCAAGGCGGAGAATGGACTTCACTTTCAACAGAACTTCGTCCTTTTGAAGACCGTTTAGGAACAGGCAAAATCCAGCCGTTTTATGTAAAACGGATTTTCAAATATTTACCAAACGACAGATTTGAAGGAACAATAATTAGCTCTGCCGACCCATTCGGACAAATGCCATTGGTTCAATTTACATTTAAAGGACACACTGTTTGGGGAAAGGAACTCCAAATTGCAAAAGGTGCGTTTGAAATTGACTACATTTTGGACGAAGCGTTTGAAGTAACACCTTTACACCCAATGTTTGCTGACCAACTAAACCAAGCACCAGTAAAAGGGCTGAACAAATGGGAAGTAAACAAAATGCAAGACATTAAAGGAAAAGAATTTCCGTTGTTTGGCATTAAAGAAGGTGAAACAGTTGGAGATTATGATTTAATTTACATTCATAACAATATGTTGTTTATGGGTAGCAAACATGTTGACGGTCGAGGATTTGACAAACCTGAAAACAGACCAACCAACTTACAAGTTCCATTAGAAAGAAAGTAATCAAACGACATTTTAAAACTTTAAGCAGAAGGGAGTAATATCTTTTCTGCTTTTTGTATTTTAACATGCGAAAAAAGCACTACTGCCAACATTGGTATTGCCAATAGTGGGGCTGGACATTGGAACAATCAGCATTGGTAATTCTGTTGTACCGTGGTTCGGGGCTCGACGAATAAAGCCCAGCTTTAGTTCTTAATATTTAACTTTATCAAAAAGCCAGGCAGTAGTTCCGGGCAGACGAATATAAAATTCCCCACCATCGGCAATAGCTGGACGTTAGCAGCAAGCATTGAAAGACACAATCTTAAAAAGAGACATTGACAATGGTATTATTAGATAAAGCAGACTATAACAAAGTAATTCAACCTCTAAAGGGAGTTGCTATAAATAGTTTATTTGCAAGAGCAGTAGTTGAGCAGACAGTTGCAGGAAAAATTTACGTTGACAATCCAATCCATCCAGAAACATTTTACATAGTTCATCCTTATGGCATGACACTATTATTTGGTGAAAGTAACAACAAAATTTTTAACGAAGCCTTTAAAAATTATGCCCTAAATAAAGACAATTCAAGAAACAACTTTGAGTGGATGCAGGCTTTCCCGAATAATTGGGACAATGTATTATCAACATTATTTAAAGACACATTGATAAAATCGGTTGACAATACCGAAAAAATTGAAAGAGGAATAATTGAACTCAATACAAGAGTAAATTTCAAGTTCAACATTAATAAACATCAACCCTTATCAACTCAAAATATCGACAAAGACATTTCAATTGTAAGAGCTAATGGACAGATGTTCAGAGATATGCAAGGGAGTGTAGTTCCCTTGTATTTTTGGGACAATGAAGAAGACTTTCTAAATAATGGTGTTGCTTTCGCTTTGTTCTATAAAGACGAATTAGCATCTATGTCATTTTCATCGTATTGGTTTGACAATGATTTCGAAATGGGAATTGAAACAAAAGAGAAATACAGGGGGAAAGGTCTTGCAGAATTAGTTTGTAGAGCAATCATAGACTACTGTATTGCCAATAACTATGAACCAATATGGTCTTGTCGTTTAGAAAATATTGGCTCATACAAATTGGCTCAAAAATTAGGGTACGACCCGACACTATATTTACCATATTACAGACTTAGTAAATAGCAATATGCCAGCTGCTAACACGGGTTTTGCGTCAGGCGAGGTGACGTGCAAAATTCAACGGTAGTTTTTCAATTGAACTTTAGTAATAATATCAACTTTTGCGCTTCGATTTCCCGCCCGAACGCAAAGCAACAAAACGTTAGCTGCTATATTAATCGACCCCTACAATGCAACGAAATGCTTGCAGAGATTGTCAATTTATAAAAATGAAATGTTTGCTATGACAAATAAAATCTACACTTTGCCTTTCGTTATCGGATTACTTTTAATTAGCTCTTGTAAAAAGGATAAAGCACAAACCAACGACTGCTTTCCAAATGCAACAACTTCCAGACAAATAATAAATAAGCCAGCAACAATAAAACAACAATCAGCTGGAGTTTTTTTTATTGTTGAACAAGGTACAATTGACACAAAATTAAACCCATGCAATCTGACACCTGAATTTCAAATTGACAACTTGCTTGTGACAATTAGTGGGGATGTTAAGGCTACGGTTCAAGGTGGACCTGGTCCTTGTTGCACAGACAATTTTGTAATTACAAAGATTACGAGGTGACAAGGTTAACTAAATTGACAAACATGCTTAGCTTGATAAAATACAGCAGCCAACATTGGTATTGCCAATAGTGGGGCTTGACATTGGAGCAATCAGCAGCGGCAATTCTGCTGTACTTTGGTTCGGGGCTCGACGAATAAAGCCCGGCTTTAGTTCTTACTATTTAACTTTATCAAAAAGCCAGGCAGCAGTTCCGGGCGGACGGAATTTTAATTCCCCGCCATCGGCAATATCTGCCCGTTAGCGGTCATTGTAGGACGACTCTCAAATCAAAATGACAGATGAAATATAAATTATTATTATTTTTATTGACAATGAGCATTTCGTTCAAACTAATTGGACAAGAATGCGATTGCCTCAAAAATATAAAATTGCTTCAGCAAAAAGTTGAAGAAAATCAAGCATCTTACCAACATCAAGTAATAGAGCAAAAAAGAATAGATGATTACACTATTCATAAATCAAAAATTAACAATCAGGCAGTTAAAATTTTAACTAAAAAAGATTGTATTAGTTTGGTATCATTGTATTTATCATTTTTTCGTGACGAACATAGCTTCTTTTTTTATTCAGACAACTACAATCCCCCATCTAATAATATTATTAAATCAAAAAGAAAAAACGGTGATGACAAAATTTCTTTTGAAGGATTATGGTATTTCCAAGATGGAAGTTTTAGTATCAAGGTTATCCCTACCAAAAGCACTTTTGGTAAGTGGGTTGCTGTAATTGATAAAGACAAATCAAAATCATGGAAAAAAGGACAGCTTAAAATTGAATTTATAAACAAACCAGATGGCTCATTTGATTGTGTTTACTGGAGTAAGAATTTAATCCCAAAATCATATAAAGTATCATTAACAGATTCGACTTTGATTATTGGCCGAAATTTAATTTTTCACCGAAAAACACAAGTCGTACAAAATAAAACAAGTAACAAGAATGATTTACAATTTAAACAACTATCTGAGCAAACGAATTACTTAAAACTTCCATCTTTTGACTTATCATTTAAAAGTGAAATTGATAGTTTAATAGCAAAGAATCGAATAGAAATTACATCAAAGAAAAATTTAATCATTGATATTAGAAATAATGGAGGAGGCGGGTTTGGCGCATTTCAATCAATCTTGCCATACGTATTAGACAGTAACTTAACTGAAACACCATATTATGGCTCCGTTTGGGTTAGTAATGACAATTATGATTATTATGACAGAACGAAATATGAATATACCGAATCGAAACAAGATAGCATTAATGAAGAACAATTTGTTGAATATTTAAAAAGCTATTTAAATCAATTTACACCTATCGAAAAAAAAATCGACACTGTTCAATTGGAGGAAAATCCACCATTGAATATTGCAATTATCTTTAATAAATATACAGCAAGTTCTGCTGAAGGCTTTATATTACAGGCAAGTACTTCAAAAAAAGTAAAAACTTATGGTGAGAATTCAAAAGGAGCTGTAATGTATGGTGACTGGATGCCTTTACATTTACCTGAATTGAATATTACGGTAGCAATCACTACTAAAAAAATGATATTCAAAAACAAAGAAGATTTTGAGAGCATAGGAATTTCACCAGACATTGATTTGACCATTAGAAATGAAAATGAATGGATAGAATTAATTCTGAAACAGATGGAAAGATAATAAACAACGAACCGCTAACAGCCGTTTTGCAAAAGCGGAGGGGGCGTGCTTCTATGAAAGTAAAGTGGTAAATTCAAGCTCTGTGCATCTAACGAACTTTAGTGCTGAAAATCCCCGCCTTCGCAAAGCGGCAAAACGTTAGCGGCAAGTTTTAACGACACCCTACAATGTTTAAGAGACGAGAGATAATCATACTTTTAGTTTTGACAGTTGGTATAATTATTCTAAATCTTTTAGAGCTAAATCAACCGAACTTCATTATCGGACTCGGCAGACTTTTTTTATATTTTGTATTCTTTTGCACTCTTCTCTATTCCACATACCGGCTCATAAAAGACAGGCGACAAATACATTTTATACAAAAAGCGAGACCTTTGATTTTTGGTTTAGTACTTACTGGTTTTCTATTTCTCTTATCATATTTGGTAGACACAGATGGCGGAAAGAAAAGAATAATAACAGGCGGTGCTAATCATGATCCAAGTTTTATTCACTTTCAATTGTTTAGAGACAACACATTTAAGTTTCTTAATTCAGGACCTTTTGGTGGTAGCTACTATCGAGGAACATATTTATTAAACGATGACACGTTGCGACTTAACAATGACAGTCTGAGATATTTATATCCTAGTCTGACTTTGGTTCTAAGATTGGCCGATAACAAGGAAAAGTATTTTGAATCGGTTGACACATTAAAGTTCAAGGATAGACTTTATATAAATACAGACAACAGAAATAGTAGATAAACTATGCAGCTTACATTGGGTTTTATGCAAGTTGGGCGTGACCAGCAAACATCATCAAATTGAAAATCCAGGCTGTAGTTCGGGCTGGACAAACAACTTTCAACTTTAGTTCTTAAATTCAACTTTATATTTTTAATCAGCAGTGGTTATGGGCAGACGGAATACTAATCCCCAACCTGTATAAAGCCCTGCTAGCTACCGCAATCCTGAAACTTCATGAAAGCATCAGATCTAAATCAATTCATAATGGGAGTTTCTTCCAGTGACAACTTGAAAAAGATCATTCAAGAAGAAGTATCATCCTACAGCAAGTTGTTGCAGAAGAAAGGTTCAACCATACCTCTATTATTCAATGAGGACGAAGAAATAATTCTAGATAATTCAGCTGTTAAAAGATTATTGCAAGAAACTTTATCAGGAAGATTTAGCAATGTTGATTTAGCTTATATCTGTGATTGTTTGACTTTGGGAGAAAAGGTTCTGATTAATGATGAAAGAACAAAAGACATTATTTTTGAAATAGCCGACCCAGAAATAAACGGAGGCTTTAAGTCCGACTTCGAATTAAGGGATATTATAGATGGCATTGATGCAGGTTAAAAATGAAAATGCCGCTAACAATGGGTTTTGCGTCATGTGGGCTAGACGACTATGTTACCGGCTTTTGTAAATCAATTAAGCAGTATATCTTTTACCAGACTTAAAACCACTATTACCCACACAAACAAAAATCGCTGAACGTTAGTCACAATGATATGAGAACATCATTACTTTTATTAACACTTCTCTTCTCCACATACTTTCAGTCTTGTGGACAGATTTCTACCGTGGAGACTACAAAAACAAATTCAGATACAGTTTACATTCCTATTGACCTTGAAGATTGTTTCATTCAAATTGACAAAATACTCCCTGACAGTACTCGAAATTCATTATTAGCTCTCACTGAGGATGAATTCTCAACGAGATTGCACATGGGCTTTGGAATGTGGATGAGAAACAACTGGGGACTATGGAAAGGTTCAAGACTATCCAAATATTTTAATAACAAAGGAATCTACCACCCTGACGACATGTCGGGAATAATTCTTGATAGTTATTATCGAAACAAGACAGGTAAAGAGATTAAACTTGACGAACAAATAAAACACTATCAGAATTACTGGAAAGTAGTTCAAAAGCCAAAAAAAGACAGCTTTCCAAAGGGGGTTAAAAGATTAAATTTTAACTCGGGAATGTACTATGAGAGCAAAACGAATGGACAAGGCTTTGTGCATGTGGGAACTTCAACAAAGACAACTGACATTTGGTTATTTGATTACAATTTTGGTTGGATAAAAGTGACGAAAGCTGATGTAAAAAGACTAGAACAAAATAAGGACACAAGAGAAAATATATTAAACGAGTTATACAAAAAGGCAAAGAAGTAGGCACTGCGCCTAACAATGCATTTCTGTTACATCGGCATACAGATAACGCCACTTCAACTTTGTACTACTATCAGCTATAGTTTGGGCTGAAAGGTTTTCAAACAGTAATTGAAAAAAAAGAATATAAACAAGCAACAACTGAAAATGGAATATAAACTCAGGCCCTGGAATATTTCTGACTTAGACAGCTTGGTCAGGTATGCCAACAATTGGAATATTGCAAAATTCTTAACAGATAAATTTCCGTTTCCCTATACCGAAACCAACGGAAGAGCATTTATTGAATTTGCCACAAAGGATGACCCGGTTCATATTTTTGCCATTGACATAGGCGGACAAGCCGTTGGTGGAATTGGAATACATCCGCAAGACGACATCTTCAGAAAAAATGCTGAACTTGGTTATTGGTTAGCAGAACCATTTTGGTGCAAGGGCATCATGAGCAGTGCGGTAAAACAAGCCGTGAACGTTGCATTTGATACATTTGCTATTGACCGTGTCTTTGCAAGACCCTTTGGAACAAACCTGGCATCTCAAAAAGTTTTAGAAAAAAACGGTTTTATCCTGGAAGGCCGGTTTGAAAAAGTGCTCTTCAAAAACAATGAATATGCAGACGAACTCATTTATGCTGTGAGGCGTAATAACTGGAACAAATAAAAAAAATAAACATGAATCGAATTATGGTTTTAATAACCCTTTCAGACAGTGGAATTGAAACAATTAAATCAAACCCGGAATTACCCAAAAAGGAAATGGAATTTGTGAACCAATGGAAAGAAGAAAATATCCTGGAGAGCTTTTTTATATCCGTAACAAAAAAGGATGCTGTTTTGATCTTCCGGAATATTGATGAAGCAAAAACAAAGGAGCTGATAGAAATATTACCCTACTTTCCCTATATGGCATCTGTTCAATACCATAACCTGAACAAACAGTTTTGAAACCGGGATCATAACAAATAAAAAATATGGCAACCATCCATCCACACATCAACTTTAACGGTAATGCAGAAGAAGCATTCACCTTTTACAAATCAGTATTTGGCGGTGCGTTTTCAAAACTTGTCCGCTTCAAAGATTTGGCAGGTGCCGGATTTCCGTTGGCAGATCATGAAGCCAATAAAATCATGCACATTGCTTTGCCCATTGGAAAAAATTTACTGATGGCGAATGATGTGCCCGAAATAATGGGGCGGACAAACGAAAATGAGAACCGCAGCAAAATTGTCATCAGCACCGAAAGTAAAGAAGAGGCCGATAAACTATTCAACGGACTTTCGGTGGGCGGACAAATTGAAATGCCTATTACAGACAGTCCATGGGGTTCTTATTTTGGTATGTTCAGAGATAAATATGGCATTGAATGGATGGTGGAATATGACCCGAATAATGTGAAAAGCTTTTGATCGATAAAATTTATACTGACAGCAGTGTCAATCTTCATTAAATCCGGAACAGGCACCTGTTACAACAAAATAATTTATAAATAATTTCATGTTTACAGCAGAGCAAATACAAGCAGCACACAGCAAAGTAAAATCCGGCGCCGATTTTCCTTCTTATATCAGAGAAATTAAAGCTTTGGGCGTTACACATTATGAAGCATACGTGAGCGACGGGCATATTGAGTACCACGGATCCAACAACCATACAGCCATTGTTCCGGCTAAATACGAGGCCATGCCTGTTACAGATGCCACTCATATAGATTTATTTAAAGCCGAGCTGAAAGCACATCAGCATGGAAAAACAGATTATCTCAGCTTTATTAAAATGTGTGCCACTACAGGAATCGAGAAATGGAAAATCAATATGGATAAAATGACCTGCACCTATTACAACAAAGCAGGCGATGAAATCCTGGTGGAACAAATTCCGCAATAAAGAACCGGCACAGATCTTTGTTATCCAATTCAACGGAAGTACAAACAATAATTGTACTTCCGTTTTTGTTTTTTACCCACCTGTTTTTTAATTCCGGCCTTTAGTTGTTACTTTCAACTGCTGTTAATTAAGCTGGTTTCTGTTATCGAAGTACAAACGATGAAAGGAAAAATCAAATATGAATTCCCGGCAAAAGTGTGGCAGCATACAGCTCCGAACGGGTGGTTCTTTGTTTCACTGCCTGTTGAACTTTCAGCTGAAATACGGAAGCATTTGCAGTGGCAGGAAGAAGGTTGGGGACGATTGAAAGCTACAGCAAAAATCAGTAACAGCCAATGGGAAACGGCTATCTGGTTTGATACAAAACATAAAACCTATTTGCTTCCGTTAAAAGCCGAGATCAGAAAACGGGAACATATACAAGCCAATAAAAACATTCACATCACCATCTGGATCTAACATTATGAGAAAAGTAATTGCTGCCATTAATATGACACTGGATGGTTATTGCGACCACACTGCAGTAACTCCAAACGAAGAGGTGCACCGTCATTACCAGGAGCTGTTGAACAAAGGAGGTGTGATTCTTTACGGACGAATCACCTACCAGCTTATGGAGTTCTGGCGTGATATATTAGAAACTCCTTCCGATGATAAAAGCATGAATGATTTTGCAACAGCAATTGACCAGATCCCCAAATTGGTATTTTCAAATACCTTGAAAGAAGTTGACTGGAAAACGGCAACGCTGGCGCATAAAAGCATTGAAGAAACGGTTGCCGAACTCAAACAAAAAGAAGGAAAAGATATATTTATCGGCAGCCGCAGTATAATGATACAACTGCTGAAGCTGAAACTGGTAGATGAATTACAGCTTTGTATTCATCCCGTTATTGCCGGTTCCGGATTACCACTGTTTGAACATTTCAACCAACGGAGCACTTTACTTCTTACTAAAACAAAATTACTTACCGGTGGTGCAATGATTTTGTATTATGAACCTGTAACAGAATGATACCAGATTACAACTACTCGTCAACTCATTATTTCTTCAAAAGATTGTACCTGATATGTGTGGTGAGATTGGAATGTATTACTTCTGCAATCTGAATATCATAAAGATTTTTATCAATCTGATCAAAGAGACGGATGCCGCTTCCTAAAATCACCGGCGCAATGTGGATGAACATTTCATCTATGAGCCCGGCATTGAGATACTGCTGAATGGTATTGGCACCACCCTGTATCCGGATATCCTTTCCTTTGGCCGATTGTTTTGCCTTTTCAAGAGCACTATAGATGCCATCGTTTATGAAATGAAAAACAGTGGATCCTTTTTGTACCCAGGGCTCCCGTACTTCATGAGTAAGTACATATACATCTGCTTCGAATAAATCTTCCGGCCAGGCTACTTCTCCTTCTTCAAACATGCGCTTTCCCATAATATAAGCGCCTGTTCTTGCAAACACGGCTTCAATCAATTTACTGTCGGCCCCGTACTCTTCCCCACCTTCCATTTTAATATGTTTCCAGAAAGCTTTTTGTTTAAACATCCACTGGTGCAGTAAACCGGACACACCACCCATTGGATTTTGCGGACTACGGTTATCTCCGGCAAAATAGCCATCGATAGAAATTCCGCAGTCAATAATTATTTTGCTCATAAAGTAATCTTTATTACTAACTGTAAGTTCAATTCAAGATAATCAGTTTTAATTAAATAAAACCTGTGTTCATCAGTTCAATCGGTTGGATCTGTGTTTCTATGTACGAGGTTAGATGTACGGTGTACGACGCTCCTTAGTAAAACGAATCATTCTTCGAACAATTTTTTCACCACAGAGACACTGAGAACACGGAGTTTTAAAACTACTTGAGATCTTACTTTTTCTTCCTTGTATTCCTCTGTGCTCGCTGTGCCTCCGTGGTTCTATTTGCCTTTCAGCCAACGAACAACTGCGAACGGCCAACGATCAACAGCCAACGTTCTTTGCCGCAGAGAAAAGAGAACGCTGAGGTTTTCGCAGAGGGATAAAAAAGTTCAAGAGCCGAAGGCCCCGACCGATAGCGTCGGCGGTTCAAAGGTTAGGATTCGTTTCCTTTTTGCCTTTTACCTTTTTACTTTTCCCATTACATGTATCAACGAATCTTCCACGGGCGCTTTCAGCTTAATTACATCGTCAATCTTATCATTGGGAAAGGTCATCGACAATACATATTGCCGCAGTTTCCAGGTTCCGTTTTCTTTCACCACCACACCACTGCCCCGGCAGATTTTCATTTGTGTGTTGAGCGTTTCATCAAACCAGGCAATATTTTCGTGTGTGCCGAAATAAATATGCCGCTCCAAAGATTTAAAATTCCAGGTGGATTTTTTATCAAAATACGGTTTGGCCCAAACCATAAACTGTTCTTTGTTCCAGTGCTCTGTGGCATCGGTACCAATAAAAACAGCGTCGGATGTATAAAAGCGGAAATAGCCATCATAATCGGCATTGGCTGCTGCTGTATTCACAGAATCGAGCATGGCTGCAATGGCAATTTTCTCTTTGGCAAGATCGGTGGTGGCAGCACCCGAAGGTTCATTGCTGTTGCAGGAATAGCTTACAACAGCAATGAATAAAGGCAAAAGGCGTTTCATGCAGATGGGTTTATTGATCAAGTATAGCTTTCAGATTTTTTAAACTCTGTTCAATATCTTTTCCCAGCATGCGCTGAAACAATCCTTTGAACAGGCTCATGGGAAATTTGGTGGGCCCACGAAAATCCCAGGTCACTTTTGTTTGTCCGTCACCCGCATCTTCCAATATAAATTTAGAAGTGCCGGTATTTTTCATGGGACGTTCAAATACAAGCGCATACTCAATAACAGATCCGTTGGTGATGGCAGCAATTCGCTGACTGCCGGCACCTACATTTTTACTGGTGCTATCCCAACTGTAAACAAACCCAACGGTTCCGTCTTCACCGGATGTGGTTGTTTTTTTATTGGGGTCGGCCATATTCCACACGCTGAACTGTTCCTGGTTACGTGTAATCTTCAAAAAATTAAATACGTTCTCTTTCGATGATTGAATGAGCACCGAACGCTCCACTTTCATTTCTGATGCCATGTTGATTTCTTTAAGGGTATAACAAATTACAGCGTAGCAGCGGGAATAACAAATTGTTTTTATCACAGAAAACGTTTGCTAAGCCATTTTCTTACAGGGATGTCATACAATTTCAAACCAGCGTATGCAATAAGAATGGATGAAACCAGCACCAGTACACCAACCGGCCAGGCCTGCATCATACTCTTGTTATTGTCCACCACCCAGGCAGAGAAAATATAAATGAGCGGATAGTGAATGATATAGATGGGATAGGATATATCGCCCAGGAAATTACATAGTTTCTGAGTGGTTGCATTTTTGATGGATCCGCTGGCGCCCATATAAACAATCAACGGAAAAAGAAACAAGATCGAAACAGATTCAAACAAACCATTTTGCCAGAGGTGTGCTTTATCGCCCACCCTTGGAAACAACAGAATAAGCGTTACCAGCAAACTGCACCAAAGGAATGCATGATTCATCCGGCCGGGTTTGGTGATGCGTGATAAAAGAAGCCCGGCAAAGAACGGATACATTAAACGTGTTAAACCCACCTGGAACTGTTCGGCATTAAGCGACCAACCGCCGATCATATCCCCATTGGCACCAGCTACTGCATGATGCACCAGTACTGCACCGGAGATGAATACCAGTATGCCCAGTAGCCAGTTTGGGAATTTGCGAATAAAAAGTCCGTATAAAATATTTGCAATGTATTCAAAGAAAAGCGACCATGCAGGACCGTTAGTAGGATGCATTTCACTCCAGCCACGGATATCCATGGAAAGCGGTACGGGTAATAAAGTATAGCCTATAACAGTAACCAGCAGGAGTTTCCACACCGGTACTTCATGCAGGTGCGGAAAAAGAATAGGCGAATCACTCAGGTAAAAACCAATGGCGCCAATGGTCATGCCCATGATGATCATGGGGTGGAGGCGGATGAGGCGGCGTTTGAAAAAACCACCAAGGGTCATTTTGTTCCAGCGATCGTCATACGCATAGCCTATGACATAACCCGATAGCAGGAAAAAGAAATCAACGGCCAGGTATCCGTGGTTGATAACTTGCTTACTGTGATCGCCACCCGAAAATATTTCAAACAGGTGAAAGATCACCACAATGATGGCGGCCACACCACGGAGGCCATCGAGAATTTCATAATGTTTTTTGGAATCGGAAAAAGCAGCGCTTTGTGTACTAAGGGCATTCATCTTACGGCAAGGGTTAAAGGAGTAAAGGTCGGGGTTTTGGGAATGCAGATTATTAATCACCGCTTATTGATTATTAACCAAAACGAAAATACCTGTCACACTGAGCCCGTCGAAGTGGACAGGGTTTAGAAA
>CALCII010000015.1 GCA_937907395.1 uncultured Chitinophagaceae bacterium
CATTATGTTAAATAGCCCTTCGGTACAAAAGCAAAAGAAAAGCCCACGCACTCGTGGGAACTACGGTCTGTACTCGTAATCTTAATCACCCTCCTCTGCACTAAAACCAAAAGCTAATCTGGTGTATACACATTGCACATATTGGATTCATTTTAAATGACTTACTGATATCTTTTCTCATTTATATGCAAATAAAAAAGGGCTGCTCTTTCGAACAGCCCTTTCATATTATAATTGAACTTACCTTATTGGTTCAACACCTGATATTTTTTGTCGTAGAATTTTTCTTTTTCTGTATTTCCCAGGAATCGATTAGCATCTGTAAGCAGATACAATGTTGTTTTATATTCATTTTTAACATGCCTGTCTTTTAGCTCATCTGCAGACATCTTTTCAAAAATGCCTAAAGCAGTTTCCAAATTTGGTATGGCCTCTTTCATGCGGGCCTCCATTTTAGATTTCAATTCTGTTTTCTTTTGTTGATCAGCAGGTGTGGTTCCCTTTATCGTTTTCAATTCATCCTGGTAAACCACGGCTTCATTAAAATAGGTTTTTCCTAATAACAAATGGGCATCATGTTTTTTAGGGTCGATTTCAATGCACTTTTTAATATGGGAAACAATTTTATCATAATAAGCTGTTTTCTGGTCTGCCGGTGCTTTTTGATCTGTATACAGATAGTTAAACATTTCAGAAGCCAGATCCAACCGGAGGTCATAATCATTCGGTTCTTTTTCAATTACACTTTCATATTTCTTAAAAAGTTCGGGGCCTGCTCCGTTCTTTTTTCGTTCTTTATCTATCTCAAGTTTATCGTAATAGGTATCTGCCGGATAAAATTTACGGCCCAGCGCCGCATATTTCAGTGAGGTGGCTTCGTCTCCTTTTTTATCGTAATGATATGTAAGGAAACGATAACAAATATCATAACCTTCCCCGGTTATGTTGGCATCGGCGAGCTTTTGAAAAAAGAAAATACAATCGTCGTTCAATTCTGCTTGCATAGCAGCTGCACCGGCATAGAAATACAAAACAGTATCAATTTCACTCAAGGCCCATTTATTCTTGTAAATAAATCGTCCCACTTTATCGGCTGCTTTGTATTTAGCCAAGGCCCCTGCATAATCTTGCTTATTATACAAATCGTTTCCTTCCCGCTGGAACTCCAGATAATTATCAAAAATCGGGTAGCTTCTCAGGGCCAGATATGTTTCTGTTTGCTTAGCATCCAATTCCATTGCCTTTACATACGCTTCAAATGAAATCATCCACGCATCGGGAACTGTACTTTTTAAGGTAGCATCCTTTGCAATTTGACCATAGATGATTCCTTTATAATACCATGCCTCCCAGTTTTTCTGCTCTTTTTCATTGGCCAGAAGCAGATCTACTGCTTCTTTTCCTTTAACCCAGTCCTTTTTATCGTAATAATTACGGACTTTTTTAATGTCTTGTCCTGAAACTGCAATGCAAACCAGGAATGCAATCGTTGATAAAAGAAAATGTTTCATTCTCCGAATTTTAATTGTTTATTGATTTTCAGGTGTTTCAGGTATATCTGTTGTTCCTGGTTCAATGGGTGTTTCACCATTTTCTTCAGGTACTTCTGTTTCTTCAATACGTGTGATCGCTGCAATTTCATCTCCATCATCCACACGAATCAATTTCACGCCCTGCGTAGCTCTGCCCTGTTCACTGATTTGTCCCACAGCCATACGGATGGTGATACCACTTTTACAACTGATCATAAGATCTTCTTTGCCGGTAACATCCATGAGCCCAACCAAAGGTCCGGTTTTATCTGTTACATTAATGGTTTTCACACCTTTTCCGCCCCTGTTGGTCATACGGTATTCATCAACCGCTGTACGCTTTCCGTATCCTTTTTCACTCACCACTAAAACCGTACGGGATGTGTCGTCTTTATTTACACAAATCATACCAACAACTTCATCTTTTTCATCGTCCACTTCAATTCCCGCCACTCCAATAGCTCCACGACCGGTTGCACGTACTTTTTCTTCAGGGAAACGGATAGCACGACCACTCTTAACGGCCATCATGATTTCACTGTTTCCATCAGTCATACGAGCTTCCAGCAGTTCATCTCCTTCCACGATGGTGATTGCGTTTACACCCGTTGCACGGCGTCTGCTAAAGTCTTCTAAAAGTGTCTTTTTGATAATTCCTTTCCTGGTACAAAGTACGATGTAGTGTGATTTGATAAACTCTTCATCGTCCAGATGCGCCACATTCAGAATTGCTTTTACTTTATCATCGGGTGGCAGTTGCATCAGGTTCTGTATAGCACGCCCCTTACTCGTTTTATCACCTTCGGGGATTTCGTATGATTTCAACCAATAACAACGTCCTTTTTCGGTAAAGAACAGTAGTGTGTGGTGTGTTGAAGCTACAAAGAGATGCTCTACATAATCTTCCTCTCTTGTTTTACTACCGATCGCTCCCCTGCCGCCACGTCGTTGCTGGCGGTATTCAGTAGCCGATGTACGTTTCACATAGCCGAGGTGTGAAATACTGATAACCACATCTTCTTCTTTGATCAGGTCTTCTATACGTACTTCATCATCGAGATAAGTAATTTCAGTCTTACGTTCATCGCCGAATTTTTCTTTGACTTCCTGTAATTCCGTTTTAATGAGTTCGAACCTCAGGTGTTCATTGCTGAGTAATTCGTTGAGGTGAGCAATTAACTTCATCAATTCGTCATACTCGTTCTTGATTTTCTCACGTTCCATGCCGGTAAGGCGTTGCAAACGTAATTCAAGAATTGCTTTTGCCTGGATTTCATCCAAACCCCATCCTGCGTTAACGAGGTTATCTTTTGCAATATCCGGTGTTGCAGAACTGCGAATTAATGCAATCACTTCATCCAGGTGATCCAATGCAATGAGATAGCCCTGTAAAATATGAGCACGTTCCTGTGCCTTTCTTAATTCATATTTGGCACGACGAACAACGATTTCATGACGGAATTCAACAAATTCTGAAATGAGATCTTTGAGATTGAGTGTACGTGGACGGCCTTTTACCAATGCCACGTTGTTGATACCGTAGGATGTTTGCAGTTCTGTATACTTAAACAACTGGTTGATGATCACATTTGCAACTGCATCACGTTTCAGGTCTACAACAATACGTGTACCTTCTTTCTGGTTACTTTCGTTGTTTACGTGCACAATGCCTTCAATCACTTTATCATTCACCAACTGACCAATCTTGTCTGTTAATGCATCACGGTTTACCTGGTAAGGAACTTCTGTGATGATGATTTGTTCACGTCCGCTGGTTTTGGTTTCTACCGATAATTTACCACGCAACACTACCCTTCCTCTTCCTGTATGGTAAGCACCTTTGATGCCTTCCATTCCATAAATAGTTCCGGCCGTAGGGAAATCGGGAGCTTTGATGTGTTTCATCAGCTCTTCAATAGTAATATCCCTGTTGTCGATATAAGCGACACAACCATCGATCACTTCAGAAAGGTTATGTGGCATCATATTCGTAGCCATCCCAACAGCAATACCACTGGAACCATTGATTAACAAATTCGGAATTCGGGTAGGCAATACCGTTGGTTCTTTTTCGGAATCGTCAAAGTTGAGCTGGAAGTCAACCGTTTCTTTATCAATATCCGAAAGAATGTTTTCGGTAAGTTTCTCCATGCGTGCTTCTGTGTAACGCATGGCAGCAGGTCCATCACCATCCTGGTTTCCATAGTTACCCTGTCCGTCGATCAAGGTATAACGCATGCTCCATTCCTGGGCCATACGAACCATTGCATCATACACAGCAGTATCACCATGCGGATGGTATTTACCTAACACTTCACCCACAATACGTGCACTTTTTTTGTAGGGCTTATTGTACTGGATGCCCAGTTCGTTCATGGCAAATAAGATACGCCTGTGAACCGGTTTTAAACCATCCCTTACATCTGGCAAAGCACGACCTACGATAACCGACATAGAATAGTCGATATAGGCCGTTTTCATTTGTTCTTCAATATTCACCGGAATAACACGACCACCTTGCGGCTGGCCGTTTTCCATTGTATTTTCAGTTTGATCCATAGCTTAATTTCAGGCCGCCAAAGATACCAAAAAGAGAGGGGGAAAACATGAAAAAGGGGGTTAAAAACCCCCTCTTTTTTCAACAGTTTTTTTGTGTTTGTGGATAAGAAACTGAATCTATTTTCTGAGCTTATCCGGATTGCCGGAATGTTGATAAAATCAACGGAAACGGCTGCATTCCGGGAGCCTTATCCGCTTAATATTTGTAAACCAGGTAACCCCAGGCTGGCAATGTGATACTTTGTCCCTCGGCCAGTTTTTCATTTTTGATTGCAAAAACATTTTGGGGTTCACCGGCAATAGCGCCTTTGAGTGTGAACGACTGCTGCTGGGCAGAAAGATTCAGAATCACAAGCACCTTACTGCCCTCTTTCTCACGGATAAAAGCAAATACAGCATCATCATTGCTTGACTCCAGTTTGGTGTAAGAAGCATCTACTGCTAACGCAGGTGTGTTTCTACGCAAATTGAGCAAGGTTTTATAAAACGCTGCACGTTGATATTTTCCGAATACAATTGTGTCTTTATAGAAGAATGACAAGGAATCCAGGAATGGCTCTTCTTGTCCGCTATAAATTAAAGGCACTGTATTTTTCCAGGTTTGGCTCAATACTGCAAACGGAGCGTGCACATCGCCGGGCATGGTCTGAAAATCGGCTTTATTCCATGAGTTTTCATCGTGATTGCTGGTGAAATACATTTTCGCAGCATTGGGCGGAAAAGTTTCTTCAATATGGCGGATAACAGTATCCAATACACGGGCACTTGCTTCACCTTTTGCCACTTTTTTCATTTTGGAAAATCCATCCCATCCGTAAGAAACATTGAAGCCTGCATCATGAATCCAGGGTACATCTGCCTCGGCCAACATAAACAGGTTGGGTTTTACTTTTTTCAGCTCGGTTATTGCATGTTGCCAGAACATACGAGGCACCTCTCCTGCCACATCGCAACGGAAACCATCGATATCGGTTTCTGTGAGCCAGAATTTCATAGCATTGATCATACTATCGTGGAGCACAGGGTTCCAGTAGTTGAGGTCACGGGTATCGCTCCAATCAAATGCGAAAGCCAGTTTCCCATCTTTGCCTTTAATGAAGAAATCGGGATTACTGTTGATCCACCTGTTATCGGCACCGGTATGGTTGGCCACCCAATCGGTAATTACTTTAAAGCCCAGTTCATGTGCTTTCTGAACCAGTGATTTCCAGTCTTCCAGCGTTCCGAATTCAGGATTTACTGCCGTATAATCGGCAACGGCATAATAGCTTCCTAATTCACCTTTACGGTCAATTTTACTAATGGGTGTGATAGGCATGAACCATAAAATGTCCACTCCCATCTCTTTGAGTCGGGGTAAATGTGCTTCAAATGCTTTGAATGTGCCTTCAGGTGTGTACTGGCGCACATTCACTTCATAAATATTTGACTGAAGTGCATAATCCGGAAAAGAAGAACCTGTGTTTTCTTGTGATGATTTCTCTTCGGCCGGTTTGCAGGATGCTAAACCAGTAGCTAAAGCGATTGCTAATACAGCAAGTTTTTTTATGGTCATAATCGTGTGTTTGAAGTGGAAAATTATTGACTTTTTCTCGTTCAGACATCAAAATTACCGGTTCAGACAGAAAGATTAGCAGAAATACAGATCTGTAAGTATTTTATTCATCTCAAACCAAAACGATTATGAAATCAAATTTACTTTTCATCTGCATTTTTCTGTTATTAAGTTCCTTGTCAAAAGCCACGAATTACACAATCTCAATTACCGGTTTCACATATAGTCCTGCAAACCTGATTGTGAATGTAGGCGACAGGATTACTATCCAGGCCAGTGCCAGCCACCCGCTGCAACAAGTAAGTAAAACCACATGGGATGTGGATGGTTCTGATCCATTAGCCAGCGGATTCAGTTCATTAACAGATTATTCTTTTACAGTAACATCTGGCATGGCAGGCAGTACGATTTATTATGTATGTGCCAATCACGCAGCGTTTGGCATGAAAGGATCGATTGATGTAACTGTTCCTTCAGGGGTTGGTAATGAAATACAAAATAGTTTCAACTTTGCTGTATTCCCTAATCCGGTTACCTCAAATGCCTCGGTTAGTTTCGTTGTGAAGCAATCTCAAAAAATCCAACTCGGTTTATATACTTCTGAAGGCAAACTGATAGAAACAATCGCCAATACAGTGATGCTTCCGGGCAAACAAACAATTCCACTTCCTGTTGATGTATTACAAAAGGGCGTTTATATACTTGTTTTAAATGCAGGTAAAGAAACGATCAGGAAAAAGATACTACTCCAATGAGTTTCTTTAAATGCTGGCTGCGGCTATTTCGCCGGAAACAACAGCGCCTTCCATCGACCCCTGCAGATCGGCCAGATGTTCTCCGGCGAAGATGGTATTAACAAAAGGCTTCTGTAATACCGGACGTAAACGGAACCATTGCCCCGGGCGATAAATGGCTGTGCCACCTTTAATGAATTCATCATCGCCCCAGTAATAGTTGAATTGTTTTTCCAGCATGGGCCTTGTATTTCCAAATGCAGGTTGTAGTGCCTGTTGCATTAATACGGCCCTGCTGTTGTCATCTTGTTTGCCCAATACATCTGCTTTATCACCAATCGAATAAGAAATGAGTACCCCTTTTGCAGATGGCTGATTTTTTGTTCCATGGTAAATAAAATGTGCAGTGGTGTCTGTGATGAGGTCAAAGCTTTCATCTTTCCAGAAACGTTTGTTGAACAACATCAGGTTTTTATTGACCCTACCGTATTGCAATTCATTGATGGCGTCAATTTTTTCAATAGTTAAACCAGGTAACCATTCAATTTTTTTCATTGCCTGTGTTGGGATACTACAGATGAGTTTATCTGCTTCAAATACTTCTCCGTTACTGCAGGTTACTTTCACTTTTGCACCTTGTTCAATACGTTTTACTTTGTAGTTTAGTTTCACTTTGTCTTTTCCCACCTGGTCAGCTAATGCTTCTGCCAGCTTCTGGTTACCTCCAATAATTTTATAAGGGAGTTCTTTGCGTTCTGCAACAGTAGTAAAATGATTTAATGCTGTGTAAGCAGATACCTGGCGTATGCTTTCGCCAAAATCGGTACTGTCACTGAGATTTTGTAAGTCCAGATCGGCACCATCACAACCATTATTCAACAAGTAACGCCACCAATCCAGTTTATCCATTTCTGTTTGTTCTTCGGGACGCAGATCGGCAAAGTCCATTTTTAAACGGGAAAGTTTGCGTATCCATTCAGGGGATTGTCCCCATTCATAGGGTTTGGAATATTTGTTTTTATAGAGCAGGTGTGCCTGCAGAAGATTGTCCTGCAGTTTCAGCTTTAATTCATCACACAAGCTGAGAATACGTTTCTGAGCTTTTGAAATCCATTCGCCACCCAACTCCACATTCAGTTTTTCTTTTGCATCGATATTGTATGTAAATACACGTCCACCTACTCTGTTTCTTGCCTCCAGTACAACAACATCAATTCCTCTTTTTTTAAGCTGATAGGCTGCTGCCAAACCGGAAAAACCGGCCCCTATAACGATCACTTTTGTTGGATTGGAAATGTTGAAAGAAAATAATTCAGGCTTTGCAATTATCAGACCTCCCGATAAAAGCATGCCGTTTTTTAAAAAGCTGCGGCGGGAACTCATATGGCTAAATTTTCAGGAAAATTTCAACTTTCCTGAACGCCAGAAAAGAACAAATGATGGTTCGTAAGATGATCTAGATCAGATTAATTCAAGCAACTTTGCTACCACAGCATCCACCTCTTCTTTTGTATTGAGTTTGGAGAAGGAAAATCGAACGGCTACTTTGTTAGGATCATTATTAAAGGCCCTGATAACGTGAGACCCTTGTTGGGCACCGCTGGTACAAGCACTGCCTCCCGAAGCACAAATACCAGCCATATCGAGATTCATCAGGAGCATTTCGGATTTTTCGCTTTTGGGCAAACTTACATTTAAAACGGTATAATTGCTGGTGCCGAAGGCATCTCCGTTAAATTGAACACCAGGGATTTTTTCCTGCAGTTGCTCTGCCATATAAAGTTTAAGTACACGTATATAGTTGCTGTCTGCTTCGTGATTTTGGGTAGCTAATTCAAGTGCTTTAGCAAATCCAACAATCCCATAAACATTCTCAGTACCGGCACGCATATTCCGCTCTTGTCCGCCACCATGCACAAATGGTTTGATCTGTACATTTTCATTGATGTATAAAAGTCCCACACCTTTCGGTCCGTGAAATTTATGTGCCGATCCGGTGATAAAATGAACCGGCGTGTTTCTGAGATCAAAAGGGAAATGCCCAACTGTTTGTACTGTGTCTGAATGAAAAATAGCATTGTATTTTTTACAGATCTCACCTACTGCAAAGAGATCGGTTATATTTCCGATTTCATTGTTGGCATGCAATAAAGTAACCAGCACTTTTTCATTACTGGCTGCGATTAATTCTTCCAGGTGTTGCAGATCGATATGGCCGTTGGATAATACATTTACATAACTCACTGTTACCTCATCCTTATTATCAAGGTATTCAACGGTATGCAATGTTGCATGATGCTCTATAGCTGAAGTGATGATGTGTTTGCAGCCAAGGTCACATACAGAACCGGTGATAGCAGTATTGGAACTTTCTGTTCCTCCGCTGGTAAAGAAGATTTCAGCCGGATGTGCGTTCAGAATTTTAGCAACTGATTTCCGGGCATTTTCAATTGCCAGCCTTGTTTCACGACCAAATGAATAAATGGATGATGGATTACCAAACCTGTCCTGCAGATAAGGCAACATGGTTTCCAATACCAATGGATCAATAGCCGTTGTGGCTGCGTTATCAAAATAAATCCGGTTCATACAAATCAGTGGTGCAAAGATAACAAATACGTTGGGCGACAAACAGCTTAAATAAGGGTGCTGATTTTTTCCATCACTTCCTGTGCAATTTGCCGGGCTTCTGTTCCTGTTCCTGCTTCAGAATAAATCCGGATGATGGGTTCTGTATTGCTGGCCCTCAGATGCACCCAACTTTTCGGGAACTCAATTTTTACACCGTCTTCAGTATTTACCGGAACATGGACATATTGATCCTTCACTTTTGCAAGAATGGCTTTTACATCTGTTCCCTTTGGTAAATCAATTTTATTCTTGCTCATGATATATTCCGGATAGGAATTGCGTAATTCTGAAGTTGTTTTACCCGATTGAGCCAGGTGTGTAAGGAATAATGCAATACCAATAAGAGCATCCCTTCCATAATGAAGTTGCGGGTCAATAATTCCACCATTTCCCTCACCACCAATCACCGCATTCACTTCTTTCATTTTTTTAACTACGTTCACCTCACCAACAGCACTTGCAAAATACTGACCGCCGTATTGTTCCGTAACATCTTTCAAGGCTCTTGTTGAAGAAAGATTAGAAACAGTGTTACCCTTTGTGACAGACAGTACATAATCGGCCACAGCAACCAATGTATATTCTTCACCAAACAAACTGCCATCTTCACTTACAAAACAAAGCCTGTCTACATCCGGATCAACTGCAATTCCCAAATGTGCTTTTTGATTGACAACTTCTGCACATAAATCAACCAGGTGTTCGGCCAATGGTTCAGGATTATGGGCAAAGTTTCCATGCATTTCTGCATTCAGTACGGTAATGTCTGTTACACCTAATCTATTTAATAAAGCAGGAACAGCAACAGCACCTGAACTGTTGATTGCATCAACAACAACTTTAAAATTTTTGGAAGCAATCAAGTCCTTCTTCACCAAGGGATGTGCCAATATTGCTTCAATATGTTTTTCGAGCAAACCGGTACCGGTTGTATAAGTGCCTAATTCATCTACAGGAGCAAATTCAAAATTATCTGATTCAGCCAGGCTCAGCATTTGTAACCCGGTTTCGGCGCTGATGAATTCACCTTTATCATTCAAAAGTTTTAAAGCGTTCCATTGTTTGGGATTATGGGAAGCCGTAAGAATAATTCCTCCTGCTGCTTTTTCAAATACAACGGCCATTTCAACAGTTGGGGTGGTGCTTAATCCCAGGTCCACCACATTGATGCCCAGTCCCTTTAATGTGTTTACTACGAGGCTGTTTACCATTTCTCCGCTCATACGCCCATCACGGCCTACCACTACTTTTTTTCCGTTTCCTTCTTTGCGAAGCATGGAACCATAAGCAGCTGTAAACTTTACGATATCAACGGGAGTAAGATTATCGCCGGGTTTACCACCAATTGTACCACGGATACCCGAAATCGACTTCATCAAAGCCATAGTAATTTTTTTTTGCGAAGGTACGGGAGAAAGGCGTAATGCATAATGCTGAAGGCTATATGCTTAGTGCGAAATGCTTAATGCAAAGAGCTGAAGGCTTAATGCATAAGGCTCGAAACAGGAAATGTAATTGATGAAATGTTATGAAAATAGACTGAGATTCATTTGTAGTTAATGATCATGCTGTTTTATTCCCATATTTACCCCATCATCTTATAGATAAGTTCTTTTAAAAGCGAAGCATCTTCGGTGCCGGCATCGTTCACACCTACGCTTCTTAAATTGTACTGATGCATTAATAACAAAGCGGCCTGCACACCTTCGTAACCATAAGCATTTGCTGTGGCTTTATAATCTTTCAGGAACCACCCGTTTATTCCTGTTTGAGCAGAAATCGTTTTATCATCGCCTTGTACCCCAAACAGCATAAACGTTTTTGAAAAATAGCTGTAAAGCGAAGGAAGGATTAATTGTATAGGAGCCGCTTTAGGGTTGCTTTCAAAATACTGAACGATCTGCATGGCTTTGGAAAGGTTTTTCCGTCCAACTGCATTCTGAAGTTCAAACACATTGTATTCTTTGCTGATTCCTACGTATTCTTCAATATCATCTTCTGTTATACTTGTGCGGGTGCCGAGGTTGAGGATCAGTTTGTCGACCTCATTGGCAATGCGGCTGAGAT
This sequence comes from uncultured Chitinophagaceae bacterium, assembly GCA_937907395.1. GTDB lineage: Bacteria > Bacteroidota > Bacteroidia > Chitinophagales > Chitinophagaceae > Lacibacter. The sequence continues at coordinate 11,079 of CALCII010000015.1, forward strand.
CATTTCCTATATGCTCGGCAAGGAGATGAATGGCTTTCTGGGTAGGTTGAAATCCTTTTTCTTCAATATACTTTTGTGTCCAGCCCGGCAGTTCATTATCCTTCATTTTCTGGGAGCTGAACAGCTCTGCTTTCTCTTTTAACAGTTTCGCCAGTTTACTTCTACCATCTACCTTTTTTTCTTTGTGAGCTACTACCAGTATGGTTGACACCAAAGGTTTATCGACATAAGGTTCCAGCTTATCAATATCCCGCATTTGCTGTGCTTCTTTCAAAATCACCACCTGTTTATCAGCAAACATGGGATAGCGCATGCAGGCATTCACCACATCGGCCCAATTGGCATCTTTTCCATAAAACACACTTAAATTAAACCCTGCTTCTGCTTCGGAAAGTATATGATGTTCTGCTGCATCAACCAATACATCAATATAGTAATCTTCCTCCCCTTCCAACCAATAAACAGGTTTGAAGTTCTTCTTTTTCCAATCTGATAATATTTTGTCGAAACTCATAGTACGGTGCAAAAATAGGTGGATAACCCATGTGAAGTTCCGGCATTGACAAATCAGGACTTGAAAATATTCTGCTGGGGCAAATCAGGCCCATTTTCAAAACGGAGTAAAATACGGGCAGTTGCCACCACATCTTTTTCGCAATAACTAACAATCCGTTTCAGATTTTTTTCTTTATAATACACTTCTTTTACTTTGCTCCCATCGATATCATCCTTTGGTGTTTCAATGCCAAGAACAGCTGCCAATAAATTTAGAGGGGTATAGTTTTTATAATCACCAAATCGCCAGAATTGCATGGTATCCACCAGGTTTGTTTCCCATGGCTTTTTGTTACTGAACTGCAAAAAAGCAGGTAACGGAATATTGTTAGCAAAACACCTGCGGCAGATATAGGGGATATCAAACTCTTTGATATTATGCCCTGCAAATGAAAACTGCGGGTTCTTTTTGGCGAGATATGATATTTTGCGGATGAACTCGGCCAGTAATTGCTTCTCATCTTTATGGTAAAAAGACTTTACCCTGAGACATAAGCGGCCTCCTTTATCTGTATAAAACAAGCCAGTACTGATGCAAATAATCTTACCAAATTCTGACAGTATACCGGCCCTGTCTTCATACCATTCCTCGACTGTTTTATTTTCTGGCATGGTTTTGGAAACCTTGTCTGCCCAGAGTTGCTTCCACAGTTCAGGAAGGTCTGAAAACTGCTCGAAAACCGGTACCGTTTCAATATCAATTACCAGGAGATTTTCGGGTTTGCCCAAATTGTGGTTAGCCATGCTTAATTTTAGGTTAGACTTTTAAAAATCAACATTATGACGTATTCAAATTATCCTTCAGCAAGTCCACAAGACAATCCCCCATCAGCTCCTCAAAAAGACAACCGCACAATCATATATGGTGTTTTAATAGCGGCTTTACTGGGCACCTGGGGCTATATCATCTGGGATAAATCAAAGACTAAAGAATTCACCAATCAGTTGCAAACACAATTGACGGTGAGCGACAGCACCAAAAATGCTATTCAAACAGAATACAACTCTGCTTTGCAACGTCTGGATGAACTCACTTCCATGAACTCAAGCCTTGACAGTTTGGTAAAAACAAAAAATTCTGAGGTGGAAGGTTTGAAATCCAGAATTCAGACGCTTTTGAAAAAGCAAAACAAAACAGCAGCAGATCTGGCAGAAGCCAAACGTCTGATCACAGAGTTAAACAGCAAGATCACCGGCTTTGTACGTGAAGTGGAAGTATTGCGTGGAGAAAACCTGCAATTGAAAAATGAAAAGCAGGAGCTGATCACTCAGAAAGAATCTCTTCAGAAAGAGTATGATGAAACACAGGAACAGAAGAAGAAAGTAGAAGAAAAACTGGATGTTGCATCAACTCTGAATGCTTCGAACATTAACATCGTTTCTATTGACGAACGTAAAAACGGAAAAGAAAGAGAAAAAGAAAAAGCAAAAAGAGTTGATAAGATTCGTGTAACATTTGATGTATTTAACCGTGTGGGAGATGAAGGAACAAAAGACGTGTATGTGGTGATTACAGATCCTACCGGACAAGTAATCAGCAATGAAGCATTGGGAAGTGGCCGTTTCACCACACGTGATGAAGGAGAAAAAGTATTCACCAAAAAAGCAAGTGTAAACTTTGCCGCCGGTAAATCTGCTCCTGTTGTTGTGGAATGGAAACCGGGAACAAAATTTGCTTCCGGCGCCTATAAAATCTCTATTTATAACAATGGATTTAAAATTGGCGAAGGATCCAGAACATTAAAATAAACTGAGATACTACTTGATAAACAGAAAGGCAGACCATTGAGTCTGCCTTTTCTTTTTAGAACAAAGCTCTCACACTTGCCCGGCCGGTATGTATTGTTTTTCCTTCTCCGGGTTTACGGCCTTCATATTGAAAACTGATTTCCATATTATTCGAAAGCCGTTTGGTAAAATCCAGGTTCCATAAAAAGTTTTGCCCTGGCAGTAATGCATCCAGCATGATAAAAGCAACGGTACTATTCGTATTTGTACCGGTATAACTGATATTACTGAATTGCAATTTTCCGTTGATCGTTCCGCTAGACAAAACGTTATATTTCATATCCGTGATCAAAGAATGAATGGTTGCTCTCTCTTTAGCCCCTGTTGTATTTTCTTTTTGGTCATATTTATAGCTTAATGAAAACCGGTACTTTGTTGTTTGCTGGTAACTGATCATTGGTTCAGCTGAAAATTGTTTCAGGAAAAAATTTCTGTTACTGAATTTTGGCGTTTCAAGCTTGTTTGTAACAAACCGTACATATAATGATGTTGTAAACCGTTTATTTATGTTCCAGCGGACACGCTGGTTGATTTCTTCAAGGGTTCTTGTTTCAAGTCCGTATGTAAGAATAGAACGGTTCTCGTTTTTTAAATGGGTAAACTCAAGCCCCCAGATGCTGCTGGTTCTATTGAAAAACAATGTATTACTGAGAATGGAACTGAGAGATATAAGACTGGTATCTTCTGCAGGTCGTGAAAATGGATTCAAAGAGAAATTTTTCTGTGAGATTTCTTTTTTGAAAATCTGTAATCCTGATTGTGCAGAGACTCTTCCAAGGAATTTTTTAAATCCATTCGCTTTATTCATGTCAATCAAGGCACGTGGATTCAGGTTTAAACTATAGTTGAACTGATTGTAATTTGCCCGGATAAAATCTAATGTAGGTGTAAAAATGCGTATATACTTCGCCTGATCCCGGTACTGTGCAATTTCAAATTCATTCAATTGCGGTATGCCGTCATTGTTATAATCATTCCATGTAAACTCACCTTGCCCGGCAGGTACTTCCAGAAATGAATAATCTCTCCTTTGTTCCTGGCCTGAGCCAATTTCATACAATACATTTCCATTGACCATTCCTTTCCACTCATTAATAAAGTATTCTGTTCGGCCCAGTAGCGTACGTTCGGGTTTAAGTCCGGTTATATTACTATTGTACACCTTCAATTCACGCAGCGTGGCATTGAACCGAACCTGGTGTTTTTCGTTCTTCATTAATTCGAGGTAAGCATTGTAGTTTAAACTCTGGTCTGTTCTTGTAAAATCTTTTCCAACCGGTAATTGATCGGTTCTTGAAAAGAATGTGAGTCCCCATTTATTCACTTGCTCAGCCGACTTGATGTAAAAGCTCCACACATCCCAGTTAAAGCTGGAAGGGTTTAATAAATCATCTGCTTTCTTTCTGTTCTCATTATGTTCCAGGTAATAACTTCCACCTACCTGCAGATTGTTCAGGTTTTTCAACTGTTTTCTTAATTCCAACTGAGGCCTTAAGAAAAATCCTTTTAAACCTGTACTGTCAATCTTTGAAAGATTAAATTTCCCGGTCCAGGTCCATCCCTTTTGATTGACATAATGCTCAACTATATGACGAAGACCTGTAAACGAAGCACCACGCTCATAATGTTGAATGGTATAACTGAACCGGTTGTCTGTATTTCTGTACAACTCAATTCCGCCGTTGAACAATACTTCCTTTTCCTGTTTCAGAAATACCGGAAGCCCCCACTCCCTGGTAAATTCAACCGGGCGTAAACGCTCTAATGCACGAAACTGATCCTGCACATACTCCACAGCTCCGTTTACTTTGTATTTCAGTGGATTTTTTGCAGCTGACTTTCCAAAACGGTTTTCATATTGTGCCTGTATCCTTCCCGCCCAACCCAGATCATTTCCTTTATCTTTTGAAGAAAGTGTATTTACATCCAACCGGCTTAATGCCAGTTCTGTTTTCAATACTAACTTTTCGTTGGGTTTGTAATCTGTTCCGAATGTGACCATTTGCTGGGTACGTGGTGCAATCAGCCGAACCACCGGTGCATATCGCCCAACTGATATTCCATTGACCGGCGCCACCCATTTGTAGGTCCTTCCATTTGCACCATTCAGATCAGCCACATAATCGCCATTCCCCTGACCTACATCAATGAAAGAAGCGCTATAAATATCCGGCCCATCATTAATGGTATAAACAAGCACCGCATTATAAGTAACTGCATTCACGGTTGTATCAACCTTCCGGTAAAAAATTCTGCTTGTATTGAAAGTATCTTTTACAATAGAAGAATAAAAGGCTCCATCTGTAATATCACCTGCATCTGCAAGGAATTGTTTCTGGTCTTTGTTGAGGAATTGATTGATGGATGAATTCCTTGAATCGGAATTGGAAAACCCATTCACCCTGAATGTTAGTTTTTTGTTGACCTGCAACTCATCTCCAAAGAAAAACTGCGAGTTCAGGTAATTCCGGTCGGCATACTCAAATTCAATCTGAATCCGCCGGTCTTTTGTTATCATTCGTTTAGGCGTGAACGTTACTTCAGCAGTATTGTAGTTGATAACATAATCCTGGTCTTCCCCCCGCTGCATTAATTCCCCATCAATGAAAACCCGTTCGGTCCCTGCAAGTACGATGAAAAATAATTCCCCATTTGGCCCCTGCAAGCGGTATGGCCCCTGGTTTCCTTCCAGTCCCTGGAACACAAAACGGGTAAATTTTCCTTTGGCAATAGCACCGCTTACCAATGCCGTATTTCTTCCATTGCTGAATACTTTATTCTGTGTTTGAAAGGACATCCCTTGCAGGCGCTTATAAAAGCTGAGGAAATAAGCATCATTCCTGCGAATATCGATATCCCCAAGGTTGAGCTCCCATCCTTTCTTTTTTAATTGAATCCACACCCGATCAAATTCGTTGAGCTGTTGGGTATTTCCTTCCGCCTGAACAGGAATATTATTATCTGTCAATGCAGCTGCCAGTTGCATACTATCACCAATCATTCCATTGATTTGAAGGTTGAGCACTCCGTTCACTACTGCATCCTGGTTATTCCCGAAGCTGATACCACGCCCAAAACTTCCGTTATAGTTTACATTGCCAAAATCAAACATTCCTTTCCGGAAGTTCTTGTCTTGGTCAAATGTGATTGGTTTGGTGAGAAAATTATTTTTTACTTCTTCGTAATTCAACCGGCTGTAGGAATGATTCAACCGGTATGGGAACACACGATAAACAACAACAACAGAATCAAGCGCAGGCAATTGCACCCAGGTAAGCCGGGCGTTGACTTCGTCCAGTTTGTAAGAAGTGCCTGTAACATTCTGAATGCGAAAAGTATGGGGAACAATACTGAAGCTATCCACTTGTGTAACGGACAATGTTACAGGAATTTTCTTTGTACGGATATTCGACAAAGCAGGTGTCACTTGTGCTTTAACCAGCACAAAGAACAAAGGCAGAAACAGTATGGTCAGTGCAATTTTCCGGATAACCAGCAGTTTACAGGATTAGAATGCATAAATGTAAAATTTATTGTGCGTTTCTCCTTTCTTATCCCGGCAATGATAATATTTGTTATAGCATAAAAAAACCTCCGTTTTGCGGAGGTTTTTACTCAATACGAGAACTATTTATTTGTCTGATGTTAAACAAGCAGACGTGTACTCCATGTTCAGGCGGGCAATATTGCTGATGGAAATTTCTTTCGGACAAACAGCCTCACAAGCACCGGTATTTGTACAGGCACCAAACCCTTCTTTATCCATTTGAGCAATCATGTTCACCACACGAGATTTACGTTCCGGATCACCCTGCGGGAGTAATGCAAGATGTGCCACTTTAGCACTGGTGAAGAGCATGGCACTACTGTTTTTACAAGCAGCAACACAGGCTCCGCAACCGATACACATAGCAGCAGCAAAGGAAGCATCGGCTTTATCTTTTTCAATGGGAATTGAGTTGCCATCAACCGCATTACCGGTATTAACAGAAACATATCCTCCGGCCTGGATAATACGGTCAAATGCTGTACGATCCACCATCAGATCTTTGATAACAGGAAATGCTTTTGCTCTCCATGGTTCCACTACAATTGTATCACCATCGTTGAAAGCACGCATGTGGAGCTGGCAGGTGGTATTGGCATGCCATGGGCCATGCGGACGACCATTAATATACATACTGCACATACCACAGATACCTTCACGGCAATCGTGGTCAAATGCTATGGGATCTTTCCCATCACGGATCAATTCTTCATTCAATACATCAAACATTTCAAGGAAACTCATTTCCGTTGAAATGTTGTTTGCATCGTAGGTTTCAAAAGATCCTTTGTCGTTGCTGTTTCTCTGACGCCAAACTTTCAGTTTAACGTTAATGTTTTTATGCTCCATAACTGTTTAATGAGTCAATTTGAAAATTTGAAAATGTATGAATTCATACACGCTTCATTTTATTTCGACGAAGAGATTATTTTAGATAAAATCCGGATAATTTCTTCTAATGCTTCTTTCAATCCCTTTTCAAAGTGATAACTTTTACTCCGTTCACATAAAATCAGCCAATACAAAGATTCACTTGCTTCTTTTGCTGCAATTTTCATTTTATGAATGAAATCTGCTTTACTTTCTGCATTTTGAGCTTCGAATACATTCGCCCCAATACCAATACCAGTACCTGATCGAAGTAACTGCTTCGAAATAACATACTTCCGATCTTGTTCAAGAACTTCGCAAAACTCTATGACCATAATTGAAAAATCAATTGTTTTGGTCACAATAACATTGTCTCTGTCGTTTCTCATAAGTTGAAAATTTGATGTGGTGTTTGAATTCATTTTCAAATTACCACTTTTTCAAATTCTCAAATTATTTATAGGATCGCTGACTTGGTTTTACAACTTCGTAATTCAAATCTTCTTTATGCAGTTGCCATTCATGATCACCTTTCATTTCCCAGGCTGCTACATACATGAATTTATCATCGTGACGGAGTGCCTCTCCTTCTTCTGTCTGATGTTCTTCCCGGAAGTGTCCACCGCAACTTTCTTCACGGTTTAATGCATCAATACACATTAATTCACCTAACTCAATGAAATCGGCCACACGGTTTGCCTTATCTAACTCAGGATTCATTTCATTGATTTCACCTGGAATCCGCACATCACTCCAGAACTCCTGTTTCAGTTGTTGTATTTCTTTAATGGCCTGCTTCAAACCTTCTGCATTACGGGCCATACCGCATTTATCCCACATGATCTTACCCAAGCGCTTATGGAAACTTTCAACAGTTTGAGTACCCTTGATATTCATAAGCATGTGAATGCGGTCACGAACTTTACTTTCTGCATCTGCAAAAGCAGGATGATCTGTAGGAATCGGTTTCACATGAATTTCATCGGCCAGGTAATTACCAATTGTATATGGAATTACAAAGTAACCATCGGCCAGCCCCTGCATCAAGGCAGATGCACCTAAGCGGTTGGCACCATGATCACTGAAATTACATTCTCCTAATGCATACAAACCCGGAACAGTAGTCATGAGTTCATAATCAACCCACAATCCACCCATTGTATAGTGAACGGCCGGATAGATGCGCATAGGTACTTCATATGGATTTTCACCTGTGATTTTTTCATACATGTCAAACAGGTTGCCATATTTCTCTTTCACTACTTCTTTACCCAGCTTAATAATCGTTTCTTCATCCACATTAGCAAGGCCTTGCTTATTAGCTTCGATTTTACCATAACGCTTAATGGCATCTGCATAATCGAGATAAACAGCTTGTTTGGATGTACCCACACCATAACCGGCATCGCAACGTTCTTTTGCAGCCCGGCTGGCTACGTCACGGGGTACCAGGTTACCAAATGCAGGGTATCTTCTTTCGAGGTAATAATCTCTTTCTTCTTCCGGAATTTCGTTGGGCTTGCGGTTATCCCCTTGTTTTTTAGGAACCCAGATACGTCCATCATTGCGAAGTGATTCACTCATCAATGTGAGTTTGCTCTGATGGTCTCCACTCACCGGAATACAGGTTGGGTGAATCTGTGTAAAGCATGGATTGGCAAACAAGGCACCTTTTTTATGTGCTTTCCAATTGGCAGTTACATTGCTGCCCATTGCATTAGTAGAAAGATAAAATACGTTACCATAACCACCAGTACATAACAGTACAGCATGGCCGAAGTGGCGTTCAAGTTCACCAGTAACGAGGTTACGGCAAATGATGCCTCGGGTTTTACCATCGATCATTACCAACTCCAGCATTTCATGGCGACTGTACATATCCACATTACCTAAGGCCACCTGGCGTTCCAGCGCCTGGTAAGCACCTATTAACAACTGCTGGCCTGTTTGTCCGGCTGCATAAAATGTACGTTGTACCTGTGTACCACCAAAAGAACGGTTGCTGAGCAAACCACCATATTCACGGGCAAAAGGAACACCTTGAGCCACACACTGGTCAATGATATTGCCGCTTACTTCGGCTAAGCGGTGTACGTTACCTTCACGTGCACGATAGTCGCCGCCTTTAATTGTGTCGTAGAATAAACGGTATATGCTGTCACCATCGTTCTGATAGTTTTTGGCAGCATTAATACCACCTTGAGCAGCAATGGAGTGAGCTCTGCGGGGACTATCCTGGAAACAAAAAGCTTTCACTTTATATCCCAGTTCGCCTAATGCGGCAGCAGCAGATGCGCCTGCCAAACCTGTTCCAACCACAATGACTTCGATCTTGCGTTTGTTAGCAGGATTAACCAGCTTGCAGGTAGACTTATAATTTTTCCATTTATTCTCTAACGGACCGGCGGGAATTTTTGAATTCAGCATATCGTTCGTTTGTATCGAAATTATTTTTAGATCGTCTTTGTTTTCATCTCTGTTCAGTTTCTGAAGTAATTCTGCAACTTCTTTGCTGAACAATTTTATTACTCAACCCATTTCAGATAAATACCAATTGGCATCAGTGCAAATAATACTGAAATAATAATTGAGTACCCAATTCCAATTGTGTTCAATAATAATAAGTAGCGTTTATTGCTTAATCCCAATGTGCGGAAAGCACTCAGGAAACCGTGCATCAGATGCCAGAACAATGAAAAGCAACCGATCACATAAGCAACCACTACCCATAATTCACTGAAAGTAATTTTCATCAGATTGAACATATCATGCATTACCACTCCATTATACATGGCAGGTTCCAATCCTTCATGAGTAAAACGGGCAGGAACCCAGAAATGACTTAAGTGGAGAATAAGGAACAATAAAATAAGCGTTCCCAACAGGCCCATACTACGGCTATACCATTTGCTGCCATCATTGCCCATTGATTTAGCATAAGCAGTACCACGGCTGCTTCTGTTTTGGGCTTCGAGCATATAGCCCTGAATAATGTGCAGTACAATACCGGCAAACAAGCCAATTTCCATAATGCGGATCAACACTGTTGAGCCCATAAAATGAGCTGCTTTGTTGAACATAGCACCATTATCTTCCGGGTTGAAGATGGGAAGATCAGCAAAAATGCAAGCGTTAATACCGGCGTGAACAATTAAGAAGGTAATCAAGAAGAGCCCTGTAAGACCCATTACTAACTTTTTTCCTACCGAAGAAGTAAACATCTGTTTCCAGGTCATAGCAGTATGATTTTATAAAGCCGCTGCAAATTTACGGCAGTATCGTTAAACCGAACACTTATTCTTTTGAAAATCAGTTCAGGAATATAAAAACGCAGAAAATGGCCGGTTTGTTCAAAAACGGATGCCAATTGTTATTCCGGATCTGAGTCCGCCCCAAGGCCCGTCAATACTACCGGTAACACCGTTCGAAGTAACATTGTATTTAAAATTTCCAAACGGAATGTCAAGTCCGTCAATTGTTTCTTTAATATCATCCTGTTCTGCCTGGGTAAGAGCAATATCAGAAATGCCGGTAAAAATTCCTTTTGCCTTACCATACTGCACTCCTATGATCCACCAATCAAGTGAAACAGATTTTGAAAGTATCCATTGTGCGCCCAGCATCAAACCACCACAATGGCTTGTCATATCTCCTTTCATGGTTATCGTTTTAACTTGTCCGCCGGCACCATCATACTCAACCGGAATTTCCTTACAAACAAATTTTGAATACCTGTAATAAGGTGCCACATAAAACCCTCTGCCATATCCTTTCTTGCTGAGATAAAAACGAACCTCCGGTGTTACTGCTGTATTGCCAATTTTTGTGCTACGGATTGTTTTCAGGGTTTGTTCATCATCTGACCCAACAGCATTTTCAATAGAGGAACGCATGGGCAAACCTGAAGCAGGCATAGTCCTGAAACCTAAAGCAACTGAAAACTTACGGGTAATGACACGTTCATATTGAAAACTGTAATTCTTTAACGAAATGGCTGTAAGATTGATTTTGAAAATATTCTTACCCAGTGAAGTGCTTTTTCCTTTATCCGGATTCTCTGTTTTATTGCCGGATGGGGCACCTGATTTTTCAGAAATATCCTGGGCTTGTATTGACTGAGTAAGAAGAAAAATGATAAGAAAAGAAGAGATTATCTTTCTCATGGCAGATAGTGTTTTAGAATGACTAAGGTTTACAACTTAAAGATAGAAATCAAAACGACAATCGTTGTAATTGATCGTCATTGATTTTTTTGAATAAGTGATAAGGCTTGAATATACGCCAGTTATCCAACTCATTCAACTCAAGGTAGCGATTGAGCTTTAGCTTCTTAAAATCATATTGCGTCTGATCGGGCATATTGATAATAACCGTCCAGCCATTTTCCTCGGATAGTTCATCGTACCATTCTTCATAATACTCCCGGTCGCTACCGTGAAAATTGAGCACATTTTCAGCAATCAAGATGAACTTATAAATACCCTGTTTCATGAATTTATCGATCACTTCCCGTTTCAGCGTCATGATGTCATTTTCAATGGCATCGTTCCACTCTCCTAACAATTCAATTACAGCATATTGCTCGTGGTAGTCGGCCATTAATACTTTCATGTACAATGTGCGGCTACCAAATTCATCCCATTGCGGATGGATATAATAATTGTAAACGGTTTGAGAAAACTCAAACTCCGAGTACTCCCTTCCATAAAAGGGAGACCGTTCATCTTCTTCACTTACATAGATGTGACGCCAATTGTAATAGGGCTCTAAATCGTGCATAATCCGGCTACAAATATCCGAACAAATTGCACCAAAATTACAGTTGTTGAAGGAATGATTTCAGCTCCTCGAATTTTGCATCAATGACTGTTACCTTTTTCTGCTTGCCCATGATAGAAGCTACTGATTCAGGTAATGGAACTGTTTCTCCAATCACGGGTTCCACCACGTCATAAAACTTAACAGGATGTGCGGTTTCGAGAAATATTCCCTTTTCACCGGGATGAGCAGACAGGTATTGTTCCAGCGCCAGGTAACCTACAGCACCATGTGGATCCATGAGATATTGGTATTCTTTATAAACCCGGAGCATGGTTTCTTTGGTGTCTTCATCACTAATGCTCACCGACGAGAATTTTTCTTTCAGCTGCGGAAATTCATTTTGGAAGATTTCAAGTATCCGTACAAAATTGCTGGGATTTCCCACATCCATGGCATTGGAAATGGTGGCTACAGCTTTCTTAGGAAGATAACTCTGTGTTTGCATGTAATGCGGAACCACTTCATTTGCATTACAAGCCGCAATGAAATGATTTACCGGCAAGCCACTTGCATTTGCAAGGATACCTGCACAGATATTTCCAAAGTTGCCACTGGGTACACATATAACCGGAGGATTGTTTTTATCCTTCCATTGTTTCCAGGCAAAGAAATAATAAAACTGCTGAGGTAACCAACGGGCCACATTGATCGAGTTTGCTGAAGTAAGAAACAGTTGCTGGTTTAAATCTGAATCAGTGAAAGCCTGCTTCACCATTTGCTGACAATCATCAAAGTTTCCGTTTACTTCCAATGAGTGAATATTATGCCCCAGAGTGGTTAATTGTTGCTCCTGCACTCCACTCACCTTTCCGGATGGATAGAGGATCACCACCTCTACTCCATCCACTTTGTAGAAACCATTTGCAACAGCACCACCAGTATCGCCACTGGTAGCAACAAGAACAACGATTTTTTCATTTTTCCGGTTCAGGTTGCCCGAAGCACCCCGACCCTGTTTTACAAAATGCCCCAGGCAACGGCTCATGAACCGGGCTCCCACATCTTTAAACGCAAGTGTGGGGCCATGATACAATTCCAAAGAAGAAATGGTATCATTCACCTTTACTAACGGGATTGGAAAATTCACAGTTTCACTAACGATGCGAAAAAGTTCTGCTTCTTCAATTTCAGTTCCCACATACGGACGAATGACACGGAATGCAATTTCTTCATTACTGAGAGATACAATATCCTGTATAAGCGAAGCATCCACTTGCGGGATGGATTCCGGGAAATACAATCCTTTATCCGGTGCTTGTCCGAGTATGGTTGCTTCACTAAAACTTACTGCCGGCGATTGTTTATTTAAACTGTAGAATTTCACTTTAGCTTAGATTAATTGAATCAGATACGCTCCACGCCTTTTTTATTCACTGTGGTAACGTAGGTTTTAAAATCAATTCCTAATTGAGTATAGGTTTCTTTCATAATCGATTCCACTTCAGTTGCAGTAGAATGTTCTTTGCATAACATGAAGATGGATGGTCCGCTTCCGGAAATACCCCCGCCCAATGCTCCCGCTTCTTTACTTTTTTGTTTTACCTGGTCGAATCCGGGAATGAGAATACTTCTTACCGGCTCAATGATAAAATCTTCCAGGCTGCGGCCAATAAGGTCATAATCGCCTTTTTCAAATCCGGCTACAAGGCCTGCGATATTTCCCCACTGACGGATCGCATCTTTCAGTAATACTTCTTTACGCAGAATCTGACGGGCATCACTTGTTTTCACTTCAATTTGCGGATGTACAACAGCCGCATACAGATGAGGTGAATTCAACTGAATAATATCCAGCGGATGAATGGATCTGATAAGTGTAATACCACCAAGAATACAGGGAGTAATATTATCAGCATGTTTCACTCCTGTGGCAAGCTTTTCACCAAACATGGAAAACTGAACTAAATCATGTGTTGAAAACTGCTGATTGAGTAAATGATGAGCAGCTACAGCAGCACCAGCCGAGCTGGCGGCACTGGAGCCTAATCCACTACCCGGTTTGATGTGCTTTTCAATTTCAATTTCAAAACCAAATTTGTTATCGAATTGCTTCATCACTTCCTGCAATACAACACCTGCTACATTTCTTTCCGGTTCTGTAGGCAGATTGTAATCATCTTTATTTGTAATGATGATTTTCGGTTCATCAATAAGCCTTGCACGGATAAGATCATACGGTTCTTCCAATGCCAGTCCGAGGATATCAAATCCGCAGACCAGGTTGGCAACAGTAGCCGGACATTTAACGGTGATCCATTCACTCATGTTTTCAATTTTTTAAACAGCTCTTAATATATCTGCAAACACACCACTGGCAGTTACTTCTGCACCGGCGCCTGCACCTTTAATCACCAATGGTTGTTCCTTATAACGATCGGTATAGAACACTACGAGGTTGTCTTTTCCGTACAAATGATAAAAATCACTTTGTGCCGGAATGTGATGTAAACCTACAGCAGCTTTTGTTCCAGTGGACGTACGTTCGAACGAAGCAACAAATTTCAATTTGCAGTTTTCGGCTGCAGCATCTTCATACAGTTTTTTGAAATGTGCTTCGTGTTTCACCATTTCTTTATAAAAATCATCTACAGAACCATTCATGCAACTTTCCGGAAGAAAACTGTTGCATACAATCTGATCCATTTCCAACTGCTCACCTGCTTCACGGGCCAGAATCATGATCTTACGCATTACATCCGTACCACTGAGATCAAGGCGTGGATCGGGTTCTGTATAACCTTCATCCTGTGCCTGTTTCACTACTTCTGAGAAACTGCGCTTACCATCATAATTATTAAACACAAAATTCAACGTACCACTTAATACCGCTTCAATACGATTGATGCTGTCACCACTCTTCAACAAATCATTCAAAGTACCTATCACCGGTAACCCGGCCCCTACATTGGTTTCAAACAGGAACGGCGCATTAAATTCCCTTGATAAATCTTTCAGGTGTTTGTAATTGTTGTAAGGTGATGAAGCTGCAATTTTATTACAAGCCACGACAGCAATACTCTTCTCCAGTAAGCGATGATACACTTCAGCAACAGGTTGGTGTGCTGTGATATCTGCAAAAACAGAATTGCGAAGGTTTTTGTCAATGATTGTTTGTACAAACTGATTCAGATCTGCATTTTCTGCTTTTTGCAATTGTTCTTCCCAATTGGAAAGATCAATACCTTCCTCATTGATCAGCATTTTACGGCTATTGCTGATACCTGTGATATGAAGTTGAATACGCAGTTTATCTGACAGGTATTGTTGCTGCTGACGGATTTGTTCAATCAATCGTTTGCCTACATTACCGGTACCCACTACAAACAGGTTTACCTGCTTCTTCACGGCTTCAAAGAATTCTTCATGCAATACGTTGATTGCTTTCCGAACATCTTTCGAAGCAACAACTGCAGAAATATTTCGCTCAGTTGATCCTTGTGCAATGGCCCGGATATTAACACCATTTCTTCCCAGCGTGCTGAACATCCGTCCGCTCACACCGGTATGATGCTTCATATTATCACCTACCAACGCTACAATAGCAAGGTCTGTTTCCACATGTAATGCATCCACTTTGCCAGCTTCAATCTCCAACTGGAATGCATGATCCACCGCTTCTTTCGCTTTTGCTGTTTCATTGGCATTAATACCAACGCAGATAGAATGTTCAGAAGAACCTTGTGTAATAAGAATTACATTGATATGCGCTTTTGCTAATGCATCAAATAAACGGGAAGAAGAACCCGGGATACCAATCATACCACTTCCCTCGAGGCTCAGCAAAGCAATGGAGTTGATGCTGGATATACCACGGATGATATTATCTCTGGCAGATGAACTTTCAATTAATGTTCCGGGATCAGCAGGAGCAAATGTATTTTTGATGAGTACCGGAATATTTTTATTCAGTACCGGTTGAATCGTAGGCGGATAAATCACTTTTGCACCAAAGTGTGAGAGTTCCATCGCTTCCTGGTAGGAAATCGATGGGATGATTTTTGCATTGGCCACCCAACGTGGATCGGCGGTCATCATTCCGCTAACATCAGTCCATATTTCCAATGTAGCTGCCTGCAAAGCAGCTGCAAGAATAGCAGCGGTATAATCAGATCCACCTCTTCCTAATGTAGTGGTCACATTGTTATTATCTGCCGCAATAAAGCCCGGCACAACTGTTACAGAAGGTTGAATAGCTTTAAATGCTGCTGCCACCTGGTGATGTGTAATGCTGAAATCCACCACAGCATTTCCGAAATTGGAATTGGTGCGGATGAGTTCACGTGCATCTTTCCAAACGGCATCAATACCACTGTGCTGTATGGTTGCTGCAAAAATCTGGGACGACAACCATTCGCCATAACTCATCAGTTTATCTTTGGTACGCAAAGAGCATTCGCCCAAAAGAAAAATACCATTACAGATATCTTCAATTTCATTGCACCCCTTTTTTACGAGGCTGAGTACACTGCTTTGGCTTTGTACCGGGATCAATTCTTTAACCGCTTCGAGGTGCCGTATTTCGAGTTGCTTTAATTTTTCTTTATAACTATCATCACCTGATGCCGCCAGTTCACCACATTGTATCAACTGATCGGTGGTGCCACTCATGGCACTTACCACCACCACAAGTGGCTTCTGATCCTGTTGAATAATCTGGCTTACGTTTTTCATAGCAGCAGCACTTCCCATTGAGGTACCGCCAAATTTTAAAACTTTCATAGTGTGAAATATATTAAGTTGTTGCTAAGTAAAAAGATGTCTTTTTGTTGTTTCACCCGGAACCGGGGCAAGGGGCAATATAGTAGTATACAATCCGCTTAGCGGATTGTGGTAGTAGAAGTTGTTGTACCGTTGGAGGTAACCACAGATGAAGAATATATGTGTACAACGTTTAACATGACGACACAAGATAAACAGGATGATTCAAACAACAAGTGTTAGTAATAAAAAAAGAACCGCCTTTCAGCGGTTCATTTATTATTGAATTACAATTTTTCCGGAGTAAACCGTTTGTTTATCGGGATCATTCACTTTTACGAGATAAACACCTTTCGCCAGTCCCTGCCCTGTTTCCATGTATGTAATTTGTTTTGCTTCTGCAACGGCCACTTGTTTATTTGTAAGCGATCGTCCGGCTATATCCATTAATTGTACTGTATAGGTTCCGGGCTTATTGGTTTCAAACTGAATCTGAAAATATCCTTCTGTAACGGGGTTGGGATAAATAGAAATATTCATCTTTTTCCATTCAGCACCAAATGATGCTGAAGCAGGTGTTTTTTTCCGGAATGCAAAATGGCCGCTGGCCATATCAGAAAAATTGAACTGTGTTTTTGTTTCCTGGTATTGGGGAACTGCTTCCAGCGTTTCAAGATTAAAACGATAGAGCGGACGATTACCTATGGAACAACTGATGAGCACTTCACCATTTTCATCAACAGCAGCTCCGTTGGCAGAAAAGCCGGCCGGCAGATTTTTGATTTGTCCGCTGAACCGTGCTATCCTGTCGCCCGGATGAAAACGAAAGACTTGACCGCTTTGTGTAATCAATATCAAATTACCATCGGCTACAGCAATCAAATCGCCTCCCCATCCGGCGCAGGGATTGTGAACGGAAATTTCTTTATTGGAATTTGCATCGATCAAACCGCCCAGATCTGTGATTTGTGGCTGGCGACCGGTACTGATGCGGAACAGATGTTTCCCGTCGTTGGTTAACGCATAAGCAAACCCATCGGCGCCAACCGTCATACGTGTCACCTGGCTACCGGGATCAGAAGGGTTCAATTGCTCCAATGCATTGCTGCGAATGGAAAAATAAGATGGTGAGGAAGGATTGCTGAGATCTGTCCATCTTACTTCGGGAAGGTACATTGGTATATAAAATAACTGGCGATGTGTTGCATCATAGCCCAAAGCAGCCGACAAAAAATTGGAATTGGTCGTTGGGTCTTTCTTAACAGGAATGATCCTGTTAGTATAAGCATCTCTCAGTAAGGTTTGTTGTGACTGATGTTCATACACCATTACCGATTCACTGGCATTGGATGTATTCATCTGTTTCAGATTTACCCAGCGGTTGGGATCTGCAGCCGGGCTGATTACAAAATAAGAAGTTGATTGCTGAGCAAGCACTGGAATTGATGCAATAGCAAGCAATGTTGTGAGGAGATGTTTTCTCATAACTCTTTCCTTTGGTTGTGATGAAAGTGATACAGTAAATTACTGTTTTTTCTGAAATGAAAAAAGAGGATTGTTATGAACGGAGGGAATCAATCGCCTCTCTAACACTTCCATACTTCAACAGCAATTCCTTTGCCTCATCATAGGAACGGATGTTGCTCTTCTGCATGAGCATTTGTACACCTCTGTCGATTAGTTTTTCGTTACTCAGCTGCATGTCAACCATACGGTTATCTTCCACCCTTCCCAATTGAATCATTACAGAAGTGGAAATCATATTCAGAACCAGTTTCTGAGCTGTACCGCTTTTCATACGTGTGCTGCCGGTAATAAACTCAGGCCCCACAATTACTTCAATGGGATAATTAGCTGCTTTGCTTACCGGCGAGCCGGGGTTGCAACTGATGCTTCCGGTTATGATATGATTGTTTCTGCAAGCTTCCAATGCACCAATTACGTACGGAGTAGTTCCGCTGGCAGCTATTCCAATCACCACATCTTTTAAAGAAATATGGTGCTCACATAAATCGATCCAACCTTGCTCCATGTCATCTTCTGCAAATTCAACTGCCTGGGTAATGGCTTGCCCTCCACCGGCAATAATTCCAATAACCAAACCATCAGGCACTCCGAATGTAGGCGGACATTCACTGGCATCTACAATGCCCAACCGGCCGCTGGTTCCTGCACCAATGTAAAAGAGCCGTCCGCCCATAAGCATTTTATCAGTAATCACATGCACCAGTGGCTCAATTTGCGGAATGGCTTTGGCAACTGCTTCCGGCACTAACCGGTCTTCCTGGTTCATATTATGCAAAAGATCAGTAACCGACATCTGTTCCAACTGATGATAGTTGGATTCCTGCTCGGTTATGCGTATGTAGTCGCTCATGATGGAAATTAACGGTGATATTCAATCAATCCTTCCATAGGATGCTTGAGAATTTTGCCCGGCTGTAAGCCATACATCTGGCACAATTCTTTAATCACATCTTTGAATGCATAAGCCACACCTCCCACAAAATGAATAGGGTGACTCCAGCTTTCTTTGAATTTGTATAAATGTGTGAAGAAAAAATCATTCAACGAATCTTCAATGATATTTTCGATCATGTAATGCCCCCTGTTTTCTGATAAGAAAATTGAGAAAGAAGCCAGGTAACGATTGGGTAACGGTTGCCTGTACACATGATCCAGTATTTCAATTTTGTTGGTATTGAATTTCGCATCAAACTTCATCATGAGCTCATCATCGAATGTACCGTAGAGATAGTGTTGCAACACTTTACGTCCCATGTAAGTACCGCTTCCTTCATCGCCCAGTACGTAGCCCAGGCCCGGACTGTTTTTCACAATCCGCTTTCCATTGTAATAACAGGAATTGGTGCCGGTTCCTAAAATACAGGCCACTCCTTTTGATTCTCCGCATAAAGCACGTGCGGCCCCCATGAGATCATGATCAACTGTTATTTTAGAAGTTTCGGTAAAGACTTCTTTCAATGCATGTTTAATGGTTCTGATATTCTCCGGAGTGCTGCAACCAGTACCATAGTAGAAAATTTCATCAATTTTCTCTTTTTTCAGGCTGGGTTTCAGTTCTTTATTGAGAATTTGTACAATTTGTCCGCTATTGAGAAAATAAGGGCTTAATCCCTGTGTAAATAAAATCTTCTTTTTCTTTCCTTTCATTAAACACCATTCTGCCTTCGTGGCGCCACTATCAGCTATAAGTTTCGTACGTGCCATAAATAAGATTGAATCACCTTTGATGTAATTTATTAAAAACGGGGTAAAACACCACCACAAATTGGTTTATTTTAGTGAAATTTGCATCCGTTTTACCAGAATAACCACAAATGAATCAAAAGAAAATACAGGTTTGGCTTCCCGTACTTCTGTCCGTATCTCTTATCATCGGAATGTTTTTCGGTTACAAGCTAAAGGATAATATGGGCGTTTATGGCCCTTCATTCTTTGGCAAACAACGAAAAACAACACTGCAGGAAATACTTGAACTGGTAAAGACAAAGTATGTGGACACTGTCAATGTGGATTCATTAGGATTTATGGCTATCCAGAATGTATTAAGTCAACTGGATCCTCACTCCGTTTATATCCCAACCGAACAGGTAAAACTGGTGAATGAAGATTTGCAGGGAAATTTTGAAGGTATTGGAATTGAATTTGAAGTGATAGATGATACCGTAACAGTGTTGAGCACGGTTCCCAATGGCCCCGCAGAAACAGCAGGAATAAAGGTTGGCGACCGGGTATTAACCGCTAATGATTCGCTGGTTTCCGGAGTAAAAAGCAATGAAGACCGTATCCGTAAATTATTCCGTGGACCAAGAGGAACCGAAGTAAATGTTCAGTTTGTTAGAAACGGACAAAAGAAAACAATCACAATACAAAGAGGCATTATCCCGGTTAAGAGTATTGATGCTGCGTATATGATTGAGCCTGGTATTGCATTCATTCGCATTAATAAATTTTCCAGTACTACGTACGAAGAATTTATGCAAAACCTGGAACGATTGAAAGGCGAAGGCATGAAAATGCTCATTCTTGATTTGCGCCAGAATGGTGGTGGCATAATGGATGATGCCATTCAGATTGCTGATGAATTCCTGGACGGATCGAAAGAAATTGTTTATACAGAAGGAAAATCATCACCACGTCAAGACTACACAGCCCGCAGGCCCGGTATGTTTGAAGAAGGAAAGCTGGTGGTTTTAATTGATGAAGGAACTGC
This sequence comes from uncultured Chitinophagaceae bacterium, assembly GCA_937907395.1. Lineage (GTDB taxonomy): Bacteria > Bacteroidota > Bacteroidia > Chitinophagales > Chitinophagaceae > Lacibacter. Next base: position 31,595 of record CALCII010000015.1, read on the forward strand.
AAGTGCTAGTGAAGTACTTACAGGTGCCTTACAGGATTGGGACAGGGCCACCATCATTGGCCGCCGTTCTTTTGGTAAAGGACTGGTGCAGGAACAATTTAACCTGAGCGATGGTAGTGCCATACGTCTTACCATTTCGAGATATTTCACTCCTATTGGACGAAGCATTCAAAAACCATATCAACCCGGTTCGCTTACAAAGTATAAAGATGAAGTAATTGAACGTTTTACAACCGGTGAAGTATTTGATGGTGATTCGGCAAGACACAACGGAAAAGCATTTAAAACCAAAGGCGGAAGAATTGTATATGGTGGTGGCGGTATTAATCCGGATGTATTTGTGCCCGTTGATTCAACTGAATTTAAAAAAAATAAAAGAGATATGCATGCATATGACATGATTGCCCATGCAGCATTCTATTATTATCTCAGCAACCAATCAAAACTGCAACAGATAAAATCACCAACCGAGCTGAACAACTGGATGCAGAATGATCCTTCCATCTGGACTTTTCTCCAAAACAGATCTGTAAAAGACAGTTTTAATCTCAGCATCATTTCACCACAACAAAAACTTTATTTACAACGTGAAATGATTGCTATGGTGGGCCGGCAATTGTGGCGTAAAGAAGGTTTCTTTAAAGTGATGAACCTGGATGATCCTATGATCATAAAGGCACTGGAGTTTATCAAAAAATAAAAGCACCCAATCGGATGCTTTTATTGTAACTCAGAGATTAACAACTTTATGCTTCATCTTTTTTATCGAGCATTTCTTTCTTCTCAATCCGGTAAGAAGTAAACAATCCCAAACCGGAGAAAATACCCAACATAGCGAAGTAAATGACTGGCGTGTCCTCTTCAATATGCAAAATATGATTGTGAAGAATGTAAGCAAGTAATAAGCCTAAACCTGCTCCCATCAGTAACAATCCCCATTTGAGGTTGCGGTATGGTGCCGGACGGTTGGCAAATTCACGGGGATTCATCCCTTTTTCAATCATAGCCATTTTTTCACGGCTAACTAAGTAAACGATTCCTAATACCATTGCCATACCTGAAACGGGTACAAGAATCGGAATTAAAATTTCTGGACCTGACATAACTTTAGATTTATAGTTTTAAAAATTTTATTGTGCTCTCACTATCTGACGCTGCCAGTTCAAACCAGGTTACAGCTGCAAACGGGAAAGTTGAATATAGGACTCCCACTGATCCTTTCAGGTTACAGTTTTTTTGAAAATTATTAATCACTCAGCGTAATTTCATAATCTGTAACCTTATTTGCCCTTTTGTAGTCTTATTCATCGTGATGCACGCCAGACCATCTGATCAGGAACTCATATACCGGGTTTTAAATGGTGATACCCAGGCTTTTAGCCAGCTGGTAACCCATTACCAGAACTTTGTGTTCACGATTGCGTTAAGATATACCAATAATCGTGAAGATGCGGAAGAGATGGCCCAGAGTGCATTTGTAAAAGCCTATAAATCGCTGAAGGATTACCGGATGGAAGCCAAATTCAGCACCTGGTTGTATACGATTGTAAGTTCTTTATGCCTGACACACTTACGGAAAAAGAAACTGAATATTCATTCGCTCGACCAGGAGCATGTGGGAGCAGCAGCCGGTGCCCTCGACTCGGGTATGTATGCCAATACGGTGGAACAGAAATCGAAAGTTGAACTGGTAAATAAGGCCATATCTCAACTGAAAGCCGATGATGCCCGTATCCTGACATTGTTTTATAAAGGAGAACAATCATTGGAAGAGATTGGACAAATACTGGGCATCGATCCCAATACAGCCAAAGTGAAATTGCACCGGGCAAGACAACGACTGAAAGAATACATGGAAGAAACCTATCCCGAAGAACTGAAAGAATTGCATTACACTTCTTAAATACCAACGTATGAAAGAACAACAAATGGAACAACAATTGTGGAACTACATTGATCAGCTTTGTACCGAAGATGAGCGTAAGCTGATTGAACAACTCCTCCACTCCGATCCTTTATGGAAAGCTAAGTATAACGAGTTACTGGACGTACATCAACTCATGCAACAGGTGGAACTGGAGCAACCCTCTATGCGTTTTACTAAAAACGTAATGGAGGAAGTATACCGTTCACAGATTGCACCTGCAACCAAACAATACATCAATAAAAATATCATCCGGGGTTTAATGATTTTCTTCCTCATCCTGATTGGAGGTGGCGTGATCTATGCATTTTCACAAATCAACTGGACGGCCGGCAGTAACACAACAGTTATTCCGAACCCAATGGAGAAAATAAACTGGAAATCAATTTTAACCGGCCCCTATACAACTATTTTCCTGCTGGTGAACCTGGTTCTTGGTTTTATTCTGTTTGACTTGTACAGAGATCAACGGATGAAAAAAGAGAAAATGGCAAAGCACTTATAAGAATTTCCGGGTGTTTCAGTTTCACCTGGTCTGGCTGCCCTTCTCATTGGAGAAGGGCTTTTGTTTCTTATTCCTACATTTGCGCTTTAATACACATTATGGACATCAAAAACAACATACTTGAAACCATTGGAAACACACCGTTAATCCGGTTAAATAAAATAACTGCCGATTTCCCCTGTACGGTTGCTGCCAAAGTTGATTATTTCAATCCTGGCAATAGTATCAAAGACCGGATGGCCTTGAAAATGCTGGAAGTGGCAGAGAAAGAAGGCAAAATCAAACCCGGTGGAACAATTATAGAATGTACCAGCGGTAATACCGGAATGGGACTTGCATTGGCAGCCGTGGTAAAAGGTTATAAATGCATTTTCACTACTACTGATAAACAGAGTAAAGAGAAAATGGATATTCTCAAAGCTGTAGGTGCAGAAGTAATTGTTTGTCCTACGAATGTGGAACCCGATGATCCCCGCAGTTATTATTCCATTGCGAAAAGACTGGCAAAAGAAATTCCCAATTCGTTTCACTTCAACCAATACGATAACCTGGCCAACCGGCTGGCGCATTATGAAACTACCGGGCCGGAAATCTGGCGCCAGACCGATGGTAAAATAACCCATCTTGTATGCACTGCAGGAACCGGAGGAACTGTTACCGGCACAGCTCAGTATCTCAAACAAATGAATCCCAATATTCAAATCTGGGCGATTGATGTATATGGTTCTTTACTGACCAAATATTTCCGCACCGGAGAAGTGGACATGAATGAAGTGCATCCGTATGTAAGTGAAGGTTTTGGTGAAGATTTTGTTCCGCAGAACTATGACATGAGTGTGATTGATCATTTTGAACAGGTGACCGATAAAGATGGCGCATTAATGACCCGTCGCCTGGCTAAAGAAGAAGGATTATTCTGTGGTTATAGTGCCGGTAGTTGTATTCAGGGTTTGATGCAACTGAAAAGCCGTTTGAAAAAAGATGATTTAGTGGTTTGTATTTTCCACGATCACGGCAGCCGTTATGTGGCGAAAGTTTATAATGATCAATGGATGATGGAACGTGGTTTCCTGGATGTGAAAATGTTTAAAGACATTGTATCGGCACGTATTCATAAGCGTTTGATTACGGTGGAACCCAATCAAACAGTAGCAACAGCAGTTGAGCTGATGAAGAAATATGATATTGACCAGGTACCTGTATTTGATGGTGAACAACAAGTAGGCTCTGTATCAGAAGGCGGTTTATTTGGCAAACTGTTTTCCAATCCCGATCTGAAGAATGAAAAAGTGAGTTCAGTAATGGAATCACCATTTCCATTGGTTTCATTCGATTCGCCAATAGAACGGATCAGCAGTTTAATTACAAAAGAAAACGGGGCCGTTTTAGGCAAAGATGATGCGGGGAACTACCACATTTTAACGAAATATGACCTCATTCAATCGTTGACGAGATAGTGTAAAATCCGCAACAAAACTGGTTCAAGACGGGTTTTCGAGTAAAAATGCATTGAATCAATCATTCTTAACAAGATGATTTTCAATGCATTTTCGTTTTATGTTCGAAAGACTCCCCTTTTTTAATACGTAGTTCTACGACTTCTTTTTACGAATGTTTACGAATGAAGCGGTAAATACTGATACTGGAAAATAGAGAAGTATTGCTCTTGCCCACTATTTGCATCTGGTATACTTTTGTGTCAGAAGTTGATGATAAAACAAAACCAAACGTCGATCCAAAACCAAAAGTTCAACATCCTGATGAAAACTATAACCAAATCCAATATCAACAACTTCTAACAAAGATGAGAACCCGTTTTTAATCCAAGAGACCTGAATGAAAACCAAACCAAACGTAAACGAAAATCCAACTATCCGAGAAACAGCACCCTGACCTAAGAAAAGACCTGATATCCAATTCTAGAAAAAACCAAACCAAGCCAACCGCATCAGACTATTCTGAAAACGGAACCAAGAAACAAAAGGCTTACGAAAAGATCTGGAAATCCTTTGAAAACCGGAAAATCCGAACTATGAAATCCAGATCTTTTTCTTTTTATTTAAACCTGTCCAATATTCCTTAATAAAGAGAAAAAGACGCAACGGTTCCGCTATCCTACAAAACCTGAATTTGTTTACCTTACCTGCTACACCTGGAACCGATAACATATTAAAAGCCTGTTTGAAATTCAAACAGGCTTTTTGATTTTCTTCCCTGTTGAATCATTCTTGTCATTTATAACAGATCGCTTATTTTTAAGCGATGTTTACCGCCGGCTTAAAAAGAACCAGTCCATATATGCTGCTTTTCCTGCTCTTATTCATAGCAGGATGGCCTTTTTATCAATACATTTTTGATGTAGACGGAATAGGCTATGCTTCTGTAGCCGATCATTATGCTGCCGGCGATTGGCAAAAGGCGGTTAACGGCTACTGGAGTCCGTTACACAGCTGGCTGATCCTTCCCTTGATAAAAGCTGGTGTGAGTACAATTACTGCATTTAAGATGAGTAATGCAGTGATAGCCTGTTTACTATTACTGGTGCTGGATCGTTGGTTAAACAGATATGAATTCTCAAAATTTGTAACCACCGGTATTTATTTAACTGCTGTTGTGCTGTTGTTGTACTACAGTTATTATGAACTGTCAGCCGATCTGTTGATGGCACTACTGTTGCTGGTGTATTTCTACCTGCTCTCCTCTCCTGGTTTTTTCAGCAACCGGAAGAAAAATCTGCTGGCTGCTTTTGTTGGTGCTGCGGCCTATTTAGCCAAAGCCTATGCGTTCCCATTTTTTCTTTTGCATTTTTCATTCGCACACTTGTTTCTCAACAAAGAGCGAAAGCAGTTTGGCATCTACATGCTGAGTATACTTATCTTTTTACTTTGTTGTTCACCCTGGATCATTGCATTACATGCCAAGTACGGAGAATGGATGATTGGCACTGCCGGTAAATTAAATATGAGCTGGCATTTAATTCCGGAGCGGAACGATGATGTACTTTTCTATCCGCCTCCTTTTGCCGGTGCCCCTTCCTGGTGGGAAGACCCCTGGTATTTGCAAAAAGTATATTATACCGTTTTCAGTTCGTCTGAATTAGTGAAAGAACAATTCTGGTTAACAGTTCATAATGTGAAAGTGTGGTTGATTGCTCTTTTTGAACTATCGCCGGTAATAATTCCGTTGCTGGGTTTCAATCTTTACAAAGCAGTTCGACTGAAAGATAAACAGGAACAATTCTTTTCAGCTGCATTTCTGTTACTGCCATTGGGATACTGGTTCATACATTTTGAATCAAGATTCATCTGGTCACTCAGTTTTTTATTCCTTGTTTATGGTGCCGTTTTTTTATCCGGTTTATTCAAACTGCGCAAACGATCCGTTTATCATCAACGGTTGAATTACTATTTGTTATTCATCAGTTTCCTTGTCATTCCATTGGTGGGATTGGTACAAATGGCCAACCGGCAAAAGGATTTATTTGAAATGGCATCTCAATTAAAGAAAAAATCATTTTCCGGAACCTTTACCTCCAACTCAAGGGCAGAAGATTGTATGATTATTGCCTACTTAACAAAGACATCCTATTACGAACCATCACCTTTCAAAGAACAGGAACTGTATTTGGCAGATTTATTAAAGCAACATGGCATAGCCTCCTACCTGTTTTTCTATGAAACAGAAGCAGAGAAATCAAAATTTCTCCAATCAGAATCAGTAAAAAATATGATTTCAATGCAGGAAGTATACCCCGGGGCAATTTTACTAACGTACAGTAATTCACAATGAGTGCTATTTATCAAGGTTGGCTATCACCTTACAGCGGATTTAAGTATCTTAGCGCCGCCTTTAGCAAGAAACAATCTTTATAACTTCAAATTAAATTCAGATGAGTAAGTACAAATCTGGGGTGCTGTTTGGTGAAGAACTGGAAGCCCTGTTGAACGATGCAAAAGAAAATCAATTTGCAATTCCTGCAGTTAATACAATCGGAACTAATACAATCAATGCTACGCTTGAGACTGCTGCCAAGGTAAATTCTCCTGTTATTGTTCAGTTTTCCAATGGTGGCGCTCAGTTTATTGCCGGTAAAGGAATGCCTAACGATCATCTTCAGGCGAACATCCGTGGTGCTATCTCTGGCGCACTTCATATTCACAATGTTGCCAAATATTATGGAGTTCCTGTTGTGCTGCATACAGACCATGCTGCTAAAAAATGGTTACCCTGGATCAGTGGTTTGATTGATGCCGGAGAAGAATTTAAAAAAGAAAAAGGCCAGCCTTTATTCAGTTCCCACATGCTGGATCTCAGTGAAGAACCACTGGAAGAAAACATTCACACTTCTGCCGAATTTTTCAAACGCATGGCTCCATTGGGTATGGCACTTGAAATTGAATTAGGTGTTACCGGTGGCGAAGAAGATGGTGTTGACAACAGTGATGTGGAAAACGACAAGCTTTATACCCAACCTCAGCATGTGGCTTATGCCTATACTGAATTAAGCAAAATCGGCCGTTTGTTTACTGTGGCTGCTGCTTTTGGTAATGTACACGGTGTTTACAAACCCGGCAATGTGGAATTACGCCCGGAAATCCTGAAAAACAGCCAGGATTACATCGAACGTGAATTGAAAACAGGCCCTAAACCCGTTTATTTCGTATTCCATGGTGGTAGCGGTTCTCCCCAGAACCAGATTCGTGAAGCCATCAGCTATGGTGCTATTAAAATGAACCTCGATACGGATCTCCAATGGGCATATTGGGAAGGTGTTTTGAATAATTACAAGAAAAATGAAGCTTATCTTCAAGGCCAGCTCGGTAACCCCGAAGGACCCGATAGTCCGAATAAAAAATACTACGATCCAAGGGTTTGGTTACGTAAGGGCGAAGAAAGCTTTATCAAACGCCTGGAAGTTGCCTTCAATGATTTGAATTGCATCAACAGGAACGCTTAAATTTGTTTCTTTTTCAAAAATTGTCTGATGGCGAAACACGAAGAAGATATTGAGAAAAACCTGACAGGTGACGATTTGCCCGAACCGGATCCATCACGATCTTCCTGGTTCAAGCGGGTACATAAAGGGATATTGACCAAAACCTCCGAGAAGAAAGAAATTCAGGAAGGGCTCTGGTCAAAATGCCCGGAATGTAAATTCACCTGCACCTCTCAGGAACTGGCCGACAACAAGCATGTTTGTCCCCAGTGTAATTATCATCACCGCATTGGTAGTGCTGAGTATTTTGATATTCTCTTCGACGGAGATGAATACACAGAGATGTATGCAAACATCCTTGCAAAAGATTACCTCAATTTCACCGATCTCAAACCATACGGAAAACGACTGGAAGATATCTGGAAGAAAACCGATCTGAAAGATTCGATCCGGATTGCTACAGGTAAAGTGGCTGACCGTGACCTGGTGGTTTGTTGTATGGACTTCGACTTTATTGGCGGGTCACTTGGTAGTGTTATGGGTGAGAAAATTGCAAGAGCGGCAGATTACTGTGTGGAGAACCAGATACCCATGCTCATGATTTGTAAATCGGGAGGTGCCCGTATGATGGAAAGTGCATTTTCATTAATGCAACTGGCCAAGATATGCGGCAAGCTTTCCGAATTGACAGATGCAAAAGTTCCCTACCTCACCTACCTTACCGATCCCACTTTTGGTGGTGTTACAGCATCATTTGGAATGTTGGGCGATATGAACATAGGTGAACCAGGTGCTTTGATTGGTTTTGCAGGTCCACGGGTGATCAGGGAAACCATTAAACGTGATTTGCCGGAAGGTTTTCAACGAAGTGAATTCCTTTTGGAACATGGATTCCTGGATCTCATCATCGACCGCAGAGAAATCAAAGAACGTTTAGGCGTGATTCTTACTCTGTTTAAGAATTAATTTCATATTTGAAGTTGCCACAAAGCAGGTTGCATAGGTCTATGCAGCTACCTTTGTGGCAACTGTTTTTTAAGACCAGTTGTTTTACCAGGTTAAATTATGGAACTGAAGAACCGCTCTGCATTTCATGAATATTTTTTCGACGATAAACTCGTTGCAGGGATGGTATTGGCTGGCACAGAAGTAAAGTCGATCCGGGAAGGGAAAGTAAGTTTTACAGATGCATATTGTTTCTTTCACAAAGGCGAACTATGGTTGAAGGGCTTACATATTGCTGAGTATAAATTTGGCACCACCAACAATCACATGGCAGTGCACGACCGTAAATTATTGCTCAATAAGCGTGAGTTGAAGAAATGGGAAAATAAGCTCAAGGAAAAAGGATATACGATCATACCCCTTCGTATTTTCTTCACTGAAAAAAGCATTGCCAAATTGGAAATCGGTTTGGGACGAGGTAAGAAACTCCACGACAAACGTGAAACAATCAAAGCCCGTGATGTACAAAGAGAAATCAAACAGTATTTAAAATAAAAACTCCGGAACAAGCCGGAGTTTTTTATTCAAACCACTGTCAACATTAAAAGCGGTAAATAAGGCCAGCTTTCACACCTTCATTAAAAACTTTAAAGTTCTGATTGTTATCAATCCGGTTGAAGCCACGCTCATAGCTGGCAACAATACCGAGTCCATTTTCAAATTCATAACCGGCACCTCCTTTCACACCCATATCCCAGCGGTTGAACTGGTCCGTTATATCCATATCAGAATTCAATAAAGAAAAACCAAGTACAGCCACCTCTGCCCGGAGATTGTTTTTGGCTAAATAAGACACCTGTGGCCCAGCAAATAAAGTAAGTCCGCCTGCAGGTTTTATTTTCACCATTACCGGCACATCAACATACTGCATTTGAGAAATCGCTCTCGCATTCACGCCTGCAATTTTTAAATCATTAATTGTGAGATTTCCTTTGAGTCCGTAACCCCTCTGTGTATACACCAATCCGGGTTCAACAGACACCACATCACCTAATGGCAGATCAATGCCTCCTCCGATGTAAAATCCGGTTCGGTCTTTTGAAGTAATCACACCATTTGTTTCATCAATCAATGAAGAGAGTGATTGTTTTGCATCTCCTTTCCAGGTTGATTGTATCAATCCGGCCTGCAATGTTGGTTTCACCTGCGCAATTGCACTAACAGAAATGAAAAGAAAACAAAGACTGTAAAGAGTAGATTTCGTATTCATATACCTGACCAGATTGTTTAGTTATGCCTGGTAGCTATACACAAAAGAAAACTGCGCCAGTTTTTAGTGACGCAGTTTAAAGTTTTGTTAATGGGATGATTTAACATCCTATGATTAAACCTTACTCAAACAATTCTGTCTGTGCGGTTGGTTCTTCTTTATGCCATTCCATTTGTGTGCTTTTACTAAAATCAGCAAGCTTTGCACCAACAGCTTTCCAACCCATTACTTCTGCCACTTTTGATAATTTAATTTTTGCTTTGCGAATCTGGGTTCCTTTTCCGCTTTGCATAGCAAGTACTGGTTCATCATCTGTAGTTACCGCCTCCACATAGTTGCCATCTCCTTCTTTGATAAAGAAGAATTTATTTTTTAAAGTGGTGGTTTCAATCTTAAATCGTTTCACATTGTATTGATATTTATCATTGTCAAGATAAACAGCTGTAATAATACTTTCGGGATTGAACCGTTCAATAAGCAATACATTTTCCGCATCAATACGTTGCGTTAATTCCTGGTCGGTGATTTCGTAATATCCGTCTTTGAAAATAATGAGGATACGGTCATCTGCTTCAAACATACCCAGGTATTGTCCTTTCTCCTCTGTATTCAGGCGTCCGAATTTATCATCAAACCACATTTTCTTACCACTCAGGGTGGCTTTACCTTTCTCTTTAAACTTAACAGATTTAACAGGATACTTTGTCACCTGGTTCCCCATACTGCTTCTTCCTTTGATATCCAGTTCTTCGAAATAAAAATCAAATTCTTTATTACGGGCCGAACAACTGGGGCTCAGCAACACTTTTACCACCTCAGCTTCACCATTAGGATTGACGCTGAAGTAATGCACTTTGCTCTTGTCATCTCCTTTGGTAAGATCATATTCCTTATCACGGGTTACGCCAGTAACATTGAAACGTTTGGCATAACTCACACCGGTTTTCCCATCTACATAAATCATGTTGTAAGTGGTGCGTTCATCATTTTTCTGAAATACTGCCACATGTATGATGTCTTTCCCGATATACGTCTTCTCTCCCACTTTAATCACTTTCATCAATCCACGTTTGGTGAATACGATGATATCATCAAAATCGGAGCAATCAAACAAGTATTCATCTTTCTTAATGGAAGTACCTACAAAGCCATCTTCACGGTTCGCATACAGTTTTGTATTGGCAATCGCCACCTGTTTTACCTGGATGGTTTCAAACGGTTTAATTTCTGTTTTCCGTTCTCTTCCTTTTCCATATTTCTTCAACAGGTTTTCATAATAAGCAACCGCAAAGTCAACAAGGTTTTCCAGATCATATTTCACCTGTTTGATTTCATCTTCCAAACCCCTGATCTGTTCATTTAATTCGTCAATATCCAAACGATAAATACGGCGTACCGGTTTTTCAGTGAGCTTCAGAATATCTTCCCTGGATATATCCCTGCGTAACTGTTTTTTAAACGGAACAAAAGCAGCATCAATCGCACCAATCACTTTATCCCATGTTTCATGTTTCTTTTCGAGTTCCTTATAAATCTTTTCTTCAAAGAAAATTTTCTCCAGCGATGTGTAATGCCATTTCTCCTGCAGTTCTCCTAATTTGATTTCCAGTTCTTTTTTCAGCAATTCTTTTGTCTGATCTGCAGAATAGCGAAGCAAATCATGTACGCTTACAAACTGTGGTTTATCTTCTATAATCACGCAAGCATTGGGTGAAATAGACACCTCACAATCTGTAAATGCATATAAGGCATCAATAGTAATATCGGGCGATATACCGGCAGCCAGATCAATCTGAATTTCCACTTCAGCGGCTGTATTATCGGTCACCTTTTTAATCTTAATCTTTCCCTGGTCGTTGGCTTTTACAATACTCTCCATCAGCTGAGTAGTGGTTACGCCATACGGCACATCTTTGATCAACAACGTCTTCTTATCCGATTCTTCAATACGTGCACGTACACGCACTTTGCCACCCCGTTTTCCTTCATTGTAATTAGCCACATCAATCATGCCACCCGTTTGAAAATCGGGCAGTATTTCAAATCGTTTTCCTCTCAGGTGTTTGATCGAAGCTTCGATCAGTTCACAGAAATTGTGTGGAAGAATCTTGGTCGACAGTCCGACTGCAATACCATCGGCGCCCTGTGCCAGTAACAAAGGGAATTTCATGGGCAGGGTTACCGGTTCATTTTTCCTTCCATCATAACTCAGCTGCCATTCTGTAGTCTTGTTGTTGAATGCTACTTCCAGTGCAAATTTGGAAAGGCGTGCTTCAATATAACGGGGGGCAGCGGCATCATCGCCTGTTCGTACATCTCCCCAGTTACCTTGTGTATCAATGAGCAGGTCTTTTTGCCCCAGGTTCACCAATGCATCACCAATACTGGCATCACCATGCGGATGATATTGCATTGCCTGACCAATGATATTGGCCACTTTATTAAAACGGCCATCATCCATTTCCTTCATGGCATGAAGAATACGGCGTTGTACCGGTTTCATACCATCTTCCACAGCAGGAACGGCACGTTCAAGAATTACATAAGAGGCGTAATCCAGAAACCAGTTTTTATACTGTCCCTGTAATCCACCATCCTGATCAAAAATGTTTTCTTTCTTTTTAGCAGCACTCATTACTCAATTCTTTAATCGTTCACTTGTTCAAATAACTCACCTGATTTTTTCTTCACTTCAAAATCTTTCATATTCCTGATTTCACCCTGCACATCGTACACATCGGTTGCCAATAATGTTTTCAATCGCCATAAGAGGAACATATCTCCGGTAGTATGTTTGGCTTTATTTAAAAACTGGTTGATGATTTTACTTCCCTTTTGCCAATCTCCTGTGATAAAAGTTTTCAACTCTGAATCATAAAATGTTTCATCTTTCTGAATGAGTTTCTTTCCTCCTTCCAGCAAACGAACGAGCTTCTCTTCATTACAGATTTTATTCCATTCATCGGGATCCACTTCAAATTCACTGGGTGTAATCAAGCGTGCCAGTTTTTTTGCTTTGAGCATTTCTTTGGGAAGAATACTACTGATCCATTCAGGATAAAATAATTGTCCTTTTTCGTTGAGGAAAGGAAGATTGTTCAGATAGAGGATATAAACCCTGCCCTGAAAATCCTTCAGCTGACTCATCAGCCAATAATAACCACTTACATCATGTTTGTTCTGTGCCGCCCATATCCATACTTTCTCTTCCGGCTCATTTTGCAATTTTTCAATTATTGCTGCTACCAGCTTTGCATCATCCACTTCGCTTGCATCCACTTTACCATCAAGATCACCTCCTGCCAATACAGTACGCCACCAGTTCTTTCTGTTTTCAATTCCTTCTTCTGTGAAAATATCTTTCAAAGGACCAACCGCATAGTCGTCCTTTACCTGGAATACTTCACCTTTCAAACTTTCGTCTAATTCCATCGCCTGTACTAACACAGCTATATCTGCCTCATTAAATACAATATGAATCATATTGGTAACTTATTCGTTTATTAATTCGTTGTTTCTTCTGCCAGATCCAGTTCGATCTTCAGATTGTCAATGATAAATTCCTGTCTGTCGGGTGTGTTCTTACCCATATAATACTCCAGCAATTGCTGAACATGTGTTTCGGGTAATAACATCACCGGTTCTTTGCGCATTTCCGGGCCAATGAATCGTGCAAACTCTTCCGGACTGATTTCACCCAATCCTTTAAAACGTGTGATCTCCGGCTTGCCACCAAGTTTCCTTATAGCAGCCTGCTTTTCGGATTCATCGTAGCAATAAATTGTTTCCTGTTTATTACGCACACGGAACAATGGTGTTTCAAGGATAAACACATGGCCATTCTTTACAAGGTCTGGGAAGAACTGAAGGAAAAAGGTCATCAACAGCAACCGGATGTGCATACCATCCACATCAGCATCTGTGGCAATCACAATATTATTGTAACGTAATCCTTCATACCCATCCTCAATATTCAACGCATGTTGCAGCAGATTGAATTCCTCATTCTCATACACCACCTTCTTGGTAAGTCCGTAACTGTTTAACGGTTTACCACGCAAACTGAAAACAGCCTGTGTTTCCACATTCCTTGATTTTGTAATACTTCCACTGGCACTATCCCCTTCCGTAATAAAAATGGTGGTTTCTTTCTGTTTTTCCAGCACTGCATCTTTGTCCTTGCCGGTTGCTTCATCGTTATAATGAAAACGGCAATCTCTTAATTTCTTATTGTGCAGATTGGCTTTTTTCGCTCTTTCATTGGCCAGTTTTTTAATTCCTGCCAACTCTTTACGTTCCCGCTCATTTTGCTCAATCCGTTTTTTTAATGCTTCTGCAATGGCAGGATTTTTATGCAGAAATAAATCCAGGTCTCTTGCCAGGAAATCACCTACAAAATTCTTCATGGTAGGCCCACCTTCATAAACGGTAGTGGAGCCCAGTTTTGTTTTTGTCTGGCTTTCAAACACCGGTTCCTGCACCCTTACAGAAATAGCAGCACAAATGCTTCCTCGTATATCTGTAGCATCATAATCCTTTTTATAAAAATCACGGATGGTTTTAACATACGCTTCCCTGAAAGCTGCCAGATGTGTACCGCCCTGCGTGGTAAACTGTCCGTTTACAAATGAATAATATTCCTCACCGTATTGATTTTCATGTGTGATGGCCACTTCAATATCATCTCCTTTCAAATGAATGATGGGATAACGCAATTCATCTTCATTGGTTTTGCGTTGCAATAAGTCCAGCAACCCGTTTTTTGAAATGTATTTTTTCCCGTTAAGGTTGATGGCTAATCCGGCATTGAGATAACAATAATTCCATACCTGATTTTCAATATACTCGTAGAGGTAATGATAATTTTTAAACACAGAATCATCGGGAATAAAATGCACCAGGGTGCCGTTTGATTCGGTGGATTTAACTTCTTTATGATCTTTTACCAGGACGCCTTTTTCAAACTCAGCCGTTTTTTCTTTTCCGTCTCTGAAGGCCGTTACTTTGAAATAACTGCTCAATGCATTCACAGCTTTTGTACCCACACCATTCAATCCCACTGCTTTCTGAAATACATTGCTGTCGTACTTGGCACCGGTGTTGATCTTACTCACCACATCCACCACTTTTCCAAGTGGAATGCCACGCCCGTAATCACGAATCGTTACACCTCCCTTTTCAACAGTAATATCCACTTGCTTTCCATAACCCATCGTATGTTCATCAATACAGTTGTCCACCACTTCCTTGAGCAACACATAAATACCATCGTCGGCACTGCTGCCATCGCCCAGTTTACCAATGTACATACCCGGACGAAGACGGATGTGCTCCCGCCACTCAAGTGTCCGTATCGAGTCTTCTGTATACTCAAACAGGTTTTTATCTTTTTCTGCCATGCAATCCTCGTTTTTATCAGTGTTTCTGATTCCTATCAGGACCGGCAAATATAGGAAAACACAATCCCCCCCTCAGTGGACTAATTGTTCACACCCATGTGAATAATTTTTGGCGTGTAACTAATTATTTCTCAAATTCGCAGCATCAAAAAACCTATTGCATGGACGGCAAGATTTATACACTTCTTACAATCTACATCATTTACCTGGTGATTGCCCTTTCAATGGTATTGTCTACAGGAGCACAACAAGTGTTAACAGCACTTATTTTCGGTGGTGTTGGAATTTTCATTTTCCTCGGTGCATTTATCATCTGGGTACTTAACCAGAAACAGGAAGATTAATTCCACATTACTGTAAACGGTTTCAACAATTCCCCTCAAACAACAGCGGAATTTATTTTTATTTCATTCAATCTTTGCAAAATGAAACCCCTGCTGATGCTTCTCTTTCTAATTGGCAGCAGCAATTCATTTGCCCAGCAACAGGAAGAGATATGGCTCGACAGTTGTTATCAATTTGCACAGCAAGGTGAAACGGCATTTGAATCTGTATATGTACGGGTACAGCAGGAAGCAGAATGGAACAATAAAAAAGAAACCCTCTCCCGGTTTATAGACCGTTATTTCGAAAAATATGTTCAAAAACGTGCCGGGGGAAAAATCACTTTCAGCATCCTCATTCACGAAAACGGCAGTGCCTGTTTGTACAAAGTGCAGCCCAATACCAATGTTCACCCCGATTACAGGGAATTCAAAGACCTGGTTGGCCAAACCACCTGGAAGCCGGCCCTGCAGAACAATCAGCCGGTAAGAAGCATTAAAGTGCTGTTTGTTTACTTCGAAGGCAAGTCCGTTACGGTTAAGGAAATGGGTGGCTTCTGAGAGTTACATTTGATTGTTTCCCCATTTTCAGATAGTTTTACAATCATTCAAACAACGGTCTGAAATCATTACACATGAAACGAGTCCTGACTTTCATTCTTCTAATTTCTTTTTCAGTGCAGTATGCAGCCGGACAGGAAAAAACTTCTCCTCAGGCCTTGCATGATACCTATATGGAGCAGGCAAAAAAGAAGCGAATCATTGGATGGACTATGTTTGGAACCGGTATGGCGATGACACTTGGCGGTGTAGCTAAATCGATGGCTCCTGGGTTTGAAGGAGTTCCCAAAACAGATCCCCGCCTCTTATGGCTACCCGTTGTAGGAATTTTAACCACTTTAGGAAGTTTTCCCATGCTTTCTAATGCGAATAAACTGGAAAGAAAAGCTGAGTATTATCTGCGCAGCGATAATGCCTTTACAACACCCGGACAGAGGTTTGTACCCGATTACCCCGCTATTGGCGTCAGGTTCCGAATCCGGTAATGAATCTATTTCTTTATTAATCAATTTGTTACAATTCCAACTTGAAGCAAAACTCAATTGTTAAATTGAGATGTTTTTGCTGTCAATCTGTCATTTATTGGATCATATTTCCGTAATTTTGCAGGCACAATTTGCCTTTCGAAATGATGGAATTGACTACAGAAAATAAAGTACACGACGAAACCCGCCAGGGAGAAGCTTACGCTCCTTTTTCCAATGATCCCAATCAATATGCACGCAAGTTTTATATTGAAAGCTATGGCTGCCAGATGAATTTCAGCGACAGTGAGATTGTTGCAAGTATTTTAAACGGAGCCGGATTTGGTGCCACACGTAATCATGAGGAAGCCGACCTGGTTCTTCTCAACACCTGCTCTATTCGTGAAAAAGCTGAGCAAACAGTACGCAAGCGTTTAACCGAATTCAGGAAAACAAAAGAAAAAAAGCCGGGTATGCTCGTGGGCGTACTGGGTTGTATGGCCGAACGTTTGAAAGCAAAATTGCTCGAAGAAGAAAAACTGGTGGACCTGGTGGTGGGGCCCGATGCTTACCGCACATTGCCCGGATTGGTGGAGGAAGCCAATGGCGGACAAAAAGCTGTGAATGTATTGCTGAGCCGGGAAGAAACGTATGCAGATATTTCTCCCGTTCGTTTGGAAAGCAATGGTGTGAGCGCTTTTATATCCATTATGCGGGGTTGCAATAATATGTGCAGCTTCTGCGTGGTTCCGTTTACCAGGGGAAGAGAGCGAAGCCGTGAACCACAATCCATTATTGCCGAAGCGAAAGATTTACTCGATCGTGGATATAAAGAAGTTACTTTATTGGGACAAAATGTAGACAGTTATTACTGGGTGGATGAGACCAATAGTCAAACTGTAACCTTTGCCAACCTGCTCGAAATGGTGGCATTGCTTTCACCCGATCTGCGTGTACGTTTTTCCACATCGCATCCAAAAGATATTACAGATGAAGTGTTGTTTACGATGGCGAAGTATGAAAACATCTGTAAATACATTCACTTGCCTGTGCAAAGTGGCAACACACGTATTCTTCAACTGATGAACCGCACTTATACTCGTGAATGGTATATCGCCAAAGTAGATCGCATACGTGAAATATTGCCTCATTGCGGTATCAGTTCCGATATGATTGCCGGCTTCTGTACTGAAACAGAAGAAGAACACCAGGATACACTCAGCATCATGGAATACAGCAAGTACGACATGAGCTATATGTTCTTCTATAGTGAACGTCCGGGTACATTGGCTGCCAAACGTTATGCCGATGATATACCGGATGAAGTAAAGAAAAGACGCTTACAGGAAATTGTTGATTTACAGGGAAAACTCTCCCGTGAAAGCAACGAAAGGGATCTGGGCCGCACCTTCAAAGTATTGATTGAAGGAAACAGTAAAAAAAGCGATGCAGATTGGATGGGACGTACCTCTCAGAATAAAGTAATTGTGTTTCCCAAAGAACAATACCAGTTGCAAAAAGGCGATTACGTGAATGTAAAAGTTCTCGATTGCACGCAGGCTACTTTATTGGGAACCATTGTTGAATAATTAATGAAATTAAATCCCTCACCGGTTGAGCTATGGATTTACTAAGTATAAAAAACAGGTTTGGAATAATAGGCAACTCCCCTGCCCTTAACCATGCGTTAAATGTGGCAGTGCAAGTGGCTGCAACCGATTTAACCGTTTTAATTAATGGAGAAAGCGGTGTTGGTAAAGAAGTGTTTTCACAAATTATTCATTCGCTTTCAACCCGCAAACACAACCCGTTTATTGCGGTAAACTGCGGCGCCATTCCTGAAGGGACCATCGACTCCGAATTATTTGGCCACGAAAAAGGTTCTTTCACAGGTGCAGTGGAAGCACGTAAAGGATATTTTGAAACAGTAAACGGTGGTACTATTTTCCTTGATGAAATTGGTGAGATGCCATTAGGCACTCAGGCTCGTTTGCTTCGTGTATTGGAAACAGGTGAATTCATTCGTGTGGGTTCATCTAAAGTACAAAAGACCGATGTACGTGTAATTGCTGCCACCAATAAAGAGTTATTGGAATATACGCATACCAATAAATTCCGGGAAGATTTATATTATCGTTTGAATACCGTTCCTATCCGGGTACCTGCATTGCGTGACAGGCAGGAAGATATTCCTTTGCTCTTCCGCAAGTTTGCAGTTGATTTTGCAGAGCGTTACAAAACAGCTCCCGTACAATTGGAGAATGATGCAAGGAATTTGCTGGTGAGTTATCCTTTCCCCGGCAATGTGCGTGAATTAAAAAACCTGGCCGAACAGATTTCCGTTTTATCAACAAATAAAACAGTTACTGCAAAAGATTTAGCCCAGTTCCTGCCAGAGAAAAATTTCAACCGTTTACCTATGGTGGTTTCACATAATGGAACACAGGCAGGCGGACATGAATTTGCGAATGAACGGGAAATTCTGTACAAACTTTTCTTCGACATGAAGAAAGATGTAACGGAATTGAAAAAGATGTTCCTGGAAGTATTACAAACCGGAGGTACACAGGTACAAATGCCCGGCGGTTTCTTTAATGAAACACTGGTGCCCGAACACAAATCATTGGAAGTACATCACCAACCGGTTGTAACACCATCAACAGCGCAACCTGTGATCCTGGGCCATAGTGATATACAGGAACACGTGGAAGTGGATGAAAGCCTGAACATCATGGACAAAGAAAAAGAACTCATCATCAAAGCACTGAAAAAACATAAAGGCAAACGCAGAGATGCCGCTTTGGATCTGGGTATCAGCGAACGTACACTTTACCGTAAACTGAAGGAATATGATATTGAAGACCTTTAGAACTGAGAATAAAGAACAAGGAAGGCTTAATGCAGAAGGCAGAAGGCAGAAGGCAAAAGGCACTGAGCATTCAGCATTACGCACTCAGCATTATGCTTTCAGCTTTGGGCATTCAGCATTACGCATTCAGCATTTCGCATTGGGCCTTTTATTTTTGGCTTTTTCTTCCTGCTACTCATTTAAAGACGTTTCCATTCCACCTGAAGTAAAAACTGTGCGGATACAATATTTCGAAAACCGTGCACGGATTGTAAATCCTCAGTTGAGTCAGCGCTTATCCGATAAACTTCGGCAGAAAGTGGTGAATCAAACAAGGCTCACACAAACGAATAATGATGAGGCACATTATGATATCAGCGGACAAATCACTGATTATTATGTGTCCACATCAGGTATATCCGGACAACGTGCAGCGTCCAACCGTTTGAATGTAACAGTTCATGTGATTTTCAAAAACAGGCTCGACGATAAAAAAAGTTTTGAAACTGATATCACCCGCAATTTTGATTTTGATGCCAGCCTTTCCCTTAACCAGGCAGAGAGTCAGCTTACTGATCAGATTGTACAGAATATGGTAGACGATATCTTCAACCGCATTTTTTCAAACTGGTAATTTCCTATCTTGGCTCCATGAATGTGAGGCAGTTTCATCTGGCAATAAAAGATCCTTTTGAGTTTACACAACTTTCAAAAGGAGAACTCAATGAGATCACGTCCCGTTATCCATGGTTTGCTGCTGCTCATTTCTTATCCGGCATTAAAGCAACTAAAGAAGCAGATCTTAATGCAGATAAGCTGGTGCAAAAAGCATTGCTATATACCGATAACCCGGCATGGTTCAACTGGCAACTGCATCATTTACATCAGCCACAACAAACAGTCACTGTTTTACCTGCCGCATTAAATGAAGAAGCAGTTTCTGAAGATGAAACAGACGCTGCATTAGACGCTGATACCATTGTTGCCGCTACTGATGAACTGGAACAAACAGTTCAGGAACAGGAAGCCGAAAAAGAATTAGATGCAGAAGCATTACTGGAAGCGATTGATGAAACAGAACTGGTGGAGCAACAAGTGGAAGCTGAAAAAACACTGGATGCCGAAACCATTGTTACTGCTGCAGATGATCTCGAAATGGCAGAACAACAGGCAGAAACAGATCTGCAACTGAATGCCGAATCCCTTGTGGAAGCAGTTACCGAAATAGAAGTGGAAGCTGTGCAGCAGGAGCATGAAGTGGAGGCAGATGCGGCCATCACTGTTGAATCCTCCGAAAAAGTGGAACAATTGATGGCGTCCATCAAAGAAGCTGCCGATCAACCCGGAACGCTCAGTTTTGAACCTTTTCATACGGTCGATTACTTTGCCTCACAGGGCATCAAACTGCAGGAAGAGAAGCTGGGGAACGACCAGTTGAGCAAACAGGTGAAAACCTTCACCCAGTGGCTCAAATCCATGAAAAAGATCTACAACGAAGAGAAACAGGAACTGGATCAGCAGTCGGAACAATCGGTGATCAAAATTGCAGATGTAAGCAACAAAGAAAGTGAAATCATCACCGAAACCATGGCCCAGGTACTCATTCAGCAAGGCAAAAAGGGAAAAGCCATTGAAGTATACCGCAAATTAAGTTTGCTGCATCCCGAAAAAAGCGCTTATTTTGCCGACCAAATTGCGCAATTAAAATCTTAAACAATGACTTGGTTATTCATTATACTGGTATTACTGGCCAGTTTTTTACTTGGATTTGTAGTGTTGGTGCAAAACCCCAAAGGTGGTGGTTTGAGCGGTAATATCGCCGGTTTCAGCAACCAGTTCATGGGTGTAAAACAAACCACAGATGTGCTTGAAAAAGGTACCTGGATTTTTGCAGGTATCGTTGGTTTGCTTTGCCTCTTCTCAACTGTATTTATTTCAAAATCCACTGGTGGTGGCGATTCTAAAAACAGCATTGAGCAGATCCCCACTAACCAACCCGCTCAACAAAAACCGGCTACGCAAAATACAACAACATTACCCGGCCAGAATCCTTAATAAATTGGGAAATATTTTATACAAACCCTGTCTCAAACGGCAGGGTTTTTTATTTACTTTGATTTATGATCAAACGGATACTTATTCTGTTCTTTATAACCGGCTCATTATTGATTCTTGCTGGCGCCTGGTTGTTTTTGGGCCCCGCCACCAACTTCGATGAGAAACAGAAATTCCTCTATATCCATTCAGACGATGCCAATAAGAATGCTGTGCTGAGTTTTCTGGAAAAAGATCAACTGATCAAACGCACGGGATTGTTTACTTTCCTGGCCAACCGATGGAATGTGTGGCAAAAGTTACACCCAGGTAAATACAAAATTGAGAATGGTACCAGCATCTTTACACTGGCACGTATGCTGCGCAATAACCGGCAGGAGCCCGTTAATCTCATTGTCACCAAACTGCGAACAAAGAACGACTTTGCCGGATTAGTGGGACGAAAATTTGAAACTGATTCTGCCAGATTTCTTCACTTTCTGAATGATCCGAAAAAAGTGGCTGTCTATGGGTTTGATACAAGTACCATCATGACCATTCTGCTGCCCGATACTTATACCTATTTCTGGACAGCCACTCCTGAACAGCTCATGGAGAAACTGCAGAAACAACACGAAAAATTCTGGAATAAGGAACGCATTGACAAAGCAGTTCAACTTGCTCTTACACCCGTTCAGGTTTATATACTGGCTTCTATAGTTGAAGAAGAAACCTTACAGGCTGATGAAAAATCATTGATTGCCGGTGTTTACCTCAACCGTTTACGTAAGGGCATGTATCTTGGTGCTGATCCTACCGTAAAATTTGCAGTAGGTGATTTTTCCCTGAAGCGGATTTTAATGGGACATATCAATGGGACAGCATCTAACCCCTATAATACCTATAAAAATAAAGGATTGCCTCCCGGCCCCATTTGCTCCCCGTCTGCCTCCACCATTGATGCAGTTTTAAACCTGCAACCCAGCAATTACCTGTACTTCTGTGCCCGTCCCGATGGTAGTGGCCGTCATGCATTTGCAGAAACAGATACCGAGCATTTGAAAAATGCAAAAGCCTACCAGGAATGGTTGAACAAAGCAGGTATCCGTTAGTGTAAGAAAAGAAGTTACTTTTGAGTTCATGCATTTGTTACGCATCTTATATAAAATACCTGGTGTATCCTGGCTCGTCAATTATTCGAGGAGATTGATATTGCCCGGCTTTGAAGGTGTGCCCATCTATGATGTGATTCGTTTTTTTATAAAGCAAGTGCAGAAAGTTGGATTAAACGAACGGGCCGCTGCCATCTCATTCAACTTCATCATGGCCATTCCACCGGCCTGTATCTTTTTGTTTTCGCTGGTTCCATTGTTTCCGATAGCCGATCAGTTTAACAAGGAAGTAATGTCGTTTGTAAGAGACCTTACTCCCAATATTGCCACAAGAAGACTGGTACAGGATTTTCTGGATGACTTTCTGGGCCGCCCCCGTAACAGCCTCCTGTCTTTCGGATTTTTGATTGCACTGTTTTACTCGTCTAACGGAATTCTGGGCATCATTCATACCTTCAATAAATCCATACATGAACGTGAGGGCAAAGGTTTTTTTGTATACAGGTGGAAAGCCATAAAACTTACTTTAATCATTATCCTGCTCTTCATTGCCAGTATGCTTATTCTGATGACACAAGGTGCCATCTTCAACTGGTTGTTACACTTACTGCACATCAAGAGTGCTTCTGTAAAAATGCTCATCAAGGCACTTCGCTGGATTGTGATTATAGGTTTGTTTTTTTACTCCGTTGCTTTTATTTACAAACATGCTCCCACAGTTGAGAAAAAATGGAAGCTGGTGTCGCCGGGATCGTTCCTCGCCTGCACCTTACTGATTCTGTTTACATTTTTGTTTTCCTACTGGATCAACAATTTCGCCACTTATAATAAAGTGTACGGACCAATAGGAACCATCATGATCATCATGATTCTGATCTATGTAAACTCACTCGTGCTCATCATTGGGTTTGAGCTCAATGTAAGTATACAGTCGCTCAAGCGAAATGCAGATAAGCGGTTGAAATAAACTTGAACGCATCTTTATTCCGCTAAATCTTCTTCTTTAAAACCCCATTCTGTTAAGAGAGAATTGAAAGTACCATCATCTAACCGTTGTTGTTTGTAATGGCCTGCGTTTGTTTTTTGCCGCAATGCTTCATAAATGCTAACCGCACAGGCCACCGATATATTCAGCGATTGTATGATTCCCATTTGAGGAATGATAAAATTGCCATCGGCCATTGCCCGTATTTCTTCACTTACTCCAGCATGTTCATTACCAAACACGAGGGCCACACTTTCGGTGAAATTAATGTCGTACAAACTATGTGCATCGCTGCTGAGATGTGTGGTGTAGATGCGTTTGTATTTTTTCCGTAATGCTTCAAAACAGGCAGTGGCATCTTCAAACTGATGAACCGTTAACCATTTGGCAGCGCTGGAAGAACTGCGGGCTCCCCATTTTTTATGACGTGGAATTTTATTTGTAAGCACATAAATCTCCTGGATACCCACCGCATCACAGGTACGCATAACCGCAGATATATTATGCGGATCAAATACGTTTTCGAGCACCACCGTTAAATCGGGCTGGCGCTTATTTAAAACAGACAAGAGTCGTTCTTTGCGTTCTGGTGTCATGTAACAAAAAAGATTTACGGTTTTGTCCGTAAATCCTATGTAAAGAGCCATCTACCAGACTCGAACCGGCGACCTGTTCATTACGAGTGAACCGCTCTACCAACTGAGCTAAGATGGCTGATGAGTTTCAGCTCTCAGAGTTAAAATTGTCGGGCAGACTGTCCCGCAAACGGGAGAACCAGCGACCCCCACGTCCCGAACGTGGTGCCCCGCATGGCGGGGCTACTGCCCTCTCATTAATTCCTTAAATTTAATTCCTCCCTTCCAGCTTTTTATTTCTTTTTCCCTTTTTAATGCTTCAACTCTATCATTCAGGACTTCATAATAAACAACACGAAAAGGAATTCTATTCTTTGTCGATCGTTGCAAGCCAGCATTATGATATGCTAATCTTGCCTCGAGATCTTTTGCTTCTCCTATATAAAATTTCAAATCTTTTTCACTCTGCAAAATGTATACATAATGCATCTCAGGTAAGTTTGACAGGTTGCAAATTGTCGGGCAGACTGGATTCGAACCAGCGACCCCCACGTCCCGAACGTGGTGCGCTACCGGGCTGCGCTACTGCCCGAATGAAAATCGGATTACAAAAATACAGCCTCTGCTGCTCCTGTACAAAATGAAATAAAAAAGAGAGGTTACCCTCTCTTCGTTTATAGTATCATGGAAGCTTTCTCTGCTTCCCATTTTTCTCTTCCGAATCCCGGAATCACATGCCGGTCGCTGTGATAGGAAGAACGAACCAGTGGTCCGCTTTCCACATAATCCAGGCCAATGCTGTATCCTATTTCCCTGTACTCAGCAAATTCATCGGGATGAACAAACCGTTGCACGGCAAGGTGTTTCTTAGTAGGCTGCAGGTACTGTCCAATCGTAACCACATCCACTCCGTTATTCTTCAGGTCATGCAGGGTTTGAATCACTTCTTCTTTTGTTTCACCCAAACCAAGCATGATACCGCTCTTCACCCGCATTCCCTTTTCTTTGAGATATCGTAATACATCCATGCTGCGCCAGTATTTTGCCTGGATACGCACTTGCCGGGTGAGGCGTTCCACTGTTTCAATATTATGAGAAATCACTTCGGGATGTGCATCCACCACCCGTTGTACATTCTCCATTTGTCCTTTAAAATCAGGGATCAACGTTTCCAATGTTGTGGATGGATTCAATGCTTTTACTGCCCTGATGGTATTGTGCCAGATGGTGCTGCCACCGTCGGTCAACTCATCTCTGTCCACTGAAGTGATCACAGCATGTTTTACTTTCATGAGATGGATCGCTTCGGCTACACGTTGGGGTTCGTCCCAATCCACTTCTTCGGGCCGGCCGGTAGCCACTGCACAAAAACCGCAACTGCGTGTGCAGATATTACCCAGGATCATAAAGGTTGCCGTACCTTCTCCCCAGCATTCACCCATATTGGGACAATTACCGCTCTCACAAATGGTGTGAAGTTTATTGGTATCCACCACCCCTCTTACATTACGGTAACTTTCGCCCAAAGGCAAACGCACCCGTAACCAATCGGGCTTTTTCAATTTTTCTGATGATATATCTGTAACAGATCCTCCGGAACAACTCATGTTTAGAAAACGATTAAGAAGCAAATTTAGTTCACTTTCGTTTACCAAGCAGTATGGCAATGTAAGAGTTGAAAAACAGCTGTTTACCGGGATTGAGCAGCATTATATTGACTTTACGGGAATATGCTTCCACATTTAAGCCCACTTCAATGGCCGAAACCAGCTCATTAAAACGCCCATAATCGAAACGCAGGGCGGCTTTTGCATGTATGCCGGGAACAATCTTCATATCATTCCAGCCATGGCGCAGGCCGGTGCCTTGCAGAATGTAAGTCGGATTCAGAAACAGGGCACTATCGGCCACAGAATATTTAATATCTTTTATTTCGGATGTGTTGGGATCTTCCACTTTGATATAGTAAGGACGTTCCAGTCCTAACGAAATACCTCCTCCGTAAATAGCTTGTACTGCTACACCGTTTTTATTGGTCTTTCCGCCTACATGGCGCTGCTGTCCAATAAATGGCTTTACCTGGTAAAAAATATTTTGCTTTCCATATCTGTAAGGTGTGGTGCTGAAGATGAAAAACCCGTCGGATACAGCTTGTCCGGGTACTTTATTCTCTTTTTTATTTTTCTTTTCCCCTATTTCCAGTCCATATAGATTGGTGACTGTTACACTTTTAAGTATTCCTTTTTCAAAAAAAACACTCCATCCATCTGAATTCAAACGAAGTCCGTAAACATTCTGCTTATTAAACACCAGGGCACCTTCTTCCTGCTGACGGATGAGATTGTCAATCTTATCTCTCCGCTCCTGCTTCTTTGCATCACGTTCTGTTCTCCGGCCCGTGGTTTCCTGCGCCAGTAAGGATTGAGTGAGAAAAAGAAATATGATTAGGGAAAGTTTATTTTTCACGTCTTATTTTCGTTTGGAAGTAAATTTACACAATTAAATGAAAGCTGACCAGCAGACCCAAAAGTTCAGCCTAACTTTTACAACTTAATAACGATTATGACATCACGCATTATATACGAAGGAAACCTGCGTACTTCGGCTACACATGTGCAAAGCAACACAAATATTGAAACCGATGCACCGGTAGATAACCAGGGTAAAGGCGAACGCTTTTCTCCTACCGACCTGGTGGCTACAGCCCTTGGCTCCTGTATGCTCACCATCATGGGAATTAAAGCCCGGGATATGCAGATTGACCTCACCGGGGTTGCCATTGATATACAAAAACACATGAAGAGCGAACCCCGCCGTATTGGAGGTGTGGATGTAACGTTTCATTTTCCGGCACACCTGCAGTTGAACGATAAAGAAAAAACCATTTTGCAAAATGCAGCGCTTACTTGTCCGGTTGCCAAAAGCCTGGATCCTGCCATTGAACAAAATGTAACGTTTAACTGGTAGTTTCTTTTTTAAGAATATGATTTCCGATAGCGCAGGACAAACATTTACTTTCACTGCAATAAGTTTTATACAGATGAAGAAGAGCCTGTGAATCGAAGGAATGGCGGTTGCTTAATCCTGCACTACCCCACAACGCTGTGATCTTATTTTCTTCTTTGCTGAGTTGTTGCAACCAGTTCAATGCTTTTTGCCGGAGCAGATCGTTGTTGTGATAGTTGCCATAAACAAATACAACCGGAATAATGGTGTTGATGAGAATGCTACCGGTCATCATTGCTCCCAGTTGCTTCTTTTTGTAAGCAGATTTTTCTGTAAGAGTGTAATGTGTGTGCCAGAAATCATTGGCTGTTACCTGCAATAATTCTTTTACATCTTTCAGCTCATTGCATTCCAGCACTTTTGAAAAAAGATGATTCGATTGCTGAATGAGGATGGCCAGTTGTGCAAGTCGGATGGTTGGAAAATTGGAAGGACGCATCCGCAGAAAATGGATGGGTTCGTATACTGGTTTCAATTTGTATTTCTTCCGGAGAAACCGGTATTCCCGTTGCAGCAGTATCACATATGGATCTTCGTACGTATCATTCAACAAATTGGCCTGACCCAGCAACAGTGCTTCCAGTTGATGAATGGAATGTTTATGTTTTGCCAGCAGTGTTTGTGGTACTGTTGCGGCAATGGCTTCAAACGCATCGGCATTAATAGGCAGACCGAAATTCCGGGCCACCAATTGCCAGAACACTTCTTCCCAATGATGATTGGTTTGTTCTAACAACTGATCGATTTTTTCTTTTTTCTGCAACAGTCGTTCGATCATCATCCGCTCCATCCAGTTGTTAATAATCAATTCCGGGACAGAAGCTATAAAGCTGCTACAGGGAATCCGTTGCTCATGGTTCATTAACTCTGCATACCTGTTTAGCAACTGCCGGGATACTCTTCCTTTCAGTTCCAGGATACCATCACCTTTATCCTTGGTATCATGTTCCCACACCACATGGAGAATAACGTTGTTGTAGTTTTTATCATTGTCGTGCCCGTGTAAGTCCCAATCGCTGGTTTTGATATGCAGTTCAATGGTTCCTGCCAGTTGAATGGAGCCAATCATAACACGTGCATTTAAAAAATCGGGGCCCTGGTTGGTATTATACAATCCCCTGGAAAGAATGTGAAGAGGTAAGCCGGAGAAAGTGGTTAGCTCCGATTGCTGATAGTATTGATGTTGCCAGATAAACTGCAGCAGCCGTTCGGTCATAGGTGTTAGCATTTGAAGTTATTCATCAACAGGATGAACGTTCAAATGATGTGAAAATGCGGGAAAAAGTTGGATGATTACTGAGTAAGGCGTTTGATTAACTGAACCACACGGCTTACCGGAAGCCCCATAACATTGTAAAAATCACCATCAATTTTTTTGATACCGGTAACACCAATCCATTCCTGGATAGCATAAGCACCTGCTTTATCGAAAGGCTGATAATGATCCACGTAATATTCAATCTGTTCTTTTGTTAACTCGTGAAAGGAGACTTCGGTTATATCTTCAAAAGAATATTCAACAGGTCCGTTTAACAAAACCACACCGGTGATTACCCTGTGAATTTGACCGGATAGTTTGAGTAATGTTTCAACAGCTCCTTCACGGCTCGCCGGTTTCCCAATGATTTCATCATTCAGTACAACAATTGTATCTGCAGCTAAAATCAACCGGTCATGGCTCAGCTCCTGCTGCACAGCCAATGCTTTATTGCGGGCAATGTACACTGGCACTTCTTCGGCAGGTAAAGTGGATGGATACAATTCATCTGTTTCCTTCACCATCACATCAAAGGGAATTTCTGCCCACTCGAGCAGCTGTTTTCTTCTTGGCGAGGCAGATGCCAGTATGATGCGTTCCATTATCCGAAAAATTTAAACAAAAGCATGGATAAGATTCCGGTGAAAATCACGGCTTTGATCCAGCTGCTGAGTTGTGCAAAATCGGCTGTGGTTTCTGCTTTCAGCAACAATCGCAACGACCAGGCGGCAGGTGCCACAATCAGGAGGATATTGTATAAAGCCGGCACCCACATTTTCAATTGCAGAATGTAAAATGTAACAATCAAAAGCAATACAAGCAGGATCACCATCCAGATGGTGGCAAATATTTTTGAAAACTCAACACCCCAAACTATGGGCATGGTTCTACAACCGTGCTTGCGATCTCCTTCAATATCTTCAATGTCTTTTACTACTTCACGGATCAGTGTAACAATAAAAGCAAAGGATGTATAGAGAAGCGCCAATCGCAACAGTTTCTGCGCTGCATTATCTGTAACTATATAAGTGAGTGAGTCAAGTTTGTACTGTACTGCATAGAAATAAACCACCAGTACCACCCATGCTGTTAACAGGGAAATGAGAATATTTCCAATGAGTAAATTCTTTTTAAAATTGGTACTGTAAAACCAAAGCACAATCACACAAACGGCATTGGCAAAACCAAGAAACCAGTTACCGGTTTGAAGTCCGATGTAGAATCCCATCAGGATGCCCGACATCGAAAAAATGAGATGAAAGAAAATCGCCCAGCGCCTGCTGATACTTTTATCCACCACCATCCGTTGTGGTTTGTTTACCAGGTCTATGTTAAGATCAAAATAATCGTTGATGATATAACCCGCCGCAGCAATCAGTATGGAAGAGAGGCTTAGTACAAAAAACAAAATCACAAACTCTCTGGGAAGAAAATTGGCTCCAAACCTTACAGGTTCCACTACTCCGTAAAAAAACAGTAATTGTGTAAGAGCAATAAATACAAGGTTCGGCCAGCGTACCAATCGGAAAAATGCGATAATCGGTTTCATTACAATTGTAAAGTTAAGCAGCCGGAGATGTATTTTCTAAATTGCGGCTGTATTCCCTGAAGAAGTAGGCCAATGATCATTCAAACGCATTACTTTTTCAATCACATCTCTTACACAACCCTTACCTCCTTTCTCCGGCGAAATATATTTTGAAATAGCTTTTACATCCTGTACTGCATCAACCGGGCAACAGGGCATACCCACCAGCTTCATTACGTCCAGATCGGGCACATCATCTCCCATAAAAAGGGTTTCCTCCCATTTCAATTCATGGGCCAACAGAAACTGGGCCAGCATTTCTTCCTTGTTTTTCACTTTCATATACACATCCCGTATGCCAAGATAATCCAGCCGTTCTGCGCAGGCTTTGGAACTGCTTCCCGATATCACCACTACCTGGTAACCCTGCTTTACAGCCAACTGTAACGCATACCCATCTTTAATGTCCATTGTTCGAACAAAATCCTGGTTGGGGAGAATCAGTAATGATCCGTCTGTTAATACCCCGTCCATATCGAATACAAAAGTCTTGATTGTTTTAAACTGGTTGAGCAAACTCATAACAGAAATGGTTT
Organism: uncultured Chitinophagaceae bacterium; assembly: GCA_937907395.1. GTDB lineage: Bacteria > Bacteroidota > Bacteroidia > Chitinophagales > Chitinophagaceae > Lacibacter. The sequence continues at coordinate 61,864 of CALCII010000015.1, forward strand.
CAGGAACGAAGTTCATCCTTTTTATGGTACATCTGTAAAATACTATCAGAAAGTGTTTGATACAAACGTTGCAGTTGCGGGTTTTGTTCCAGCAGTTGCAGGTGTTTGTGAATGGTGGCGAAATCTCCCCTGCTGGCCGGCCCCGTTTGCATATGGTAAGCCGAATCAAATTGCAGTCGTTGAGCTACTTCCGTAATCAGCGGATGCAATAGCGAAAAAGAAACTTGCTGATCCTTGCAAAACTGCTCGGTTATTGCATACAGATGATTGGTGAAATTGCTCACAATCACGGCTCCGAGGTGAAGGTTGAATCGTTGTTCATCGTTCGCAAAAGAAGCTTTGCCGGATAATTGCAAGGCAACATCTTCGAGGAATGTTTTTACTTCATCAGAATTGCCATCGATCAGAAAAGGGATTTCCGGAAGCTCATCAAGTTCTTTACGCAAACTCTGCAAGGGATACAAAACACCATAATTAGGAGAAGTTCCTTTTAAAACATCCATTGAAACAGACCCGGCTGTATGTACCAATACTTTTCGTTTCAATTTCAATTGGGCGGCAATGCTTTCAATTGCCTGATCAGCCACAGCAAGAATGCACAGATCGGCTTCGGTGGTAAGCTGAGCAAACGAATCAATCGATTGAGCATTCAATTGATCCGCCAATGCAAGTCCATGCTCAGGGTTACGGCTCCACACCTGTTTCACCCTTATTCCTTTTTGCACCAGTAACTTTCCTAATACCGTTGCTGTATTACCCGAACCAATCATGATGGCATCCATACCTATTTAGTAATTTGCAGTAAAATAAAACATTCACCCGAAACAAAATAACAGATGAAGCTGGCACAAAAGCTCGTAATCGGATATTACAGAGCTAAACTGAATGTGTGGTCGAAGTTATCGAAACGAAAAGCAGGAGAAAAAGCATTTGAACTTTTTTGCACGCCCGTCCCTACCGGTCCGAAGAAAACGCCCAAGGTATTTGATGAAGCAGAGAAACTGCAACTAAAAGTGAACGGTGAAAAAGTGATTGGTTACCGCTGGAATCATCCGCAACCTAAAAAAGCATTGATCCTTCATGGCTTTTCCTCTACCATTAAAAAGTTTGATCATTTTGTAATGCCGCTGGTTAAGAAAGGGTACGAAGTGCTGGCTTTTGATGCACCTGCACATGGTGAAAGTGAAGGCAAGCAGGTGAATGTATTATTATATAAGGATATGATCAGCGCCGTATATGAAAAATTCGGGCCTGTGCAATCGTTCATCTCACATTCCTTTGGCGGACTGGCGCTTTCTTTATTCATGGAAGAACAACCTTACCAGGAACATAAGAAAATGGTACTGATTGCTCCGGCAACCGAAACATCATCAGCACTTGATAGTTTTGCCACTTTCCTGAAACTGGATGAAGAAGTAAAAGAAGAAGTACGCAAAGTGATTTATTCCAAAAAGAAAGAATGGCCCGAGTGGTATTCGGTACGCCGTGCTGCTAACCAGATAAAAGCAGATGTTTTATGGGTTCATGATGAAGATGATGAAATCACACCCTGGACGGATGCTGAAAAAGTACAACAGGATGCACATCCGAATTTTCAATTTCTGCTCACTAAAGGTTTGGGACACAGAAGAATCTACCGGGATCAAAAAGTAAAAAAAGTAGTGATTGATTTTTTATAATCAGCCTTATTTTCACTCGCAATCTGATGTTAAAACAACATCATTTTTAAATCTTCTGCTTTTGTCCCGGCACAGGTTTTTCTTTGATTTCCCGTTCATTTTATAATATTGCATCGCAGTGAGGCCATAAAATGCCGGTCTGCACGTTGTAACATATGGCAAAAAATTTACTGATAGTAGAGAGCCCTGCGAAAGCAAAAACCATTGAAAAAATCCTCGGAAAAGATTTTGAGGTGAAGAGTTGTTTTGGTCATATCCGTGATCTTGAAAAAGATGAAATGGGTATTGATGTGGAACACAATTTCGAACCACGCTACATCATCCCCGATGATAAAAAGAAGGTGGTGACTGATTTAAAAAACCTGGCAAAAAAATCCGATGAGGTGTGGCTCGCAACGGATGAGGACCGTGAAGGAGAAGCCATCAGCTGGCATTTGTGTGAAGTATTGGGACTTAACCCCGCCACTACGAAACGTATTGTTTTCCATGAAATCACCAAACCTGCGATTCAGAAAGCAGTTTCCACTCCACGTACTGTAAATATGGACCTGGTGAATGCCCAACAAGCCCGTCGGATTCTGGATCGTATAGTGGGTTTTGAATTAAGCCCGGTTTTATGGCGCAAAATGAGTATGCGAAATAACCTCAGTGCAGGACGTGTACAAAGTGTTGCCGTACGATTGATTGCCGAAAGAGAACGGGAAATCAATGCTTTTACGGCGGTTTCCTCTTTTAAAATAGAAGCCCAGTTTACTGCAAAAGACCTGAGCGACCGGAATGTTACATTTAAAGCCGAAGGCAAAAAACAGGATTCTGTTACTGATGCCCAGAAATTTCTGGAAAGCTGTAAAGGCGCTACTTATAAAGTAAAAGATATTGTGGTTCGTCCGGGTAAAAAATCACCCGCACCTCCTTTCACCACTTCCACTTTACAACAGGAAGCAAGCCGGAAGCTGGGTTATTCTGTGAGCCGGACGATGCTGATTGCACAAAAGTTATACGAAAGTGGTAAGATCACATATATGCGTACAGACAGTGTAAACCTGAGTGATACAGCAATGGGAGATATTACACGTACGATTAAAGGTATGTATGGCGATAAGTACCATCAGTTCCGCAAATACAAAAACAAAAATGAAAGTGCTCAGGAAGCGCATGAAGCCATCCGTCCCACATACATGGAAAATACCACCATTGATGATCCGGATGGTAAACGATTGTATGAACTGATCTGGAAACGGACTATGGCTAGTCAGATGGCCGATGCCGAACTGGAACGTACCACAGCTGTGATTGACATTTCCACCAATAAAGAAGAATTAAAAGCAGAAGGTGAAGTATTGAAATTTGATGGCTTTCTGAAAGTATACCGTGAGGACCGGGATGACGATGATGAGAACGAAGATGATCTGCAGGAAGGTATGTTGCCTCCATTAAGCAAAGGGCAGCAATTGCCACTTCAGGCGATGTTTGCAACCGAACGCTTCTCCCGCCCTGCCCCCCGTTATACAGAAGCTTCCTTGGTAAAAAAACTGGAAGAACTGGGTATTGGCCGTCCGTCCACTTATGCGCCTACGATTTCCACGATTTTAAAACGTGGTTATGTAGAGAAACGGGATAAGGAAGGTGTGATTCGTGAATACCAGGTATTGCAATTAAAGAAAGATACCATTACACAGGTAACCGAAAAAGAAACTACCGGTGCCGAGAAGTCGAAGTTGTTCCCTTCGGATCTTGGATTGGTGGTAACCGACTTCCTCATTCAATACTTCGACGATATTATGGATTACGGGTTTACAGCCCGTATTGAACAGGACTTTGATGAAGTGGCAGAAGGCCGGATGAAATGGAACAAATTACTACAGGAATTCTATCAGCCATTTAAGAAAGATGTAGAAAATACAATTGAAAACGCAGAGCGTATCAAAGGAGAACGTGAGCTGGGGATAGATACAGCCAGTGGTAAAAAGATTGTGGCACGTATGGGACGGTTTGGGCCTATGGTGCAGATTGGAGATGTGAATGATGAAGACAAACCCCGATTTGCTGCACTGCGCAAAAATCAAAGTATTGAAACCATTACGTATGAAGAAGCAATGGATCTGTTCAAGCTTCCCCTATCGTTGGGTGAATATGAAGGACAGGAAGTAAGTGTGAATGTGGGACGTTTTGGCCCCTATGTAAAATTTGGCGAACAGTTTATATCCATTCCACGTGGTGAAGAGCCGCTGGATGTTACGATGGATCGTGCCATTGAACTGATCAAAGAAAAACAAACAGCCGATGCTCCGATTGCCATGTTTGAAAACAAACCGGTAACTAAAGGAAAAGGAAGATTTGGACCCTTTATCAAATGGGATAACATCTTTATCAACGTTCCACGCCGTTATAACTTCGATCATCTGTCACCTTCAGACATCAACGAACTCATTGAAACCAAGCTGGAGAAAGAAGCCAATCGTTTTATTGTTCGCTGGCCCGATGAAAACATTGCAGTGGAAAATGGACGCTGGGGACCTTTCATCCGTTTTGGTAAGAAAATGCTGAAACTGGATCGAAAAAAAGACGGTGAAAAATATACTGCCGACGAGTTAGCGATGATGCCGCTGGAAGATGTGAAGAAGATGATTGAGGTACAGGTGCCGGGAGCATTCGATAAAAAAACAAAAGTAGCGGCTAAGAAAGCGGCAACCAAGAAAAAAGCTCCGGTTAAAAAAGCAGCGGCTAAGAAAAAAGCAGCCGTGAAAAAGAAAGCGGCTAAAAAATAGAATTTTGTAATGGCTAACCTACCTGTTTCGAAAAGAGTTTTGATCCTAATGTCATTACTCTTTTCGTCGTATTCTTTACAAGCACAGCCTGAATTTCAGGATCACAAGTCCGTTGTGATTTTGCCTGCATTGTTTTATTACAAACTGGATACTGTTAATCTGAACCCTTCTTATAACCACCTTAAAATTGATAGCCAGTACAGGCGGGAAATTGGCAGAGATGTTCAATACAAGTTTTTTATGCCTTTCCTGATGCATCAAAAAGACTATTCAGCATTTTTTCATGGTGTGGATACAATTAATGTAATACTGGACCGGCTTGCATATAATGTCACAGAAGAAAACCAGATTGATTTTATCCAACTTGGAAACCTTGTTGAAACCGATGCCTTTATATCACTTGTTTTAAAAGAAAGCACAGTACTGAGCTCGAAAAGTGCCAACAATATTTTGTTGAATTATTTTTCTCCCCTTCCGGGTAAAATCGGAAGAATCTTATCCACTCAAAGTATCATTGATGAATTGAATAATGGTACAGGAACTGTATCTCTCACACTTACAGCAAAAATCATTGATAGCAAAACTGGAAAAACACTCTGGAAGAGAACGGAAAGTATAAGTAATCAGTTTTATCATGATGCACTGCGTATTATGATCAACCGCATACTTACTAATCTTCCATACCGCATAAAAAAAGGGACGAAATAATTCCGTCCCTTTTCAGTCTTTACTTAAAAATTATTTCAACTTACTAAGCGCTTCTTTAATACGTTTGTAAGCTTCTTCAATCTTTTCTAGGCTGTTTGCAAATGATAATCGGATGCAATCAGGAGTTCCGAAAGCCCGTCCGGTTACTGTAGACACATGTGCTGTGTTGAGCAGGTACATACAAAGATCATCTGCATTTTCAATAGTTTGTGTTCCGTCTGATTTACCAAAATAAGCATCCACTTGTGGAAATACATAGAAAGCGCCATCGGGTTCTGCGAGTTTCCATCCCGGCACTTCACTGATGAGTTCCAGTACACGTTTCTTCCTGCGTTCAAATTCTTTGGTCATTGCATGAGTTGGTGCCTGATCGCCCACCAATGCATCAATAGCTGCTCTTTGGGTAACCGCATTGGTACCACTGGTAAACTGGCCCTGCAGTTTTTCGCAGGCTTTCGCTACGTCGGCATGTGCAGCAATATAACCCAAACGGTAACCCGTCATGGCATAACCTTTACTCAATCCGTTTACAATGATTACCTGGTCTTTAATGGTATCAAACTGAGCAATACTTTCATGTTTGCCTACGAAATTGATGTATTCATAAATCTCATCTGAAATGATAAAAATCTCAGGATGCTTTTCAAACACTGCTGCCAATGCTTTCAGTTCTTCTTTATTGTAAACTGAACCGGAGGGGTTGCACGGAGAAGAAAAGAGAAATACTTTACTCTTTGGAGTAATGGCCGCTTCCAGTTCTGCAGCCGTAATTTTGTATTTGTTTTCACGTTGCGTGGTAAGAATCACCGGAATACCTCCTGCAATTTTCACCAGTTCAGAATAAGTAACCCAGAACGGAGCAGGAATAATTACTTCATCGCCCTGGTCAACGGTTGCAAGAATCACATTGGCCAGACTTTGTTTGGCACCGGTGGAAACAACAATGTTTTCCGGTTTATAATCGAGGTTGTTATCACGTTTCAACTTGGTACATACCGCTTCTCTCAGATCCAGGTAACCGGCAACGGGTGTATAGTGACTATAGTTGTCATCCACCGCTTTCTTTGCCGAATCCTTTATGTGCTGAGGGGTATCGAAGTCGGGTTCACCCAGACTCAGGTCAATCACATCAATTCCTTTGGCTCTTAATTCACGGCCGAGCTTAGCCATTTTCAGCGTTTCAGGTTCGCTAAACCTGTCGAGTAAAGAAGATAATTTCATGCTTGCAAATTAGTCTAAATCAGGCTATTAGTTGTTAGTTCTGTTTTCAGAAATCTTATCTTTCCAGAAGTTATTGATGAAAGATTGGGAAGGGAAGATTTCGAAAACGCAGGTTTCAGCCACAGCAACTGCTCAACCCCTTGATTTTACTGGTTCAGAAACCTCAAAACACTGTGCCAATCTGTTCAGTTTCAGACCGAATCCCCTATCTTTGCCGTCCTTAAAAAAGAACCCAAATTAATACTCTATTATGGCACTGAAAGGTTTGGTTAGGTTTTTTGCGATTGCATTGATCCTTATTTCGCTGTATCAATTGAGCTTTACTCTCATTGTAAACAATTTTGAAAGCAAGCAGAAAGCCAGGGCTGAGCGATTTGTAAAGAACAATTTCGGCAGCGCACCAAAAGAAGTTAAAGACTCTGCTTTTAACGCTACTTATCGTCACTACATTGACAGTTTGAAAGAAAAGCAAATCATGAACATTCCTGTTCTGTTTCCCAAACTCACGTATCAGAAAGCTACTGAGCAGGAACTGAACTTAGGTCTGGATTTGCAAGGTGGTATGAACGTAACACTGGAAGTTGGGCTGGATGGATTGATCCGCTCTATGAGCAACAATCCGAAAGATCCGATTCTGAACCAGGCGTTGGATAAAGCAATTCAGAAAAAAGCAAACAGTGATGCCGACTTCGTTACATTGTTCCGTGAAGCTTTCCAGGAAATCAATCCCAATGGTAAACTTGCCGGGTTCTTTGCCGGTGCTTCACAAAACAGCCGTATCAAAGTAACGTCTTCTGATGCTGAGGTAATTGATGTGATCCGTTCAGAAGCAGAACAAGCAGTGAAAAGAACCTTTGACCGTTTAAGTGCACGTATTGACCAGTTTGGTGTGGCCCAGCCAAATATCAGCCTGGATCAAACAAAAGGAATCATTACAGTGGAACTTGCAGGTATTGATAACCCTGAACGTGTAAGAAAATATCTGCAGGCAACTGCGAATCTTGAATTCTGGGAAACATACACTGTTGATCAGAATTTTTATGTTCAGTACATTCAACCGATTGATGCAAAACTGAAAGATTATCTCAACGGTTCTAAAGTTGATACCACCAAAGCTGCTGATACTTCATTGGTAAAAACGCCTGCGACTCCCAACCTGAATACAGGAAATGAGAATGCATTCACTTCCCTGTTACAAGCACCGGGAAATAATGTACAGGCCAGTTCAATGGCAACAATTGGTTTTGTAGCAGTAAAAGACACTGCAAAATTCAATGGTTACGCAAGCCTTGATGTTGTAAAATCTGTTCTTCCTGCAACACTCCGTTTTTACTATGGTTCTAAACCCGTAAAAAATAAAGCCGGCGAAAATTTGCTCGAAGTTTTTGCTATTAAAACTGTTGCCGGTAGTGATAAACCTAAATTAGGTGGTGAAGCTGTTGTTGCAGCCGGACAAGACGTAGACAGTCGTAACGGTGAAGTTCAGGTTACAATGGGCATGGATAACAAAGGTGCTAAAGGCTGGGAAAAATTAACCGGAGAAAATATCGGTAGTGCGATTGCGATTGTACTCGACAACTTCGTATACTCTGCGCCTCGTGTAAACCAGGCCATCTCCGGTGGTAACTCTGTTATTTCCGGTAACTTTTCTATCCAGGAAGCACAGGATCTGGCTGCTATTCTGAAAACCGGTAAACTTCCTGCTCCTGCAAAAATTGTACAGGAACAAGTTGTTGGTCCTACCCTTGGTGCCGAAGCCATCAAAGGCGGTTTGATGTCATTTGCCATTTCATTCTTAGTAATCTTTATCCTGATGCTGGTTTATTATAACACCAGTGGTTGGGTTGCAAATATTGCCCTTATCCTGAACCTTCTCTTCACAGTAGGTGTACTCAGTTCATTAGGCGCTACATTAACTGCAGCTGGTATTGCCGGCTTGGTATTAACCATTGGTATGGCTGTGGATACAAACGTAATCATCTTCGAACGTATCAAAGAAGAGCTTACCAAAGGCAAGAGCTATCATTTAGCTGTTGAAGATGGTTACAAACGCTCTCTGGCACCTGTATTGGATGCGCACGTAACTTCGCTGCTCACAGCTTGTATCCTGTTCTACTTTGGTTTAGGGCCAGTGCTTGGTTTTGCCACCACACAAATCATCGGTATCCTGCTGAGTTTGTTCTGCGGTATTCTTGTATCAAGGTTGATTACCGATTTCTGGACAAATAAAAAACGTCACTTTGAATATTTTACAGGTGTATCCCGTAAAGTATTCAAACATGCTGCATATAAATTCATCGAATACAGAAAAGTAGCTTATGCAATCTCTTTTGTTGTATTGGGATTAGGTATCGCATCCATCTTCAACGGATTTGATTATGGTGTTGAATTTAAAGGCGGACGCAGCTATACTGTTCTGTTCGATAAAGAAATGAAGAATGATGCTGTACGTGATGAACTGCACAAAGTGTTTGGCAGCTACCCTGTTATTAAAACAGTTGGTACATCTAAACAGCTGAACATTACAACTGATTACATGATTGATCAACCCGGACAACAGGTGGATTCAATCGTTCAGAGTACCTTATATAATGGATTGAAGTCCTTCTTACCAGAAGGAACGAGCTACCAGACTTTCAGTACGAAATTCAAACAAAGTTCTCAAACAGTATTGCCAACCATTTCTGATGATCTTAAGAAAGGTGCATTGTGGGCAACAATTGTATCATTGCTGGTAATCACCATGTATATCTTCCTGCGTTTCCGTGACTGGAGATATTCAGTTGGTACAATCGTGGCGTTGTTGCACGACGTATTGGTTACAATGGCCGTATTCTCATTCTTCAAGAACATAGTACCATTCCCGCTCGAAGTTGACCAGCACTTTATTGCTGCGATCCTTACCGTGATTGGTTTCTCAATGAATGATACCGTGATTGTATTTGACCGTATCCGTGAGTACAGTCGCCAGATGTTTGGCCAGCCTAAAGGTGTTATCATCAACAAAGCGATTAATGATACACTGGCACGTACAATCATGACTTCTTTAACCGTGTTCTTAACACTGTTGATCCTGTTTATTTTTGGTGGTGAAGTAACCAGGGGCTTTGCCTTTGCAATGTTGATTGGTGTATTCACCGGTACATATTCTTCTATTTTCGTGGCTGCTCCTATCCTGATGGATTTTGCAAAAGACAGACCATTAGGTGAACCCGAAAAAGATAAGACGCTGGCAAAAGCCAGGCATTCCATAAGTTGATTATCTCAATAAAACGAAAAAACCCCGTTCATTTCTGATCGGGGTTTTCTTTTTACAGGAACTGATGCTTAGTCTTCTTTATATCCCTGCCAGTAACGTGTTTGTTTATTGAAGAACCAGTAAATATTATTACTGTAAGAAAAATTAAAGAATGTTTCAGGCGTGAACGGCAAATTCACTTTTACAATCTTCGTCATATAACCGGTTTTGATGTTATATAACTCCACCTGCTTTTTAGTTACATTCAGAAACCCGATTTCAGCACCTTCATTTCCCGTATAAATAATAGAACGGGTGTTGTAATTATCTTCAAATTCCTGTGATGTAACGGTTGCGTCGTCACTTGATTTAGCCCCCACGTGAATCTGAATCGTTTTCTGTTTATCCACTCCTTTGGTGGTATAACAAAGAATGTTAAGCCCATCCAGGAATAATACCTCGTCGTCTTTTGTATTCAATACGCCCGGACTATGATCATCGGGCTGGAAGCGGCCTTCTTTAAAAATGTCAATTGATTCAGGCAATCCTTTTCTTGTTAACGAGTAACGGAACCATCCAAAATTCTTATATCCGTTACCGGCAATTTCTTTTGTATCGGGATTGTACCACAGCCCCCGCACATCAATTAAAGTAGCTTGTTCAGCTGAAGAAACCACATTACCGTCTGCATCAAAAATCACCAAAGGAAATTCTTTATTTCCTGCCTGGGCTGCGTAGTATAGTTTTTCTTTGGGATGATATACCACAGCTGCTCCGTTTGCACCACCTTCAGGTATTTTCATCTCCATCACTTTACTGGCAGTAACGGTTTTAAAACTGCCACCACTTCCACCATCCGTTTGAGCGCCTCCCATAATAGCATTGACTGCTGCAGGCGGTTTTTTTTGTGAATATGCCTCGTTCATACTCAGCAGTCCGGCAAGCAGTAACAAGGGCATAAATACTTGTTTCATGTCGATCGATTTTTATGCATTTTACGAATTCCGGGGCGGTTTAACAATACTTTCCCGGGAGGAAACAAAAAAGCCCCGCTGTAACGTGGCAAAATCATTTATAGGGGCCTGTTAAACAGCAAAGCTGGTTCCGCATCCGCATGTTTTGGATGCATTGGGATTGCTGAAGGTAAATCCCCGGTTGCTCAATCCGTTTTCCCAATGTATTTCCATCCCAAAAAGGTAGAGTCCGTGGCCTTTATCCATCACACAGGGAATGCCTTCCACTTCAAACAGTTCATCATTTTCCTTTTTCTCATCAAAGTCGAGAACATAAGAGAGGCCGGAACAACCTCCTCCCGTTACACCTACACGTAGAAAAGATGATTCCTGTTTTGCTGCGTAAAGTCTTTTCAACTCCTGGATCGCAGAAGGGGTGAATGAAACCGGTATTGTAGTGATTATTGACATATATGCCTGCAAATTTAAAAAGAAACAGCTGAATGATGCATTTGTTTGCAGCAAGGTTCAATCACCTATTTTTGTAATCACTATTATGGACAATATTTATATCTACATGGCAATAGGGACACTGGTCGTTTTTGGTATCCTTGGCTGGTACCTGCGCAGGATCGGCCGGAAAGAATTAAAACAGGAAGCAATTTTAAAGGCAAATGAGACGGCCCATCTTCCATCGGGCATTTCTTCCAACCCCGAAATGAGACGCCTGCAATTACAGGCTTATGAGCGCCTGATCATCTTTACAGAAAGAGTGGGACTGGCAAATCTTATAAGCAAATATCAACTTCAGGATTTATCGGCACACCAGTTTCAGTCGATCCTGGTACAACAGATCAAAACCGAATTTGAATACAATATCAGTCAGCAGCTCTACGTATCCCCTGCTGCCTGGGATGCGGTTAAGAACCTGAAGGAACAGAATATTTATATTATCAATCAATTGGCTGCGATGCTTCCTCAGGAGGCTAATGCGATGGATCTGAGCAAACAAATTGTTCAGTTTCTCTCTCATGATGAGAATGCATCCCTGCAGGGAATTGTAAGTACACTATTACAAAAAGAAGCAAGGGCGCTGATGATGTAATAACCACAATCAGTAACCGGAATGACCCAGCTTCTCTTGCAGCTACCAGGAATGTTTCATCTTGTAACTTACTATTGAACCATTGTATATGGAAGACAAAAAACTATTTACCGACTCCGGCATAGAAGTTAAGAAACTCTATACAGCTGCAGATATTGCTAATCTTACAAATGAACAACCGGGTTCTTACCCGTTTACAAGAGGTGTGCAATCAGATATGTACAGAGGTAAGTTGTGGACCATGCGACAGTACGCCGGCTTTTCCACTGCCGAAGAAAGTAATAAACGATACCATTACCTCCTGAGCCAGGGTGTGATGGGCTTAAGTGTGGCTTTTGATCTTCCAACCCAGATCGGGTATGATAGTGATCATCCCCTGAGCGAAGGTGAAGTTGGGAAAGTAGGCGTTGCCATTGATAGCATTGAGGATATGCAAACCCTGTTCAAAGGAATTAAGCTGGAAGACGTGTCTACTTCAATGACCATCAATGCCACCGGCTATATCCTCCTCTCCCTTTATGTTGCATTAGCCAAACAACAGGGCGCTGATCTGTCGAAAATTTCCGGTACCATCCAGAATGATATTTTGAAAGAATACGCAGCAAGAGGAACTTACATCTATCCTCCCAAGCCCAGCATGCGCATCATCACCGATATCTTTGAATGGTGCAGTAAGGAATTGCCAAAATGGAATACCATTTCTATTTCCGGGTATCATATCCGTGAGGCAGGAAGTACAGCCGTACAGGAAATTGCTTTTACACTTTCTAACGGTAAAGCATACGTGAAAGCTGCACTTGAAAAAGGACTGGACATAAATGTATTCGGCAAACGCCTCTCCTTCTTCTTTAATGCACATAACAACCTGTTTGAAGAAGTAGCCAAATTCCGTGCAGCACGAAGAATGTGGGCACGAATGATGAAAGAGTTAGGTGCCACCGACCCCAAAGCCATGATGCTGCGTTTCCACACACAAACCGGCGGCAGTACATTAACCGCACAGCAGCCACTGAATAATGTGGCAAGGGTAACCGTGCAAACCATGGCAGCAGTTTTGGGAGGCACACAATCACTTCATACTAACGGTTACGATGAAGCGCTTAGCTTACCTACCGAAGAAGCAGCCCGTATTGCTTTACGAACCCAACAGATTGTTGCGTTTGAAAGTGGTGCTCCGGAAACAGTAGACCCGCTGGCAGGCAGCTATTATGTGGAAGCATTAACCAATGAAGTGGAAAGCAGAGCCTGGGACCTTATTTCAAAAATAGATGCCATGGGGGGCAGTGTAAGTGCTATTGAACAAGGGTTTATACAGGATGAAATTGCACGCAGTGCTTACGAATATCAGCGCCAGATTGAAGATGGAACAAAAATCATTGTAGGCGTTAATAAATTCCAGGTGAAGGAAGAAAACGATACACCGGTGTTTAAAATAGATGACAGCATCCGCACCCTGCAATCTGAAAAACTGAAACAATTAAGAGCCAACAGAGATCAGTCAAAAGCAGCTCAATGCCTGGCAACTATTCATGATAAAACCGTTAGTGGTGAAAACATTATGCCGGCAGTGATTGAAGCAGTTGAATCGAAATGTACATTAGGCGAAGTGGCAGATGAGTTGCGAAACGTATTTGGTGAATATAAATCCTGATGATCGTTCGTTTGATTCATTCCCTTCGGTGCAATGTTGTCCACTGCGCTGATTAAAATCATTTATCTTTATTTCATAACCATACATTTTTGCTAAAACCTTTTACGGATGCCTTTTACTACAAACGACGATTCGGTTAAGATGGATGAATCCATTCAGAAGTTTCTTCAAAGCGAGACAGTTCTCTCATTGGCTACCAGTGTAAATAACAGGCCTTATTGTGCTTCCTGCTATTATGCATTTGTACCCGGAGATAATCTTCTTGTTTTTAAATCTGATCCCGATACTCAACATATTGAAGATGCTTTGGAAAACAACCAGGTGGCAGGAACCATTTTGCCCGATAAACTGGATAAAACCAAAATCCGGGGCGTTCAGTTCTCCGGCGTTTTCAAAAAACCCGATTCTTCTGTAAAAAGCAAAGCAGAAAAAGCATACTTGCTGAAATATCCTGCTGCTATGTTATTCAGAGGTACGATCTGGGTAATTGAGCTGCATCGTATTAAGTTTACAGATAATGCGTTACTGAAAGGCAAAAAGATCCTCTGGGAACGTTAATCGTTGTCTTCTCCCCTTTTCTTCCTGGCAATTGATGACCGGTATCGCATTGATATCTTCAATTGTATTAATTTTAGTGATCCCCCCGGGACAAGAATATTATTGCATCTTTTCAAACCAGATTAATACAAGTCACATGAGAAAATGGCTGCTCTATTTATTGCTGTTCAGCACTTCACAGCAATCAACTGCACAATCAATTCAGCAACAGATTGAACAGAAAGCAAAAGCGATTCTGCCTAAAGTAATTGAATGGCGGCGTTACTTACACGAACACCCTGAATTAGGAAACCGTGAATTTAAAACCATGGAATACATTGCCGCCCATTTGCAGAAGCTGGGGCTCGACGTAAAAACAGGTGTGGCAAAGACAGGTATTGTGGCATTGCTGAAAGGTGGCAAACCCGGACCGGTTGTTGCACTGCGTGCCGATATTGATGGACTGCCCATTAAAGAACGGGTAGATGTTCCTTATAAATCAACTGTTGTAAGTGATTACCTGGGCCAGCAAGTGCCTGTAATGCATGCCTGCGGACATGATACGCATATTGCCATGTTAATGGGAACAGCCGAGGTGCTGGCATCGATGAAAAAAGATGTAGCCGGAACCGTAAAATTTATCTTCCAACCAGCCGAGGAAGGCCCTCCCGGTGATGAAGAAGGCGGTGCTTCGCTGATGGTGAAAGAAGGTGTTATGGAAAATCCGAAAGTGGATGCCATTTTCGGAATACATATTTCATCCGGACTGGAAGTGGGAAAGATCCGTTATAAGAGCGGTGCATTCATGGCCAGCAGTGATTGGTTTACCATCAAGGTAAAAGGAAAAGGCGCTCATGGTTCTGCTCCCTGGCTGGGTGTTGATCCGATCATGATTTCATCTCAAATCATTAACGGGCTGCAAACTATTGTGAGCCGTTCAGAAGATTTAACACAGGCACCTGTTGTTATTACAGTTGGTAAATTCAATGGTGGCGTTCGTGAAAACATTATTCCCGAAGAAGTAAGTTTTGCCGGCACCATTCGAACGCTGGATGGCAGAATGCAAAAAGATGTGCATCAGAAAATCATCCGTACGGCAAAAACTATTGCTGAAGCATTTGGTGCAACAGCAGAAGTAACAATTGTAACCAAAACACTGGTAACGTTTAATACGCCGGAACTGGTGGCATTAACAGTTCCTTCTTTGCAAACTGCTGCAGGAAAAGAAAATGTAAGTGAAGGAACCTGGACAACCGGTGCAGAAGACTTTTCATACTACGGCGAAAAAGCACCTGCCTTCTTTTTCAATGTAGGAGGCATGCCCAAAGGAACCGACCCCAGAAACGCAACAGGGCATCATACTCCCGATTTTATTATTGACGATAGTCAGCTTGATGTAGGTGTAAAAGCCTTTTGTAATCTGGTGTTTGATTATGGACGTTTGAAAAAACAATAAACAATGACGCCCCGGATCAGTCCGGGGTGTGATTTTCATTTTTATCATATGTTGAAACGACTCCTTCTTTTATTTTCGTTTGTTACAACAATCTCCCAATTCTCTTTTGCAGATCCCGGCATTGGAATCGTGATTGATTCAAAAGGAAATGTCTACTATACTGATTTAAAACAGGTGTGGATGATCAAACCCGACGGTAGCAAAACAGTCGCTGTACACAATGTGCATACACATGAATTGTATATTGACCAGCAAGACCGGTTATATGGTGAACATTTGTGGTACAATGGAGAACAGCTCAACACCTGGGGCCATTATATCTGGCGAAGGAACACAGATGGATCATTTTTAAAAATAAAAGACAGCACAGCCGGCTTTACAGAATGGTACAGTTTTACAAGAGATGTACAAGGAAACCAATATTATCTTGAAAAAAGCATACCGGCTAATTTCTGGAAGATTGATACTGCGGGCAATAAAACATTAATTGGTTCCAAATCATTTGCTGGCATTGGAAGATTGCACGTAAACACAAAGGGAATATTATTTTTCTCTAATAAAGCTGATGTGTATTGTATTCCCCCGGAAGATAGTGTGGAACTGTTTGTTGAAAATGTGGGTGAAGCCGGTTTACCAGGAAGTGAAGATGCACATACCATCTGGAATATCTGGAGCGACAGTAAAAAAAATGTGTACCTGGCTACGGGTAATGTGATTAAGAAAGTAGATAATCGAAGACTTGTAGAACCGATCTACCGCTCAGCGGAAGGATGGTTCCCTGTTAGCGGATTGATAGCGCCAAATGGTGATTTCTGGGTAATGGAATACAATAAAGCGAATGAAGTGCGGGTGAATAAAATAAGTATCGAAGAGCGAAAAGAAATTGTAAGGTCACAGGCATGGAAAATGTATGGCATTCCGTTTCTGCTGACTGCTTTATCAGTAGTTGGATTATACTTTCTGTTCCGCAGGAAAAAAACAGTTTAAGCATACGTACGGGCACCAAACAACAAACTGCCAATACGTACCATAGTGCTTCCCTCTTCTATGGCCAGCTTATAATCGCCACTCATGCCCATGGATAATACAGCAGCTTCCGGAATTGTTTTGAGCAATTGCAGATGATAAGATTTCAACGTGCGGAATTCTGAACGAACTAACACAAGATCTTCACTGAAGGAAGCCATGCCCATCATTCCTTTGATACAAATGTTCGGCAATGAATCCGTTTGCAGGTTTTGCAACAGCTGGCTGAGCTCTGTTTCATCCAGTCCAAATTTAGTTTCTTCAGTTGCTATGTGCATTTGCAGCAACACATCAATCACACGATTGTTTTTCTGCGCCTGCTTATTGATTTCTTTCAGTAATTTCCAGCTATCCACACCATGAATCAGGGATACAAACGGAGCTATGAATTTCACCTTGTTTGATTGCAGATGCCCAATAAAATGCCATTGAATATCTGCTGGAAGCAACGGTTGTTTTTCGGTAAGTTCCTGTACATAATTTTCGCCGAATACCCGTTGCCCAAGTTGATACAGTTCTTCAATATCACTTGCCGGTTTTGTTTTGGAAACAGCAACTAATGTTACTCCCTTCCCGTTTAGTTCCTGTACTAATTGTTTATATGCCTCCTGGTTCACTGCCATGCATCAAAAATATTACAAATAAAAAAGTGCCGATGAAAAACATCAGCACTTCCCTGTTCTCAGATGAAAATTATTTAAGGATTCCTCTTCCAATCACAATGCGCTGTACTTCGCTGGTTCCTTCATAAATCTGGGTGATCTTAGCGTCACGCATCAATCGTTCCACATGGAATTCTTTTACATAACCATATCCACCGTGTACCTGTACCGCTTCGGTGGTAACCCACATGGCAGTTTCTGATGCGAATACCTTGGCCATAGAAGAACTGATCGTGTAATCGATACCGTTATCTTTTTCCCAGGCAGCTTTCAGGCACAACAAACGGGCTGCTTCAATACGGGTAGCCATATCCGCCAGTTTAAACTGAATAGCCTGGTGATGCATGATTTCTTTTCCAAACGCTTTCCGTTCCTTTGAGTATTTCAGGGCCAGTTCATAAGCGCCACTGGCAATACCAAGCGCCTGAGCTGCAATACCAATTCGTCCGCCTGCCAGTGTTTTCATGGCAAAAGTGAAACCAAATCCATCCGCCCCAATGCGGTTTTCTTTTGGCACTTTCACATCCTGAAATGATATACTATGCGTGTCACTGGCACGGATGCCCATTTTATTTTCCTTGGCTCCCACAGTAACGCCGGTCCATTTTTTCTCAACAATAAACACATTGATACCCTTGCTTCCTTTGGCCACATCTGTTTGTGCTATTACCAGGTAAACAGATGCAGAGTTGCCATTGGTAATCCAGTTCTTTGTACCGTTTAACAGGTAATAATCCCCTTTGTCTTCGGCCGTAGTACGTTGCGAAGTGGCATCACTGCCAGCTTCGGGTTCGCTTAACAGGAAAGCACCAATATACAATTCCCCATCTTTTTTGCCTTGTGCAAGCGGAGTAAGATACTTCTGCTTTTGTTCTTCGGTCCCAAATTCCTGCAAACCATAACAAACAAGGCTGTTGTTCACACTCATACTTACACTCACACTGGCGTCAATCTTGCTTATTTCTTCCATAGCCAGTACATAGCTGATGGTATCCATGCCGGCGCCACCATATTCGGGTTTCACCATCATGCCCATAAAACCCAGATCGGCCAACTGGGAAACCTGTTCCTTGGGAAATTTCTGATGTTCATCACGTTCAATAACACCAGGTAAACATTCATTCTGGGCAAAGTCTCTTGCCGCTTTCTGAATCATCAAATGCTCTTCGCTGAGTTGAAATTGCATGGGTTGGAATTTGCCACAAATATAAGGCCATGTGAACAATTGTTAGTAACACAATTTTACCCAATTGACGGTATTGGATTGATACCCAAAAATGGGCTAACTTCATCCCCAAATGAACCTCTTATGAAGATTTACGGCATTTCCTTTTTATTGCTGTTCCTCATTCAATTTAATACAGAAGCGCAGCAGTGCTTAACGGGCAACTGTAGTTCCGGTTATGGTAAATTCCAATATGCAAATGGTGATACCTACGAAGGAGAGTTTTATGATGATAAACGGGAAGGCTTTGGTGTGTACAAATGGAAAACGGGTGAAAAATATATAGGTGAAAGTCTGGCCAATGTGTTCAATGGCTTTGGTATCATGGAATTCAAAGATGGCACCCGTTATGTAGGTGATTTCAAAGATGGTGAATTTGAGGGCGAAGGTGAAAAAACCTATGCCAATGGAACGAAGCTGAATGGCTTGTTCGGCAAAGGCAAATACCTGGGAAAAATTTCTTATTACAATAAACCAATTGGTACGCTGGGTTGCCTGAACGGTGATTGTGAGAATGGATATGGTATGAAATACATAACCGGGAACGATCGCTTTTTTGGCTTCTTTAGAAATGGAAAAAGAAATGATTATGGCGCCTATTTCTGGGAAGATGGTACCCGCTGGATTGGTGATTTTGAGGAAAACTTATTAACCGGTTATGGTACTTACTTCTTCATTACAGGAGAGAAATATGTAGGAAGCTTTTTAGATAGTAAACGGCATGGATGGGGTATTAACTACGATCCCACCACCGGCACCAAGAAAATTGGCTTCTGGGATAATAATAAACTGGTTACACCCAAAGCATCTTTAGTTACTTCTGATGGGCAAAGTACTGGCTGTATCAGTGGTGATTGTAAGAACGGTTATGGCAAATATGTTTACTACAATGGATATTACGAAGGCAATTTTAAAAATGGCTATCGTGATGGCTTTGGTAAATATTATTTTGACATTGGCGATTACTATGTTGGTAATTTCAAAGAGAACAAATTCAACGGAAAAGGTAAATACTATTACACCAGTGGCGAACGATACGATGGTGAATGGAAAGAACAGCGTCATCACGGTTTTGGCATTTTATTCGAGGCTGATGGTTTGTTTAAAGATGGTTATTGGGCCGATGGTACTTACCAGGGGAAAGATGCAAAGCCATCGGGCTATGATGTTTGGGTGAGAAATAATTACAGTAATGGAACGGGTAATATGGCTTCGAATAATACGAAACCAAACAATACCGGTAATACCAATACAAAACCTAACAACTCCAATACCAAGCCTAATAATACAACCGGCAATAATCCATTAGCCGTTAATAACAATCCTTCCGGCAGCAACAGTAACACCAATACAAAACCTAACAATACTAACACCAAACCAAATACGGGCAGTAATACCAATACAAAACCTAATAACACCAATACCAAGCCTAATAATACGGTAGCCAACAATCAACAAACCAATAATAATTCCGGTAGTGGTGGATTTTCACTTTTGGAAAAAGAGTTTGTGAAAAAAGGATTGGCACTTGTAATTGGTAATGCCAAATACAGGTATATCACAAAACTGGCAAACCCAGGAAATGATGTACTCGCAATTTCAAATCGGTTAAAAGCGAGTGGCTTTGATGTGATTGTTGTGAATGATGGAGATCGTGAAGCAATGATTCAGGCATTCAGTGATTTTGGACGCCGTTTATCCGGCTATGAAGTGGGTGTGTTTTATTATTCCGGACATGGTGTGAAATATGGAAATGAAAACTACATGGTACCGGTAAGCGCCAATGTACATTCTGCCGAAGATATACCGCTCAGTTGCCTTGGGCTTTCAAACATTCTCAGTCGTATGGGACGTGTGGGAACCAAGCTCAATATTGTAATCATGGATGCCTGTCGCACTCCGTTGAAAGATGGCCGTGGATCGAATGATGAATTTGATCCGGAACCAACCATCCCTTCCGGCACATTGCCTCCCGAAACAGGTATTTATTTTGCCACCAGTGATGGTACGCCTGCATCTGATGGAGTACCCGGAACAAATGGAATTTATACCGGAGAGCTGTTAAAATGGCTGGAATATATATGCCGTGATGATGTGATGATTGAAGACATCTTCAAAAAAGTGATGGGCGAAGTAAGACGTAAATCTAAAAATGTTCAAGTACCTGATGTGAAGAATACGATTACCAAAAAGTTCTACTTCCAGTGTTCAAAATAACCTGACCAGGAAGCAGATTACACAACTTCAATTATATAAGATTTGTTGGGAATGGAAACAGCCTCCAACAAATCTTTTTTATTGCATATAATATGAAACAACAACTCAATTCTGAATTCTGGAATAACCGATATCTTCAAAATGATACCGGTTGGGATATTGGCGCTCCCTCACCTGCCCTTGTATTGTATGCAGAAACTTTCCCGCCCGATACTTCGATTCTGATTCCGGGATGTGGCAATGCTTATGAAGCTGCTTACCTGTTGCAAAAAGGGTTTACCGGCATCACATTACTTGATATTTCGCCTGCCCTTACGGCATCGGTTGCTGAAAAATTAAAAGACTATCCGGTAAACATTGTTACTGGCGATTTCTTTGAGCATTCAGGAGCTTATGATCTCATACTGGAGCAAACTTTCTTTTGTGCACTTGATCCTTCACTGCGTGAAGCGTATGTTCAGAAAATGCATTCCTTATTGAAACCAGGTGGACAATTAGCCGGGCTATTGTTCAATCGTTCCTTTGATGGTGGTCCTCCGTTTGGTGGTTCTGTGTTTGAGTATGAGAACCTGTTCAACAACTTGTTCTCACTTATAAAGATGGAACCAGCCAGGAACTCCATTCCGCAACGTGCAGGTTCCGAAGTTTTTTTTATAGCCCGTAGAAAATAAAAAAGCTGAATCAATGATTCAGCTTTTTTCAACTATTTTATTTGCATTAACCACGCCCCATTTGTTTCAGGTACCTCACATGAGATACAACTGCGTAACGCATTTTGGGATATTCAATGTAAGGAATATTATACTCTCTGCAGGTTTCACGAATGATATTACTGATAGCAGGATAATGAACGTGTGAAATCTTAGGAAACAGGTGATGTTCCACCTGGAAATTCAATCCGCCTACCAGCCATGAAATCAATTTACTTCTTGTGGCAAAATTCGCTGTGGTTTTCAATTGGTGAATTGCCCATTCGTCCGACAAACGTCCGTCCTCTTCATTAGGCATAGGGAAATGAGTATGTTCTACTGTATGAGCCAACTGGAATACGATACTCAATACAAAACCAGCAAACAAAGTGGCACAGAGAAATCCTAATAACCAGGGAAGGAAACCAGCAAAGTAAATAGGAATTGCGATGAAAATAAACAGATGAATCAGTTTAAATGACCAGAAAATGATATGATCATTCAGATGCATTTTCTTCAATGGCATGGTACCAATTTTTTGCTTGAAATACTTTTGATAATCCAGGATAAAAATCCATAGAATATAAAGCATGGCATACAGGAACCAGAAATAGCGGTGTTGATATTTATGAAGCTTGTATTTCTTTTGCGTACTGCTCATGCGCATCCATGGCTGGATATCGATGTCATCATCCACACCGTCAACATTGGTATATGCATGATGAATAATATTGTGTTTTACATTCCACATAAAACTGCTGCCGCCCAGGATATTGAGTGAAAAGGCAGCCATGATATTTACAGGTTTGTATTTGCTGAAACTACCATGAGCACCATCATGCATGACATTGAAGCCAATAGCAGCAATCAATCCGCCAAGGATCACACTCTCAATAATTCCCAGCACAACGCCCGGAGTATAAAACACAAGATGCGTGTACACACCCACTAAAGCCAATGCAAGAAAAACAGCTTTAAAATACAATGAGAAATTTCCTGTTGAAGATTTTCCTTTTTCGTCAAAGTAGGCAGATACACGCTTTTTCAATTCTGCATGAAATGATTTTGTGTGAACAGCAAATTTGGGAGTCATCATAAAAATTAATTCTGCGCAAATGTAGCACTGTTCGCCTGAAAAACACTCGTTAACTTTTAGCCAAAAGGCCGATTCAGGTAGGAATTTGTATGAATGCATCAAAGCTCTTAATACCAATCATTTTCTCCGTAACGAAACCTTCTGCATGATCCACACCAATCATCTTTCCAAACATTTTATGCCGGTAAATAACACTATCCAGGTAACCGGGAGTTGAAATATATGTCTGCGGCTCGTCTAATTCCGGGTTGTGGAACTGTGTTCCATAAGCTTGAATCGCTTTCAATTTTTGCTCAAATACAGAAGATACATCGATTACAAAATCGGGATTGAGATAGCGGTCCTGTATGTAATGAAACACATATTTGGGTCTCCATGCTTCCTGCGGCACACCTTCGAGTGAGGTTTCAATTTTCCGCAGGCCCGATAAAAAACAACTGTCACTTACAAGTTTGGAGGAACGTCCATGATCAGGGTGCCTGTCTTCCACTGCATTGCATAAAACAATCTCTGGTTGGTATTGCCTGAGTTTTTGAATGATTTGTAACTGATGTTCCTCATCATTCTTAAAAAAACCATCACGCATTTCAAGGTTTTCCCGCACATGTACACCTAATATTTTTGCTGCTGCAGCCGCTTCTTCTTTGCGTGTATGTGCAGTGCCACGTGTACCCAACTCTCCTCTTGTTAAATCAATAATGCCTGTTTTTTTTCCATGCACCATTTCAATCAATAAAGTGCCGCCACAACTTAATTCCACATCATCGGGATGAACACCAAAAGCAAGTATATCTAATTTCATGTCAGTTCTGTTTTAATCAAATGAAATAAACACAGATTTATAACTGTTGTTTATTAAAAGCAAAATAAAGAAGAATGCTGCAAAGTTGCAGAAAGATGTGAACAGTGGTTATTATCGTCCGGGTGCCGTTGTTTTTGCAGCAGAATAAGGATAATACATGCGATTGATTTCCTGTACAAATTCTTCAATCTGCCTGTCACGTTTTTCTTCAGCCGGGTTCCACTCCTGTTTCAGACTGCTTCCTACAAAAAACATTACAGTCTGATAAATACGTGCCGTGAAGCTACCCTTCATCTCTTTGATAATCTCGTAACAATTGTTCCCGGTTTCACGATTGATTAATTTCATCATAACAATGCCCTGGTAGATGGAGAGTTCAGAAATCTGGTCTCCAAAAGCAGCACGTAATTCTTTCTCTCTTGATTTGATGTAGTTCTTACGTTCTTTTCTGCCACTGATGGATTCGAGGTGTTTGTTTACATCTCTCATAACCACACCTGCTGCACGGGCATAGGGATAGGTTACGTATACAGCATTACGAAGCCGGGTCCATTCTGCCCAGTATTTGGCGGCTTTTGCAGGATCTCCGCCCCAGATAAATAATTCAGATAAATAGCGGCCGCCCATCCATTCACCATCGATCACCAATGCAGGAATCATGATTGTGTCGTAAGTACCATATACAGGCTGTTTGATTAGAGGTGGATTTTTATCTTCCGGGGGCAATGGCTGCTGCTCCTGTGCCATAAGAACCATTCCCAGCAGCATACTGCAGGTGAACAAGGCCAGGAAACGATATGAAACAGCCGGTGAAAACATGGTTATCTAAATTAATGAATCACTGTCATTGATACTACAGACAGGTAAAAAGTAACCATTGCTGCGTTGTGAATATTTTGCTAAACCCCAGCCTTCCGGTTCTTTTTGATATGATTATACGTAGCCAGCAGGAAACCAACCACCATTACGATCACACCCAACCATAGTAAGTTAATGGCCGGAAACTGGTAGGCTTTTAATGTTACATACTGAAGAATGGAATTGCTCTCCTTCACGCCCAGTTTGATGCCTTCTTTTTGCGCACCTCCAAATGCGAGTATCAAACTTTGTGAGATCACGGTATCAGCAACAGGCATTAATGAATTATCTCGGATTATGAGCAATGGCTCTGCCTTGTAAATACTACTGTCTTTTGCATACACAGTAATGTTGGCCGCAAAAACAGAATCGCCTTGCTCTGCAGGAATATTTTTGCGTGTAACTGCAGCACTCACACCGTCCAGAATCATAAAGCCCTGGC
Organism: uncultured Chitinophagaceae bacterium; assembly: GCA_937907395.1. GTDB lineage: Bacteria > Bacteroidota > Bacteroidia > Chitinophagales > Chitinophagaceae > Lacibacter. Next base: position 86,197 of record CALCII010000015.1, read on the forward strand.
TATAGAAAACGGTATCTCCGGGTTTGGTGATATGCTCTTTAAAAGTTGATGTGTCCTGATTCTTTTCCGGATTGGGTAATGAAGTGATATAAGTAAACACATCTTTGTGCCAATAATGTTTGCTATCGGGGTTGGCAATCAATTGCTGGTTCCCTTTGTAGTTCACAAACGCATCAGGAAGCAATGTAAATGATTCAGAAGAATCTTTCGACTGAAAATGAATCTTGAAATATTGTTTAGGATCCAAAGCATGCGTGGAATCTCCCTGGTAAGTAACCATGTATTTGCCCATATCGGTAGCCACACCTTTGATCAGAGTAAGATTCTCTGCTGAGTTTTCTTTACTCTGCTCACCAAAATTCACCATAATTCCACTTGTGTTCCAACTGATGATTTCTTTTTTTGAAGAAGAAATAAGTATTCCCACCATCATCATTCCAAAACCCACGTGTGCAATGGAAGCACCGGCCTTGATCATCTTTCCTTTTATACCGGCATAGATGTACCATGCGTTCGCAACCAATGCATACATAGAAGCAAACAAACTGGCATGAATAGCCGCCAGGTATCCCACTCCGTATTTATTATAATGAATATCTCCAAACACACTGATACATACAGAAGCGACCAATGCAATCACAGTGGGAATCCAGATATTTTTTGCAAATAGTTTTCCATCCGATTGTTTGTACTTAAGATATTGTGTAATAGCCGTGAGTATCCCTAAAACAAATGAGAACAGGATCAAAACCTTATTGTAAGAATATTCTATATCCTGAGCCGGCGCATATTTTGTACCGAAGATTTTATTGATAACCGGCAATGATGTATTTCCAATGATGAATACGGCAGAAATGAAAAACAGCAATGCTCCTACAAACAACCAGAACTCACGGGAGCTGAATGCTTCTTCTTTTACAACTGTTGGAATTTGTTTGTACCTGTATGCAAATAATGCCAGCGATGGTATCACAAAGATCAACAGGAAAATCAACAGCTGGGCATTCATCCCCAGATCAGTAAAGGCATGAACACTGGTATCACCCAGTATACCACTCCTGGTAAGAAAAGTGGAATAAAGGATTAATAAAAACTGCAGAATAAAAAACAGGAAGGTAGCACGTAAGGATTGTCCGGTATGTTTATAGGCAATCAATGTATGAATACCACAGATGGCCACCAGCCACGGCACAAGCGAAGCATTCTCCACCGGATCCCATGCCCAGTAACCGCCAAATGTTAAACTTTCATAAGCCCATGCTGCTCCCATCATAATACCTAATCCCAGTATACCTGCGCTGAACAATGCCCAGGGGCGTGCCGGATGGATCCAGCTAGTGAGGTCTTTTTTCCAGAGCCCGGCAATAGCAAAAGCAAAAGGAACAATCGTTGATGCAAATCCCAAGAAGAGTACCGGAGGATGAATCGTCATCCAATAGTTTTGCAACAAGGGGTTGAGCCCGTTTCCATCACGGATAAAACTTAAATAATCGGTACGCAATGTACCATCGGCATTAAAACCAATGGGGAATTTATCGGGGCTCAGCATTCCTTCATCCCTCATCAGCATGAACGGACTGCTTCCAACTTTGTAATGAAAGAAATAAATGCCCAGCACCATGGTTGCTAAAGCAAACTGTGCGAAACTGATAACGGTCATTACAGGTGCTTCCCATTCCTTTTCACGCCAGATGATAATACCACCTAGTATTGCATGCCAGAAACTCCACAGTAAAAAACTTCCTTCCTGTCCTTCCCAGAAACAACTGAGAATATATTGCATGGGCAGCGCCAGGTTACTGTGCTTCCAGGCATACATATATTCGAAACGGTGGTTGGAAATGATATAATAAAGCACAACAAAAGTGCCGGTTACCGCAAAGATTTCTGCCAGGAATGCCAGCCGGGCAAATCGTTTCCAACTTTTCACCTGTAAAGGATCTTTAGCAGTTGCCGATTTATAGAATGCAATAGTTGCTACTAATGAAGCTACCAGCGATAGAACAGAGAGAAACTGTCCGATCTGTCCCGGTAATAATTGTTCACCTGTGAATGAAGGCATGGGGTCTGGTTATTTTACGTTGCTGCCAATCTGAGCTTTAGGATCGTTGTATTTACTGGGGCATTTTATCAGGATATCATCGCAAACAAAAGCTGAATCGGTCATAGTTCCTTTCAAAACCATTCGTTCACTTTTCACCATATCTGTTGGGGGCTGCCCTTTTTTATAGACTACTCTGGATGTACCACCCAATGAATCTACAATATGAAAACTGAGAAAATTGGGATCAACCATTGCATCGTACTGAATTGATTTGCCACCAGTTGTATCCAGTTTTGCAATCAGGTGCACATACTTACCGGTTTTTGCTTTGGCCGAATCAATGGTATCGTAGGTTGACAGATCGGGGATGGTACTGATGAGCACTCCTATTGTAATCGCAATAACCACCAGTATAATGATATGGGTTGTCTTCATTTCTGAATTTCTTTTTCGAGCGGCAAAGTTAGTCCAAAATGGCTTAGCCTTCTACAATTGTGAAATGTTAAATACTGCCCTCCAAAACAAAACTTCCACCACTTTTTAAAACTTCCTGCAACTGATACAGCATGTATGTTTGTCTATTACCTTTGCTCCGCTTTTTTCAGTAACGATAGCAACATGACAGACTTATCAGTTTTCGACCCCAACGGCGCCTCTAATCCGAATAATAATATTTACGGATTACCTTTTTCGGAAGAAGAATCAAGATTAGTGATTGTACCAGTTCCATGGGAAGTAACGGTTAGTTACAAAGCCGGAACCGCCCGTGCACCGGAACATATCATGAAAGCCAGCTTCCAGGTGGAGCTGTACGACAATGATTTACCCGATGGATGGAAACAAGGTATTTACATGCGTGAAACCGACCGGAAATTGCTGTTAAAAAGTGATTACCTCCGCAAAGAAGCCGAACTGTATATAAATTATATAGCACAGGGTGAAAATGTGAACGACAACAAGTTCATGTGTAAAACACTCAAAGAAGTAAATGCAGGTGCTGCGTTTATGAATCAGTGGGTATATGAACAAACTTCTGAGTTATTGGCTGCCGGTAAACTGGTAGGTTTATTAGGTGGTGATCATAGTACACCGCTTGGATACATGAAAGCGCTGGCCGATCGTTATCCTGATTTTGGTATCCTGCAAATAGATGCACATTGTGATCTCAGGGAAGCTTATGAAGGTTTTACCTACTCGCATGCTTCCATCATGTATAATGCCCTGAATGAAATTTCACAGATCAAAAAACTGGTACAGGTGGGTATCCGTGACTACAGCGCTGGCGAATATGATAAAATCAAACAAAGTGAGGGCCGCATTGTCACTTATTTCGACCGTGACCTGAAAGACCGCCAATACGGAGCAGAAACATGGAAAGAAATTGCCAATGAAATTGTAGAACGTTTACCCCAAAACGTGTACATCAGTTTTGATATTGATGGACTTGACCCTAAGCTTTGCCCGCATACCGGCACACCGGTAATGGGCGGACTGGAAGCGGAACAAGCATTTTACCTCCTGCGCCGTGTGGTGGCAACCGGACGAAAAATCATTGGCTTCGATCTCAATGAAGTGGGTGTAAGCAACAGCGAATGGGATGAAAACGTAGGAGCCCGTGTATTATACAAAATGTGTAATCTTTTGCTAGCATCTAACCCCCGCTAGTTAGTATCTTTAGGTTGTTATGGCTGATTATAAAATCCCGATTTTTTTTGAGCCTTTTGAACGTCAAAAGAAAGCAGCCCGTTTGTTACACATGCTGGCTGGTTTTTTAATGATTGCCAATGCATGGGGCGATTTCAAACAACCCACTCCCAATCTCGTTTTTGTAGTTATCCAGATCAGTTGTGCCTTATTGGCCATTTTGTATGCCTTTCTTGCTAAAAAACTGTTTCCGGAACAAGGCTTCAGCAATACTATTTTCCGGTTGATGGAAGCCATAGCGCTGTTATACGCTGCCCGTTATTTCTTTTCTGAGCTCAACCTTACCCTGATGGGGATGTTACAGGTGCTGGCCGGTTTGGGTCTGTTGTTTCTGTTCTTCAGTGAACGTAAAATCTTTGCTGCCTGCGCTATTAAAATTGACGAGAAAGGTGTGCATACGCCCTCTAATATCAAAGACCGTCTTATTGAATGGAAAGACATCGACAATATGCGTGTTCGTAACGACTACATTTCCATCAATACCAAACAAAATCATTTTTTGCAGTACAGTACAGATATTGTGCTGAGTGAACTTCAGATGGATGAAATGAATGAATTCTGCCGCAAACACTTTATAGCCGGTAGCTGATGGGATACTAATACAAATTCACGACTTTTGCAGTTCTTGTGAGGCAAAACAAACGGCAAGACAAACCATTTATGCTGCAACATTCTCCTTATTTATTGTATTCGGACGGTAATGGAAACATTTTTGAAGACACATCGCTTTATGCCGTTGGCCGTGCAGGCTGGGATGCATTTCCGGTAGAATTGGATAATTGGATTGAACTGCCCGATGGTGGCAACTTATACGAATTGCCCGATCGTAAAGCCATTGGCATAGATGTGGAAACCGGTGAAATGCGTTTATGCGAAAAAGGCTGGGCTGTAGCTGCCTTTGTTCCTCCTGCACATACCAGTTTGTTTTATGCAGCATTTGAAAGCGAACCGGAAGCCACAACGCTTCCTTTGTTTTGCTATTCTGCTGCCGGCTGGCACAATGATAAGTTTTATGTAACTGCAGTACGCATTGAACAAGACATTCGCCAGGAATGCGCCGGTTATGATGATGATAAAATTGAAGAAGGCGTTCAACGCTTATTAACCGCTTATCCGCAAAACCGTTTGGTGAAACACCTGATGGAAAATTGTTGCCAGACATACAATTGCCCCGCTGCCAGGAACTTTGCCATGGGCCGTTGGGAATGCCCGGTTCCAGTTTCACCAGCCTGCAATGCCAACTGTATCGGTTGTATCTCTTTTCAGCCACAGGAAGAAAGCATTGTGAGTCCGCAGGATCGTTTAACCTTCAAACCTTTTGCAGAAGAAATAGTGGAGTTTACCGTTCCGCATTTAGAAACAGCACCCTATCCTATTATTTCCTTCGGACAAGGTTGTGAAGGTGAACCACTGTTGATGTGGGAAACCATCAAACAATCCATTATTGAAATTCGTAAGCATACACAAAAAGGAAGTATTAATATCAATACAAACGGATCGGATCCCAAAGCAGTGAAAGCCTTGTGTGAAGTGGGATTAAATTCCATTCGTGTAAGTACTAACAGTGTACGTAAACCGATTTACGAGAAATATTACCGTCCTAATAATTACAGTTTTGAAGATATTGTTGAAAGCCTGAAAGTGGTAAATGGATTTGGTGGCTGGACAAGTATCAATTACTTTGTTTTTCCGGGCATGACAGATACGGTGGAGGAATATGAAGCCCTGCGCCAACTGATCAAAGACACGGGCTTGAAAATGATTCAATGGCGCAATTTCAATATTGATCCCGATTGGTACCTGGGTAAATTAGGCGTTACTGATACGGGTGAAATCATAGGTGTGAAGCAGATGATGGATCTGATCCGTGATGAATTTCCGGATCTGAAGTTTGGTTATTTTAATCCGCCGATTGAACGGATCAAAGGAGATTATCTTGCCGACTTTGCACATTGATTCTTTCACTCATTTATTACTCCTTCTTCCCCACCGGAAAACTAACTTCCAGGCTAAACCCTTTGCCCGGCTCTGTTTTCACTTGTACAGATCCATTCAGGATGCTTAACCGGCTTTTAATATTACGAAGTCCGATTCCTGTTGCCAATGTTTTTTTATTCATGCCTATTCCATTATCGGCAATGATCATTTTCAACAGGTTTTTGGCTTGAGAAAGCGTAAATGAAACCTCAGTGGCTTTTGCATATTTCTGAATGTTTGTGAACTGTTCCTGGGTAATGCGGTAGATGGTTAATTTCTGATCATCATTCAGCAAGCTTTCATTGAAGGTATCGAAACTAAAGTGTAACTGTATAGCATTAGAATCAAACATATATTCTGCCAGGTGCTCTAACTGTGCACTTAATGTTACATGTTCAAAATCAGGAATCACCAATTCCCTGGAAATTTTTCTGTTTTCCTGAATAGCATTTTTCAGGTAATCCATTGAGAGGTGTGTGATCTTTAAAATTTCCGGTGCAGCTTCTTCTATTCTGGACAATTGAAGATAAACACCTGTCAATATCTGGTTGATATTATCGTGGAGTTCTTCGCCTATAGCATTCCGCTCTTTTTCCTGCGCTTTGATAATTGCAGAGGTGATTTTCTTTTGTTCGGTTTCTTTTTGTTTCAGCAGCTCAAGTTCCAGCTTTTTAATTTCAGTAATATCATGAATAACAGCATACATATGTCCGCTGTTTTTCTTATCATGCTCCCTCCGTGTTGCAACGAGAATATACCTCACTTCTCCGCTGGGTCTGATGATACGGTGATAGAAAGAAAAATTCCGATCCTCTTTTGCCATCTGGGCTGTAAGCTGGGTTACATATTCAAGGTCTTCCGGATGAATATAGGAAAACCAATCTTCTACCGTAAATTCTGTTTTTGCATTTTCAACCCCATAAATCCGCTGTGTTTCTTCAGACCAAAATGATTTGTTATTGATATAATCGATTTCAACAGTTCCAATATGTGCAATTTCCTGTGAATCTTTCAACCGTTTATTCACTTTTAAGAGATCTGTTTCTTTTTGCTTCCTGTCGGAGATATCTCTGATAAACGCACAGAAGAATGGCTTATCAGGATTATCAATTTTTACCACAAAAAGTTCAATCGGAAATTCATGCCCGCTTTTATTTACTGCGGCAATTTCTACCAGCCTATTGATGATTTTGCCTTCACCTGTTTCAATATATCTTTTATACCCTTTAGTATGACGAGCCTTCAATCTGATTGGAATAACTGTGTTTTGCAACTTTGCTCCAATCACCTCTTCCTGCTTCCATCCAAATAATTTTTCTGATTGTGTATTCCAGAATAAAATCTCATTTTCTTCATTGATGCAAATAATGGCATCAAGGGCAGAAGACATGATGGCCTGCCGGATCACTTCACTTTTCTTTGCAGCTAGTTCTGCCTCCACACGTTCATTGATGTTTTTAAAATAAATGGTCAGACCTGTAGGTGAAGGATACACATTCACCTCCAGCCATATTTTTCCATAATGTGAATAATCAACAAATGCAACATGTTCCTGTGTTTGCATTGCCTTGTTATATGCTTGATAAAAAGGGCCATTTACTGCATTGGGATATACATCCCATATATTTTTTCCAACCAGGTATTCATTCGTTCTGCCAAACATTTCTTCAGCTCTGTGATTGGCATATACATATTTCCAGTTGTTATCAAGAGCTATAAATCCATCCGAAATACGTTCAACCAGTGATTTGAATTTGTCATCGCTTTCTTTTTTTTCTGCTTTCGCTTTTGCCTCTTCTCTCATATCTCTGAAAAAAATAGACAAACCCGTTTGAGAAGGGTAAGCACTTACATGAACCGGAATCTGTAGCGTTTGAGAAATGCCTTCCAGGTGAATATTCTTTTGTTGAGACATAGCCTCATAGTAAGCATGATAAAATGGGCCACCCTTAGACTCGGGTAATACATCCCAAATAACGTTTCCAATCAAATCGGTTGCTTTTCTATCAAGAAATTCTTCCGCCCTTTTATTTACATAAGCAAACCTCCATTCAGTGTCCAGGGAAACAAATCCATCTGAGATTCGTTCAACCAGGGATCGGTACTTCTGTTCATTTTCAATAATCTTTCGTTCAATTTTCTTACGGAACGTAATATCCTCAGTAAAAATGATGATACCGCTGCAAATTCCATTCGAGTTAAACCAGGGCTTAACTTCCCAGCGTAACCAGTTAGTACTTCCATCTGCCCGTACAAATTGATCTTCCTCCCGCTTCTCTGTATTTCCTTTCAGGCAATGTTTGTGAATCGCTTTCCACTCATCAGTTATTTCCGGAAATATTTCGTAGTGCGACCGGCCAATAATGTTTTGCCCAATTAGATGATAATCTGTTAACCATTTATTACTGGCAACGATATACCGCATGTTCGTATCAAACATGGCAATAGCAGCCGGATTATTTTCAACATATAATTGAAGTATCTGTTGCTTTTCCACAAAACTCGTCACATCTCTTGTATTGAGCAGCAATGCTTTTACTCTTTCATCATTCAAAAGATTTCGTACACTTCCTTCCACATGAATATAATGTCCATCTTTATGTGCCAGTCTGAACATTAATGGAATGACCTGAGACGGATTGTCTATTGATAACATGACTTGTGCTTTCGCATAGTCCGCATCATCCGGATGAAATGGAAGTTTTGTAAAATCTGTTGTAACGATCTCCTGGTCTGTCCATCCGGAAATCCTGGTTGCCGATGGGCTTCGGAAAAGAACATGTAAATCCTTATTCAGTAAAATCACCATTTCGTTATTATTCTCCAACAAAATGGAAAGAAAATCGGATCGACCCTGTGGATCGTTTTCGATGAAAGGTTTCAATACTTCAGGCATAGCTATCAATTCATTGAACCAACAAAAAAGTAACAGACAATCAGGTTCAGTTGAACTAAAGAAAATGGTGTTGCATTATAAATTTAGTTATTAAATTGAAATAGAAAATCAGGAAATCATTAATATTCAACGATGAGATACTATAATTAATAAATTTATTCCGGCATAAGTATTTTGACTTATTCGATTTAAATTTTAAAAAGCGTAACACCAGCAGATCAATGAAATCCATTCAATCAAAAAGCACATTCACTGGCATTACATTGGCTGTTGTAGCAACATTGATCTGGAGCGGTAATTTTATTGTAGCACGTGGTGTGGCAAATGAAATCCCTCCGGCAACAATGGCATTCTTCCGTTGGTTTACAGCTGCTCTTATTCTGTTGCCCTTCATTTCAAAACGATTTAAAAAAGAATGGCCTAACATCAAACAGTCGGGTTCTTTTTTGTTCTGGTCATCCTTAACAGGTATTGCAATCTTTAATACGTTTGTATACATAGCCGGGCATTATACCAGTGCGATTAATCTTGCATTGATCGGCACCACTACTTCACCCATAATTTCAATACTACTGGCAAGATTCTTTCTGAAAGAGAAGGTTACATTCTTACGATTTGCTGGTCTTACCATTTGCATTGCAGGAATACTTTTATTGTTATCAAAAGGAAGTTGGGATACACTGTTGCATATCCGTTTTGGCACAGGCGACTGGTGGTTACTGGCAGCCGCACTTTCTTTTGCTGTTTATAACACCATGGCCAAAAAGAAACCTTCCGGTATTTCCGGCACTACATTCCTTTTTCTGATCTTTTTAATTGGCAGCATTATTCTGTTTCCTGTTTATTTATGGGAACATGCAACCAGGCCACCAGCACAATGGAACCTTCATTTGTTCTTAGTAATCCTGTACCTGGGAATTGGAGCATCCGTAGTATCCTTTCTTTGCTGGAACCTGGCTATAGCTCATATTGGTGCCGGCCGAACAGCTTTGTTTGGCAACCTGATTCCTGTATTCAGCGCATTGGAAGCCGTTTTACTGCTGAATGAAACAATCACTTCACTTCATTTAATGAGTGGCTTACTGGTGGTGATTGGATTGATTTTAGCTAATCTTACCTTCCTGCGGACTAAATAATTGTTTCTTAAGAATTCCCTAAAAGCATTTCGATTTCTGTGTAATATGGCATGATTTTGCATCTGTTCCATTAAAACAGTTAATTTCGATGCACAGCACAACTACTATGTTAGCAGGCACATTTGAATCTCAGAAAAATCTCAAAGCATTGCTGGTCACCATTGGTGTTCATGCGTTATTATTATTGATTTTTTTCTGGATTGTGTTAGTCGTTCCCACAACACCGCCTCCTCCATTGGAAGAAGGCATTGAAGTGAACCTTGGTAACAGTGATATTGGCTTTGGCGATATTCAACCACTCGTGCCCGGTGAGCCTGCTCCCGAAGCACAAACAGAAACAGCACCACCCCAGCAACAAGTAGCACAAACAGTTACAGATGAACCTGAAAAGGAAACATCGGATCGTGATGAAGCAGAGGCACCTGAAATTAATAAACCGGTGAAAGTGGCTACCAAGCCAAAACCAACTCCGGTTAACAATCCAACTGTGGCAACCACCAAACCATCCACCCAAACCGTTACTAATCCTACTCCCGCACCTAAAAAGCCGAAAGCCGTTTATGGCGGAGGAACCGGAACAGGTGGAAATAATTCGGATACATACAATAACAGCCAGAACCAGGGCATTGCCGGCGGCAAAGGCGACCAGGGAAAACCAAATGGTAATCCCAATAGCGATAACTACAATGGAAACGGCGGCTCGGGCAATGGAGGTGTAACCGTATTGAAAGGCAACCGCAAAATATTAAGTGCTCCCAGATCATTTGAAGATGAATTAGGGAAAGCCACTAATTATGCATTGATTAAAGTATCACCTGATGGCGTGGGTACATTTGTTCAGTTTGTTGCCCCCTCAACTTCCCCCACTACTCCTTACAGAAATGCGATCATTCGTCATTTACGTGAAATCAAATTCAATAAATCTGATCAGGAATCAACCGTAACCGTGAAGTTTAATTTTGATGTGAATTAATATGCCGTTAATCAAACAATTCAAGTATCCGCTTCTTTTCTTCTTTTCTGGTTTCTTGTTCAACCTGTTAGGTGCCTGGATGAAAATCATGCATTACCGTTTTTCAGATTATGTACTTACTGCCGGTATGATTGTACAAGGCCTGGCTGTGTTACTGGCTATTTATATTCTGTTTCGCAGGAAATAGAAATACCACGTCTCACTTATCTTTGAGCCGATGAATTACAGCCAAACTATTGACTATCTCTTCACCCGTCTGCCTATGTTCAGCCGTATGGGAGCTGCGGCTATTAAAAAAGATCTCACGAACACGTTGGCGCTCTGTGATTCATTGAACAATCCGCAACATCAGTTCAAATCTATTCATATTGCCGGTACCAATGGAAAAGGTTCTGTAAGCCATATGCTGGCAGCTATATTACAAACTGCCGGATATAAAACCGGATTGTACACATCTCCCCACTTAAAAGATTTCAGGGAACGGATCAAAGTGAACGGAGAAATGGTAAGTGAAGACTTTGTGGTTGATTTCACCCAGCGTATTCAACCCGAAATTGATCGCATTGAACCATCCTTCTTTGAAATCACAGTAGCAATGGCTTTTGAATATTTTGCTGAGCAGCGGGTAGACGTAGCCGTTATTGAAACCGGATTGGGTGGACGATTAGACAGTACCAATATCATTACTCCTGATCTAAGCATCATCACCAATATTGGCTGGGATCACATGAACCTGTTGGGAAATACGCTGGAAACCATCGCATTTGAAAAAGCAGGGATTATTAAAAAGCAGGTTCCTGTTGTGATTGGAGAATTTGTGCCGGAAACGAAACCAGTATTTCTTCAAAAAGCACAGGAGCAGCACTCAGAAATTGTATTTGCACAGGATGAAATGCATGTTGTTTCTGCATTTCATCAGAAACTTATGGAAGTTACTGTCGCCTTCAAATCAGATCAAACAAAAAAATACACGCTGGATCTCACAGGAACCTATCAGCAAAAAAACCTACTCACAGTACTGACTTCAGTTGAACAACTGCGAAAGCTGGGCTACTGCATCACAGATCAACAATTGGCTACCGCCTTGCAACAGGTGCAATCACTAACGGGGCTGCATGGACGATGGGAATTGATTCATGAACACCCTTCTGTAATCCTGGATGTGGGGCATAATGAAGATGGAATTCAACAGGTATTACTTCAGCTGCAGCAGATGAACTATCACAAGCTGCACTGGATCATTGGTATGGTGAAAGACAAAGAGATTGATAAAGTACTTCACCTGTTGCCAACAGATGCTCATTATTATTTTACCAAAGCTCAAATACCCCGTGCCCTGCCGGAAAATGAACTGAAAGCGAAAGCGGCAGAAAAAAGATTATCAGGTGATGCGTATTCCAATGTTAATGTCGCTTTAGCACAGGCGCTCACCTATGCTTCAAAAGATGATCTGATTCTTGTTTGCGGAAGTGTGTTCCTGGTAGGTGAAGTAGAACGATCTTTTTAATAGCTCAACATACCCAATTTTTCCAATCCGTAGAATAAGGCTGTTACGTGCATACTTTGAATGATTTTCTTTTCACGGAGTAATACTTTTACTTCATCAATTGTGTAAAGAAGCACTTCAATATCTTCTCCATGATCTAATTGCTGATCCTGCACCTTCTCACCGCCGGTAGCAAGGAATATGTGCATCAGGTTATTGTTGGTGGATGGATTGGCAGAAGTGTTGCAAAGAAATTCAAATTGTTCAAAACGATAGCCTGTTTCTTCCAGCAACTCACGGGCACAGGCCGCTTTATAATCGGAATCAGATGAATCCACACAGCCACCGGGAATTTCCAGGCATACTTCGCCTAAGGCATGCCGGTATTGCCGGATCAGGATGATTTTTTGATCCTTTGTTACTGCTACGGCTGTCACCCAATCCGTAAACTCATAAACATAATAGGGTTCAATGATTTTACCATCGGGCCGCTCACAGGAATCGGCACGCAGTGTAAGCCAGTTGTCCCGAAACAGGTATTTAGATGAAAGCTTCTTCCAATGCATGAATAATGATTGAAGGATTGAATGAATGATTTACCAACCCATTCGCTCACGGAGTGCGGTAATATGAGCTACATGATGTTTACCATGCCATGCATACATACCCAGCAAATACCACAGATCGGCTGTTTGCTTGGATTCCGGGTGATAGTAAGTACGCTTCCAATCTTCTTCCTGTACACTTGAAAACAGGTCATGCAATTTTAAATGAATGGCATGAAGCATGGTTACAGAAACGTTAATGGGAATGCTTTTGTATTCATGCGTTAAAGCCCATTTGCCTTCATCATAGGGACGAACAGTAGGATTATCTTCTGTAAGTACAAGTTTCACTCTGCACAAAGCATTCATGTGACTATCGCAGATATGATGAACTACCTGCCTCACCGTCCATCCATCGGGACGATAGGGAGTTTCCAGTTGTGCTTCATCAAGATTTTCAATGGCACGTTCCAGTAAACCCGGCAGAAAAGAAATATCAGCCAGCCGTTCTGCTTTGATGGGTTCGCAGAACGGAGCTGGCTCATATGTTCCTATGGGATATTTCAAGTCCATATTTATTTCTTAACCGGTTTTACATCCAGTAATTCCAGTTCAAAAATCAATGTAGCACCGCCTGGGATATTGCCACCTGCACCACGGTCGCCATAACCATAATCACTTGGCAGGAAGATTTGCCATTTACTGCCAACAGGCATTAACACAAGAGCTTGTTTCCAACCTTCGATAAGGCTACCGAGTGGGAATTCGATGGGCTCACCACGGCTGTACGAATCATCGAAGATATTTCCATCAATAGTGGTTCCTTTGTAATGAACCTTAATGGTGTCTTCAACAACCGGTTTGATACCAGTACCTTGGGTGATGATTTTGTATTGAATACCATTGGGTAACACCACCACGCCCGGTTGTTTTTTATTTTCTTCAAGGAACTTACGTCCTGCTTCTTTTTCTGCATTTACTTTTTTCATCATAAACTGCTGAAGTTTTTCCTGTATTGTCATATTTGCTGCGCTTTCGTCCATTAATGGTTTGTTTCCTTTCATAGCATCGGTCATACCTTTATTCAATGCTGTAAAATTAATTTGATCGATCCCCTGTGATTTCATGTTAGAACCAATATTTAAACCAATCGCATAACTCAGACTATCAAGTCCATTCTGCAGAACTGGTTTTACGGCAGGTGCCGGTGTTTTGGGTTTAACAGGAGGCTTGGCTGCCGGTTTCGATTGTGAGTAGGCAGTTGTAGTTAATAAAAGCACTGCCGCTGCCATTGTTACTTGTCTCATTGTTTGATTGATTGATTAATACTTATTCGTCACGCAATGCATGACCGGTTAAAGAAATAAAAACATCTTCCAGGTTGGCCTGTTTCATTTGTTTAGGCCGTTCAAATCCGGTGGCCAGTAAATTGTCGATGAGTCGGGATGGCGTATCCAATGCTACAATTGTACCACTATCGATGATGGCCACCCTGTCGCACAAATATTCGGCTTCATCCATGTAATGGGTGGTGATGATAACAGTTGTTCCCTTTGAACGGATTTGCTTCACCAGTTCCCAGAGATTTCTTCTGGCTTGCGGATCCAACCCTGTTGTTGGTTCATCCAGAAACACAATACGAGGTTCATTGATGAGCGTTGTTGCCACAGAAAACCGTTGCTTTTGTCCGCCACTCAGCTCTTTGTATTTCGCCTTTGCTTTTTCCTCAAGATTTACAGTATGTAATAACTCCAATGGTTTTATAGTTCTGTTATACAAACCAGCGAAGAGTTCTATCAATTCAGATAAATTGAGATTGGGATAATAGCCGGAGCTTTGCAACTGTACACCTATCACCTTTTTAATTTCATTGCCCTGTGTGTCAAGGTTAAACCCATCAACTATTACAGAGCCGCTCGTTTTTTCCCGGAGCGTTTCAATGATCTCTAAAGTAGTGGATTTACCGGCACCATTGGGACCCAGTAAACCAAAAATTTCTCCTTCAGCTACATCAAAAGAGATTCCCTTTACAGCCGTAAACTGACCGTATTGTTTTACCAGATCTTTTACTTCAATTATTTTTTTCATTCTGCTGAATTCAGACTTTCTACCAGCTCATCCACCATATTGGTACTTCCAATAAACATAGGTACCCGTTGATGCAGATCGGTTGGCTGTACTTCCAATATCCGTTGATGCCCATCAATCGCTTTCCCTCCTGCCACTTCCATAATAAACGCAAACGGATTGCATTCATACATCAATCTCAGTTTACCATTTGGTTTGTCCGTAGTACCGGGATACATAAAAATTCCACCTTTTATTAAACTACGATGCACATCGGCCACCATACTTCCAATATACCGCTGCGTGTAGGGGCCACCGTTGGTTTTATCTTTTTTCTGGCACACATTGATATACTTCTGTACGCCTTTTTCATAACGCAGAAAGTTACCATGATTCACCGAATAGATTCCACCATCGGGCGGACATTGAATATCGGGATGGCTCAGACAAAATTCACCAATCGATGGATCCAATGTAAAACCATTCACGCCTCTTCTTGTTGCATATACCAGCATGGTACTCGATCCATATACAATATATCCTGCCGCCACCTGGTTCAAACCCTTCTGTAAAAAATCCTCCCGGTTGCAGGGTTTTCCCCTTTCGCTCAACCTTCTGTACACTCCAAAGATGGTACCAATTGAAATATTCACATCAATATTTCCGCTTCCATCCAACGGATCAAACATCACCACGTATTTGGCATTGTTACTGATCTCATCGTCAAAAACCACCACATCATCCAATTCTTCACTGGCAATACCGGCACAACTCACACCATGTTGCAATACTTTCATAAACTGGTTGTTGGCAAACACATCCAGCTTTTTCACATCTTCACCCTGCACATTTACAGAACCCGCATCACCCAGAATATCCACCAACCCGGCTTTATTCACTTCCACATTTACCCGTTTGGCTGCCAGCCCAAGGTCTCTCAATAAACTACTCAATTCACCGGTTGCCTGCGGAAAATTCCGCAGCTGCTGGATGGTGAATTCATCCAGAGTTGAAATTTTTCTATTTACACTCATATGGCTATTTTATGCAATCAGGACAAATGTAAGGCATATTGGCTCATGGCCATTTATACCCTTGTTACACCTGCGTAAAATAGTCGTTAAATCGCTTGTTCTTCGCTTACTTTGAACGTAAAATATTTCTGGGAAAAATAACTGAATGCCACAACGAATACGGTTGTAATAATCTTGGCAAGGGTTGGATACATATTGAACCCTTCCACAAATAATTTCAGAAAGAAAAAGTTAAGTAAGATTGATCCTAAGACCACCACCATATACTTTGGCAACTGCTCCCTCTTACGAACGGCTGCACCTTCAAACACTACGTACCTGCTCAAAAAGAACCCAACCGGAAAGGTTACAAAAAATGACATGAGAAAAGCGGCAATATGCGGACTAAATGTAATGACCGGAGTATGCAGCATTTGCTTTTTGAGGATGAAATTATAATTCACAAAAAACAAACTGATGTCTAATACGGTATTGCCTCCTCCACAGGCAGCGTAACGAAAAGTCTGCAATGGCATCAGCCGCCTGAACGGCGGATAAAACCAATCGATCACCTGGTGCAGAAAAGTTACCGTACGCTGTATCATAAAGTGTGCAAAGATAACTGTTCGAAGCCGATTTTAAAATCAGAAGCCCCGGCTGGGTTACCGGGGCTTCGGGCTAAAAGAACAATGCGTTGAGAAACAATTTACTGGTGCCCAGCCAAAAGGCCCTGAAATTCATATTATCACTGTAAGTAATCACTTTTCCCCTGCCCACATTTTCCATATTTATAATGGCAGATCCTTTCAGTTTGTCTTTGTACTCCCTGAAAAGATACCCGCTTTGCAATGGACTATCTGTTAACAATACAGGCGAATCGTAGGGATTGTTATTCTGATCCATAAACAACGTATTTGCTTTGAAGATGCTGATGGTTTTAGAATGATACCCATAACACAAAGGATGAGTTGCATCGATCGTTGCTTCAAAAATGGAACCGGCCAGTTCTTTTGCACGGATTTCATCTGATTTCAAATAATACGGTAATACAACCGTGCTATCCGTTTTCGACTCATCACTTCGGTAAATTGTTTTTGTGATACCAGCAGTTGAAAGAAACTTACCTGCATTTTCAAATGCCAGAACGGTTCCTCCATTGCTGATCCATGCTTTGAGTTTTTCCTGCGCCTGTTTATCAAATGTATTGTAGCCTCCCTCCGGCATAATGATCACATTGTAACCATTGATATTTGTTCCATTGAAACGTTCCATTTCAACAATGGTAGCTGGTATCCGCATCCGCTGATCCAGCATATGCCATATTTCACCTGCGTCATTGCTGCTGGTTCCATTTCCTCCCAGCAACAGGATCTTAGGTGTGCGGGTGGTGAGTAAACTTCCACTGCCCAGGTCAATTCCGCTTACAGATAACCCGCTGTTCAACGCATAAACTGTAACACCGGTTGATACAACGGCCCCTTCAATAATCTTCTGTACCTCTTCAGGTGATTTGGATTGAATACGCACGGGGATCACAATACTGCCGTACAAAAACTGTTTGTTTCCCGAAGAAGTAATGGCTTCGAATTTTTGCGAAGCAACTTTAGTAAGCAAGCCTCTCGATTGCAAAGCATAAAGCAATTTGGGTGCATACAAATCATCCCATTCAAATGCATAGGCATAATTGCTGCTTTTCCCATTGATGCTACCCGAAGGAAACACCACCTCATTAATGGCGTTCCCTAATACCGGCGCTGTTTTTAACTCAGCATAAGGCAGGCCAAAGGCAAGCGGGAAGGTCCACGTGGTGATATCATAAAACAAACTGTCCTGGTAGGTGAATGTCTTTTCAAAAATTGTTTTAATCAGCTTAAACTGGCTTTGATTGGTTGGCACCAACCACGAACTACCGGTTTTGAATTGCTTTCCTTCTGCTTCAAAGCTTTGCTTATTTTCATACACTTCAATGCGGTGGCGTTTAAGCATCTGCAGAAAGATTGCATTGCGGCTTTGATCAAATGCATCACCAAATACATAGGCTTTCACAGGAAAGGCAGCCGCTTCCTGTTTTACGTTGCGGTAAAATTCACGTTGATATTCCAACAAATCTTTCCGCAGGTTACGTGCCGCTTCAAGGGTTGACAGAGCTGTGGTAAACTGGTTACGAATGGTGAAAGGAAAGGTGAGCAAACCATTCTCCGTTTGCTGGGCATGCCCCCTGCTGCTGGCTTGTTCAAACAGAATGCCGATGCTGCCATGAATATCGGGAAAAGTAGATCCTTTCCCATAATAAAAGTCATCATACCCTTCTTTGGTAAAATACATAGAACCAATGCTGTCTAAAAACTTCGCATGATAGTTACCGATAGCAGCAGTAAGTTGCTGGTTCTTTTTAGGTGTATTCGGGTTCACTCTGCTGGGCACACCCGGCTGGAAGAAGAAAGTAGCATTACTGCCCATCTCATGATGATCCGTTAAAATATTCGGGCGCCAATCATGAAATATTTTAACCCGGTTCTGGCTTTCGGGCTGCTGTGCGGGCAGCCAGTCACGGTTGAGATCAAAAAAGTAATGATTAGTTCTGCCGCCAGGCCATGGTTCATTGTATTCCCTGTGGTTTGGATCGGTTACCTGTGTGGCACTTTTATTCATATTCACCCAATTGGCAAAACGGTTGAGTCCATCCGGGTTGAAAGATGGATCCAGTATGATAACTGTATGGCTCAATAGTTCATCTATCTGCGGACTCTGGGCTGCTGCCAGGTAATACAACAACAGCATGCTCATATTAGCACCGCTGGGTTCATTTCCGTGCACACTGCAACCAATCCATACAACAGCCGGCATTTCAGTGATTGAAAGATTCCCGCTTTGATCCGGATTGGAAAGCTGAAGATGTTGCTGCCGGATATTTTCAAGTTGTGCATGATTTCCCGGAGATGTAATAAACAATGCCAATTGCGGACGGCCTTCATGTGTGTACCCTGTAACGGTGAGGGTTACACGATCACTTGCAGCATCCACCGCTTTCATATAGCTCACTAAACGGTCGTGGGTAACATGCCACTCTCCCACTTCATGTCCTATCACTTGTTTAGGAGTTGGTACTGCGGATGAATAGGTAATACCGGCAGGCAGATAATAAGAAAGTTGCTGAGCTCCGGCAGTGA
This sequence comes from uncultured Chitinophagaceae bacterium, assembly GCA_937907395.1. Lineage (GTDB taxonomy): Bacteria > Bacteroidota > Bacteroidia > Chitinophagales > Chitinophagaceae > Lacibacter. The sequence continues at coordinate 105,208 of CALCII010000015.1, forward strand.
TGCTGAACAAAAGCAGTGCCGGCAAAATCCATATTCTCATAAATGTCGTTTGATTGCCGAATATAAGTAAGAAAAAGACGCTTGTTGCCATTCTTCGATGAATGGTATTAGTTGTAAGTAATTAGATTTGTAAAAAAATATTTCATGAGATTGATACTGATCTGGATTTTGTTTTTAGCCATGGGTTGTTCCGGAAATGCACAAACCGATCCTGTAAGTGCCGATGAGTTTGAAAAGGGAATGACGTCGAAAGATGCACAACTGCTGGATGTGCGTACAGCCGGGGAGTTCAGAAACGGGCATATAAAAGGAGCCATGCAGGCGAACTGGAACAATGAACAGGAATTTACAGAACGTATTCAATCGCTTGATAAAAATAAAACGGTTTATATCTATTGCCTGGGTGGCCCCAGAAGTCAGCATGCTGCAGAATGGATGCGTGAAAACGGTTTTAAAAATGTGGTAGAGTTAGCAGGAGGATTGAACAACTGGCGACGCTCCGGGAAACCGGTGGAAGGTGCATCCAATATTCCTCAAATGACTATGGCCGAGTACCAGCAACAGATCAAGGACAAACCTTTTGTATTAGTTGATTTTGGTGCCGAATGGTGCCCCCCCTGCCGTAAAATGGAACCGGTGGTAAACGAATTACTGGCAAAAAATCCCGGTATTTTCTTTTTGAAAATAGATGGTGGTGTTCATTTTGATCTCATGAAAGAACTGAATGTGGAGGGCCTCCCTACTTTTATCATTCTTAAAAACGGACAGGAAATATGGCGCCGCAAAGGTGAAATTCCTGCTGCCGAATTTGATGCAATTCTGAAGGAAAAGAAATAATTTCTTTGTCACGGTTATATTTGCTGCATGGAATCGGATAAAACGGCTTTACAGGAATGGTACCGTGACTGGTTTAACTCCCCCTATTATCACCTGCTTTATTTTAAAAGGGATGAACAGGAAGCCGCAGCTTTTATTGATGCATTGGTAACCAAACTTCAACCACCGGTTAACAGCCGTATGCTGGATGTTGCCTGTGGAAAAGGCCGTCACAGTATTCAATTAGCCGGGAAAGGTTTTTTTGTGACAGGGATTGATATCAGTGAAGACAGTATTGCCGAAGCCAAAGAATCAGAAAATGACCGTCTGGAATTCTTTGTGCATGATATGCGTCTTCCCTTTCGCATGAATTATTATCACTACGCCTTTAATTTCTTTACCAGTTTTGGCTATTTCAAAACAAGGCGTGAACATGATAATGCTATTCGCACCATTGCCCAATCCATTGTACCTGGTGGAACTTTTGTAATGGATTATCTCAATCCGCACTATGTGGAAAACCATCTTGTTTACAAGAGTGAGATCGAAAAAGAAGGCATTCAGTTTTATATCACCCGCTGGCTCGATGAAAAATACTTCTACAAGAAAATTGTGGTGGAAGATGAAGCCCGTTTTGAAGAACCACTTGAGTTTACAGAACAGGTAGCTAAATTCTCATTGGGAGACTTCAATGATATGTTTGCTTATAACGGATTACAGATACAGGAAGTGTATGGAGATTATCAGTTCAATTCCTATGATGTAAATAAATCTCCCCGATTGATCATGCTGGCCAAAAAAGTTAAGTAGCAGATTAATTCAACCTAACCTTGTTCTTCTGGTTGTTGAGCAGCATCCAACGTGATGACTCATAAATAGCAATCGTTTTAGCCGATAAGTCCTGCTTCTTCTTATTATACGCCTCCTGTGAAAGCACAGGAGTATTGAAACGAACAGGAACCAATGTGTCTTTCTTCAGGTTTAAATTCAGAATATAGTAGTAATCATTATTCACCAACCCTATTTTTCCTTCGTCGTGGTGAATGATAAAAGCAAAATCCTTATTCCCTTCTTTACGCAATAAATCCCTACCCAGAGTTGTATTGGTATAGGGCCTGTGTAATAACCCGGCAATAGTAGGCAATACATCAACCTGGCTAACCACTTCTGATCTTTTTTCCGGTTTGATCAAACCCGGTGCATAAAATAACAAGGGAATATGTTCATCTGTCAACCGCTCGTTGGTCCAGGCGGATGGATACAATGCAGAAGCATTTCCTTTTACACCGTGGTCGCCAAGAAATACAAACAATGTGTTTTCAAACCATTTCTGTTGGCGGGCCTGCTCCATGAACCGTTGAATGCAGTAATCGGTGTAAGCAAAAGTCTGGTACTCTTCCTGCGAATCAAATCCGTATTTTTCTAATTCTTCTTTCGGAATCATTTTATTGGTAACAAAAGGACGGTCTTCTTCCGGAATCACAAAGGGACGATGATTATCGGCCGTTTGAATAATGGCAAAAAACGGCTTCTGTTCTTCATTCAACACCTGCTGCGCTTCATTAAACAAATTGTGATCACTAATGCCCCACACATTAAAACGTGGGCTCTTGTACATCCCCTCTTCATACAATTTGAGTCCCTTTACATTGTTTACCAGCAATCCTTTAAAGTTGTTGAATTCACTGTTTCCTCCAATGAAATAATACTTTGAATAGTCATTGAAATGATTGATGATGGTATGCTGGTTTAATGCCTGTTCGTTACGGGTAGAGAACTTACTCAGCTGTACATCCGGTATACCGGTGAGCATGGCAAATACGCCACGGGCCGTACCAAAATGCGGAGAAAAGCATCGCTCAAAAAACAATCCTTCTGTAGTAAGTTTCTGAAAATAAGGTGTGGTATTTAAAGGGTTTCCGCTCAGGCTGCTTTTGTACATACTGAAGGATTCACACAACACCACAATCACATTCATATTTCGTGGTTGCTGCGGGAACGTTTCCACCCGTTTAAAATTCAGATCGGGCGTTTTTTCATTCAATGAAAGAACATCTTTCATTACTTCGAACTGCTCTTTCGCACGGCCATCATCTGCAAATGGCTGGCGGAATTTCAATGTGGTGAAAAAATTCTGCAAAGGATTCAATGCCAGGTAAGCTTTGAAATTATCGCCCAGCTGAAATGCATCACTCCACTTTAATGGCTTTGCCGGGTTATTTCCGCAAATTCCAATAAACACCAGCAATGTTAACCAGATAGTCCTGGCTGGTTTGAACGGAATATTGGTGGTTGCAAAATCCACTTTGCGATGCGTACGGTGAAGGATATGATAAAAGAAATAAATGATGAGTGAGATCAGCAGAAAAATCCAGAATAAAGGATAGGATTGCCAAAGCATTTTCATAGAAATGGCAAAGTCTTCTATGAAGTTGAGTGCACTTGCATTGAGCCTGGTTTCGATATAATCAAAATGCCCGAAATCGGCTCCAAAGAAGAATAACAGCAAGCCGCCCATTGTATTGAGATAGAGAATCCAGAGTTTCCGGTTTCTCTCCGTGCGAAACGGAGAAAACAGTGGAATGCTTCCTAAGATGAGAACGGGTGCCAGAATGATGCAGATCCAACGGATATCATACCGAAGCCCCATCAGGAAAGAAGGCAATACATCGGAAAACAGCACCCCTTTAGGTCGAAAACTTAAAAAAGTTATCAGCCTCATGAAAGTGAATCCCGATAAAAACAATAAAAAAAGCTGTAATACCCATTTGGCTGTGGGAGCCAGCTGAAACCGTTTACCCATAATCCTTAAGCAAGACGCAAAAGTAAACAGAATTCACTTCTTAATCAGGGATTTACACGAAAGGCAATATATTTGAGCCGAAATGCTCAGGCCAGTACTCGATTTCGACCGTTTTTTATTCCGTCTCATCAATCATGATGGTACCAATCCTTTTTTTGATGCCCTGATGCCTTTTTTGAGAAATCAGTTCACCTGGGCGCCTGTTTACCTGTTTCTGCTCATATTTGTTGGGATTAATTTTCGCAGTAAGCTGGGCTGGTGGCTGCTATTCTTCCTCGCCACTTTTGCCGTGACAGATCTTTTAAGTGCACAGGTAATCAAAGTGCTCATACAGCGACCAAGACCCTGCTGGGATCCTGTAACCGCCGAAACAGCCCGGATGCTCATCCCCTGTTCCAATGCCTATAGTTTTGTTTCGTCACATGCCGCCAATCATTTTGGCATTTCCATGTTCATTTTCCAAACGATGAAACAGTTTGGCAAGCCTTGGGCATGGCTGGTATTTGTATGGGCTTTTATTGTTTGTTACGGACAAATTTATACAGGCGCCCATTTCCCCCTCGATGTATTAGGCGGAGCATTGTTAGGGCTGCTGATTGGGAAACAAACCGCTAAAATCTTCAATGAACAGTTTGGTCAACTAACCACTACTTAAAGTATTGAAATTCAAATAGCTAGAAAGCTCCCCAAAACTTCGTAGCTTTGCCTACATTTTACAATGACAGAACTCTTTATATTACTTGGTCTGATTTTTTTAAATGCCCTTTTTGTTATTGCAGAGATCTCCCTGGTTTCAGCAAGAAAATCACGGCTGGAGGCGTTGGCAAACAAAGGAAACCTTAGCGCCAGAACGGCACTTGAATTATCAGAAAACCCGGAGGTCTTTTTATCGGCAGCGCAGATTGGCATTACACTGATAGCCGTATTAACCGGTGTGTACTCTGGTGAAAAATTCAGCAGTGACCTTGTGCCCTTTTTTGAGCAAATCGGTTTCCTGAAAATCTATGCCAAAGACCTCGCAACAGCTTCAATAGTAATCGTTGTAACTTTCTTATCTATTATTTTTGGAGAATTGATTCCCAAACGGTTAGGGCTACTTAATTCAGAAAAAATTGCAATGATTTCTGCCCGGCCCATGAAATGGTTTGCCCGGTTTACCTACCCTATAGTTTGGCTATTGAACACCCTCACAAAGCTCATTTTCAGGTTACTGAATGTACGTACCACACACGACAATCATGTGACAGAAGAAGAGATCAAAGCCATCATTAGTGAAGGAACAGAGCAGGGAACGATTGAAGAAGCCGAACAGGAAATTATCGAACGGGTGTTTCACTTGGGCGATCGGAATATCACCTCCCTGATGACCCACAGAAACGACATCCTTTGGTTTGACCTAAACGATAATGAAGCATCAATTAAGGAAAAAATCATTTCTGAACCCCACTCATTCTACCCTATTTGCGACGGAGATCTTGACCAGTTAAAAGGAATTGTCTCGATTAAGGACCTGTATGTTTCAGACGATTTTAAGTTATTTAAAGATCTGATGAAACCGGCTTTGTTTGTTCCCGAAAACAATTCTGCCTACCAGGTAATGGAACGTTTTAAGGAAAAGAAAATCCACAGTGCTTTTATTGTGGATGAATACGGAAGCATCCAGGGAATGATCACCTTAAATGATATTCTAGAGGCAATCGTGGGTGATTTACCCGAACCTCACATTGAAGAATATGAAATTGTTAAGCGGGATGATGGATCGTTTCTGATTGACGCACAAATTCCATTTTATAACTTCCTGGATCATTTTGAAATGACTGAATGGATGAATGAAGGCGAACAGGAATTTGATACCCTGGCAGGATTTATCTTACACGAACTGGAACGCATTCCTCATGCAGGTGATAAATTTGAATGGAAAGGATTTGAATTTGAAATTATGGATATGGATGGACACCGTATTGATAAGATACTATTGCAGGCTCCTGCAGAATTCCGTGATGAAGAATAAGAATCAGCCCTACTTAGAAATCACATAAATAAGCGAACTGCACCGTTCCGTGCTTCCAAAATAAGCCTGTACGTTTGAAACAAACCCGTTCCACACCGCACGGATCAATGAACCGGATTTGTATTTCTCACTCAGCATACTCACATAAAAACTATCCAGCCACATTGGTTTTACTTTAATAACCTTCAAACCATGCTCTGTCATTAGCTTACGCATAGAGGAAGGCGAAAAATGATAGAGGTGGCGTGGCACATCATACGCAGCCCAGTATTCACCATAAATGGCAGCATCTTTACTTGTATAATTGGGCACTGCAATAATCAGCTTACCCCCGGGTGCCAGTAATTTTTTTAATTCACTGATTGTTTTATTAAGCTCATGAATGTGCTCGAGCACATGCCACAAAGTAATCACGTCATACGTGGATTCAGGCAACATGGAAAACTCGCCTGCAGGGTAAACATCCACATTGTATTGTTTAATGGCCAGTTGCCTTGCTTTTTCATCGGGCTCCATTCCAATAGAGTTCCAACCGGATTTTTGCATAGTATTCAAAAACGCCCCTGTGCCACTTCCCACATCCAGGTGCATACCTACCGCTTTGCCGGTAACATGGATAACCATATTGCGTTTCATACGCAAGGTGAAGGAACGGGCCACATGATACAGCCGATTGATAAGACCTTTCTTTGTATCGCTATGGGAAACATAATCCTGTGATTGATAATATCGGCCAATAGCCGTTTCACAAGGAATCTGTTGTGTCAATCGTAATCCGCAGGAACTGCATTCATCAACCGGGAACTCTTCTTTGCTGACGGAAAAATCTTTTATGATCATCACCTGACGGAGTTGGTTGCTGTTGCAAACCGGACAAGTGTTGTATTTGATTAAATGGCTCATGCAGGCAATCTTGGGTGTTTTTTATTGAATCATCCGGTAACTCTCCGGAGCTTCTTTCAGTTCCATTTTCTGTCGGCCCGATTGATGTTTCCATTGCGTTGGAAAAGACCCTGCAATGTAAAACAAAGCAGCAGCGGCAAGTACCAGCAGCGATACGGCTGCAATCCACCAACGGTAAACAGACTGGCTTTCCTGCCCCTGAAGATACTCTTCCATTTCCACATTTGTCTTTTCTTCTTCACCCACCCGAACCGTATGTCCTGCTCCTTTGCGGATAACACGCTCTGCGGTAACAGGAGCAGCAGTTGCCGTTAACCGCAATTCCGATTGAAATTGTAAAGATCCGTCAGCGTTTTTTGTAAAAACACACCAATCTTTCCACTCAACCTGGTTGGATAAAGAGATTGATTGATGAAAACCGGCAGCAAACACTTCGGTCAATTGTTGTGCCTGTGAAAAGGAAATTTTTAATTGAGCAGCCAACCAATGAAGGAATGGATTGGAATCTTCTCCCAAAGCTGAGAACTGAAGCGTTTGTACAGGGCCGTGCAATAAACGATTGGGAAAATCGACTGTTGCAGTTATGTTTACCAACTGTAACGTTCCCCAACCTTTAATTGACACCTGTTTATGTGCCGATACATATTGCTGAATCAGTTCAACCATCCCGGTTATTGATTTTGGGCAAATGTAAGTTTTATTCCTCCAAGAAACTGAAATCCCAGCTGCTGGTAATTATTCCAACGTTGGTAACTGTTATTGAAGATATTATTCACTTGTAACCATACACCAACATTCTTTGCTACTGTAAACTCGGCACCTGCATTCAGATCGAATACAGCTTTCAACCGATCCTGAGTTCCTGCATTGTCTTTAAGGTAAAGGGGGCCCTGCCAGGCAAACAGATCCGAATGAATGAGGAATTTCTCTGAAGGCCGCCATTTCACTGAGCCATTCAACTGAATGGGTGGCATGTGCCACGCCTGAAGTTCTGTTGATTGATTGAAATAGTTGTACCAATCCAGTTTAATGGCAGCTGTTAACTGATCCTGTACCACAATGCCCAGTTCGGCCTGGTTGTGAATAGCCTGCATTTTATCTTCCTTGCGGATATAGAATAATGCCGGTTGCAGATTGTTTACAAACAAAGGCATGTTTTTGTATTCACTATAGCCGATTTGCACCCGGTAGTTCAGTTTTTCGGCAACAGTACCTTTCAGACCGGCATATATTTCAGAAATTCGGGTATTGAACTGCGTTAGTGGCTGATTGATCCATGGATTGATGGAAACCAGGTATTCATAATTATTCTTTTGTACATAACCGGTCCACCCTGCAACAGCAATCACTTCCTTTTGCTTGATATGAAAATCCACCAGTACATCGGGCAAAACGTTTACACTGCCTTTATCCCAGGTTGGACGGATCCCTATTTTTGCCCTGAACTTATCATACTTCGCAATGAGCGATGGATTTAAGAAGAACAGATTATTGGTATAAGAATCATACCCTGTTGGTTTAAAGGTTGTAAGTGAAGCATTGGCCCTGATACCAAAGTTGAAATGATTGCTTACCCTTACTTCAACAGGAACGTCTAAGGTGGCATTGCTTTCAGATGCCCGTCCGTCATTAAACACGGTAATATTCAGATCTGGGTTGTAACTGATGTTGTACTTATTTACATAGGCATTGCGGGCTCCCACTCTGATATTGTAAGATTGATAAGGTTTTCGCAGCGAATCCTCTTTGGTGTTGATCAATGCAGGATCAGGTCCGTATAAGTTATACACCTGTTTCTGGTATCCCAGTTTTCCATAAACTTCCACCTGATCAACAAGCGTATTCAGGTGAGCCCGGAAGCCGGTTGTACTAAAGCGCTGTGCACGTAAAGGTCCTTTATGCGATAGATGATCTGCAAAAAGATTGAAGTTGGTTTTCTTGCCATCTCCCAATGATAACCCGGCTTCAGCAAATGGAGTATTGAAATTCCCATAGCCCAGCTTTACATAGTTGCTTTTCCTTGCATCACCGGTAGAATCAATTTGCAAAGCCAAAGGTTTTATTGCAACCGGCTGCAGATTAAAAAACAGGTTCCGCATGGGAATATCATATGTGAGCTTGGGCGATTGATTATCCGGTGCCGGAGGAGTGGCATTGAAATTCTGCTTCACCGAATTTTTCAGAACCGGTTTAAAAGCAGAAATAATTTCAACCGTTTGCTTCTTCGTTGTATCCTGTGCATGTACTGTTATTGCAAAAAAACAACCCGTCATAACAGCAGCCAGTTTATAATTAGAAAGTAATTTCATGTTCATTGTTTTTTCGATCTGCGATTATTGTTCCACTTTGGAATTTTTCTTCTCTTCTTCTGTTACCCGGTTCAGCTTATCCAATGCCTCATTTTTCAACTCAGGATTGGTCGCATTCTCAGATACACTCTTATATGTGGCTTTTGCATTGAAATAATCTTTCTGTTTATAATAAATATCCCCAAGCAGTATATAGGACTTCGTAACCCAGAAATCGTAGGAGCCGCTTTTATTGATCACTTCAAACGCAGCCTTTTCTGCATTGGCCAGGTTACCAAGATCAAACAAACATTTTGCTATTTCATACCGGGCCTCTGCTGCCCACTCGCCTTTATTGAGATTCACAACGGCTCTATACGATTGTATAGCCAGATCCAACTGATTGTTCAATTGATAATTCCGCCCGGTTACGAGATTGGATAAGGCTTTATCATCGTTTCCTGCATTTTTAGCAGCCAGCAGATCACGGGCCACATCAGCTGCTTTTTTATAATCCTTCAGCTGGTAATAACAACGAAGCAAACCACGTAAAGCTTCCAGTTTATTCTCATCAGTGCTGGCAAGGTTTCGTAGTATTTCATAGTAAGGTTGTGCTTTTGTATAATCTTTCAGCTCAAAATAATAGGTTCTTGCTGCAATCAATGCAGATCGTTCTGCAAAGCGGCTGCTACCCTGCTGAGCCACATATTCATAACCCGGCAATGCACTTTTCCAATCTTTCTTTTGGGTATAACATTCACTGCGGTTGTAATACACTTCGAGCACGTGAGATCCGCTGGGGAAACGGCTGATGTAATTATTGATGAGCGGAATAGCACCTGTGCAATCGTTGTTATTGAGTTTGATTTCGATAGCAGCATAGGCCAATGAATCTGCTTCACTCACAGAAACATTTTTACCGGTTGATTTTACAAAGTCCTCATACGCTTCGGGCTTGCCCATTTCAATGTAAATCACTTTTACATTTTCCATGGCATCTGCGGCTTCTTCTGAATTGGGGAATTGCTGAATCAGTTTTTTGTACTGAGCAATAGCATCTTCATTTTTATTCAGGTTGTAATATGCAATACCCAATTGCAGATATGCTTCCGGTTTAAATCCGTTTGATTGGGGAGCAGTGATCACCGCATTGAGATAGGGAATTGCTTCACGGAATTGTTCATTAGAAACATAGGTCTTTGCAATTTCCATATTTGCATCAGGGATCAGCGTGCTGGTTGGATATAAGCGTTGCAATGTATTGAGCTGTTCAATCTTTGCCTTACTATTAGTAATACCATTAATCATTGCCTTCTGGTACAGTGCATAATCTGCATTACGCCAGGAATAATCCAGCACCTGCTGATACATTGCTAATGCCTGCTTATAATTCCGTTGCATAAAATAACAATCAGCCTGGCGTATATACGCATCCTGGTCAACCGTTGGTGAACTCAACACAACTTTATTCACCACTTTCTGGAAGAAACTAAGTGCCAGGTTGAAATTTTCTTTTCTCAAATAGCAATATCCCAGATTGTAATTGGCTTCTTTAGGCGTTGCTTCACCTGATCCGCTGCTACCACTCTGGATAAACTTTGTATAGTAATTAACCGCATCATCAATCCTACCATTGCGGTAAGCGATTTCACCTTTCCAGAAATGTGTTAAGGGAAGTACGGGAGCATTGTATTTATCTTTTAAAATTTTATCCAGCAGCTCTTCTGCCCTGTTCAATTGCTGATCATTGATGAGTTCGGCAGCACGTCCATAAAGTATGCGTGGATAGAGTCTTTGAGTTGCTTCGGATGGTGCATCCAATGATTCAATCATGGTGATCGCATCTTTGAAATTGCTGGTACCAGCCAGTAAGCCTACGAGTAATTCTTTGGCTTCTTTCTGGTATACACTGTTGGGGTATTGTGTGAGGAATTTTTTAAATTCACTGATGGCCACCCCCTGGTAACCCAACTCGTACGAAAGCTTTGCATAGTTGAACAAGGACACTTCCCGCTGCTGATCGTTGTTACTGTTGGTGGCACTAAAAGCAAACGCATTCCGGGCATTTTCTTTCTGGTTCGTTTTTAAATAAGCATCGCCCAGCATATACATAGCACTCTGGCTTAAGGAATCTGTACTTCCGCTGAGTTGCTTAAACCCGTCGATGGCTTTGGTGTACTGCGCCACCTGGTAATAACAATAGCTCAGTTCATACATATCCTGACGGGATACTTTTTCGGAGCGGTTCACGTACTCTTCGAGATAAGGCAATGCTTTTTTAAATTCTTTCTTTTCAAAATAAGCATGGCCCAGCAGTTGCTTAATTTCCAGCTCATAAATGAGTCCGGGTTTCTTTACAGCTTTCTCTGCAATTTCAATAGCCTTATCTTTTTGGCCACGGAAATAATAGATTGTTGCCATATAAAACGGAACAATTTGTCCGTACTGCGGATGATCCTGTACTTTTTCAAAGCATGTCAGGGCTTCACTATATTCTCTGTCGGCATAAGCCAGGAATCCATAATAGTAATTCGCATCCAGGTAATGAGGATCCATGGGCATCTGGCGGATGCTGTTGAACAAAGGCTTCGCTTCGGAAAACCGTTTCAACGTAAAGTAACTATACGCCTGCCGGAACTTCAGCTCGGCTATTTGTCCGTTGCCCAATGTACCAATGGATGTTTGATCATAATACTCAGCAGCTTTTTCAAAATCCTGCCTCCGGAAATAATAATTTCCCAGGTGAAAGCTAAGTTGTTTGGTACGTGGCTGATTAAACGTATAAGCAATATAATCTGCTGCCGGCGCCACAGCCCGTTCGTCGTTCATTTGCAATCGGCAGGCCAGCAGATAGAAATCAATTTCTTCTTTCTGTAAAGCCTGGTTCACAAATGTGCTTGATTGCTCTTCCTGTTTCAGTTCCAGCAACAGTGGCAATGCCAGGCTGTACTGATCCTGCAGAAAATAAGTTTCTGCCTGTTTAAACTTCTTGTAAGGATCGTTGTTAACAGCGGTGGATTGAGCAACTGCATCTCTTGTATGCAGACCAAGCAATAAAACAAAAATGAATAAGATCGTTCGCATTGGCCGTTTAACGTTCATCATCAGCAAATATTTTAATCATTCTCTTAAAATAACGGGACGTGGTAAAGGTAACCTGCCCTGTTCCTTTCAAACACCATTCCAGTTTTTTGTGGATAAAACTTTGTGTATCGTTAATTTCGCTCTTTAAAGCCCAAAGCAATGAAGAAACTGTTATCTATTAAATACGCTCCCGCTTCTTTTAACATTTCGTTTTTATTGTTACGTGTAATCCTCGGACTTACCATGTGTGTGAATCACGGGTATGGGAAACTCATTCATTTTGCCGATTACAAAGACAAGTTTGTAAATCTCTTTGGTATTGGAAGCAGCACCACTCTTGCTTTGGTGGTTTTTGCAGAATTCTTCTGCTCCATTTTTGTGGCCATTGGATTGTTTACCCGGTTTACGGTGATCCCCATTATCATTGCCATGGCGTATGCATTGTTCAAAGCTCATCATTCTGAATTGTTTGGCGATGGAGAAAGTTCTGCAATCTTTCTTACGGGTTTCCTTGCCATTTTGTTATGTGGCCCGGGAAGAATCAGTGTGGATGGAATGATTAATAAATAAGAACGAATCCAGAAATTGAATGATATGATGTTTGAAACACAATCCACCGTACGGGTACGCTATGCAGAAACCGACCAGATGAAAGTGGTGTACCACGGTAATTACGCACAGTATTTTGAAGCAGCCCGTGCCGAAGCGATTCGTGAAATGGGACTCACCTACCGTGAAATGGAACAAATGGGTATTGTGATGCCGGTAGTTGAATTGCATTGCAAATTTTTGCGCCCGGCTTTGTATGACGATTTACTCACGATCAAAACCCAGCTGCGGGAATTGCCTACCGATCACCGCATCGAATTTCATCATGAAGTTTATAACGAAACAGGAAAATTATTAACCATTGGTAAGGTTGTTTTGTATTTCTTAGATGCAAAAACACAGGCCCGCTCTGTAATGCCGGAAGCATTACAGGCAAAACTGGCTCCTTATTTTAATTAAGATCAAACTAGATTTATGTCGGTTCAAAAAATACAGGCATCCATTATTACAATTGGAGATGAATTGCTCATTGGCCAAACCATTGATACCAATAGTTCATGGATGGCAACGGAGCTCAACAAGGTTGGTGTATGGGTGCGCCGCCGTGTAGCTGTAGGTGATGTAAGAGAAGAAATCTGGCAGGCACTGGATGAAGAAAGCAGGGAATCGCAAATTATATTGATTACAGGCGGACTGGGCCCCACTGCCGATGATATTACCAAACCGTTGCTCTGTGATTATTTTGGCGGAAAGATGGTAGTGGATGAAGGTGCATTGCAAAATGTAACCAACATTTTTACGAACATCCTCAAACGGCCCATGATTGAGCGGAATCTCAAACAAGCCGAAGTGCCCGATGTATGTGAAGTACTGCTGAATAAACGGGGAACAGCGCCGGGTATGCTTTTCCGGAAAGAGAACCGCATTTTTGTTTCGTTACCCGGTGTACCTCATGAAATGAAAGGATTGATGACCGACTCCGTAATACCGCTTCTTCAAAAAGAATTTGAACTACCCCGGATATTGCACCGAACTTTATTAACAGCCGGTGCCGGCGAATCGTTTATTGCTGAACGGTTGAGCAACTGGGAAGAAGCACTTCCAGGAACTGTGAAACTGGCCTACCTGCCCAATTACGGAATGGTCCGACTTCGTTTAACCAGCACCGTAACAACCAATACCGAAGAACAGGTACTCAACCGGTTGTTTGATGAATTGCAGGAACTGGTGAAAGATATTATGGTCATTAACGAAGACCAGACGTTGGAATTTGCATTGGGGCAATTATTGCAATTAAAACAGAAATTCCTGGCAACTGCTGAAAGTTGTACCGGAGGATATATTGCACATCTCATCACCAGTAACGCAGGTTCTTCAGCTTACTTCAAAGGATCGGCTGTTACTTATGCAAACGAAGTAAAAGAGCAGATCCTTGATGTACAGCACAGCACATTGGAACAACAGGGAGCTGTAAGCGAAGCAACCGTAGTTGAAATGGCAAAAGGAATACTGAAGCAAACAAATGCAGATTATGCCATTGCCACTTCCGGAATCATGGGGCCCGGAGGCGAAACTCCCGGCAAGCCGGTTGGCACTGTATGGGTGGCGGTTGGATCGAATGATAAAATGGAAGCCCACCAATTTCATTTCCGTTTTGACAGGATGCGTAATATTCATTTAACTGCAGCCAATGCCCTTTTACAGCTGTATCGCTTCATACAGAATGAAGCCTGAAAATAAAGTCCAAATCTTTACCTTTGACCCGATTAGCGATTGTCCTGCCTCCCTGCCGAACTGTGCTTCGAACCCCGAAGTGAGTGACACAACCGGCGTTGAGCAGTGTACCTGTTGCTGGTATCATCAAAAACAAATCACGTATGGCCATAGTTGATTTAGTTATGCCTAAAATGGGCGAAAGCATTATGGAAGCCACCATTTTACGCTGGCATAAAAAACCCGGAGATCCTGTTAAAATGGATGAAACCGTATTGGATATTGCTACCGATAAAGTGGATAGCGAAGTGCCCAGTACAGCGGAAGGAGTAATAAGCGAAGTGTTGTTTGCCGAAAATGATGTGGTACCTGTAGGTGCTGTGATTGCACGTATTAAATCAGGCGCTGCAGAAGGTGATCCTGCTGCTGCCCCCGCTCCTGTGGTGGTACAAAACACGCAGGCTGTTGTTGAAGAGGCAGAAGAAATTCCTTATCAACCAGCCGGTGCCAAAGTGAATGTTCCTTCGAATGGAATTCGTTTTTACTCTCCCCTTGTTCTAAATATTGCTGCACAGGAAGGCATCAGCATGGCCGAACTGGAGCAGATTCCGGGAACCGGTAATGAAGGACGTGTTACAAAAAGAGATATTCTTCAATATGTGGCCACACGTAAAGGTGGTGCCGCTCCTGCACAGGAGACCCGTCAGCAGGATGTGATGGTGATCCCGGTACAGAAAGTGGAAAGCAAACCTGCAAGCTCGGCTCCTGTTGCTTCAACATCCACTGCTCCTACTGTTTACAGTGGTAATGTGGAGATTATTGAAATGGACCGTATGCGTAAACTCATTGCCGATCACATGGTGAAGAGCAAACACACCAGTCCGCATGTAACCAGTTTCACCGAAGCCGATGTAACCAACCTGGTGCAATGGCGTGATAAAGTGAAGAAAGAATTTGAAAAAAGGGAAGGAACCAAAATCACATTCACCCCGTTATTTATTGAAGCAATTGTACGCTGCATCAAAAAATATCCATTGATGAATTCCTCTGTGGATGGCGACCGCATTGTGGTGAAGAAAGACATCAATATTGGCATGGCAACTGCATTACCAAGTGGTAACCTCATTGTACCTGTTATTAAAAATGCAGATCAGTTGAATCTTGTTGGATTAACCAAGCAAGTGAATATGCTTGCCGATAATGCACGGAATGGCAAACTGAAAGCAGATGATACACAGGGCGGCACGTTTACTATGACGAATGTGGGAACCTTTGGAAGTTTGATGGGCACACCCATCATCAATCAGCCACAGGTAGCCATCCTGGCAGTAGGTGCCATTAAGAAACGTCCGGTTGTAGTGGAAACGCCGCATGGAGATAGTATTGCCATTCGCCACATGATGTATTTAAGCATGAGTTATGACCACCGCATCATTGATGGAAGTTTGGGTGCTACGTTCTTAACAGCAGTAGCCAACGAATTACAGAATTTCAACAGCGACAGGGATTTCTAAACTGCTGCTCTTACGATAAGCTTTAAGCCAGTGTGCTCCGGTGCATTGGCTTATTGTTTTTTACGACTGAAGCTCCACTTATTTCCCTTTCTTGTAACAATAAAGAGATTATCATATTCTGTATCAGGAAGATCCTGCAGCAGTGTTTGCCCCATAAGTTGATTCACCAGGTCGTCTACCGTATTTGAATGTCCGCAAACAAGGACATTCTTTTTCTTTATATCCTTTAACCGTTTGATGAATAATGGAACAGTGTCTTTAGGTGAATAGAGTTGCACAGGCACCCCTGTGGCATCGCTCAACGGTTGTACGGTTGACCGGGTACGGTTATAGGGTGTTGAGAAAATGGTTCCGATGGTTTTGTTGATGAGCAAATCTTTGAGATGCTGAGCTCTTTGTTTACCAGCTTCAGATAAAGGCACATCGCTGGTCATGGTTGCTGTTTGCACTTCTTTCTCTCCGTGACGTACGATGTAATAGGTGGTGCGTGAGCAGGAGGAAAATATCAAAAGTAAAAAGACAAAAAGGAGAAATTGCTTCATACTCCAAATTAAGGATCTTATAGATTTTACAGTAAATAATTCCTGGCGGTTTTTACTAAACCCCAATAGTCCCCGATTCATTTTTAAATTCAACTATCACAAATCAAGATTTAACTGATTCGTAAAAAAGCCGCAATATCTATTCCTGCCGTTTGCAGTATGGAAGCCAAGCTTTGCTATCCTGTTGCTGAAATGTTACTACATCTTGTTTAAAGAACCTTCAGAAAACATCTTAGTGCTGCATAATTGATACGTTTTTGTTCTTGAAAAACCTGCAAAAAATTATTCTCCTGTTAAATAAAAATCATAAAGGACAGAAAAATACAATTTGATTTGTTTTACAATAATGTATCCGGGACCATTGGGATTGGAACCCGTGGCTCTGTAAGGACCTGCCGTAAGGACTTTCCCTTTTGATTGTATGTTAAAGAAAGGCAACCTGTTTACCTGAAATTCGTTGCTGAATACCGCTGCGACATTATCTGTATAATCAGATGACAAGTCGTTAAGCTTATGTTCTGAATTGACATTCCCGGAAATCTTAATATATATCTTACGTTGTGTTAACGCCGACTTCCCAACAATAAAACTATCCTGCACATACCGCACCGGCCTTGCCGTTCCTATACGTATTGGCTCCGATAAAGGTTCCTGTACTGTATTATAAACATAAGTGGAAAAATCAGGAATACTTCCTTTGGGCACATTCATAAAAACAGATTCTCTTTTTCCACCTCTGTTATAGCAATACAAAAAATTACTGTTGGGTTGCCGCTCCATCACCTGTACCACAATTTTTCCGGTAATTTTTTTGCAATCATTATTATGCACCTGTGTTTCGATTCCATTAAATTTTACACAGACGTAAGCCACTTCATCCAGTCGTACCCCACATATGCCTCCCATATCAGGAATTACAACCGAAGGTGAACTTTCTGTAAGCATAATTTCATAGGTAAAATCTGTACAGTTTACGGTTAGATAAGCAACTGTTTTCGGACTCAGTTTACAGGAAACCCGGAAAAGCTTTTTCTGAAAATCCGGGGTGGCGCCGTTTCCAGTATATATTTTACTCATGCCCTGGTAATTTTCTTCGGCATAAATCTGTATCCATTGGCTGGCTGTAATTTTCTGCATCCCGGAATTATTTCTGATTACATCTGTAACATTTACAGAAGGCTTCACCTGGGAACTGGCCTGAAAAAAGAAGATGAGTAAACAACCAACAAGCGAAATTTTACTGTTCATGATAAATGGGTTTAGCTTTTAATATCAGAAGAGTAAAAATAACAGCAGATTGTATCTGTTAAAATCCCATAATAGGGTTACCGAAGCCTTGAAATTAAAAAGCCACAGCTTTATGCCGTGGCTTTTTTAATCACTTAATATCCAATCCCCAATCTATTCCCTTGGAAGTAGCCGGAACTCCCTCTTTCATCCATACAGGCATGGGTGCTCCTTTGAGATAATGATCAAAGAATTGAGCAAGGCGGACAGATAAATCTTTGCGGTTTCTTCTTTCAACAAGATTGTGATCTTCGTCGTTGTATTGCAACAACCACACTTTCTTATTCAATCTCTTCAAAGCGGTAAAATATTCAATACCCTGGTACCAGGGAACTGCACCATCTTTATCGTTATGCATCATGAGCAAAGGAGTATTCACTTTATCTGCTTTAAACAAGGGAGAATTTTTGGTATACAGATCCGGACGTTGCCAGGGTGTAAATCCTAAACGTGATTGCGTTTTTTCATACTGGAACTGCCGGCTGATTCCCGTTCCCCAGCGAATACCACCATACGCACTGAACATATTACTAACAGGTGCCCCTGCCCCGGCAGCAGCAAACAGATTGGTTCTTGTAACCAGATAAGCTACCTGGTAGCCACCCCAGCTTTGCCCTTGAATTGCCATCTTTGTACTATCCACCCATTTCATTTTGCTGAGATAACGAGCCGCACTTACAACAGAATTATAGGCGCTTTCTCCGGGTTCACCGTTTTTGTAGTAAATATTGGGATCAAAAACCAGATACCCATTGCTGGTGAAATAAGCAATATTTACCGTAGATGCACTGGGTGCCGGTGTACGGTAGTTGTAACGGGTATCGGAATTACGTTCATAGAAGTAAAAGATAACAGGATACTTTTTTGTACTGTCAAAATTCTCAGGTTTAAACAATAATCCTTCACTCATCTTTCCATCAAACATTTTCCATTTGTGCATTTCTACGGTGTACCAGTTATAATCTTTCTGTTGTTCATTAATAATACTGAGCTGTACAGCTGCTTTATGATTCTGAACATTATTGAGGTTGTTCACAAACAAAGACGGACTCATTTGCGGTGTTTGCGCAACATATAAAACCACATCTGCTTCTTTGGACTTCTGTGTTCCAAATGAACCGATGGCAGCCGGGTTAACCACAGGAACCGTTTCATTTAAAGTAAAAGTCTCTCCGATTTTTAAGGTAGCCCAACCCTGCCCTTTCTCTTTCTGATCAAAGACATTCAATAATAAGGTTTGTCCGCTTTTGATAAAACGTTCTTCCCGGTTGAGATTGGTATTTCTGAAAGTAAGATGCTTTTTACGACCGGTTCCTGCGGTAATACAAACGGGTTTGGTAATTGCAGTGGGATCCACCTGCCAGATGTCGTACATATCATAAATTAATATAGCTGCATCATTTTCCAGCCAGCCCACCATTCCATGCGGAGGAGGATCATCGGGATGATCATCCTCTTCGTCCCACAAAGGAACAGTGATGGATTTTGAAATATTCAGAGTCTGTCCTTTCTCAATATTGTAAGCAAAATAGTGACGTTGTTTCCAATCGTACCAATACACAAATTTTCCTTTGGGAGAAAGTGAACCTCCGTTACGTATTTTAGCAGCAATCTGTTTCCGTTCACCTGTTTTCACATTGATGAGATACAAATCCTGGTAGCCGCTTTGTTCCCACTGGCTTTGAATGCGGTATTTCTTATTGCCTTCTCCCAATGCCCAATCACCATTATCATCGTCACTTACTTCAATACGATCCACTTCTTCATCGGCCAAGGGAACAATAACACCATCTTCATTCACAACTGCCAGGTAACTTTTTCGAAGTGTATTGTTTAGCTGAACCAATTGCTGTGGTTGCAATTCATCGTCTGTATAACTCCATATATCCAATCGGGCTGTTTCAAAATCAACCAATGAAGTGTCTTTAGGCTGACGAACAGGAGCCAATCCAAAGAACAATCGCTTGCCATCCTTGCTGAATTTATTCCCATAATCGGGACTCACAGTAAGGCCCGATTTTACTCCGGCTGAACTCCGTTGTACTACCAACTTTGCACTATCCATTCCGGGTTTGTAATACCAGAGTTTGTAAAATTTACGCAATGCTTTGGAAACACTATCCCTTTCGGCAACAAAGGCCAGTTGCGTTCCTTCTTCATCGAACGTAAAGTTCTTTGCATCGTTAAATCCTTTTTGAACCGTATCAATTTTACCGGTGGCAATGTTCATCCACAACACATAAGCTTTTGTAAGCGAATCATTGTTCTTCCTGGTTGTTTCAATGAGCAACACATTTCCTTTCTTACTGAAATAATAATCACTCACCAGTTTGAATTTCTTTTCTTCGCCGGTAGTTGCATTTCTCAACACCAGTTCAGTTCCTTCTTCCACCGGATCATCTGCAGGCTTGGGGGCTGCAGGTTTACTTTCCTTTTTGGGTGGCTGAAGTACATTCAATCCTTTCGTTTTTGCTTCAGAAGCTTTGAGCCTTAAACTATCGGCCACTCGAATTAAACTATCCGCCATCGTCATCATGCGGTTGATCTGTGTGATGGAGTCAGGTTTAGCTGCGGGTGCCGGAGGTGGGGGTGCTGACTTCTCTAACAGGTAAGCAACCCATCCACTACCTTTTTCAGGTGTTTTGAAAGATTTCACTTTGGCCGTTTTCCAAATGCTGTCTTTACCCAGTTCAACAATGGCCAGACTGTCTTTGGGCATTTCATCCGGACGTTTCTTTTTGATTCTTGCTTCACGGGTATCTTTAAAAAGAGGTTTGATTTTAAAAATCACAAAGCGGTTATCTTCCGTTATCACTTGCCCATAACCACGGTTGATTGTTTTTTTATACTTACCATCTGCCGATTTTATCACCAGTTCGCCATCGCCTTCCTGTGGATTCACCTGGTATACCACCCATTTACCGTCATTACTGATCTGCGGCTGGGCTACCGATTGCCATCGATCATATACACTGTGGTCTAATGGCTTTTTCTGCGAATAAGCCCAACTTGTGCATAAGAGCATCAGGCTTACCGAAAGAAGAATTCTCATAACAGTTGATTTTTAATTGAAACAACAAATTAAGCTAAACAATTACTCAAAACCGTTGTTTTACACAGGTGGAAAAATAAATACACGACCAATCTGCTGCTTTTTGCAAACAGAATGGTCCGTTACTTTGCAAAGCGAAAGAGAACAACGATGAAACAATTTTTGGTTATTATGGTTGCCCTGCTCGGCACAATGAGCACAGTATGGGCACAAAACACAGGTGTTATTTCAGGAACTGTTATTGATAAAAACAATCAAACGCCCCTTCCCGGCGTGTCTGTTACAGTCTCGGGCACAGGTAAAGGACAGGTGACGGATAGTTTGGGCAAATTCAGAATCACGGGAATTCCCACGAAAACCTATTCTATTGAATTTTCCAAGATTGGTTATAAAGTATTTACTCTTTATAATGTGGTACTCACTTCCGGTAATGAAGCATTGTATAATATAGAACTGGAACCGGAAATCAAACAGGTTAGTGAAGTGGTGGTTACCGGACGAAAAACAGTAAAAGCAGCCACACTTGAAACGCCATTGAGCACGCAACGATTGACTTCAGAAGAAATCAAAACAAATCCCGGTGGCAACTTCGATATCAGTCGTGTGGTGAATACACTACCCGGTGTGGGTGGTACATCCGGCAGTGTGGGTGGTTACCGCAACGATATTATTATCAGAGGCGGAGCACCCAATGAAAATGTATATTACCTGGATGGAATTGAAGTGCCGGTGATCAATCACTTTGCCACACAAGGAAGTGCAGGCGGACCGGCGGGTATACTCAATGTATCGTTTATAGAAGATGTACGTTTGAGTTCTTCGGCTTTTGATGCCCGTTATGATAATGCATTATCTTCTGTCCTTCAGTTCAAGCAACGGAATGGCAACCCCAATCGCTTCCAGGGAAACTTTCGTTTAAGCGGCACCGAAATAGCCGGGACAATGGAAGGCCCCATCAGTAAAAACACCACATTCCTGGCATCTGTAAGAAGAAGTTACCTGCAGTTGCTGTTCCAGGCATTGGATCTGCCCATTCGTCCCAATTACTGGGATTTCCAATATAAAATTGTCCATAAAGTAGATTCAAAAACAACGCTCACCTTTCTGGGAGTTGGAGCTATTGATGAATTCAGTTTTGCAGCACCGAAAGAAGCCTCACCAGAAAAACTTTATATCATCAACTCCAATGGCATCAACCAGCAATGGAACTATACCATTGGTTTATCGTTGAAGAGAAATATCAACAATGGGTTCTGGAACCTGGCAATCAGCCGTAATAAACTCAATAATGAAATTGAGAAATATGAAGACAATCAGAATCCCAAAGCATCTGAAATTGTATTTGACCTCAATTCACAGGAGATTGAAAATAAACTCCGCTTTGATGTGAATAAAACATACAATGGCTGGAAAGTTTCTTATGGTGCAATGCTGCAACTGGTCGATTACAATACCCGCAGCTTTACTGTATTCTCCAAGCCTGTAACCGATAATATTGGTAATGTTATTCAGCCCGGTGAAACATCCCTGTTTACCAGTCCGCTTAACAACTTCTGGAAAATGGGGGCTTTTGTTCAGGCAGGCAAACGATTTGCTAATAACCGGTTGGGTATAAGTGCCGGTATCCGTACAGATATGAATACGTTTACAACTAACGGCATGAACGGAGCCAGAACGCTTTCTCCCAGAGTGGCACTCTCCTATGTGCTTACAGATAAAATAACCTTGAATGCTTCAGTTGGACGCTACTATAAAATACAGCCTTATACGATTTTAGGTTTTGCAGATAACAGTAATACATTGGTAAACAAGAATACCGATTATACCCGCAGTGATCACTTTGTTGCCGGTGCCGAATTCTTACCAAACAGTTTTTTACGATTTACAGTGGAAGGGTTTTACAAGCGGTACAACCATGTACCCGTATCAGTAAGAGATGGAATTTCACTGGCCAATATGGGAGGTGGTTTTGGCGTATTTGGGAATGAGAAAGTCACCACTAATGGGACCGGTGATACTTATGGTTTTGAATTATTCGCCCAACAAAAACTAACGAAGCGATTTTTTGGCATCTTCTCCTACACATTCTTCTACAGTAAGTTTGCCGGAGCCGATGGAAAACGTATTGCAAGCGCATGGGACAACCGCCATTTACTCAGCATTACATGGGGCTATAAATTTCCTAAAAACTGGGAACTGGGTTTGAAGTTCCGGTTCCAGGGAGGTGCCCCCTACACACCATTCGATACTACATTATCGAAACAACGTTTCCAATACATCGGATCGGGAGTTCTTGATTACAGCCGTTTAAACAGTAATAAATTAGCAGCGTTTCATGCCAGTGACGTACGCATCGACAAAAAATGGAATTTCAAACACCTCACGCTTGATCTTTACCTGGATGTTTCTAACTGGTATGGTGCCAGCAATCCTGCTTATCCGCAATTCACCTACCGTCGCAATGCAGATAATACAGCCTTTATAACCACCGATGGGCAACCTGTTCGATCAGATGGAAGCAATGTACTATGGACCATACTCAGCAATAATGATGGAACTGTGGTACCCACCATTGGGTTCATTATAGAATTTTAAATAATTGCAGGATGATATAAAAAGCGCCTTACGGGCGCTTTTTATGTTTGCGGTATACAATAAAAGTTTGAATAATCACACTTAGCAAGATGAGTGAAACACCTGCATAAAACCCGGCATTTAACTCCTTTTGTTCGTGAAATAAGAAAAAGGCAAGTGCCATTCCATACAAAGGCTCCAGGTTATAACTGAGATTTGCTGTAAAAGGTGAGATTACTTTCAATGCATTCACCGACAACTGGAATGCAACAACCGTACAAAAGAATGCAAGTATGAGCAACCAGAACCAATCTGAACCGGTGGGAAAGTGATAAGATGCAGGTGATAACCGGAAATAAAACGGTAATACAAACGATAACAAAACCCACCCTCCTGCCAGTTCGTAAAAAGTGAGCACAGGTGCTTTTACCTTCTCAATCATCCGCTTGTTGAAAATAGGAAATAAAGCCGAAAAAAAAGCTGAAGCCACACCTAAGATTACTGCCGTCTGGTATTGCTGATCTAATTGAAAAATGAGATAAATCCCCAGCAACACCAGTAAACCGAGCAACAGTTCCACCCATTTGAATCTTCTTTTAAATAACAATGGTTCCAGCAAGGCAGTAAACGATCCTGTTGCGGCAAAACAAACCACGGCCACCGACACATTGCCATACTTAACGCTCCCATAAAACAGCAACCAATGAAAGCCAATCAGCAATCCGATGAGTAAACACTGAAACAGATGTTTTCTTTCAATGCGTAATGATTGCTTTCCAATAAATGCAAACAAAAGCAACAGCAGAAACGCAATGAGCATACGGTACCATACCAGCCATCCTTCGTTGATTTCAATCAAACGACCCAGTATACCGGTAAACCCTGCCAGAAAAACAGCAGTATGCAGTTGAAGAAATGCTTTAATGGTTGATGACATGAGTATCAGGATACAATTTCCTGTGAAACAGATGAGCTGTTTTTCATGCGCTTGTGATAGTCTTTAAACAGGCTTTGAAACCGCAATTGCAAAACACCAAGGATCCCTTCTTTTACGATTCCTTTGTTCATCTTGCTTACACCCACTTTTCTGTCTACAAACGTGATGGGTACTTCCTGTATTTTAAATTTCAGTTTCCAGGCTGCAAATTTCATTTCAATCTGGAAGGCATAACCCACAAAACTGATTTGATCGAGGTTGATGGATTCAAGCGCTTTTTTACGGTAACAAACAAAACCGGCAGTTGGATCCATCACCGGCATCCAAAGAATCATTCGGGTATATAATGATGCCCCTTTTGATAAGAATATCCTGTCCCAGGGCCAGTTGGCCACAGCACCACCCTGTACATAACGGCTGCCCACTGCCACATCGGCTCCTTGTTTACAAGCCTGGTATAATCGTTCCAGGTCGGCCGGATTGTGACTGAAGTCGGCATCCATTTCACAGATAAACTGGTAATCTTTTTGAATGGCCCAACGGAAACCATGAATATACGCAGTACCCAGTCCTAATTTACCGGTACGTTCTTCGAGAAATAATTCGTTGGGATATTTTACCTGAAGGTCTTTTACTAATTGTGCCGTTCCATCGGGAGAGCCATCATCAATCACAAGAATATGAAAGCCCTTTTCCAAAGAAAAAACGGCATTGATAATGGGGATGATATTATCACGCTCGTTATAAGTGGGTATGATGACGAGTTTTTCCAATTGACCTTTTAAAGTTGCAATATAAATGAATAAATAACAGCACTACTTGTTCACATATGTGAATCACACGTTTAATTCTTTTTTAACAGCGTGCGGTTCAGTATCTCGGTGAGTTTTTGTTTGGTATGAAGTGGAAAATCGCCCTTCATCATCCAGTCATAATACTGAGGTTCCAGCCGTAACACTTCTGTCACCGGTTTCCCTTTATGCTTCCCGAAATTAAAGACCTCTACTCCGTTTTCAAAAACAAACCTGCGTGCAAAATCAACGATATTTTCTTCTCCCGTAAACTTGATAATTCCTTCCACACTGTTTCCCAACTGGGGATATCGCTTCAATTGTGCTTCCAGTATTTCCCATGTAGCTGTGGCATCCACTTCTGCACTATGGGCGCCATCAAGATTTTTATCACAATAAAATTTATAAGCAGCTCCCAATGTTCGTTGTTCCATAAGATGAAACACTTTCTGTACATCCACGAGTTTCCGGTCTTTCAAATCCACTTCAATACCGGCACGGATAAACTCTTCTACCAACATTGGAATATCAAACCGGTTGCTGTTGTAACCTGCCAGGTCGCAGTTTTCGATAAACTGTTTGATTTCATTGGCCGCCTGTTTGAAGGTAGGGGCATCTTTTACAATTTCATTGGAAATGCCATGAACGGCGGTTGCTCCCGGAGGAATCGGCATTTCGGGATTGATCAGTTTGCGTTTTACTGTTTTTGTCCCATCCGTACCAATTCTTACAATTGCTATTTCCACGATACGATCGGCGCTGATATTAATTCCCGTTGTTTCAAGATCAATAAAGGCCAGCGGACGGTTCAAATTGAGGTTCATATTATTTTCGGGTGCTGAGGTTTCAGGCTGGTTTTGAAAATCCATGGATAACTGCTGTTCACTCATGTGCAAATGTACTTAAAACAGTGTTTTACAAGGTATTTTTGAAGCTCCTGGTACTGTTTTATGTAATTTAAAATAAGTTTTTTAATTTTACCTTATACATACAATCCATATAATATGAAAAAGACATTCATTTTGGTTGCAATCGCCGCATGTATCACTTTACTGGCTGCTTCCTGTGTATCACAGAAATACGGTTGCCCCACTACCAATTCAGGAAAACCTTTCAGAAGTTAAGTTTACCAAAGAAATATGAACTGGACTCCTTTACAAACCACAGAACAGGTGGAAGAAATTATTGTACGTTCTCAAACAACGCCACAGGTAATTTTCAAACACAGCACCCGTTGCTCCATCAGTTCGGTAGCTAAAAGCCGGCTTGAAAAAGCAGAAGCCCCGGAGGGGATCGATTTCCACTATCTGGATCTGATCTCCTACCGTTCCGTTTCCAATACCATTGCCGAACGATTTGGAATCTATCATGAATCACCACAGATTTTACTGATTAAAGACGGACGTTGCATTTACAACGAAAGCCACACTGCCATTGATATGGAAGAATTACGTGGGCAATTAAACTGACTCATAAAATCATGAAATAAAAAAAGGCCGTCTGATGACGGCCTTTTCTATGATCATTTGAATAGTTTAGTTGGAACGTAACCGATCGGCTTCTTTGTTCTGCGCAATAAAATACTGCTGAATCATATCGCTCATGATATTCACTGCTTCACCAATATAAATATCATTTTTACGGATGCGGAGGAATGTATTATTCCGTTCTTTCTTAACAGAATCCTGACCAATAGCCAATGCATCTGATGCTATATTCACCATGTTTAAAGGCTGTGTGAGCTTGGTAAGTGTATCCATCGCCTTGATTGTATTGCTGAGGCTGGTACGTTGCTGACGGAACTTATCAAGCTTGAGTGAATACACTTTGTCGTTGTACTTCTCAAGTTTACCGGTATTTTCTTTGATCTGCTGGAAGTTTTTATTCTGAGCAATGCGTTGGTTACTGCGTTGAATAATATCCTTAAAGCTGTAATCCGTTTTCCATACTTTGTATTGTGTACTATTGATTTCATCCCATGCCAATGCATCAGGATCATCTTTTTCACGAAGCTTCAGGTACTCATAATGATCCGGCATTACAATATCTGAACTTACACCTCTGAGCTGAGTACTGGCACCGCTGATGCGATAGAATTTCTGCAGGGTGAGTTTAATTGATCCGAGGTCAGGTGTGGATCCATTACTAACCCAGCTGGTTCTTTCCAGTTCAATACTACGTTGAACAGTTCCTTTACCATAGGTAGTAGTACTGCCGATAACAAGCCCACGTTTATAATCCTGTATCGCAGCTGCAAATATTTCAGAAGCTGAAGCGCTGAATTCGTTGACCATTACTGTGAGCGGACCAGACCACAACACATTATTATCTCTGTCTTTCAGAACTGTAGGTGCTTCATCTTTACTCTTCACCTGCACAACAGGGCCATCTTCAACAAATAAGCCAACCATTTGCACCACATCCATCAATGATCCACCACCATTTAAACGGAGATCAAGGATAATTCCGCTTACGTTCTCGGCTTTCAATTTGATGATTTCCTTGGCTACATCTGCAGCACAACGTGCACCATTGGGATCCTGGAAGTTGGCATAGAATTCAGGCAGATAGATATACCCAATTTTGTATCCGTTAGGTCCATTGATCACTGCACTCTTAGCAAATGTTTCTTCCAGATTAATTTTTTCACGAATGAGTACCACCGTCTTCACAGAACCATCAGGTTTCTTAATGGTGATTCGTACTTCTGTATCTTTCTTACCACGAATCAGCTTCACCGCATCTTCCACAGCATAACCCGTAAGGTCCTGTGGTTCTTCTGATCCTTGTCCCACTTTAATAATGTAATCACCAATCTGGATTTGTCCGGATTTATAAGCAGGGCTACCTGTTACAATGGTGGCAATTTTGATATTGCCATCTTCTTCCTGTAAGGAAGCGCCGATACCATAAAACTCTCCACTCATCTGTTCATCAAAGGAACGTTTTTCAATAGGTGGAAAATAAGTGGTATGCGGATCCATGCTTTCAGTAATGGCATTCACTAGATAGTTAAAACGATCAT
The DNA here is from genome assembly GCA_937907395.1 of uncultured Chitinophagaceae bacterium. Taxonomy (GTDB): domain Bacteria; phylum Bacteroidota; class Bacteroidia; order Chitinophagales; family Chitinophagaceae; genus Lacibacter. Next base: position 133,097 of record CALCII010000015.1, read on the forward strand.
CGTCTTTAAAGCGGTTACGGAACCGATCAAACATTTTATCGAAAGACTTCCCTACTTTTTCACGGGCTTCTTTCTCCATTTGTTCTTTTGTTTGAACTACAAAAGCTTCACGGCCTTTATTTTTTTCCTGGTTTTCAATCGCATCCACATAACGATCCAGCACATAATATTTCAACTTCTTCCGCCATGCTTCCGTACGCTCTGCTTCTGTTTTGGGATAAGCAGTCTTATCGCCATCATCCACATAATTTTCATCTACTGAAAAATCAAACGGTTTTTGCAAGATGGTTTTATAAATCAAAGAAGCTTCTTCAACCCTTTTCTTGTACACTTCGTTGATCACATAGAATGATTCCAGTTTGGAACCATGTATTTCGTCATCTATGCGTGTTTCAAATTTTTTAAATTGTTCAATATCCGAAGCCAGAAAATAGGTTTTATCCGGATCCAGGCTTTTCAGGAATTTATCAAACACTTCTTTTGAAAACTTGTCGTCAATCTTCTTCGGACTAAAATGCCCTTCTTCCAGCATTTCGCCAACCAGCATGAGGATTCGCTCATAGCGGCTTCCGGGGTTCTTCAGTGTAGAGGATGATTGGACTGCATAAAAGATCCCGCCACCAATAACCAGCAACAGGATAATAGCTAAACTCTTTTTTGTAAACATAAAGGCTAAAACTTTTGACATATATCAATGAAAGTAAAAATAGCAAGAATTATACAGGTTAACGAAACCGCTCGTAGAATTGTGCCAATTTAACAAGTAATTGACAGGATGTAAGGATTTCCCTCTAGTAAGGCACGGGAAATCAGGTATTTTTCAGCAACTCAAGATCGGGTTGCGCATACTTATACACCTTAAAGTAAATAGTGGTTTTGGTTTGATAAACCCCCTCAAATGCCGAAATCTCACTCACAAACTTTACCAGGTGATCATTATCCCGGCACATAACGTCAACTTCCAGATCATAATCCCCAGAAGTAAGCGCCAGAAAGCTTACTTCGGGCAGGCGGGCAATATTCTGGGCCACCTGCTCTTTTAAGGTAGCCGGACGAACAAATACCGCAATATGTGCATAGGAATGAAACCCAACTTTATCCGGATCCACCCTTCCCACAATACTGATGGTTCCTTCCTCAATCAGCTTGTTTACCCGGGTGCGGATAGTTCCAACCGATACATTTAATTTTTCGGCTATGACCGTAAAAGACATGCGGCCGTCCTGTTGGAGACAGGATACGATTCCAAAATCGAGATCGTCCAGTACAACACTGTTTTTAGGCATAAGTCAGGTAATCGATGTTAAGGTTATAAAAATACTTCAATTATTTGGTCAGGAACTAAAATATTTATAATTTAAACGCTTTATTTTAAAAATATTATAGAATATGAAATACGCTCCGGTTCAAAACTACATTAACGGACAATTTGTTGACGCATCTACCACTAAGACATTGGATGTGATTTCGCCTTTAGACGGCTCGCTTCTTTCAAAAGTACCACTTTCTCCGGCAAAAGATCTGGATGAAGCGGTAAAAGCAGCTAAAGCCGCTTTCCCTGCCTGGAGCCGCAAGCCCATTAAAGAAAGAGTTCAGGTTTTCTTCCGCTATAAATATTTACTGGAACAACATTTACAGGAACTGGCCGAATTGTGTAGTGAGGAAAACGGTAAAACATACGGTGAATCAGTAGCCGAAATTGAAAAGAGCATTGAGTTAACAGAATTTGCCACTTCTCTTCCCCAATTAGTCACAGGTGAAGTGCTGGAAGTAAGCCGGGGTGTGGAATGCCGCACCGAGCATGTGGCACTGGGTGTTGTTGCATCCATCGTACCATTTAACTTTCCTTCCATGGTTCCCAACTGGACCATCCCCAATGCGATTGCGTTGGGCAACTGTATGATCATTAAACCATCAGAAAAAGTTCCTCTCAGCACTGCAAGATTAGCTCAGCTGCTGAAAGAAGCCGGACTGCCTGACGGTGTATTTAATATTGTAAACGGTGATGCTGAAATTGTGGAAGCAATCTGTGATCATCCGGGTATTGAAGCCGTATCTTTTGTAGGTTCTACTAAAATTGCAAAAGTGGTTTACCAGCGTGCCACTTCTAACTTTAAAAGATGCCTTGCATTAGGTGGTGCTAAGAATCACCTCATGGTTCTCCCAGATGCCAAACCTGAAATGACAGCGCAAAACGTAGCAGCTTCTATGAGCGGTTGTGCCGGACAGCGTTGTATGGCCGCATCAGCTATGGTGGCTGTTGGACAAGTAGATCATATCATTGAGAAAATCTGTGAAGAAGCCAGAAAAGTTGTACCCGGACAAAACCTGGGTGCAGTAATTAATAAAGCCTCTCAGGAACGTATTGAAAATTACATCACCGAAGCAGAAAAACAAGGAGCAAAAATCCTGGTAGATGGCCGTAACGCCAAAGTGCCCGGCAAAGAAAACGGTACGTATGTTGGTCCAACTGTTATTGATTATGTAACGCCTGATATGTCGGTTGCAAAAGAAGAAATTTTCGGACCGGTAATATCGATCATGCGTACTAATACTGTTGACGAAGCCCTGGCCATTGAAAATGCAAACCCTTATGGTAACGCAGCCAGTGTGTTTACACAAAACGGCGGTATGGCCCGTTACATTATTGACCGTGCGAGTGCCGGTATGATTGGTGTGAACGTAGGTGTACCGGTACCAAGAGAACCCTTCTCTTTTGGTGGATGGAACGACAGTAAGTTTGGCGTTGGCGATATCACCGGAAAGAGTTCCATTGAGTTCTGGACAAAGCTGAAGAAAAGTACCACCAAATGGAATCCGGAAGCAGGTGTAAACTGGATGTCATAATTTATTTCAATTGAACTTAACGTATTAAAATTTATAGTATGAGTACACAAACATTATCTCAGACACAGGAAATTCTGCAAAACAGTTTTGATTACACGCTGTTTTCCTGGAGCAAACAAAAAGGTCATAGCCCCATTGCTGTTGAGTATGCGGAAGGTGTTTATTTATATGATTATGAAGGCAAACGTTACATCGATTTCAGCAGTGGATTGATGAATGTAAACATTGGTCACGGTAATCAACGTGTAACTGAAGCCGTGGTAAAGCAAATGCAGCAGGTGGCCTACGTGACGCCCAGTTGTGTTACTAAAGTTCGTGGCGATCTGGGCAAGAAACTGGCTGAGATTTGTCCGGGCGATTTAAACAAAGCTTTCTTTACCCTTTGTGGTGCCACTTCCATTGAGAATGCCATCAAACTGGCCCGTTTGTACACAGGTAAACATAAAATTCTAAGTCGTTATCAATCGTATCACGGTTCATCAAATGGTGCTATGACTGCGAGTGGCGATCCCCGTAAGTTACCCGTGGATAGTCAGCAGGCGCCTAACTTTGTTCACATTGATATCCCTATTGCCTATCGTTGGGATTATGGTGAAGAAAACTTACTGAAAGAAGCAGTGGCCAGCCTCGAACGTATCATTGCATATGAAGGACCGGGTAATATTGCAGCCATCATACTGGAAGGTGAAAGTGGTTCATCAGGATGTTTGAAATATCCGGTTGGTTACATGAAAGCAGTTCGTGCATTATGTGATCAGCACAATATTTTATTGATTTCAGATGAAGTAATGAGTGGATTCGGACGTACCGGTAAATGGTTTGGTTTTGAACATCATGGCATTGTACCTGATATGGTTTGTATGGCCAAAGGTTTAACCTGCGGTTATCTTCCTTTCGGTTGCTTAATGGTGAGCGATAAAGTAGCAGCTAAGTTTGATGATACTGTATTAGCGCTGGGACTTACCTACTCTGCCCATCCTGTTTCCTGCGCTGCGGCATTGGAAACTTTAAAGATTTATGAAGACGAGCATCTCATTGAAAATACGGTGGCAATGGAAGCGTACCTCAACAGCCGTATTGAAGAGATGAAAAAAATACATCCTTCTATCGGCGATTGGAGAAACACTGGATTGCTTGGTTGCCTGGAATTGGTAAAAAACAGAACCACCAAAGAACCTATGGCTCCGTTTAATGCGAAGCCCGATGAAATGGCTGTAATGAATAAAGTAGCTGCGAAGATTAAAGAATTAGGCATGTATACGTTTGTGCGTTGGGGTTATATATTTATTGCTCCTCCGCTGATTGTTACCAAAGAACAAATTGATGAAGGATTGGCCATCATCAGCGAAGCTTTGAAGATTGCTGATGAGCATTGTACCAATTGATGTCATTTGATTTAAATGGCTGCCTTACATTTAAACCATATCATCCATCATCGAAAACAAACAATGCATGCACGCTGATGAATTATTAACAGAAGAATTACAAGCATCCTCCTTACATAGTGAAGATCTTGCGCCCATACCCCAGTCGAAACGGACATGGAATACGTGGAACTACGCAGCACTGTGGATCAGCATGAGTTTGTGTATTCCTACTTACATGCTCGCAAGTTCTCTCATTGAAGGTGGCATGAACTGGTGGCAAGCCATTCTTACCATCTTCTTAGGGAATACAATTGTTCTGCTGCCGATGATTCTTAACGGTCACGCAGGAACGAAGTACGGAATTCCCTTTCCGGTTTTTGCACGTGCCAGTTTTGGAACGGTGGGAGCAAACATTCCGGCTTTACTAAGAGCAATTGTTGCTTGCGGATGGTTTGGGATTCAAACATGGATTGGGGGATTTGCATTGTACCAGATGCTTCGTTTGTGGATTCCTTCATTGGAAACACTACCTGATATTTTTCCTGCTTCGTTTGGATTAAAAACAGGTCCGGCTATTTGTTTCTTCCTCTTCTGGATATTAAACATGTACGTGGTATATCTCGGCGTGGAAAGTATCCGCAAATTGCTGGTGTTTAAAGCATTCTTTCTTCCTGCTGCTGCTTTGGCACTTTTATTCTGGGCCATTAATGCAGGTAAAGGACTGGGGCCGATTTTACAAACGCCTTCACGTTTTACTAACAGTGCCGATTTCTTTCATTATTTCTTTCCCGCATTAACAGGAATGGTTGGTTTCTGGGCCACTTTGTCGCTCAACATCCCCGACTTCACCCGTTATGCCACTTCACAAAAAGCACAGATTAACGGACAGGCTTTCGGCCTTCCCCCATCAATGACTTTGTTTTCATTTATTGGAGTGGTGGTTACATCTGCCACCACCATCATCTTTGGAACAACCATCTGGGATCCCGTTGTACTGGCAGGAAAATTTGAAAGTAAAGCATTGGTAAGTATTGCCATGATAGCAGTAGCCATTTCAACCTTGGCCACCAATATTGCTGCTAATATTGTTAGTCCGGCAAACGATTTTGCACACCTCGCTCCCAATAAAATCAGTTTCCGCACCGGTGGATATATTACCGGAGTAATTGGTGTATTGATCTTTCCATGGAAGTTAATTGCCGATCCCAATGGATATATTTTTACCTGGCTGATTGCTTATTCCAGTTTACTGGGACCGGTTGGCGGTATTATGATTGTGGATTATTTCTTCATCCGCAGAAAAGAACTGGAGCTGAAACATCTATATGATTCAAAGGGAATGTACAGTTATACAAAAGGTTATAACATGAAAGCAGTGCTTGCATTATTGATTGGTATTATACCAAATGTGCCAGGCTTCCTTGTTACAGTAAAGTTGGTTCCTGCCGATTCTGTAGCAGAATGGATTGCTCACTTATATAATTATGCATGGTTTGTTGGGTTTGGATTGAGTGGTTTCGTATATTGGTTGATGATGAAGCCGAAACCGGCAAAGACGTATCCTGCAACCTTGTTTTAAAACAATTGATGTATGAGTATTTTAATTAAAACCGGCACCATCGTTACCGCCACTGATATTTACCAGGGTGATATATACGTAGAAGGTGAAACAGTAAAAGCTATTGGTCAATCACTTGATATAAAAGCCGATGAAGTAATTGATGCAACCGGTAAATTAGTAATGCCAGGCGGTATTGATCCGCATGTGCACCTGGATATGCCTTTCATGGGCACGTTCTCCAGCGACAACTATGAAACGGGAACAAGAGCCGCCCTTTTTGGAGGAACTACAACTGTTATTGATTTCATTTTACAGAAACAGGGAAACAGTTTACAATCTGCCTTACAGGAATGGAAAGGCCGCAGCGATAACAATGCTGTTGGTGATTACAGCTTCCACATGGCTGTAACGGATTACAACGAAGAAACGAGAAAAGAGATCAAACACTTTATTGAAGAAGAAGGCATCACCTCATTCAAAACCTTTATGGCTTATAAAGGTGCATTAATGATTGACGACCGACAGATGATTGGTTTGATGCAGGAAGTAAAAAAACATGGTGGTTTAATTAATGTGCATGCCACAAACGGAGATATCATTGACTATCTTATTGCCAAACATAAAGCAGAGGGGAAGCTGGCGCCACTTTATCATTACCTCTCTCAGCCGGAAGTAACGGAAGCGGAGGCCAGCGGACGCTTTGCTGATATGATCAACTACACCGGTTGTCCGGGCTACATTGTTCATCTCACCTGCGAAGGCGCTTTGAATGCGGTGCGCAGAGCAACGCTGAGAAATCAGAAAGTGTTTGTAGAAACCTGTATCCAGTATCTCATTCTCGATGCAAGTTTGTATGAACAGAATTTTGAAGGAGCCAAATGGGTGATGAGTCCCCCACTCCGTGAGAAAAAAGACCAGGCCACTTTATGGGCCGGTATTGAACAAGGATTGGTACAGGTGGTTGCAACAGATCACTGTCCGTTCATGTGGGAGCAAAAACTCATGGGTAAGGATGATTTTTCTAAAATCCCGAACGGACATCCTGCTGTTGAAAACAGAATGGAATTATTGTTCAGCGAAGGCGTGAAAAAAGGAAAGATCTCCCTGAATAAATATGTGGAAGTAGCTTCTACAAACGCAGCCAAAATCTTTGGCATGTTTCCACGAAAAGGAACCATTGCTATAGGCAGCGATGCAGATATTGTGATTATGGATCCCAATGAAAAACATACACTTTCAGCGAAAACACATCACATGAATGTGGACTACAGTGGTTATGAAGGTTGGGAAGTAACCGGAAAAGTAAAAACAGTTTTACTTCGTGGTAAAGTGGCCATTGATAACAATGAATGTAAAGTTTCAAAAGGATACGGACAGTTTATTAAACGTAATAAAGTAGATGGCAAGATCTGATCTTTTGAATCCTGCTCATCATTAAAACCCAAAACTGAAACTATGCCCAGAATTGTAAAATCAGGTTTAATACAAGTAAGTCTTCCTATGACAGAAGGTGAAGGATCCATTGAACAGATCAAAGAAGCAATGGTTCAGAAACACATTCCGCTCATTGAAGAAGCTGGTAAGAAAGGTGTACAGATTCTTTGCTTCCAGGAAATTTTTAATACCCCTTATTTCTGCCCCGGACAAGACAGAGCATGGTATGAAAGTGCAGAAACTGTTCCCGGTCCAACCGTGGAACGCATGCAGGAATATGCAAAGAAGTACCAGATGGTCATTATTGTTCCCATTTATGAAAAAGAACAGGCAGGTGTATTGTACAATACCGCAGCTGTGATTGATGCCGATGGAACTTATTTGGGGAAATACCGCAAAAATCATATTCCGCATACCAGTGGTTTCTGGGAAAAATTTTATTTCAAACCCGGCAACCTGGGTTACCCGGTATTTCAAACCAAGTATGCAAAAGTGGGCGTATACATTTGCTATGATCGCCACTTCCCTGATGGTGCACGCATTTTAGGTTTGAACGGTGCCGAAATTGTGTACAATCCTTCTGCAACTGTTGCAGGACTCAGCCAGTATTTATGGAAACTGGAACAACCGGCACATGCTGCAGCAAACGGATATTTCATGGGCTGTATCAATCGTGTGGGCGAAGAAAAACCATGGAACCTGGGAAAGTTTTATGGATCTTCTTATTTCGTGGATCCACGTGGACAAATTTTTGCACAGGCAAGTGAAGACAAAGATGAATTACTCATTGCAGACTTTGACCTGGATATGATTGAACAGGTTCGCAGTGTATGGCAATTCTTTCGTGACAGAAGACCGGAAACCTATGGCAAACTCACAGAATTGTAATCAACTGTTATCAATACGAACTTAATTCTCAAATTTTCAAATTCACAGAATGGCGATTAAAAATAACCGACTCACTGCTGAACAATACGAACAGAATTTCAGCGACATCCACCCTCCTTTTGAAACAAAGGAAGCAGCGATGGTGGAAGCCAACCGATGTTTGTTTTGTTATGATGCCCCATGTACAAAAAGTTGCCCCACGAGCATCAATGTGCCCAAATTCATCAAACAGATTACAACAGAAAATATCAAAGGTTCTGCTCATACCATTTTCTCCAGTAACATTATGGGAGCTGGTTGCAGCAAGGTTTGTCCTGTAGAAAAATTATGTGAAGGTGCCTGCGTATACAACCTGATGGATGAAGCTCCGATTCCCATTGCCAAACTTCAGCGATACAGCACAGAACAGGCGATGGCTCATAACTGGCAACTCTTCGATCGCAAACCATCTGTAGGTAAAAAAGTAGCGATTGTAGGTGCAGGTCCGGCAGGATTAAGCTGTGCGCATGTGCTTGCCCGTGAGGGAGTAGATGTAACGATCTTTGAAAAAGAAGCGAAAGGTGGTGGATTGATGACTTATGGAATTGCAGCTTACAAGGTTACTCCCGAATTCTGTGAAGATGAGGTGAACTATATCACTTCCATTGGCGGTATTGATATTAAATACAACCAGGAATTAGGGAAAAATATAACTGTTGAACAATTACAGAAATCGTACGATGCTGTATTCCTTGCCTTTGGTGTGGGACTGGCACGTCAGCTGGAAATTCCCGGTGAAAACCTGGAAGGCGTGGTAGATGCGATCGGTTTTATTTATGATTTACGTACTAAAGGATTCCCTTCTCTTCCTGTTGGAGATTCTGTTGCGGTGATTGGTATGGGTATGACGGCCATTGATGCTGCTACACAAGCCAAACGCTTAGGTGCTAAAAATGTAACGATGGTGTACCGGAGAACAAAAGATGAAATGCCCTGTACACAACATGAACTGGATATTGCCATGCTCGACGGATGTAATGTAATGTGGCTGGCTGCTCCGAAAGAAGTAAAAGGAGAAAATGGAAAAGTAACACAACTTGTTTGTGATGTTATGAAACTGGGCGAACCCGATGCAAGCGGCCGCAGAAGTCCTGTTGCCACTGGCGAAACATTTGAACTGAATGTTGACATGGTGATCAAGGCTGCCGGACAAATGCCATTTGAAACAATGGTGCAGCAACAACAGATCGGACATAAGAATGGTAAAGTAACAGTAGCTGATAAATCTGTTACCAATCTCAATGGTGTATTTGCCGGAGGCGATTGTGTAAACGGTGGTAAAGAAGTGGTGGATGCTGTGCAGGCAGGTAAAGATGGTGCCGCTGCAATTATTAAATTCTTAGCGATCTAAAAACTATTAACTCATTCCAATAATTAATTTCTATGGCAGATATTTCAGTTAATTTCCTCGGCATTAAATCTCCCAATCCGTTTTGGTTGGCGAGTGCACCTCCTACCGATAAAAAAATCAATGTTGTAAGAGCTTTCGAAGCTGGTTGGGGCGGTGTTGTTTGGAAAACATTGGGTAGCCAGGTTAAGAACGTTTCTTCCCGATACTCTGCGGTTGACTATGGTGGTCATCGTGTGATGGGTTTGAATAATATTGAACTGATCAGTGATCGTCCGCTCGACATCAACCTGAAAGAAATCACGGAAGTAGTAAAAATGTTTCCGGACAGAGCAATGATTGTTTCACTCATGGCCGACAACGATCGTGAATCATGGCATGAGTTGATTAAAAAATGTGAAGATGCAGGTGCCATGGGATTTGAACTCAACTTCGGTTGTCCGCATGGTATGACCGAACGTGGGATGGGTGCAGCGGTTGGACAGGATCCTGAAATTGCACGTATGGTGGTTGAATGGGTAATGGAAAAAGCAACCATTCCGGTTATTACGAAACTTACACCTAATGTACATTCTGTTGTTCCCACCGGTGCTGCCTGTGTGGAAGCAGGAACCAATGCTCTCAGTCTTATCAACACTATTCAATCAGTAACTGGTATTGATCTCGATACATTTGTTCCCAACCCTTATGTAGGTGGCAAGAGTGTGTTTGGTGGTTACTGCGGTCCGGCTGTAAAACCCATTGCACTGAAGATGCTCACCACCATCAGCCAGAATGAAATCACTCGGAAAGTTCCGATCTCCGGCATTGGTGGTATCAGCACATGGAAAGATGCCGTTGAGTTCATGTTGCTGGGCGCCACTACCGTTCAGGTTTGTACCGCAGCTATGAAACATGGTTTCCGTATTGTGGAAGATATGTGCGAAGGCCTCAACAACTGGATGGATGAAAAAGGATTCAAAACTGTGAACGATTTCATTGGCAAATCAGTGGAAAAAATCACACACTGGGAAGACCTTGATATCAACTACCATCATGTGGCCAATATCAACCAGGATAAATGTATTCATTGCGGACTTTGTTATATCGCCTGTGAAGACACATCCCATCAGGCAATCAATATCGCCAAAGGAAATCCTTATAACAACTATACCATTAAAGAAGAAGAATGTGTGGGATGTAACCTTTGTAAACTGGTTTGTCCGGTTGACAATTGTATCACAATGGAAGAAAAACGTGTAGCTCCGGAATATATCAACTGGATTGAATGGCAACGCCGTGGATTGCCATTAAACGATCACTAAAGGAAAACCAGATAGATGCAAAACCACTGTTTCGGCAGTGGTTTTTTTATGGAATGGCCTCAACCCTAACCATGCTTGAGTTATATTTGGGTTTGCAATTTCCAACTCATTATTCATGTTAATTGATTCCTACAACCGGGTGCATAATTATTTGCGTATTTCACTCACAGATCATTGTAATCTGCGGTGTTTTTATTGCATCCCCGAAGAAGATTACATCTTCAGCAAACAGGATCAATTAATGACTTCCGATGAGATTTTTCAACTCAGTGCATTGTTTGTGAAACTGGGTGTAAACAAGATCCGCTTAACAGGCGGTGAACCATTGGTTCGGAAAGACTTCCCCAACATACTCGAAAAACTTTCCACCCTGCCGGTCAAACTCACGCTTACAACCAACGGTGTGCGTATTCATGAATACATGGATTTATTAAAGAAGAATCATTGCACTTCCATTAACCTGAGCCTTGATACATTGAATGAAGACAAATTCCTCTTGCTCACCCGCCGAAATCATTTTCAAACGGTTTACAACAATATGATGTCACTGGTTGAAAATGGATTTCAGGTGAAAGTGAATATGGTGGTGATGAAAGGAATTAATGCAGATGAAGTGACAGACTTTGTTGCCTTAACCCAACAACTGCCCATTGATATGCGTTTTATAGAATTCATGCCGTTTGAAGGAAATCATTGGTCGGCAGGAAAAGTGGTCACCATGACCGAGATGCTGGAACAGATTCAAACAAAATTCGAGTTCGATGCATTGCCTCATGAAGCCAATGAAACAGCCAAGCGTTTTAAAGTAATCAATCACAAAGGATCTTTTGCCATCATCAGCACCATGAGTGCACCATTCTGTGGAGATTGCAACCGGTTACGATTAACAGCCGATGGTAAAATGAAAAATTGTTTGTTCTCCAATTCTGAAACTGATTTACGATCGGCTTTAAGAAATAATGAAGATGTAGAACGATTGATACAACAAAACCTGAAACAGAAAGCAAAAGCGTTGGGAGGACAATTTGATACAGACTTCGAACACTTGTCGCCCGAGCAATTAAAAAACAGAAGCATGATTTCCATTGGAGGATAAACAGATGATCAGTATAACAGAAGCCCGGCAAATCATCACAGAGCAGCACCGCTTGCTGGATTCAACAAAAGTTCCTTTGTTGAACAGCCGGGGTAAGGTACTGTCGCAGGATCTCTTTGCACCTGTTGCACTTCCACCCTTCCGCCAGTCGTCTGTGGATGGCTTTGCGTTGAATATGGGCGATGATGTGATTCATTCATTTCAATTAATGGAAGGTGAATCTGCTGCAGGAAATTCTTCCGCAGTTTCTTTAAAACCCGGACAGGCATTACGCATTTTCACCGGCGCTGCTCTGCCTAAAGGAACTGACACGGTAGTGATGCAGGAAAAAACAAAAGTTGAAAATAATTACTTATTCGTTGATGATCCTCTGTTGAAAAAAGGAAACAATGTACGTGAAACAGGATCTGATCTGGGATTGAATCAACTGGCCCTGCCAAAGGGAACAGTTATGAATCCGGCATCAATTGGTTTAGCGGCATCGTTGGGCTACACTGAAATTCCGGTTCACAGATCACCAGCGGTTACTATTCTCATCACCGGAAATGAACTGCAACAACCAGGAAGTCCATTAACGGGCAGCCAGGTATACGAATCCAATTCCTGGAGTTTATCAGCAGCATTGCAACAAAGCGGAGTGCATACAATCAACATTCAAAGAGTACCGGATCAGTTGGAAGCCACTATTACAATATTGCAAGATGCTCTTACTTCAAGTGATATGGTTCTGATCACAGGTGGTGTGAGTGTGGGTGACTATGATTATGTGGAGGAAGGAGCTGCAAAAGCAGGCATCAAACAATTGTTTCATAAAGTAAAACAAAGACCGGGTAAGCCACTGTATTTCGGAACGAAAGATCATGTAGTTGTGTTTGGTTTGCCGGGAAATCCTTCTTCTGCACTTACGAGTTACTATCTCTACATTGCACCACTGATTGCCTTCATGCAGGGATTGCCGAATCCGGTACAAGAAGTGAAAGCGAAATTGCAGAACAATGTAACTACACCTTCCGGACTTACCTGTTATCTCAAAGGATATTATGATAAAGGAAAAGCAGAAGCGTTTACCGGACAGGAATCTTATAAAATGAAAAGCTATTCGGTTGCCAATTGTCTCATTGAAATTCCTGAACAGGAAACAACCTGTAATGCCGGAGCAGAACTGACTATTTATCTTTTACCGAATCATTAAGTATGACTATCGAACTGTTCGTTTTTTATGGAATCTTATTTCTGGTAGCGTTCTTATATGCTTCGGTGGGACATGGAGGTGCCAGCGGTTATCTCGCATTAATGGCGCTTTACAACTTCACACCGGAAGTAATGAAGCCAACAGCACTACTGTTGAATTTATTTGTTTCGCTCGTCTCATTCATTCAGTATTTCAGACAAGGGCATTTTCAATACAGAATCTTTATTCCATTGGCATTGGCTTCCGTACCACTTGCCTTTCTGGGAGGAATGATTCATGTACAAACTTCTGTTTACAAACAATTGCTGGGCATTTTCCTCATATTGGCATCTGTACGTTTTGCCTTTTTCCCAAACAGTGAGGTGAAGGAACAGGAAAAAATTAACTGGCCGGTCGCTTTACTCATTGGCTCAGTAATTGGCTTTGCATCTGGACTGCTGGGGATTGGTGGCGGTATTATTCTCTCCCCTGTGCTTTTACTGCTTCACTGGACCAACCAGAAACAGACAGCAGCGATCAGTGCATTATTCATTTTTGTAAATTCATTATCCGGATTAGCCGGACAAATGACGAAAGGAATTGCCTGGCAGCCAGATATGTGGTGGATGGTGGCGATTGCATTTGCCGGAGGAACATCAGGTGCGTATCTCGGAGCTGGTACATTCAATCAGAAAATTCTGAAAGTGATCCTTGCATTTGTATTACTGATTGCCGCCTTTAAATTACTTTATACAAAAGCATAGTGAAGATGATTCGTGTTTTACTATTCGGTCAATTAACAGATATCTGTGGAGCAGAACAGGTAGAAACTGAACTGTTTCAGGATACAGATACCTTAATTGAAAATTTAAAAGAACAATATCCTGCTTTACAAACGGCAACATTTACCATTGCAGTAAATAATAAACAGATTCAGGGAAAGCATCCGTTACAGGATCATGATGTTGTAGCTTTGCTTCCACCCTTTTCAGGAGGATAGACTTATGCCGGATTCAATTGACTATATGGAACGTTATGCCTGCCAGGTTCGGTTAAAAGAATTTGGTGCCGATGGGCAGCAACGATTGCAGCAATCAAAAGTATTGGTGATTGGTGCAGGCGGACTCGGTTGTCCGGCCCTGCTCTATCTCGCCGCTGCAGGTATTGGAACAATTGGTATCGTTGACGATGATGTAGTTCAATTGAGCAATCTTCACCGCCAGGTTTTGTATACACACGAAGATGTTGGCAAGAGCAAAGCCGAAACAGCAGCACAAAAGCTGAAACAACAGAACCCCGGCGTCACAGTTATTGCACATAAGCTGCGGATCACCAATAAAGAAGCGCTTTCAATCATTAGCAATTATGATTTGGTAATGGACGGATCTGACAATTTTGCCACCCGATTCATGATTAACGATGCTTGTGTGTTACTCAACAAACCATTAGTATTCGGCGCTGTTGCACAAACCGAAGGTCAGGTTGGAATCTTCAACCATAGTAACGAAGGTGAACCTGCTAATTACAGAGACCTGTTCCCGCATCTCCTGCCCGATGATGCAGCTGCCAGTTGCAGGGAGCAAGGCATCTTAGGAGTTGTGCCGGGTGTGATTGGATTGATGATGGCAACAGAAGCCATCAAACTGATTTCGGGAAAAGGGAAAACACTCAGCAATAAAATACTTTCCTATAACTGTTTCACCAACCAGTTCTACCAGTTTGAAATCAGTTCAAAAGAAAGTACCAAACAATTCACACCGCAAACTGCAGAAGCATTTCTGCAAACAGATTATCTGCAACAATCAGCTAACAGGGAATGGACAGAAATTGATGGCGAACAGGTAAACGAAATTCTTTCTCATCCCAAATCAATATTAGTTGATGTAAGATCAGAACATGAATTACCGGTTATTCAACACATTCAATGCATCCGTATTCCTGTTGAATCATTAGCTTCACAACAGGAATTATTACAACAAGCGTCGGAAATCATTGTGGTATGTGCGGCAGGTGTGCGCAGCAGAATCGGCGCAGGTACTTTGTACAAACTGTTTGGCAACTCTAAACAAATTTACTCCCTCAAAGGAGGTATTCAACAATGGAAAGAAAACCTAAACATATTTTCATAGAAGGTGCTATCAGCCCGGCTTTTATTGCCGACAGCATCGCTGCGCATCAATCAAAAAAAACAATTGGTGCACACCAGATTTTTTTAGGACAGGTACGGGCCGATGAAATAAATGGAAAAGCTGTAACTGCAATTGAATACACATCACATGTGGAAATGGCACTTAACGAAATGCATAAGATCAGAGAAGACCTGTTTTCAAAATACAATCTCACCTGTATGCATGTGCACCATAGCCTTGGAACTGTGAAAGCAGGAGAACTCTGTTTGTTTGTCTTTGTATCATCGGCCCACCGCAAAGCAGCTACCGATGCCTGTGCCGAACTGGTGGAACGCATCAAAGCAGAACTACCAATCTGGGGAAAAGAAATATTTGAAGACGAATCCCATCAATGGAAAGTAAATCAGTAACACATGGTCAACATCACACATAAGAATTCCACACTTCGTATTGCTATTGCTTCAGCACAAGTACGTGTGTCATCAATTGAAACAATCCATGCGATTCAGAATCGTAAAGTTCCCAAAGGCGATGTATTTGAATTTGCAAGAGCTGCGGGCTTACTGGCGATCAAAAAAACAAGTGATGTGATTCCTGATTGTCATCCTTTACCTGTTGAATTTGCTGCGATCACTTATTCCGTAAACGAATTAACTATAACAATCAAAGTAGAAGTACATACGATTTACAAAACAGGTGTTGAAGTGGAATCCATGCACGGAGCAGCAATTACGGCACTCACTATGTATGATATGCTGAAGCCCATCGATTCCAAAGTGGAAATCAGTTCTGTGAAGCTGGAAGAAAAGAAAGGTGGAAAGTCTGACAGAAACTATGACATCGCATCGACTCTCCGTTGCGCCATGATTGTTTGTTCTGATTCTGTAAGCAAAGGTGAGAAAGAAGATACCGCCGGGAAAGTTGTGATCGAAAAGCTGAAGAAATGCAACCTGCAATTTGAATCGTATGAAATCATTCCCGACGATGTAACACTCATTCAGCAGAAAGCAAAACAGGCTGTTGCAAACGGAATCAACTTATTGTTGTTTTGTGGCGGAACCGGTTTATCAAAAAAAGATGTTACTCCGGATGCATTACAATCACTCATCACAATACCCATACCCGGACTCATGGAAGCCGCCCGATCTTACGGACAGGAACGTATGCCCTTTGCAATGTTATCAAGAGGAATTGCCGGTATGATTGATGATACGCTGGTGATCACCTTACCCGGCTCAACCAGAGGTGCGATCGAAACGACAGATGCATTATTTCCTGCTGCACTGCACATCTTCAACATGTTGAAAGACGGAAAGCATTAATCGCTGTAAGGAAAACAAAGTCAAAAGTAAAAATTCAAAACTGATTTATAATCTACGACTTGCAGTATGTATTTGAAAAATTTTAGTCGCCGATATTTTTCTCAGCAGTTATAAAAGGTTGTTATCATTTTTTGCCTTTTCCCTTTTGCCTTTTGCCTTTTACCTTTTACCTTTTACCTTCCCTCCACCTACTCCACTTTCGCTCCCTGTTCAATCCAGCAACGAATGATATTGCGTTCTTCGGGAGTGATTCCGGTTTTATTATTCTGAGGCATTGTCTTGGTAATCACCACCCGCTGCATGATTTTATCTTTCAGCTTAACAATATCATTGGGGGTATCGTACACAACACCATTTGGTGGTGCCGTAAAAATATCATCGGTTGGCTTGGAAGAATGACAAGTCATACAACGTTGCTGAATGATATGTTGCACATCCGTAAACTTCACTTCCTCTTTACAGGCATCGGGATTCTTTGCCGGAGCTGTTACAAAACTGACTGCTAATAAGATGATGACAGAGATAGGTAATACCCATACCGTGTACTTTCCTTGTTCTTTTAAATTGAGATAGTGTTTCACACCTGCTGTTCCCAGGGTGATCGCAGCAAGTACAGCCCAGGGATAGTCAAAGCCAAATGTGCTGGGGAAGTGATTACTCACCATCACAAATAATACCGGTAACGTAAAATAGTTGTTGTGCAATGAACGGGCCAGCGCTTTCTTGCCCAAGGTACCATCGGGAGGCACACCTCTCTTTGCCGCATTCACCATTGCTTTTTGAGAAGGAATGATAACAAAGAATACATTCCCCGCCATCAATGTACCAATCATGGCACCGAAATGAATATAAGCAGCCCTTGCACTGAAAACATGAGTATAGAAATAAGCGAAGCCGGTTGCAAGCACAAATCCAATGATGGTAAAAGCAACTTTGTACTTGATCAATGGCGACTTACACAGTAAATCATAAATAATCCATGCAACAATGAAAGAACCAATACCAATGCTGATAGCTGTAAGACTGCTTACATTAAGGATGTTTGTATCAATCAGCTGTGCTTTCGCATTGAAATAATACACCACAAACAACAATGAGAATCCGGATAGCCAGGTGAAATAGGCTTCGTACTTAAACCAATGCAAATGTTTCGGGATGGTCTTAGGCGCCACCTTGTATTTTTCGAGGTAATAAAATCCGCCTCCATGAACCGCCCATAAATTACCAGCCAGTTCATCTCTCACATCTTCGGTACGATTCAATGCATTTTCAAGGAATACGAAATAAAAAGAAGCGCCGATCCATGCAATACCAAACGTGATATGCATCAATCGCACAACAATGTTCATCCATTCCATCAAATGCCCTTCCCATGGAGTTCCTTTTACAAACATCCAGGTGGCAAATAAGATCATTACTATCACCAGTAATACCCCGGCATAAGCATATCCATAGAAACCTGAGAATACCGACGTCTTCTCTTCCGGCATTTCATTGGATTCTGCTTTCTTTTCCATTGCCCTGAACTGATAGGTGAAATAGATAAAAAAGCCCAATAAAAAAGCCAAAATACCATATACGATAACTGGTAACATAAATAATTGCGTTTACTGGCTAAAATTTTTGAAATGAAGCAAGCAATTTAAAATTAAGTTGGCTATTTTTAGCAATTCTTTACTACTTATTTCAGAGAGCGATTTGAAGATATTACACTCATACCGGACAGTTTTAAGAGAAGGCATCAGGGAAGCGTATGTTTGGGTGGAAAACGGAACAATTTCCAACATCAGTTCAGAAGTTCCTGCATCATTCTCCGGCACGATAGAAGAACTGGGGAATCTTGTTTTAATGCCGGGCGTGATTGATCCGCATGTTCATATTAACGAACCGGGCCGTACCGATTGGGAAGGTTTCAATACAGCCACCAAAGCTGCTGTTGCTGGTGGTATCACCACATTGGTGGATATGCCACTCAACTCAGCACCCGTTACTACAACCGTTGAAGCATTTGAGCAAAAACTGGCTGCCACCGATCAACAACTGCACACGCATGTTGGCTTCTGGGGTGGAGTGATCCCAGGTAATGATAGCGAACTGGAAAGATTAATTGCCAAAGGTGTACTTGGATTTAAAGCATTTCTCACTCACTCTGGTATTGATGATTTTCCGAATGCAACAGAAGCCGATTTGCAAAAGGCCATGCCCATTCTGGCAAAACACAATCTTCCGCTGTTGGTGCATTGTGAACTGACAGATGATAAAACACATGCAACCGGTGATCCGCTTTCATACCAGAATTATTTAGCATCCCGCCCACGTTACTGGGAAAATGATGCCATTGCTTTGATGATCCGTTTGTGCGAACAACACAATTGTCGTGTTCATGTAGTGCATTTATCATCATCCGATGCAATCCGGTTGCTTGCAGATGCAAGAGCCAAAGGTTTACCTATTACTGTAGAAACAGGACAGCATTATCTATATTTTCATGCAGAAGGGATTCCCGATGCACGAACCGAATACAAATGTGCTCCTCCCATCCGTGAAAAGGAAAACAACGATCAACTCTGGAATGCATTAAAAAACAGAGTCATTGATTTTGTGGCAACAGATCACTCTCCTGCTACTCCTGCTTTAAAGGAACTCGAATCGGGCAATTTCATGAAGGCATGGGGCGGTATCGCATCATTGCAACTGGCGCTACCCGTTCTTTGGACAGCTGCCAGTGAAAGGGGCTATCAACTGACGGATCTTGTAAAATGGCTATGTTCCAACCCTGCCCGTCTCATTGGTAAAAGTGCAACAAAAGGAACAATTGCCATTGGCATGGATGCCGATTTTACAGTCTTAGATCCTGAACAAACTTTCACCGTTGATGCAACAAAGCTTCAACACAAACATAAAGTGTCACCCTATCATGGTGAAACATTGAAAGGTGTGATCCGGCAGACCTGGTTGATGGGAGAAAAAGTGTATGCCGACAATGAATTTCTTCAACTGAACAAAGGGACTATTTTATTACGATAAGTATGAGTGCGAATGAACAAAACAGAGCTGTCAGCATAGTACAGCGGATCGAACAATTGGCATCCATCACAGAAGAATCCGGATGTGTTACACGTACGTACGGAACACCTGCGTTTGTGAAGGGGGCTCAGTTGGTGTATGAATGGATGAAAGCTGCCGGACTGGAAACAAGAATTGATGCTATTGGAAATGTGCGTGGCAGATGGAATTCTGGTAAAGCCAATGCCAAAACACTTGTACTTGCTTCGCACATCGATACAGTTGTAAATGCAGGGAAATATGATGGTCCGCTTGGCGTGATCATGGCGATTGATCTGATTGAGCAACTAAAATCAAAGAAGGTGGATCTTCCCTTTCATATTGAAATCATTGCATTCTCCGATGAAGAAGGTGTGCGTTTTCATACCACATTCCTGGGAAGCCAGGTGGTAACCGGCGCCTTCAATAAAGATTGGTTGCAGAAAAAAGATGCCAATGGAATTTCACTCGAAGAAGCCATGAAGGTCTTTGGCGGCAGTCCCAATCAATTGTCAAAAGATGCAATTCCTGCCAATGAATGGCTGGGATACTTTGAAATGCATATTGAACAGGGACCGGTGCTATATAATCAACAGATCCCTGTGGCGGTGGTAACTTCCATTGCCGGGCAAAAAAGAATAACGGTCACGCTCAGGGGCTTTGCCGGTCATGCCGGAACCGTACCCATTGATATGAGAAGTGACGCCCTCTGTGCCGCTGCTGATTGCATACTTGCAATTGAATCGTTTGCAACCGGACAAAAACATCGTTTGGTTGCCACAGTAGGTACCATTCAGATTCCACATGGCGCCAGCAATGTAATTCCCGGTGAAGTCCGTTTTACAATTGACATCCGTAGTTCCGATAATCAGTACCTGGCAGAAGCTACAGCCTCCGTAAAAACAATCTGTGAAGAACTGGTGATGAAACGCATGGTGAGCATGGATTGGCAACTGGTACAGGAAACGGCTCCTGTTGCTGCGGATCCGCATTTGACGGAAACATTACGAAAAGCAATTACAGATTCTCAGTTTCCGGTCGTGGAACTGGTGAGCGGTGCCGGTCATGATGCGGTACCGGTTTCACAAGTGGCCCCTGTGTCCATGATGTTCATCCGTTGTTACAAAGGCATCAGTCATCACCCGCAGGAACATGCAGAAGTGGGTGATATTGCATCGGCAATTGTTGTTGCCGATCAGTTTCTGGAAGGATTGATTCAGTATTATTCATCATTATCTTAAAACATACATATGGAAATTTCAGCGCTTACAAGAAGTGTCGTTAAAAGAAATCATGCAGTCATCGCCCCCGATGGTTATATCAACAGCCGGGTTCCGGGTTGGGATAACTGTACTGTGAACGTGATCATCAATGAACAAATGGGGGCACGTCTGTGTCAGACCATCATAACGGCGGCGGATAACTGCACCCTCGAAGGCCATACCAATGAATCACAGATCTTCTTTTACATCATTGATGGATCTGCTGCAGCCACGGTTGGCGGTACAAAGAAGAGCTTAACCAAAGGACAGTTTGTGTATGTTCCTGTAGCCCAGTCGTACAAATTTGAAGCAATCGCTACCGGAACACAGATACTTACTTTTCATAAAGTATACGAACCGTTAGCCGGACAAGACACACCGCCTGTTTTATTTGGAGATGCAAAAGATGTTCCCGGTCCGGAATACCTGGGTGATCCCGCTCTCCGCTTGCAGGTATTGTTACCCGATGATCTCCGTTTCGATATGGCTGTGAATATTTTCACTTACGATAGTGGTGGTCACTTACCCATGGTGGAAACACATATCATGGAACACGGGCTTCTCTACTTACAGGGACAGGGAGTTTACATGCTGGATCACGAATGGTATCCCATTAAGAAAGGAGATTCCATCTGGATGGCGCCTTATTGCCAGCAGTGGTTTACTGCCATGGGCAAAGAACCGGCTGTATACATCTATTACAAGAATGTAAACCGCTTCCCTACTGTCGTTTAATCCAGCAACTATGACGTTACGAGAATTGAATCATCTTCCGGAAGAACAGTTGAAAGAATCACTCACCCATTGCTGTGGTTCTTCTGCATGGGTGCAGGCGATGTTGCAACACAAACCTTTTGCATCAAAAGAAACCTTACTGCATTTGGCGGAAGAGCTGTGGCAGCAAACCACCCCGGATGACTGGCTGGAAGCTTTTCTGCATCATCCCAAAATCGGCGATATTGAATCCTTGCAGAAAAAATTTGCATCCACAGCAAAATGGGCAGCAGGTGAACAGGGCGCTGTGAAAGAAGCATCCCGTTCAGTGATTGAAGCATTGGCCAATGGCAATGATTTGTATGAACAGAAATTTGGCTTTATATTTATTGTTTGCGCCACCGGCAAATCGGCTGAGGAAATGCTGGCGCTGCTGCAGGCCCGTCTTCCCAACAATACAGAGGAAGAACTGAAGATTGCAATGCTGGAACAACAGAAAATCACGCAACTAAGATTAAACAAATTATTGGCATGAGTCAGCTCACAACACATATATTAGACACCACCAAAGGAAGACCCGCAACAGATGTGGCCGTTACACTTTTTCATCAGAAAAATGATACATGGGAATTGGTTACCAAAGGTGTAACCAATAACGACGGACGAATCCCGGGCTTACTGCCTGCTGATCATCTACTGGAACACGGCACTTACAAACTGCTGTTTGAAACGGCCCCTTATTTCCAGGCACAGGGAATCTCCTCCTTTTACCCTTTCGTGGAAATTGTGTTCAGCATTCAATCGGCAGAACATTATCATGTACCCCTTTTATTAAACCCTTACGGATACAGTACTTACAGAGGATCCTAATTTAATATTCAGTTTATGAAATTTTCAATCCCAGATTCAGACAAAACGCAATTGCTTGACACATTAAAAACGGCCAACCTCCGTTTTCAGAAAGTATATCCCGGCGACAAACCCGATCGTCAGCCGGTACATACGGTTTACGGCGGTGCCAATCTCTTTAAATCGGACACCACTGAAAAAATGGGTGCCATTGCTTTAAAAAATTTAAAAACCTATGCTCCCAATTTTGTGGTGCTGGCAAATGCATTACGTTTTCCGGGGCATGAGTATCTTCCTTCACTTGAGAAGGAAATTGAAGTGCTGGAGAAAAAGATGGAACATCTTTCTGCAGAGGAACGCAAAACAGATCCGGCCTGGTTGCCTTATACGATCTATAAAAAAATCATTCACAAACTGGAGACAGAAGCAGTAGAGGATTTCCGGATTGATTTTGAAGATGGTTTCGGGAACCGCCCCAACGATGAAGAAGATGCTACTGCCGTGAATGCAGCCAAAGAACTGGCTATTGGTATGAAAAATAAAACCATCTCTCCTTTCATTGGTATCCGCATCAAACCGTTTACCGAAGATCTCAAAGGAAGAGGTGTTCGCACATTGGATATATTCTTAACTACCTTACTTGAAGAAACAGGTGGTAAGCTTCCGGAAAACTTTGTGGTGATGTTACCCAAAGTAACGATACCTGAACAGGTGGTTACATTGGTTCGTTTGTTTGAAATCATAGAGAAACAGAACAACCTGGCTCCCGGCACTTTAAAAATGGAAACCATGGTGGAGGCCACTCAGATTATCATGGATGAAGAAGGAAGAAATCCATTGATGCGTATCATCCGTGCCAGTGAAGGACGTTGCATTGCAGCACACTTTGGCACATATGATTACACAGCTTCCTGTGGCATTACGGCCAAGTATCAAACAATGGCACACTCAGTATGCGACTTTGCACATCATATGACGAAAGTGGCATTGGGACATACCGGTATTTTCCTGAGCGATGGTGCAACGAATGTAATGCCTATTGGTCCGCACAGAGGCGAGAATCTCACCTTCGAACAAATGAATGAAAACCGGGAAGCCGTTCACAATGCATGGAGAACCGGTTACGGACATACAATGCATTCACTCATCAACGGCTTGTACCAGGGATGGGATCTCAACCCGGCACAATTGCCCATGCGTTATGCTGCTACTTATCATTTCTTCCTCAGCAGTTATGAAGATGCCGTGTTCCGTTTGAAAACATTCGTGGAACGTGCAGCGATATCCACTCTTACAGGAGATATTTTTGATGATGCGGCAACCGGACAAGGATTGCTCAACTTCTTCTTAAAAGCCATGAACTGTGGTGCTATCACAGAAGAAGAAGCATTAGCAACCGGACTCACCATTGAAGAAATCAGAAGCCGTTCCTTCTTCAAAATCCTGGAAGGAAGAAGAAATAAACGCAGCTGATCCATTACAACTAAAAACTTAGCCTTTGATTCAGTTTATTTTAAATAACAAAGAAATTCATACGGGTTTACCCAAAGGAACCTTGTTACTCGATTTCATCCGGTACCACAAGCACATGCCGGGCACCAAGATTGGTTGCCGGGAAGGCGACTGTGGTGCCTGTACCGTATTGGTTGGTGAATGGCACCATGGTAAAATGGAATATCATACGGTTACCTCCTGCCTCATGCCCATTGGTAATGCACATGGTAAACACATCGTAACAGTTGAAGGCATTAATATCGATGGGTTAAACTATGTACAACAGGCCTTCACCGATGAAGGTGCTTCACAATGCGGTTTCTGTACGCCGGGCTTTATGATGTCGCTGGCGGGTTTCACGTTACAACAACAAGCGCCCACTCTGGAAAAAGGGATTGATGCGGTTAACGGAAATATCTGCCGTTGTACCGGTTATAAATCCATTGAACGGGCTATTGGAAAAGTGGTACACAAACTCGAAGAACGAAAAGAGACAGATGTGGTGGATTTTGCAGTGAACAATCAGTTCCTGCCCGCATACTTTAAGGATATTCCTGAAAGAATGAAAGCGCTTACAGAGAACATTCTGAAGCATACACGCCATAGTAACAGCACAGCAAAGTTTTTAGGCGGCGGTACGGATTTATATGTGCAGCAACATGACACCATGGTGGATGCCGATATTCACTTCCTTGCCGATCATACCGAACTCAACCAGATTACACAGAGCGAATCAGTTTGTATGATGGGGGGAGCAGTTACTGCAGCTGATGTGGCGAATTCGGAAGTATTTCAGAAAGCAATTCCATCACTTCCTGCGATTATCAAATTAGTTTCGTCTACACAGATCCGTAATATGGCTACCATTGCCGGAAACTTTGTGAATGCATCTCCTATTGGAGACTTCAGTATTCTGTTTCTTGCACTGGACGCTCATTTGATACTGAGTGATGATCAACAACAACGGGAAGTACCCCTGCGGAAGTTTTACAAAGGATACAAATCCATGGATAAAACGGCCGATGAGTTTGTTGAGAAGATTTTCTTCCCGCTGCCCGATGCTAATACGTATGTCAACTTTGAAAAAGTTTGTAAACGTACACACCTTGATATTGCCAGTGTGAACTCTGCCATTCTTTTAAAAATTGAAAACAATATCATTACCGATGCCGGACTCGCTGCAGGTGGTGTGGGCCCCATTCCCTTATTTCTTCCCAAAACAAGTGAGTTCCTCAAAGGAAAGCCGGTGAATGATGCTACGGTGGCAGAAGCCTGTACCATTGCTCAAACTGAAGTATCACCCATCAGCGATGTTCGAGGTTCAATTGCCTATAAACGATTATTGGTGGAACAGTTGATCAAAGCTCATTTTGTTAAATTGTTTCCACAGTTGATTCAACTTTCTAAATCCTGATCAGCATGAAGAATATAGATTCCTATACACATACACGTGGCGAATCAGTTTATCTTGATGACATTCCATTGCTGGCGGGTACTTTGTTTGCCTGTTGCTTTGATTCGCCTGTTGCACATGGCATTATTGAAAACCTGGATCTGAGTGAAGCAGAGAAATGTGATGGTGTGGTAAAAATCCTCACTTACAAAGATGTAACCGGTGAAAACCAGATTGGCGGTATCATTCCCGATGAGCCATTGTTTGCCGATCATCATGTGCATTTCAGCGGAATGCCGATTGCACTAGTAATAGCAGAAAGTGATCACAAAGCAAGAAAAGCCGTTAAGAAAATTAAAGTTGAGATCAAGCCTTTACCTGTAATCACAGATCCACGTGATGCCTTTGCAAAAGGAGAATTAACCTTACCGCCCCGCTCCTTTGTATTAGGAGACACTGCTTCTGTATGGAAAGATTGTGAATATATTTTTGAAGGGAAAGCAGACACTAACGGTCAGGAACACCTGTATATTGAAACACAGGGGGCCTATGCTGTGCCCGCTGAAAACGGAGCATTGCGCATTTATTCATCTACGCAAGGTCCCACTGCTGTTCAACGTGCTGTAAGCCGTGTAACCGGTTTACCCATGCACCAGGTGGAGATTGATGTTACCCGACTGGGTGGTGGATTTGGTGGCAAGGAAGATCAGGCGAATACCTGGGCTTCTCTCTGTGCCTTAGCTGCTCATCATTTGAAACGTCCGGTAAAATATTCCCTGCATCGTATGGAAGATATGCGTATGACAGGAAAACGCAATCCATATTCAACGGATTTCAAAATCGGACTCGACAAAGATTTAAAGATCGTTGCGTATGAAGCAACGTTCTATCAGAACTCCGGTGCCGCAGCCGATCTTTCTCCTGCGATTCTCGAACGTACATTGTTCCATTGCACCAATACCTACTTTGTTCCGAATGTGAAGGCAACGGCTATCAGCTGCCGTACACATCTTCCTCCTAATACTGCCTTTCGTGGTTTTGGGGGTCCGCAGGGAATGTTCGTGATCGAAGCAGCCATTGTACATGCCGCTGAACAACTGAATGTTTCTCCCACAGTGATTCAGCAAAAAAATTTATTGAAAACAGGTGATGAATTTCCTTACGGTCAAAAAGTAGTGAGTGAAGCAGCTGAATGCTGGGATAAAGCAACCGATGTTTTTAATATTGAATCCTTACAAAAAGAAATAGATTACTACAATGAAACCCATCCTTTTTCAAAGAAAGGAATATCATTGATGCCCATCTGTTTCGGGATTTCTTTTACAAATACATTAATGAACCAGGCACGATCCCTGGTACATATCTATACCGATGGATCTGTAGCGGTGAGTACCGGTGCTATTGAAATGGGACAAGGTGTGAATACCAAAATTGCACAGGTGGCGGCACATATTTTTTCCCTACCCATCAGCAAAGTAAAACTCAACAGTACCAACACCTACCGTATCGCCAATACCTCACCATCAGCTGCCAGTGCAACAGCTGATCTGAACGGCAAGGCAACACAGATCGCCTGTGAAACTTTATTGCAACGGTTGAAAACAGTAGCTGCAGAATTGTTACAATCAAATGTCGATTCTATAGAGCTGAAAGACGAAGTGGTGTATAACAAAGGTCAGAAAACAGATCTCAGCTGGCAACAACTGGTACTTACTACGTATAACAAACGTGTAAGCTTATCAGAGCATGCCCACTACTCCACTCCCGACATTCATTTTGACAAAACAAAAGAAAAAGGCCATCCTTTTGCATATCATGTGTTTGGTACAGCCATTACAGTGGTAACTGTGGATTGTTTGCGTGGTACTTATGATATTGATGCAGTTAAGATTGTTCATGATGCGGGCAGCAGTATGAATCCATTGATTGACCGTGGACAGATTGAAGGTGGACTGGTACAAGGTATTGGTTGGATGACGCTGGAAGAAATTGTATTTGATAAAGAAGGTAAGCTTCGTTCGAATGCCTTGTCCACTTACAAAGTGCCGGATATCT
Source organism: uncultured Chitinophagaceae bacterium (assembly GCA_937907395.1). GTDB lineage: Bacteria > Bacteroidota > Bacteroidia > Chitinophagales > Chitinophagaceae > Lacibacter. Next base: position 160,415 of record CALCII010000015.1, read on the forward strand.
ATGCCGCTCCAAAAGAGATTAATTTAGAGTTCCTGCATACCGACAAAGACAATCTCGCCGTGTTCCGTTCCAAAGCCGTGGGTGAACCGCCGTTGATGTATGGTATTGGCGCTTATTTTGCGATCAGGAATGCGGTAAAGAATTTCAATCCTCAAAGCAATCCTGCATTTGATGCCCCGTTTACTCCGGAAAAAGTATTACTGGCATTATATCCCGACCGGGCAGAAGCTTTGAAAAATTAACATCGTGCAAAAGCAATTGCAGTTATGGAGTTTTGTACAACAACAATTACAATCGGGACAACCCGTGATGTTGTTGTATGTACTGGAAAGCCTGGGCAGCAGTCCGGGCCGACAAGGTTTTGGAATGGCTGTAACTGCAGGCGGGGAAATGATAGGTTCCATTGGCGGTGGCATGATGGAACACAAACTCGTAGAACTGGCTAAAACACGTTTCAACACAAACAGTAATGAATCTGTTTATCACAAGCAGATCCATGATAAAACCGCTGCGAAGAATCAAAGCGGAATGATCTGCAGCGGTGAGCAATCTGTTTTCATTCACTTACTTGAGGAATCAGAAGCTACAACTGTGAATGCCATTGTTCAATCACTGAAAGACAATCGGAACGGAACGCTACAGATTGAACCATCGGGTATTTCTTTCTGGGATACAATTCCGTCAACTGATTTCGAATTTGATTTCAAGAGTGAAACAGAATTTTCCTACCGGGAAAAAACAGGGTTCCGTGAGCACCTGTATATCGTGGGTGGCGGACATTGTGCCCTCGCCTTTTCACAACTCATGCGTGGCCTGGATTTTAAAATTCATCTCATTGAGGAACGTCCGCAACTGAATACTTTATTGAAGAACGAATTTGCACATGAGGTGATCATTGTCAATGATTATTCAGAAACAGGCAATCATATTCCTGATGGAGCATCGAACTATGTAGTGCTTATGACTTTTGGATATCGCACCGATGCCATTGCCATACGCACACTGCAACAAAAAAAACTGGCTTACCTGGGAATGCTGGGCAGCAGAAACAAAATCAACACCTTGTTCAAAGAAATGGAAGCAGAAGATGTATTGGCAAAATTTGTCACCCCGGTTCATGCTCCGGTTGGTCTCCCCATTAAAAGCCGTACCCCTGAGGAAATCGCCATCAGTATTGCTGCAGAAATCATTCAGGTGAAGAATAAGGAATTGAAGTAAAAGTTGAAGAGTTTACAAGTTGAAATGTTGAATAGTTTAAGGTTGAAATCCCTTTCTTACCTTCTGACTACCGGCCAACGACCAGCGATTCTAATATTCCGTTTTATCTTCCTTTGCCTGCCATGCCTGAAACACTTTCAATGCTTCTTCTCTTCCTAATTGTATAATCGGAATTTTTCTTTTCTCGATTGGTGCAGAAATCTCATCATAGATCATAGAATCATCAAAACCGATATTGGCTGCATCCACTCTTGTATTGGCATAATATACAGCTTTGGGTCTTGCCCAGTAAATAGCTCCGAGGCACATGGGACAAGGCTCACAGGAAGTATAAATTTCACATTCGTTCAACTGGAATGTATTCAGATTTTTACAGGCATCACGAATGGCTGTCACTTCTGCATGTGCAGTAGGGTCATTCGTAGAGGTAACTTTATTATTGCCACGCCCTACAATTTCATCCCCTTTCACCACAATACAACCAAAAGGCCCACCTTCATTATTCTGCATTCCATGCATGGAATAACGAATCGCTTCCAGCATAAACTTTTCTTCTCTTGTCATATTCACAGAAGTTTAAATAGCTGCATGTTTAAACTACAGCCAAATCCAAATATAGTTTTTCTTATTGAATAAAAGGTAATTACCAGCCTAAAAATACCATCGCAAAACCACAGAGTAAAATGGTGGCGCCTCCTATAGGATGCATGTACTTTTCCAGTTTATTTGAAGCGAAAAAACTGATACCCGAACGAAGCAACAGTACCATACCGATCATGGTAATAAGTGTAATGAATGTGTATACCGCAACCAACATTACCATGATTGAAAATTGATTCTGTGCAGCCGGATAAAACAATAAAGGAATCATGGGTTCGCAAGGGCCCAGCAGGAAAATAATAAACATCACCCAGGGTGTAACTTTATGTCGTTCTCCGGTTACAGCCTTGCTGTGCTGATGTTCGAACACATATAAGCCACCCTCTTCATCCATATCAAAGTGCTTGTGCTTTTGATCATTTGCCATCCGTATCATTCCCCAGATAAAATAAGCAAAGCCAAAGATCAACAGCGCCCATCCTGCTATTCCTCCTCTGATATTTTCCAACCAGCCCAGCTTTGTTATACTCCATCCCAGTGCAGCGCCTCCTAACCCCAGCAATACCGAACTCCACACATGTCCGCATCCACAAACCACCACCCACACAATTGTTTTTGATAGCGACCAGTTACGCACTTTCGATAATGCTACAAACGGCACATAATGATCCGGCCCTGTCAATGTATGCAGGAATGCAATCGAAATGGCTGTTACTATCAATACATACAACTCAGTCGACATGCAGTGCTTGTGTTTGATGTTGAAGAATCACTTGCTGAATTTCATGCAGGTACTTGTACAATTGTTCTGCTTTCGAACCCAATATGCGGACAATCAATCCATGGCCCGGCGTTGTGCTCACACCAAAACAAACATCAGGTAAGGAACCAAACAAATCATGCAATAAATTACTTGTCGCCGTTAGATCTTCCTGATCGTTCCAATATAATAAACTGGCCTGGTGTGTATATCCTTCCAATAAACCCATTTCCAACGGATCAATGAGATCCGGCTGAATCAATACATTTTCCCGAATCATCAACCGCTGTTTGTAATACACATTTACCAGGTTCCGGTATTGTTTCATGCGGAACACTTCTTCATTCAGCATTCGTCCGCAGGTTATGATTTCACCCCAGAACAAACAACTTTTTTCCTGTAAGTAAATGTTCGTGACAGCACTGAAACTGCTATCCTCGTGCGGCACAATCGGGTGCGGCAGGTATTGAAAGGTAGCTCCCTCTTCTATTCTCACATTTGTATGCTGTTGCGCTGTGCCCTTCATGGTGAACAAGCGTTGATAGGATTGGCTGCGCAATTGCAGCCAGGCACCTGCTTTTACTTCAATGGTAAAATCATACACATCACCGGATAATACACCGGGCGATGAACACATCAACATCAGCTCCAGTTTCCGCTTCCTTCGGTCCTCCGTGATATCTGTAATCCGGAAGGGAATGGTACAATAACCTTGCTTCAAAATGGTGCTGCCATTCTGTAACTGAGCAATGATATGTAGTATCGTCTTTAACGCCATAAAGCAGGTTCTTCACATTCTTCCAGTAAGGCATATTTCTGAATCCACCCCACAACCGCTTCCAATCCTTCCAGTTTCATAAGATTGGTAAACACAAATGGTTTCCCATTGCGCATTTTCCGTGCATCCCGTTCCATTACATCCAGACTTGCGTTCACATAAGGAGCAAGGTCAATTTTATTGATCACGAGCAAATCACTTCTTGTAATGCCTGGTCCGCCTTTACGTGGTATCTTATCACCTTCGGCCACATCAATGACGAAGATGGTAACGTCTGCTAAATCCGGACTGAAAGTAGCCGACAGATTATCACCACCGCTCTCAATGAAAATCAATTCCACATCAGGAAAACGTTGGGCCATTTCCTCTACCGCCTCGAGGTTCATACTGGCATCTTCACGGATGGCGGTATGCGGACAACCGCCTGTTTCCACGCCTATGATACGTTCTGGCGGCAGCAGACTGTTTTTGGTTAAAAACTCTGCATCTTCTTTGGTATAAATATCATTCGTGATCACACCAAGGCTGTATTCATTCATCAAACGACGGCTCAATCGTTCAATCAAAGCCGTTTTGCCTGAACCAACAGGTCCGGCCACTCCTATTTTTATGTATGTACGTTCGCTCATTTTAATAATTCAAGGTCATAATTGATTTCTTTGTCTGCTTCGACAAGCTCAGCATGACAAAATAGTTCGTTGCTTATGATCAATCTATTCTCAACGAGTTGTCAGCCTGAGCATGTCGAAGGCGTTTTATCGAAGAATGTTTCTCTTCTCTTTGTCTGCTTCAACAAGCTCAGCATGACAAAGTATTTTTTCAGCAAGAATTAATTCAACTCCTAACGTATTGTCAGCCTGAGCCCGTCGAAGGCGTTTTTCAAAAAATGATTTTCCCTCTTTGTCTGCTTCAACAAGCTCAGCATGACAAATCAGGACATATATAATCTCGTATATAAGCGTTCATGCTGCATGCTGCGGATATCAAACCCGGCACAACAAACGCCTATCATTGATTCATCGGGCAACATACCCTGTTCTACCAAGGAATCAATTAATGGTAATAATTCAAATAATAATTGCTGCCCTGTTTGCTGGCTCAAAGGCACCAGTTTCACACTATTGGTGACAAACGATGAAACAGCATTGTAATAAAAAGCATACAAGGTTTCTTTCAATCCAAGATTGAGAGCAGCACCAGTTACACCAAATGCAATACAGTAATGACCTTCCGCTTTTTTATCTGAGATCAACTGCAGATACTGTTGTTGTAATTCATGCTTCAGCAGAGGGGAAAATAATTTTAAAAAACGTAAACCCAGTTTACCACTCGCCTGCCGCAACTCCTTTGGCAATTTAACCGCCGAACATACATCATCCAGTTCTACCAGGCGATTGAAATCATTCTTCATCGCAGCTTCAAATGACAATGCCACCAATGCAGCATCCGTATAAAAAAGATTTCGTTGTAATTGTTGCTTAATAAATAGTCCCGCAGTGGCACCATCATGCACCAATCCTTCCTGTACATAGGTTTCCAATCCGGCTGAATGTGAAAATCCGCCGATGGGCAAAGCAGGATCGCTCATATGCAATATGTGCAGCAATGGATTATTCATCGGCAGCAGAAAGTTTCATGATCTTAGAAAATAAAGAACTGCTTTCGCTTCCATGTGGAGCAACGGTTGTTTTTAACGGATGTAACAATTGTGTACTAGACTCTTCCACTTCATAGCCCTGTGCTTTCAGCAACCGCATTAATGGTTTATCAGACGGCGTTAACAACAAACCATCCTGCATGAACAAAGGCAAATGTTTATTACCAATTTCATAACAGATACTGGCCAGTTGCAATGCATCACCAAAATGGATCACCAGGCAATCACAGGGAATAATATCAACCACCACCAGCCGTTGTTCATCTGCCAGTAATACATCGCCTTGTTGCAAACGATGTTCTGCTCCAAGAAATTTTGCAGCAATTTCAATTCCACCGTTTGTTTTCTTTCTGAAAATACGTTTCGGGGTTTCATGCCATTCCAGCAGGAGATAATCAATGCTGCGGTTCCCTGCAGGATAATCTGTTACTGATCCCAGTATTTGCTGTATCTGCTTTGTCATTTAAAATAAAAAGTATCGTTGTGCCAATGGTAATTGTGCTAGCGGTTCACAGGTAACAGGTACTCCATCCACTTTCACCTGGTAGGTTTCGGGATTTACATCCAGATGTGGCATGCTGTTATTGTGTATCATATCTTTTTTCCCAACGGTACGGCAATTCTTAACCGGCAACACCAATTTCTGTAACCCATAAGAAGGCACCACTCCGTTATCAATAGAAATCTGTGATACAAACGTAGCGCAGGTTTTATGCAATGCCTTTCCTGCTGCTCCAAACATGTGACGGTAAATCACCGGCTGTGGTGTGGGAATCGATGCATTGGGATCTCCCATTCTTGCTGCTATGATCATTCCACCTTTGATGATGAGATCCGGTTTGGCACCAAACATTGAAGGCTTCCACAAAACGATATCAGCCATTTTACCAGGCTCAATGGAACCAACATACTTACTGATGCCATGACTGATTGCCGGGTTAATGGTATACTTACTGATGTATCTCTTTACACGAAAGTTATCGCTGTTCGTATCGGCATCTTCGCCTAAGTATCCCCGTTGTACTTTCATCTTATGGGCTGTTTGCCAGGTTCTGGTAATGACTTCGCCCACACGACCCATGGCCTGGCTGTCGCTGCTCATCATACTAATTACGCCCATATCATGCAGGATGTCTTCCGCAGCAATGGTTTCCGGACGAATGCGGCTGTCGGCAAACGATACATCTTCCGCTACTTTTTTACTCAGGTGATGACATACCATCAGCATATCAAGATGTTCATCAATGGTATTTACCGTGTATGGTCGGGTTGGGTTGGTGGATGATGGAAGAATGTTGGGATACATCGCAATCTTAATGATATCCGGTGCATGTCCGCCACCAGCTCCTTCCGTATGAAACGTATGTATCACCCGTCCGTTGATTGCTTTCACTGTATCCTCCAGAAATCCTGCTTCATTCAGTGTATCTGTATGAATAGCAATCTGCACATCCAGTTTATCCGCCACCGTTAGTGAAGCATCAATCACGGCCGGAGTACTGCCCCAGTCTTCATGAATTTTTAATCCCAATGCTCCGGCTACAATCTGTTCTTCCAGTGGTGCAATTGCTGCACAGTTGCCTTTGCCCATAAAACCGAGGTTCATGGGATAGGCTTCAGCTGCCTCCAGCATTTTCTGAATATTCCAGGCGCCCGGAGTTACAGTGGTGGCTGCTGTACCATCGGCCGGACCGGTACCACCGCCCAACATGGTGGTAATGCCGCTGAATAAAGCGTGATCAATCTGTTGCGGACAAATAAAATGAATGTGTGTATCAATACCGCCGGCAGTAGCAATCAAACCAGCCCCCCCATGTACTTCCGTACTGGCACCAATCACCATGTTTTTGGAAACACCTTCCATCGTATCCGGATTGCCTGCTTTTCCTATACCTACAATCTTTCCGTCTTTGATTCCGATATCTGCTTTCACAATTCCCCAATGATCAATGATGATCACACTGGTGATCACAAAATCCAGCACGCCTTCCTCACGGGTAGCCGTAGCCGATTGCGCCATTCCATCACGAATGGTTTTACCACCGCCAAACTTGGCCTCATCGCCATAAACTGTATAATCGTTTTCAATTTCAATGAGCAGTTCTGTATCTCCCAAACGAACCTTATCTCCCTTAGTGGGACCATACATACCTGCATAGTTTGCCCTTCTTAAAAATTTACTCATCCTTATTGTTTTTAAATTGAGCCTTGTTTGCTTTGCGCACTGCTTTGGCTTTGGCACCCGGTGCTTTTACTTTACCATCTGTAAGATTATTAAATCCGATAATTTTTTTCTTGCCGCCAAATTCCACCAGCTCCACTTCCGTTTCTTCGCCGGGTTCAAAACGTAAGGCTGTGCCTGCTGCAATATTGAGCCGCATTCCAAATGCTTTTTCACGATCGAAACTCATCTGTTTGTTCACTTCAAAAAAATGAAAATGTGAACCAATCTGAACCGGTCGGTCGCCTGTATTGATAACAGGAATTTTTGTTGTTTTTCTTCCTTTATTGATTTCAATATCATCAGCAGCTAAAAAATATTCGCCTGGTATCATGTGCTCAAAATTTGAAATTAACGTATGGGGTGATGAACAGTTACCAGTTTTGTACCATCGGGAAATGTGGCTTCCACCTGGATCTCATGAATCATTTCGGGCACACCCTCCATTACATCATCACGGGTTAAAACAAAAGCACCTTCGTTCATGAGTTGGGCTACCGTTTTGCCGTCCCGTGCCGCTTCCTGCAGCCAGGAACTGATATAGGCGATGGCCTCCGGATAGTTCAGTTTCAATCCCCTTGCCTTGCGCTTGGCTGCCAACTCACCTGCCAGGAAAACAAGCAACTTTTCCGATTCTCTGGGAGATAAATGCATATAAATTATTTATATGTTTTGCTAAGAATAGAATAAAGGGCAAAAATTACAAAAAAATAAGCTAAAAAACAGGTTTTAAAGAGAGTGATTGTATTTTTCAAACAATCAGAGGCTTTCAACTTTCAATTCTTTGATGAGTTGTAGTTCCGGCTCCACACTTGTTGTTGGGTAACGCTACTATCCGGCAGCCTTTGCCCCGACTCACTTGTTCAATTAATTTAAAAGGCTAACCTATCAGGTTAGCCTTTGGAATATATTGATCAATAATGCCACAGCTTTGTTGATTCGCTTCTACTAACTAGCTAATGTTTCTCTTCTGAACAGTTGCAACTCTTGGCCTGTTAAACTCCTTAAAGATCAGGCGCAAATTCTGATCATAAGTGAAGTAGTTGTATAGCCAGTTTATAAAAACAAAAAAACGGTTTTTCACTCCCAGTATGAGCATCAGGTGCAAGCCCATCCAGATGAGCCATGCAGGAAATCCGCCCATTGTCAACCGCTTGCGTTTCAAAAATGGAACAGGTGCATCCACCACTGCCAGGTTCCTTCCTACTGTTGCCATAGATCCTTTATCTGTATAAGTAAAAGGCAACAAAGACTCTCCACCTGTGATCCTTTGTAAATTAGAGGCCAGCAGATCGGCCTGTTGAATGGCAACCGGCGCCACTTGTGGATGTCCTGCAGGGAATGCCTCCTCTTCCATATATGCAATATCGCCGATGGCAAACACATCTTCCCTTCCTTTGATACGGTTCATTCGATCTGTGATGATGCGGTTTCCTTTTGCAACTAATGAACTATCAATCCCCTGAGGAATATTTCCTTTAATACCGGCAGCCCAAACTACCAGGTAAGAAGGCAACACCTTACCATCTTTCAACAACACATTTGTTCCATCATAATCCTGCAGCAACGTATTAGTCAAGACCTGCACACCTAATTTATTCAGATACATTTCACTTCGGCTACTGCTCACCGCACTCATGGCACCAAGTGTTTTACCTGCTGCCTCCAGCAAATAAATATTCATCCTTGAAAAATCAAGTTCGGGATAATCTTTCGGGAGTACATATTTTTTCATTTCGGCAATCGCTCCTGCAAGTTCCACACCGGTAGGCCCGCCTCCCACCACAACCACATTCATGAGGCGTTGCAATTCTGCTTCATCCCCGGCATGCAAGGCGTCTTCAAAATTCTGGATCAAACGGTGGCGCAACTGCAAAGCTTCCACTGTTGATTTCATGGGAAGTGCATTTTGTTCCAGGTTCTTATTTCCAAAGAAATTCGTGGACGCCCCTGTTGCAATGACGAGATAATCGTACTGGAAAACCTCTTCACTTGTAACCACTTTCTTTTCATCAAATAGCACTTGCTCCACCCGAGCCATTCGTATATGAATATTAGGACAATTATGAAAGGCTTTCCGTAACGGAAAAGAAATATTACTGGCATCTAACCCAGCAGTGGCAACCTGGTAAAACAAGGGTTGAAACTGATGATAATTGAACTGGTCAATTAATGTAATATCAAAACTACCATTGTTTGCCAGCTTTCTGGCTAATCGTAATCCGGCAAAACCTCCACCAAGAATAAGAAGCTTCATAAACTGATTTTCAGCAAATTTACACAATTTTCAATAATTATTGAAAATATTAAAACCTACTTCCTTCTCTTGCTCACATACTAACCAAAAAGGAGATTGAAATAAACGCTACATCCTGTGACTAACAAAAAGTTGAATTGAGATAAGATCCAAAAAAAAGGCTCCCCTTAAGGAACCTTTCTGTTTGTCGGGAAGACAAGATTCGAACTTGCGACCCCTTGCACCCCATACAAGTGCGCTACCGGGCTGCGCCACTTCCCGAACAAGTCGAAAATCAGATACTGATTTTCTCCGGGCGGCAAAAGTAAGTCAAAATCTATTTGATGCAAAATCAATAAAAAAGCGAACTTAGCGTAATCAAAGACTGACCCGGGACATGACAATACTCATCAGGCAGGCACACATCTGTGATCCAACTTCTCCCCATCATTCAGGCATTGCAGATATTTTCATCAAAGACGGTATTATTGAACAAATTGGCTCACTTAATGTGGAAGCCGACAAAATTATCGATATCCCGAACCTGCACGTTTCGCCAGGCTGGGTAGACCTCTTTGCCCATTTCTGCGATCCCGGACTGGAATACAAAGAAACGCTGGAATCGGGCATCAATGCCGCAAAAGCCGGAGGTTTCACCGAAGTAATGGTATTGCCCAACACCCAACCGGTGGTGAGCGGTAAATCACAGGTGGAATACATTAAGCAGAAATCACACTCATCCATCGTAACCATACATCCGCTGGGTGCAGTAACCAAACAAACAGAAGGCAAAGAACTGGCAGAAATGTATGATATGCATGCTGCCGGAGCTGTAGCTTTTACAGATGGGCTGGCGCCAGTACAATCGGCCGGGCTCCTGCTTAAAGCCCTGCAATATGTAAAAGCTTTTAATGGCACCATCATTCAGATCCCCGATGATAAAACGATTGGCACTTACGGACTCATGAACGAAGGTATTGTAAGTACCCGGCTTGGGTTGCCGGGAAAACCTATGCTTGCCGAAGAAATACAGGTTTCGAGAGATACCAAACTGGCCCGATATACTGAATCTAAAATTCATTTTACTGGCGTCACATCTGCCCGCAGTATTGACTATGTGGTAAGGGGCAAAAAGAACGGAGCTGATGTAAGTTGCTCTGTCGCCCCCGCTCATTTATATTATTGCGATGAAGACTTGCAATCCTACGATACAAACCTGAAATTGTTTCCTCCTTTGCGTACAAGCGCCGACAGGGAAGCTTTACGAAATGCCGTACTGGATGGAAGCGTGGATTGCATTGCCACTCATCACCTGCCGCATGAATTCGACAGCAAAATCTGTGAATTTGAGCATGCTAAATATGGTATGATTGGATTGGAAAGTTGTTATGGTGTTGTAGGCCTGTCGCTTGGAAATGCACTCACCCCCGATCGATGGGTGGAACTCATCAGCATCAACCCACGTACCACCGTTGGGCTGGCGGTACCCAGTATTAAAGAAAATTCCGTTGCCAATGTAACTTTATTCGATCCTTCCGCAACATATACATTTGCGGAGGCGATGATTCAATCAAAATCCCGTAACTCTGCATTTATCGGAAAAGAGCTGAAAGGAAAACCGATCGGCATCATCAATAACAAACAACTACATCTAAATTAAACTGTATGGAGAAGAAACCCAATTACCTGTTGCAATACGGATTATTTGCAGCTGTTGCATCGGCACTTGTTTACATCTTGTTATACCTGGGTGGTGTAAAGGCAATGATGAACCCTTTAACCTTCCTCACCTACCTGGTTCCAATCACATTTGCTGTATTAGCTTGTATCAAACAGAAAAAATCACAGGAAGGATACCTCAGTTTTTCTGAAGCTTTAAAAACAGCATTTGGTGTGGCAGTATTGGCCTCGCTGGCTACTACCGTTTTATCTTATGTGTTGCTCAACTTCATTGACCCGGATTTTAAAGCAGCTTTACAACAAGCGTCACTGGAAGCCACAGAAAAATTCATGAAAAAATTCGGAGCACCACAGGAAACGATTGACAAAGCACTTGACGATGCTGCCAAAACAGATAGTTTTTCAATTGGAAAAATCATGATAGGATTTGCGTTTTCCTGCATTTTCTGGTTCCTCATTTCATTGCTGATAGCAGTAATCGTTAAAAAGAAAAAACCGGAAAACGGCATGCCTCAATCGATGTAATTATGAATCTTTCTATTGTAATACCTCTTAAAGACGAAGCTGAATCATTACCCGAACTCTGCGACTGGATTGCACGTGTAACCGATGCGCAGCAGTTCAGCTATGAAATCATTCTTGTAGACGATGGAAGTACAGATGATTCATGGAACGTGATTCAACAACTCCGTGCCGGTAATCAAAATATCAAAGGCATTAAATTCCAACGAAACTATGGAAAGAGTGCTGCTCTCAACGAAGGATTCAAAGCAGCCAAAGGCGATGTTGTAATTACCATGGATGCCGATTTGCAGGATAGTCCGGATGAAATTCCCGGCCTCTACAACATGATTGTTTCAGACGGATACGACATGGTGAGCGGATGGAAAAAAGTACGTTACGATAATACCCTCACCAAGAATATCCCTTCCAAGTTGTTCAATGCAGCCACCCGGAAAATGAGTGGCATTTACCTGCACGATTTCAACTGCGGCTTAAAATCGTACAATAAAAAAGTGGTGAAGAGCATTGAAGTGTATGGCGAAATGCATCGTTATATTCCTGTCCTTGCCAAATGGGCCGGCTTCCGTAAAATTGGTGAGAAAGTAGTGGAACACCGCAAACGAAAATATGGTGTCACCAAATTCGGGCTCGATCGTTTTGTAAACGGTTTCCTTGACCTCGCAACGATTATGTTCGTGGGTAAGTTCGGAAAACGGCCGATGCATTTCTTTGGTTTGTGGGGAACGTTTTGTTTCCTGCTTGGATTATTTATCAGTTTCTACCTGGTTATTTCGAAGCTGATCAATTTTGATTATGCCATCACCAACCGCCCCTCGTTCTATATTGCACTAACGGTGATGATCATTGGCTCGCAGTTATTCCTTGCAGGGTTTATTGGTGAACTCATTTCCAGAAATTCGCCTGAAAGAAATAACTATTTAATTGAAGATAAAGAGGGATTGGGATAGAGTCACAGATTGGATAGAAACACGGATAGAACGGATTGAACAGATTAACACCGATAAAGTATTTGTGAACAAATTAAAGTTCACAGGCTAAAGCGTTAACCTATGTTATTGTATCAGGATCTAACCGATGAAATTATTCATTGTTTCTACCAGGTCTATAATTCGTTAGGATATGGATTTTTGGAGAAAGTATACGAGAATGCATTAAAATATGAATTAGAAAAGAAAGGGTTGGAAGTAACACAACAAAAATCAATTCAGGTTTATTATGAAGAGCAGATTGTAGGTAATTATTTTGCCGATCTGCTTGTCGAGAACAAAATAATACTTGAATTGAAGGCAGGCGAAATGGAAGACACCCTTCAAAATCATGAATTACAATTATACAATTATCTGAAAGCGACTAAATATGAAGTTGGTTTAGTTTTACTCTTTGGAAAAAAGCCGATAGTCAAAAGAAAAATATTTACAAATGATAATAAATAAATCCGTTTGATCCGTTTCATCTGTCATATCTGCGTTTCTATCAATTGAGCAACTCAACCAAACATATCATCATCATTGGTCCTGCACATCCCCTCCGTGGCGGATTGGCATCCTACAATGAACGGCTGGCCCGTCAGTTTCAAAACGAAGGGCATCAGGTAACAATTTATACATTCAGTCTGCAATACCCAGGTTTCCTCTTCCCCGGCACAACACAATTTTCATCTGAACCAGCGCCAACCGATCTGCAGATAAAGGTTTGCATCAACTCTGTAAACCCAATCAACTGGATTCGAATTGGGAATGAATTAAAGAAACTGAAACCTGATTTAATAATTGTTCGTTACTGGCTGCCCTTTATGGGACCGGCATTGGGAACAATCCTGCGCAGAGCAAAAGCCAATCAGCATACAAAAGTGGTTTGTATTGCCGACAATGTAATCCCGCATGAAAAAAGACCGGGCGATAAACAGTTCACACAATACTTTATCAAACCGGTGGATGCATTCATCACCATGAGCGAAAAAGTGCTGGGCGATTTACGGCTGTTTGCTCCATCCAAACCGGCACAACTGGTGGCACATCCACTCTATGATAATTTCGGAAGCATCCTTTCAAAAGAAGAAGCCAGAAACAAATTAAAGATTCCCCAGGATCCATTCATTTTTCTCTTCTTTGGTTTCATTCGTAAATACAAAGGATTGGATTTATTACTGGAAGCTGTTCAACTCCTGAAAGAAAAAAATAACTCCGGATTCAAAATTTTAATTGCTGGTGAATTTTATGAAGATCGTAAACAATACGATGATCTGATTGAAAAACTGAACATAAAAGACTACCTGATTTTAAAAACAGATTTCATTCCCGATAGTGAAGTAAAATATTATCTGTGTGCAGCCGATGCCGTAGTGCAACCTTATCGCAATGCCACCCAAAGTGGCGTTACACCACTCGCCTATCATTTTGAAGTACCGATGATTGTTACCAATGTAGGCGGACTACCATCATTGGTACCACATAACAAAGTGGGACTTGTTTGCGAACCAAATCCTGCAGCAATTGCACAGACCATGCAAACATTTGAAGCAACCGGAACTGCTCAATATCTCCCTGGCCTGAGGGAAGAGAAAAAGAAATACAGCTGGTCACGTATGACAGAAGCGATTCTTTCGTTTATCTCATAGAGACTTTACAAGCGAATCTTTCTCAAAACTTTTTTATTGTTTACATTGCAATCATGATTTACAGGAGCAAAGCACCTCTGCGTATTGGATTAGCCGGTGGTGGTACCGATGTGAGTCCGTACAGCGACTTATACGGCGGCGCCATTCTCAATGCCACCGTTTCCTTATATGCATACGCCAACATTGAATTGCTGGATGAACCAAAGATTATCATCCAGGCATTGGACCGAAATGAAGAAGAACAATTTCCTTTTAGTACAGAACTGCCTGTAAATGGAAAACTGGATTTACTCAAAGGTGTGTACAACCGTATTCAGAAAGATTATGGCATTCCGCACAAAGGGCTTCGCTTATCTACTTTTGTAGATGCCCCTGCCGGCAGCGGATTGGGAACTTCCTCCACATTGGTGGTGGCTATCATTGGTGCATTTGTTGAAATGCTGAAACTTCCGCTGGGTGAATATGATATTGCACATTATGCATTTGATATTGAGCGGAAAGATTTGCAACTCGCCGGTGGAAAACAGGATCAATATGCAGCTACGTTTGGCGGTGTGAACTTCATGGAGTTTTATGATGATGATAAAGTGATTGTAAATCCCTTACGCATCCGCCAGGAATACCTGGATGAGCTGGAGAACAATCTCCTGCTCTATTTTACAGCAACCAGCCGTGAATCGGCAGCAATCATTAAAGAACAACAAAAGAATGTGCATCAGAAAAATGAGCAAAGCATTGAAGCCATGCACCAGTTAAAAGAACAGGCCCGCATGATGAAAGAAGCGTTGCTCAAAGGCCGTTTGAATGAAATTGGTGAAATCCTTGATTTTGGATTTCAGCAAAAACGAAAAATGGCAGCGAATATCTCCAACTCGCTGATGGAAGAAATATATGATGCTGCTAAAAAAGCAGGTGCTTCCGGTGGAAAAATATCCGGTGCCGGTGGTGGCGGTTTTATGATCTTTTACTGTCCGGGTATCACCCGCTATGCCGTAATGAATGCCCTGCAACCTTTTGGCGGACTGTTTAAACAATACCAGTTTGCCCAGAAAGGACTAACCGGCTGGACTGTTCAGTAAGCTTTTTTCGGGGTAAGTGCAGAATCGGTTACAAATGGAACAATCCAAAAGTTTCAGCTATTTTTGAGCCATGAAGGAAAAAATTGCCGGTATTATTGATGCCAGTATCAAAGTAAAACAACAGATTCTGAACAATGCAGCCATGATTGAGCGGCTGGAATCTGTATCTGACCTCATTACCACTGCATTTAAGAATGGTAAGAAAGTATTGTTCTGCGGAAATGGAGGCAGTGCAGCCGATGCCCAGCACCTGGCGGCGGAATTCAGCGGACGATTTTATACCGACCGTGATGCCCTGCCTGCAGAAGCGCTTCATACCAATACCTCCTACCTCACTGCCGTTGCCAACGATTACAGTTATGATGTGATATACTCACGACTGGTGAAAGGGATTGGCCATACCGGTGATGTATTGATAGGTTTATCTACTTCCGGTAATTCAAAAAATATTGTTGAAGCGTTTAAGGTAGCCCGTGAGAAAGGAATAATTACGATTGGATTCACAGGTGACAGCGGCGGACAAATGAAAGAACTGAGCGATCACCTTTTTAATGTTCCTTCCAAGGATACTCCACGCATTCAGGAAAGTCATATTCTGCTGGGTCATATCATTTGTCAGCTCGTGGAAGAAAAATACTTCGGCTAAAACTCACTATGCAAATCAAAGAAGCAATCATTCTGGCAGGTGGACTCGGTACCCGGCTTCGGTCGGCTGTATCCGATCTGCCCAAATGTATGGCGCCGGTAGCTGGTAAACCCTTCCTGTGGTATGTACTAAATTATTGCAAAGAACAAGGTGTTGAACGGATTATCCTTTCACTCGGATTTAAACATGAAGTGATTGAAGAATATATCAAAACAACTGAGTTTGATTTTGAATTTGTATCATCTGTTGAAACAGAACCTTTGGGAACAGGCGGAGCTATTAAAAAAGCATGCGGTTTTGCAAAAGAAAAAACAGTGGTGGTTTTAAACGGCGACACCTTATTCAAAGCCAATCTTCAGAAAGTAGCTGCTTTTCATCACATGTGCGGTGCCGATTGTACACTCACCTTAAAACCAATGAACAACTTTGACCGTTATGGTGTGGTGGAACTGAACAGTAATTATTCCATCAGCAGTTTTAAGGAAAAGCAACATTATGAAACTGGAACCATCAACGGCGGTGTATACATATTACATGCAGAACGTTTTTTGAAAGAAGCATTACCTGAAAAATTTTCATTCGAAAAAGATTATCTCGAACAATACATTCATCATCGTCGCATGTATGGTGTGATTCAGAACGAATACTTTATTGATATTGGTATCCCCGAAGATTTTGAACGTGCACAAAAAGAATTAGCCAATTAAAATGCCGCAACACAGTATTCCATCCAATCAGTTACCTGTTATTGATCCATCGTGGACCTTATTCCTCGATAGAGATGGTGTAATTAACGAAGATGTGGTGGCTGATTATATCAAGAGCTGGGACGAATTTCAATTCCGAACCGGCACACTGGAAGCATTACGATTCCTTTCTCCTCACTTTGCAAGAATCGTTGTGATCAGTAATCAACGGGGTGTGGGCAGAGGTTTGATGACACAGGAAACACTGGACCTCATCACAGAAAATATGCTGTTAAAAATTGAAGAAGCAGGTGGAAGAATTGATAAAGTATACTACTGCACTTCAACAGACAATAAAGACATTAACCGCAAACCCAATAAGGGCATGGCTTTGCAGGCCCAACAAGATTTCCCTGAAATTGATTTCCAAAAAAGCATCATGGTGGGCAACATGCCGGGAGATATGTGGTTCGGACGCAACATTGGTGCATATACCGTTTACCTCCCCACCCGTCCCGAAGAAAATCCGGATGACAACACAGTGGATGCACAGTTTAAAGATTTGTTAGCATTTGCGACAGAACTGCTAAGCAGCCGCTAAACACAATATTTTTGCTCTTAACGAGTTATATCCATGATGAAGCAAATTTTCACCGCCTTCTTATTAATTGTTGCACTGAGCAGCCAGTCGCAGAAACTGACTCCGGCCGAAATCAAAAATTTCCGCACAAGAGAAGATTCGTTGAAACGCTTTGCAATAAAAATTGTGAATGGTGAAGATGCTGCTATCCGATTCCGGAGCGACAGCAATTTTACAAAGATCCTTGTACGGGCATTGGTTCAGAAAAATTCATTCAGGTACCCGTTTGATTCACTTGTTACTATTTCAAAGTTATATCCAGCCGACAGCAGCTTCCGCATTGTAACCTGGCAAGTGGTGAAAGATGATAATTATTGCCGCCAGCGGGGATTTATTCAGATGAATACAAAAGACGGACAACTGAAACTGTTTCCGTTACGGGATGTAAGTGAGTTTACACAAAATCTGATTGATACCATTGCTAATGCAGGTGGCTGGATTGGAGCAGTGTACTACCGTATTGTGCAGAAAGAATATATGAATAAAAAATTCTACACACTGATGGGCTACGATGAAAACAACACACGTACCACCCGTAAGTGGATTGATATTTTATCGTTTGATGAGCAACAACAACCCGTATTTGGTTTGACAAACGGATTTTCATTTACCAAGGACTCATTACCGCAAACACCCATGAGCCGCTTTTTATTAGAATATAAAAAAGATGCCAGGTCCCGTATTCAATATGATGAGGAAATGGACCTGATCCTTTTTGATCATCTTATTTCTGAATCAAATGAACCCAAAAAGAAATACACGTTAATACCCGATGGTGATTATGAAGGCTTCCAATGGGTAAACGGACAATGGTTACACATTGATAAAGTATTCGACTTTAAATTAAAAGATGGTGAAGCCCCGGTACCGGAACCATTCAGTGAAAATAAATTACAAGGACAACAGCCGGGGAAAACAACTAAGCCTCCGGTGAAAAAGAAGAATGGTGGTAATTAATAATTACGGATTATTGATTAATCGCTGACATCAACAAGGAAGGTTCCCAGGTCAACCACTTCCCCTTCTCCCATACGAAATTGCTCCACATCTTCAAGGCTGATTTCTTCCAGAACTTTTGTGGTGAAAACAGGACGATTGTCTTTCATGATCACAAAAAAGAAATCGGGTTTTGCTTCTTTGAAGACGGTATCATTCACAAATACATCGTGCGAAAATTCAATCCGCACACAGCCATCGTCATCCAAACGGCTCATCCCTAAATAATCGTCATTGGTAATGTCTCTGTCGTACAATCGTACAATGTATTCATCGCCGCTGAGAGGCTGGTCTTCTCCTTTTTCAATAAAGCGTGCAGTTACAACAAGATCTGGCTCTTTGTTCAATGTAAATTCTCTCATACCTAAATGTGGTTTATTGGTTTGAATTCCAACCTGAATTCAGGATGGCGGTATTTAAGCATGGATCAGCAGTTCGCTCAGACTTATTATCGTATTAAAACTACACTTTTTTATGAAAGAAAAAGATCTATCTGCAAATAAAAAACCGGGAAGTTCCCGGTTTCAATAGTTATAACTATTCATTAATATGAAGTTGTTCTTAGTCGTCCAGCTTCAACACAGCAAGGAATGCTTCCTGCGGCACTTCCACATTACCTATCTGGCGCATACGTTTCTTACCTTCTTTTTGTTTTTCCAAAAGTTTACGTTTACGGCTGATATCACCACCATAACATTTGGCTGTTACATCTTTACGCATGGCACTGATGTTTTCTCTTGCCACGATTTTGGCACCAATGGCAGCCTGTATGGCAATCTGGAATTGCTGGCGTGGCAATAACTCTTTTAATTTCTCACAAAGCTTACGTCCAAAATCCTGGGCCCTGCTGCGGTGGATCAATGCACTCAATGCATCCACTTTATCACTATTAAGCAGAATATCCATTTTAACGATATCTGCATCACGGTAACCAATGGGATGATAATCGAAAGAAGCATAACCACGAGTTTGCGACTTCAGTTTATCATAGAAATCAAATACAATCTCTGTTAACGGCATTTCAAAAATGAGTTCCACACGTGTTTGTGTGAGATAACTCTGGTTAATGAGAATACCACGCTTTCCCAAACAAAGCGTCATGATATTACCGATATAATCCGGCTTGGTAATGATCTGTGCTTTAATGAAAGGTTCTTCTATTCGATCCATATAGGTTGGATCGGGCATTTCGGAAGGATTGTTTACAATGATTTTTTCACCTCTGGTTGTATAGGCAATAAAACTTACGTTGGGAACGGTGGTGATTACCGTTTGGTTGAACTCACGTTCAAGGCGCTCCTGGATAATTTCCATATGGAGCAAACCAAGGAAGCCGCATCGGAAACCAAAACCAAGGGCCTGTGAGGTTTCCAGTTCGAAAGTGAGTGATGCATCATTGAGCTGCAGCTTATCCATACAGTCACGCAACTCTTCGAAATCTTCGGTTACCACCGGAAATATACCGGCAAATACCATTGGTTTCACTTCTTCAAAACCCTGAATAAATTCACTGGCAGGATTGGAAACCGTAGTGATGGTATCACCTACTTTCACCTCTTTGGCATTTTTAATACCGGTGATAATGTAACCTACATCGCCACAGTTCACCTGCTGCTTTTCGGTCATTTTCAGTTTAAGAATACCAATTTCATCGGCCTCATATTCCTGATCGGTACTCATGAACTTTACCTTATCGCCCTTCTTAATCGTTCCGTTCAGAATCCGGTAATAAACGATGATACCACGGAAACTGTTGAACACACTGTCAAAGATGAGCGCCTGCAGAGGAGCCTGCGGATTTCCTTCCGGCGCCGGGATGCGTTCCACAATTGCTTCCAGGATGGCATCCACCCCTAAACCGGTACGGCCGCTGGCCAGTAGTATTTCCTCCGGCTTGCAGCCAATAAGATCAATAATCTGGTCCTTTACCTCTTCGATCATAGCACCGTCCATATCAATTTTATTGATTACAGGGATGATTTCGAGGTCGTTATCGATAGCTAAATAAAGGTTGGAAATAGTTTGCGCCTGGATACCCTGTGTGGCATCCACCAGCAACAGAGCACCTTCACAGGCAGCCAGTGCACGGCTCACTTCATAGCTGAAATCGACGTGACCGGGCGTATCAATCAGGTTGAGGATATATTCGGTTCCATCCTTATGCTTGTAATTGATCTGGATAGCATGGCTCTTAATGGTAATCCCCTTTTCACGTTCCAGGTCCATATCATCGAGCACCTGGTCCATCATATCACGGTCGCTGATGGTATTGGTGGCTTGTAATAAACGATCGGCCAGGGTGGATTTACCGTGGTCGATATGGGCAATAATGCAGAAATTTCTGATATTCTTCATGAACTGAATCCTCAATTTTCGAGGCGGCAAAGATAGTGGAAATGGGGCGAACGAGAGGTCTTACAAACTCCAAAATGAATTGAAGAAAAGCTACCATACAAAATATTCTAAATCTAAACGGATTGATCTATCGAGAATTAAAATGCTAATTTTTTGTGCAAAAAAATTAAATTTGGAAACAATATTTTTTATGAAAGCTACTAAGTCAAGATTAAGTTGGTTAAAAAAGAAAATTAGCGATGTAATTCCTGAAGATCAAGATGTTTTTGGCTTTCCAGGAATATCAAGAAAAATTCTGTTAGATTCACTAGAAGAATCCTATTCGTTGCTAGACCTGATCGACCCTTTTAATGGAACTTTTGAAGCTGTTTTTCTGGAAAGAGAGGTATCTGACCTATATGAAAAAGCTACAAAAATTGGCAAAGAAGATTTCAGTAAAAATCCAAACAGCTTTAATGATTTTTTGAAAATTATTCAAAAGATTCGATTAAAGATAAAAGACACGTACATTCTATTAGCAAAGGAGCCAATAAGGACAGAAATAGAATTGAAAAAACTTAAAGATGAAGCAATAATACTTTCTGAAGTTATTGAGAATGCGAAACCAATTTCTGAAGAAGTGATTTCAATACGTAATAGCACTGAAAATATTTTTAAGGATTTATCAGACTTACAAAATAAGTCATCTGAAAATCAAAAAAATCTCCAAGCATTTCTTGATGTTATTACTTCAGAAAAAAACAAAGCAACCAAAGCACTACGAACAATTGAATCAACTGAAAGTAAAATCAAAGAAACAGAATCAGCATTAGACACAAACAATTCAAAACAAGCTGAATTAATAAAAAAGGTTGAGTCATTGGAATTTTCCTCCAATGATCTAAATCAAAAATTACAAGAACAATTTGATCAATTAAAAAGTCAGTTATCTGAAAATGAAAAGTTTCAAAAACAGATTCAAAATACTATCGACGATGTAAATAGGCTAGGTATGGCTGGATCTTTCAAGAAAAGAAAAGATGAACTAACAAAACCTTATTGGTTTTGGGCAATTGCAACAATTGTTACAATCATAATTCTAATTAGCATATCCAGTTATGTTATAATTAAAGCAATAAAAATCAATTCATTATCTTACGACTTTTTACTTTTACGGCTGCCAATATTTGCATCATTTGTATGGCTTGGATGGTTTTGTGCAAGACAATTTGGCTTCACATCAAGAATAAGAGAAGATTATTCCTTTAAATATGCAGTTTCTATGGCATTCGAAGGCTACAAAAAAGAAGCTAAAGAGGTAAATGAAGATTTGTTAGCAGAATTACTTTCTACAACCATTGCAAATATTTCGAAAACACCTCTTTCAAATTACGACTCAAAAACAAATCATGGAACCCCAACAGATGAAATAGTAAAAAAAATGTCATCAAAATTTCTTCAGAACAAAAAAGAAAAAAAACAGGAAGCAAAGATTATGATTGAAAATGAAGAGGATGAATAAAAGCACAAATGGGAAATATTAACCCTTGTAATTTTACTATATTTCAATAAAACACTCTCATAGGCACACACAATGAATATGATCGCATTGATCCCTCCAGCATCTAAAACATGAATATGAAACAATGGTTCCTTTTAGAAACAAAAGCTGATTACGAAAAAGCCACAGAGCGTTTCGAGCAGATTCATACTGCCAAAAAGGGAACAGAAGAGCATAAGGAAAAAATGCTGCTGGCATTCCTGATTGGCCAGTACGAAGAAAAGCAATGGAGCATCCCTCCTGTTGATCCGGTAGAACTGATTAAAATCCGGATGGAAGATTTTGGCTTTACTGCCACAGATCTGGCAAAGGAATATGGCGATAAAGGAACAGTAAGTAAAGTCCTCAATTACAAGCAACCGCTTTCACTCACCATGATCCGAAAATTCAGTAAACTGTTACGTATTCCTGCCGATGCGCTCACTACGGAGTACCAGCTTCATTCAAGCTGAGCTGGAATTATTATAGGATGACTATTACAAGAAATAGCTTATTTCAGTTAATGATCTATTAGAACCACTCTTCTCTCTTCTAACTTCTACCTCCTATCTTCTAAATTTTACCTGCTATTCACATACTCCTGCAAGCTCCTTTTATAACTATCAAAACTGAACACGCTATAAAGGATAAAATAATTGCCTTTGTCAACTGTATAATCGTAGGCAATTTTTGCCAGGTCCAGTTTGTAACGGTCGAAAGAAATCAACAAACAGAGTTCTTTAATCTGCTGCGTGTTAAACAGGTTCTTTTTTGAATTGGCCCGAAAAAAATCGACCATTTTGCTATCAAAACTTTCATTCTTCATTAACCGTTTAAATTCGGCAAACGCTTCATCGCTCATAACAGTATTATAGCCTCCGGTATTATTATTGTTGCCAGTACCACCTCCATATCCTCCGGGCATATTGGATTGATCTGTACTCAGCCAGGGATCGTTATTTACCAGCCAGTCACTATTCCACTCATCGGTATTATTGTAATTGGTTATCTGCATTTCGTAGAACATTGAATTACCAAAGCGGTTAATGGAAAGCTCATGATGATACCCGGCTTTGACATACAGGTTCATGTCGGACACTTTTTTATAATTATTCCAGTTGTTTGTGGGGAGATCATTGCGGATTAAACGATAGACTTTCACCGCATACGTACCGGGTTCAAGCTGACGAAATGTAAGTTCCTTATTCTCCACCCAATACATTTTATCGCCAATCACCACCAACAGTTTGTTGTTACCACTGGTGCTGAAAGTTAATTTTCCTTTGTTGAGCTGTTGTGCAAATGACTGGGCAAAACTGCTGATAAAAAGCAGAACAATTAACAGATAACGCATAACTGAAATTTCGGGAAAGGTAGATGGAAAACAGAAATTCATTCATACCCTGTTCGAGGTATTTATGCACAATGTTTATATTCTGAGCAAGCCGGTTTTGTAGAGATTGCCTACCGGTTTATTATCCATGAACAATTCAAAATCATCCCATCCCTGTTGTTCATAATCGCCTTTCAATTGCTGAAGTGTTAATACAGTATTTGTATCAGAAAGTTGCTGCAGAGTTTTTAGTAACCATGCCCCTTTTTCTTTATCGACCTGAATCGTTATGCTTTCTTTTTTAGAAGCCAGCACCAACTGCATCACTTCCCATTGATTTCCTTTTTTTGATTTTGTGATCACTTCCCATGAAAGTACCCGTCCAAGGAAAACAACTTTTGTTGTGGGTGAAGAGGCAGGCAACTCCTCTTCACTCACAATCTTCTGAATATAATCCGGAGCAATCGTTGTTTTAGGCACTTTCTGTTCAAACCAGTTTTGTAAAGGATCATCGAGGCAAAGTCCCTGCATGTAATTGAACAATGATTTTTTCAATCCAAACCCAAACTGCTCATGATCAGCTCCGGTGGGATCTATATGCTCCACATCATTATCAGCAAACAGGATCTCCGTTTCCTTTGCCCGTTTTACTTTGAATTTCTCCGGATTCAGTCCTATAGGACTATGCGCCGTCATGGTAAACAAATGCCAGAAAGCCGATTGCAATACACCTGTTTTGAAAAGCTGCCGCACCATCTCCATTGAATCAATCGTTTCCTGAGCTGTTTGTGTGGGAAAACCATACATGAGATACGCATGCACCATGATGCCCGCCTGCGTGAAATGCCGGGTTACTTTCGCTACTTGTGCAACCGTAACTCCTTTATCAATCAGTTTCAATAAACGGTCACTCGCCACTTCCAATCCGCCACTAACAGCAATACAACCGCTGGCTTTTAAGAGCAGACAAAGATCACGGGTGAAACTTTTTTCAAACCGCACATTGGTCCACCAACTCACCACCAGTTTCCGTTTGATGATTTCCAGCGCCAGTGCCCGCATCAACGCAGGTGGCGCCGCTTCATCCACAAAATGAAAACCATTGGTTCCTGTTTGTGCAATGATGGTTTCCATACGATCACACAACAAAGAAGCAGCAATAGGTTCGTAAATTTTTATATAATCAAGTGAAATATCACAGAATGTACATTTGCCCCAGTAACATCCATGGGCCATAGTGAGTTTATTCCATCGTCCATCACTCCACAAACTGTGCATGGGATTCACCACTTCAATAGCTGAAATATAACGGTCAAGCAACAGATCGCCATAATCAGGTGTGCCTGTTTCTGTTTGTTTATAATCCCTGCAGGAACTATTGTTGATATAGGTAACCACACCGTTCTGCAACAGAAAGGTTCGTTTCAACTCCTTTACTTCAGCTTCACCGGTAATATATTTTACCAGTTGCTCAACCGGTGCTTCCCCATCGTCGAGTGTGATGAAATCAAAAAACTCAAATACTCTCGGATCTTTCAGGGAACGCAGTTCTGTATTGGGGAAACCTCCTCCCATAGCCACTTTGATATCCGGACGATTCTTGCGAATCCATTGTGCCACACGGAAAGCAGCGAAAAGATTTCCTGGAAAAGGAACCGAAACACAAACCAACTTCGGCTGTACGTGACTGATATGTTTCTCCAGCAATTGAAGCAGGAGTTCATCTGTATAAGATAAGGTCTGCTGTAGCGCTTCATAGAGTTCATCGAACTGATTCGCACAGCGGCCCAGTCTTTCTGCATAGCGACTGAAACCAAAATGTTCATCGACACATTCCTGTATGAGATCCGACAAATCTTCCAGGAACAGTGTGGCAATATGTTTCGCCTTATCCTGCACTCCCATTGTTCCGAATGACCAATGGAGATCGGGCAATTCTTTAAAGCGTCCTGCTTCCGGTAAAAAATTACGGGAGGCAATCAGGTGTGCCATCGATGGGTTTCTGCCTTGTAAAAACAAAACAGCAGCGTCAATGCAGTTGATATAATCCTCCTGCATAGTAATGATGCGCTGTGCATTTTCCGAAAAATGTTGGGTTGGCGGTATGCGGCTGAATAGTTCCCTTAACCCCTTTTTTGAGAACAATTTCAATGTTACTTCAATTCCCAGATCTGCCTGAAAAGAATTGATTCCTTTTGTATTCAGGAATCCTTTCAGGTAGGAAGTAGCCGGGTATGGCGTGTTCAGTTGGGTGAAAGGCGGCGTAAGCAGAAATACAGTGGAACTCAAGTGATTCGGTTGAGGAGCAAATGTATTTATAAATCGGCTTACCCGTATCATGCCCTGGAAATCAATCCCAGCAACGGTTTGGGGAATTTTTATTTGTTTGTTTCCGGAAAATTTCTGTATTTTTTGATTTCAAATTTGCCGCCATATGTTTACCAGTACGCTTGACCAATGCCTTGCGCATGTTTCGCAATGGAAAAAAGAAGGTGTTGAAACCTCTGTTATCTTATCCCGTTTAAAAGAACAGGAAGTGCCCGAAGACCTGGCACAACAAGCCATCAGTGAATGGAAAAAACAACGCAACCTCCGCAAACGAGGCATGGGTATGTTGTGTTGTGGTGCCGGTGGTGCTTTATTGGTATTAAGTTTTCTGATTACGCTGATTATGTTTGATACCGAACATAATTTTTCAATTTATTTATATGGATTTACGCTTATCGGAGTCAGCATTTTATTTAAAGGAATGGTAGATTTGCTGGGCTGGTAATTGTAAACTATGGAAATAAGAATAGCAACGGAAGCAGATATCCCTCAATTAGTATCGTTAGTAAATAGTGCCTATCGTGGCGATTCTTCAAAAGTTGGCTGGACTACAGAAGCCGATATTCTCGGCGGTATCCGCACAGATGAACCCACACTGCTGGAAGAAATGCGTCAACCCGGCGTTACCATCCTGAAAGGAACCAATGAAGAAGGAACCATTCAGTCCTGTGTTTTTCTTCAACAACACGAACAAAGTATTTATCTCGGAATGCTTACGGTATCCCCTGTTCTGCAGAATAAAGGAATCGGCAAACTGTTGTTACAGGAAGCCGAGGCATTTGCAAAAAAGAACGGATGCAAGTCCATTGATATGACGGTTATTTCCATTCGCAAAGAACTCATTGCCTGGTACGAACGCCATGGCTATCGTGACACAGGTGAGCGGAAACCTTTTGTGGAAGGTGTGCACATCGGCAACCCCATGCAGCCGTTAGAGTTTATTGTGATGAAAAAAACAGTTTGAACGGATTCCCTTATTTTCGCCAAAACTTATGTTATGGATCTGAAAGCACTTTTTGAAGAAGCAGTAGCAAACAGCAAAACACTCAGCGAAAAACCCAGCAACGAAACCTTACTTCAACTTTATTCTTTGTTCAAGCAAGGCTCTGAAGGCGATGTGAATATTGATGCACCTTCCAATCCCTTTGATTTTGTAGCGAAAGCAAAATACGAAGCATGGGCTGCATTGAAAGGAAAAACACCGGAAGCAGCTATGCAGGAGTACGTTGATCTTGTAAATAAACTGAAAGGATAAAAGAATTTTCTTTACTGAGATATTTTTTTTGATGCAAGCAGATCCTCATAGGTCTGCTTGATTTTTTTACCTACTACAGAATAATTATAAGCAGCAATAGCCCTGCTGCTGATTTGTGTCGCATTAAAAGCTGCATAGTTATTCATCAACTGATCCAATGCATTCACCAATGTATTCACCTGTTCGCTGGTGGCAAACAATCCGTTTGACGCATCAATCACTTCATCAATCCCACCTACTTTTGTTGAAACAACAGGTAAACCGGCACACAAGGCTTCCAGAATCACACAGGGTTGATTTTCGTATCGGCTGAATAATACCAATGCATGGCTTTTCTGCATATAGGCTGCGACTTCTGTATAGGAAACCTCACCTGCCCAATGAATCTTATCAGCCAACCTTTTCTTTTTCGACAAATCCCTCAATGTTTCAGAAGCCGGCCCAATCATGGTGCAATGCCAATCTGTACGAAGTTTTTGTAACTGCTCCAGTGCATTCAGCAAACCCACTGTATTCTTCTGGTAATTCATACCGGATACATGAACCAGTTCACACACATTTGAAACAGGTTTCTCTTTCAAAAAGAACAACGCTGTATCCACCACATTCGGGATCACCTTATATGAAATTCCGGGAACATGATGCCGGATGGCTTTCCCAAGATCATCTGACACAGGCAATATGAGTTCTGCCGAGCTAATCACTTTTTTCAACTTCTTTCTCCACAGAAAGAAACGGCTTTCCAACCGGTCGGCCGCAGTTGGATGATAAATGGTTGAATGCTCTGTAACCACAAAGGGAATACCCAGTTGTTCTTTTAATTGCAAGGCAACCACACCTCCGTTCATGGCTACATGCAAATGAATCAGATCAGGCCTTCCATACTCCCATATATAATCCTGCACCATTTTATGCAGAATACGTTTGTAACGGATGGATGAAAAATAACGATCAATCAATCCCACTCCTGTTTTTACCGATCCGTAACAACATACACGTTCATAAAACTGATCGGATAATTTATTCTCGGCCCAGCTTTCTTCATCGGGTGAAGCTTCGTCATCTTTTATTGCTGCAATCACATATACCGGCATGTGCAACGACAATGCTTTCAACTGGCGCTGAATAAAATCGCCATTGAAAGGTTGTACTTTGCTGGGGTACCAGCTGGCTATGTGTAATACGTTCATGCTTTCTTTTTAAAAACAGCGATCAGGCAATCACCTGTTGCCGGGAATTGTTTTTGTATAAAATTAGGTTGATGATTGCCATATAATCCATAGCTGAAAAATACCTGCTCCCATTTCTTTTCGGGGAATTTCCGCAACAAGGTATAAGGAGAAAAATACCAATGATGATCCGGATGAATGGACTCCGTTTCATACAAGGCTCCAGCCATACTATCAAAGGATATATGATTAGGAACGGTGATCATCAACAGTTGTCCGCCTTTCATCTTCGGGTACAATTGCTCAATCATTGCAACAGGATCCGGCAAATGTTCCAATACTTCACCTATGAGTATGATATCATATTGCTGCAACTGTCCATTATTTAATTCAACCGGTGAAACTGCCATCACCTGTTCATCTTTTGTGAGTTGCTTGTACAATTCAACAGATTCCACATCTGTATCCACTCCCAGCAAGTCAGTAGTATGTTGCTTCAGTTTTGTGTGCAGCAAAGTTTTATTCTGAATTTTCTCCTTTGTATAAGGCGCATCTGCAAAACCAACATGTAATACTTTTTTTCCGGCACAATAATTTAATATGCATTCTTCACGGTTCTGCAGTCCGGCTTTGGGAATGCGCTGCAGCCATTGCTCCTGCTCACCTGTGATCCGGTACTTCAGCCCCCGTTTCAACAGTTTCAATCCTGCCCAGATCCATATCCATTTCAATTTGCGCATAGAAATTAGTTAGTCTTGTTTTCTGTAATCTTTGTGACGAGGTTCCGGAGAAAATCAACATCTGTTTTTCTAAAAAATAATAAATCCATCAACCCCACATTGGTTTCTTTATTGAAATAATACAAAGCAACAAAGAAACAAACAAGATACCCAACACTGCTTGCTGCTGCTGCACCAATGATTCCATAAACAGGAATCAATAATAAATCGGCAATAACGATCACCAGCAAACCCACCAATGAAGTAATGATATTTATTTTCACCTGGTTGATAGCTGCAAAATATGCAGCCATCAACGCAAGTAACGAAAGTGCAAACAAACCGGGGACCAACCATAAAAACACAACATACATACTGCCGTAACTTTCTCCAAATACAAAGGGGAACAACCAATGGCCTATAAGCGCAAGCACCCCCGATGCAAGAATATATAAGAGCACGATAATTCTTGATAAACGCTCAATTCCCTCTTTCATCTGTTCTTTATAGCCCGATGCCGCCAGCGGAAAGATGGAAGAAGCCAGGATAGCAGGAAAGAGTTGAAACAATTGTACCAATCGGGATGATTGTATATAGTTGCCCAAAGCTGTATGATCATGTGTGAACAGTTCAATCAACCAGTAATCCACTCTGGTCACCAGAAAGAAAATCATATTCGCCATAAAAGCCAGCAACGAATAACGGAATACCTGTTTTAACTGTGCCCGATCGGGCAAATGAAAATTGAAACCACTATGATACATTCCATTGTAAAGAATGGTTGTTACCAATCCCTGCAACGGGTACGACAAAAAATAAATCCACAGAAATAATTGATACGAAACAATATGTTCCTTACTCAACATACCGATCAATAGAATTGAAATCAGTACCAGGTTGAAAACAATAAATACAATATTCGGGGTACGGTAATTCTGTTTTGCATAAAAAAGCGCATTGTAAAACGTAATAAGCAGGTTCCCGGAGATGAACAGAACAGCCATTACGATCTGTTCCTGTTTGCTCACATAGTCACTACCGTTACGTATCAATAAAAAAGAAACAATCACAGAAATCAGTGAAATAAAAAGCGTCCATGCAAGGACGAATGACTGCATCTTCCGGTCGTTAATTTCTCCGCCTGAAACAAAATAAGTAACCGATGCTTCCATGCTGAAGGACCCCAGCATAAAGCACAAGGTGAGCAGACTGATAAAGTAAAACAACCAACCGGTGGCCGATGCTTCAAAAAAACGGGCCAGCAGTACCGTCACCAGTAAGGAAGTGAACAGGTAAGTACCCCGCCAGATGATATTTGATGCAAACAGCTTTGATAAATTCATGAACAGTCCGGTTACAAACGCTAAATTTAGTTCTAATAACCGAAACTTATCCATC
Organism: uncultured Chitinophagaceae bacterium; assembly: GCA_937907395.1. Taxonomy (GTDB): domain Bacteria; phylum Bacteroidota; class Bacteroidia; order Chitinophagales; family Chitinophagaceae; genus Lacibacter. Next base: position 190,830 of record CALCII010000015.1, read on the forward strand.
CTCCTGAAACGAGGTTATTTATTAGATTTACACCTAATTCACTGCTTATGAAATTCAGGGATCGCATTAATATCAGAGCAAAGGAAAACAAAGAAACCGGGCTGAGTACGGTGAGCAAACAAAGTGGCGGAAGGTTCTTTGAAAAAGATGGCAATCCTAATATACATCTCAGAGGAATTCCATTTCTGAGGCGACTCAGCATCTATCAATACATGATGAAAATTCCTGGGTGGAAGTTTCTGGCTTTAATCGGGTTAACTTATGTATCGGTAAATATCGTCTTCGCCCTCATTTATTTTTTTAACGGTGTAGGACAGTTGGGAGGCATGGATCAACAAACTATGGAGGGAAAATTCTGGGAGGCTTTTTTCTTCAGTGCACAAACACTCACCACCGTTGGCTATGGACATGTGTATCCTTCTTCACTCACAGCCAATACGATTGCAGCCTTTGAATCCTTAACCGGCGTATTGATGTTTGCCATTGCTACGGGGCTCATGTACGGACGGTTTTCGCAACCCAAATCCTATCTCATCTACAGTAAAAATGCACTGCTTGCCCCCTTTAAAGACGGCTATGCGTTAATGTTACGTTTTGCTCCTTACAAAAATCATTATCTCACCGACGTGGAAGTGAAACTAACCCTTGTGATGAAAGTGGCGGAAGAAAACGGCGAAGTGAAAAATAAATTTTACAGTCTGCCGCTCGAAGTATCAAAAGCAAACACGCTCACTGCTAACTGGACCATTGTGCATGTGGTGAACGAGGACAGTCCGTTTTATCAACTCAAAAAAGCTGATATTGACAGCACAGAAGCAGAGTTACTGGTATTTGTAAAAGGACATGATGAAGAATACGCCAACTCTGTTGTAAGCCGAAGCTCCTATACTGCCGATGAATTTGTGTATGGAGCCAAATTTGATCTGATGTACGAATCCAGCACTGATGGCAGTACCACGATCCTCCACCTCGATAAAATTGACCATTACCACGAAGAGCCACTTCCTGTAAATTTGCAGTGATGCATACAGTAACCGGAGTTGATATAAAGAAAGCGGCTAGCCTTTTACAGGAAGGCAATGTGGTGGCCATTCCTACCGAAACAGTGTATGGTCTTGCTGCCAATGCATTGAATGCCGATGCAGTGCTGAAGATTTATGAAGTAAAACAAAGGCCGCAGTTTAATCCGCTCATTGTGCATGTGAGTTCGTGGAAACAGGCATTGCAGTTTGTGGAACAGGTCCCTGTTGAAGCAGAACTGTTGGCGAAAACATGCTGGCCCGGTCCTGTTACCTTATTGCTCAATAAGAAAAACAATATTCCGGATCTGGTAACTGCAGGTAGTAACCGTGTGGCCATACGGATTCCCAATCACCCCCTCACCTTACAACTGTTACAGCAACTGGACTTTCCGGTGGCGGCACCCAGTGCCAATCCATCCGGGTATGTGAGTCCGACAACCGCACAACATGTCTTTCAGAATCTCGAAGGAAAAATTCCTTACATACTCGATGGCGGCGCCTGTACCGTGGGTGTGGAATCAACCATTGTGGGATGGAATGAACAAGGTGAAACAGAAATCTATCGCCTGGGTGGTATTGGTGTGGAAGCCATTGAACAGGTGTTGGGTAAAGCGGTTCATGTGAAACAATCCATTACTGAAAATCCGGATGCACCCGGACAATTGAAAAGCCATTACGCCACACATACACCCTTGTACCTCGGACATATTCCGGAGTTGATCAAACAGTTTGAAGGAAAAAAAATGCTGTTGATCAACTTCAGTAAAACAGTTGAACCTGTTCCTGCAGATCAGCAATTGATACTATCTCCCAACGGCACATTGGAAGAAGCAGCGAAAAACCTGTTTGGTATTTTACGTGAAGCCGATTTATTGCAGGCAGATGTGATACTGGCAGAAAAGATGCCCGATGAAGGTTTGGGCCGTGCAATCAATGACCGGTTGAGCCGGGCGCAGTTTGTGATGAAATGAGAAGATAATAAGACATTAATTTCAACGTATCCCGAGAACTATTGAGAATATTATTCAATCACAACGATTCAATCTCACATCCCTTCTATTCCCAAAACTTCACTTTATAATTCACACAGGTTTTAGAAGGAAGGTGTTGTAATTGCTCACCCATTTTTTCCAGTTCAGCAGCTGTAAAATGTTGTTCCAGCCAGGGGAAAAATTCACGCTCTTCAAAGCGGATATGCTGTTCCAGTTGTTGCTGAAACTTGTTGATCAAAATAAGATCAGCTTCCTGCCGGCTAATGCTTTCAATCATGCCAACAAGAAGCTGATGCTCTGTTTTCAATTGCTGATAATAAACCTGGTGCTTCCTTCTCAGCAACGTCTCCTGAAAGGGACGTTGCGTTTTAGATATTTTTTTGTTTTACGCAACGTCCTCTGCGAGAGACGTTGCTGGGAATAAATATTCAATCACCAACTATTCAATCTCACATCCCTCCTATTCCCAAAACTTCACTTTATAATTCACACAGGTTTTAGAAGGAAGGTGTTGTAATTGCTCACCCATTTTTTCCAGTTCAGCAACTGAAAAATGTTCTTCCAGCCAGGGAAAAAATTCACGTTCTTCAAAGCGGATATGCTGTTCCAGTTGTTGCTGAAACTTGTCGATCAAAAAAAGATCAGCTTCCTGCCGGCCAATTATTTCAATCATGCCAGCAAGAAGCTGATGCTCTGTTTTCAATTGCTGATAATACACCTGGTGCTGATTATCATTGCCGGGCACCAATGCCTTTTCTTCAGCCAGGAAATGTTCTTTCAACTCTGCTTCCCACAACGAATGGATAAAGTCGCTCATCACCTGTACATCAGCCCCTTTGTTGATTCCTTTTTTCAACAAGAGTACCGCCATCAGTCCATTTTGATGTTGCCAGGAAAGCGGGTATAAATTCGGATCCCGTTTCAAGTTATTTCAAACCTGCAATCACCTGCAGGAACTCCTCTGCTTTCAAAGAAGCGCCACCTACCAATCCACCATCCACATCGGGCTGCGAGAAAATCTCTTTTGCATTTGATCCTTTCACACTACCACCATACAGAATGGAAATGGTATCGGCTACTGCTGCGCCGTATTGTGCAGCTAATACACTTCTTAAATGTGCATGCATTTCCTGTGCCTGTTCGGCAGTAGCTGTTTTACCTGTACCAATGGCCCAGATAGGTTCGTAGGCAATCACAATTTTCTGTAGTTCTCCGGCACTCAAATGAAAGAGGCTTTCTTTCAATTGTTGCTCCACGTATGCATTTTGTGTACCTGCCTCACGGATGCTCAATGCTTCTCCACAACAGAAAATGGGTGTGAGCCCGTATGACAAAGCAATGTTTACTTTCTCTGCCAGCATCTGGTTGCTTTCGTTAAAGTATTCACGGCGTTCGCTATGTCCGAGTATAACATACTGTATGTTCATAGACGCCAGCATTTCAGCCGATGTTTCACCGGTATAAGCGCCGGATTTTTGTGTATAACAGTTTTGCGCAGCAACGCCTGTATTTGCCAATCCATTCACTTTTGCCTGTGCCAATGCCAGGTAAGGAAACGGTACGCCTAAGGAAATGTATTGATCTGCTTTTAAAGCAATCGGTTCTTTGAACAATTCATTCAATAAAGTTTCGGCTTGTTGCCAGGTCAGATTCATCTTCCAGTTAGCGGCTGCGATTTGTTTGCGGTTCATGTTCTTTTGTTTTATGATTGTTTGCTGTATAAATCAGTAATAACAGATGACAGTTCCTCCGACAACTGTTGTTGTTTCAACTGCATCCAGTTACCTATATCTTTCAATGCTTTCTCCAGTACATAACGTTCTTCGGTGGAAGTATTCCAGGTAAAGTCACGGATATACTTGGGAAGAAATCCATGTTTAATCAGGTTACTGCAGATACCGGTAACCGTTCCGGTATTCAGCGAAGTATTGATAGCGGTTCGTGTGAAATCGCCCATGAGCACACCACATTTCATTCCTGCGGTTATCCATTGCCGTTGCCGCTGGTTCCATACTTTCACTTCACCAGCCGTATTTTTAATATTGGAACAGGATGTACCTGCACCAATATTACACCACTCACCTATCACTGCATCGCCCATATAACCATCATGTGCTTTATTGGAATAGTCAAAGAATACCACATTTTTGATTTCACCACCGATGGTACATTGTTTGCCCGCCGTGGTAGCGCCATAAATTTTACTGCCCATTTTAACCACCGTTTTTTCCAGCATGGCAAAGGGTCCACGAATCAGGCTTCCTTCCATCACTAAGCTGTTTTTACCAATATAAACCGGTCCGGCCGATGCATTGATCACTGCACATTCCACCACTGCACCTTCTTCGATAAATACATTTTCCGGAGCAATCACTTGGTTGGTGGATGAAATCGGTTGTGATGATTTACCTGCCGTGATCATTTTAAAATCGTCTTTGATAAACTGCTCGTTCCATAACGATATTTCAAATGGGAAACGGAGCAACTGAATATCAAACGGAAATTGCTTCTCCTCCACTCCGCTCAACTCATGTACTGTAAAACCAAACGACAGTACTTCATTCCTTCTCACAGCCAGCAGCTGTTGTTTGTGCAACAAAGCCTGGTTGGGCTTTAAAGACTGGATGGCAGCAATGAGTTGCTCTGTGGGCATGAGCCGGGCATCGATGTATAACAGATCGGCTCCTGTTACAGCCGGGTATAAAGCAGCTAAATAAGATTCGGTGAGTACAGATACAGGTTGTTGAAGTAGATATTCCCATCGTTCACGAATGGTGAGAATACCGGTCCGGATACCGGCCACCGGCCTTATTTCAGTGAAGGGATAGAGACTGTCCCGTTCAGGAGTATCAAATAAAACTACCTGCATGGTGGTCAAAGATCGTATGAATCGGTCATACAAACAAAAAGCCGGTTATGATCCATAACCGGCTTTTGTATGAGTTGTACTTGTAATCTTACTGAGGTAACAATACCTGGTCAATTTTAAAGAAAACACCATTCACAGCAGGGCGATCGATACCCAATGCAGTTGGAACAGCTGCCGCTGGTGTGGCATTACCCACTCCCTTCACACTTAATGCAACTGCCATATTCGTAGTGCCCGATAAAGTAACACCTACAGTAATACCAGGATGGCTGGCAATTACTGTATTCAGGAAGGTTGGAAATGCAGCAGGAGTAGTTGGGAAGTTAACGCCAAATGCACGTTGCAAAGGAATTACGTGGTATGCAAGAATACCTCTTACTAACTCGGTAGTGACATTATTAGACGCTAAAAATGCAGGGCCAGCAGCTACAGCAAGATTTGCCTGAGCATCGGCTGCAGCAGCATTACCGGTTAATGTAAACACTTGCTTATAAACCAATCCATAAACCAATGCTTTAAAAGCAGCATCTGTTGGTGCAAATACAGTAAAATTAGCACCGGGAGCGATGGTTGCATTACCCAGGTAATATTGAATGCTGGGAGCTGCAGTAGTTGATAGCCCGGAATCTGCACGCTGGATCGCAGCGACTAAATACTTAAACTCAGGATCACGGCTGATGGTATCCAGCAACAATCTTGTGGGAGGCGCTACAATTGCAGCTACAGTATGTACTACACCATTTGAACCAGAAATAGCATCGGGAGTTTTAATAGGCATATTATTTATCCAGGCGCCTCCTGCTCTCCTCGAAGGGAAAACAGACATTTTGATGGGAATAGCAGCGGTAGCGCTGATAGGCGCAGTTGTGAGATTCAAAGCCGATTTCACTTCGAAATTAGCAAATGTGGTAGGTATATCTGCAGCCATGATTTTTTGATTAGGAATCAGGTGGTGCTGCAATACGGCTAACAGCTGTGCTTCAGGCATTGCATTCACTGCGGCCAATGATAAACCAGATGCTGTGAATGCAGCATTGTCTGGTGCAAAGAAGGTAAAACTGGAAGTGGGTTGATCCAATGCCATCCACAATCCGGTTCTGGTTAATGCTGCAACCAATATGGAATAGTTACTGTTGGCAGCGAGTTTTTTATACAGTGTGTTAGCGGCATCGCCGGTAATCACACCTGAGCTTCCTACCGGTTCATAAATCTTATTACATGACGATACCCCGATCGCCAATGCAGCTATGATAAGCGGAAGCCTGGCTATAGTTAAGAATTTGATTTTCATATATAAATTTCTTTTGGTTGGTTAAATTAAAATACGTTATACGCAAAGCTTACATAGTACAGTCCGCCAATTGCCGGGTTACCAGCACCCTGAACATAGTATTGATTCAGGATATTGTTACCACCAATTTTAAGAACAGATCTTGTTTTAGGAAGTTTGCAGCTTACTTGCGCATCTACAGTGTGAATAGCAGGAAGTTCATCTGAAATGAAGTCACCTTCATAACGGAATTTGTCCATCCATCTGTAAACAACGCTGAAACCATAACGTTTGTCTTTACCAAATCCGTTGTTGGCAAGTGTAATATTTGCCCTGTATTTAGGAGTGCTGAAATAAGCAAGAAAACCAGCAGGCACATCGTTCAGCTGATCGCTTGACAGGTTGGCTCCAATGCTGAAGTTGCGAGGCAATCTGTAGTCAAGTCCTATACCAAAACCAAAAGTCTTCACTTTTGCAGTTGTATTTACAGGAATAGAGAACAGTTTCTTTGTTGTTGTTGGATTTTGCATTACCACTCTTCTTGTTAAGAAGTTGGTATACTCACCATAATAAGCATACGCATCAATGAGAAGCTTGCTGTTAAAGTTTAAACCTTTGTAACCAATTTCGTAAGACTTAACAGATTCTGGTTTGAAATCTTTTACAGTCACTACTTCAGATGTAGGTGCCCCATTTACCACTGCATATACAGGGTTGCTGTTTAAATTGTAGAAATCTCTGAAATATTTGTTTCCACCAATGAGCTGGAGTGAACCACCTACTAAGAGATCAATCCATTGTTGTTGAGTGCTGGGGAAACGATACGCCGTTTGATAAGAAAGACGAACATTGTTGTTCTTAGCCAAACGAATCAAAGCAGTTGCACGTGGTGTGAAACGGCCATCAAAGTTTTCGTTCTTATCATAACGTCCGCTGGCAGTGATTTTCACTTTGTTATCCAGGAACGATTTTGCAACCTGAATAAATCCACCGAATTCTTTAATTGAGATAGGGCCATTTTTATCTGCAAACAGTGTACCCTGAGAATTCAGAGCAAATCTTCTGAAATTACCACCAATCAGTACATCAGCAAATTTCTTGGTGATGTGTGATAAGTTGTATTGTCCGTCAATAGCATACAGATCAGTTCTGTCCAGAAATTTACCACCGCCCAAAGGAGCGCCGGCTTCTGACTTACCAATAGGTACGCTGCTGATGTAGTTGAACAGGTTCGTGAATTGAGTAGATCCGGGAACCGGACGGCCTATATCAGCTTGTTGTCTGGCATAGATATGTGCCTGCTGGTCATTCATACCAAGAGTTAAACGCCCATTGATATAACCGGAAATATATTCAGGAACCCATTGCGTGGAAGGCTTCCATGCTTCATTGAATAAAGAAGCGGTAGCAGTAAGATTAAACGATTTTCCTGAATTTTCTTGTGTGGTATAAGCACGGAGTAACCAGTTTTTATGATTCAATTCAAATTTATACTGACCCATCCGTAGATCTCTCAAACTATACCTATCACTTCCTGTATAAACAGTATTTCCTGTTCCCCAGAAACCACTGAAAATTGCTTCCAGATTGTTAGTGATTTTATAGTTCAATGAACCACCCAATTTAAAATTGACTGTATTGGGATCAATCAGCTCTTTTTCTGAATAGCCAGTGCGTGTTACATAAAGAGTGGAAGGCAATGATGCAATCAAAGCAGAATAACCAGGAATGCCTGCGAAATTCTGGAAGATCGGACGAATGTTAATCAGGTTTTCATCACCATAAACATTCACACCATCGTAACCAGGATCTGTTGTTCTTGAACCGGCAATCATTTTCCCGGAAGCCTTGCTGTAATTTCTTGAATCAGCAGCCAACCAGTCTTTTGCCTGAATCAATTCGCTTGTGATTTTAAACGCAAACTTATTTCCGATTTTTTGTGCAAATCGAACGCTCCAGTTATAATATGGAGATGTCTCCCTGAAACGACTGTCGGTATGCATGATACCTTGTTTCACCTGGAATGAAAGTCCCTGATATTTAAACGGATTCTTACTATTTACAAGTAAAGTACCGTTCATACCACCCGGACCATACAAGGCAGATGATGCACCAGGCAACAGTTCCATATTGTCAACATCCAGTTCAGATAAACCAATAACGCTACCCACAGAGAAATTCAAACCGGGAGCCTGGTTGTCCATACCGTCTACAATCTGTGTAAAACGGGTATTACCACTTCCAAGGAAACCCCTTGTAGTTGGCGTTTTAAACGTAAGCGAAGAAGCCATCATATCCACACCTTTCATATTCGTTACCACATCATAATAGGATGCAGCAGGCGCATTCTGAATGGCTGTGGCGCTTACACGCTCAATACTTACCGGAGATTCAAGAATTTTGGTAGCCACCCTTGTAGCAGAAACCACAATTTCTTCTCCTAATGCTGATGAAGGTTTGATTTCTACAGAAACAGATTCATCTGCAGACTTCACTTCCACTTCTTTGGCTTCAAAGCCAATGGAAGAGAATACTAATGTTACCGGAAATTTGGAAACAGAAAGGGTGAAATCACCTTTGTCATCTGTATAGGTACCAATGGAAGTTCCCTTGATAAAAACAGAAACAGCAGGAACCCTTTCTTTTGTACCTGCATTAGATACATGCCCTTTGATTGAAACGGATTGTGCCCAGGTTGAAAAAGAGAAAAGGCAAGCCGTTAAAACCAGGACGAAGCTGGTTAGTTTTTTACGCATATAGCAATGGTTTTGATTTAAAACAACGTGCCAAAATACAGATTGTTAGCTACTAACAAAAATTTTCTTTATCCACGGTACTCAGTCAGTGTGAATTACTTATAAACTTTAAACTTGCCGGGATGGCCTTACGGGTCTACTTTTACACCCCGGAAGCAGGGCCCAGCCCGCACCTTACCAAATGACACAATTCACATTTCCCCGGCAAACTTCTTTCTATAGTGGCAAAGTAAGAGATGTTTATACCATTGCAGACCAGTGGCTTGTTATGGTGGCCAGCAACCGTATTTCGGCGTTTGATGTAATTCTACCCCGCCCCATTCCCTTTAAAGGACAGGTTTTGAACCAGATAGCCGCTTATATGCTCAATGCCTGCTCCGATATTTGTCCCAACTGGTTGATTGATGTACCGGCGCCCACCGTTTCTGTTGGACAAAAATGCCAGCCTTTTAAAATTGAAATGGTTGTGAGAGGGAACCTGGTAGGACATGCATGGCGCACTTATCAATCTGGCAAACGGCAACTTTGTGGTGCCGTTATGCCCGATGGATTAAAAGAAAACGATTTCTTCCCCGCCCCACTTATTACACCTACCACCAAAGCGGCAGCCGGTCATGATGAAGATATCAGTCCGGATGAAATACTTCTGGCCGGACTTTGCACAAAAGATGAATGGGAAATTTTGAGCAATTATGCATTGCAACTGTTTGAACGTGGAAAAGAACTCGCTGCTAAACGAGGATTGATTCTGGCCGATACGAAATATGAATTTGGCAAAATCGGAGATGAGATTTATCTCATGGACGAAATTCACACACCCGACTCCTCCCGTTATTTTTATGCAGAAGGTTTTGAAGAACGCCAACAAAGCGGTGAACGCCAGAAACAATTAAGTAAAGAATTTGTGAGAGAATGGCTGATTGAACATCAGTTCATGGGTAAAGAAGGACAAACAGTGCCTGAAATGACAGATGAATGGATTGAAACCATTTCAAAGAGATATATTGAACTATATGAAAAAGTAATTGGCGAATCCTTTCATCCGGAAGTATTGAGTGATGAAGATACGTTTCAACGTATTGTAACTTCATTACATAAACTTTCCTGAATAGAACGAATCTGCAATGTTCTGTTCTTATGTAAGCCAACTCAAATTCATTTCAAACCGAATTATTTGTTATGCAAACAATACTTGGATCAACCGGCGTTATTGGAAAAAATATTGCTGCTGCATTACCTGCTTACACCAATCATATCCGTTTGGTGAGCCGTAATCCGCAGAAAGTAAACCCATCAGATGAACTGGTATCGGCCGACTTGCTCAATGAACAACAAGTGAAAGATGCAGTTAAAGGATCGGAAGTGGTATACTTAACTGCCGGTTTACCTTACATTACAAAAACCTGGGAAAGGGATTGGCCCCTTGTGATGCAGAATGTATTAAATGCATGCAAAGAAAATGGCAGCCGCTTTGTTTTTTTTGACAATGTGTATTGCTATGGAAAAGTAAATGGATGGATGACAGAAGAATCTCCTGTACATCCTACCAGTGCCAAAGGTGTGGTACGGGCACGACTGCTGCAAATGATATGGAATGAAGTGAGCCGGGATCAGGTGCAGGCTTTGGTGGCACGTGCTGCCGATTTTTACGGACCAGATACAGCAAACAGTTTTGCCAATGTAATGGTATTCGACAATCTCAAAAAAGGCAAAAAAGCACAATGGCTTTTAAATGCAGATGTAAAACATTCCTTTACTTATACACCGGATGCGGGAAAAGCAACTGCCCTGTTAGGCAACACAACATCGGCTTACAATCAAAGCTGGCATTTGCCTGGTGATCCTAATACCTTAACCGGAAGAGAATTTATTTCACAGGCAGAAGCAGCATTAGGAACCAATAAAGGTGTAATGGTGCTGCCAAAATGGATGGTACGCATGGTTGGACTGTTTGTACCTGTTATCAAAGAATCGATTGAAATGTTATACCAGAACGATTCTGATTATTTATTTGACAGTTCTAAATTCCGTAAAGCATTTCCGGATTTTCCTGTTACAACCTACCAGGAAGGAATTATTGCCACTGCTCAATCCATGAAATAAAATGAAAAAATTTCCATTGCTGCTATCTGTTCTTTTGATCAGCCTTTTTACAAGAGCCCAGCAATCGTATCTGCTTGCGGGAACGTATACAGGCAGCACCAGCAAAGGAATTTATGTATACGAATTTGATGCCGCCACCGGTGAACTCCGTTTCATCAGTTCAGCAACAACATCCAACCCCTCCTATCTTGCAATCAGTCCGACTGAAAAATTTGTATATGCTGTAAATGAAGATCAACCCGGGCGTATCAGCAGTTACCGGTTTGATAAAAAGACCGGTGCATTACATTTTTTAAATGAAGTGGCTTCGGCAGGTGACCATCCCTGTTATATTGCTGTTCATCCTTCTGGGAAATGGGTGGTGGCCGGTAATTACAGCAGCGGAAATTTTTCTGTATTCAAAGTAAAGAAGGATGGAGCATTAAATGCTTCTCATCAAACAATCCAGCATCAAGGGAAAAGTATCAATGTGGAACGACAAACGGGGCCACACGTTCATGCAACTGTCTTTTCAAAAGATGGAGAAACATTATTTGTACCTGATCTTGGGCTTGACAAAGTAATGTTATATCGATTTAATACGTTAACCGGTACCGTTAGTAAAGCATCCCCTCCTTTCCTCGCAATTGATCCAGGGAATGGCCCACGCCATATTGAATTATCAAAAAATCAGTATTTCGCTTATCTCGCAGAAGAAATGGGAGGTTCGGTAAGTGTTTGGAAACACAGTAACGTAACATGGAAGAAAGTGCAACAACTCAGCAGCCATCCTGCAGCATTTAAGGGATTCAAAGGATCGGCAGATATTCATTTGTCGCCCAACGGACGTTTTCTCTACCTGAGCAACCGGGGCGATGCAAACAATATCGCAATCTTTTCTGTGAACCAACAATCGGGCTTACTTACTGTAGTTGGATTTCAACCCACCCTTGGGATCAAACCAAGAAACTTCACCATTGACCCAACCGGAAATTATTTGCTGGTTGCCAACCAGGATAGCAACAATGTTGTGGTATTTCGAATAAACAAAAAAACCGGTTTACTCTCCCCTTTACCTGCCCAACTCAGCATTCCGCAGCCGGTTTGTTTGAAATGGATCTCACTTTAAGTCTTTCAACCTTGCTTTGCTCTTGTTAAAAACATTGCGCCCTTTATCCATCCCGCTCCGCAACCGTTTTTGTTCCTCTTCGGGCAAATGAATAAAATCATAGCATTCCTGGCTGCAGGTGCCTTTCATTTTTTCCTTGCATTCATCGCATTGAATGAATAAAAGATGGCAGGCATCGTTTACACAATTCACATGCGTATCGGCTGGCTTACCACACTGGTGGCAGTGGGAAATGATTTCATCTGTGATCCGTTCGCCCAGCCTTTGATCAAACACGAAGTTCTTACCATGAAATTTGTTGTCGAGCCCCTGCTCTTTTACTTTGTTTACATAATTAATGATCCCACCTTCAAGATGGAATACATTTTTAAACCCACGGTGCAACATATAAGCACTGGCCTTTTCACAACGGATGCCACCGGTACAATACATGATGATGTTTTTATTCTTATCAGATTCCATCATTTCAGCGGCCATGGGCAATTGTTCACGAAACGTATCACTTGGGATTTCGATGGCTTTTTCAAAATGCCCCACCTCGTATTCATAATGATTGCGCATATCAATCACTACGGTATTGGGATCATCAGTAAGACGGTTGAATTCTTCCGCATTTACATAACGTCCTTTATTGGTCATATCAAATGAAGGGTCATTTATCCCATCGGCTACTATCTTGTTACGCACTTTAATATCCAGTACGTAAAAACTTTTCCCGTCATCATCCACCGCAATATTTAAACGCAGCCCATTGAGCGGTTCAATAGCATAGAGATAGGTTTTAAAAGCTTCGAAATTGGCAGCAGGAATACTGATTTGTGCATTAATCCCTTCATGCGCCAGGTAAATACGCCCCAACACACCCAGTGCAATAAAGTCCTTGTAAAGCTGATTACGGAACTGTACCGGTTCTTCAATTTTAAAATAACAATAAAATGAAATGGTTGTGCGTGGAGTGGGATCCTTTTGGATACGCTCTTTCAGCTCCTTTCGGGAGATGCGGTTGTGTAATTGTGCCATCTGTTATGAATTTTAGTTCAGTTGCCAAGAACTCCGGTTGCAGGCCGGACAAAATTCTAAAGCGGCACAAAGATAATTTATTTGCAGAACTCAATCATCGCCTCCTCCTATGATGATATTAGTTCCAATCCTGAACTCCGGTTTACGTATGGTACCGTTGAGATAGCCCGTTACAAAATCCACACGGAAGACCCTAAGAATGTTTTCAAAACCTACATGCCACTCATAGTAATTGGTATGCTTCAGCCATAAGGCAGATGCACCGGCTGTTAAATTCCAGTTGAGCTTGCGGAAGCCCGGAATCTTGTTGGTAAGAAATCCATTGAAATGATGTTCTGCATACAAAGCTCCATACAGCTGATCTGTGTTACTGAAATGATAATAAGAAGGAAGCTGAAATGTGTTCATATAGTCCTCAGCACGGAACAAACGGTTACCGGCGAAATGCTTCATATCCTGAATTTGCACCTTTCGGTCATTCAGAAATCCACCTGTTTGAAAACGGTAACTGAACCTGCCCAGCAATTTCATATTTAACTGATCACTTAAAGTAAATTGCCATTTATCATAATCCACATCGCTACCCAACAACTGATTAATCCCCTTCGTATACTGCAATGTGAATACGGGCCATTTGGTACCGATATTAATAATCCTGTCAGGGAACTCAATATATTTTGCACCCGGCTGCACAGTTACCCCAACCGAAAGTATACTTGCCTGGTGATGAGTAAAATTGGTAGAACTGAGTTCTGTAGGATAATTGGGTGTATAGGGTTTCGTTTTAACAGACGACCAGGAATATTCGGTATGATTATCTAATGGCATTCTGTTCTGGAACTGAAAACTTCCAAACAAACTCACGCCTTTTCCTATGCCTTTCGTAAATCCTGCACGGAAATAATCAGCCGCATAAATTTTCATGAAATTGTTTTTGTACAACAAGGCTGAAAATGTATTCTGAAACGGTTGAATAGGATTCTCGTTATTAAACTGGAAATATCTCCTTCCTCCCGAAACAGACACACTTGAAAAATACGTATTGCCAAATGTGTAACGAATGGTTCCCCATCCATACAAATCTCTGCTTACAAAACCATAACGTATATGTGGAATCACTTGCAGGCTTTTCCTGTCTGTGAACTGTTTTCTGATGGTTACAGGAACATCAATCACCAAACCGTCAACCGGATTAAAACCTGCCATCGTAATCAAAGCAGGAAATGAATAACTCATTTTCCTGGATTGCTGATTGAACGTTTTTCCCAACAGAATCAGCTGTGATGGTTTGATTTTATTGTTGATCCTATCCAGAGAATCTAGATAGGCCGGGCTCTTACGTAATTGTTCCAGGCTGTCTTTCTTTATATAATCTCTGTATTCTTCTGTTGATAAAGTGATCGGACGAATACTATCCCAGTATTCAACTGATTTTTTATTACTACCCTTTTCATATCGAAGTACTGTGTTATTAAAATGCTTTTTCTCAAACACAGGTTGAAGATTGAATTGACGGTACACATTTGCAAAACTTCCATAAACATCAAATCCAAAAAACTTCACCGACGGATATAATACCTGGCTTTGCATCACCCATTGATGATAGCCCAGCATCTGGTATAACTGCTCTATACGAAGCGTATCGGCAAAACTCATCTGGTTTTCTTTTACCAGTTGCAACTCCAGGCTGTGAATGCGCCATTCATCTTCCACAATATTGATATACCCGCTGAAACAAGGTTCGTATTTCCGTTTGGGGATGACTTTAATCCGATTGATCAGTTTTCCATCTTCACTGAATGCGCCTTCATACTTATATTTATACATACTAAGCGCATTCTCTGCAATGGGCGAAACAAAGCCACGTGGATTCAATGCATTGCTGATTTGTACAATATTCTCATAAAACGAAAAAAACTTCCCGCCTGCAAAACCAAACCCATCACTCTGTCCGCTCACCCGGGTGCTGATCACGTCAATTTTAATTTTATTGGGACGATCAACCGAAAGCTTGGAAACTGTTTCCGATAAATAGATCATCTTTCGTTTACTGGTATCCCCATCTTCAAAGTCTACTTTCTCTCCCATAAACGATTTGGGGAAATTGCGAAGATTCATGACTCCTTTGGAATACACTTCGCATTGGTACACTTCATTTTCGTTGAGATATTCTTTCCGTTTGCGGATCGCATTACGGATAATAGCATAAGCCGGATCTTCTGCTCCTGCTTTCACCACCACTTCTTTTAAACTCACCTTTTGTTCGCTAAGCACGAAATTTAATTCCTGCTCCCCATTACTCACTACAATTGTTTTTTCCTGTCGCTCATAACCTACATGCCGGCATACAATCGTATAAGTACCGGCAGGTAATTCCATAAAGTATATACCCTGACTGTTGGCAGATGTACTGATATTCTGCCCTTTAACAGAAACAGAAGAGAAAGCTAACAACTCTCCATCCGTTGAAGTGATTTTCCCGGTTATCTTACCGGCAAATAAGTAAGGTGTAATTACAAAAGAAAACAGCAGGAAAAGGTATCGCAGCATGGGCGAAAATTACAGATTAATGCTTTCAGCATTTCATAACTTTCTCACAAAACTGCCGGTTAAAGCAGCAAGCCCGGCAACCAATCCTCCTACCACTCCTGTTACAATAATCAACAATGTACCGGAAGAAGTCTTAAACAAAATCTCTGCAATTTTTGCTGCGAGAATATGTTCATTTTTTATATCCATACACAAAGCCAATCCACCCCACAACAGGAATAATGCAAGAAATCCTGAAAGAAAAGCGATGAATGGTTTTTGAGGAATCAATGCAGATACAAGGAATGCCACAATGGCAATACTCCACCAGGGAAAGAAAAAACCAGCGGCATAACTAACGGCAGCTGTTACTATGATTGATGCAATAAATTTCATTGTTACTCAGATTAAGATTTTGAAAAAGTCATTGTCCAGCGTTTACGTGGATTTTCTTCATCGCCTTTTTTATAATACCACACTGTGTAATATTTACCCGCAGCCCAGGTATCTACAAACTGGTCATAAAACTTACTGCCCGGGTTACCGCTTTGTCCGCCTGGATATACCACATACGCATGGGTTTCATTTGTAAGTTCCACAATCATTCTCCAACTTGGACCATGATTATGTTGTGTAGCATTCACAATATGGCGTCCACCGCCAATGGGCAAACCTTGTCGTGCAAATGGCAACAATGCTTTTTTCAGTAAATGATAAATGGTTGTATTCTTATAAACACCCCATGCCAGTTGCTGTTGCTGATCCAGTTCCTTCAGCTTAGGAACTATGGCTTTGAACGATTGTACCAACAGATCACCAATGGTTTCTTTTTGCGGAGTCTGAATATTATCCACATAAGAAAATGCAGAATCACGTAACAATGCTTCAATAGTGGTGCGGTCATAAGGGAACAAGCCTTGTAATTTCATCTGGCCCAGTTCATCATTGAAGATCATATTCTGCAATGTATCATACCATAAAACAAACACTGTCGTTCCTTTCTCTTCAAAACCATTCAACAGGTTCCAGTCTTTCACCAGTTTGAAATAAGATTTCTCCTCATTGGTAAGTAATGAATCATACATGTGTTTGAGCATAAACGGACGTGCTGTTGATGCCAATGCATTGAAATTTTCGTTGTGCAGATTTTTCATATCCTCCACCGTGATATTATTCATCTCCCTTAGTTTTCGATTGATGGTAACACCACGATACAGATCATAAGCTCCGGGAATGAAATACGGGTAGGTTCCATCAACCGGGCGTTGATTGGCACTTTCCAGAAAACCTTGCTCCGGATTCACACTGTGCGGATTCTCTGCCTGGGGAATATATCCCTGCCACATATAACTGCTGTCTAAGCCGGGCATTACATACAAGCCTTGCCGGTCCCACCGTGCAGGAAATATGCCCTGCTGCCAGATAGCTATGTCGCCCGATTTAGATGCAAAAACAAAATTTTGAGCCGGGCATTCAAATCCTTTGATTGCCTCCAGGTAATCATTGTAATTATGAGCATGATTTAATTTCCAGAAAGCCAACGCTTCATTGGAAGGATCGTGTGCTTTCCAACGTACAGCCAGTGGTTTTCCATTGGTGGCTTCGTTCATAAAACTCTGATCATACATCACAGGACCAAAGATGGTATAAGCAACTGTATCATAGAAAACAGGCTTGCCTTTGATATGTATTTCTTCCACACGCAACTTTGTATCCTGCCATTGATTGTTAAACCAGTATTGTTTTTTGGTTTCGTCTTTAAAACGGATTTCATAATAATCCCTCACATCTCTTTGAGAGTTGGTAACTCCCCATGCAATACTATCGTTAAATCCAATCACAATTCCGGGAATGCCGGGAAATGAAGTACCATACACATTGATATCGGGACCAGACATCTGCATTTCATACCAGATGGCAGGCAGACTTAACTCCAGGTGCGGATCGTTACATAAAATGGGTGCTCCGCTTTTTGTTTTCTTTCCACTAACCACCCAGTTGTTACTTCCGTTATCAGGATGTTGTCTGTCGATTTCTTTTACAGTTAATGTGTCTTTACGTTTAGGGAAGTACAAAGAATCCACTGTAGCCGGGGCAACCGGTACAATGCCGGGCTTATCAAAAGCCGTTCCTTTTGGCACAATAGGATCTAATGAATCCGGCACAGCAGGGAACAATACTGTCATCTGTTCATCATCAAAAAAAGTTTTGGCATTTGTGTATGCCAGGTCATCCACATTACCTGCCAGTGTTTTGGCCATCGCTTTTACGAACAAGGCAATTTTCAGGTTATTCCATTTCTCCGGTTTATAACCCAGCAATTTATATTCAATAGGCAATTCTGTTTCGGATAATTGATCAATGTATGCATTCACACCTTTGGTATAGGCATCGCATAAACTTTTGGTGAGCGGATCGGCCTCCATCACCTGTAACATATTCTCGGCTGCATAAACCATACCCAGGCGACGTTGCTCACGGTCATAGTTCAACGCTACATCACCGATCACTTCGCTTACCCTGCCGGCAGCCGCCATGGTTTGAAATTCCATTTGCCACAACCGAAATCGTGCATGCAGGTAGCCCTGTACGTACACAGCATCCAGCTGATCTTCGGCATAAAGGTGCGGCACCAACCGGTCGTCGAAATAAACCTTCACCTCTCCTTTCAAATCAGGCAGTTTCAGCTGTTCATTGAAATCATAATCCGCCGGCTCAGCATTTTGCCAGAAACCATGTTGCGGACTTAAAAACGTACCAAAGGCAGGCGCTTTGCCCAACCTTGTGTTTAATACATACACCAACCCAATGGTGATGACAGCAGATACAATCAGTGGAACGATTCTCATTGGCAAGAATTATAAAGGTGGAAATTAGATAAAAACACGATTGTTCTAACTGTTTGAAAAGAATTGTTTTGCACAATTTAGCCTTGTTTATTTTTGCACCATGAAGGACGAAACCATACATGTAAAAAACATATTGGGACTTCAGCTCCCAACCGATCCCCGCTGGGTAGACCTTACCAGCATTTCACTGGAAGCCATCCTTACCGATCATGCGTATTGTGAACAGAAAGCTGCCACCACCTGCATATCGCTCATACAGCGTTACAGTGAGTATGAAGAACTGGTAAGTGGATTGGCGCCGATTGTTACCGAAGAATGGGGGCATTTCCGTGCAGTACTCAATGAATTGCAACGACGTGGACTGAAACTGGGCAAACAACGGAAAGATGCTTATGTGAATGCGCTGCTGGATTTCCAGACCAAAGGTGGACGACCGGAAGACCGTTTCCTTGACCAGTTATTAACCATGGCGCTGATTGAAGCACGCAGTTGCGAACGGTTCAAGCGCCTGAGTGAAGGACTGAACGATGCCTACCTGCGTAAATTCTACCGCAAGTTTATGGAAAGCGAAGCCGGGCATTATACCCTCTTCATCACATTAGCTGAAAAATACTTACCCAAAACCAAAGTGCGGAAACGCTGGAAAGAATGGCTGGAATATGAAAAGCAGTTGATGAAAGATATGGAGATTCGTGGCGACAGGATACATTGATATAATTCTTTTACATGGTTGACAACCTTAAGAAGGTTGTCAACCCTATGCCGAATTAATTTTAAAATTCAGTTCTTGTTTTGTTACTTTATAGAATCATTTTTTATATGAAATGACACTGCAGATGAAATTGTACAGATTCCTTCTACTCTTGCTGTTGCTAACTGTGACACACACACTTTCAGCCCAAACGAAACTGTTACCTCCTGATTACAAAATCAAACAACTTCTTCAGGTAAAGAAATGGTTCAATCCTTCCCCCTACCGGGTTACGACAGTAGACACAACTGGATTTGGTGGTGAACCGGGGGTTGAATGGGAAAGATCACTTTCCGATTTAGTTACAGGGGGTCGGTATTTCAGCATTTACCGTTTGCTTCAATTAACCAACGGAAGTTACCTGGCCGCAGGTGACATTTATTTTCCCGACAGTGCTGCTTATGCCTATGTAAAATTCAATCAGGAAGGTAATGTTTTAAACAAAATAATTTTAAAACATACAACAGAAGACTACCCCTCCGTCTGTGAATCAAATGATTCCGGATGGTATGCGATCTATAAAAGTTTTAAGGATCCAAACGGCAATTCCGGGTACTACCATACAATCCAGAAATACAACAAAGATGGGATCATAGAATGGCAAAAATTATACAATAATACAAATGCCACATCGGGAGAAGCGATTGTGAGCACAAAAGATGGTGGAGTGATGCTTGCTTACTTCAGGCAATCAGAAGGGAAAGAAATGACATGCTACCAAAATAACATTCAATACGGAGGTGACACATATTTCGATAGAATCCATTTACTGAAATTTACCAATACTGGTCAGCTACTTTGGGAAAAAGAGATCTTTCGGCAGGATTACTACAGGCTTGGTGTGTTTTTATTCGGAATGCGTTTATTGAACACAAAAGATGGCTATTTCCTGACAACGAATTACTCCCCCCAAAATCGGGACTCATCATTATGCTGGAATTACAACAACAATTTCAGGGACATTTTTATTGGTAAAGTAAGCGAATCAGGTGATTCGTTATTTACAAAACGGATTGGTGGTTCACTGGATGAAATTTTGATTCATGCATCTCCTATCGTTGCCGATTCGGGGATTTTGATTTCCGGTTATACCGGATCAAACAATGGAACACTTGCCGGGGTTAAAAATAATACCGACTCGCATGATGCCTGGATCGTGAAGTTGAATAATAACGGTGATATTGTATTTAATAAAACTTACAGATACGGAAATAAGCAAACCACATTATTATTGAGCGGTATTGCTTTGTCTGACTCAGGCTACATTGTTTCAGCATACTCATACAATAATGATGTTGATGGGATAGGAGTTTTAATCAAGATGGATAAAAACGGGCACCCTCTATGGACTAAACCAAATGCAGTAACTCTCCCTTTTGAAATGCAAGCAAAAGAAAACCATTTATTTTATGTAGCCAGCTCTCTCTTAGAGGAAGATCATGCAGTTTTTGGGAAACTGGGGCCTTCTGCTTTCATTACAGGATCTGTATTTTACGACTGGAATCAAAATGGAATCAAAGATGCGAATGAAGCATTTTGCAAAAACTGTATCGTTACTTCCTCCAATTCCGGGTTTACCAGAGGTAGTTCTGCCGGCAATGGATGGTTCCGCAACGATGTACAGCCGGGATCCTATACAACATCGGTTACGGTGAGCAACAGCAATTATGCAGTATCACCTTTATCACATACTTCCACATTGGATTCATTATTTCAGGGAGACACCATTCATTTTGCTTTGCAGCCTGTTGCAGATATAAAAGATTTGTCTGTAACAGCCATGGCCATCAACGCAGCACGCCCGGGATTTCCGCTTCAGTATAAAATTAAGCTTAAAAACGAAGGTACCACCATCCCTGCTGCTTCGCTTTTTTTAGTAAAAGACAGTCGCATTTCGTTTGTAAGTGCCATTCCTGCTCCAGTAAGAGTAAACGGAGATAGTATCGTTTGGAATTATTCCGGCTTCCAACCCGAATCTGATTCTGTCATTACAGTTAACCTGAAGGTCAATGCTCCTCCAGCCACTTCTATTGGAGATACATTAAGCACAGTGGTTTTTGTAGCTGCCAATACAAGTGATGTGAATCTTGTTAATGATTCGGCAACAGTTCGCCAATTGGTCATTGGCTCGTACGATCCCAACGATAAGTCAGAAAATTTTGCTGGCAAAATTCCTGTTGCCAAAGTGGCTTCCGGCGACTACATTTACTACCTCATCCGCTTCCAGAACACAGGAACAGATACTGCTTTTACTGTTGTTGTTTCAGATACACTGGATGCCGGATTAGATTGGCCTAGCTTACAGATGGTGGGGGCCAGTCATACATATCAGTTAACTGTGCAGGATCAAAACAAAATAAAGTGGCTTTTCCCGACGATTCATTTACCAGACAGCAACAGGAATGAACCTCTTAGTCACGGTTATATCTTTTTTAGAATACGCCCCAAACAAAATCTTAAAAGTGGCGATGTTGTAAATAATAAAGCTTTTATCTATTTTGATTACAATCTGCCTGTGATCACCAACCAGGTATCCAGCACAGTTGTTTCAGAAAAAATCACAGCTGTTCCTTCATTTATAGTAAGCGCAGCAGGCATCCGATTATATCCCAACCCATCTACTGGAAATATAACTGTTGGTCTCAATGGTGCCAAAGCCGGAGATTTTCAATACCAGATCATCGATGGAAACGGACGAATTGTTTTATCAAAAAAAGCGACCATTACTGCAGCTGCTGAACAGCATTCTTTTCAGTTGAATATCGCTGGTCTTCATACCGGAGTTTATTGGTTGTCCATTACACAGAAAAATAAAAGATGGGGACAACAACTGATAGTTCAATAGTTTCCGCAATAAGCTCATTCTATTTTACAGGATTGACAACCTTTAGAAGGTTGTCAATCCTAAGTCCCAATAAACGGCTTTTCTTTCTTTTAAATTCCATCTTCTCACTTCTAACTTCTTTATCTTACCTCCCCTTCACAAACCCCACGCTCCTCAAATGAAATCCGCCTTTCACCACATTCAACCGTATCACCTGTTCGCCTTTCTTTAAATGGATCGGTTTTGCAAAAGGAATAATTTGCCAACGTGTCAAAGGCGGTACAGCTAATTCTTCGGTTGAAGAACCATCAACAGTTACTGTTACAACACCACCTTCTTTTTCTGCACGCAAATCCAGTGCAACCATATAATTCCCTTCTTCTGCAACATTGATGGTGTATTGCATCCACTCACCCGCAACTGTATGACTAACGAAATATTGTTCTTCAGAATACCCGATATCAACTCCATCATTGCGATATATATGTCCACGGTTGCCATCTGTTTCCACACCGGGTGTGTATTGATACCTGGATGAATCCGTATCATAGTACGCATACCGCTGTCGTCCCATATCATAATCCACCGCCAGTACAATGGTGGAGGCACCGGTAATCAAATGCTGCTTAAAAGGCTTGGTTGTTGTTTGCTGCACCTGCCTTATCATGGCATCCACCACATCAGGATGATAGATATTATTTTCAATCTTAAGGTTTTCCAACAATTGTTGCAGAATGGTCCATGCTTCAGCAGCAGATGGTTTAGTTCCCTCTCCCTTCCAATAGCTCAGCAGTTTGTCATATCCTTCCGGTTGTTTGATTTCAAGCGGATTATTACATCCCATTTTCTTCAACTGCCACCAGGCCCATCCAATCTGTTTTCCCTCCACCAAACCAATGGCTTCTGTGAACCAGGTGTTGGAATTTTCGCCCGACTCACCCAACCATAACGGAATTTTATATTGATCCCTCAATTTGAGGAAATAAGAAATGGAAGCTTCATTATTAAAGTTGCCATACTTATGAAAACTCAGCACCATATTCTTGTCCCATGGTGGCAACACGCCTCTGTAATTATTTCCAAATCCGTTTCCTTCAATAATAATGATGTGTTTTTTATCAACGGAACGTATGGCATTGGTAATGTTGATGAGTAATTCCTTGAGCGGTGCATTTTTATTTTCGGCAATACCCCTGAAATCTTTTTTCGGATCTTCAAACCCCCAATTAGGTTCATTGATGATGTCATAACCACCAATCCATGGTTCATTGCGGTAACGTTCGGCCAGTTTTTTCCAGAGTGCAACGGTTTTATCTCTGTTTGCTTTGCTTTCCCACAAAGAAGGCTCTTTGGGATTGCGGTCAGAAATCGGAAGATCATTTCCTTGTCCGCCCGGCGCTGCATGTAAATCCAATATGAGATAAATTTTATTCGCCCTGCACCAGCTGAGCAAACTATCAGTGAGTTCAAATCCTGTTTTCAACCAGGTTTGTTTTCCTTTCACCGGTTCTTTACTCACAGGTAAGGTATAGAGGTTGTAATGCATGGGTAAGCGAATGGAATTAAATCCCCATGCTGCTAATGAATCAATATCTCTTTTTGTAGTGTGATAGCTAAGCCAGCGGTTATAAAATTCAGCGGCTTTTTCTTCGCCCACCACATCCACAATTTTTTCACGAATGCGGTATTGTTGTCCAAGGTTTGATACATGAAACATATACCCTTCCTGCAACATCCAGCCTCCCAGCCCCATGCCACGTAAAATGACCGGCTCGTTTTGCTCATTGACGATCTGTGTTCCTTTCGTTCGCAGAAACTGAGCGTTGGCAGAATGATGGATAAAGAAAACTAACAGGCAGGCAATGGATAACTTGGAGAAATTCATACTTCAAAAATGTTCTCTAAGTTACTGCAATTCATGTTTGCCGGTTTTCCGTTCATGAAATTTATAAATCAACAAAGCCCCTTTCGGGGCTTCATTGATTCTATCAATCTTTATGAACAAAGAATTTTAAATGCCGTTCTTACGGTCTCTGCGGTTTTCACGACGATCACGACGGTCTTCTTTATGATCTCTTTTATCTTCACGCTTATCTCTCACATCTTCACGCTTGTCACGCTTATCTTCAATTTTATCTCTTCGTCCGCCTTCGTGTTTGGCATCCCGTTTGTCTTCCCGCTTATCTCTTACATCTTCACGTTTGTCATGTACGTCTTCTTTTTTATCCCGTACATCTTCTCTGCGGTCAACACGGTTTTCAACACGATCGGCTCTTTTACGCCTCTGCTGGGCAGCAGCTTCGGTGCTGTTCATCAGTATAAAAGCAACGGCCATAACTGATAATAAAAGCAATTTCTTCATGGTTGGTGATTTATGGAAAGATAGACGTTGAGTTGAGCCAATGGTTTAATGCGGTATAAAAAAACATCTTATTTTCACAGTTCAACAGTTTGCCACATGCTCAACAGACGTTCCTTCCTTCAACTTACCGGTTTATCGGCCCTCTCATTTACCAATCGTTCAATGGCTTCAAACATAGGTGGTACAAAGGGACCCATTGTGATTTCCACCTGGGCTCCCAATGTAAAAGCCAATGCAGAAGCATGGAAAATTTTATCAGCCGGAGGAAGAGCACTGGATGCTGTGGAAGCCGGTGTGATGATTCCCGAAGCCGATCCCAGCGATACCAGTGTGGGCTATGGAGGGTTGCCCGATCGTGATGGAAAAGTAACCGTTGATTCCTGTATCATGGATGAATTTGGCAATTGCGGTGCGGTTATGTTCCTGGAAGAGATATTGCATCCCATCAAAGTAGCACGGTTGGTGATGGAACAAACACCCCATGTGCAATTGGTGGGCGAAGGCGCTTTACAGTTTGCATTAAGCAAAGGATTTACCCGGCAAAACCTGCTCACACCTGAAAGCAAGAAAGCATGGAGAGAATGGTTGAAAACATCCAACTACGATCCCAACCGAACAGTCAATGAACTGGAGAATAAAACCAAACAACAGGAAAACAAACAGGAACCGGATTTATATCCATGGCCTTCTGCCATACTCAATCATGACACCATTGGTATGATTGCACTGGACGCAAAAGGTACCATCAGCGGTGCCTGCAGCACCAGTGGCATGGCGTTTAAAATGCGGGGACGTGTAGGCGATTCTCCCATCATTGGCGCCGGTTTGTTTGTGGACAATGAAGTAGGTGCTGCCACATCAACCGGACTGGGGGAAGAAATTATCAAAGTGTGTGGATCTCATACGGTGGTGGAAATGATGCGGCATGGTGCTTCTCCGGAAGAAGCCTGCAAGGAAGCAGTGAGACGCATTATCAAAAACAATGGCGCCAAAGCAAAAGATGTTCAGGCAGGTTTTATTGCCATCAATAAAAAAGGGGAATATGGCGGATTTGCTATTCGTCCGAATTTTTCATTTGCTATCAGAACTAATGACGGTGAAAAAGTGGTACAATCTAAAAGCTGGTTTTCATGAATTATCAATTAGAAGTGATTGCTTTCTCTGCTGAAAGTTGTACAGCTATTGAAATAAGCGGCGCACAACGTATTGAGTTATGCGATAATCCGGCAGAAGGTGGCACTACTCCTTCTTATGGCATGATCCGTAAAGCCCGTTCCCTGGTAAACATTGAACTCTACCCTATGATTCGTCCACGTGGCGGTGATTTTCTGTATACAGATGATGAGTTTGAAATCATGAAAGCAGATATCCGCACCTGCAAAGAGCTGGGTTGTGATGGTGTGGTGATTGGTTTACTCAACAGCGATGGTACGGTGGATGCCGATCGTTGCAAACGATTAACCGATCTGGCTTATCCGATGGGCGTTACCTTTCACCGTGCATTTGACCGGACAAGGGAGGCGAAAGAAGCAATGGAAGCAATTATCAACTGCGGCTGTGAACGAATCCTCACCTCTGGCTTACGGCCAACCGCAACCGAAGGAGCTGGCCTGATAGCTGAATTGGTAAAAGCAGCCGACGAACGTATTATCATCATGCCGGGCAGTGGCATCCGCAGTAACAATATTGCAGCACTGGTACAGGAAACCGGGGCGGTGGAATTCCACACATCAGCAAGAATACAAAAGTCATCCCTGATGGGCTATCAGAATCCGTTCATGAACGACTCGTTTCAAACAGTTGTTGCAGATACAACAGAAATTAAAGCAATCGTTTCAATTTTGCAGAAATTATAACTGGAAAAACGCTTTCACCCATTCGTTCCATAACGTTTCTTTTTCCAACACATGTTTTAATAAAGTGACCTGGTTTTTTGCCCGGTTGTAATTGTGCAGTTCATATCGTGCACCGTAGTAAGAATCATTATTGAGAAAGTCTGTGAGGAAACGCAATGCCTGCATATAAATCATCAGCTCACCTGATTGCACAAAAGCAGCTTTTTCATTCATTGTCAATTCCTCTCCCATCTCACTGCCAAACCCTTGCAGGATGGCTTTAAAGTACTCATCCCTTGCTTCAATGAAATCAAGATTGGTTTCTTCTTCACTCACAGGCGATAAATAAGTACGCATCATATCCCCCACATCGCTGAAAAAATATCCGGGCATGATGGTATCCAGGTCAATCACTGCAATAGCATGATTCTGCTGATCAAACAATACATTGCTGATCTTGGTATCGTGATGCATCACCCGTTTCTTCCAGCTGCCTTCGTGTACTGACGTTTGAAATAACTCTACAAGGAAACTGTATTGTTTTAAAAATTCGATTTCTTTTGCAGCTATATCAATCCGTTGCCTGTTTCCTTTGGCAAGTGAATCTGTAAACTGTTGATAGCGGTACGACAGGTTGTGAAAACCGGGGATGGTAATTATTAACTGATCCGGATCAACACCCTTCAATAATTTCACAAATCTTCCAAACTGTTGAGCAGCTTTGAATGCCAATGATGGGTCCTTCAGCACATCCACTGTATGCGACCCTTCCATATACGGAAATATGCGCCAGTAACCGCTCTCATCTGCATACATTGTTTTTTGAAAACGGTTCACCACCGGTGCTATGAATAAATAATCAGGGTGATGATGCTGTAAATAGCTGCTTACGATTTCAATATTTGTTTCAATAGCATCCGGCTGTTGAAACACTTTATCATTGATTCGTTGAAGAATCAGTTTGTGTCCGGGTGTTTCAATCATCCACGTATGATTGATCAACCCTGTACCAATAGGTTCTACAATACAGGAATCCGGCGATAAAGAGTAAGCATCAAAAACCGCTGCAGGAATGATCATGTTTCTAAGATAAGGCAATCCATAAAAAAAAGGCGCAACGATCTGTTGCGCCTCTCCTGTCCTGAAAATCCAATCCTACATTTCCATCACCTCTTTTTCTTTCATGTCAAATTTTGCTTTACCGTTTTTCCATCCCTCCTTAACTTTTTCGGAGAATTTAGTTCCGTTATCAGCAATTTTTTTACGCAGGTCTTTTCCTTTTTCGGGTGCCAGCAACATACCGGCGGCCACACCTGCAGCTGCAGCCACTACCAACCCGATGATGTATTTCATTTTCATATCAAAAGCTTTTAAATGAAGAATCCAATCGCATATGGAATTTACAACCGGTTTGCACGGATTTCAATGATCTGCATCATGATTCCGGGCTTTAACATTCTGAATACAAAACTTAATATACCATCCGCACCTTGATAGTTTCTTTCACTTCTTTGAGCAGTTGAACTGCCTGTTTCGACAAACCACGATCCACATCCAGTACCACATAACCAATCTGATCATTGGTTTTAAGATACTGACCCACAATGTTGATATTGTGCTTGCTGAGTTGTGTATTGATAGCACTCAATACGCCGGGCACATTGCGATGGATATGAAGAATACGGTGAGCACCTTCCTGTATCGGCAGTGCCAGCTCGGGTACAGTATGTGAGCCAATCGTAATTCCTCTTTCCAGGTATTGCACCAGTTTGTTACTCACATCTTCACCTATATTCTGTTGTGCCTCTTCTGTACTACCCCCGATATGTGGAGTAAGGATCACATTGGGCAAATCCTGTAATGGTGTTTGAAAACGGTCTCCGTTCTTTTCCGGTTCCCAAGGAAATACATCCACAGCTGCACCGCTGATCTGTCCTTCCAGGATGCATTTCCGTAATGCTTCCAGGTCCACCACTTCACCACGTGCATAATTGAGCAGTATGGCACCTTTCTTAATTTGCTTTAATGTATTTTTATTGATCAGATTCTTTGTTTGGTTCGTTTCCGGCACATGCAGTGTTAGAATATCAGATTGTCCGAGTAATTCCTTCAAACTTCTTACCTGGTTTGCATTTCCCAATGGAAGCTTTGTAACCAC
This sequence comes from uncultured Chitinophagaceae bacterium, assembly GCA_937907395.1. Classification (GTDB taxonomy): domain Bacteria; phylum Bacteroidota; class Bacteroidia; order Chitinophagales; family Chitinophagaceae; genus Lacibacter. The sequence goes on from CALCII010000015.1 coordinate 219,278, forward strand.
ATCATAATAAATCACTTTCATTCCTACTGCTTCAGCCAATACACTTACCTGGCTGCCAATATTACCATAGCCTACTATACCTAATGTTTTACCACGCAACTCATAACTGCCTTTCGCATCTTTCATCCATACACCTTCATGCGCAGCTTTATTTTTATCAATAATCTTGCGGATTAATAGAATGCTCAACCCAATCACCAGTTCGGCCACACTTCTGGTATTACTGTATGGTGCATTGAAAACAACCACTCCTTTATTGGTGGCTGCTTTCAGGTTTACCTGGTTCACACCAATACAAAAACAACCAATGGCCTGGAGTTTTGATGCAGCTTCTAATACCTTTTCTGTGATCTGTGTTTTGGAGCGGATACCAATGAGATGCACATCTTTAATTTCCTTAATGAGTTCTTCTTCACTTAATGCACCACTCAGCTTTTTCACATTTACATATCCCTGCGATTTGATATGGTTCACTGCTTTTTCACTGATGTTTTCCAGCAGAAGAATATTAATCTTTTCCTTAGGATAACTTGTGTTCTTTTTTTCCGTTGCCATCGTATTGTTTGCTTATTTTGCGATGCAAATATACTTAACAGAAAAACCAAGATGATCAAACCGGGCCTTTTTACCTTATTATCATTGATAACTATTGTTAGTTTCAATTCCTGCAAGTCTTCCGAAGAGAAGAAAAAGAAAGAATCTTCCGCTTTATATACGGTTCCTGCACCTCAGCCAATTCCCACTGCTGCTTTAAAACAATATGAAGCCGGGATCCTGGCTTATTACAACCGTGAGCTGAAAGGGACCGGGTTTAACGGAGAATTTCTAGTTGCAAAAAACGGAACCATCATTGTGGAACGATACGAAGGCCAAACATATATAACCAAAGGCGACACCATCAATGAACATACAGCGCTTCAAATTGCATCTACCAGTAAAACCATCACCTCTGGTGCTGTATTGAAATTGTGGGAACAGGGAAAACTGAAATTAGACGATCCTCTTTCCAAATATTTCCCTGGTTTTCCATACGAAGGAATCACCATCAAAATGCTGCTGAATCAGCGAAGTGGTTTGCCGGGTTATCATCGTTTTGAAAAGAAGCCCGATTGGGATTTTGAAAAAATTGTAACCAACAAAGATGTGTTGCAATACCTCATTCAATACCAGCCTAAATGTGATCATGCACCTGATCGTGCGTTTCAATATTCGAATACCAATTATGCACTACTGGCATTGATCATTGAACAGGTGAGCGGAAAATCGTATCCGGAATTTATTAAAGAAACTTTCTTTGTTCCATTAGGTATGAATGATTCTTATGTGTATACAAAAGCTGATTCTGCAAGGTCCATTCCTTCCTTTGACTGGAGAGGACGCCAGGAAGCCTTTGGCTTTCTTGATCTGGTATATGGAGATAAAAATATCTACAGCACAGTACGGGATTTGTTGAAATGGGACCAGGCATTATATGGCAACTTATTCAAACCTGAAACATTACATGCTGCGTTCAGTCCCTACAGTAATGAGAAACCCGGCATCAATAACTATGGACTGGGCTGGAGAATGAAGTTGTATCCAAACGGCAAAAAAATCATCTTTCATAATGGATGGTGGCACGGCAATAATTCCTGCTTCCAACGTTTGATTCAGGATTCGGTAACAATCATCGTTCTGGGCAACAGGTATAACACAAACATTTATCATAGTAACAAAATAGCCAACGTATTCGCCGGCTATTTTGAAGATGTTTCAGATGATGAATAATTTTATTGAACCAGAATTTTACCCCTGCCAATAATTCGCTGCTGGTCTTTGAGCACATAGAAGTACACACCTTTCGGTTGCTGGGTCAAATCAACTGTTTTCCTGTAGGTTGAAGTAAACGTACTGAAGACGACCTGTCCTTGTGTATTGATCACATCAACTGTATAACCACGTTGGTCAGTTTCTACTGTGAACAATCCATTCGTTGGATTGGGATAAATTTTCGATTTCACACCATTCATAAAATCAAACAAACCGGTAGATACCTGTGATTTAAAACGTACCTGGTCAATCTTTAATTCTGATCCTGCATAAGCTGCTTCGTAGGTATGATTGTAATCAGATGAGGTAAAAATGATGATCGCACTATCCGGATTTACACCCATTTCAAACGGCAGTTCAGCATATGTATAGGAAGGTGCTGCATGCAACCATTTATTCACTCCGTTTATGATTGTACCATTCTTTCTGAAAAAGATTGCAACAGATGCACTGTCATCTGCCATTGCTGGTGCGTACTTGTAGTAAAAACTGAGTGTGTCTTTTTTATTTGTATAAGGATAACCACCATACAAATCGCAGCTACCGGCTCCCGGCGGGCATAAATAATACCCCGTTCCTACACTGCCCGGTTGAGAACCCGGTGTAAGCATATCTGAAATCATCGGGAAAGACTTTATAGAAATGGCATAGCTTCCCTCGTAGGCATCTGTAGTACGATCCATTCCCATACCACCCTCTGTTCCGCTTAGGTTATACCAAGCCGATGGTTTTACCAAATTGGCTTGTTGCCAGTTCTCAAAGTCGCCATTGAGTTGGGATGGCTGGGTTGTTATTCCGGTGAATGAAATACTATCCAATTGAAGCCAACTTCCATTCACGGCCGTTCCTTCAAATGCATCGCTGGAAGCTGCGCCTACAATAACGGAATCAGGCGTTATTGGCAACACGGGATCAAATGAAAATTGAAAGGGTGTATATGTTGAATGTGTCCCGTAAAACTTATTCAGGTACAAGGCTATCACATTGCCCTGGTATTTAAAAATAGTAAGTATGAATCCGGAATCACCTGCCGGAATCGCTGACTTGTAATATCCCCTGATGCCTGTAGGAGCCTGGCTGATGGGCATTCCTCCGGGCCAGTTGAACACATCTCCCTGTGTGCTGGCATTGATAAAATAGCCAAAACAGGCATCTTCTCCGTAGCCGGAAGTAGTTAACCGGATAGCATAGGATCCATGATAAGGGTCGGCTACTTTCACACAATTGAATGAAGTGTTACACCGGAAGAAAACCGATGGATTAGAAGTTCCGGAATAATTGGAGGGGTAATCGTAGGTACCACTGATCCAGTTTTCAAAATTTCCATTGGGAACACTTTGTGCGGTAATAAAAGAAACATTACACAGCAGAATCAAAACCAGTGCAGACAGAAAAGTAAAAAACGTTTTCATTGCCTCGGTTTTAAAATGAAGAATCGTTGCCTGTAAAGACAACCTTTACTTACGGTAACGAATACAAACCTTTGCAGCAAGACAAATTCACTCTTATAAAGTTAATGCACAAAAGACCTGTTTCAAATAGATATTAGTAAATAGTTACTGCACAATTTGAGCACAAGAGCAAGGAAGGTAAAAGCAGATTGTCCGTTTATCACTTATTCAGGAAATCCATGTTTCTTATTGGGAAGGATATTCGTTTTCTCCCATTCTATCTTCTGCATAAAAGGGCGCTTCCTTACAGGACAATCATGGATCATACAATGAGTACAACTGATTTCTATACAGGGATCTGTATGGATAAAAAATTCAATGGTTCCTTTGCTGAAATCTTTGTTTAACAGCTGATCCATTTTAGATATCTCATCATGTACACGGCTCAGGAGGAAATAATGAGGTAATGTAACATGGCAATCCACATGGTAGTAATTACCAAACTTCTGCACACGTAAATTATGAATATCAATCCAGCATTCATGCCGGTTTTGCTTCAGAATGGAAATAATCTCATCAACAATTTCTTCATTTGTTTCATCCATCAAACCACTCACTGCTTTTCTGATCAATTGGAAGCCGGTATAAATAATAATCCCTGCTGCAACAACCGAAGCCACAGGATCTATCCATTGAAAGCCGGTAAGTAAGATCAGCACTAGGGCAACAATTACTCCTATACTGGTATAACTGTCACTCATGAGATGCTTCCCATTTCCTTGTAAAATCAGGCTCTGTGCTTTCTTCCCTTTCTGAATGAGGAAATACCCGAGTAAAAAATTAGCAGCGCCTGTCCCGATCGTAAGCCACAAACCCACTCCCAGCTTCTGTATTTCGGCCGGGTGGATAAACAACATAATTGCTTCAATTAATATCACAATACCGGCAATGAAGATCATTGCTCCTTCAAAACCAATCGAGAAGAATTCAATTTTTCCATGTCCATACGGATGATCTTTATCTCTTGGTTTTCCGGAAACATATACACTGTACCATGCAAAAGCAGCGCCTGCCACATTGATGATTGATTCCAACGCATCCGATAAAATCACCAATGATCCTGTAAAAAACCAGGCAACAAATTTAACCAGGCATATAATAGTGCTGAGGATAAACGAAAGCCGTATGAAGATTAATTCATTGCGGTTGTAAGTTGTTGTCAAAACAGATGTATTTAAGAATCAGAAAACAGGCAAAGATCAGATACGCAGCACAAAGTTATTGTTCTCATGGCAACTCTCCCACTCTTACAAAGAACTTCCGAAAAACAAATAAGCCAGTAAAATAGAAGTAAGTATCCCAACAAGATCGGCCAATAACATTGCACCTACTGCATAGCGTGTATTCTTAATGCCTACAGCTCCAAAATAAACGGCTATCACGTAAAAAGTAGTATCACTGCTGCCCTGTAGCACACAAGCCAGGCGGCCGGCAAATGAATCGGGGCCAAATGTTTTCATGGTGTCGATCATCATTCCTCTTGCTCCGCTTCCGCTCAATGGTTTGATTAATGCAGTGGGCAGACCATCAACAAACCGTGTATCTGCTCCCATCCACATAAAGAAAGTTTTAGCACCGTCAATTACCAGGTCAAAGGTTCCGCTGGTGCGTAGCAAACTGATCGCCACCAACATACCTACGAGGTAAGGAATAATGCGGACTGCTGTTTCAAATCCCCCTTTTGCACCATCTACAAATGCATCAAACACATTGATTTTTTTGTACAATGCACCGGCAACAATTGCAACAAAAATGAAAAGAATCAATCCGTTGCTCAACACACCGGAGAACGATTGAAGTTGATCTGTATTCAGATTCACCAGGTAAAGCACCAGCATAGCTATAATGGCCGATACACCCAGCACCCATGCAAGAATCACAGGTTGAAACAAATTGATTTTTTGTTTGATCGAAACAATAATCATTGCTGCCATAGTTGCTGCAAAAGTGGCTACCATGCAGGGAACAAAAATATCGGTAGGATTGGCTGCTTTTAACGAAGCACGTGCCGCAATAATCGTTACCGGAATCAATGTTAATCCCGATGCATGCAAACACATAAACATTAATTGCGGATTACTGGCTCTTGATTTATCGGGATTCAATTCCTGTAAGCTTTCCATCGCCTTCAAACCAAACGGAGTTGCAGCATTATCCAGGTTGAGCAGGTTGGCACTGAAGTTCATCATCATATGCCCGAATGCCGGATGCCCTTTTGGAATTTCAGGAAAGATTCGTGTAAAAAAAGGACTGATGATCCTGGATAATAAATTGATACCTCCGGCTTTTTCTGCAATACTCATAAATCCCATGAACAAAGCAATGATACCCACCAAGCCAATACAAATCGTAACAGCATCTTTTCCTGTTTCAATTACACCGTTTGCATTCTGCACTTTTAATACAGCAAATCCATCTCCTTCTTTTTTATAAATCTGTTTTCCTTCCACGGCCCTGGAAATTGTATCCAGTGCCAATGCAATCGCAGGCGTTATTTCTGTTTTACTCACCGACTTTATCTGTACGGTATCCCCCGATTTCCCGATGATCATGGAAGAAAAAATCTGCTTTTCGCCGCCTTGTGGAAGGTATTTGAACAATGCTGCGGCAACAGCTATCAAAATGAATGCACTCCATATTCTGCTTAATGCCATAGTAAGATTTCAGAATTTAGATTGAAGATTGCCCATTTCAATGAATTCACCAAAAGCAATTTATCCCCGTCGCCCTCCTTTCACTGGTAAAACTTATCTTTGCGGGCTCTTAAAACAAGAGCAGAATTGTTAGCAACGATACCTAAGAACCGTCGGGCAACAACTCTGAAACTGAAAATCTAAAATCATACATTTCTAATGGGTTTAAAAGCAGGTATTGTGGGATTGCCAAACGTTGGAAAATCAACTTTATTCAACGCCGTAAGTAACAGCGCCAAAGCACAGGCAAGTAATTATCGTTTCTGTACCATCGAGCCCAATGTGGGCCTTGTGGATGTACCCGATAAACGCCTGAATAAACTGGCCGAGCTGGTGCAGCCCGATCGTATTGTGCCTACACAGATTGAAATTGTGGATATTGCCGGTTTGGTGAAAGGCGCCAGTAAAGGTGAAGGACTGGGTAATAAATTCCTGGCCAATATCCGTGAAGTGGATGCCATCATTCATGTGATCCGTTGTTTCGAGGATGAAAATGTATTAAGGGAAGAAGGTGCTATCAACCCTGTTGGCGATAAAGAAATCATTGATACCGAACTGCAACTGAAAGACCTGGAAACAGCTGAGAAAAAAATTCAGCGGATTGAAAAACAAGCCAAAGCAGGAGATGCAAAAGCCAAAGCAGAGCTGGAAGTTTTACTGAAATGTAAGCATCACCTGGAACAGGGAAAAAGCATCCGCGGACTTGATCTCAATAGTGCAGAGCTGGATGTGATACAGGACTCTTTCTTCCTCACCGGGAAAAAAGTATTATATGTGGCCAATGTGGATGAAGCCAGTATGCACACCGGCAATAAATATTCACAGGCGCTTGTTGATGCTGTGAAAGATGAAGATGCCGATGTGATTATTATGAATAATACCATCGAAGCACAGATCAGCGAAATGGAAGACCCGGCCGATAAAGAACTGTTCATGGAAGAATATAAAATGACAGAACCGGCTCTTGACCGTTTGATCCACAGTACCTACCATTTGCTGGGATTACAAACATATTTCACAGCCGGTGTACAGGAAGTGCGTGCCTGGACTTTCCACAAAGGATGGAAAGCACCTCAATGTGCCGGTGTGATCCATACCGATTTTGAGAAAGGCTTTATCAAGGCCGAAGTAATTGGTTATAATGACTATATCACTTACAAAACAGAAGCCGCTTGTCGTGAAGCAGGAAAATTGCGGATTGAAGGAAAAGAATATATCGTGAAAGACGGAGATGTCATGCACTTCCGCTTTAATGTGTAATCAAAATTAATCTCCCATTAGTAAAGCCGGTTCTCAGGACCGGCTTTTTTATGGCTTCAATATATGGACACAAAAAAATCCCCCCGGAACGGAGGGATATAAGTTATAATCAAAAGCGTGTGCTTATGCTTTCTTTGCGTATTTCTTCTTGAACTTGTCAATACGTCCGGCAGTATCTACCAGTACGTTCTGGCCAGTGAAGAAAGGATGGCTGGTGTTAGAAATCTCCAGTTTAATGAGGGGGTATTCGTTACCATCTTCCCATTTTACAGTTTCTTTAGAAGGAGCAGTAGAACGGGTCAGGAAAGAATAACCATTACTCATGTCCTTAAACACTACAAAGCGATAATTAGCTGGATGAACTTCTTTTTTCATAACCTTGATAATATTTTTACACGGATGGGCCGTGTCGTTGAATTTTTAACAGGCGCAAAAGTAGAACTATTTCACTTACGTTCAAAATGAAATTTCCACATTACGCCGCTTTTTTCATCATTTTTTCTTCTCTCAAAAAATCAGGAACGCATGTTTTCATATTGCAGCGGAATACCCAGGTTCCACCCCTTCGAAGCTTGTATAACAGCCTGAAGATCATCTATTTTCTTGCCGGTTACCCGCACAATATCATCATTGATGGAAGCTTGTACTTTGAGCCCGGAATCTTTGATTTGTTTCACAATTTTTTTGGCATCTTCCTGCTTCAGGCCGTTTCGTACCTGCACATCCTGTTTTACCAGTTTCCCACTCTGGTAAGGTTCCTTGCTGAGGTCAAATGCTTCCGGGGCAATCCCTTGCTTATGGGCCCGGCTTATCAATACATCCACTAACTGGCGCAACTTCATTTCATCTTCCACTTCAATACTGATCTTAAAGTCTTTTCTGTTAAGATCAATCACCACATGGCTGCCCTTAAAATCAAATCGGTTTGTGATTTCTTTTGTAGTAACATTCACAGCATTATCCAGCGCCTGTGCATCTACTTTGCTAACAATATCGAAAGATGGCATAAAATTGAATTATAAAGCAAAGGTAGGGAACGCACCACAATGCAATAAGAAACCCCTGTAAAAACAGGGGTCGTAAATCAACATGAGAATATATATGGAGAGATATAACTAGTTATCGCCGGCCTTAACACGACTTTCCTCATCTCCTGCTCCACCTTTCTTCTGGCGGCCGCCATTCACTTTTCCTTTGGTGAAACGATAAGTAAAGCTGATGCTGGCTGTTCTTGTATCTGAATGTTGCTGGAATTTTGTATCAATATCGCCAAACTTAATAGTTCCTTTCGCTCTCTGAGTCCACAATACGTCACGTACATTTAAACGGATGGTTGCTTTGTTTTTGAAGAGCGATTTACTGGCTCCGAGGTTTACCATACCCAGGCTACCAATCCGGAACACACCTTCCATACCGGGAGTCCTGTAAAAACCACTTACTTCTGTATTCCAGCCTTTCTTGAATTTGTAAGAAACAGATCCGTTAAACATTACAGTAGTTAACCCAAGGTCTACCGGCGCATTACTTACAATTCCCTTGAACTCATTATAGAACACGTTGGCATAAATATTACCACTGAAATTTTTGATTTGCTTGAAAGCACTTACTGCCAATCCTATTTGCTGTTGTTTGGCAATATTTGCCTGCTTCACATAGGTTTCATTTTTTTCTGTATTCTGCTCTAATACCTGCTGAATAATATTGTTAGTGTTTGTATAATTCAAAGTAGTATTCAAAAAGCCCTTATACGTGTGCGTTAGTTCCACATTGTGACTGAACTGCGGACGCAGGTAGGGATTACCCTGCTCATAGGTATAGCGATCCAGAAACTCCACAAATGGATTCAGGCTTTCATAATCGGGCCTGCGGATACGGCGTCCATAGTTCACACTCCAGCTGTTTTTTTCACTGGCTGTGTATTGAAGAAACAATGTAGGGAACAACTGTGTATAACTGAGTTTAAAGGTTTCTCCTGTTGTTTTCTGATTACCGTTCGCTTCGGTGTTTTCCAGGCGCAATCCGAATTGTCCGGATAACTTTTTGCTTATAGGACGGGTGTAACTTACATAGGCGGCATTAATATTTTCATCATACACAAAATGGTTGCTGCGGCCGTAATCACGCACCAGGTTTCCATTAATCAAGCTATCATAAGTTGCATCATTATCTGTTCTTACAAAACTTGTTTTTAAACCAGCTTCAATCTTTGCACCTTTTTTCAACGGATGAACATAATCGGCTTTGGCACTATAGATTTTAATATTCTGCGGAAGATTGCCCAGCAAAACATCTGGAGTTAACACCGGATTTCCATTGGCATCAAAATATGCATTTTCCACTCTTTGCTTATTGGATGAATTGTATTGGATATAATCCACATCGGCAGTCAGTTCTTTTCCTGTACTGTCAAACTGGTGACGGAAGTTTACATTGGCACTCGCATTCTTCCAGGTGTTTTTTGCAATTGATGAAGCCATAGTTTTGCTTTGCAGATCATGTGACGCATCAAAAATATCAATATCACTTGCATTCCTGAATACACCGGGATTATAAAAACCATTTAACACCATTCCCACACTTGTTTTCTTAGTGAAATTATAGTCCAGTCCCAACTTTGCAGAGTTAGAAGAATTCCAGTGACGCATCAATGATACCTGTTCAAAGTTTGAAACCACCTGTTTGGTATTTGGCTCCATAAACCGACGCTGAATACTCATCTGGTTAAAGGAGTTTCTTTCACTACGGTTCAGGTTCCCAAAAAGATTGATTTTATTCTTACGGAAATTAAAATTTACGCTCTGGTTATTCCTTGGATAAACACCTTGTGTAACTCCTGCAGTAACGGAGATATTATATCCAAATTGCTTTGTTTTTTTAGTACGGATGTTGATAATGCCACTGTTCCCTGCAGCATCGTATTTCGCAGGAGGATTGGTCATGATTTCAATCTGCTCCAACTGTGCGCCTTGCATATTTTTCAAATAATTGGCAAGATCTGCGCCGGATAAATAGGCGGGTTTCCCATCAATATAAACCTGAACACCCGCTTTTCCTTTCAAACTGATATTGCCATCTTTATCTACAGAAACACCGGGCGACTTCTCCAGGATATCCAACGCTGTAGAACCGGCATTCGTAGGAGATGCATCTACATTCACAACCAGTTTGTCGGGCTTTTGCTCAAACAAAGGTTTCTTTGCAGTCACCACCACTTCTTTTAATCCTCTTACCTCAGGCTCCAATACAAGGTTCAGTTGAACATCCTGTCCTGCTGCCACCTCTACCGGCTTCATGATTTTCTTGTGCCCTACTACAAATGTTCCTACAAAATAAGCCCCCTCTTTTACACCTTCAAACACATATTGTCCGGCCTTATCTGTTATTGCCCCCTTCAGCAAAACAGTGTCTTTGGCACGATAAAGAGATACCGAAACCCCTGAAAGAGGCTTGGTATTATCATCTTTAAGAATCCCGGAAACCGAGGGTGTTTTTTGGCTAAACCCGGCTAGAGATAAGGTTAGCAAGGCAGCAGTCAGGATAGATGTCAACTTTTTCATTTTCTTGGTTTGATATTAATAAAAGTACCTGTTTGTTTTAATTACCAGCCAAAATTAGGTTCTATGTTTTACATAGTACAATGTTTTGTGCCGAAAGGCCGATTTGCCTGATGTTCGGCAATCGATTATGAGGAATGAGACGACGGAGAGAAAATTATGTTACACCCCAACCCTTGCTATGGGATGAACGGAAAGTTCGAAATGATAAGCGGAAAATGAATTAAAAAACTGTCAGATAGTGGCTGCCGCCCGTTTTTTGCACACAAAATAAAGTGCCACACCCAGTAAAACCAATCCGGTTGAAATGAGTTCTGCCTGTGTAGGCTTGATAAAACCAAAGTCATATTTGGTATTCACACGGATTAATTCCACAAAAAAGCGTTCGGTTCCATTCATAATGAGATAAATACAGAACAAAGCCCCAGGCAGCTTTATTCGTCTGCGCAGGAAAATTAGAAGCCCAAAGAAGAGTAATGAAACAACTGTTTCATAAAACGGAGTAGGAAAAACGGGAACCGGCAAATAATTACAATGCTCAACATCTGTGCAATCAGCCAGGCGTGCTCCCATGCTGTTTACATTGTGCGGATAAGTATAAGCCACCATCCAAACAGGCAAAAATGAAGGTGCCTTAAATGATGTATGAGGAATTTCTGAAAGCTTACTTCCTCTGAACTCCTGTTCCAGGTAATAGGTCTTATTTTTTTCAAGCGTTGCTTCAAATTCACCCGGTGCTGCCAGGCGGACTGTTCCTGTAGAATCGGCAACATAGGCGCTGTTGGGAATGCCCCAATCACCATCACCTGCCACCTGGCATCCAATTCGACCAATAGCATAAGCCAGCATGAGAGCTGGTCCCATAACATCGGCAAGATGACGTAATGAAATCCCTTTTCGCTTGGAGTAAACAATAATGGCAATGGCAGCACAAATCAATCCTCCATAAAATGTTAGTCCGCTGAATGACAACAAAGCACCTACAGGATCTGCAACAAAATCATTCCAGTTTTCAAGATTATGAAACACTTTAGCTCCGGAAAAGCCAAACACTGCGGCAAGTACAGTAATATCTCCCACCCTCTCATGAGGCCATACACGAACCATTCTTACTTCTGGTTTTGCCGCTTTTTCTTTATTCTTTTCATACCAACGCAAGCCTGCAAATAAAGCCGCTAAGAAAATACCTGCCCCCCAGCTTCCTTTCGATGAAAAAATAAATTCCTGTGGATTCACCCCGGAACCGGCAACCATAAAAGCACCAATGATCTTATACCCCATTAAAAAGCCAAGTACTGCATTTGATATCAGTTCACCCACAGATGCAGGCTTTCCAAACTCACGCTTTTCTTCTTTAGGTGATAACAGTCCTTTCTTTTCTTTTAACTGTAATCCTTTGGTAAGTACCATTGCCGCAGCAATAAATGCCAATGCCACAAAAAAACCAAACGAGTTCAGAAACCGGGCCCACTCCCATTCAACACCAAAAACTTCCTTGAAGAAAAAATATAAATTGGGATACATGTAATTAGTTTGAGTTGCAATGTTACTTGAAAAAACCGTAACGAAAACGAACCAAAGGCTAACTAAAGGCTAAAAAAAAATCCCTCAGTAAATGAGGGATTCCATTCTTTTCTTTTGATTAGTTGCAATGTTCTTCAAATGCACTGATGAGGTTTTGTGCAATCATCTGTGCAGGACGTCCTTCAATCATGTGACGTTCTACAAAATGCACCAATTGTCCGTCTTTAAACAATGCAATCGCTGGTGAGCTGGGAGGATAAGGAAGCAGGTGCTCACGAATCTTCTTAACTGCATCAGTATCAAAACCGGCAAAACTGGTTAACAAATGATCCGGACGTTTACCGGAATTCTGAACAGCCATTAAAACACCAGGCCGGGCACTTCCTGCTGCACAACCACAAACAGAATTGATAAAAACAAGGCTGGTTCCTTTTTGCTGGAGCGCTTCACCCACAGCTTCTGAAGATAATAACTCTTCAAAACCTTCGTCTGTTAACTCTGCCTTCATTGGCATAACTATTTCTGCTGGATACATATATTTTGTTTTATTAATAAAGAACGCAAAACTAGTCCAAAAGTTTATTGTAATACCAAATCGGAAATTTTGTCGCACAAGGATACACTGTTAAGACTTTTTGTCTTGCCGGAATCGAAATAATTGTTCAATTGACATTCATTTCTGGGTTGGATCGCTGTTTGATCACATTGAAGCATATTAAAAACTATAAAACGTAAAACATATGACAATGGTAAAATTGCACAGCCCCGTTCAGAAAAGCATCAACAGCATTTTCGATGAGTTCTTTAATGAACTCCCTTCTTTCAACAAAACAGTCAATAACCTGTTTGCACCTCCGGCAAATATTGGTGAAACGCCTTCTGGTTATTTACTCGAATTAAGTGTACCCGGACGTAACAAAGAAGACTTTTCGATTACGGTTGATAAAGGCATCCTTACTGTAGCATACGAAAAGAAAGAAGATGCAAAGCAAGAAGGCTACAAACTTATCCGTAACGAATTCAACTTCCCCAACTTCAAACGGAGTTTTTCTGTAGATGAAAGCATCCAGACTGAAGGGATAGAAGCGAAATATGAAAATGGAATCCTCAAATTGTACTTACCTAAAAAAGCGGAAGTAAAAGAGCCCGTTAAAAGCATAAACGTTCAATAAACAAATTTGAAATAGCTAGTTATAGCAGTTGGTTTTGGTTTACACCCCGTCCTGATTCTTCTGGACGGGCTTTTTTTTGATTCGTATTCATTGAACCGGTAAATAAGAATTCAATTTATCTTCGCAGTACATGAGAAAGAAAATCCAGTCACTCCCCTTCCTGTTTTTTTTCCTTTTCCTTTCATTTGCCTTATCAGCTCAGGAAAAAGATAGTGTACCCAATCATACAGTCGATACGCTTCTACGTATCCGGAATCTTAATCCCTATTTTACGTTGCATGTGGATAGTCTTCTTACCTACAACCTGGAAGTAAATAAAAATCAAAAAAACTATTACTGGTTTCTGAAAAACTCACCGCTGGGGTTACGAATTAATAAAGATAACGGCGTACTCACTTTCAAAGCAGATAAAGCATTCTTTCTGTCGGGCAAATTAAAATATGATGTTGATTACAAAGTGCAGGTAGGTGTTCAAAACCTTTATGACCCTAAAGAACGTGTAGATACCTTTTTCACAATCGTTTTCTTTAATACAGAAATCATTCCTTCAAAAGTGCGTCCATCAGTGTCTAGTCCGGTTACAGTAGATGAAGGCGATACACTTCGTTTCCAACTTTTTTGTGAAAATGGAAATTTCCCGGTAGAACAAATCAGCTTTGAAAGCAATATTCCTATCAAACTAAACAATCCCATCAACTTTTGTAATGATGAATTCAACTGGACGATCCCTTATGATTTTGTAAAGGATACCGATAGCAGTAAAACAAAAAGGCTCCGGCTTTACTTTACTGCATCCGACAAATTCCGCAACCGTGATACAACAGTTGTAACTGTAATGGTGAAAGAAGCAATCAATTATCCGTTGAAAAAAATGGAATATGATAAAATTGTATCCGATTACCAACGCTATATCCAGCAATTAAAATTTACATTCCGGAAACTGGATAAAAAAATAAAAAACAATCGCTCTACCCGCTTGTCGTTTGATATGACATCGGCTTCCACAGCTCTTGCCGGTACGGTTTTCTCCACTATGGACAATGAAAGCCAGAAAAACATCGGACGTATTTTACCTGGTGTTGGCTTAACGCTGGTACCAGTAAAGGAAGCTGTAGCTCCTAATAAAGTAACCGATCAAAACTCAGCATCGCTGGTTCGTACCAATATCAGGAGACTGGAGTTTATATTGGACGATCAATCATTACTCGGAGATAAAGACCCGGAAATTGTACAAAAAACAGCACGTTTAAAACAGGAACTGAAACAGGCACAACTACAGTTGCTTGATATTCCATTGGAAGACATCATTGAAAGCGATAGCAAGGGGGCCAATAATTATTTTGATGATCCCAAAGTCAATAAGAAGTACAGAGTGTCTAACAAGAAAAATTAATTACATCCCGTTTTTCTTCTTGTATCGATAATGTATTGAATTTTCCAGCCGCTGGTTAATCGTACGAGTTGAAATGAATTCACTCCGCAATGGCTGAATACACCTTTGTAATAAAACTGGTAAGGTGTCCACACACTGGCCATAGCCCCATCAATATGAACAGCGCCAAACTGAATCCGTTCATCTGCGTCACCCTGCGCCACTTTTCCAACAAAGGAAATAAACTCATCCAGGTTCTCCGTACGCACTACTGTTTCACCTGTTTTACCACGGCCGATTGTTTGCAACACTGCCGACTCTGAGAACACAGACCTCAGCAAAACAGAATCTCCATTTTTCATCGCCAGGAACATCTGGTTCACCACTACTTTAACCGAATCTTCAGTGCTTTGTGCATTTAATGAGGTAAATCCAATGGCTGTTAAAAAAACGGTAAGAAAGAGGCGCATACACTTTTGATTTTATGTTTGGCAGGTTGTTTGGAATACAAGATGTAAATGATTCAACTATGCAACAAACAAAATGGTACAAATGGTCGCTGTTGCTGATAGGCTTAACAGCGATGGTCTTCACTGCTGCAGATGCATCTGCTGCTTCACATCCCGGCAAAAAGCGCAACAGGAAAGGGAATACCTGTTACACCAGCTATCACAGTTCATGGAATCATAGCAATTGTAATCATTTGCCTCCCGGGCAAGCTGTAAAACGATACGGTGGCAATGCTTCTGATTATGCAAAACATAACAAATGGAACAAGAAATGCCATAGTAACAATTCAACTTATGGCTACCAACAACCACAACCCGGATGGGGCAAACGCAGCCGCAACCCCGCACTATAAATCCTTTCAAAAAAAATGCTCCGTTTGTTCGGAGCATTTTTTTTATTTCATTGGGTTTAATATCCAAGAATCTTCAACATGCTTTGTGCCGTTTGTTCTTTTGCATAAAGCCAGTCTACTAATTTGCCATTCTTATCATGTCCTACAATAACATGTTTCGGAGACGGAATCATACAATGCTTGATACCGCCATATCCACTGATCTGATCCTGGTAAGCACCCGTATGGAAGAACCCTACAAACAACGGTTCCTGCGTACCATTTCCGTTCAGTTTGGGCAAAAACACTTCATTTATATGCTCTTCTGAGTCATAATAATCGTGACTATCACAGGTGATTCCTCCCAACACCACACGCTGGTAATCGTTATCCCACTTGTTAATGGGCAACATGAGGAATTTTTCGCCAATACCCCATGTATCGGGCAAGGTTGTGATGAAAGATGAATCAATCATATACCAGTTCTCACGATCGTTCTGGATTTTTTGTCCAAGTACACTATATATATGTGCCATACTTTCACCCACCGTAAAACTGCCAAACTCGGTATAAATATTTGGCATTGGCACACCTGCTTTCTTACAGGTTTTTTTGATAGTACCCACAATCTCATTAATCATGAACTGATAATCATATTCAAAGCCCAATGAGTGTTTAATGGGGAAACCTCCACCTATGTTGATTGAATCCAGCTCCGGGCAAATCTTTTTCAACTGGCAATACAGGTTGATGATTTTATTCAATTCACTCCAGTAGTAGATATCATCTTTAATACCCTTATTCAAAAAGATATGTAACATTTTTAACTGGAAACGATCTTCATTCCCCTCTATCTTATCTACGTAAAATTCAAGGATATCTCTTGCACGAATGCCTAACCGTGATGTATAAAACGGGAAAGTAGGCTCTTCCTCTGCTGCCACACGGATACCAACTTTGAAAGGAACTTTTACTGTCTTCTTCAGTTGCTGCAGTTCGTCTTTATTATCCAATACGGGTACCACATTTTTGAATCCTGTATTGAGTAATTTGGCAATGCGTGCGATATAAGCTTTCTGCTTATACCCGTTACAAATAATCTGAATGTCTTTTGTGATTTTTTTCTTCTGGTACAGCTTGTTGATAATTTCAATATCATAAGCAAATGAAGTTTCAAGATGAACCTCATTCTTTAACGCCTCTTCCACCACAAAAGAAAAATGGCTGCTCTTCGTGCAATAACAATAGAAGTATTTGCCTTCGTATTTATGGCGCTTGTAAGCAGCTTCAAACATTCTCTTTGCCTTTCGTATCTGCATTCCGATTTTGGGCAGATACGTCAGTTTCATGGGAGTACCGTACTTGTCAATCAGGGCTTTCAGATCAAGACCGTTAAATTGTAAGTAACCATCTTTCACCTCAAAACCTTCCTGCGGGAAATTAAAGGTTTGATGTACGAGGTCGGTGTAAGTGGTATTGCTCATTTACAGACAGTTGTTTTTAATTTGAAGAGATATTGTAACGAACAAAATGGATTGCAAACGTAAGGGAATTTTGCATGGTAACGAACATAAAACAAAAAACCGGATCTGAACGGTTCAGATCCGGTTTTTATAAACTCACAGTTGTTTCAATTTATTTAACTGAAGCAACCAGTTTCTTGAAGCTTTCGGGCTCATTCATTGCCAAATCAGCCAGCACTTTACGATCAAGTGTGATATTTTTCTGGTTCAAGAGATGAATGAACTGAGAGTAAGTGAGACCTTCCTCACGAACAGCCGCATTGATACGGGCAATCCACAAACGACGGTATTCACGTTTCTTAAGTTTACGTCCTACATATTTATAAGTAAGACCTTTTTCCATTACGTTTTTCGCAACGGTGTATACATTTTTCCTTTTGCCATAGAAACCTTTGGCAGCTTTCAGAATCCTTTTGCGGCGTGCTCTTGAAGCAACGGCATTTACTGAACGAGGCATATCAGAATAAGTTTAATAGTTAATGAATGATTATTTCAAACGGAGCAAACGCTTCACGAAATCAAGATTTGATTTGTGCACAACACCATCGTGGCCCATGTGGCGCTTACGCTTGGTAGACTTTTTGGTGAGGATGTGACGTTTGAAAGATTTCTGATGGGTAATTTTCCCGGTGCCTGTTACTTTAAAGCGCTTCTTGGCACTTGAATTGGTTTTAACCTTTGGCATGTAACATGTCAATTTATAATTCCACCCTGCTGGCGGCTCCGCACTGGCGGAACACTTATGGAGCCATTTGGGCCTAATATTTACAGAAACAGAGCTCTGTAAAATGGAGCGCAAAGGTATATAAATTGGGGATGAAATCCCAAGAAATGAATAAAAATAATGGCCAAATGCCTTAAAAGCAGAAATCCCGCCGGGGCGGGACTTCAATTACTCTGCAGATTCTTTCTTCTTTTTAACCGATTTGGGCGAAATGATCATCAACATCCGCTTTCCTTCCAGTTTAGGCAATCCTTCTACCTGTCCGATTTCGGCCAGGCGTTCGGCAAATTTCAACAATACCAACTCGCCACGTTCTTTAAACTGGATTGCACGTCCCTTAAACTGAACATATGCTTTCACTTTATTACCCTCTTTCAAAAAGTTTTCGGCATGTTTGGCTTTGAAGTCAAAATCGTGGTCATCGGTATTCGGCGTGAACCGGATTTCCTTTAACTCGGCCGATTTACTCTTGGCCTTCATTTCCTTTTCCTTTTTCTTCTTCTCGTACAGGAACTTGTTGTAATCAATTGCTTTACAAACAGGTGGAACCGCCTGGGGTGAAATTTCCACCAGGTCTAATCCCAGTTCCTGGGCTATTTGTAACGCTTTTTGAGTGGGATAAACTCCTACTTCAACATTATCGCCTACCAAACGGACTTCTGGTACACGAATGAGGTGATTGATACGATGTTCAGGTTCCTTACGGGGAATAAAACGACCCCGTGGTGGTCTGGGTGGATATGCCATACTTGGGAGGCCTCTTCCCCCTGTGGGAGGCCATCAAATTTTAATTATTAAGCATTCTCTTCAGGGGTGAAAGAGAATTAAGTTATTCGGATCTGCGATCTTTTATTTCGCCAACGGCCATTGCTACAAACTCATCTACTCCTACCACACCGGCATCGCCTTTACCTTGCTTGCGAACTGCCACCTTGCCTTCGTTCATTTCCTTCTCACCCACCACCAGCATATAAGGCACTTTCATGAGCTCCGTATCACGTATTTTCTTGCCTATTTTCTCGTTCCGGTCGTCAACTTCGGCACGAATATCAGCATTTTTCAACTTTTGTGCCACAGTTTTTGCATAATCCATGAATTTATCGCTGATTGGCAGCACTTTCACCTGCATCGGCGCCAGCCAAAGCGGGAATTTACCGGCATAATGCTCCAGCAGGAAGCCAATGAAACGTTCATGTGTTCCAAGCGGTGCACGGTGGATAATCAGCGGTACTTCTGGCTGGTTATTGGGGTTGGTGTACGACAGCTTGAATTTATTACCACTGTTGAAATCCACCTGGTTGGTAGCCAATGTAAACTCACGACCGATGGCACTCCATATCTGAACATCAATTTTTGGACCATAGAAAGCTGCTTCATCCTGTACTTCAATGAATGGAATATTGGACTCAATGAGGACTTTACGCACCATTGCTTCGGTTTCCTGCCAAAGCTCTGGTTCGTTTACATACTTCTGTCCCAGCTTGGATGGTTCGTGCAAACTCAAACGCATCACATACTTATCAATACCGAAGATTTTGAAATACTTCAGGTACATATCATTCACCGCACGGAATTCATCACCAAACTGCTCACGGTTACAATAGATATGAGCATCGTTCATATGCAGACAACGCACACGCATCAAACCAAATAACTCGCCGCTTTGCTCATAACGATAGCAGGTTCCGTATTCGGCTATACGATACGGTAAGTCTTTATAACTTTTGGGTTCTGCATCGAAAATTTTATGGTGGTGCGGACAGTTCATGGCTTTGAGATAATATTTTTCTCCGTCCATTTCCATGGGAGGGAACATACTATCTGCATAATACGGAAGGTGGCCGCTGGTTAAATACATGCTTTCCTTCGCAATATGCGGAGTTACCACACGCTTGTAACCTGCTGCTGCTTCGGTTTCCTTTGCCAGCTTTTCCAGTTCTTCAATGACAATAGTTCCATTGGGCATCCATAAAGGAAGTCCGGGACCGGTATCATCATCCATTGTATAAATGCCCAGCTCTTTACCCAGTTTGCGGTGGTCACGCTTCTTTGCCTCTTCCAGCATAGCCAGGTATTCATCCAACTCTTTCTGTGAGGGGAAGGTTACACCATAAACACGGGTGAGCTGTTTGTTCTTTTCATCCCCTTTCCAGTAAGCTCCGGCAATAGATGTTAATTTAATCGCCTTAATGAATCCTGTATGAGGGATATGTGGCCCACGGCAGAGATCGGTAAAATTTCCCTGTGTATAAAAAGTGATTTCTCCATCGGCCAAGCCTTGCAATAAATCCAGTTTGTACTCATCTCCTTTCTGGGAAAAATAAGCAACTGCATCTGCCTTGGAGATTTCCTTACGCTGAAAATTGTTGCTTTGTTTGGCCAACTCGTTCATTTTCTTTTCCAGCACCGCTAAATCTTCTTCGGTCATCTTACGATCGCCAAGATCCATGTCATAATAAAATCCTTTCTCCACGGGCGGGCCTACCCAGAATTTTACCCCCGGAAACAAACTCTCAACTGCTTCTGCCATAAGGTGGGCACTGGAATGCCAGAATGTTGATTTTCCATCGGTATCATCCCACGTCAGCAATTTCAAAGTGGCATCAGACGTAATGGGACGAGTTAAATCCCAAACCTGTCCGTTAACACTGGCCGCTAAAACTTTACGGGCTAATCCTTCGCTGATCGACTTTGCAATATCCAGGGCACTGCTTCCTGCCGCTACCTCTTTCACTGCTCCGTCTGGCAATGTGATGTGAATCTGTTCTGACATAATAAACTGATGTTAATCAAAATTTTGAAGTGCAAAATTAACAAACTATTGCCGATGAGCGGGTAAACGTTTTGGTTATTTTGCAGGGGAACTGATATTTGTAAAAAAACAGTTCGGGCAGACTATGATTCAAAAAGGTATGAAATACGTATTCCTGCTTTCAGGCATATTATTTTCTCTATCTGTTGGTGCACAGAAATACAGCGGACAATGGAGAGGTAGTTTTGAAGCAAAAGGTGACACCTCCAAAACCGAATATGTACTTGAGTTTGATGTGAACGGAACAACTATAGAAGGCACTTCCACCACCTATTTTATGCTGGGCGGGAAACGCTATTATACCATTTGCGCCATTAAGGGCACATTTGATCCTGCCAGCAAAACCTTTGTTTCTACAGAAACCAGCCGGATCAAAGCCAACACCCCCGCCTGGTTTGGTGATTGCTTACAAACGCATATCCTTACTTATTTCAAAAAAGGAAATACAGAACAGTTAGTGGGCACCTGGAAGCCTGCCAGCAAAGAAAACAATTGCGGTACCGGAAGCACAGTACTTTCAAGAACCTTATTGGTAAAAAATCCTATTGTAACACCGCCTCCATCAACAACCGTACGTGTAAGCCCACCGGCGAACAAACCTGCTGTAACCACACAACAGAAACAGGAAACGGTTGCAAAGAACAAAGCGGCACCTGTAAAACAGGCTCCCAAAAAAGACACTGTAGTTAAAACAGCTCCTGTAATATCGAAAGTGGAAAACAAAATTCAGCCGCAATCGAATCCTGAAACAAAGCCTGTTATTACAGCTCCCAAACTTCCAAATGGAATTGAGAAAAGGGATAATAAAGTTTTTGAAACCATTTCACTTTCATCAGACGAAATCATCGTTAACCTGTATGATAACGCAGAAATAGATGGTGATGTGATTACGGTTTTATTCAACGGAGAAGTAATCGCTTCCAAACAAACTTTAAGCGACAAACCAATTACATTAAAACTGAAAGCAATTCACGGCAAGGACAACACATTAACTATGTATGCCGAAAACATGGGACGTGTTCCACCCAATACAGCCATCATGAAAGTTCAGAGCGGAGACAATTACTTTAAAGTATTTCTGAGCGCCGATGATCAGAAAAATGCCAGTGTTGTGTTCCGTGTAAAATAATCAGAATCAGAATTTAAAATTCATTGTTACACTTGGTAAAACAGGAAACAGGGAAACCTGTCTTGCTTCCACCTGTAAAGAACCTTCCAGCGGACTTCCTGTTTGATCATAATAAATGAAATATGGGTTTTGCCGACTGTACGCATTATACAGGCTGAACACCCACTCCGTTTTAAATTTCTTCTCCCTCTTTGGCTGGGGCAGATAGGTGGCCGATAAATCAAGTCGATGATAGGATGGTAACCGGTATTGGTTGATTCGGCTATACTGCTGCGTTAGCACTCCATCTACAAGGAAGAAACGTTCGGGTAAGGTGAACTCATTTCCTGTTCCATAAACAAAGACCGCCCCGAATTTCCATTTCTTTGTTTTCTGATAATTCATCACCACACTCAGATCATGCCGGCGGTCGTACCGTCCCGGATATTTTTCACCTTCATTTAATGCTGCAAATTTTCTCCAGGTCCATGACAAAGTATAAGAAACCCAGCCGCTGAAATTACCCCTCGTTTTGCTCACATAAAATTCGGCACCATAGCTCCACCCTTTCCCAAATACAAAACTCTCTTCGGGGTCACCAATTCCCGGAGTAAACCCTTCTTTATATTCGATCTGGTTGGCCATTGTTTTGTAATACACTTCAAAAGATGTTTCCCACAGATTGTTCTTCAGGTTCTTAAAAAAACCAGCTGCATATTGCCAGCCAATCTGAGGCCGTACATTGAGTGTACTGGGAACCCATATGTCCGTAGGCAATGTAGTTCCTGAGTTACTCACCAGGTGAATAAATTGCATATTCCTCGTTACAGCCGCCTTAACGGAGGTAGCTTCATCAATTGTATAACGAAGCGTGGCCCGTGGTTCTAAGCCACCATAATCTTTAATTCCTTTTCCCCTGCTATATATAGTGCTGTCGAGCCGATTCCCATTGGCATCTTTGACATATTGTGTGTATGGACCCGTTTGCTGAAAATAACTGTACCGCACACCATAATTCATCTTGAGTTTATCGCTGATTTCCCAATCATCCATGAGATAAACAGCCATTTCGTGAGCAAACTTATTATTCACCACCTGCGGGTTAAATACCTGGTCGCCACTCTTACCTGAAGTAGTTTGCGGATTAAAGCGATGATGCGTATACACAACTCCGTATTTCACCTGGTGCCCGCTGAAAGGATAATAATCAAAATCAATTTTTGCAGTAACATCACGGATAGATGAATTGAAGTTTACCTCAAAGTTGCTTTGTGCGCCACCAAATTCAAACTGGTAATCGTTCCAGACAACTGAAGTATTGGAGAACAGTTTGCTGTTGAACACGTGGTTCCAACGCAGGGTTGCTGTAGAGTTGCCCCATGGAATACGTGCATTGAAAGAACGTTCCTTGTTCTTGAATGAAAACACATCCCTTCCGAAATATCCGCTTACATATAACCGGTCTTTTTCCGAAAATTTATAATTGAATTTCGTGTTCAGATCATAGAAATAATATCCCGATCCGTAAAAATTGCTGGATGGTTTAATAAAAGGTTTTGCTAAAACATCCACATACGTTCTGCGGGCAGAAACAATAAATGAAGCTTTTTCTTTAAGCACCGGACCCTGAATGGAAACTCTTGATGAAATTGTTCCGATTCCTCCTTCCACCTGGAACTTTTTATTGTTTCCATCTTTCATGGCAATGTCCACGACACTACTGATGCGTCCGCCATAATTAGCCGGCATTCCACCTTTGATGAGACTTACATTTTTCAAAGCATCGCTATTGAACACAGAGAAAAAGCCAAACAGGTGTCCGGGATTGTAAACCACTGCGTCGTCCAGTAAAATCAGGTTCTGATCGGCTCCTCCTCCTCTTACAAACAATCCACTATTTCCTTCGCCTGCATTTCGAACACCAGGCAATAGTTGTAAAACCTTCATGGGGTCCACTTCACCTGCAAATGCAGGAACCGACTTAATCTGGTTCATGCTCAGCTCAAATTTGCCCATTTGTGCACTCTTGATATTGATATCTCTTTTTTTAGAATACACAACCACTTCCTGCGACAATGTTACTTTGGGAGCAAGTTCAATATTCAACTGCAGATTGGATTGCACAGTTACCGATATTTCCTTTTGCTGATAAGCAACATGAGAAACAGAAATGATATAAGTGCCTGGCTCCAATGTAAGTGAATAAAATCCGTACTGGTTGGATGTAATAACTTTACTCTTTCCCTTAATACTTACAGAAGCTCCAATTACTGTTTCATTACTGGCACTGTCTTTCACGTAACCACTTATAGAAACACGATCCTGTGCTTTTACTGACAACATCATCAACAGGGCAAAACCCAACAAAAGAAATCTCACAATAAATAGTTTAGTTCCGGAATCAGAATGCTTAATATTTCAATGTTTCTTTTACTTCACCGCAGGGGGCCTCTTTTTTATCTGCATACGGATTCTGAGGTGCTTCTGTATTACTCAGCCAGTAGGCTCCTTTGCTATCAAATGCAGCAGGACAAAAGAGATAATAGATAGGTTGATTGGCTGGGCGAACGGCTCTTACAATATCATAAAGTGCATTTGAAATCATTTCAAATGACTCCCGTTTTTTCTGAATAGTTGATTCTCCCAGCATTCCGGTGATTTCTGCAGAAACATCACCCGGTCGGCCATTGATACTTTCAAAAGCCAGTGAATCTTTTTGCTGTAATTCGGTAAGCTGCAAACTGTCTATTATTGTTTTTAATTCAACCCCTTTTGCATTTACTGCTGACGTATCTCCTTCAATAAATGCATCTTTCAATGCAAAGTATCCATTCAATAACTTGCCAAAGGAAGCATTGAATCCTTCACTGTAAGGTGCTTTTTCAGCTGTAACGGGAGCTGTCTCATCTGTTTTCTTATCATCGGTGTTTTTGCAGGCTGCAAAAAAAATGACGGCAGCCAGCATCATTCCCAAATACTTCATATAATCATTTTTGCAAAGGTAACTTTTTTGTCCGGCCCTCCCTTTCCTTCATTAACAATACCGCATCTTTAACAAAATCTGTTATTTGTAACATTTCAATTCAAAAGAGGTTCAAACGAAATAGTAACTTCGCAGCTCATTTTTTTTATATGCTCGCAGGATTTCAGAATATGACATTTGAGTTTGGGGCCCGTGCTATTGTTGAAGATGCCACCTGGCATATTCATCCAAACGAACGTATTGGTTTAATTGGTTATAACGGTACCGGAAAGTCTACTTTGCTGAAACTTCTGGTTGGAGAATACCTGCCTTCCAAGGGTGAGGTAATCCGAAGCCGTAGTACCAGTATTGGCTACCTGCACCAAGACCTGCTGAGTTTTGATACCAACGAATCCATTCTGCAGGTGGCGTTAAGTGCGTTTGAACGGGTGCTGCAACTGGAAAAAGAAATTGAAGAGCTGGGCAAGCAACTGGAGCAAAACCATACAGACGAAAACCTGCTTCACAGCTATTCTGATAAGCTGCACGAAATGGATACGTTGGATGGTTATAATATCCATCATAAAACGGAAGAAATTTTACAGGGATTAGGTTTTAATAATAAAGATCTGGGCCGTCCTTACAAAGAATTCAGTGGTGGTTGGCGCATGCGTGTTTTGTTAGCTAAAATGATTCTGCAACAACCCGATTTGCTTTTACTGGATGAACCTACCAACCACTTAGATCTTCCCTCTATTGAATGGCTGGAAAAATACCTCCTGCATTACCAGGGATCGGTAATCATTGTGTCGCATGACCGTTGGTTTCTGGACCGGATGGTAACCAAAATTGTGGAAGTATTTCAACAACAGATTCATATCTACGGCGGCAACTATTCGTTCTACCAGAAAGAAAAGGAACTGCGAATGGATCTGCAACAAAAAGCGTATGAAAACCAGCAGGACTATATCCGCCAGCAGGAGCGGTTCATTGAGCGTTTCCGTTCCAAAGCCACGAAAGCGGCTGCTGCACAAAGTGCCATTAAACGACTGGAAAAACTGGATGTGATTGAAGCGCCCACCAATGACCGCCCTACCATACGCATCAATTTCCAGGTGGATAAAACACCCGGCAAAATCATTTGTGAACTGAAGCATATCACCAAGCGTTTTGGCGAACTTGAGATTGTGAATAATACCAGTGCTGAAATTGAGCGTGGCGATAAAATTGCATTGATTGGCGCCAATGGTAAAGGTAAATCCACCCTGCTCCGCATTATTGCCGGAACCGAATCGTTTGAAGGTGACCGGAAGTGGGGGCACAATGTGGAAGAAAGCTTCTATGCACAGCATCAGCTGGAAGCCCTTCATCTGAACAATACTTTACTGGATGAGATGAAAAGCTGCGGCAGCCAGAAAACCGATCAGGAATTAAGAACATTACTTGGCTGTTTTCTTTTCAGCGGAGATGATACAGATAAAAAAATCAAAGTATTGAGCGGTGGTGAAAAAGCACGGATTGCACTGGCCAAAACCATCATCAGCAAGGCCAACTTCCTGTTGCTGGATGAACCTACCAACCACCTGGATATGCATTCTGTTGAGTTGCTCATTGAAGCATTGAATAAATACGAAGGCAGTTTAATCCTGGTGAGCCACGACCGCTATTTTGTATCAAAAACGGCTAATAAAATCTGGGAAATTGTTGATGGGGAAATCAAAGAGTTCAAAGGAACTTATAATGAATACCTGGAGTGGAACGAGCGAATGCAAAAGAAAGAGGCTGTTGAAGCAGTTGAGAAACCTATACTAAAAGCCGAAGAGAAAAAGGAAGTTCCGGCACCTCAAACAGTTATTTCCAATACCAAACAAATCATCAACAAAGAAGTCAAAAAAGAATTAAACAGGGAACAAAAGAACCTCCAGCAGCTGGAAGAGCAGATCAACCAATGCACCAAACAGAAACGGGAGCTCGAAGCCCAACTGGCTGATCCCAATACTTACTCCGACAAAACAAAATTTTTAGAAACAGAAACAGCTTATCAGAAAGAAACACAGAAACTGGCTCAACTCAACAAGCAATACGAATCTGTTTTTGAAAAAGTGATGGAACTGGAATCAAAAATGAACGGATAAAAAAAAGCCATCCCCAGGAATGGGGACGGCGTATTTACCTATAAGAGAACCAACAGTACGTTGAAATAATTTATAAAGATTGTTCGCCCACGATACGATAAGTACCATCGGCATTGAACTGTTTAATACGATAGACTGCTTTATCTGCTTTTTTATCCCTGAACTGAAAAGAAAAAACACCATTCATTTCATAGCCGCCCAAAACAATTGCAGCTGTTTTGAAGGTTTTACCATCCACACTTTTCTCTATTTCATAACTGATAACTGAAGGATCTGAATCGGCAATCCAGGAGAGAGAAACATTGTTTCCCTGCTGGGAAATCTTAAGTTCTGATACGTTGGGCCAACTACCAACAGAAGTAACAGTAGCGAAACTGCTTACATAAAAGACACTGATAAAAAAGAAAGAGAGTAAAATTGTTTTCATATATACAAATTGATCGGCTTACGAATAATTTAGGATTGGATCAATTTGGTTTAAAACGGACTTGGAGAGGTCGGATATTCTGATTGTAAAGAAATGAAAGCGGAGATGGCTGAGAATTTCAGTCAGGCCGGATCCATTGAGACCGTAAAATTACTGTCTTTTCGAAATTATGCAAGCAATTGCGTTTATTTTTTTCAATCCCCCTCCTAACCTGTTGACAAGCAAATAAAAAGCCTCTGCATGACACAGAGGCTTTGTGATCCCGACACGATTCGAACGTGTGACCCACAGCTTAGAAGGCTGTTGCTCTATCCAACTGAGCTACGGGACCTTGATTGGAGCGCAAAGATAATTTTTAGTACCATTGCATCCAAACTCATCATTGAATGGATGTTCAGATTGAAAGTAGCTGGAAAGAAAAGCTGAAACCGGAGTTTTCAAAACCCTATTTCCAGCAAATTGTTGCGTTTCTTAAGACAGAGAAACTGCAGAAAAAAGTGATGTACCCACCCGGAAATCTCATATTTAATGCCTTTACACAAACACCTTTTGAGCAGGTGAAAGTGGTGATCCTGGGACAGGATCCTTACCACAACCCGGGCCAGGCACATGGATTGAGCTTTTCGGTTCAGGAAGGTGTAAATCCGCCTCCATCTTTGATCAACATTTATAAAGAAATCGAATCGGATATGGGTGTGGGAATGCCGGCCCGTTACGGGAACCTCACCAAATGGGCACAGCAGGGCGTATTGTTACTCAACGCATTTCTTACGGTAAGGGCTAATGAACCCCTGAGCCATTCAAAAATCGGGTGGGAAGAGTTTACCAATAATGTGATATCTAAAATTTCTGCCGAAAAAAAAGGAGTTGTTTTTTTGCTTTGGGGAAAATTTGCACAGGAAAAACAAGTTCTCATTGATGAAACCAAACATTTTGTACTAAAGGCAGCACACCCCTCACCTTTCAGTGCCGACAAAGGTTTTTTTGGATGCAAGCATTTTTCAAAAACCAACCAATTACTTATACAACAAGGGTTAGAACCAATTGACTGGAAATTACCATGAACATTTTAAAAAATATACTGGGCAGGATTTTTGCCGCATGGGCCTTACTTACATTCATCCTCACCATGCTGGTTATTTTATTACCTGCATGGGCCATGGGACTTTTTCCAGAACCAAAACGTACCACATACTTCATCAACTTATCACGGTTATGGATGGCCGTTTGGTTACCACTAGCAGGAATACGGCTGGTTGTGAAAGGAAAAGAACACTTTAAAAAGGGCGAGAATTATGTAGTGGTATGTAATCACAATTCCTTTATGGATGTACCGGTAACCTCTCCCGGAATCCCGGGAGGAAACAAAACAATTGCCAAATCAGAGCTTTCTAAAATTCCTTTGTTTGGAATTATTTACAGA
This sequence comes from uncultured Chitinophagaceae bacterium, assembly GCA_937907395.1. GTDB lineage: Bacteria > Bacteroidota > Bacteroidia > Chitinophagales > Chitinophagaceae > Lacibacter. The sequence goes on from CALCII010000015.1 coordinate 248,068, forward strand.
AGAGGATCTGTACTGGTTGACCGGAAAAGTGAAGAAAGCCGGAAAAAGAGTTATGCCTATATGAAACGGGTACTGGCATTGGGATTACATATGTGCATTTATCCGGAAGGCACCCGTAATAAAACAAATGCTCCTTTGAAGGAATTTAAAGATGGAGCTTTCCGTCTGGCTATTGAAACACAGAAACAAGTTATTCCAGCTGTATTATTCAACACAAAGAAAGTATTGCCACAACACAAACCCTTTTTCTTTTGGCCGGGGAAAATTGAAATGCATTTTCTGCCCCCTGTAGCGGTTGATGCGTATGCGCAGGATCAATCAAAAGAATTGAAAGAAAAAGTATTCCGTTTAATGTGGGACTTTATTGAGTCAAGAGCCTGATACTTTACGGAAGATTATAGAAGAAACGGGAACGATTGATTCTTAAATCACGTAACAGGCTTGATTTGGGGCTGATGGAAATACTGAACTGTCGGTAAATACCAATGGGTGTTATATTGATAGACATTTGCCAGCAATGCAAATCACGTGAAACAGAAGTGGTGAAATATTGCAGTTTCTTTGTTTTAATATCAAAATTGCCTTGTCCCGAAAGTTTCCATTTCTCAGTTAAACTAAAATCGCCGTTGAAATTTACCGCCTGGTTTAACAAGGTTGTAAACCCGGAATAATCTGGTTTTATCTGCCTGCTGAAACTCAGTGAATAAGATAGGTTCAGGCTCCATGGAATATTAAAATCGGCATACTCACCAGGATGGCTTTGAATCATCCCCATCTCCCTGCTTCTGTCGTCGTAATCATTTCGTTTATTCTTTTCGTATTCCTGTTTTTCTTTTTCCTTATTCGGATCTTTTGGTTTGCTTTTAAAATTAGTGCTCACAGAGATATATCCACTGGTAAAATGCCCCAACGAAAATTTATCTCCCTGCCAGGCATACTTCTGAATCAGTCGGCCTCTTTTATCCTGTTGATAAGGTGAAATACTGGTACCCGCCGTGATATTAATTTTTTCAAACAACGTACTCCGGAAATAAATACTGAAATCGCTTAATGCAAATGAATCGGCCAACAGGTTATAACCAGACGAAATTCCAAACCCATCCACTAACCGAACCTTTTTCACTCCTTCTGCAGATGTATCTTTTTTGTTCCGCACTTTCATTTCAAGATTATTATCCAAGGCAAAGTTGATGAAACCTGCTTTTCCTCCGGATAATCCGCCAAATAAAGAACCATCGAATTTATTAAAACGGTAACGATTACCCGAAGTATCCACCTGTGTTTCATACCATTGGTCTTTTGCAAGATCGGGACGGTAACTAAACCCTACTGAAGGACGTATCACATGCCGGATTGCCTGTACGCCATTCTTTTTCTTAAAATTCATAGTACCAAATAATGCAGTACTGAAACTGAGTCCGAAACTCATTTGTCTTCCAGTGTAAAAACCTTTTGTTACAGTAGTATCCACTTTCTTTTTAGCAGCATTCCAGCTACGCTCAAATTGTTGTGAATACCAAATCTCTTCATAACTTATAGAAGGACCAATCTGCACAGGGCCTAATGGAGGCAATGATAGCTGGATAGGAATACTGTGTTTGGCTCCCCACTGAAATGTATCAATCAGTTGTTTCAGATTGAATGCACTGTCATAAAAAGAAAACTGGTTTCTGAAGTTTCCATTATAACCCACCCCTAGTTTTTCATACCATTTGGGAGAGCCCACCATTGCCTTTTTCTGGAAAGGATAAATAGTGTTCATGGTAAACCCAACATCGGGAAGGCTCACATTATACAAGCGGTTTGCCGTGTTTTGATTGTGGTTGGCACTAACCGATAAATTAAACGGAGTACCTGCCCATGTGCGCTGGTATGAAATAGATGATGCTAACTGGTTATTAAAATTCTGGATTGGGTTGCTTGGAAAGAAACGATTGAACAAACTTGTGGCGAAGTTCACACTGGCACTGAAGTTTTGTCCGGGCCTGGCTTTTCCATCCACACTATGGCTCCATTGCAAAGCAAAGTTGCGGCTTGGGGGACGATAATCCGGATCCCCCTTGAAACCGATCCGGTTATTCATGTAGCTGATATTAAATGAACCATTGTATCGGTACCGCTTTCTGTAGCTGGGCTGCAGGAACATATTCCATGAGCCATAAGAATACACATTGAAACGAACAGATGCATCCCAATGTTCCCCAAATGTTTTATAGTAACCCAGCCCTTCCAGCCCAAATCCCAACTGTTGATTGGCAACTGGCTGTGGTGTTAAAATTCCGGTTCTTCTGCCCTGTTTTAAGGGGAATAAACCAAACGGTAATCCAATGGGAATGGGAACTCCTTCAAACTCCGGTCGCACAAATCCGGTAACTGCAATCTTATTGCTGATGATTTTTACTTTCCCTGCCCGGAAAGCAAAGTGTGGCGTATCGTAATTACAGGAGGTAAATCTTGCTTTCTGTGTAAAGAAGGTTTGCGGATCAATTCGTTTCACTTTTTCTCCGTAAATAAACATTTCACCTTCCTGCGAATACGTTCCAACCGTGAGGCCTCTTTGCGTTTTAAAATTATACCGGATGGTATCGGCCACAAAAGCATTCTCGGCCTGTTTGAAAGAAGGCACACCCAATCGTGCACCAACAGAATCTTTCACAGGATAGGCCGTAAGGATTTGTGTTGGCTGGTCCAGTTGAATAACGGCGGCATCTAACTGAATATCTTTAAACCGGATTTTCGCCTGGTTATAGATATAAATCTTTTCATTGGGAATATCAATGATCATTGAATCTTCTGCCTGAAAATCGACGGGGGCATCAATTGAATCTTTCGATAGCTTAAGATTAAATGTATCCGTTTTTTGAAAGGTTGAATCCTTTGGTTTAACAGCCAGCGAATCTTTTTTGCCAGGAATGGTATCAGTGATTAGGGGAAAATCTTCTTTTTTATTCTTTCGCTTCATCCCCGATTCATGTGAATCTGTTTGTTCACTTGCAAAGAAATTTGTTAAAGAAGACCGAAAAACAGGTGCATGCCGAAATGCCGACCTTGCCTGTACCGTTATCCCATAGAGTAAGAAAAACGCACAAACAGTCTGTAAAATAGTTTTATAATTAACTTTGCGGGCTAACGACATAGTACAATTGCGGCAAAAATAGCCACATTTGTATTAAAGAACTGCAAATCTTAAAACCAGGTGCTCAAACCCAAAAGAGAAGTAACATGAAGAAACAATGGCTCCTTTCCTTATCTGCATTATTTTGCGTTAGCCTTGTCGTATTATCTTTTTCAACAAAAACAGACAATTCATTTAATGCGCCCCGCATAAACACGATTATTATCGATGCCGGGCATGGATTTAAAGGATCATTAAGCAGCCCGGACGGTGCCAGAGGTGTGAACGGACAGGAAGATGTTATCTCTTATGAAGTTGCCCGGAAAGTGGCGGAAAAATTAAAAGAAGAGCTGCCCGGAGTTCGTGTGCTTGAGTCGAGGCCTACCCCCTATTACGTAGGATTGAAAGAGCGGGCAGAGTTTGCAAATGCGAACAAAGGAAACCTCTTTATTTCGATCCATTGTAACTATGCTCCCAAGCTCAGGGAAGTAAGACGTGAAGGTTCCAGAACAGAAACTTATTATGTAACAACAGGAAAAGGTAAAAAGAAGAAGAAAATTAAGAAAACCCGGACTGTTCCTGTATATAAGACCTATTATTATCCTAACCCGGCAAATGGAACAGAAACCTACGTATTTGCTGCACATAAAACAGAGGATAAGGAGGAAATCATCATGGAAAATGGTGATGTGTTTCAGAATGAAAAAGAAGATAGTACACTTGTGATCAACTATAATGATCCAATCGTAAAACAACAGGCTGCTTTATGGACCAAACAGTTCTTCACTAATAGCGTGAAACTGGCCACACTGGTGGAAGAAGAGTTTGTTAACGGAGGACGTTTCAGCCGGGGGGTTAAACAACGCAGTAAAGGTATCTGGGTGCTTCAGGCAACCGCCATGCCCAGTATTCTTATTGAATTAGGTTTTATTTCAAATGAGAATGAAGAAGATTTTTTAAGAAGTGAAGAAGGACAGCAAAACATGTCCACCTACATCATCAGGGCTGTAAAAAGGTACAAAGAACTGGTGGACAAACCCACTACGGTGAGTCAGCAAAACAATAACAGGCGTTAATATTCGCATCAGAATTAACGAGTCTTTCGCTCCACATCGATGGTATGGCAGAAACATTTCTTATTTTTGGCCCCGCAGGGCCCTGCCGCTGCCATGAAACAAACTTAATACACACATGCATATTTCTAACGAAACGAAAGTTGGTGCCCTTACAGTTATAGCAGTTGTATTCCTCGTTTTGGGATATAACTTCCTGAAGGGAAAAAATTTAACCAGGAAAACAAATGTACTCTATGCCCGGTTCTCAGATGTGGGCCCGCTTGAAGTTTCCAACCCGGTAAAAATCAAAGGTTTTAAAATCGGGAATGTTTACGAAATCACAAACCTGGATAAAAATGTAACAGAAGTGTTGGTAGTGATCAATCTCTCAGAAGATGTGAATATCCCCAAAAACTCAGTTGCATTTATTAATAGCAGCTTAACAGGAAGTGCTTCCATTTCTATTGTTCCGGGAAATGCAACTACAATGTTGGCCAAAGGCGACACATTACAAAGCTCAAACAATCCGGATTTAATGAGCAAAGTAATGACGAGTCTCGATCCTGTTCTTTCAAATGTGAAACAAGCACTCGACACTTTAAAAATTGTATTGGGGAATCTGAACAGCGTATTTGACGAAAACACAAAATCAAATCTGAAATCAACGATCGCTAATCTTAAAAATACTTCTTCCAACCTTACGGTAATGCTGGATCCTAAGAACGGATCACTGGCACATACATTGAATAATGCAGAACAGTTTTCGGCCAACCTGAATCAGAACAATGCAAAACTGAATGCAACGATTGACAATCTTAAAAATGCAACACAGAAACTTTCTGAAGCACAGTTGAAAGAAACAATCGAGAACCTGAATCAAACACTTGCTCAAATACAGGCTGTCATTCAGAAAGCAAACAGTTCACAGGGTTCACTGGGGCTTTTCCTGAACGATCCGAAACTGTACAATAACTTACAGAATACAAGCCGCAGTTTGAATATATTACTGGATGATCTGAAAACTCATCCCAAACGCTATGTAAGTTTTTCAGTATTCGGAAAGAAAGATAAATCCCAGCCTCTTACAGCACCGCTGGCAGACAGCTCTGCACAAAAATAATTTCACCAATGGTGTTGCAACGTTCTGTTTGGTTGTGTTTATTACTGCTGCTGACAACTTCTTTGTTTGCACAGAATCCATTGCCACGCCCCTCTCAGAATAGTGATACGGTACGCAGAGTGGATATTATTAATGCGAACCGTTTTGATTTTAAAACCATTGACTCCACCACCCAACTACAGATACTGACAGGTAAAGTACAGATACGGCAAGGTATCACATTATTTACAGCAGACAGCGTTGTCTATAATGAACGAACCAATTTCATGGAGGCATTTGGCAATGTGCATATCAATGACGCCGACTCTGTTAACATCTATTCTCAATATCTCCAATATGAAGGCACAAAGAAAATGGCCATCTTTAAAAACAAGGTAAAGCTGAGTGATGGCAACAGCACCCTGTTTACTGATGAGATGGAATATGATATGAATGCCAAAGTAGGGAATTATAAAAATGGTGGTCGCATTGAAAGCAAACAAACAACGCTGTACAGCAAGCAAGGATTTTATTATGCCGATATAAAAGATGTGTATTTCATTGGCGCAGTAAAAATGAGCGATCCGGAAGTGGCACTGGCCAGTGATTCCTTATTGTATAACACCGGAAATCAGGTTGCCACTTTTATTGCCCCTACTACAATTAAGACAGGCAATTCCATCATTAATACAAAAGAAGGTTATTATGACCTGAAACTGAAGAAAGCAAAATTTGGTAAACGGGCACGTATGCAGGACAGCACATCTGTAATGGTTGCAGATGATTTTGCTTTTGATGACAAAACAGGTTACGGCGAAGCAAAAGGCAATATACAATACAAAGACACCGCCCAGGGATTTCTTCTCTTCAGCAACAGGGCTTTCTTTAACAGGGAGAAAAAGAATTTTCTTGCAACAGAGAAACCGGTTATGGTTATTGTAAAAGATAACGATTCTGTTTATGTTGCAGCAGATACCATATTCTCCGGCCTGATGCGTGATCTTCCCGGTTTCAGGCAAGGCTATATACATGCATTTGATACAACAAATCAGAAACAGGCAGTTGCAACTTCTGTTCCTGTTAATAAAAAAGATTCTTTAAAAATCATTGTAAAGGAACCAGTGAAAACAGGAACCGATTCATCACGAGTTACCATTACAACCGATTCTGTTCAAACAAAAATCAGGCCTCAGTCAGAAACAGATACGCTACGTTTTATTACTGCATTCAGACATGTAAGAATCTACAATGATTCCTTACAAGCTGTTGCAGATAGTGTGTTCTATTCTGGTGTTGATAGTGTATTTCAGATGTACTATGACCCTATCGCATGGAGCAAAGGAAGCCAGGTAACGGGCGATACTATTTTTGTTTATACAAAAAACAGGAAACCGGAGCGTTTGTATGTATTTGAAAATGCAATGATGATCCAGAATGTTTCTGCAACAAACGAATTCTTCAACCAGGTAAGAGGAAGAACGATCACCGGTTATTTTGTTGACGGCGAAATTGATTATGTAAGAGCCAAGGGCACATCGGAGAGCATCTATTATGCAATAGATAATGACAGTGCGTATGTAGGAATGAATCGTACAACTGCCGACATGATTGATCTGCATTTCAATAAACGTACGGTTAAAAAAGTGAAGTTTACACGATCTGTAAAAGGTACTACCTACCCCATCCGCAAATTACCGGAGGATCAAAAAAAATTACCTGGATTTCAATGGCTGGAAGATAAACGTCCAAAATCTAAACTGGAGCTTTTCCTCTGATAGTACGGCAGCCTGTTTCTTATTTCTGCAGTATCTTCACAGCATGCCATTCACATTTCTGAAAAAATCATTTCTGTCGCCCTTACTTGAGTTTATTCATGATAGCCGGGCAATGGGTATTGCAATTGTTTCAGCTACTGTTCTTTCGCTGGTAATTACAAATACCGGCTGGGGAACCGATTATCTTTCGTTCTGGAATACCAGTTTTGACACAGGACATTATCTCCCTCATTCACTGTTGCATTGGATCAATGATGGATTGATGGCACTCTTCTTTTTTCTCGCCGGAATGGAAATCAAAAGAGAACTGATGATTGGTGAGCTTTCCTCACTTAAGAAATCAATCATGCCCGTAATGGGTGCATTAGGAGGCATGGTTGTTCCGGCTTTGTTATTTTCAATACTCAATTCTGGTACAGTGTATTCGAATGGATGGGGTGTTCCTATGGCTACAGATATTGCATTCTCGCTGGGCATAGCTTCTTTGCTGGGTAAACGTGTTCCTGTGGCTTTAAAAATATTTCTCACAGCCCTTGCCATCATAGATGACTTGGGTGCAATAGTTGCCATAGCGGCCTTTTATACCAATGAAATTCATCTTATCTATTTGTTCATTGGCACTGGAATTATGATCTTGCTTTCTGTTTGGAACTACCTGAAACTTCCCTTTGGTATCTGGAATTTTGCAGCGGGGATTGCACTCTGGTTTTGCTTTTTCAATTCAGGTGTTCACGCTACAGTTGCAGGCGTGTTGTTTGCTTTTACGATACCAATGAACAGGCTTTCCGATATAGAACATGCCATTCATAACTATGTGAACTTTTTAATTGTCCCGCTCTTTGTTTTGGCAAATACAGCCATCCTGATTCCAGCAGGAATTATCCATCAGTTAAACACTACATTAAGTCTGGGCATCATGCTTGGCCTTGTGATAGGAAAACCAATCGGAATTCTTTTATTCTGTTGGTTAACTGTTCAATTAAAATTTGGAGAATTAACGAAAGGACTGAACTGGAAACACATGACAGGGCTTGGTTTACTGGCGGGTATTGGATTTACCATGAGTATTTTTATTGCACTGCTCGCCTTCTCAGACCCCACCATACAAGACATTAGTAAAATGGCTGTAATGCTTGCCACTTTACTGGCAATTATTTTATCGTTTGTATGGTTTAAATTTTTCACAAAAGGAACTGCCCCCGAAACGTTGGCATAGTTTTCGGTAAGGGATCTGTATGGCAAAAAGAAACCTTATTCCGATCATCATCATTGTATTTTCATTCATTACTTCAGAAAGTAAGGCGCAATCCTATCAACATCAATTGGGTGTACGAATGGGTAGTTATGACCAGGCTCTTTCCACAGGCTTTACTTACCGTTATTTTTTTAAGGAAGATAAAGCGATAGAAGCTATCATTGACCTGAACAAACCGGCCTCTTTTGGAGTACTGTATGAAGAATTCAAACCACTGCAGGTAACCGATGGATTGAAATGGTTTTATGGAGCAGGTGGTTTTGCTTCTATTAAGGGGCATGAGTTGTTAGGTATTACAGGAATTCTGGGGCTTGATTACCAATTTGCAGGTGACCTTCCGTTGAATGTTTCTGTTGACTGGAAACCTGAGTTGAACCTGATTGATTATGTGGGATTCAGAGGCTCTACTGTTGGTGTATCGTTGCGGCTTGGGTTTGCAGGAACAAAGAAGTAAGTAACAGGAAAGAATAAGTTGTGGGATAAGATCATTCCTTTTAGTTGATTCTGTTTGTAACTTCAGGATATGAAAATCTTATCTGCCCAACAGATAAAAGAATGGGACCAGTTTACCATTCAAAACGAACCCATTACATCCCTTCAGCTAATGGAACGTGCTGCCGGCAATTGCGTTGATTGGCTGGTGAACAACGACTGGCTGAACCATACATTTCACATTTTTTGTGGCAAAGGAAATAATGGTGGTGATGGATTGGCCATTGCCCGCCTCCTGTTAAACAAAGGAGCAATCGTAAATACTTACATATTGGAACATGGGCATAAGGGCTCAGACGAATTCCAACAGAACCTGCATGCACTTCATTCGTTTACCACAAGCATTCATTTTATACAGTCTTCAGATTTTTTTCCCTTGCTGAATGCCTCAGATGTTGTGATTGATGCACTGTATGGCATTGGACTGAACAGGCCTATAGAAGGCACCGAAGCACAACTGATATCCTACATAAATCAAACGGGAGCTACAGTAATCTCAATCGATATACCGAGTGGGATGTTTGCAGATGCTTCCAGTAAAGAGCAGATAGTTGTAAGAGCACAACATACCCTAACGTTTCAATGTTTGAAACCCTGTTTCCTTGTTGATGAAAATGCAGAATACTTTGGAAAGGTTCATGTGCTGGATATTGGTTTACATGAGGATTTCCTGAAAATTGTTCCTGCGCAGTATGAACTGACAGATCCTTCTATTATCAGATCCATTTACAAGCCAAGAAATGATTTCGCACATAAAGGTAAATTCGGCCATGCATTACTGTTAGTCGGAAGCTCCGGTAAAATGGGTGCGGCTGTTTTATGTGCCGAAGCCTGTTTGCGAAGCGGCACCGGGTTACTCACCTGTCGTATTCCAGCTGAAGCAAGAAACATAATGCAGATATCTGTTCCGGAAGCAATGGTTGATACAGACCCCAATCCGGATTATATCACAACCGTTCCCGGTGAATTATTACGCTATGCAGCTATCGGAATCGGGCCCGGGCTGGGTTTGCAGGAACCAACTGCAGCATTACTTATTCAGTTGTTGAAAACCGCTGATCAGCCAATGGTACTTGATGCCGATGCATTAAATATTCTGTCGATCAAACAAAACCTGGATCAAATTATTCCTTCAGGTTCAATCCTCACTCCTCACCCTAAAGAGCTGGCAAGGCTGTTCGGAAAATCGGCCAATGCATTTGAGCGCATAAAACTCGTTTCAGAAAAAGCTATTGAATTGAATTGTGTGATAATCTTAAAAGGCCATCGCACATTGATTGCAGCTCCGGATGGCACTTTGTTCTTTAACCCAACCGGCAACTCCGGTATGGCAAAAGGAGGAAGTGGAGATGCACTTACCGGAATACTGACCGGGCTGCTGGCGCAGGGATACGATGCAAAGGAAGCAGCTGTATTGGGAGTATATATACATGGACTGGCAGGTGATATGGCCATTCAAACACAATCCAGAGAATCATTAATAACAAGAGACCTGATTCAGCAAATTGGTAATGCGTTTCGTTTCATATCAGAACTCCATTAACGTGCTGTGCGCCACAATTCAATTTTCAACTGGTCTACTCTGAAATCTGCCCCGGCCGGGTTCCATGGGTAAGCACGTATTCTTTCTGTTCCTTTAAAATCATCCGGCAATTTTACAAAGAAAGATACCTCCTGCCACTTGAGTTGTTCGCCATACCACAGTTGATAACCTTCTGCCGGTTTAATTTTATTCTGAATACGTATTGTAAGCCATTTCAGCAATTCATCTCCACGTCTTAACTCGGCCACAATCCTCCCCATGTTGTAAATATTGGGATTAAACAAAGAATAACATTGTGCAGATATTTTCAAATAATCACCCTTGAAAACTTCTATCCCCCCCAATCCTATTTCAATCCCCCCGTTATAATCTTTTCCCGGAACCATAGCAGAAGAATAGTTCCCTTCAAATTTCAGTACGGAATCACGTACAAACTCAGATGGTTGTTCAAAATTATCGATGGCCAGTTGTTTAATAAAAATCAGGTTCTTACGCTTCGGCTGCACTTCATCGTTATCAAAAGCAACAAGATCATTATAATCAAAGTCCCATTTGTACATCCGCCTTAAATAAAATGTACGGGTGGCATCATCTGAGTAGTACTTCCCGTTCTCGATCTGCCAGGTTTGAAATACATTATGTGTGATACAAAAGGCATAAAACACAAAAAGCAAAACAGTCGTCCAACTTCGTTTAACTATCTCATGTATCACTGCTGCCAGTGGTACTGCCAGGTAGCCATATGTTTCCACCATAGGGCGTGATCCATATCCGTTGGTGTACTGCCAGCACCACCAGCTGTAAATAATATAGATATGTAATGGCAGTATAACAGAAATAATCAACCGAAACGGATGTTTGTGTTTCCACAGAAAATAAATACCCGGAAATACCAACCACATAACCGTGGTATAACTGAGCCATCCGTTTTTATAACCAAACATTCCGTCGATAATTCTGGGCTTCAGGAAATCAAAATGCTCACCTGGGTAACTATCATAGAGCCAGTGCCCTGACATTGCTTTCCAATAGATAAACTGTGGCAGAGGTACCAGTATTATTGTAATAGCAGCGGCAAATAGGTATTTCCATTTCTGAATGAAAAACAAGCGAATACTCTCTGCATTTTTTAACTGATGCAAACCATACAAAAGAGGGATCAGTAAAGAAATGATTTCGGAAGGCCTGATCAGGGTGATCATCCCGAATGAAAGACCTAATGAAACAGCATTTGTCCAACCCGGTTTTTCAAAAAACAAAATTGTTGAATACACAAGCAACGAATACCAGAAAAACAAGTAGGCATGAGACATCCCAATATTCAAAGAAGTAAAATAATACAGGTTTGTTGCGAAATACACAGCAAGTAATGTAAGGAACACAACAACAGTACTATACCATTTAGCCAGTGCTTTGCTGATGAAATACAATCCCAGGAAAACATAAAATAATACGCTGAAAAAAACGGCTAATACATAAGGAAATTCAAATCCTCCGGCACTGCCTCCGGTTAACTTTTGATAAGTATGCGCAATAAAAAAGAAAGGGCTTTGCATCACAGCAATCCCCATTGTATACTTAATCACCCGGTTACCGTTAGGTGCGTCCGACGCTTCTGTAATTCGTTTCTCTATCCCTCTTGGAGCCGCAGTGGTACCATGTATCCGGTTTCTGGCTTCATAGGTAACATCTAAGGTTTTTAAATCCTTATAAATAAATGTGGCAGGCAGGTAACTATAATAACCCCAGTTATCGCCTCCTTCCAATGCAGATTTCTTCCATACGTTATAAAATAAATAACTGCCGGCGAAACTCAACAGAACCAATAAAAAAAAGATCCGCATCAAAAACGGACCGCCTTTTTGAAACATAGCAGCAAGATAATAAAACAACAGAATTCTACAGGAAGAGCATTCACAATTCTGTATGCATCAATTCGCCCAAATTCTGTTAATTCAAAAAGCAGCTGATTATTCAATTAGCACATGTGTTTAAATTTACAGCTAACGATTCACCAACATGTATTTGAAATTGATTTTTATCGGTCTGCTGTTATTGTTTCATCTTCCTTTGTTTGCTCAAACGGGTCTTTCAAATGAAACAGGTAATACCTCAGTTTCAATCCGTTTTCCCACAGCTACCACACAAGCCCATTATCATTCTTATGTACATATCAATGCTCAGGGAACAGTAAACGGATATGACCAATCTTTACTCTTGTTTTCCGGCACCATAAAAAATAACAAGCTACATGGTCAATGGAGAAGCTGGTACAAAAATGGGAAGCTGCTCGATTCCGGTTTCTTAACGAAAGGTGTTCCGGATGGTGTTTGGAAAAGATGGAATGACCAGGGGAAACTGGTTGCTGTGAGAACCTACAATGCAGACTTATTGTACCGCATCTGGCAGGACCTGTCTTTGAATCATCCCCGCATCAGCAGGTTTGCATTAACCGAACGGTATAAGAAAGAAGGTAATGGCGTATATCGATTTTTCACAACAGCTTATTCATTTCCTGGAGCGGAAAATCATCTCCCTTCTTCCATGGAAGAAGCAGTTTTATACAACGTATTATTGAAAGGCCCATATCATCCGTTATTTATGGAATGTTTGCATCATGGATTTTATGCAAACTATTTCGACAATGGTTCTGTGAAAGACTCCGGATATTACAAATACGGATTAAAAAATGGTATCTGGGTCCATAAAGAAACTCCCGAGGGCAGCTATGCAAAAGGAGCATACAAACACGGACTCAGATACCATGAATGGAAAATATATACTTCTGACAACAGGCTTGCAGAAATTATTTTCTACAATGCAGACGGCAAAGAAGTAAGACGAAAAAAAATGAAATTTTAAATTACTGTTGTTTCTTTTTATCGGCTTCCTGTACCATGAATGTAGCATCCATGTGGATCATTGAATCAACAGATATTTTGCGATCCTTTGCCTTTTGAGTAATGGCTTCCATCCACGCTTTATCGCTACGGATACCTGCTTCAAAATCTTTTACACGCTCTTCAAAGCTTTTAACAGGAACATTAGGATCAACTGCCGGGGCTGCAGTTTGATTGGTATCATTTTTATGTTTGCCATCCTGTTCGTCTACTAACCAGGATGCATCAATGTGAATCATTGAATCGAGAGAAATATTTTTTTCTTTTGCTTTTTTCTCAACAGCTGCAAGCCATTCAGGATTATTACGGATAGCCGCTTCAGCATCTTTCACACGCTCCTCAACTGATTTTTCTATTTTCACCTCATTACCTTCATCATCTTTTGCGTCATTACATGCCCAAAATCCTGTACTGGCAAAAACGATTGAAAATACAACCCATAATTTCTTATTCATGTTACTGATTTTAAAAGATTTGCAAAGGTAACCACGATCAGGATAATTTCCACAGCCGAAATAATATTTTTTTACAAGAATATAAATTTCAGTCCTCTAAAAAAACGAACGTTTTTCTTTCCCCTGAGCAGCTGATTTCCGTAAATTTAGGCCCCTTTCCCCTATCTTTGCCGCCTTCAAAATTCAACAATCAAGAATAAATAAGCTTATGGAGAATTTGCTTTATCTCGTTCCGGCTATGGCAGTAATTGGTCTGCTGTACACCTTTGTAAAATTCAGCTGGGTTTCTAAACAGGACGCAGGAAATGAGCGTATGCAGGAAATCAGCAAGCATATTGCTGAAGGTGCAATGGCGTTCCTGAAAGCCGAGTGGAAAATCCTTGGATATTTTGTAGCTATTGTAGCAATCTTACTGGGTGTAATGGCTACCGCTAATCACAACAGCCATTGGAGTATTGCCATTGCATTTGTATTTGGAGCGGTTTTCAGTGCCACAGCAGGTTATATTGGTATGAATATCGCTACACGCAGTAACGTACGTACCGCCCAGGCAGCCCGCAGCAGCCTCAGCAAAGCGTTGAATGTATCGTTCACTGGTGGATCTGTAATGGGTTTAGGCGTTGCCGGTTTGGCGGTACTTGGATTGGGCAGCTTATTCATCATTCTCAAGGCATTGTTTGTTCCTGCCGGAGCCAGCGTGAATGGTCCGGAAATGCTGAAAGCAATTGAAGTTTTAACCGGTTTCTCGCTGGGTGCCGAAAGTATTGCACTGTTTGCACGTGTGGGAGGCGGTATTTATACGAAGGCAGCCGACGTAGGTGCCGACCTGGTAGGTAAAGTGGAAGCAGGTATTCCTGAAGACGACCCCCGTAACCCGGCCACCATTGCCGATAACGTAGGTGACAACGTAGGTGACGTTGCAGGTATGGGTGCCGATCTGTTCGGTTCTTATGTAGCTACAGTTCTTGCTACCATGGTATTGGGACAGGAAACAATCTCCGTTGATAATTTTGGCGGACTGGCTCCTATCCTCCTTCCTATGTTGATCGCAGGGGTGGGTATCCTGTTTTCTATTATCGGCACCTGGTTTGTTCGAATTAACGATAATGCAGGTATCAGTACATCTGTTGTTCAGAAAGCCCTTAATATGGGTAACTGGGGATCAATTGTATTGACAGCAATTGCTTCAATTGGCCTTGTATATTATATTCTTCCCGAATCAATGATTCTGCGTGGACAGGAATTCACCAAATGGGGTGTGCTGGGTGCTATTGCAGTAGGTTTGGTGGTTGGTACTTTGATGAGTATCATTACCGAATATTACACCGCTATGGGCAAGCGCCCTGTAAACCTGATTGTGAAAAAATCAGGGACCGGACATGCTACCAACGTAATTGGAGGTTTAGCAATGGGCATGGAATCTACTTTTCTTCCAATTCTCGTATTAGCTGCTGGTATTTATGGATCATTCTTATGTGCCGGATTATATGGTGTGGCTATTGCTGCTGCCGGTATGATGGCTACCACAGCTATGCAATTGGCCATTGATGCCTTTGGTCCTATTGCTGATAACGCAGGTGGTATTGCAGAAATGAGTGAACTACCAAAGGACGTTCGTGAAAAAACAGACGTACTGGATGCGGTTGGTAACACAACAGCAGCAACCGGGAAAGGTTTTGCCATTGCTTCTGCTGCCCTCACAGCATTAGCTTTGTTTGCCGCCTTTGTTGGCGTGGCAGGCATCAGCGGTATTGATATTTATAAAGCTGATGTGTTATCCAGTTTATTTGTAGGTGCGATGATTCCATTCCTCTTTTCTTCTCTTGCCATACGTGCAGTAGGCGAAGCAGCCATGAGCATGGTAGAAGAAGTTCGTCGTCAGTTCCGCACTATTCCTGGTATTATGGAAGGTACAGGCACACCTGAATACGATAAATGTGTTGCCATCTCAACAGATGCTTCTATCAAGAAAATGCTGTTACCCGGTTCTATTGCCATTGTGTCTCCTTTGCTGGTTGGCTTTCTTTTCGGACCAGAAGCATTAGGAGGTTTCCTGGCAGGCGCTACAGTAAGTGGTGTTTTAATGGGAATGTTCCAGAATAATGCCGGTGGTGCATGGGATAACGCAAAGAAAAGTTTTGAAAAGGGAGTTGAAATCAATGGTGAAATCTTCTATAAAAAATCAGAACCACACAAGGCTTCTGTAACAGGCGATACCGTTGGTGATCCTTTTAAAGACACTTCCGGTCCTTCTATGAACATCCTGATCAAACTGATGTCAATTGTATCTTTGGTTATTGCCCCTACTCTTGCACAGATGTATGGACATGGCACACACGGACAGGCAAACAAACAACAGGTTGAAGTGAATGTAAAAATGGAAGAAGGAACTGATTACATTCAGAATGTGGATGTAAACAACCCGTTTGTTGCTGCTTTATTAAAAGACAGCCTCATTGGCAAAGAAGGTTTTTCTCTTTCTTTAAAGAATGATAGCCTTGTAATTAACGGCACACTGCAATCAAAAGAAGTGTTAGACAAATACCGCTCTTTGTTAGAAGGCAAAACAGATTTAAATATTGAAATGAAAACAACAAAACAATAAGTTGTTGCAACCTTTCAATTAATTATACCGACTTAGGTCTGTCGAATCAGACCATTATCATTAAGTCCCTGTATTTCTATACGGGGGCTTATTTTTTTCAGAGTCATATACTCTCCCATTCAGTTTATTTATCCTCTCCTTTGCTATCAGATGATCCGTATTTGTTAAGAACTTTTGAATTTTCTTAAACGGCATTCATTTTTACGAACCAAATCGTATATTTGATACGAAACAAATCGTATATATGAGCCAGAAACAACCCAAACCCACAGAAAGCGAACTGGACATACTTAAGATTCTGTGGGAAAGAGGCGAAGCAACCGTAAGGGACGTTCATGAGGAACTCAGCAAAACGAAAGATGCGGGCTACACCACCACCCTTAAACTGATGCAGATCATGCATGAAAAAGGGATGGTTGCCAGGGATGAAAGCAGCAAAACACATAAATATTCCCCGCTTTTATCGCAGGAAAAGACCCGGCAACAGTTTATGGGACGGATGATTGATACATTGTTCCAGGGATCTTCATCTCAACTGGTGATGCAGGCGTTGGGTAACCACAAAACATCGCCTGAAGAACTGGACGAAATTCAACGCTTAATTGATCAACTGAAGAAACAATAAGCAACAATGCAACTGCTGTTCCAATCAGCTTTTCTGCAGGCATTGGGCCGTGCAATACTCGACAGCATCTGGCAGATGTTGCTACTTTTTCTTTTGTACCACTTTATACTTTGGTTGGGACGAATAAAAAGTGCGACGGTTAAAAATTTTCTATCAACAGTTGCCGTCTTCACAGGCTTTATTGTTTTTCTGATATCGTTTGTACGCTATTACATCAGCTCAACAACTATGTTATCGCTGGTAATTGAACAAAATGGCGATCACAATCAGATGCTCAGCAACTTTGCCTTAAATCAGCAATGGAAATTATTGCTCAACTGGATGGAGTACAAACTCAACCTGGTGATCCCCTATCTTTCTGTAGCTTACCTGTTTATCCTGAGCTGGTTTGTGTTCCGTTTGGCGATGGAAATGAGATTGGCAAAAATGCTGAGGCACAGGGGCATTCAATCTGTAAGTGAAGACCTGAATGATTTTTTTGAATACCTGGTTCAACAGGTAGGCGTTGAAAAAAAAGTGTTGCTCTATTTGAGTTCAAAAGTTGACATCCCTTCCACATTAGGATTTTTTAAACCGCTCGTACTTTTACCTGTTGCAGCAATAAATCATCTTTCACCGGCTCAGCTGGAAGCTGTTTTATTACATGAACTGGCACATATCAAACGCAATGATTATTTCTGGAATATTGGCCTTACGATAACAGAGACGATTCTTTTCTTCAACCCTTTTGCACAATTACTCATCAATACTGCCCGTAAAGAAAGAGAAAACAGTTGTGATGATATGGTAATGCAATTGCAACAGAACGCACCAGTTTATGCAGAGGCATTATTGAATGTTGAAAAAGCAAGATTGATACAACCACGGATTGTAATGGCATTGGGCCAGCCTCAACAACATTTACTGGCATACCGTATTAAACGAATACTAAATGTGCCGGTCGAGAAAAACAAAATCAGTAACCGTATTCTGGCATTAGTACTGGTAACCATTCTTTTTGGCCTTACCGGCTGGCTGGTAAAACATAAACAAAAAGAAACATCAGGTACAAACGCTACCAATAAAACAGTTCTCACCTCTCACTCCGGAACATTTCTTATTCAACCCGACATTGCTTTACAGCAAAATAAACAAGCCATTACGTTAAGGGATCAGAAACGAAAGATGCAACTTGAAATTAAAAAAAGTATTACAGACCAAAATTTCATCGTTACTTCCGATGATATGGAGAAAGAGGTGACAGTTGATAAAATATTCTTCAAAGAACTTCCACCCGAATGGCTGGAATCATTTCTTACAGGTGAACATCCTTCACCGCCTCCTCCTCCGCCCTCATCAGCTACTTATCAAGATCCCGGCACAATGATGAAATGGCACTTCGACTCCGCTCAAAAAAAGTACAAAGAATGGATGGCTAAAACGAACGAAGTTCAAAACAGAAAGCGGATGGCAATTGAACAAAGAATGTATAACAGGCCCGGGCAACAACATTCAGATTATCGTTATTTCTTTAAAAAAGAAAGAACAGATTCACTTCTTAGTAAAATCAAAGAATTCACCCCGGATCAGTTTATTGGATTTGTTGAAGAACCTTTCTATCCTGTATTTGAGTACCCTGAATATACCGCAGGACAAAACAAGAAACAATCGGATTCAATGAAAGATCAGCAGCAGCGTTTCCATAAAAAACAAATGCTTTTTAAATTCAAACAGGATTCGCTTCGCAGGAAACTGAACGACCGGTTGCAAAACCTTCCTTATATCGCATTCAATGAAATGAAATTACCTGTTCTTCCTCCAGACGGACAAGCAATGGAATTAATTATTGAAAACGATCATGTGCTGATAAATGGAGTGCCGGTTCAAACGATGCGCCCACAAACTCCTCCACGAACAGATACACGTGTTCAGGAAAATCAACCACAGCAACAACCATCACAACCAACCAGGCGGATAAAGCATATTGAAATCATTCGTTTGTAATTACCAAACTCTTGTAGGGCAAAGGTCGCCGTACTTATTGCCTAATGTAAAGCCTAAAACAATTTCATGGGATCCCTTTTGCATATAGGGAAGCAGGTAGCTTTGCTGCTTATTAAAGTAAGTGTCGTATGAATAACTGATGTTGAATTTAGATGAAATATTCACTCCTGCCATAGCAGCCAACCCTTCTTTGATTCTGTAATTAGCCCCCAGCCAGATCCGGTCCTGGTATTGAGCTTTCACATTCACATCCATAAACATGGGCATGGAAGGAATATAACGAAACATAAATGATGGCAATACGCTAATGTCTTCGCTTGCCTGCATCCGGTACCCGGCTGTTACAAACACATGCGGTACAAGGCTCGATTTATTAAGCGATGTATTTTGCAACGGATACTTTGCCGGTATAATTTGCTGTGCAGATAAACCAGCAAAAAAACGATCGGAGTACAACCACAACCCTGCATTCAATTCTGGCTTGAGCTTCTGCATATTTGCAGCCGCAACAGAAATGGTTGGATCAAATGGATTCGCCAGAGTTACTTTAGTTGCATCGAGTGTTACCGAAGAAAAACCGCCTGCAAAACCTGCAGAAAGATTGAGCTTCGATGATAAACCCATATGATAAGCATAAGAAGCAGTAACAAATAACCGATTAATATAACCTGTTTTGTAATTAATTACAGACCCTCCTATTCCATGATGTGGTTCGGCTGCGGTATAATCTTCCCAATAGGCTTTCCCTCTTGGATTTGTTCCCGGCACTTCAAATGACGTGGCAGTAGTTCTGTAATCTTTCTTCCCTATAGGTGCATGAACACTTGCATAAATTGTTTGTGGTGCTCCGGGGAAATCAACCCATTGATTGCGGTAACTCAACTTTATATCAGTATAATTTTCAATCCCCGTTAATGCAGGATTAATGATATAATTATTCATGATATACTGCGTATAGTGCGGGCGCTGTTGTGCCATTACGTGAGCCGGTATCCATGCCAGGCAACATCCTGTTAACCATAACACCAGGTATATCCTGCTCACGTTCTCTCTATGTTTCCAGTACTTCAATTCCATTATCTCAGGATCGTTACGTAGCCTTTCATTTTACCACGTTCATTTTTAGGATCAATCACATAATAATAAGTACCCGCAGGCAATGGATGTCCATTCCAGTTACCATCCCACGGTGTGGTATAACCGACAGAACGGTAAACAATCGTTCCTGCTGTGTTATAAACTTCTATAATACATCCGGGATAATCGCCCAGGTATTTGATTTCCCATCGGTCGTTAAATCCATCACCGTTTGGCGTAAATGTATTGGGTACCTGTGGGGCTTTCAGGATTTTTACAAATACATTATCAGATGTTTTACATCCGCCCCTGCCCGTAACTGTAAGCGTATAGGTAATATCATCCTGCGGCTTCACAATAAGAGGATTCAATACATTTACATTGTTGAGGTATGTTGATGGAGACCATAAATACTGAGGAGAGGTGGTTGATGCTTTTGCCCCTGCAATCGGCTTCACGGCATCCTGCAACATATAAAAATCAGGGCCCGCTGTTACCACCGGGTAGGCCCATACATTGATTTGTTTCGTTGCCGTGTCGCTGATACATCCCTCTGTTGAATAAACAACGAGTTTTACAGTGAAAGATCCGTTGTTGGGATATATATATGTTGGATTTCTTACAGAAGAATTGTCTCCGTTTCCAAATGACCAATTCCATTGATTAATGCCACGTACAATTCCGTTACTCTGATCGGTAAAGCGAATGGCATCACCCACACATATACTGTCTTTGTCGCTGATAAATGCTGCCTTAGGTTGCGGAAAGACATCCACTAATTGCTTCGTTAGTGAATCCACACAATTATTCTCCGACCGTACAATCAACTGTACATTATATGGCCCCAGGTTGCTGTACTTATAAACGGGGTTTTTAAGTATGGAAGTGTCTGACTGAACAGGATTCGCAAAGCCATCGCCAAAGTCCCACTTGTACGTAAAAGTAGATGCTGTTCCATCTGGTATAACAGACAGGTCTTTGAATGCTGCCTGTCCATCAGGCAAACAAACTTTCGGCAACTGGAAGTCTACCCTTGGTAATGGATGAATCTGCACTTGTTGAATTACAGGCAAACTTACACAACCACGGTCATTGGTTACCGTTAGTTGCACATTGTAAGTTCCATAAGCTGCAAATACATGATTGACCGTTGGTGATGCTGTTGTTTGCACAGCCGACCCATCTGCATAATTCCAGTGCCATTGAGCAATGCCTGCTGCATTGGAAACGGAATTAACACCGGTAAACGCCACGGCATTTTTTTCACAGGTGGGCAACAGAACTTCCGGTTTGGCTATGGGTCTTGGCCACACTTCAATAGTTTGTTCAGAAAAATGTGTACATCCGTTTGCTGCATTGAATGTGTAACGGATTGTATGTATTCCTACACCGGCAACGGCAGGATCAAAAATTCCATTTGAAGAAACACCCGGACCAGAGAAAATACCCACTCCTGCTAACCCTCCTGTCTCACTCGCCTGGGTGATCTGCCTTGGTACGGCATCCACACAAATTCCGGGGATTGGTAAAAATTGAGTGAGCGGACTGGCATTCACCACCATATTTTTCACCATATCATTTACACATATAATACCGGAATAAGCCCTGAATCGTATACGGTACGTTTTTGTAACCGGCGATTGAAAATCGGGATAACGATGAGAATAGATTTTATTCGGCGATGGTGTTTCATCCGTTTCAAAAACAGTGGGGGCATTCACATCATCCCAATAAATTTCGATCTTGGTTACGTTTCCGAAATCAACAGTTGACAGGTTTTGAATCTGAACATCCTGGTTACTGCAAAGTCCGTTTGTAGACAAAACTGCAAAATCAGATTTAGGAACAGAACCGTTAACAGTGAAAGGAATATTTAGAATTGAATCCTTACATCCATCTTTTGAAGTTACTGTTAATGACAACTGGTAATTATCAGCCTTATTGAATTTAATGGATGGATTCTTTGAAGTACTTATTGCTGGAACAGGAGCCGGACTAACCGGAGGAGTGCCCGTATTAAACTTCCACAGATAAGTAAAGAGCGCTTCAGAATTGTCGGCAATTTTTGAAGTATCGGTAAAAATTGCTGCTGCATCAGTTAAACATACTTCAGGTAACAATGCACCCGGAACTGGTAATGGGTGAATCTGCACCGGCTTAATCATTGTATCGCTTTTACATCCCCTGCTACTCTCAACAAGCAATCGAACAACATAAGTTCCCCAGTTTGTATATACATGGTTAAAGGGAGATCCTGAATTCAGATTGCTCGTTGTTCCATCCCCAAGATTCCAGTTCCAACGCACAACTGTTCCGGAATCGGATGTTGACAAATTCGTAAATGTCACCTGGTTCTTCTCACAAAGCGGATTGGATACGCTGAAGTCTGCAACTGGTAAAGCATTCACAATAATCTTTTTCTCAATTGTATCGCTCACACAATTCTGATTCGTAAAAGCCCAATGCCTTATTGTATAGGTACCGGGCGAAGGAAAATTAAATACAGGGTTTTGAAGAGTGGATGTTCCCACCACCACATTTGAAGCATTGATGAAACGCCATTCCCATTTCACCACCGGATGTGTAAATCCATTGGTTCCGTCCTGCATCGATACATCGGTACGATAACAAACTTCTGTGGGAGCAGTGAATGCAGCTTTAGGCTGCGGATAAATTGTATTCTGAACTTTTGTAACCGAATCCACACAACCAGCTGCAGAAGTCGTAATCAGTTTTATTGAATAAGGACCAACTGTTGAGTATTTATGAACCGGATTTATTAATGCAGATGAATTTAGTGGACCAGATGCAGGATCGCCAAAGTTCCAGGAATTTGTGTTGATTGTACCGGAGCTGATGGTGCTTGTATTCGTAAACTGTACATTACCATCCGGCAAACAGGCAATACTCATTGAAAAATCGGGTGCCGGGTTAGGATTCACAAATACTGGTACTGTGTAAACAGGGCTAAAACAATTTGAATTTGTTTTCACCTGAAGAGTTACATTATAATTCTGATTTGCCGGATAGCTGGTTACTACATTAGCACCGGAGGTATTATTCAGCACAGTACCATTACCCAGATTCCAGTTCCAGTTGGTTATTGTTCCATAGACCCCTGTGAGTTTTGATGAGTCACTGAAAACAATATTTTTTCCGATACAAATAATAGGAGATACGCCAAATTTCGAAATTGGTGTATTCGTAACTTCTAATGTTTTTACCAAGGTATCACTTAAACAGCCTACATCTGTCAGGGCCGAATATCTTACTAAATATACCCCCGGTTGGGAATAAATCTTATTCGGATTATTAGTATAGGCGTAAGTACCATCCCCAAAATCCCAGAAATGTTTGATGATGGGTCTGCCTCCGGAAGTATTATTAGTAACAAAACTGATAGTTGAATCAGTACAACGTTGTGAGTTAAATGTAAAATCAACAACCGGAGGATCATACACCTGAATATCAAAATTCAAAGTTTGTTCTCCCGGGCATCCTTCAGGAGTTGGATTCACCAGTTTTACGTCAACCGTATATGTGCCAATCGCATCATAGATATATTGACCTGGCAATTTAAAAACATACAAGGTCCTTCCATTGAGTTCGAAAGAGGAATCAGCAACGGGCGAAGAATTAACATATTCCGGAAAGTTCTGAATTTTTACTTTCATACTTACCGGAACATACGGGAACGTGAGCGCAACATTAAAAGGAGATTTTTTACAAGCTACAGGTGATTTGATAGTTGCCAGCACATTCTGTGTTGAAATGTACTGATACAGATCTATTACATTGGTTCCGGCATTATAACCATAAGACTCATATGAACCAAAGCCGTAGGCAATTGCATTAAAACCTGAATCAGACTGAATGGTATGCTGTCCTGCCCCAACCTGCAATTGTAAATAAGAGTATTTGGAATTCCATGGATGTGTAATAAATCCTCCTCCATTTATTCCATCAATCTTAAATGAACTTAAAGCAGTGCCTCCGTTGGGAATAACCACATTCAGATAATGGGAAACAATACTGGAGTTGGGCGTTGAATTCAGAATTACCTTATTAATGTTTTGCTCCACCGGGCTCAGATAAATTACTTCAGGATCACCCAGATTCTGAGAGACTGAATTACCACAGCTGTTTTGAGTGGTAATATATTGGGCAACCATGATTGGTTTATCTGACTCAATCACTGTTGGGGCATTTACCTGATTCAACTGGTAATAAAAGCCCCCAGTTAAACCATTCTGCACCACCCCATTTACTTTTACAACAGTAGAAGCGTCCTGCACCCCGATTCTGAAAAAATTACTTTCCATGGTTTTTGTGGGAACCGTAAGAAAATACTTACCCCAGGCATTTTTGGGAAATGCCTGAACCATATAGTTGTCAGATGAATTTTGCGAACTGCTTCCGCAACTGATCATTATTTTACCTGCGCCTGAAAAAACGGCAATACGTTTGCAATTGCCATTTATACTTTTACTTCTCACAATAGTTCCGGTAAGATCGGATCCTGTAAAAACATTATTACCAGATTCATCCTCCTGCCCCAACATATTAAAAATTTCGCCTTGCTTTAACGTAAATGTATAAGTTTGGCCTGCATTCATACTCAGAGTGGGGGCAGACGGAATCACTTCGATAGTGGTTGTGCCTGTATCTGTGGCAACAGCATAACAAAAAGAGTTTGAATTCGCCTCATTACTTACCTGGGTGAAATTCATTGAATAATATTCACGGCCCAGCGTGTTGGTTGGGAACAAAAGCGTGGCTCCGGACACATTACCATTATAAATATGAGCATATGCAACAACTGGCTTGTCACTTGTAATATGAATTCCTTGCGAAGAAATACCTTCCGAGCGTAAACGTGCATCCATTGAGCCGGTTTTAGGCAGAGGATTGGAAGTGAAAATTGTATTTGCAGGAATGGAATAAGATTGTGAATACCCCAATAATGGTATCTCTATTTTAACATTGGTGGCTGCTTCAGTTGCGAAATACAGCACCATCTGCTGAGTTCCACCTGAACCATTCGAATACATACGGGTGTGCAAACCATATCCCACCCAGAAATCAGTTCCTTTATTTGAAAAGTCCTGAGCTGAAGTTGAAACAAATGGATACAAGAATAAAATGATAACTCCTGTGAACCGGAAAACCTGCCTGAAGATGCTCATAATAAAAGAACTTGTAAGGTACATAATTTTACTCCCTTAAATAATTGTACTTACCGGGTTTTGATAAGCGGAAAGCTTTTTTAAGTATTCTTTAGAAATTGGCCCTTCACAAAAAATGAGATCCAGAATAGAAAGATTCGCAATAAAACCAATCCGATCGGAGAAAACCTGTTGATAGACAGGGTAACCTTCCGGAAGTTTTTGTACAGGCAACGACATTTCCGGAATAGCAGGATCCAAATTTCTTTTGCTATCGTCTGCCAAAATGTCTATCTTTAACCTGAGCTTTGAAAGAGACCATTGGAGGGTTCTGAAATTCCAGTCGATCAAAAAAACATCCTTTTGCTGATATAGATTTTCTAGTCCGGGCGCATACTCCTCAAACCAGGGCGATTTGCGGTAAGCATCATGAATCGACCTCCAATGGATCCGTTGCCAATCATCGGCTCTGGCAATTCTGAGATCTTTGAATTGGACTTTCTGATTCCTTCCACCGGCCAAAGGAACACTTAACCGAACCAGGTTATTGGGCCCCGAAAGCCACATCCGGTTCTGGTGAAGCTCTTTCCGGTACAAAACATCTGATGAAAATCTGATATTTGATCTATAAATGAAATTTAAATAGAAATAAATTGATCCAAAATATTGAATATCAATTATTTTTAATTCATTTTTATAAATATCTTTCTCTTCTCTTTTCATCCAAGTTTACTTTAAATAATTGATTCACGAAAGCCCAATTATTCTACTTTTATATTTTAATTAAATTTCATTAATAATTAATAATCAATACTTAACAATAATTTATTTAAA
>CALCII010000016.1 GCA_937907395.1 uncultured Chitinophagaceae bacterium
AATAAAAAAGGCCATCCTCTTCAGAATGACCTTCGTGCCCAGGACTGGATTCGAACCAGCACGTCCTTTCGAACACCACCACCTCAAAGTGGCTTGTCTACCAATTTCAACACCTGGGCTTGGGGGTGCAAATGTAAATGAAAAAAGAGAAACGAAAAATTTGAAATGAAAATGTTGTGCGGCAGTGCATCAACCATTCTTGGGTAACACAATCCGGAAGGTGGTACCCTTGCCCGGCTCTGAATGTTTTACAAACAGTTCGCCCTTGTGGTACTGCTCCACAATTCGTTTACTGAGGGAGAGCCCCAGTCCCCAACCCCGCTTTTTGGTGGTGAAGCCCGGCTTGAAAATGCGCCGCCATTGAGAACGGGGAATGCCCTTGCCACTATCGCTCACATCAATCACCGCACGGGTGCTTTCGTTGTGGATGGTAACAGCAATTGTGCCCTTGCCTTCCATGGCATCGAGTGCATTTTTGAGCAGGTTCTCAATCACCCAGTCGAACAACTGCGGGGATAGCTGAAGAATGAGTTCATCGGCCACATTAAAATGGCTTTCAAAAATCACACGGTCGGTGGCACGGCGTTTCATATAGTCCATCATGTGCTGCACCTGGTGAATAAGGTTGGTGGGGGAGAACTGTGGCTTGCTGCCGATCTTTCCAAAACGGTCGCTCACCAGTTTGAGGCGGTTCACATCTTTCTCCATTTCGGAAACAATCTTATCATCGGTACCGGTTTCTTTGAGCATTTCCACCCAACCTTCAAGTGAAGATACCGGTGTGCCCAGCTGATGGGCAGTTTCCTTAGCCATACCAGCCCATACCTGGTTTTGCGTGGAGCGGTTTCTTGTTTGAAGGGAAAGAATAGTAATAATGATAAACAGTGCTACTATGAACAACTGCACCATGGGATAGTAACGAACTTCCTGTAACAACAATGATTCGCCATAGTAATATTTGTTGACCATGGGCGGATCGTTGCTCAGCTGCAGTAAGATGGGTTGGCGGCTGCGTTTGAATTCTTTGAGTTTTGATTGCAGGTAACCGGGGTCTTTCTGCAGTTTGGCCGAATCGATATTGATGAAACTGATGACGCTGTCTTTTTCATCGGTCTCAATAATGGGAATGGATTTTTGTTCGTTGCGGATTAACGAGGGCAACTTGGTATCTGCATCGGCAGGGGCGTTGATGAGGAATTTTCCTGCTTCCACCCATTGCTCTACTTTCTGGCGTTCTTCGGCCTCCAGCTTGCGTGCAAGGTAGTTGGAGTAGAACACGGTACCAGTAACGATACCAATGGCTACAAAGGCGAGCAAGATGCGCCAGTTAAAAAATTGTTGCAGCATATTCGAATTTAGAGAACCTTTGCATCGCTTCTGTTATTTTTGAAAAAATATTTCTCTTGCATCAGTATCCCAAAGTCGCCATTGTAATCCTGAACTGGAACGGACAATCGTACCTGCAGCAGTTTCTGCCATCGGTACTGGCGTCTAGCTATCCCAATCTTTCGGTGGTGGTGGCCGATAATGCTTCTTCGGATCAATCGGTGGCGATTGTGAAGCAACAATTCCCCACGGTGGAAGTGCTGGTAAGCAATGAGAATTATGGGTTTGCCAAAGGATACAATTATTTTTTACAACAGGTACAGGCCGATTATTATGTGTTGCTCAATTCCGATGTGGAAGTGGAGCCACGCTGGATAGAGCCGGTGATTGAACTGATGGAAGGGGATGGGCAGATCGCTGCCTGTCAGCCTAAGATCCGTTCCTTTCACAGCCGTGCCGATTTTGAATATGCCGGCGCCAGTGGTGGCTGGATTGATGCACTGGGCTATCCCTTTTCCCGTGGACGTTTGTTTGATGCACTGGAAGAAGACCGTGGACAATACAACGATGCGGCGCCCATCTTCTGGGCCAGCGGGGCAGCCATGTTCGTAAGAGCAGCTGTGTTTCATGAGCTGGGCGGATTTGATGAATACTTTTTCGCCCACCAGGAAGAAATTGATCTGTGCTGGCGCATGCAGCGCAAGGGTTATAAGATCTTCGTTTGTCCGCAATCGGTAGTATACCATGTAGGCGGAGGCACTTTACCAACAGGAAGTGAGCGCAAAGTGTTTCTCAACTTCCGCAACAACCTGGCCATGCTCACCAAAAACCTGCCGTGGAAGGATCGTTTGTGGAAGATACCGTTGCGGTTGGCGCTGGATGGAGTATCGGCCTGGAAGCAGTTAGCATCCGGACAGCCCGTGTACTGGAAGGCCGTGGTGAAAGCACATTTTGCCTATGTGGGATGGTTGTTGAGTAACCGCAAATCCTTTAAAGCCGACTATCCCCGGCTTACGGGTTGGTACAAGGGAAGTATTGTGTGGGACTATTTTGTAAAAGGGAAGAAGCAATTTTCGCAAATTGTGGATACAAAATGAGCGGCTTTTTGTTTTCATCCCTTACATTTGCACGAGAAAAAAATAAACTATGTCTAAGGAAGTACAAGATAACAAACACAAAGATTTTACTCATAACTGGGTGGTTTCTTCCCGGTTTTTATTCTATGTGCAACTGTTTTGCATCGCAGCATTTGTATTAGGCGGATGCTACAAACTGTACGATTCCCGCTACAAGGGCAAACCCAAAGTGGATGTTCCTTCCAGCACTTTGTACGATCCGAAGTATAAATAAGAAGAGACACTTCTCCATCATATTTATCCCTTTGCTTCAGGCGAAGGGATTTTTTTTTGAAAAATAGTGAGGATGTTTTTTGTGGATTAAAGATGCTTCTTTACATTTGCAACCCCAAGTTCTTAAACAAGCGGAAGTAGCTCATTTGGTAGAGCACGACCTTGCCAAGGTCGGGGTGGCCGGTTCGAGCCCGGTCTTCCGCTCAGATCCCCCGACAGACGGGGGATTTTTTTTGGTTTCACAACCAGCCCCGGTGGTGGAATTGGTAGACACGCAGGACTTAAAATCCTGTGGCCAGCAATGGCCGTAACGGTTCAACTCCGTTCCGGGGCACATCAAAAGCAACGTAAGTTGCTTTTTTTGTTTGTGGCTAATCCTTTCAAAAAGTTTGTAAGTAACTCCCCACCAGAAAACTGGTATTTCGATTTTATCAAAAAATACTTACTTTTAACGTTAGTAACCTGAAACGTTAGTATGATTCTATCCTTTGGTAATTCAGAAACAGAGCAAGTATGGTTGGGTAACCGTGTGCGGGGATTACCAACAGAGATACAGAATGTTGGCAGAAGAAAACTCAGGATGTTAAATAACTCAGTTGACTTGGCAGATCTGCGGATTCCGCCGGCAAACAGGCTTGAAAAATTATCAGGGGAACTGAAAAATTTTTACAGCATCAGGATTAATGATCAGTGGCGTATCATTTTTAAATGGAGTTCCGGTAATGCAATGGAAGTTGAAATCATAGATTATCATTAAATCTTATTATTATGGCAAAGCTTAAAAATATTCACCCCGGCGAAATTCTTTCTGAAGAATTTCTGATCCCTTTTCAAATAACTGCCTATAAACTGGCCAAGGATATTGACATTCCTCAAACAAGGATTTCTGAGATCCTTAAAGGTAACCGTCGTATTACTGCCGATACTGCATTACGATTGAGTAAGTACTTTGGTAATTCTGCAAAGTTCTGGCTGGGCCTGCAGGACGATTTTGATATTGAAGAAGAGCTGTTGGAAAAAGGTGCACAGATCAAATCCATCAAAACATTTTCGGAAAAAGTGGCGTGATTGGAATTTAAATAGTTGATTCGTGAAGACAAGAGCCAAGGCGGCGGTGGATATATTCACAAACTATGAACATAAGTCTTAACTTATTCACTTTTATAATGAAATGATCACAAGAAAGGAGTTTGCTAAAATTGATCAAGAGGTAAAAGATAGCCTTCATGAAACATTTGAACACTTAAGGCATAACTGTATAGATCATAATTACATTTTGTTTTTGGCTGATGGCGAGTATCAGGAATATTTAAAAAAATCACATTTAAAATTAAATCCGTATAGTATTGATAACCGAGAAGATCGTTACAAAGATCAATCGAGACAAAACTTTTTTATACGATTTATGCAATTGTTCTATTCATTCCCAAAAGGAAGGCCTAAGACAGATGATAATGAATTTCGTTTGACAATGGAATTAATGATATATACACATATTTGGGAATCAAAACCATTTCTTAAACAGCTGTTTAGACTTGCCTCTCTTGCTAAAGGCGATAGCTATAAATGGGTTGTAGAAGTACCCGAAATGAGCAAACATGAGTTTATAAGGGAAGAGATAAGAGACATTTTAAAAGCAAAGAATCTTAGTTTACATGATGTTATAACTAAAGGCTTTCACACTTCATTAAGAAACGCTTTTGCTCATTCTGAATTTCAAATTGATAATCACAATAAGCTTATTCATCTACACACATATAAAGGTGCTTTATGGGACTTGAAAAGCATATCATTTGACGACTGGACAAAAAGATTTGCATATTCATCGCTACTGTCTTATCACTTTTTTAACGAAAGGGTAAGAAAAAGAAAAGATTTAATTAACGATTTTGGGTCAGACAGATTCCTTGTTATTCATCCTATTAATGAAACAAAATTCAGGGCAAGATATATTCATTATGAGCCAAAATGGGACAGATTTAGCTTCTATGAGTAATGAATTTTTAGCTCAAGCCTCTTTTCTTGTATTTACGGAAAGGAAACTGATGATTAAATAGTTGAGTTATGAAAACATGTGTTACTTATTAAGATAATAAGATGGAAGAATTAAAATATAAAACAGGTCTTAAGAGACTTGGAGCTGCGATTATCGACGGAATAGTTTTTACACCTTTTATGTTCATGGAGCATTGGCTTTTTAGCAAAACCGAAGACCTCGTCATTAAAATTTCGTGGACACTTTTTGTTTTGATCTTATCATTGTCTTATTCAATTTTACTTCACTATAAGTACGGTCAAACTATTGGTAAATGGGTAACGGATCTGAAAGTCGTGGATATTAGTGAGACTAAATCTATTACTTTAAAACAGTCATTATTAAGAGATTCTTTTTACATTATAACAGAAATAGCTGCATTAGTATATTTTGCATTTTTGTTTTTTACAACAAACCAATCTGAGACTCTATTTGAAGAATATAGAAATTTTTCAAATTACCCAGCCACGATATGGGGTGTGCTTGAAATTATTTCTCTGGCAACAAATGCGAAAAGAAGAGCTATTCATGATTTTTTAGCTAATACGGTTGTTGTTCGAGTTTCGTAATCCCCACGCCCCGTTTCGTGTCATCCCGAAACTGAAATTGAGAGTTAATTAGTTTGCCGTGACGATACAATTCGAATAATGGAGAAGATGAATCAGATGTCAGTCACCTTTCAGGTGAACAGACATCCGCAGCAGATCTTCATTCATAGCAATAACGATTAACCGAAGTTTATTTTCCTTCCTTCTTCTTTTCAAACAACACAATCCCGTTTCCGCCTTTCACCGGCAGGTAGCCAATGATCTTTTTTTGGTTGAGGTCAATCATCGTCATTTTCTCATCCAATGGATGGGTGATGTAGGCAACCCCATTCATCAGTTCCACTTGTAAAGGTGTTTTAGGAGTGGGGATGCGGGCCAGTACTTCGCCGGTTACTGCATGAATGAGCAAAACGGTATGCTCAAAAGTAGCCGGACAAACAATGATCTTCCGGCTCCAGTCAACCACAGAGTAAAAAATTTGTCCTACGTTGAGTTGGGTGAAATGTTGTTGTACTGCTAAATTGTTTGGCGACAGCACATACAATTCATTGTTACAGGAAGCCAACAGGTTGGGGCCAACCCAGGTAAGCCCACGCACTGGTGTGCCGGTGGTTTGCTGATGAAGAATAGCACCATTTGCCGGGTCAATTTCAATCACACCTGCTGTGCCGCACATGAGCCAGAGTCGTTTTCCATCGGGTGAAAACAGAAAGTTATGAGTGCCTTTGGGCAGGGAATAGGTTCGTAAGCGTTTGAAGGAAACCGCATCAAACACCAGCATGGAATCGGGGCGCTCTGCATTCACAAACAATTCCCGTTGCATGCCCGGTCTTATTTTAATGCCGTGTGGCATATTGCCAGCGGTATCAGTTGTTGTTTGAATGGTAGCAGTTCTGATTTGCAGAATGGGATCAATTACCGTAATGGTTTTGCCGGGTGTGCCCAGCCTGGTATCATAATCTTCCACACCAAAATCACTGATGAAGCAAAGTCCGCTCACAGGATCGCAGGTAATTTCATGCGGCTTAAATCCGGTGGGAATTACAGCAGTTACTTTCTTTGTTTTTGGATGGATGATGGCTACTTGTGCATCGGGTTGCTGCACCACCAGTAATCTTGTTTGAGCTATAGTGCCATAGCTGAGCAACAGAAACAAAAAGGCGAACAGGAGGGATGTGTATTTCATGATCCGGTAATTGATGAAAGGCAATAAGGCTATCTTTTTCTAAGATACCGGTTTTCATTCAATCCGCCCTCACTCACTCACTCATTCTCTCATTCATACTTATACGTCACATATCCCATCAACTGCTTTTGCTTGTTGTAGCAGCTTTCTTTTTCTTTCAATCCTTTGTCGTTGTATTGATAGCGCCAGGTGAGGTAATTGCTGGTGCCGGTTTGCACAGCAATCATTTGAGTGAGTTGTCCGGCAGGGTTGTATTCAAAAATATAATCGGGCAGTAAACGTTTGGCCCGTTCGTTATAGCGAACGAGGTCTGTCATACGGTGTTGCGCATCGTAGTAGTAATAATATTTTTGAACGAGGTTGCCGTTGCGGCGCCATTCTTCTTCACCTACATTTCCGTTTTCATCTTTCACAAAGGTCACCACCACTGTATCGCTATTGTTTTTAATCTTCAGCATCTGATCGGGGAAACCATCTTTGTAAGACCAGATATGTTTTTCGGTTTCTTTGGTATTGTAAGCATAAGCCTGGATGCTGATATCCACTGCCGCTAATTTTCCTTCGGTATCGTATGTGTATGTGGAAACGGTGAGTGTACTGTTGCTGCTATCTGATGAACGGGTGAGTTGCCCTTTGAAGTTGAACTGGCTGGTTAGCACCGATTGCAGGGTTTGTACCGTTTGCGTAAAGGTTTTAATGGAATTGAACGAAGGGCTCACTTCCTGGTAGCAGATGAAGTTTTGTGTGGGCTCATCGGTAGGTTCAAAGGAACGGATCACCACTTTTTTTACACGATTGGATTTGTAGAGTTTGATCTGCTCATTGGTTTGGGCCGTGGTCACCACATCCTTATAATAAAACTGGGCATGGGCTAGTACGGGCAGCAGGAAAAACAGCCCGGCGATCCCTTTTTTTATACACAAACGTTTCATCATCTCTCAAAGATATTCCCACCCGGTGAAACGAATGACGGTTTCTCGTTATTTTTAGCAAAACTTCTGCAACTCTATGTCGCACGGACGCTTACGAAAGGAAAAAGTTTGTTTGAATTGTAATGCCCGCACATTGGGGCCCTATTGCCATGTGTGCGGACAACAGAATGTGGAGCCCAAGGAAACCGCAGTTGACCTGGTGGTGCATTTCTTCAACGACATCACCCATTTCGAAGGCAAATTCATCACTTCGTTGCGGTATATCCTGTTTCGTCCGGGTTTCTTAACCCAGGAATACATCCGGGGGCGCAGGGCCAGCTACATGAACCCCATCCGCATGTATGTGTTTACATCGGCTTTCTTTTTCATTCTCTTCTTCACCCTGTTTGATTCGAAGGAGATGTTTGATTTCAATAAGCGGAACAAATTCACAGCTTCACAGGAGAAATTGTATAACGAAGCATTGGCTAAGGCAGAATCGAAGCAGGATTCCGCAACCATTCAACGGCTTTTCGGGAATGGTAAAACAGACACGCTCTCATCGCAAATAAAGAAAAAATCAAACGACCTTAATATTGCCTTTACAGAAGGCGATGCATCGAAATACGAAACCGTGGCGCAATATGATTCGGTGCAACAAGCTTTGCCTAAAGAAAAAAGGGACAGTTGGTTGAAACGATTGGGTATGAAACGTACTATTTCTATTAAAGAACGGTACGACGGAGATATGTACAGTTTCTTCAAAGATGCAACGGAATATTTTGTGCATTCCTTCCCTAAAATATTGTTTGTATCGTTGCCCTTATTTGCCTTTGTGCTTATGTTATTATACATCCGCCATAAGCAATGGTACTATGTAAATCATGTGATCTTTACCATTCACTATTTCGTATTCAGTTTCCTGTGGCTGGTGGTATTATTTGCTATGCAGAAACTGGAAACATGGTTGCCATTTTTAGGAGCTTCTGTTTTCAGTATACTCTGGAACCTGTATTTCTTTGGTTACCTGTACAAAGCCATGCGGAATGTATACGGACAATCGAGAAAGAAAACGATTCTGAAATTTATCCTGTTATTCCTGGCTATGTGTTCTATCAGTTTACTGTTATTCGCCATCTTTTTCTCTTACACCATATTTACGATGTAATATGAATCCTCATCAACCTGCTGCAGATGCGTTTCTTCGATTGGTAACTATTATGGACGAACTGCGGGAGCAATGTCCATGGGATAAGAAACAAACCATTGAATCGTTGCGTCCCATGACGATTGAAGAAACCTATGAACTTGCCGATGCCATTCTGCAGGGCGATCATCAGCATATCAAAGAGGAACTGGGTGACCTGATGCTGCACCTGGTTTTTTATGCACGGATCGGGAAAGAACAACAGCAGTTTACATTGGAAGAAGTGATTCATGGCATTTGTGAAAAACTCATTGCACGTCATCCGCATATTTATGGCGATGTGAAAGTGAACAATGAAGAAGATGTAAAACGCAATTGGGAAAAACTGAAGATGAAGGAAGGTAAAACATCGGTTTTGAGTGGAGTACCCAATAGCCTGCCTTCATTGGTAAAAGCCATCCGCATCCAGGAAAAAGCGAAACAGGTGGGCTTTGAATGGGATTATAAAGAACAGGTGTTTGATAAGATACAGGAAGAATTGGCAGAGTTGCAGGAAGTGGTTCAGCAAGGCAACCAGCAGCTGATGGAAGAGGAAATGGGTGATGTTATGTTCTCACTTATAAATTATGCACGGTTTTTGCAGGTGGATGCAGACCTGGCACTGGAACGCACCAATCAGAAATTTATGAGCCGGTTTAAACGGATGGAAGAAGAAGCAAAAAAGGAAGGGAAGGAGTTGAAGGAAATGACGCTGGATGAAATGGACGCCATCTGGAACCGCATCAAGCAACAGAATAAAGCCGGGGCTTAACAAGTATGCCATCATCGTCAACCATAAAATCATTTTTGTATCAGCACATGTATTTGCTGATCTCTGCAGCATGGTTGGTGACGATTTCTTTTTTATTTCAATTCTACTGGTCCTACACTTCATCGCCGGAACAGGTTCGAAATACCATACAGAAACAAATTCAGAAACGGGAAACCGATGCCGACAAAGTTCTGAATGATAAAGACCTGATCACAAGATTATACCAGGGGCGTTATTCCAATGTGGACTTTGACCGGATGTATGAGAAAGATTATTACATCTTCCTTGCCGATGTGAGTGGTGATGCAGCCGATGTGCGTTTCTGGAATACACAAACTGTTGTTCCCACTGCCGATCTGTGGAAGAAAAAGAAAGGCACTTATTTTGAAAAGCTGATCAATGGTTATTATACAGTTCATCGGAAAAATATTGAACTCACAACGGGTGGAACGGCTGCTGCTATTGTGCTGATTCCTGTGAAGTGGAATTATTTTGTAACCACCAATTATCTTAACAACAGTTTCGCTTATGTTCCTTCCATTGAATCACATTATTCTTTAAGTGAAGAAGAGTCTTCTCATTTGCCGGTGCTCAGTAAAAGTGGTAAACAACTGTTCTGGCTTACAGAGAAAAAAGGATATCCGCAACCAATCAGCATCATTGCTGTATTGTTTCGTTTACTGGCGGTGATGATGGTGTTATTGTTCCTGCACAAAGTTTCGGTTCAGATTGCAGAGAGGTATTCTTTTGCCAAAGGATTTTTGTTTATTGGCTTTGCGTTGCTCTTATTACGGGTGCTCACGTACCTGCTGCCGGTGCCTCTGGATTTCCGTCAGTTTGAATTGTTTGATCCGGCGATCTATGGTTCAAATTTTATTTTAAAGTCGTTGGGCGATTTACTCATTAATGCCTTGCTGATATTATGGGTATTGCTGTTTGCAAGAAACTTTGGTTCTGTTCCACAATGGATTTTTCGTATACCAGCTATTATCAGGGCTGTGTTATTGGCGGGTCTTTTATTAGGCATTACTTTTTTATTTGGCGCTGTTATACGAAGCCTTGTGGCCGATTCGCAGATCTCATTTAACGTAACCAATTTCTTTAGCCTCACCTTATACAGCTTCATTGGATTTTTTGTACTGGGTTGCCTGGCGCTCATCTATTACCAGTTGCTGCGGGTGTTGTATCCGCTGTTTGAAGAAGCCTGCGGACGAAAATTCTGGATTCAGTTCCTGTTGATTGTTGTATGTGGATTTGCCTATCTCAGCTTTCTGATCGGTGACCCGCAGGTGATGTTTAATTTCAGCTTGTTGCTCTGGTTACTGTTGCTGGTGTTGATTTTGTTTTACTCAAAGGAACCTTATTTTTTCTCGCCGGTTAAGAATAGTGTCATTTTCTGGTTGTTTGTTTTTTCTGCATCACTCACTACTTTACTCATTCGTGAAAACTCAGAGAAAGAATGGGCCGACCGAAAGCGGATGGCAGAGAAATTCAGTCTGCAAACCGATCCTTCCACCGAAAACCTGTTAAGCATTGCACTTGCCAATTTCAGAAACGATGTATTAAGGGATGAGTTCTACCGTTTTAAGAGTTCGGGGAGCAACCAGTTTCTGAAAGACAGTATGCTGGGCGAACACTTCAGCGGTTATCTCAACAAATATGATACAAGGATTTTTACATACAATGAGTCGGAACAACCGTTGTTCAATGATGATTCCACTTCGTTTAATACACTGAATACGATTTATAATTTGCAGAGTGTGCCTACCTCCGTACGGGAATGGCGTTTTTATGAAGAGTCGTTTGATAAGTTTTTCTACATTGCCCGGAAAGAAATTGTTGAACCGGAATCAAGGCTGCCGTTAGGATATGTATTTGTGTTGTCGAAACCAAGACGTTATGCCGATGAAAAGTTCTACCCGGAATTATTCAACAAAAAGTTTAATCAGCAAACGGAAGCAAGTCCGGCATATGCTTATGCTATTTACAAAAAAAGTGAGCTCATCAGCAGTTACAATGATTATTCGTTTCCTATTCATTTGCCCGCACAGTATAGTTCATTGAGAGGTTTTACGGAGCAAAGCAGGAATGGCTACAGTGAACTGTGGTATGTAACCGATGCTGGCAGGGCGGTAGTGATTGTAAGGAAACAAAATGGTGCATTGCATGCCATGACTTTATTTGCCTATCTCTTCTTTGTATTTCTGCTGATATGGGCATTGTATAAATTGATAGAATTTTTCCTGGAAAATGGATTCAGCCGCAGCAAGTGGAAAGAACAATTGCAGTTGAATTTCCGCAACCAGGTACAAACAACCATTCTTGCCATCAGTATTATTTCTTTTCTTGTAATTGGTGTGTCAACCATTGTATTCTTTATTAACCGGCACAGCCGTACCAATAAAGAAAGGTTGTCACGTACCATACAGATCATGCAGAATGAGGTGGAGATTGCATTGAACCAGCATGCTGTTTTTGATGATGTGCTGAAAGTATATGATGAAGTGGCTTCCGGTGAATTGCAGGCAAAGATGAATCGCATATCTGAAATTCATGGAGTGGATGTGAACGTGTATGATCCGTCGGGCAACCTGAAAGTTTCATCACAACCTTATTACTACAACAAAGGACTGCTGAGCCGCAAGATGGAGCCCATGGCTTATTACAAATTGTCGAAATTATTCCTCGTGCAGACGATTGAAAATGAAAAAGTGGGATCGCAACAATACATGAGTATTTATGTGCCTGTTCGTGATGCGGATGGTAAAACCTATGCTTATCTGAATATTCCTTACTTCACCTCACAGAATGAGCTGAAGTTGGAAATCTCCAGCTTCCTCGTTACCCTCATCAACCTGAATGCATTTATTTTTCTCATTGCCGGTTTAATTGCATTTGTGGTAACGAATCGAATTACGGCTTCGTTTACGTTTATCAGTGAGAAGATGAAGGAAATCAAGCTGGGCAAAGAAAATGAAGCCATTGTATGGAACCGTAACGATGAAATAGGAGAGTTGGTGCAGGAATACAACAAAATGGTGAATAAACTGGAAGACAGTGCACGTTTGCTGGCGAAGAGCGAAAGAGAAGGGGCATGGAGAGAAATGGCAAGACAAGTGGCGCATGAAATCAAGAATCCGCTCACACCTATGAAACTGAGTATTCAGTACCTGCAAAAAGCGATTGATTCAAATGCAGCTGATACAAAAACGATTTCCAAGAATGTGGCGAAAACATTAGTAGAACAAATTGATTATTTATCAAACATTGCGTCCGACTTCTCCAGTTTTGCAAACATTACCAATCCACGTATTGAGAAAGTGAACATACAGGATTCTTTAAAGGCGGTAGCCGATTTGTTTAAAATGGATGAGCGTGCAGTTGTTGTATTTGAAGAGATGCCTGGTGAATCTTTGTTTGTTATGGGCGACCGCACACATCTCAACCGGTTGTTCACAAACCTGATCCGTAATGCAATGGAAGCAGTACCGCCAGAACGAAAGCCACTCATTCAGATACGGATGGAACAAAGAAACGGGGGAGTGCTTGTTTCAATTAAAGATAACGGAGATGGTATACCCGAAGCTGTGAGAGAAAAGATCTTTTATCCCAATTTTACTACAAAAACTTCCGGTACAGGGCTGGGACTTGCCATGTGTAAGGGTATAGTGGAGCAAATGAAAGGCGAAATACGGTTTGAAACCGGGAATGGAACTACTTTTTTTGTGGAATTACCCCTTGATTTTTCCTGAGTTTTTCCTGGTTAAAACGGGCCAATCCAGTCTTTGCCTTCTCTTATATATACATAACTCTGTGTAAAGGATTTATGCCTTCTAAGTGTATCTATTGATTTTTCTGAAACACTTAACAGTATTGAGTTTCAGGCTATTGACTTACGGAAAAACCCGCTCTATCTTTGAGGAGATAATGGTCCTGTACCCGTACAGAATCTGATATCTGAACCAATTCGAGCGATCGAACCAAGAAAACCCAACGTCCTGTGAATCATCAAGCATGTTCTCAATTACGAACATCATTCCCTGCTTTATCAGCATATGCCGGAATGAATGTATCTGCTCTTAAAAGCAGGTTTCAACTTAAGGTTCGTAACTCCTCATTATATTTTTCAATCTTGTTGCTTGCATTTTGTTTTGTAGCAGGAATTGCTTCTGCGCAAACCATTTCTGCATCCGGCTCTTTGCAGTTTTGTAACGGAGGTTCTGTTACATTATCTGTAACAGGAGCCAGCGGTACGCCTACTTACAAATGGATGAAAGATGGTTCTTTCATTGGCGGTGCCACGCAATCAACTTATACTGCCACCCAAACAGGATCTTACACAGTTGTATTAAAAGATGGATCTGTATCCGATACGTTAGATCCCGTTACAGTGAATGCATTTAATAAACCGGATGTACACCTGAATGGTACCGGTGCCACAATGATCAACGGCGAACCTTATTTCAAAGTTTGTTCTGCCATTGCACAGGAGTTCACTTTTACTAATGCTTCTTCCACAACAGCTGCCAATACCAGTTATATCATCCGTTGGGGCGATGGCAGTGCCGATTATGTAAGCAACACTTTCAATGCTCCTATTAAGCACTTATTCCCGATTGGTGTGCGCAAGATGACTTATATCGTTTATGCAGGTGCTTGTGTG
The DNA here is from genome assembly GCA_937907395.1 of uncultured Chitinophagaceae bacterium. Lineage (GTDB taxonomy): Bacteria > Bacteroidota > Bacteroidia > Chitinophagales > Chitinophagaceae > Lacibacter. The sequence continues at coordinate 13,977 of CALCII010000016.1, forward strand.
GACAGTGTGAGTTATACAGTATTTGTGGGAAATATTCCGGCAGGTGGCCTTGTAGGGGTTGGTGGTTCAACCATTTGTGCAGGCAATGAACAACGTTTTGTGATTGCCGGAACAGAAAACAATCCTCCCGGAACCATGTACATTATGTATTATAATGATGGTTCCAAACGTGATACCTTTTATCATCCTGCACCGGATACTGTTACACATATTTTCTCAAAGAGCAGTTGCGGTACCAGCAGTTCAAATGGTACGCAAACATTCCCCAACTCATTTGGTGCATTCTTAACCATATTGAATCCTTGCGGTACTGCAGGCGGATCTATATTGCCAATCTATGTTTCGGATAAGCCCAAGGCTCAGATGACAATCACGCCTACAGATACAGCCTGTATCAATCAAACATTAACCATTACCAATTCCACTCCTTTAACCAATAACGTTGAAAACGGAACCTGTACGCCAATCAAGTTTATCTGGAGAGTGCGCTCTCTTACTCCCGGTGGTGCATGGGTGCTTTCCAGCGGAAGCCTTGGTAATGATTTTGGTTCGGGCAACCCCAGTGTATGGACTACAGGAACCAAAACATTAGGGATCCGTTTCACAGTTGCCGGTACGTATGCAGTGAAGCTGGTGATGATCAATAATACTTTATGCGGTGCCGATAGTACCGAGAAGCTGATTTGTGTTAACCCGACACCTACTGCCAACTTTACTACGAATGTAACCAGTGGTTGTGCTCCTTTAACTGTAAATGCACAGGGAACAACCAATGCACTTACCTGTGGTACAGGAAGATTCAGCTGGACAGTAGCTTACACAGCCACTACCGGATGTTTGCCCGATACAGCCTCTTATGCATTCATTAACGGTACAGATGCTTCATCTGTGAATCCACAGATTGAGTTCCGTACGCCTGGTATCTATAAATTAAGATTACAGGTATTTGCTCCAAAGAATTCCTGTTCTTCTACGATAAAAGAAGTTACAATTGAAGTGAAAGGGAAACCGGTGATCCGGATCACTGCTCCCGATGAAATCTGCTTTGGTACAAAAATCCGCCCTTCGGCTGCTGTATCCTGTTATACAACAGGTGCATCCTATAGCTGGTCTTTTGATGGTGCAACCCCGGCTACGTTCACAGGGCTGGTGCCAGACAGCATTCTTCATGCAGCTCCCGGAACTTATAATATTCGTTTGCAATCAACCAATGAGTGCGGTACCAATGAAGCAGTACGCCCGGTGAAAGTTAAGCCTATACCCGACGTAACTGGACCATCGCCCATTATTGTTTGTAGTGGCGATAAGATCAATGCAATTTCTTTTAATGGTACTTTAAACGGAACAACTTTTACATGGACCAATGATCAGCCATCTATCGGATTGGCTGCAAGTGGAACCAATTCCATTCCAACATTTAATGCGATCAATACAGGTACAACACCTGTGATTGCAACCATACGTATAACTCCTTCTTTAAACGGATGTACAGGCACAACAAAAGTATTCACGATTACAGTAAAACCGTTGCCTGCATCACCTGTTGTTACCAATGCCATCACTTATTGTTTGAATGAAACAGCACCGGCTCTCACAGCCACTGCATTACCCGGACATACTTTAGTATGGTATACTTCAGCAACTGGTGGTACACCATCGGCAACGGCTCCTGTTCCTGTTACAACCACTCCGGGAGTAACTACTTACTATGTAAGCCAGGTAAATGAAACAAGCACTTGTGAAAGTCCACGGAGTTCAATAACAGTAACAGTGCAACCCCGAATTGAGTTGACAAATATTCAATATTCTGTTTGCAGCGGACAAGCATTCAATATTTCACCTGCAGGTGCACCAGTCGGAACCATTTATAGTTGGTCGGCTCCGGTTATCAGTAATGGTATTACAGGTGGAGTGGCCGCTGCTGATCAAACATCTGTCAATGGTACTTTAGTAAATACAGCTTCAACTATACAAACGGCAACCTATACTGTAACACCTTCTTCCGGTATCTGTAATGGTACCAGCTTCCAGGTGATTGTTGAAGTAAAACCGGTTCCTGTAATTACAAACAAAAACCTTAGCATCTGCAGCGGCGAAATTTTTGAAGTAGCACCACAGAATGGAAACGGATCTGATATTGTCCCATCCTCTGTGACTTATACATGGCTGGCGCCGGTCAGTTCTCCTGAAGGTGCAATTACAGGTGGTGCTGCACAATCAACTCCTGTGAGTACTATTCGCCAGTTATTGATGAATATAACCAATCAAACTGCCACACTCACATACAAAGTAATTCCGGCTGTTGCAAATGCATGTGCCGGCGATACATTTACCATTGTTGTTACGGTGAAACCTAAAGCAGTGATACCGGAGCAAACGATCAATGTGTGCAGCCGTTCTTCATTTACATTGCAACCTGCAAATAATCCTCCAACTGTAATTGTGCCTGATGGTACACTTTACACATGGGGAGAGCCGGTGGTAACACCTGCAGGTTCGGTAACAGGAGCTTCGGCTATGCTTAGTCCTGTTGCATCTTTACAACAAACACTTACCAATACAACCACGTCTACAGCCGTTGTAACCTATGCCGTAACACCTGTATCCGGCGATTGTACCGGCGAACCATTCACTGTAAGAGTATACGTGAATCCACAACCGGGCATCACAGATCAGCTGGCAGAAATCTGCAGTCACGACATCTTTAGTGTGATTCCTCTTAATACACCAGTGAATACACGTTATACATGGGGTACCCCTGTTAGTACACCATCTGGTGCTGTCACTGGTGGTGCTGCAGAAACGATTCCTCAGCTTGCTGTTAGTCAGCACCTGATCAATACAACGAATGAAACAGCAACAGTAACATATACCGTTACACCTACTACAGGAACCTGTTCCAATAATACATTCCAGGTGCAGGTGAAAGTATTTCCGAAACCTGTCATTAAGGATACATTGATTTCTGTGTGTACAGGTTCAACCGTTCAATACCAACCGGTGCATATACCCGCATATTCAGTTGTACCAGCAGGAACTAAGATGATCTGGAATACACCTGTTGTATCACCAGCTGGTGCGGTAACCGGATTTACTGCTCCTGCCGAAGCACAGGCCAATTTTGTACAAACACTCATCAATCAAACCACAGCTCCGGCTACAGTTACTTATACGGTGACTCCTTATTCCGGTGCTGAAGGAAGTTGTATTGGTGAATCATTCAAGGTAACGATCGTTGTTCAACCCAATGCAAAAGCAATTCTGAATTATGCATCCGATAAGGGTTGTGCGCCTTTTGTATTAAATGATGTGGTTTTGAAAAACGAATCACCGCTAACTGCCAGTAACCAGTTTAAATGGTTTGTAAATGGACAGTTTGTGTCTGATGCGAGTGCATTCCCCGGCTATACCATTCAACAACCCAACGATAGTGTATTGATTCAGCTGGTGGCAGTGAATGCCTATGGTTGTAAAAATGATACAGTAGCACAGTGGTTCCATAGTTATCCGTTGCCAGATATCAGTTTTCGATTAGCAACTGATACTATATGCGGACCAGCCAATGTGCTTATTACAAACAATAGCGCCTATCACAATCTTCTGCACTATGAATGGAATTTTGGTAATGGCGTGAAGTCAACCCAATTCCAACCTGGATCTGTTCTGTTTTCATCTGCTGCATCATATGGCGATACTTCTTATAATGTGCAGTTGAAAATCTGGAATGAATGTGATACCGTTGTTCTTACAAAAAATATTTATGTGAAGTCGGCTCCCAAAGCTTCCTTCCGTCCCACACGTACCGATGCCTGTTCTCCTGTTCGTGTTGTGTTTACCAACACATCAGCTGGTTTGAATACCACCTACAGATGGGATTTTGGTGATGGTTCACCCGTTATTACAACGACCAGTAAGGATACAATCGGGCATACCTATAGTACTGGTTCAGTTACGATTTACAATGTTCGCTTGATTGCTTCCAATCATTGTGGCAGTGATACTTCTGTGATTCCGTTGACGATCCGCCCCAACCAGATCAAACTGAGTTATATTGTTGATGGAAATAATACAAAAGGTTGTGCCCCTTATACCGTTAAGTTCGTGAGCAACTCATCCGGATCTAATTCCTACAAATGGGATTTCGGAGATGGTGAAATTCTTTACACTACAAAAGGCCAGGATACAGTTTTTCATACGTATGATAATATTGGTGCATTCAGTGTATATGTATTTTCAAGTAACGGTTGTTCTGATACAACTGCTTTTGTAACCAATATTGAAACATTTGGCAAGCCAACAGCTGCTTTTGTAGCCAACAAGTACAGTGCTTGTGTGGGCGACAGCATCCGCTTCACCAACCAGTCTCAGAATGCAACTTCATTCCGCTGGGATTTTGGTAATGGAGTTCGTAATATTACTACAAACCCTGTATATAATTATCCGGGAGGTGGATCTTTCACCGCAACACTGGTTGCTTATAAAACCTATGGAGCAGGAGTTACCTGTAGTGACAGTGTGAAACGGAATGTAATTGTAAAAGACACTACACCTGTTAACTTTAAAATCAATCCGGAAACAGGATATTGTATTCCAATGAAAGTAGTATTTACTCATGAACTTAGTACTGCAGCTTCTACCGAATGGAGTTTTGGAGATGGTAAATCAGCTACTGGAGATGTGGCCGAACATGAGTATACTTCAAATGGAAATTACAATGCGAAAGTGGTGGTGCGTGCCCAGGGTGGTTGTATCTATACCGGTGAACGTTTAATCCGGATTGCAGGTCCGGAAGGCACCGTAAACATCCAGAAAGGGTATCAATGTATACAATCTGCCATCCGCTTTGAAGCAACTACCTATAATACAGATAGTATTCAATGGCAATTTGGAAACGGTGTTGAAATGGTAACTAATTCCAATGTATTGTATTATACTTACCCTTCTCCTGGTATATACGTTCCTAAAGCCTGGTTGAAAACAAAAGCCGGTTGCCGTGTGCCCGTTCCCGTTAGTGATACCATTAAAGTGGATCGTGTAGCTGCCGGTTTCAGATATGTAGTGGAAGAAAATTGTGGTTATACCGATGTTCGTTTTACAGATACCAGCCGTTCTTATTTTGGTGCGGTTACTGCCCGCTGGTCATTTGGCGATGGTGGTACGGCAACAGGTGCACAGCAGGTGCGTCGTTATACAGCCAGTGCCAATTACCGTATTCAACTGGTGGTGACAGGTGTTTCCGGTTGTACAGATACGATCTCTCTATTACTTCCTGTTACCGTTAAAACAAAACCAGTGGCAGCAATAGCATCAGAGCCCACAACCTGTACGAATGCGAATACAGTATTCACTGCCAATATTCTGAGTCGTGATAATGTAGGTTTGATCAAATGGCAATTGTCAAATGGTGCTGTTTCAGCCGATGCTATCTTTAATTACAAATTCTCAACTACAGGAACACAAACCATCACATTGGTGGCCGGAACCGAAAGAGGTTGTTATGATACAGTTTCCAAAACGATTACAGTTCTTGGTTCACCGGTAATCAATACAACGAATGATGCAACTATCTGTAAAGGGAAATCAATCACCCTTACAGCCAATGGTGCTGCATCTTATACATGGTATCCTTCAGAAGGATTGAATTGTGTTACCTGTGCTAATACAACAGCTGCGCCTCTTTCCACTACTCAATATGTTGTGAAAGGAACTTCTGCAAATGGTTGTGTGGGCGTTGATACAGTAAAAATCACAGTGGCACAGCCATTTAAAATCACAGTTAGTAAGAGCGATAGCATTTGTATCGGTAAAAATTTACAGCTGAGCGCCAATGGAGCCTCATCTTATCAATGGAGCCCGGCAATTGGACTGAACAATAGTACAAGTGCAAATCCTGTGGCTAGTCCTTCTGTAAGCACCACTTATAAAGTTGTTGGTTTTGATAATGTATCCTGCTTTACAGACACTGCCTATATAAGAGTAGGCGTAGGTCAATACCCGGTGGTGAAACTGGGTCCCGATCAAACATTAGCAACAGGAACAGAATTCCAGCTCAAAGCTTCTGTAACCAATGGCCCCATCAAAACATGGAACTGGACGCCGGCAACAGATCTCAGTTGCGGCACATGTCCCGATCCGGTAGCGACCGTTAAGAATGATATCAGCTATAAAGTGGTGGCTGTTACGAATTATGGTTGTGCCGGTTCCGATACCATTCAGATCAAAGCATTCTGTAGTAATGCCCAGGTATTTGTACCCAGCGGCTTTACACCAGATGGTGATGGTAATAATGATATCATGATGGTTCGTGCAAAAGGAGTGAAAACAATAAAAGTATTCCGCATTTTCAACCGCTGGGGTGAAATGGTATTTGAACGTTACAATTTCCAACCCAATGATGCAGCAGCCGGATGGGATGGAACAGTACGTGGTGCGATGTCGGCCTCCGGTGTATTTGTTTATACATTGGAAGCGGTTTGTGAAAACGGAACTTCTTATACTTATAAAGGAAATATAACCCTGATACGATAAACAGTTTTTTAATTTATTCCAATTAATCCTATACTATGAAAAAGATATCCGTAACGTTCCTTTTAATGCTTTCAGCTTTTTGGCTGAACGCTCAGGATATTAACTTCTCCCAGTTCTATGAACTACCTGCTTTACGTAATCCGGCGTTGGCGGGAATATACAAAGGTGATCTTCGTATGACCGGCGTATTCCGTTCGCAATGGCAACAAGCAACCGGACAATTCCAAACTACCGGTTTGTCGGTTGAATCAAAATCCGGTGTTAACGAATGGACAGAAGATTTTTATGCAGTGGCATTACAGGTAACCAATGATGTAGGTGGTGATGGAAAGCTGGGCCGTACACAGGTACTACCTTCATTCACCTATCATAAATTGTTAAGAGAAGAGTCAAATCTTTATTTATCAGCCGGCTTCAGCGGCGGACTTGTACAGCAACGTTTTGATCCTTCCAAACTGAGCTTTGATGATCAGTTTGTAAATGGTTCTTACAGCCGTTCCAATCCCACACGTCAGTCGTTTAACAGTACCAATGTTACTTACTTTGATGCCAGTGCAGGTATTGCAATTGGCGGAGACCTTGGTTACAAATACAAATTTTACCTCGGTGCTTCTTATGCACACTTTAACCGCCCTAAAGTTGCATTCAACAAAAACAATGATGTGCGTTTAAATCAGAAGATTGCCATCAATGCAGGATTGTCTTGCATGGTTAGTGATTATGATCAATTGTTTTTCTATGGCGATTATTTTTTCCAGGGGAGTAATAATTTGCTACAGGGAGGTTTCTTATACAAGCACAATTTGCTCGAAGAAGCCGAAGATCCATCATATGTTATCAGCTTCGGAACGTTCTATCGCTGGAATGATGCATTGATTCCTGTGGTGAAACTGGATTATATGAAAGTGAGTGTGGGTATTACCTACGATGTCAACATCAGTAAGTTAAAAGCAGCCACACAATTCAGAGGTGGGGCAGAAGTAACACTTTCCTACAAAACATTCTTAAATACAAAACGTACTTCAGCAAATAAAATGCGTTGTCCAATTCTTTAATGCATAACTGTTAATCAATAAACCTTATCAGATTCCTTTTTCTCGGCGAATACTCATCAGGTACTCTTCAAATTCGGCTAAGGAGAAACTGCTGAGGTTGGATCCATTGGTGAGTCTGCCTTTTTGTGCAGCCAGTACTCCATAATGTATATCATCAAAACCGGATAGCTCATGAGCATCCGGATCTATGGAAATGAGTACGCCTTTTTTAGTCGCACGTTCAATCCAGCGCCAGTCCATATCCAGCCGTCTTGGATGCGCATTCAGCTCTATCACTACACTATTAGCCACACAGGCATCAATGATTTTTTCATGATCCACCGGGTAACCATTTCTGCTTAGTAACAGGCGTCCGGTCATATGCCCAAGGATGGTGGTGTAAGGATTTTCAATCGCATTCATCAAACGCATCATTGCTTTTTCTTCTGTCATACGCAGGTTGCTGTGAACAGAAGCAATCACCAGGTCAAACGTAGATAGTACATCATCGTCATAATCCAGGGCACCATCACCTAATATATCAGCTTCAATACTTTTAAAAATCCGGAAACCTTTGAGTTTACTGTTCAATTCGTCAATATACTGATGTTGCTCACGGATACGTTCAACCGATAATCCATTGGCATATCCGGCACTCTTACTGTGATCGCTGATCACAAGGTATTCCCATCCACGACGGATACATTCATTGGCCATTTCTTCAATTGTATTACTGCCGTCGCTCCAGTTACTGTGACTGTGGATAATTCCTTTGATGCTGCCGGTTTCAATAAGGTTTTCAACGGTGCCGGTATCAGCTGTTTCTCTGAGGAAGGAAGGGATATATGCAATTCCTTTGTCTTCAAAAAGGGTTGCTTCGTCTCTGGCTTCTGCAACAGTGCCCCAAGATTCCAGAAATGTTTCAGATGAAGAGGTTGAGAATAACACAGATCCGAATTGATGTTCATTTGTACAATGAAAAAGCAATAACACATTTTCCGGCCCTTTAAATGAATAGGTAGAGGCTGTTTCCTCCACTAAAGAAAAATTGGTGGTGGTGAATAAAGCTTTGAGTTCATCGGGCGTAGTTGTAGTCACCCATTCCAGCCGGTTGATGATTTCCAGTTGTCGCCTGAACTCGCCTGTGAGTTCAAAACGATAACCTGTAAAATGTGTTTTTAGATTTTTATCAATGGCATGTGCATAAGCTTCCACATCGGCATACAAATGAATGTCTTTATGCTGAAGGAAAAATTCAATCGCTTCCTTTACATTATTCTGAGTTTTTTCACCAAAACCTTTAAAACGTGAAAGCCGGTTTTCTTCACAGGCGTACAGCAATTCTCCAATGGTTTCAAGTTCCATTTCTTTCCAGATAGTGGAAATCTTTTTGGGCCCCAGTCCTTTAATGGACAGCATCTCCAGTACACCCGGAGGTGTTTTGGCAATCAGTTCACTCAGTACTTTCAATTCACCGGTTTGCAATAGTTCCAGTACTTTCTTTGCTGAACTTTCTCCCACACCACGCAAGCCGGCAATTTTTGAAGGATCTGTTTCTGCCAGTTGCATGGGTAATTTCTCAATCGAAAAAGCAGCTGCTGCATAAGACTTGGCTTTGAAGGAATTTTCGCCATGAATGTCCATCAGCTTACTGAGCAAAGAAAACGCATCGGCTATCTGGTAATTGCTGATCATAAATAAGAATATGAACTGCAAAGAAACTGTTTTCTGAATCAGGAATCAGCGGATGTTGAAAAGGAAAATGAAAAACAGGAGGGGTATAAAAAGGAAAAACTTCCTTGCGGAAGTCTTTCACGGACATTGGGTACGACTTTCAGAGAAGGTCGGAAAGTTTTCACCGATATTGGAATGTTTTCACGCTTACAGATTTGTTTGGTTTCTAGGATAAATGAATTCTAAACGGGGCTTCCTGTCGAATTCTCAAATAAAACTGTTGTAAAATAAAGGCAAAGTTTTCAAAAAAGTGTAAAAAATTATTTTTTTTTTTGAAATAAAATACCATATACTTCTGAAAACCAATGTTTCGGGCATGAAGTAATCCACATTGCGTCTTCAGATGGGTATCAAAGTAGGAGCATTTAAAACGCTGCCACTTCAAATTTTATTTTACATGACGGCTTTTTTTTCAAACTTTCTATGGCAAGCTTTGGGTTAACTTTGCCGCTTTATGAAAAGTAAGACTCTCAAAAAGGATAAGGTCAATATCATTACCCTCGGCTGCAGTAAGAATATGGTGGATAGTGAAGTGCTGAGCGGACAACTACTGGCCAATGAAATTGATGTGGTTCATGAAAGCACCAAAAAGGACCACAATATTGTTGTTGTTAATACCTGCGGGTTTATTGACAAGGCAAAGGAGGAAAGTGTGAACACCATCCTGGAACAGGTGGCTTTGAAGCAAAAAGGGAAACTGGATAAAGTGTATGTAACCGGTTGCCTGAGTGAACGTTATCGTGGGGATCTGGAATCTGAAATTCCGGAAGTGGATGCCTGGTTTGGCACCATGGAACTGCCCCTGATGTTAAAAAAGTTTGATGCCGATTATCAGAAAGAACTGATTGGCGAACGCTTACTCGCCACACCTCAACACTATGCTTACTTAAAAATATCAGAAGGCTGTAACCGTACCTGTGCGTTTTGTGCCATTCCATTGATGCGTGGCGGACATGTGAGCCGCAGCATAGATGATCTTGTAAAAGAAGCCGAATTGCTGGTAAAGAAAGGTGTGAAGGAAGTGATGCTCATTGCACAGGAGCTTACTTATTATGGACTGGATTTATACAAGAAACGTATGCTGGGCGACTTACTGCACCGGTTAGCCGATGTAAAAGGATTGGAATGGATACGTTTGCACTATGCTTATCCGCATAAATTTCCGCTGGATGTTCTGGATGTAATGCGTGAAAGGGATAACATCTGTAATTACCTGGATATGCCCCTGCAACATGCCAGCGACCGCATGCTCAAAGCCATGAAGCGCCAGATTACAAGAGCCGAAACAGAAGAACTGATAGCAGTTGTGAGAGAGAAAGTGCCCGGACTTTGTTTGCGTACTACATTGATTGCCGGTTTCCCGGGGGAAACGTTAGAAGATATAGACGAAACAAAGGAGTTTCTCGAAAAACATCGTTTCGACCGTGTAGGAATTTTCACTTATAGCCATGAAGAAGGAACGAGTGGTTATGACCTGGTGGATGATGTGCCTGCAGCAGAAAAAGAGCGCCGTGCCCAGGAAATTATGGCTGTACAACAGGATATATCTTATGAACTCAACCAGGAAAAAACCGGAAAGATTTTCAAAACCATTATTGATAAAAAAGAAGCAGGACGCTATATCGGCCGTACAGAATTTGATAGCGTTGAAGTGGATAATGAAGTAATTATAAACAGCAAAAAGAAACTTACAGTGGGTGATTTTGTGAACGTGAAAATCACCAAAGCATTTGATTACGACCTGGAAGGTGAAGTAGTGGAGTAAGTATCTTTCCGTAAATTGAGAACAACATTTGTATACTCAATAAACAGAACGATATGCCATTTGAATGGAAAGGTGTTTTCCCTGCACTCACCACCAAGTTTACTCCGGAAGATGAATTAGATCTTCCTTTGTTTGATCTCAATCTTCAATCACAACTTAATGCCGGTGTTAAAGGTATTATACTGGGAGGTACGTTGGGCGAATCCAGCGTGCTCACCGTTGCAGAAAAAGAACAGCTCGTTCGCTTTGCTGTTGAAAAAGTGAATAGCCGTGTTCCTGTTATTCTCAATATTGCAGAAGGCTCCACTCGTGAAGCCATACAACAAGCTGCTTATGCCAAAGCCTGGGGCGCATCGGGATTGATGTTATTGCCTCCCATGCGTTATAAAAGCGATCATCGTGAAACGGTTACTTACTTCAAAGCAGTAGCGGTCTCCACAGATCTGCCTATCATGATTTATAATAACCCGGTAGATTATAAAATAGAAGTAACGCTGGATATGTTTGAAGAACTATCAGCAATTCCTAACATACAAGCGGTAAAAGAAAGTACCCGTGATGTTACCAATGTAACCCGCATGATCAACCGCTTTGGAAAGCGTTTCCGCATTTTGTGTGGTGTGGATACATTGGCCATGGAAGAATTTTGTGCCGGTGCCGATGGATGGGTGGCGGGATTGGTTTGTGCATTTCCGAAAGAAACAGTGGAATTATTTGAATTGGTGCAGGAAGGAAAGATACAGGAAGCTGCTCAGCTTTATCGTTGGTTTATGCCTTTGCTGGAATTGGATATTCATCCCAAGCTGGTGCAGTATATTAAACTGGCAGAAGCCGAAACGGGTTTGGGAAGTGAGTGGGTTCGTGCACCAAGATTACTGTTGGAAGGTGAGGAGCGTGATCGTGTTTTATCAATCATACGTACTGCATTGAAATTACGGCCGGCTTTATAAATGAATCATTATGTTTAACGATTTTACACTTGCAGAAATTAATACTGTCATGAATGATGCATGGCAGGCTTTTCATGAATACCGCAAACTGCCGTTGAAAACACGTGCACAGTTCATGCGTGGTATTGCGGTTGAGTTGGAAAACTGTGGCGATCATCTCATTCATACGGTAATGAAAGAAACACATTTGCCTGAAGCAAGGTTGCGTGGGGAACGGGCAAGAACCATTCACCAGTTGAACTCTTATGCTGAAGCCTGTGAGAAAGGAGCCTGGATGGACATCAGTATTGATACAGCCATGCCGGATAAAAATCCACCTAAACCCGATCTCAGAAAGATGCTGGTGCCTTTGGGTCCGGTTGTGGTATTTGGCGCCAGTAATTTTCCATTGGCTTATTCAACTGCAGGGGGAGATACTGCTACAGCATTTGCGGCCGGTTGCCCGGTGATTGTAAAAGCACACCCGGCTCATGTGGAAACATCACATATTGTAGCCGATGCTATTTATAAAGTGGCTGCTTTTTATAATCTTCCCAAAGGAATTTTTCATCATGTATACGGACAAAGTTTTGAAGTGGGAAAAGCATTGGTGATGCATCCTTATACGAAGGCAGTTGGTTTTACCGGTTCTTATGCCGGTGGGAAACAATTGTTCGATTGGGCTAATCAACGGAAAGAGCCCATTCCGGTATTTGCCGAAATGGGTAGTGTAAACCCTGTTTTCCTTTTGCCGGAGAAGTTACGGTCATCCGCAACCGAAATTGCAAACATGTATGCAGCATCGGTTACATTAGGTGCCGGACAATTCTGTACCAATCCGGGTTTGATCATTGGTATTGAAAGCGCAGAACTGAAAGCATTCATGCATGACCTTGGAAGAGCCATCCAGCAAACGACACCGGCTCCTATGTTACATGCCGGCATTGTGAAAGCCTATAAGGAAAAGAAAGGAGCGGCTTTACTGCAGGAAGGTGTTCACCTGTTGGCTGAATCTGAAACAGAAGTTAATGTCAACGAAGGACTGCCTACCATTGCTACCGTAGACGGACAAACGTTTTTGAAGAATCCGTTATTACACCAGGAAGTGTTTGGCCCATATTCACTGGTGATCCGTTGTAAAGATGCCGTTGAGTTATTGCGGGTAGCCCAGCATATGGAAGGACAGCTCACCGCCACACTCATGGCAACCGAACAGGACATTCATGCACATCCGTATTTGATTGATGCCGTACAAAATTGTTGCGGACGAATGATTTTAAACGGAGTTCCCACCGGAGTGGAAGTATGTTTGAGTATGCACCATGGTGGGCCATTCCCTGCTTCTACTGATAGCCGTTTCACCAGTGTGGGAGCCGATGGAATCAAACGTTTTGCAAGGCCACTCTGTTACCAGAACTGGCCCGATTCATTATTGCCGGATGAATTGAAGAATGCCAATCCATTGCATTTGTGGAGACGGGTAAATGCAGAATGGACCAACCAACCGGTTCATTAGTCTTCAGTGGCTTCCTGTATAATTTCGGATGTTGATTTCACTCTGTCCTGAAGACTTGTCCATTGGTCATTACTCATCATGGCCTTGGTCTTACATGACATTGTTTTTTCTTTTTTCAATATTTCTGCGGCACGGTCTTTTGAATCAGGATGTGTACTGATCCAGTCCAGCACTTCGGGCATTTTGTCTTCTTTCGCCAACCGGAAAAAGAAATCGGCCATGTGTGTGGGACTGATTCCGGCCTTACATAAATAATCGGCTCCGGTTTCATCTGCTTCCCTTTCCAATGTGCGGTCGTAAGCAGTGGAGCTTAGGGTCTTCAGAACTTCTTTGACAATAACAGCTCCGTTTGAGCCTCCGGCTAACGTGGCAAGGACTGCAATACCCACTTCTTTTGCCAGTTTCTTCATTACATGTTTCTTCTGGATATGTGCCAGTTCATGTGCCATTACACTGGATAATTCTTCCGGGTTTTTACAGGCTTTGATTAAACCGGTATAAATCACAATACGATTATTGGGTAAGGCAAAGGCATTTACCTCATCCTTCTGAATGATGTATACATGAATAGAATCTGCAAGGATGTTATTGGTATTGCAGATTCTTTCTTTGAAGCTATTGATGGAATCATTGAGTGTTTCATCTTCAATAATCACTTCATTGTTTTTATAGGCATCCCATAACAGGTCGCCCAGTTTCTTTTCATTCACATTGATCTTTTCTTCAATCTTGAAAATCTTCATGAAGTTGATGCGGCTGATGAGAAACCAGGAGCTGAAAAACAAAGCAACCAGTAATAAAAACTGAAGAAGAATTTTATTCATGGGAATGTGTTCAATTAAGGTTTGCAGATAAGATCAGTCAGGTTGCCATAAAACCACCAGTATACATGCTGGCCTTTACGTACACGGATAGCCGAATACATGGTAGCGATAAAATCGGTCAGGTTAAACAGAAATACAGTAATTATATAACCGATATATAAGTTTGATATGGTTGCTGGCCCAAACAAAATTGTCATTGTCCACGAAAATCCCGCCGCATTCATAAACAGCAAAGAGAATTGTGAAAGTAATGCCTGGGTACAATGCCATCGAACAAAGTAAGAGCCCTTCCTGTTTCCCAGGTAAAAAAAGAAAGTGGCAAACAGGTTGATGATGGGAAGGGGTAGCCCGGCCACCACTGCCACCAGCGACATGAGGTAACTGTTAGACGCCCGTTCCAATTCATGATCACCGGGTTTGTAAGGGAATGATTCTGTTTTCATCAGATGCCTTTATAGATGTTCCATATCCAGTTGCCTATCACAACTGCAATCAGTGTAACGGCAACAGGTTTTCGTTTCATGAATAATTCTGCCCGCAGATAGCATTTGTAAAAACTCCAGCGATTGCTCAACAGGTCGGCTACTAACCAAACAGGAAGCAACAGCATCAGCATCAGCACCAGGAATGAAAAGGGATTGGTATGAAATGCGGTAGACCAATGTCCGTGTACCAATGCATCAATACCTCTTGTGGTACCGCAGGACGGGCAGGGGATGCCGGTAACCTTTTTGAACATGCAAACTGTGGAAGCAGACGTGTTCACGGAAAGATTATAAATCAACCAGGCATACCCTGCAGTCAGCAGTAATCCTGTTAACAGGTATAGTCGCTTTGCCTGCATGTTCAATTACATCAGTGCATTCTGGAGTAAGAAGAAATTCTTTTCACGGGTGGCGCCCATAATGAGGAACCAGTCAACAATAGTCCATACGCCCAAACCGCCGCAGGTAAGTAATTTACCAACGCCTAAGCCCGTATCGCCAATATAAAAACGATCAATGCCAAGACCGCCTCCCAGCAAAGAAATGATCAAAGCAGTTGTTGGCTCCTTGAAAGGAAGTCCTTGTAAGAAAACCCATTTTGAATCATCAGCAGCGAGTAATTGTTCACGGATCACAGGGATCTGGTGGCTTTCAAAGTACTTAGCGCTTGACATGAGGAACATGTCTACTTTTTGTGCTTCCATTATTCAGTTGATTTTGGTTAAAATAAAGAGGGAAAATAAGCAGGAATTGCTGAATCCTGAAATTCAGCCGGGAATGTTTATTCACAAAATAAATTCAGGCCAAAACCACCTGTTTATCCTCCCTGTAATGCTTCTGTACAAACCAGGTGGTTGCAGCCATTGACAGAACGAAATAACCGGTAAGTATATAAGTAATGTTGGCGAACAACTGATGGGCACCAAACCAATCGCTTTGATCCAATACAAAATAAATACCGAGACTGCATTTGAGCAATTCCCATATAATGGCTGTACGGTTCCTGTCCATCAGATCGGTTAATGCATAAACAAACAAAAAGATAAAAGCGCCGTACCAGTAAATATAAGCTCCGTTTAAAGAGTTGATGGTTGCAATATTCCCAAACAGGTAACTGATGAAGAGCAACAGTGCAACCAATTGCACCCAAGACCATACATGAAGTGTTGTGGATGCTTTGGTATCATATTTTTCAAAGTGATACACATCTTCAATTTTATACAAAGGATATTTTTCTGCCACATCAGCCGGCCGCCATCCGGTGGGCATGAGCCAGATGCGGAATTTATCGTTCCAGTTACTAGTGCGCCAGGCATCTTTGATTAACAACCACAAATGCTGAAAATTAATCTTGATCGGGTTCCAGGTGGCAACAGGCCTTGTAATTCCATATACGGGAGGCATATCGTCCAATTCTTCCTGGAACGTGCCAAACAGTTTGTCCCAGAAAATAAAAATCTGCGAATAATTTTTGTCGAGATACAATGGATTAATAGCGTGATGTACTCTGTGGTGTGAAGGGGTTACAATAATATGTTCCAGAAATCCCATCTTACCAATATGTCGGGTATGATACCAGAACTGCGCAAACAAATGCAATGGTGCCACTACTGCAATTACCTGTTCGGGAACACCCAGTAAAGCTGCCGGAATTAAGAAAATAGTAAACAAACGGAAGAAAACAGAAATGCTTTGCCGTAATGCACAGGCAAGGTTGAATTCTTCACTGCTGTGATGAACGATATGTGCGTTCCAGAATAAATTGTATTCATGATCAATCCGGTGCGTCCAGTATCCGGCAAGATCCAGTGCAAAAAAAGCAATCACATACGTAAGGATGGTATTCTGTACATGAAACAGGGCCATATGCCCCACCATCCATTTATAGCTGATGATGGCAATGCTTAATCCTAAAACATCTTTCGTAACATTGGTAACACCACTGGCCAGGCTGCTGATCATGTCCATATTGCGGACTGTATCTTTTCCCTTAATAATACCGTAGAGTTTTTCGCCCAGCACCAGTATGAGAAATGCGGGCATGGCAATGAGTAAAATTTTACCGTATGTTTCCATGAAGCAATCGTAAGTTTGAGTATTACAAATGTAAAAGGATTGATTGAATCATGACCTCTCTTCCTATCATCAAAAAATATCCGGATGCCGGTGTTCAATTTGAAGGCTCCACCTTTCAATGTGTTGATGCCCACACCTGCGGAAACCCGGTTCGGCTGGTGGCGAATGGCGGGCCGGAATTAACCGGCGTTACTATGAGTGAAAAGCGGCAACATTTTCTCAAAACTTACGACTGGATCCGCAAGGGGTTGATGTTTGAACCGAGAGGGCATGACATGATGAGCGGTAGTATCTTATACCCGCCACATGATCCTGCCAATGATGTGGCGGTGTTGTTCATTGAAACCAGTGGCTGTTTACCGATGTGCGGACATGGAACAATTGGAACTATTACCATTGCCATTGAAGAAGGATTGATACAACCCAAGGTGCCGGGTGTGGTTCGCATGGAAGCACCGGCAGGGTTGGTGTTGGTGAATTATCAATCCTCCGTTAAGAACGGAAAACTGAAAGTGGATCGTGTGAAACTCACCAATGTGCCCTCGTTTCTTCACTCTGTTGAACTGGCGGTGGAATGTCCGGTTTTAGGTGAACTGCTGGTGGATGTTTCCTATGGTGGAAATTTTTATGCGATTGTTGATGTGCAGAAGAACTTTAAAGGGATAGAACATTATACTGCTGATCAATTGATCTCATGGGCCAGGGAATTACGAAAGAATATCAATGCAAAATATGAATTCGTGCATCCGCATGATTCAACCATTCACGGATGTTCTCACATTTTATGGACGGGTGCTGTCATCAATCCGCAATCCACTGCAAGAAACGCCGTCTTCTATGGAGATAAAGCCATTGACCGCAGTCCTTGCGGAACCGGTACCAGTGCACGAATGGCACAATGGTATGCCAAAGGAAAATTGAAGAAGGGAGATTTATTTATTCATGAAAGTATCATTGGCAGTACGTTTACGGGACGCATTGAAGAAGAGTTATTGGTGGATGGAAAGCCGGCCATTCGCCCTTCTGTTGAAGGATGGGCAAAAGTGTATGGCTGCAATACGATTAATATTAATCCCGATGATGATCCATATGCATATGGTTTCCAGGTGATCTGAATTTTTAGATGAACTAAATACACGCAGATGAAAGCAATTGTAATTGGTGGTGGTGTTATTGGTTTAAGCTCGGCTTATTACTTAAAGAAGAGTGGGTGGGATGTGACTGTCATTGATAAAAACGATTTTTCAGATAATTGTTCTTATGGTAATGCAGGATATGTTTGCCCCAGCCATTTTATTCCGCTGGCTTCTCCCGGGATTGTAAAAGAGGGATTCAAACTGATGTGGAATTCAAGAAGTGCTTTTTATGTAGAACCAAGATTCAGCTGGCCCCTGATTTCCTGGGGATGGAAATTCATCCGGAGTGCAACAAAGGAACACCTGGAACGATCTGCAATTCCATTACGGGATATTGCCTTGTTCAGTAAACATTGTTATGAAGAATGGTTGCGCATTCCCGGTTTTGAATTTGGCTATGAAAAGAAGGGATTGATTGAATTTTTCCAAACTTCACAAAACGAAGAACATGCGCATCATGTGGCACACCAGGCCGAACAATTAGGGCTGGAAGCTGTTGTATTGAGCGAAGCTGAAGCAAAGGCAATGGAGCCGCATACAAAGTTGAATGTTTCAGGCGCTTTGTATTTTAAATGTGATGCGCATTTGTATCCGCAAAAACTGATGAACGGATTGCACACTGTTTTAAAAGAGATGGGCATAACCTTTGTTGCGAACGAAGAAGTGACAGGATTCGGCAAAGCGAATGGTAAGATTCGCAATGTAAAAACAACTGCGAATGTGTTTGAAACAGATATGGTGGTGTTAGCAACAGGTTCCTGGTCAAGAGAACTGGCAGCAACAGCCGGTTTTAACTTGCCACTGATGCCCGGCAGAGGTTATTCGGTTACGTTAGAAGATTCGCCTTACCGTTTGAATCATCCGGCTGTACTGCAGGAGGCAAGAGTGGCTCTCACACCAATGGACGGAAATAAAATCCGTTTTGGAGGCACTATGGAAATTACATCCGTAAACAAACCGCCACGAATGAACCGGGTGATTGGATTGCTGGAATCAGTGCAACGGTTTTTACCTGAGTTTAAAATTCCATTGCCTTCAGAAAAACAGATTTGGTATGGATACCGCCCTTGTTCGCCGGATGGGTTGCCCTATATTGGCAAAGCAGGAGAGAACATGATTGTAGCAACCGGCCATGCAATGATCGGATTGAGTTTGGGAGCAGGCACAGGCAAACTGGTTTCGGAACTTGCAAATGAACAAGCTACCAGTGTGGATCTGATGCCTTACCGGCCTTTGCGATTTTCTTAAAATGTTAAATGGTACAAATGAAACGCATGTACCCGTTATCTTTGATGCTCGTTTATGGATTGTACTGCACAACGATTGAATTACCGTGATACACTGGCTTTCTCAAAGCTGGCGTTGGATTACCTGGATAACGCAGAGGCGTTACAACCATTCTATGGTTTTCGTCCGGATAAAGAAGGATTATTACAACAAATCAAACTACGACAGTCATTTACTGTAAACAGGCCGGCGCTGGTTGCAGCATTGCAGCAACAGTATGCTGATTTACCAATGAGTAATGCAGTAAAGCAACACCTGGAAGATTTATTGGAGGAGCAAACATTCACCATCACGACAGCCCATCAACCCAATTTATTTACCGGTCCGCTGTATTTTTTCTATAAAATCCTTCATGTAATCAAATTAGCAGAGGAGTTGCGGAAAGAATTACCACAGTACAAATTTGTTCCTGTGTATTATATGGGTAGTGAAGATGCCGATGTGGAAGAACTGGCTCATTTTCATATCCGTGGTGAAAAACGGGAATGGAAAACAGAACAGAGTGGTGCCTTCGGACGGTTTATCATAGATCAGCAACTGATTGAAATGATCAATCAACTGGAAGGAGAGATTGCAGTTCATTCTTTTGGTAACGAATATATTTCCAAACTGAAATCCTGTTACAGAAAAGGTAACAGTATCCAACAAGCGACTTTTGAATTTGTAAATGAACTGTTAGGCCATTATGGTTTGATTGTTCTGATCCCTGATGTGAAAGAATTAAGGCAGCAGATGATTTCTGTGTTTGAAGATGAGCTGTTGCATCACAGATCGGCTGGGTTGGTTACATCAACCACTGAACAACTAGCTCAGCATTACAAAGTACAGGCGAGTGGAAGGGAAATTAATCTTTTTTACCTGGATGAAGATGTACGTGAACGCATTGAAGCCGATGGAGAACAGTTCAAGGTGGCTAACACCACCATCCGTTTTTCAAGAGAAGAAATACTGAATGAATTAAATAATCATCCGGAGCGGTTCAGTCCCAATGTAATTCTTCGTGGCTTATACCAGGAAACGATTTTGCCAAATATTGCATTTGTTGGTGGCGGAGGGGAACTGGCTTACTGGATGGAGCTGAAAGAAGTGTTTCATTACTATAAAGTTCCTTATCCTGTTTTATTGCTCCGCAATTCATTTCTTTTGCTGGAAGAGAAATGGGATGCACAAATTCAGAAACTGGGATTTACTGTCAATGACTTTTTTCAATCCCAAGAAGAATTATTGAATAACCTTGTTCGTAAACAAACCAGTAATTCATTATCTATTGAAGATGAGTTGCGGGCTGCTGTAACATTCTATGATGAACTGAGTACGAAAGCAGCATCTGTGGATCCAACGTTGAAACAACATGTAGGAGCGCTGAGAGAAAAAGCAGTGTATCGTCTCCATGAGTTGGAAAAGAAAATATTCCGTGCAGAAAAGCGAAAGTTTTCTGATCAGAAACAGCAAATTGAACAGGTAAGAAATTATATTGCTCCTAACGGAACCTTGCAGGAACGTATTGAAAATATTGCACCCTTTTATGCAAAATGGGGTACTGCTTTGATCGATGAGTTATATAAACATTCGTTCACGTTTGAGCAGCAGTTTATAATACTTACCATTCATTAATCGAATTTATTTTCCCAACCTTCGTTTTTAAGCTGATTGACTTTTTTGAGTACATCATCCTTGAGTTTGATTTTGTAAGCAGCAAGTGCTACGCTTACCGTTTCATCTGATGTGCCTATGATGGAAGCAGCAAGGATGCCTGCATTTTTAGAAGCGTTAAGGGCAACTGTTGCCACAGGAATACCATTGGGCATTTGTAAGATGGATAAAACAGAGTCCCAACCATCAATTGAATTACTTGATTTTACAGGAACCCCAATAACAGGTAGTGTGGTAATACTGGCCACCATTCCCGGTAAATGTGCAGCGCCTCCTGCACCGGCAATAATCACTTTCAATCCTCTTTCCTTTGCCGTTTGTGCATATTCAATCATGCGAAGGGGAGTGCGGTGTGCCGATACAACTGTAAGTTCGAAGGGAATGCCAAATTCTTTTAAAATATCACCGGCAGCCTGCATCACCGGTAAATCACTGTCGCTGCCCATAATGATACCAACAAGTGGAGTTGCCATAATCAGATTTGTATTTCAAAACTACAAACTAATTGGAACAATCAAGAATACGCCCGGTTACAGCTTATGAAGGTCACCTGCCAGCATTTTCATTTCAGCTTCTGCCAGCTTGGCCATGTATAAAGCATTTATGTAACGGGTTTGCCCGTTAATATAATCCAGTTGCACCTGTCTCAGCTCCAGTGAAGTAATAGTAAGCTTGCGGAACCGTTCTGTGGCAATGGTATTGTTTTCAACGATCAGCTCCAGCGTACTTTTTTCCAATGTTACGAGGTTGACTGCATTCTGGTAATTGCTGTAGGCATTGATCAGGTTGGTGCTTACATCATTTTTCAAACGATTTATGAGAACTTGCTGATTCTTGATATTTATCTCCGCTACCTGTTCTTGTCGTTTAATGATACCACCCTGGAAGATGGGAATCGCTACACCAATACCGGCGCTGGGACCAAGGTTGCGGTTGTATAAGTTAAATCCTGCCTGGTTTTTACTTTGTGCAAAATTGAAATTACCATTCAGTGTTACAGAGGGTAAACGTTGTGATAAGATTTCTTTCTTCTGTTGGATCCAAATCGAAAGATTGCTTTGTGCCAGTAATACATCATAGTTCTCCGATAATGATTTTTGCTGAAGCGAAGGGAAGTTGATGGTATGATCCGGTTCAATGGTTTCGGTTACTTCAAATTTTGTTTCCGGTTTTCTGCCTAACAAATTATTGAAACTGGCTTTTGCGATGGCAATACTGTTTTCAATGGATAACAGGTTTCCTTTCTGCTGATTGAGATCCACCTGTGCCTGTAAAAAATCGGTTTTGGGTGCGGTGCCAATCCGGAAACGGTCTTCAGCAATTTTTTTTCGTTCTTCAAAGAAAGAAATTGTTTCTTTTAATGCTTTGCGTTGCTGGTTCAGTTGTACAATCTGGTAGTAAGCAGAAATAACATTAAAAACGATTGTGTTCACCTGGTTACGGAAAGTGAGTTCACCAATCTTTTCCAGTTCTTCCAGTCTTTTCTTAGTGGCAAACATGCGCATGCCGTCAAAGATTCTCCAGCTTACTGCAAGTCCGGCATTCATATTTCTTAAAATAGCCCCATTACGTGAAATGGTAGTGCCATTGGATAGTTTTTGTTCCAGGTTGTTGGAAGCAATAGTAGTACTGCCTGTGGCACTAATAGTGGGCCACACACCTGCATTGCCCCAGTTGTTATTGATCTTGCCTATTTCCTGTGCATTGCGATCAATTTCCACATCGAAGTTTTTTTCGATCGCTATTTTAATTGCTTCATCAACAGTTAACAGATCTGCCTGTGCCCATGCACCTGAACTAATCACCAAGATGAGCAATAGCAGCCTCAGTTTCTTCTTCATGAATTTTAATTTTTTTGGATGACAGGAATGAATATACTGCCGGGATAACGAATAAGGTTAATATCAATGAGAACATAATACCGCCCACAATCACAATACCTAATGGAATACGGCTGGTGGATGCGGCACCCAACGATAAGGCCAATGGTAAAGCACCAAGGCTCATTGCCAGGCTGGTCATCAGGATTGGGCGCAAACGCATCGTTGCTGCTTCAATTACCGCATCATATTTATACATGCCCGCATGTTTCTTCTGATTGGCAAACTCCACAATCAGGATACCGTTTTTCGTAACCAGCCCGATCAGCATAATCATACCAATCTGAGAAAAGATATTAATCGTTTGATCAAACAACCACAACGACAAAACAGCTCCTGCAATAGCTAATGGTACAGTAACCATGATCACCAGTGGATCAATAAAACTTTCAAACTGAGCTGCCAGTACCAGGAAGATGAGAATCAACGCCAGTACAAATGCAAACATGGTATTGCCGGAACTTTCTGCAAAGTCTCTTGAGTTGCCAGATAAAGCAGTATTAAACGTTTCATCCAGTAATTTATCAGCAATGCGTTGCATTTCTTTAATTCCATCGCCAATCGTTTTTCCCGGTGCGAGGCCTGCACTTACTGTGGCCGATTTATAACGGTTGTAATGATACAGGGTAGGAGGTGTGCTTTCTTCCGAGAAAGAAACAAACTGATCCAGTGAAAGCATTTGTCCTGCAGCATTGCGCACATACAGGTTCTTCAGATCGGTGGGGTCATCACGGTCGCCCCGCAACACCTGGCCAATCACCTGGTACTGTTTCCCGTCTTTAATAAAATAACCAAGGCGTCGGTTGGTGAGTGCCAGCTGCAATGTTTCCGAAATATCAGAAACGCTTACACCCAGGTCACTTGCTTTCAAACGGTCGATATTAATCCGGATTTCCGGTTTGTTGAATTTCAGGTCGGCATCCACTCCGGCAAATACAGCACTCTTGTTGGCTTCTTCCATAAACTTGGGAAGAATGGCTTTGAGCTTATCGAAATTATTATTCTGCAAAACGAATTGAACCGGCAGCCCGCCTCTTCGGTTTACAGAGATGGTTTGTTCCTGAATGGTAAAGGTTTTTACTTCATTGAATCTGGGAAGGTTCCGGTTAATCATATCCACCACTTCCTGCTGGCTCCTTTTTCGTTCATCGGGTCCCGTTAGTAAGGCTCTTACAAAGCCTGTATTCACAGATCCGGATCCGGTGAAGCCTGGCGCTGTTACAGAGATGAGCACTTTTTTCTCCGGTACAGAATCAATGATGAGATTGTTCAGCTTGTCGATGTACTGGTCCATGGCATCATAACTGGTTCCTTCAGCTGCAGTAACCTGTAAACGAAACTGGCTGCGGTCTTCCATAGGAGCTAATTCACTTTGAAGATTCTTCCCAATGAAAATGATGGCTGCGAAACAAGCTGCTACAATCAGCCATGCCACCCATCTTGCTTTCATAAATCCTTTCAGCAAACGGTTGTAGCCATTTTCCATGCCCGCAAAGAATGGTTCTGTTACACGATAAAACCATCCATGTGCCATACCACCACGACGTGTGAGATAAACGTTGAGTACCGGTGTTAAGGTGAGCGATACGAAAGCAGAAATCAATACAGCACCAGCCACCACAATACCAAACTCACGGAACAAGCGTCCCACAAATCCCTGTAAGAAGATGATGGGTAAGAATACAACCGCAAGTGTGATAGAAGTGGCAATTACCGCAAAATAAATCTCTTTACTTCCTTCCCTTGCCGCACGGTATTTATCCATGCCTTGTTCCATCTTTTTAAAGATGTTTTCAGTTACCACAATACCATCATCCACCACAAGCCCCGTTGCCAGTACGATCGCCAATAAGGTAAGTACGTTAATGGTAAAGCCCGCCATGTACATGATGAAGAAAGCACCAATCAGTGATACAGGAATATCAATGAGCGGGCGAATGGCAATGATCCAGTCACGGAAGAAGAGAAAGATGATCAGGATTACCAATGAAACAGCCAGCAATAATGTTTCTTCCACTTCACTGATAGACTTGCGGATGAACTGTGTCTGGTCCAGTCCAATATTCAGTTTAATATCACTCGGTACATCTTTCTTGATTTGTTCATACCGCTTGTAAAACTCATCGGCAATCGCAACATAGTTACTGCCGGGCTGTGGTACAATAGCCAGGGCAATCATAGGAATACCACTCTCTTTCAGAATGGTTTCTTCATTCTCTGGCCCCAGTACCGCTTGCGCCACATCACTCAACTTGATATCTCTTCCGCCTACATTCTTTACAATCAGGTTATTGAAATCGGCTTCATTGTTTAATCGTCCGAATGTGCGTACGGTTAATTCAGTTGTATTACCGGAGATTTTGCCGGCAGGTAATTCCACATTTTCCCGTTGCAGGGCAGATTGTATATCTCTTGTAGTGATATTATATGCCAGCATTTTCTCCGGTTCAAACCAGATGCGCATGGCATATTTTTTCTCACCCCAGATGTTTACGGTACTTACGCCGGGAATGGTTTGTATACGTTCTAATAAATTATTAGTTGCGTACTCTGTTATCTCTAATGGATTCCTGCTTTCACTCTGCACGGTCATGGAAAGGATCACATCACTGCTGGCATCTGCCTTGGTAACAACAGGTGGGGCATCCAGGTCAGAGGGGAGCGATCGAACGGTTTGTGATACTTTATCACGCACATCATTCGCTGCCGATTCGAGGTCGTATCCCAATTCAAATTCAACAGTAATACTGCTGCTTCCCTGGCTGCTGCTGGAGGTGATATTTTTTACACCGGCAATACCATTGATTGATTTCTCCAATGGCTCGGTAATCTGTGATTCAATAACATCGGCATTGGCACCGGGATAAGCGGTACGTACGTTGATGTTGGGAGGATCAATCGCCGGGTAGTCACGTACGCCCAGAAACTTAAATCCGATCACACCAAACAGCACAATAATGATATTCATCACTATGGCCAGTACGGGTCGTTTTAAACTCAGTTCACTGATGGTCATGCTTAGTTCACTTTAGTGAGTTTTATTTTTGCTTCGGGGCGAATACCCAGTAATCCGGTGGTGATCACTGTATCACCTACTTTAAGTCCGCTTGTGATTTCCACATTCACACTATCCCTGATGCCCGTTTTTACATCCACAAAAACAGCAACACCATTTTGATAGAGCACCACTTTTTTTCCTCTTGCCTGCGGGAGTATCGCTTGCGAAGGAACCAGTATGGCTTCATTGTTTTTTGCAAAGTCAACATCCACTTTCGCAAAGCCGCCGGCAACCAATGAGGGATCCTGTTGCTGCACTATACAACGTACATTTAATCCGAGGTTGGTTTCGTTCACCATGGATTCTGTTGCATACACTTTTGCAAGGAATTTCTTTGTACTGCCCTGAACGGTGAACGACATCGTTTCACCCACTTTTACTTTGGATGAATATTTTTCAGGAATGCTGAACTGAAGTTTCAGTTGATTCACCTGCCGGATAGTGGTGATAATTGTTGCAGGGGTAACATAAGCCCCCATTGAAA
Source organism: uncultured Chitinophagaceae bacterium (assembly GCA_937907395.1). Taxonomy (GTDB): domain Bacteria; phylum Bacteroidota; class Bacteroidia; order Chitinophagales; family Chitinophagaceae; genus Lacibacter. The sequence continues at coordinate 40,366 of CALCII010000016.1, forward strand.
TATTTTTGAAACCGATTTTACCTGTATAAGGTGCCCTGATTTCTGTTTTGGCAATACTGGTTTTAATCAGTTCAATATCTGCCTTGATATTATTTACCTGTAAGTAAGTGAGATCGTAATCCTGCTGACTGATGCCATTTAACTTCAATAGTTCACGGCTGCGTTCTTCTGTTTTTTCGGCTATCTGCAATTGCACCTGTAGTTTGCGCAGTTGTGCCTGCAAATCGCCATCGAATAGTTTCACCAGCAAAGTGCCGGCAGGAACAACCGTGCCTTCTTTAATGTTCAATTGGGTTACACGCCCCGATACTTCTGCATGGAGTTCTGTTTCTTCCATTGGAAGTAACGTGCCTGCCAGTTGCAGCGGTTCACTAACGGGTCCTGTTTTAACAACATAGCCTATTACTTTAGCCGGACCTTGTTTGCCGGGGGCGCCGGCTGCTTTAGGATCTTCTGTTTTTTTTTCTTTACAGCCTGCCGCCAGCAAGAAAAGGGCAGCAGCCATTATCTGAATTGTTCTCATGTGATGAAGTGAATAGATAAAGGTAGTAAATGAGTGCTATGCCCGAACGATACTTGGATAAACGGTTGCATTTTGCTGCAAACAGCAATCAATTTCAGTTTTGTTATAGCAATACACCCGGATAGCAGGTGTTTATTTTTATTGTATAACTGAAAATCTGATGAATGGAGCATGCTGCAGTCATATCAACAAAATCAAGGACCCATTGCCAGGCACTACAGTAGCACTAAAGTCAAATCAGGGTATTTCCCGAGATCGGGGCGTATTCGATCTCGGGTGCCCTTTTTGGGTACCTTTTGGGGCAAACAAAAAGGTACAAAACACTTTTTGCAACTTGAAAGTATTCGAAGTGTTTTAGAAAAGTTCATCTGATTTATCTCTTACAGAAAATAAATCAACGGCTCACTGCCTTCAACAATTGTTTAATGCGGTTGGCTTTGAACACCAGCTCCTGGCGGTCTTTGCCAATGACAGTTACATGTCCCATTTTTCGTCCGGGTTTCGTTTGCGCTTTACCGTAAAGATGAACGAACGCATTTTCCATTTTGAGGATTTCATCCAGACCTTGATACTCTACCGGGCCATTGTATCCATCGGCACCTGTAACATTTACAATCACCGCTGGTAATATAGGATCGGTGCAGCCAAGCGGATAATTCAAAATAATGCGCCATACCATATCAAACTGTGAGGAGTAGCTCCCTTCAATGGTGTGATGTCCGCTGTTATGTACACGGGGAGCTGTTTCATTCACCAGCACATCGCCGTTTTTATCTACAAATAACTCTACTGCAAATAAACCCGGCGATTGTAAGTTTCTTACCACCGCCATCGCTATCGCTTCAGCTTTCCAGAACACTTTTTCAGTAAGTTCGGCTGGAGATATCTGGTAGTCGAGTTGATTGAGCCGGTTGTCGAACACCATTTCTGCAGCTGGGTACATGGTGGTATCGCCGCTATCACTTACTGCTACCAGCATCGAAATTTCTTTTGCAACATCCACCATTTTTTCCAGTACGGAAGGTTCATGGAATCCTTTTTCAAGGTCGGCTTCGCTACGAAGTAATTCCACACCACGGCCATCGTATCCGCCCATTCCCAATTTATGTGCTGCAGGAAGAAAAGATGCCTGCTTCATCAATTCCTCTTTGTTATGGGTTACAACAAAAGATGCAGTAGGGATCTGGTGTTGCTGATAGAATTGCTTTTGTTCGATTTTGTTTTTGATAATGCGTAATGCCGCTGGTTTGGGATAAATGCGAACGCCTTCTTTTTCCAATTGCTCCAATGCTTCCAGGTTCACACTTTCAATTTCAATCGTTATTGCATCCAGAGTTTTTCCAAATTGATAAACATGATCGTAATTTCTGATGTCTCCTTTGGTAAAATGGTGGCAGAGATGAGCTGCCGGACATTGATCGTCATTTTCAAGTACATAGGTGATAACAGGATAGTCAGCTGCTGCCTGTAACAGCATTCTTCCTAATTGGCCTCCGCCAAGAATTCCAACTTTCAGCATGTGGCAAAGATAGAGATTGAAAGAGAACCGGTTGCAGGTAAGAAAAACTTAATATAGCTGGATTTACACGAATGGACGACAAAAACAGAAATGATGTTGCTGCATTTTAAAATGGATTTCTATTTTTGCAGCATGCTTCCTGATTTTCCGCACAAGCGCTTTAACGATTGCCGGGCAAACTATTGTCTGCTCATGGAAGTATTAGCGATGGATAAATACTAAAGTTCGACCGCCCGGTTGATTACGCCCATTTCTCTTTTTCATTTTTATTCATTTTAAATCTTGCTGTATGTCATCTGCTGTTGCCATTCAAACCAGTCCTTCTGTTCAAACAGATTTTTTGCCCCTGCTCGGTACCGATTATGTGGAATTCTATACCGGCAATGCCAAACAGGCGGCGCATTTTTATATCACTGCTTTCGGATTTCAGCCATTAGCTTATGCAGGTCCGGAAACAGGTGTGAAAGACAAAGTGAGCTATGCTGTTCGTCAGAACAAACTCACTTTCGTGTTAACCACTGCTTTACGAACACAGAATGAAATTGCCGATCATGTGTACAAACATGGTGATGGTGTAAAGTTCCTGGCTTTGCGTGTGGACGATGCAAAATCGGCCTGGCAGGAAACAACCAAGCGTGGTGCAAAATCATATATGGAGCCCTTGTCTTTAAAAGATGAACACGGGGAAGTGGTTATGAGTGGAATTCATACATACGGAGAAGTGGTGCACCTGTTTATTGAACGGAATCAATACGATGGCGTATTCATGCCCGGCTTCCGTAAATGGGAAAATCCTTATTTCAAAACAGAAACGGCCGGCTTATTGTACGTAGACCATTGTGTAGGTAATGTAGGCTGGAACCAGATGAATCCATGGGTGAAATTTTACGAGGAGGTGATGGGCTTCAGGAATATCCTCACGTTTGATGATAATGATATTTCCACTGAATATTCTGCTCTCATGAGTAAGGTGATGAGCAATGGAAACGGGTACGTCAAATTCCCGATCAACGAACCCGCAGAAGGAAAGAAAAAATCACAGGTGGAAGAATTCCTTGATTATTATAACGGAGAAGGTGTGCAGCATGTGGCATTGGCTACCAATGATATTGTGGAAACAGTGCGGTTTTTAAGAAGCAGGGGAGTTGAATTTCTTACTGTGCCAACAACTTACTACGACGATTTACTGGATCGTGTGGGACATATTGATGAAGACCTGGGACCACTGAAAGAATTAGGTATACTGGTAGATAGGGACGATGAGGGATACCTGTTGCAATTGTTTACCAAACCGGTAGAAGACCGACCTACTTTGTTTTTTGAAATCATTCAGCGTAAAGGAGCCAAAAGTTTCGGGAAAGGAAATTTTAAAGCACTTTTTGAAGCGATTGAAAGAGAACAGGAGGCAAGAGGAAACCTGTAATTCAGCGTTTCTCTCTGAATGAACAGGTTTATTGGCAGCATCTTTGCGGAAAATAAAATATTTTTGCCCCCGAATCGTTTTCAGTATACCTCGATGCTCAGAAAGAAATTCATTCAGACCTTATTATTCACCGTAATAGCTATGGCAGCTACAGCGCAGCCATCTGCCTATGAAGGTACAAACAGCCGTTACCTGAAATCAGCATCCATGTTTGCCCGTGTGGAAGATTCCCTTAAAAAAGAATTTTCAGATAAAGGATTGGAGTGGCCGGTGAAATTTATGTATATCCGTTCTTTTAAGCTGGAAAAGCAAATGGAAGTTTGGGTGAAGAACGATTACGCAGAAACCTTTCAATTATTTAAAACCTATAAGGTGTGCGCTACATCCGGAACTTTTGGGCCTAAAAGGAAAGAAGGCGACAAGCAGATTCCGGAAGGATTTTATTACATCAACGAATTCAATCCCAACAGTAATTACCACCTTGCACTCGGGCTCAACTATCCCAACGTTTCTGATCAGTTGTTGAGCGACCCTGCAAAGCCCGGCGGTGATATTTATATTCATGGCAATTGCGTAACCATTGGTTGTTTGCCCATTACCGATTCATTGATTGAACAGGTGTACTACCTGGCATCTGTTGTAAAAGAGCAAGGACAGGATTTCATTCCCGTACATATTTTCCCTTTCCGTTTTGATAATCTCCGTTCAACAGAACAATACCTGGTTAAAACAAAAGCACGGACGGATGTGCAGCAGTTTGCAGCTTCTATACGAATGGCATACGAGTATTTTGAAGATACGCATCAGCTCCCTGCTATTATGATTGCCAAAAATGGTGGTTACCTTGTTTCTGGTGATCCGGCAGCTCCTAAAATTCCAAGAGTGAAAGCTCCGATACCAGAAGATCCGAAAGACCCGTATGCAGTTTGGAACCTTGTTGAGAAAGTAGATAAAGTGCCTCAGCCAAAAGAAGGGAATGCGGCATTGCAGAAATGGCTGTTTAATCTCAGCAAGGAATTATCTGCCACACTTCCTGAAAACACAACGATGTCTTTGCAGATTGAGTTTATTGTTGACAAAGAAGGAAACACACATCTGGCAAAAGTAACCAGAGGTGGCTCCAGTCAAATCAATTCAATTGTGTCTAAACGATTCGAAAAAGAACTCAAATGGTTGCCTGCTTTGAAAGATGGCGAAGCGGTGAATACACGTCTCCGGCAAAATCTCAATCTTGTAGCCCCGGAAGATTTAGATTAACACAACCTTTTTATTACATTATACATCTGTCCCCTTAAAAGAAACGTTTACCTTTCATGGGTTGCAGAAAACACTTTTTATTAGCTCCACTCTTTTGCATTATTGTCCTCACAATACAGGCACAAAACATTTCGGGTGTGGTGAATTCTTATTTTAAAGTGCTTGAATATATTCCCTCTCATCAAGGAGTTAAAGTGCAGAATGTATCCGGATTAACCACAAACGACCGGGTATTAATCATACAAATGAAAGGAGCTGTGATCGATGAAACCAATGCTTCCTCATTTGGAAATATCAGTTCTGTGAATGGTGCCGGTTTGTATGAATTTGCAACAGTTTGCAGTTTATTAAATGATACAGTTGTTTTCGAAAATCAATTACTGAATACTTACGATTATACAAAATCGGTACAGTTGGTTCGTGTGCCAAAGTACACGAATGCAACTGTTACAGGTGAATTGCAGGCGCAACCATGGAGTGCATCCACAGAAACCGGAGGTGTGCTTGCAATTGAAGTGAGCGGCACATTAACATTGAATGCAAACATCAACGCTAACGGTGCCGGATACACGGGAGGTAGCCTGTTAACATTTCCCAACTGCACCTTCTTAACAACTTCTTCTGCTTATTATTATTCGCCGGCGTCCGTTGTGAACAGTAATGCCAATGGTACCTATAAAGGCGAAGGAATAAATATCACCATTTCAACAAAGGAAGGAGGTAAAGGGAAACAATCAAACGGAGGAGGAGGTGGCAACAATCACAATACAGGTGGAGGAGGTGGAAGTAATTACGGTGCTGCAGGAAACGGTGGTAATTATGTGGGGGGAGGTTCATTTCCCTGCAATGGCACGCAGGTGGGTATTGGTGGGTTATCACTTTCGTCATACGGATATTCAGGTACAAACAATCGCATATTTGCTGGTGGAGGTGGTGGTGCCGGTCATCAGAACAATGGCGAAGGAACTCCAGGTGGAAATGGCGGTGGTATTGTTATTATTCAATGTGCTGAGCTGGTGGGAAATGGGTACACCATTTCGGCCAATGGTGCACAGGGACCCAACAGCAGTAACCCTGTACCAACAGAATCCAATGGCGATGGCGGAGGAGGAGGTGGTGGTGGCGGAACGGTTCTTTTGAATGTTACAACGTATACAGGCAATCTCACGGTTCAGGCAAAAGGTGCCTATGGTAATAAAGCCGGCTTTCAGGCACAATGTCCGGGTCCCGGTGGTGGTGGTGGCGGTGGTGTTATATGGTCAAACAGTTCTTTGCCGGGTGGTGTTACAACTTCTGTCACAGGAGGTGCTGCCGGTATTATCAAAGACTCGCCCAATAATCCCGCATGTGAATTAACGGCCAATGGCGCAACAGCTGGAACAGCAGGTGCGGTATTAACCGGGTTAACCATTCCCGAAGGAACTGTTTATAATTGTTCACCTGTTCTTGCTTCCGGTTACATCAGTGATTGGAAAGGAAGGTTGAACAATGAAACAGTGCTGCTCGAATGGCAATTGAATCATGTACAATCGATACAGGAAGTATGGCTGGAACGAAAATCAGAAAAAGGCCCTTTCAAAACGATTAAAGTAATGGATCAACCCAGGAGTGGTTACTATTCATTTGATGATCCTGTTGCACAGTTTCCAAACAGTTACAGGTTGATGATTTATACTTCAACCGGAAAGAAAGAATATTCAAACACATTGTACTTCTCACGGCCCAAACAATACCGGTTACAGTTGTTTCCCAATCCTGTGTTAAACCAGGTGGTGATTCAATTGCCGGCAGGTAAATCAGGGAAAGCTACCGTTTATGTTACGGATGTTACGGGCAAGCAACAACTGCAGCAACAATACATCATCAGCAATACACAATCGAGAATTGTTTGTAACCTGTCTTCTTTACGAGCAGGAGTTTATTTCCTGAAAGTTTATTGTAACAATGAGTTTTATACGGAGCAGTTTGTGAAACAGTAATTATTATTGTTTCATCACCACCTGTACAGTATCCCTGCTTTGCTGCTTCAGTTCCACTGCTTTTCCGGTGGTCATCTTTTGCACCAGTTCTTCATTGTAATGTCGGATGCTCAGCAGGGTTAATCCTTTTTCCACCTGTACATCAAAACTACCGGAAGCGGCTAATGCTAATTTTTCAATCTTATCGCTGCGGTCGTCCATACATAACTGTAAGCTGATGGCATGTGTCTGGATCAGGTTGGGTTTGATCTTCAGCTTGGCCATCATTTCATACAGGTCGCTCATAGGTTGTTCGCCTATAAATGAAAAGTCTTTGGTAGATAAATGCAGGAGTACCTGGTTGTCTTTTACAACAATGATCGGTGGCAGGTTTTTTACGGGGTTGTTGTGTATAACGGTGCCGGGCAGGGTTGCATCGGCAAAACATTTTACATATAGGGGAATGCTTTTATTCTGTAATGGCTTTATGGTTTTGGGGTGAATCACCTGTGCACCGTAATAAGCCATCTCAATCACTTCATCATAATTGAGTTCTTCAATATAAATCGCATCGGGGAATTGTTTGGGATCGGCATTCATCACACCTTTCACATCTTTCCAGATGCTCAGCCCATCGGCATCCAGCATATTGGCAAATACAGCGGCCGTATAGTCACTTCCTTCTCTGCCCAAAGTCGTGCTTTCATTCTCATCGGTGCAGCCAATAAAACCTTGTGTGATGATAATATTGTATTCATCAAACAACGGTTTTACCTGGGCATTTACCTGTTGCTGGGTGAAGGCAAAATCAATCGTGGCATCACGGAAATTATCATCGGTCCGGAAAATATCACGTACATCCAGCCATTGATTTTTCAAACCGGATTCGTTGAGGTAAGCACTTACTATGGCAGTACTCATCAGCTCCCCGGCACATACAATCTGGTCGTAGTAATAATCAAATTCACGAACCGGTTTATCGTGCAGCAACCATTCCACTTCGGTAAAGAAATTGGTCAGTTGCTCCATCAGCGGATTGAAATGAGTAACCAGCAGGTATTTTGCTTCTGTGATATGTTGCTTTTTCACCGCACTGAACAATTCCAGTGCTTCTTCTTTTTTTCCTTCAAAAAAAGCATGAGCTACTTTTTCCAGCGCATTGGTGGTTTTGCCCATGGCGCTGATGATGATCATGATCTTTTCATCCGGAAAATGCCTGAGAATGGCGCCTACATTCTGAATCTTTTCATAATTGCTTACACTGGCGCCGCCAAATTTGAAAACCCGCATGGGAGGATATTTAAGTTGTTCGGAATCAATAGTTACAGACTTGCAAAGATAGGGGCGGAAACGCTAATTGGATTTGGTTCTGCCTGCCTGGCTTTGACTACTGGCTTTTTCTGCAGAAATGGGGCCTCGTTTAAACCAAATCTGCCATTTTTTCACCTTTCTGCCCTGTGGCATTATCATTGAGTAGTAAGGATGAACATAAAAAATATCCGAATCATGGGAAAAATAATTGGAATTGACTTAGGAACAACCAATAGTTGTGTAGCCGTTATGGAAGGTGCTGAACCTGTGGTGATCGCCAACGAGGAAGGTCGCCGTACCACCCCCTCTATTGTGGCATTTTTGAAAAATGGCGAGCGTAAGGTGGGAGATCCTGCCAAACGTCAGGCCATTACCAATCCCCAAAACACCATCATGAGCGTGAAACGTTTCATGGGTCGTCGTTTTGATGAAGTGAATGAAGAGAAATCGCACTGGAGCTATAAAGTGGCTCAGGGTGACAATAATACCGTTCGAATTGACATAGATGGCAGATTGTATACACCACAGGAAATCTCAGCAATGGTGCTTCAGAAAATGAAAAAAACAGCTGAGGATTACCTGGGACAGGAAGTAACAGAAGCGGTAATCACCGTTCCTGCCTATTTCAACGATGCCCAACGCCAGGCTACTAAAGAAGCGGGTGAAATTGCTGGTTTAACTGTTCGTCGTATTGTAAACGAACCAACAGCAGCTGCTCTTGCTTATGGTCTTGATAAAAAGCATAAAGATCAGAAGATCGCTGTGTTTGACCTGGGTGGTGGTACCTTCGATATTTCTATCCTGGAACTGGGAGATGGGGTGTTTGAGGTGAAATCCACTAACGGTGACACACACCTGGGTGGTGATGACTTTGATAAAGTGATCATTGACTGGCTGGCGGCCGAATTCAAAGACCAGGAAAACATTGATCTCCGTAAAGATCCAATGGCATTACAGCGTTTGAAAGAAGCGGCAGAAAAAGCAAAAGTGGAACTGAGTTCTTCTTCCGAAACAGAAATCAACCTTCCCTATATCACAGCAGTGGATGGTGTACCCAAACACCTGGTACTGAAACTCACCCGTGCAAAATTTGAGCAACTGGCCGATAATCTGTTTGCCCGTTGTTTGAAACCTTGCGAAGCAGCATTGAAAGATGCCGGCATGAGTACCAGTGAAATTGATGAAGTGATCCTTGTGGGTGGTAGTACCCGTATCCCCAAAGTGCAGGAGATTGTTGAAAAATTCTTTGGTAAAAAGCCCAACCGTGGCGTGAACCCCGATGAAGTGGTGGCTGTAGGTGCTGCCATCCAGGGTGCGGTATTAACAGGTGAAGTAAAGGATGTGTTGCTCCTCGATGTTACTCCGCTCAGCCTTGGTATTGAAACATTAGGCGGAGTGATGACAACTCTTATTTCAAGTAACACAACTATTCCTTCGAAGAAAAGCGAAACCTTCAGTACGGCTGCTGATAATCAGCCCGGTGTACAAATTCATGTGTTACAAGGTGAACGCCCCATGGCAAAAGATAACAAGAGCCTTGGTATGTTTAACCTCGATGGAATTCCTCCGGCTCCCCGTGGCGTTCCGCAGATTGAAGTAACATTCGATATTGATGCAAACGGTATCCTGCATGTAAGTGCAAAAGATAAAGGCACCGGTAAAGAACAAAAAATCCGTATTGAAGCGGGTAGTGGATTGAGCAAGGAAGAGATCGAGAGAATGAAGAATGAAGCAAAGGCAAATGAAGAAACCGATAAGGCAGAAAAAGAACGTGTGGAAAAAATTAATACTGCTGATAGCCTGATCTTCCAGACAGAAAAACAACTGAAAGAATATGGTGATAAAATTGGTGATAAAAAAGCTCCTATCGAAGCAGCGTTGAACAAATTGAAAGATGCTCACAAATCACAGGATGTAGCCGCTATTGATACTGCAATGAATGAACTCAATGCAGCGTGGACAGCAGCCAGCGAAGAAATGTACAAAGCAACACAAGGCGCCGAAGCAAATGCAGAAGGCCCGGCTGATGCAGGTGCAAACGCAGGAGGTGCTAAGAATGATAATGTGGAAGATGCACAGTTTGAAGAAGTGAAGTAAGAGCTGATTTCATAATATGAATGAAGGGGACCACTGGTCCCCTTTTTTTTATGAACTAAATGAAATCAGTTGTCGAATGATTCTTTTTTATAAATTAGTAATATCATTCACCAAAACCTTTAATTATGAGAAAAAGCTTATTACTACTGATTGCTCTGTTTTCAATTACAATTCTGAAAGCAGGAATGATCTATGTTCCGGCAAATGCAACTGATAATGCAAAATCAGTAACTAAATCTGTTTCTGAAACGTTGAGTCAGCTGGATGCTAAAACATTTCTCACATTAACACCTGCCAAAATTCAGGAAATGACAGGACAGAAGATGACTTTCAGTCAAAAGTTGTCTTTGAAAATCACTCAAAAGGAAGTAAAAAAACAACTGAAGAAAAATGGAACAGTTGATATGGCTGCGGTGGCAAAAGAGTCTACCGGTGGTATCAGTGCTCTTTGGTTAATCCTTGGTTTGTTACTGGGATTGATAGGTGTTATCATTGCATTGATTACAAAAAAGGAGGCAGGTGATAACCGTGTTAAATCAGCATTAATAGGTTGGGGCATCTGGATTGCAATTGTACTGATTGCATATGTGCTCTGATTCTGAATATAGAATATGAATTGAAGGGGTAACGGTCAATCGTTACCCCTTTTTTTGTACTTTAAATTATAATATCGATTGTTATAAGGATTGCAAAAATCTGGAAGTTTCCTGCGGGCAAATAAAAAACCGTTGCGATTACAACGGTTTTAATGCATAGGGAAGTTAGATTAAATGAGGACTAATGTCTTTGCCAGGTAATAACAGATGAAAAGCAAAGTACAGTATATGGAAGATCAGCAACGGAATTAAATGAACAGTAAAAGCAAGGGGACTGGAAAGCCCCCTCTTTTTCAACTCAACTCTATCCTTACTGGAAAAAAGTTCAGGCAGCGGGTATGGAAAAGCTGAACACACTTCCTTTGCCGGGTTCACTTTCAATCTGTAGTTCACCTCCGCACTTCTCTGCAAACTCCCTGCAGAAGTATAATCCAATGCCGGTGCCGGTTTCATTGAGTGTGCCTTTGTTGCTCAATCGTAACCCCTGTCTTATTTTATGTAAATCATCTTTATTAATTCCCTGTCCGGTGTTTTCAACGGAAACAATTTCATAATCATTTTTCATGTTGATGTCTATACAAATGCATCCGCCTTTCTCTGTAAATTTTACAGCGTTGGATATCAGGTTTCGAAGGATCACTCTCAGGTATCTTTCATTTGCATAAACCTGTTTGGTCGGATGAATTTTGTTTTGAATCTGTATCGTTTTTGAAGTTGAAGCGCCAGAGTAAGAGTAACAGATTTCGTCGGCTAATTCTTTCAGGTTAATTTGTTTTTTTTCTGTTTCGTTGGTGATTTTCTGTTCTTTCGACCAGGTCATCATATCATCAAACAAACCATACAGATAATTGATATTCTCTTCAATTTCTGGCAGGCTTTTCAATATCAGCTTATCCGATGCCTGGTTGGTGGAGAAATTTTTCAGAATAGTCCGTATTGTAGCTAAAGGCACACGAATATCATGCGACAGAATAGCAATAATCTTATTCTGAAAATCGGCCGATTCTATGAGCGACTGATTTTTTATAGCCAGCAAATGTTCCTGATCGATCAGTTCCTTGTTTTGCTTTTCAAGTAGTTCGTTCTGTAAGGCCAGCTGATTTCTTTTCCTGCGTATGCTTTTGTGGCTATGCTCGATAATATGTCTCAGGTGCCATAATACAAAGAAGAAAGGGACATAGAAAATCAGAAATTTGGTAACCAGCAATATTAGTTCCGGGCTGGTGGCTTCCTCTGATAGTGCATCTGCCAGGTATAGAAATAAAACAGTAAGCGCAGATATGATATAGGAACTGATCAGATGTATTTTTTTATTCAGTATAAAAAAGGCAACGATACTGCTGGCAAATGGATATATGATAAGCAGCGTGGTTGGTTCGTATATCCGTAACAGTAATATAGAAGCAGGCATTAAATAAAACGAAAGAAATGTGGCAGTGAAAAGTTGGTTTCTTTGAACAGAGTATTGTGTTAGCAGGCATAGCGTAAGTGGAGCAAAATAACAAACGGCGGCTCCGGGAGTAAAAATTCCGGGGTGTGATGATCCGATAGCCGTTGCTATTTTCAAAAGGCACATGAGGGTAGCAATGGAATTGATTTCCCGGAGGATGGCTTGCGTATTCTCCCTGTAATCGAAAAACAATTCTTCCGGAGTCAGAAAATGGGTTATATGTGATGGAAATGACATGCTCAGGTTTTACTTGGTTGATGAACAGTATTTTTTCTGATATAATTAATCATCAGATCAGCTGTTTTCATGAAGGTGGGATGGGTGTCAAATCAGAGCATGAATTCTTATGCTGAAGCCAGTGTTTCACTGAAGGTATAAAGATAAAAACAACTAAACTGGCTTTGCGTTACCTATTTGTGTAGTTTAATTCAACTTTTGTGTACTATATTTAGGATAGATACTGTTTTTAAAATGATAATGGTCAGGTGTATTTTTTAACCTGATAATTGAGCTTTCTTATGAATCTTCCTGTAACGGGGTACTATAACCGGGTAAAGACTGCTATTTACCGGTTGTCGAGATTTGGAGTGGAAAACGAACGAAACGAGTCAAATCAGAAATATATTATTCTGATGAACCTGATTTCGATGGTTAGCTGTTATGGACTTTGCAGTACAGGGTTTATTCTTTTGTTCATGGGGGAGTTTTTTCAGTGCTTCCTTCATTTTATCGGCGGGCTCGTTTGGTTATCTCCCATCTATATCAACAGAAACGGGTTAAAGGTTGCTTCCAGGCTGGTGGTTATTATTTACTCTGCAGTCGTGTTGCTGCTTTGTTCTATCTGGTTTACTCATGATTCCACGCTGGATAATTATTTTTTAATTGTTGCGATTACCTGTCTTTTTTTATTTTCTCCACGGGAACGCAAATGGCTCATGTTATGTGTAACATTATGCTTATCTCTTTTTGTGGTGGAATCAACTCCATTACAGAATTACCTGCCATCCTATAATACGTTAAACGGAGATCGGTTGAAATTTACCAACCTGGTACTGCTAGCCGGGCAAATTATCCTTGTGCTTATGGATGTTATATGTTTTACTTACGTTAGCAGGATACGGGAAAGCAATCTGCTCAACAAGCAAAAACAACTTGAGGAAGCTCAGTACAGGGTTCAGCTGCAAAACGATGATCTTAAAACCTTTAGCATTGCTGCTTCTCACAGTATGCAAATGCCCTTATATGTGGCAGGATTCTTTATCCAGAAACTTCAGTCGAATCATGAATTGAGAAATGATGCCGATATTCAGGAAGATATTGGAATGGTACGGAGTGGAATTGATCAGATTGAACAACTTGTTTCAGGGTTGTTCTCTTACAATCGTATTATAAATATTGAAAATGAGCTAACTGAATTTAATATAAAAGATGAAGTAAGTAAAATCAAGGTGAATATTCTGGATAGTTATAAGAGTGGAAGTATTCATGTTGAGGGCGATGATGCTCTTGTGAAAACCAATCAGCTTCTGTTTTCAATTATCGTTCATAACCTTCTGGATAATGCATTAAAATATAATGTATCCGCCTTTCCGGCTGTAACAGTCAAGATAAGGGCTTATGGAAACCGTGTTTTATTATATATACAAGACAATGGAATTGGAATTCCCCCTCATTATCTGCCAGTGATATTCGAGCCATTTAAAAAAATTATTATGAGCAATGGTCTTAAATCAGGAAACCGTTTAGGTTTGGCAGGTTCAAAAAGAGCAGCAGAACGAATAGGAGGCATTTTAACATGTGTGCGAAGCAACGAACAGGGAACACTTTTCAGTCTGGATATACCACACAGATCATAAGGGTATACTACACAAAAGGGTAGAGTACAGGGTTTGATAAGAGCGTAATTTTATAGTAATGAGTAGCCAATGAAACGAGTTTGTATAGTAGAAGATCAACAAATAGCAATTGATGCCATAAAACTGATTCTCAGGGATTCCAGGCAGTTGGAAATTATAGGAACGTTTAATGTGGCAGAAGATTTTATTCATGTGTATGGGGAACTAAACCCCGACGTTAGTTTAGTGGATCTTGATTTGCCGGGTATAAGTGGGGTGGAAGCAATTACATTTATTAAATCAGCTTATCCGGGTGCCAAAATGCTGGTGTTAACTAATTTCAATGATGAAGAAAAAATTTTTAATGCCTTGCGGGCAGGGGCAGATGGGTACCTGCTTAAGAAAGATGCACTGAATAACCTGGAATCTTCAATCCTTTCACTGTTTGATGGTGGGGCACCTATGACAGCAGAAATTGCCCGCAAAGTGATTCTCCATTTTCAAAAACAGGTGGGCAGCCATGAGTTTACCACTCTTACTGAAAAAGAGAAAATTGTATTGCAGTTATTGGTAGATGGGTTATTGTATAAAGAAATTGCAGACCAGATGCAGGTGGGGATAGATGCTATTAAAAAACATACGCAAAAGATATATGAAAAACTACAGGTCAGGACCCGGAGTGAGGCAATCAGAAAATTCCTGACACGATAAAAAAAACCGTTGCAAGTGCAACGGTTTTCATTTTATATAAGATTGAATTAAATCAAATCCAGGGCCTTAGCCAGATAATAACAGATGAAGGGTAATGTAGCAGTTATAAAATTAGCCAGGGGGCTAAAATAGAGTACAAAAAAAGCCGCTACAGAAACAAAAAAAAGAATCCAGGAGATGAGAGAAGATTTTTTCTGAGTTTGTTCCATCTTGATATTTTTTTGCGAAAATAAGGCATGAGAACGAATTTTCTACATTTTATACAGAAGGTGTGAAAAAAACGTTGCGCCCAACCCTAATTTTTTGTTTTGTATCTGTTCTGTTACTAATTTAGATTTTATTCACTAAACATTTAGACTATGAGAAAATTCTCCTTGTTAGTAGTTGCACTTCTTTTTGCAACTTCACTTTTAAATGCGGCAGGCATGATGTATGTGCCCGCAGCTACTTCTGAAAATGCTGCTGTTGTGCCTTCCAAGCAATCTGTTGAAAAGTTCCTGAGCCTCACACCCGCAAAAGTTCAGGAAATGACGGGTAAAAAAATGACCCTGAAAGAAAAAATTGCTTTTAAACTGGCACAGTCAAAAGTGAAAAAGCAAATGAAAAAAGGCGGTGGTTCCGACATTCCTAAAGGTGTTTATATTTTGCTTGCCTTTTTTGGTCTTGCCTGGATTGCAATGGGTATAATGGATAACTGGAGTGGTAATAACTGGTGGGTAAACCTGATTCTTACCTTTCTCTTCTGGTTGCCTGGTTTTATCCATGCACTGATCAAAATGAAAGACTATTATAATTAATAGTAATATTGTTACATAAAATTTATAAAACTGCCCCGGTGGCAGTTTTATTTTTATCAGACACTAATGAAAGAAGAAACTTTAAAACGTATACAAAGTCAGCTCACTGAGGATGGCTTTCTGATTCACTCATTCGACTTTGACCGTCCCTGGGGTGGTTTTTTTGTAATCGATGAAAATCAGTCAGATCTGTTTATCGAAACTTATTTTCCAACCTATAAGAAAGAAGAATTGATGTTGGGGAATAAGCTAAGCCCCAAAATTCTGGTTGTGGCTCCGGATAAACGCCTTTCCTGGCAATATCATAACCGCCGTGCCGAGATCTGGCGTGTGGTGGAAGGAGAAGTGGGAGTGGTGATGAGTGATACCGATGAAGAGAATGAATTGAATTTATTTGAACCCGGTGAAATAATTGTACTGGCAAGGGGAGAAAGGCATCGGCTCGTAGGTTTATCAGATTGGGGCGTTATTGCAGAAATATGGCAACATACTGATCCTGAAAACCCGTCTGATGAATCAGATATCATCAGGTTGCAGGACGATTTCGGCCGTTGATCGCAGTTCAGCCGTTTTATATGAAAGATATTCCTTAATTTAAAGCATATAAAACGATTGTCTGTATGAGAAAAGTATCGCACATCCTCAGCCGTAAAAGCGTTGCTGTAATAACTGTTACACCCGATTTGCCCGTTATCAATGCACTTCAGCTGATGGCCGATAAAAATATCGGTTCCGTAATGGTAATGGATGGTGAAGAGTATTTGGGTATCATGACAGAACGTGATTATGCCCGTAAGGTAATTCTCAAAGGCCATTCATCCACAGAAACACTGGTGAAGGAAATTATGTCAACCGGGCTTCCCCGTATCACTCCCGATAATTCCATCGAAACATGTATGCATATTATGAGTGATAATAATATCCGTTACCTGCCTGTCTTTGAAAACGACAAAGTATGTGGTATTATATCCATCAATGATATTGTTACAGAAACCATCCGTTCGCAAAAGGAAACCATCGAACAGTTGCACAATTATATTAATTCTTAACAGCACCATTTTATAAACGGCTTCTGAGCCATACAGGTTTCTGTACCTTTGCCGGGCATGAAACATCTCGCAGCATTGCACAAGTATTTCTGGAAGTACCGTCTCCGGTTGTTCCTTGGAATGGTATTTATTTTTGCTTCCAACTATTTTGCTGTATTAGCCCCCCAGCTTACTGGTTTTATCATAGACATGGTGCAGCAACATTTGCCCGGCTACCAGGCAAAAGCCACCAAAACATATAATGATCCTTTTATCACCCGTATTACAGCTGCCATACTTCAACTTCGGTTGTCCTTTACCGGTATTGTTGCTTTGTGTGGAGTAGTCTTACTGGTACTGGCTGTTCTGAGAGGTTTGTTTATGTTCTTTATGCGGCAAACGATTATTGTTATGAGCCGGCATATTGAGTTTGATCAGAAGAGTGAGGTTTTTGCACATTATCAGAAACTGGATACACAATTTTATAAGACGCATGAAACTGGCGATCTTATGAACCGCATGGCAGAAGATGTAAGCAGGGTGCGTATGTACACAGGCCCGGCAGTAATGTATCTCATTAACCTGCTGGCATTGATTTCGCTCAGTGTATTTTATATGGTAAAGAAGAATGCAGAATTGTCTCTGTATGTATTAGCGCCTTTGCCCATTCTTGCGATTACTATTTATTTCGTCAATACCATCATCAACCGTAAAAGTGAGGAAGTACAGCAACGTTTATCTTCCCTTACTACCAATGCCCAGCAATCGTACTCAGGTATACGGGTAATCAAATCCTTTGTGCAGGAACAGAATATGCTTTCTTTCTTTAAGGAAAACAGTGAAGGTTACCGCCGCAGTGCAATGAGTTTATTTAAAACAGAAGCTGTTTATTTTCCAACAATGGCATTAGTGATTGGCGTCAGTACTTTACTCGTGATATTGATGGGCGGTTTGTCCTATATCAAAGGAGAAATTCAGTTTGGCGATATGGCTGCTTTCATAATGTACCTCACCATGCTCACATTTCCTGTAAGTGCTATTGGATGGGTGGCAAGTACCATACAGCGGGCAGCAGCTTCTCAAAAAAGGCTTAACGAATTTCTGAACACAGAACCGGCTGTGAATGTAGAGTCTTCAACCATACAACAAAAAGTAAACGGAGCAATATCATTCACTAATGTAACGTTCACCTATCCCCATACCGGCATTACTGCATTAAAAGATTTTAACCTGGAGATTAAACCGGGCGAAAAAATTGCCATCATCGGCAGAACAGGTTCCGGCAAATCAACTGTAGCGCAACTTCTGTTACGATTTTACGATGTAACTGAGGGCCTGATTTCAATTGATGGAACGCCCGTATCCAGACTGGATTTGAAACATTACAGAAACCAGGTAAGCTATGTGCCACAGGATGTTTTTTTATTCAGTGATTCTGTTGCCAACAACATTGCATTCGTTACAACAGAAGTGGATCAGCATGCAGTAGCTGCGGCTGCGAAAAGAGCTGTGGTTGATAAAGATATTGAAGGCTTTTCATCAGGTTACCAAACCATGGTGGGCGAGCGGGGGGTAACCTTGAGTGGCGGACAAAAACAACGGATTTCAATTGCCCGTGCCATTATGAAAGATCCGGCATTGCTTATTCTTGATGATTGTCTCAATGCCGTCGACTCCCGTACAGAAGCTGCGATTCTGGAACAACTGAATGATTTTCTGAAAGACAAAACGGCTATCATCATAACTCACCGCATTTTCTCCCTCTTGCAGTTCGACCGGATTGTAGTGCTGGATGGAGGTAAAATAGCCGAACAAGGTACCCACCAGGAACTGTTGGAAAGGGGCAGGTTATACACTTCGCTCTACAACCAGCAACAGTTGGAGGAGGATGAAAATGGAGCTGTAAATAAATAATTAACAGGGTTTTACGAAAATTTTGAAAAATGGAAAAGAAATCTATCTTTGTCGCTGTTTAAAAAGCTTTGTATCATTAAAAACTTAAACTGTGGCGTACGAAAATAACGACAAACGGATGGAGAGTATTTACAGCAAACGAATCCGTGCTGGCAAAAGAAGGACTTATTTCTTTGATGTAAGGTCTACTCGTGGTAATGATTATTATCTCACTATTACAGAGAGCCGTAAGCGTTTTACAGGAGAAGGTTACGACAGACATAAAATCTTCCTGTACAAAGAAGATTTCAATAAGTTTATTAAAGGGTTAAATGAAGCGGTTGATTATGTGAAAACAGAATTAATGCCCGACTTCGATTTTGATGCATTCAATCATGAAGATGCTCCTTCTTCTGGTGATGATCAGTATTCAGAGAATACAAGCCAGGCACCTGTTTCTGTAGCTACGCCAGCTCCTGCACCAGCGCCAGAAGCTCCGGTTGCTGATGATTCATCTGCGGCATCATCTGGTGCTACAGAAGAAGTTGAAAAATGGTAATCATTACTAACTGTATACAATAAGAAAACCCTCCGATTGGAGGGTTTTTCTTTATCAGATTCTTTCGCTCAGGATTAGTACACATTCACCATGAATACATAGTCCTGAATCTTCTTGACTTGTTGTGTCTTATCCATTCCTTTCACCGAAGAATTGGATGGTAATTTCAGGTTTTGATAAGCCTCATCATTCTTCTTCAAATCGTTAATCACCTGGATGATATATTTCGATTGGATGGCAAAAACCACACCTTCCGATTGTGTTTCTCTTGTACTCAGGATACCAATGATTTCTCCATTACGGTTAAAAACAGGTCCGCCACTATTACCGGGATTGGCAGCAACGGCAATCTGGCAACTTAAGGTATCTCCGTTAAAACCGGTGTGAGAACTCAGATAACCTTCACCGTATACAAACTTGTTGTCAGGATAACCCAATGTAAAGATCGGTTCAGCAATATCTGTTGACGATTTACGGATGCCGTAAGGAAGAGTGGAAAGCGGTTTGAAATCGGCATCTTCAATCTTCAGGATAGCGATGTCTCTTTCATCATCCACTTTCACGATCTGTACACGGAATTGCTCTCCTTTATTATTCGAGATAATAACACCTTTGGCTCCACGCACCACGTGTGCATTGGTAACCAGGTATCCTTTCGCATCAACTATAAATGCAGATCCGCCGGATTTAATACGGGTACCAGGGGCCAGCTTGTCTTTAACAGAACTGATTTGGGTATCCTGCATCCGTTGTTTGGTTTCAAGAACGAAAACTTTGTTAGCCAGTTCCTGAACCTGCTTACTGTTATTCTTGGGAGCCAGTAAAAGAGTCATGCCACTCACACTGAGGGCAGTAATACCAGCAATTGACGCAGCTATAGAAGCAATACGCTTATAACGTTTCCACAGGTTTACAACCCGGGCAGTACGTGTGAGTTCTTCGGAACGGATAGCGCCAGACTCGCTCAGGTGATTGTGCACTTCGTGCAGAGAGTGTTTTAATTCCCTCACACCACCATAATGTTCCAATTCCTGTAAAAAGAAAGAATGTTCAACAACCAGCTGGTCTACCTCAGGATTTGACTCCCTCAGGTGTTCAAACTGTCTTTTTTCATCGGCATTCATTTCTCCCTTCAGGTAACGCTCTGTCGCATCCAGCAATAAAATTTCATTCATCTCAGTTACCGTTTTTATATTGAGCAAAGAATAATTTCTTCAGCCTCATTAAGCATTTATACTTCTGGTTCTTTGCATTATCAGCATTGGTATAACCAAAACTTTCTGCGATTTCCTGCATCTGCTTCTTGTGAACATAATACGCTTCGAGTAAGCTTTTGCAGGGTTCTCCCAAATGGGAAAGTACTTTATCCATCAACCCAAACGCCTCATTTCTCCGTTCCTGTTCTTCCAGTTCTTCTTCCACGGGTACCGTATCTTCCAGGCTTTCCACAGTGGTCCCAAAACGCTGAAGTTGTTGTAACTTCTTGAGCCATAGCCTTCTGCAAACAGAATAAAGGTAAGTTTTGATCTTACAATTCAGTTCAAATGTGCCGGAACAAGCTTTTTCGTAAAGCAAAATCATTGCTTCCTGAAAAATATCCCTTGCATCATCGGCAGATCCGTTATTATTTAAAATAAAGGACTGTACCACACCATAATTCTGTTCATAGAGCGATTCTATTGCCTTCCGGTCGTTCCGGGCCAATCCATCTAATAATTCCAGTTCTGAAGCTTCGGGTTTCAATGTCTCTGATATTTAATACTGTAATGGCAAAATTGTAACCCAAAAGGGGGTTAAAAAAATTTTTTTTAAAAGTAGGGTTACTTTTTGGGTCACCCGGGTATTAATCCTTGATAATTATCTTAAACTTTTAAAAAATCAAAAGAATGAAAAAGGTTTTATTAGCGTTCGCTATCCTCGGTTTCGTAGCATGTAACAATGAAGGTGAAAAAACAGAAGCTACTGATACAGCTGCTGTTGCTCCTGCTGTTGATACTACAGCTCCTGCTGCAGTTGACACAACTAAAGCTGACACTACAGCTGCTCCTGCTGCTGACACTACTAAGAAGTAATCTTAGAAGAAGGGCTATAGTGAAGAGTGATGATCCCAGCTTGCGGGTAGAGAACGTGTCCTTTTAAAAATTTTCATATGGCAAGCAATCGTTAACGGCCGTTCCATTCCTGGAATGGCTTTTTTCTTTTCTTTTTTTTGCGGGCTAACACTTGTTGTGTAAAAAGCCTTCTTTATATTTGAACTGCTATGACACAATTCAAAGGCTACCGTTGGTTTTATTTTTACTTCTTTTATTTTAAAATGAAGCCGGGAATGCTTTTGTTGACTGTGAACAGGTAATTAAAAAATCTCAACATAAGAATCCCGGCCAAAAGGTCGGGATTCTCTTTTTTACGATATGGCGAAAGTTACAATACAAGGCTATGAAGGAAGTTTCCACCAGGAAGCAGCCCGTCAGTTTTTTGGTAAGCAGGTGGAAGTGATTCCTTGTGATACATTCCGTGAGGTAATCAAAATCGGCTCCAATAAAAAAGAAAGTGATGGTGCAGTAATGGCCATTGAAAATTCTATAGCCGGCAGCATCCTTCCAAACTATAACTTACTACAGAAAAGCAACCTGAAAATTGTAGGGGAAGTGTATCTGCAAATCAAACAGAATCTGTTGGTATACCCGGGTGTGAAACTGGAAGATATCAAAGAAGTGCACTCGCATACCATGGCGCTGCAACAGTGCTATGATTTCCTGGATAAATACAAGTGGAAACTGGTGGAATCAGAAGATACAGCTCTTAGTGCCAAACAGGTACAGCAACGTAAAAGCAAACATATTGCAGCCATTGCCAGTAAACTGGCGGCAGAATTGTACAAGCTGGATGTATTGGCTCCTTCCATCCAGACTATGAAGAATAACTACACACGTTTTTTGATACTCCAGCGAGAAGATATGGCTGCTCCGGTTGGTAATGCCAATAAAGCATCGGTGAATTTTATAACAGATCATTCTAAGGGAAGCCTGGCCAGGGTCTTGGGAAAAATTGCAGAAGGTGGAATAAACTTAAGTAAGCTGCAGAGTTTTCCTATTCCGGGAAGTGATTTTCAATACAGTTTTCATGCAGATATGGAATTCGATAGTCTGTCGCAATTTGAGCAGGTGATTGAAAAACTGAAGAAAGCGACCGAAGAGATTAAGATTTACGGCGTGTATAAAAACGGTAAGCTATCAGATAAATCAAAAGGATAATAAAGAATCATTCAATAGCAATGCAAACAGCAAAACGACTGGAAGGAATTGGAGAATATTATTTTTCTCAGAAACTGAGAGAGATAGACGAGTTGAATAAGCAAGGCAAGCAAATTATCAACCTGGGTATTGGTAGTCCGGATTTACCTCCTCATCCCGATGTGATCAAAGTATTGCAGGAGGAAAGTGCCCGGCCAAATGTACATGCTTATCAATCGTACAAAGGATCGCCTGTGTTACGAAAGGCTATGAGCGATTGGTATCAGCAATGGTATGGTGTGGTGCTGAACGCCGATACAGAAATATTACCGTTAATCGGTAGTAAGGAAGGAATCATGCACATCTGTATGACCTACCTGAATGAAGGCGATGAAGCACTGGTGCCCAATCCCGGCTACCCCACCTACAGCAGCGCTGTGAAACTGGCAGGAGGAACTGTAAAGAGCTACGAGTTGAAAGAAACCAACGACTGGCATCCGGATTTCAATGAACTGGAAGCAATGGATCTGAGCAGGGTGAAGCTGATGTTTGTGAACTATCCGCATATGCCTACGGGTAAATTACCGGATCATTCTTTTTTTGAACAACTGATTGCATTTGCGAAAAAGCACGGCTTACTTATTATTCATGATAATCCCTATAGTTTTATTCTGAATGATCATCCCACCAGTCTGCTTAGTATGGATGGTGCGAAAGAAGTAGTGCTGGAATTAAACTCACTCAGCAAAAGTCAGAATATGGCCGGATGGCGTATTGGTATGCTATGTGGTGCAAAAGAACGGATTGATGAAGTGTTGCGCTTTAAAAGCAATATGGATAGTGGTATGTTTTTGCCGGTGCAGTTAGCTGCGGCAAAAGCACTGAGCCTGGGGAAAGACTGGTACGAATCCGTTAACACGGTGTACCGTAGCCGAAGAGAAAAAGCATTTGAATTACTGGATCTGCTGGGTTGTACTTATTCAAAAGATCAGGCAGGTATGTTTGTTTGGGCTAACATTCCGGCAACGTATAAGACCGGCTATGAATTAAGTGATGCTGTTTTATATAAAAGCAATGTATTTATAACTCCCGGTGGCATTTTTGGTAATGCAGGTGATGGTTATGTACGTGTGAGCCTGTGTGCTACTGAAGAACGGTTTCATGAAAGTATCAAACGTATCCGTGAATCTTTATAATGTAAAATCATGTTCGAGACAGTTACGATAGTTGGTGTTGGTTTGATCAGTGGCTCTTTTGCACTGGCGCTAAAACAGAAAGGTTTAGCAAAGCACATTATTGGCGTGAGCCGTACCGAAGCCAGTGCAAAGAAAGCATTGGAACTGGGATTTATTGATGAAGTGTTGCCACTGGAACAGGCAATAAAAAAATCGGATCTTATTTATGTGGCCATTCCTGTAGATGCCACCATCCCTGTGTTGAAACAGGTATTGGATCTGATGAATGAACAGCAGATTCTTACCGATGCCGGATCAACAAAGGATGCTTTGTGTAAAGCAGTTGCAGATCATCCGATGCGTGGACGTTTTGTGGCAGCGCATCCGATGTGGGGAACGGAATACAGTGGACCGGAAGCTGCTGTGAAAGATGCATTCATTGGCCGCACCTGTGTGATTTGTGAAAAGGAAAAAACAGATGCCGATGCGTTACAGAAAGTGGAAGACGTATACAAGGAAATTGGTATGAATCTTACTTATATGGATGCGCACAGTCATGATATGCATGCCGCTTATGTAAGTCATATCTCTCACATCACTTCTTTTGCATTGGCCAATACAGTTTTGGAGAAAGAGCGTGAAGAAGATGCCATTTTTCAATTGGCAGCAGGTGGTTTTGAGAGCACTGTTCGTTTGGCAAAAAGTAATGCAGCCATGTGGGTACCCATCTTTCTGCAAAACAGGGAGAATGTATTGGATGTATTGAATGAGCACATCAGCCAGTTGCGCAAGTTTAAAGCATGTATTGAAAAAGAAAATGCAGATTATTTGCTGGAGCTGATTGAGAATGCAAATAAGATCCGCCGTATCATTAAATAGGGCAAACAACAGTTCGTAACATAAAACTTAACTTTACAACAATCAAAATGCAAACAATTGAATCAACTATGAAAGAAAAAGTACTTCAGGCATGGGGCAAGAAGCCATTGATCATTTCTGGTCCATGTAGTGCCGAAACAGAAGATCAGTTAGTGGCCACAGCCCAACGTTTGGGAGCTACCGGTAAAGTGGACATTATTCGTGCCGGTATCTGGAAACCCCGTACACGGCCCGGTATGTTTGAAGGTATTGGTGCAAAAGGTTTGCCCTGGTTGCAAAAAGCGAAAGCTGCAACAGGATTACCCACAACTGTGGAAGTGGCAACAGGTAAGCAGGTGCAGGATGCATTAACTTTTGATGTGGATGTACTGTGGATCGGTGCACGTACAACGGTGAACCCTTTCAGTGTGCAGGAAGTGGCAGATGCATTACGTGGAAGCGATGTGCCTGTGTTGATTAAAAATCCTATTAACCCCGATCTGGAATTATGGAGCGGTGCTGTGGAGCGTGTAGCCCGTGCCGGTGTGAAAAATATCGGTTTGATTCACCGTGGATTTTCATCATATGGTAACAGCGAATACCGCAATGCACCTATGTGGCACCTGGCGATTGAAATGAAACGCCGTAATCCTGAATTGATTCTCATTAATGATCCTTCACATATATGTGGCCGTCGTGATATTCTGCAGGAAACAGCTCAGAAAGCTGCCGATCTTGATTTTGACGGGTTGATGGTGGAAAGCCATATTGATCCCGATAATGCATGGAGCGATGCCAAGCAACAGGTAACGCCGGAACGATTGGCCGAAATGCTTGACAGCATCATCTGGAGAAAAGAGGATGTGCAGTCAGAAGAATATCATGCTGCTTTGGAAAAATTACGTCAGCAAATCAATCACCTTGATGATGAGTTGATGCAAATTCTCAGTCAGCGTATGAAGATTGCAGAAAACATTGGCCAGTATAAAAAAGATAACAATATCACCATTCTTCAAACCAACCGTTGGAATGAAATCCTGGAGCGTGCTACCAAAGAAGGAGAGCGTAAAGGATTGAGTAAAGAATTCATTACCCGTTATTTTGATGCGGTACATATGGAAAGTATCAATCATCAGAAAAAAGTATTGGATTCCTGATATACATTTTCGGAAATAAGAGCAGCCAATGGCCATGAAAAAAAAGACATACCAGTTCTCAAATGCATCAGTGGATTATTATTTCTCCGGAAGCATTGCTCAATTGGATGAAATCACAGATCCCTCAACCACAATTGTGATTACAGATGAGCATTTGTATAACGCACATCCTAAGAAATTCAAAAACCGGAATACGATTGTATTAAAGCCGGGAGAGGAATTTAAAAATCAATCAACAGTTGATGCAGTCATTGAGCAACTGATTGAAATGGGGGCCGACCGCAAATCAACTTTAGTAGGAGTGGGTGGCGGAGTTATTACAGATATTACCGGCTATGTAGCCTCTGTATACATGCGTGGCATCCGTTTTGGATTTATTCCAACTACCATACTTGCAATGGTGGATGCAAGCATAGGAGGAAAGAACGGTGTGGATGTGGGCATTTATAAAAACATGGTAGGGATGATTCGTCAGCCTGCATTTATCATGCATGATTTTTCATTGCTAAAATCATTGCCGGATGCTGAATGGGTCAATGGCTTTGCTGAAATTATTAAACATGCCTGTATCAAAGATGCGGTTATGTTTAAAGAGTTAGAGGCAACTACATTGAAGAAGTACCAGAAGGATAAAGAACTGCTTGGTAAACTCATTCAACGGAATGCGTTACTGAAAACCAAAGTGGTGCAACAGGATGAATTTGAAAGCGGCGACAGAAAGTTGCTCAACTTCGGACATACACTGGGCCATGCCATTGAAAACGTATATGAATTGTCGCACGGACAAGCTATTTCCATTGGCATGACTTATGCCTGCCATATTTCTGAACAATTATCTGGTTTCAAACAAACTGAGCAGGTAACGAATCTGTTAACTAAATACGGGTTGCCAACTTACGCTGAGTTTGATAAGAAGAAGGCATTTGAGAATCTCAAAAAAGATAAGAAGAAAGTGAAAACAGAAATGAGTTATGTACTTCTTCATAAAATCGGAAAAGCCATGGTGCAGAATATTCCGTTAACACAATTAGAAACGATCATCGAACAACTCTGATTTTACGCAGAGATCTGAATTTGTAATGAAAGCAATCATTCAACCATCTTTCTTAAAAGGCGACATTCAATCAAATGTTTCCAAGAGTTCCATGCAACGTGCGTGTGCAGCTGCTTTGGTAGCAGGTGGCACCAGTATTATTAAAAACCCGGGCCACAGTAATGATGATAAAGCGGCAATGGATATTATTCAAAAGCTGGGTGCGAAAGCAGAACTGAATGGCTTTGAACTGAAAGTTGTAAGCGAAGGAGTAAAACCGGTTTCTAATGAAATTCATTGTGGTGAAAGTGGGCTGAGTATCCGTATGTTTACTCCGCTTGTTGCATTAAGTAAACAGGAAATCACAGTGAACGGTTCTGGTAGTTTAGTGACGAGGCCCATGAATTTCTTTGATGAAATATTGCCACAACTAAACGTTGATGTGCAAAGTAAAGAAGGAAAAGTTCCGTTGATCATTAAAGGTCCTGTAATACCTGCGGATATCGAAATTGATGGATCCCTCAGCTCACAGTTCTTAACCGGGCTGCTCATGAGTTATGCAGCGAGCAATGCATCAGGAGTTTCCATTAAAGTAAACAACCTGAAAAGCAAGCCTTACATTGATCTTACACTGGATGTAATGAAACAATTTGGGTTAAAAGTTCCTGTCAACAAAAATTACGAGGAGTTTTTCTTTGATCGTACACTGCATCAACCAACTGCTTCCAGAACGTATACCGTGGAAGGAGATTGGAGTGGTGCCGCATTCTTATTAGTAGCAGGTGCTGTTGCAGGCGATATCGTGGTGAAGGGGTTGGATGTATTTTCCACACAAGCCGATAAAGCTGTGTTACAGGCGCTGATGGATTCTGGATGCCGCATATCCATCCAGGCGGAACAGATTGAAATTGCCAAAGCGCCATTAAAACCATTTCATTTTGATGCTACCGAATGCCCGGATCTGTTTCCTCCATTGGTAGCGTTGGCCGCATTTTGCAAAGGAAAGTCTGTTATTGAAGGAACTTCCCGTTTAACACATAAGGAGAGTAATCGTGCACTTACCCTGCAGGAAGAATTTGCAAAGCTGGGCGTACAGATTGATCTCCAGGATGACCTGATGATCATTCATGGCGGCACTGATATTACACATGCAGTAGTACATTCCCGGCACGATCATCGCATTGCAATGGCCTGTGCTGTTGCTGCATTGGGAGCTGCCGGGGAAGTAACGATAGAAGAAGCAGAAGCGGTGAACAAATCTTATCCGGATTTCTATGAACACCTGAAATTACTGGGAGCAAACGTATCTTTATCATAAAACCATTCTACATTGAATTCATTCGGACAACTTTTTCGTGTACAGATATTTGGTGAATCGCATGGCGAAAGTGTGGGTATTGTGGTGGATGGATGCCCTGCAGGATTACCATTGTCGGCAGATGATTTATTAACCGATCTGGAAAGAAGAAAAGGTGGTAAACAAAAAGGAACCACACCAAGGCAGGAAGCCGATTTTCCTTTTTTCAAAAGCGGATTGTTCAATGGAAAAACAACCGGATTCCCGATTGCTATCTTTTTCGAAAACAACAATACACGCAGCGAAGATTACCAGAAACAACGAAGTGTTCCCCGTCCGGGACATGCCGATTGGGTGGCCCATGAAAAATTTGGAGCGAATGAAGATTACAGAGGTGGTGGACATTTCAGTGCCCGTTTAACCACGGGTTTAGTTGCAGCCGGGGCTATCGCAAAAAAGCTCATGCCCGGAATCACTATTGAAGCAGCAGTAACAGAGATCGGCGGTGAAGCAGATCTTGAAAAAGGATTACAAAAAGCAATTGATGCCAAAGATTCTGTTGGCGGTTTGGTGGAATGCAGGGTAAAAGGAGTTCCTGTTGGATTGGGGGAACCTTATTTTGATTCATTGGAATCATCCCTGGCTCACATGATGTTTGCCATACCAGCCGTACGTGGTGTTGAATTCGGAACCGGATTCGCAGCGGCAAAAATGTTCGGAAGTGAACACAATGATGCCATTTTAGATATGAGTGGTACTACTAAGACCAATCATGCCGGCGGTGTTGTGGGAGGAATCAGCAATGGAAATGAACTGGTCTTCCGGATTGCTATCAAACCCACATCTTCTACTCCCAAAGAGCAGGTTAGCCTGAATTGGGATACACAACAAACAGAATCATTTTCTGTGAAAGGGCGTCATGATTTGTGTGTAGCTTTGCGTGCTCCGGTAATTGTGGAAGCAGCCACAGCGATTGTACTGGCCGATTTCATGTTGAGGGAACAAAAAATTAAACGGATTGTCTGATGCCATTGATTTATCATGTTACAACTGCGGCTGAATGGGCTGCCGCAAAAGCGAAGGGCTATTATGAAGCACCTTCATTAAAAACAGAAGGATTTATTCATTGTTCACAGGAAAGCCAGGTTTCGGGTGTGCTTCAACGTTACTATTCAGGAAAAACGGATCTTGTAAAACTGGTGATCGATACAGATAAGCTCACTTCAAAATATGTATTTGAGTGGAGCCCTTCCACTGCTGATACATTCCCGCATATTTATGGTGCAATTAATCCCGAAGCTGTTGTGGATGTGATTACTATCTGATCAGTTTCTTCAGCTGCGGAAACGAGAAATCCAGCAAATCATAGTTTCTGTCGTTGGGCCAGTAATAATGCCACCATTCTGTTTCTAAAGCACTGAAGCCATATTTTTCCATGATAGTGCGCAATCGTATTCTGTTGCTTAGAACAGGTTCCGGAAGGTGCATAAAACTGTGATGAGCTGTATCGGAAAAATGATCAAAACCGGTTCCCATATTCAATTCTTCTTTTGTATCCAATCTGATCAGCGTCAGATCAACTGCCAGCCCTCTGTTATGCCCGCTTCCTTTTGAAGGATGGGCCACATAACGTTCATCTTTTACCAGCTCCCAGAAACGAACCGTTACAGAAAAAGGACGGTAAGCATCAAAGATTTTCAATCCCAATCCTTGTTGTTTTAATGCTCCAGCAATTTGTTGCAAAGCTCTTGCTGCAGGTAAGCGCAGGTAGGTTGTTGATAGATGTGTTGGGTAAACGGGTTGCTGCACAAAGTTGTTGAAACCGGCATATCTTAAATCATATTGTAACTCAGGAATCAATGTGTGTAGTTCTATCAATTGCAGGGTTGAATCAATTTTAATTTGTTGCCGGTATGTTTTTTGCGAACGTACAACCACTACACCATAATTCGTGTCTTTACCTGCTTGTGCCAGGATGTTTTCAGTAGTGAATAAAAAAAAGAGCACCCACACGATCTTTCTGTGAAGTTGATTACTTAATTTGTATAAACGAAACAGTTCCATTGCCGGTTTGTGTGATGGGTTCATAAATGTAAAAAGTACATGCGTTACACGCCAAATTTGTTTACGGTAGTTTTTATCTGTGTTTTCTGTTTTACACTCAGCTCCTGTGATGAGAATGGTTCAGGAAAGAACGAGACTGAACGTGTTGAAAAACCGGAAGCACTTGACCAGGTGATTCAACGGAAGTTGGAATCTGTATTGGATGACGCAATAGATAACGAAGGGAGGGTAGAGGATTCAATTGTTTTGATATCTGTAAAAGAAACAGAAGCATTTTATTCAGATCGTTCTTACCAGCATGCATGGAGCAGTCAGTCGAAATGGACAACTGCTGCTGATTCATTAATGGAATTTATTTCCAATTGCCGTTTGTATGGATTGTTTCCTCAGGATTATCACTATCGTGAAATCAATATAATTGCGAATCGGTTTCTGGCCGATACACTTACACAAACAGACCGGCTTGATGCTCATCTGTGGGTAAAGGCCGATCTGATGCTTACCGATGCATTTTTCACCATTGCCCGCCATTTGCATAAAGGAAGGATGCTGCCGGATAGTGTTTTAAGAAATGCCGATTCATTACTTCCGGCCGATTTTTATCAACGAGCACTTCAACGTGTAGTGAAAGGAGAAAGTATCACTAGTGTTTTTACTGAAATGGAGCCTGAACACCAGGCCTATATCGATTTAAAATCGGGCTTAAAATCTTTTCTTGACAGTGCAGATTTTAAACATCGCTATACATATGTTGGATATCCATTTAAAGATTCCCTGAAGTTTGTAAAATCATTAGTGAGGCGTTTGAGAGAAGAGGGGGTTTTGAGCTGGCAACTGCAGGTGGTTGATTCGGCTGCATTATCTGCTGCTATTTTGAAAGTGCAGAAGCAGCATAAGCTTACTGCTGATGGGAAAGCCGGCATTCAGCTGGCTACATACCTGAACAATAATGACCCGGAAAAATTCATCAGGATTGCCATCAACCTGGATCGGTACAAAATGATTCCACATCCTATGCCGGAGCGGTATATATGGGTCAATCTACCCGGCTTTTATCTTAAAATTATTGATGAAGATACCATAGCTCTCGAATCCAGAGTGGTGGTGGGAAATCCTAAAACAAGAACACCTTTGCTCACCAGCAGAGTCAGCG
This sequence comes from uncultured Chitinophagaceae bacterium, assembly GCA_937907395.1. Lineage (GTDB taxonomy): Bacteria > Bacteroidota > Bacteroidia > Chitinophagales > Chitinophagaceae > Lacibacter. The sequence continues at coordinate 71,293 of CALCII010000016.1, forward strand.
ATATGGTTACCTACCCTCAGTGGACGATACCAACCAGTATCATTGTAAAGGAGATATTACCTGCTCTTAAAAGAGATCCCGGTTATCTTGCACGTAAAGGGTATATGTTGCTGAGTTGGAAGGAGGGAGGCGAGCCTGTGGATCCTTATAGTGTTAACTGGAGTAAATATCAAAAGGGTATCCCATATAAAATTGTGCAGGGTAGTGGCGATGACAATGCCCTGGGTGTATTCAAGTTCAATTTTCCGAACGCATTTTCGGTATATATGCATGATACCAATCAACGGTATTTGTTTAAAAACGAAAACAGGGCTTTGAGCCATGGATGTGTGCGGGTTCAGGATTGGGAGAAAATGACCTGGTATATTTCCAGGCTTGATAGTGTCAGGTATGAAAATGATACCAGTATAAACCGACGGATGCCTGTACCGGCCGATTCAATAAAATCATGGTTGGCCCGTAAAGAAAAGCATGTGATTCCGGTAAGATCGAACCTGCCTGTTTATTTCAGATATATTACTGCAGAGTTAAAAAAAGGAAAATTGGTTTTTTATAGTGATATTTATGGCGAAGACAGGGTAGAACGTGAGGCTTATTTTTCAAATAAATAGATCGTATGCTGCCAAAATTGAGGTTTGTTTACCGAAGCCTTTTGATCCTTGTATCATTCTTTTTCCTGATTCAATCTATTGAGGCTCAGGATAGTACGGCAAAAAAGCCCAGTTCCAAGTCCAAAATCCAATATGGAATAGCCAGTTTTTATTCCAATAAATTTAATGGAAGGAAAACGGCGAATGGTGAAATTTTCAGCCAAAAGAAATTGACAGCAGCACACAATTCCCTCCCCTTAGGAACCTATGTTCGGGTAACGAACTTGAGGAACAAGAAAAAGGTAATTGTGAAAGTAAACGACCGTCTGCATCACAGGAATAAACGGGTCATTGATCTAACAAGAGCAGCGGCACAGAGCTTAGGCTTTATTAAAGCCGGAACTACCCGGGTTAAGATTGAAGTGCTTGGTAAAAAACCGCCATTGAACTAAATAACGAACATCTGTAAAGATTGTGGTTAAATAATTTTCTCGTTCCGCCCCCTAACTTTATTTTTGTCTGATCCAAAACAATTCATTTATGAAAAAATGGTTACTCATTCTGCTTGTGGTGTCTGCCTTTTCAACGGTATCTGCCCAGGATAAAAACTTAAAAAAACGTCCTTCTTTCGGTTTTCAATTTTCCTTAATTGATTTTCAGACAGCTAAAGAAATCAGAGCAACTTCTTTGGGATCTGTTTTGTCTGCCAAACAATGGTATAAAATGAATCGTTATAGCCCTGCTATTACGGTTAATTACATGCAAGGTCTTACTGATAACATTGATTTTATGGGGAGATTAACTTCTTCCTTCCTGAGTTATCCGTTAAGAAATCCAAATGTTGTGAATCCGTTAGTGAAATTTCATCTTGAAACAGATGCTAATGCAAACATAAAATTATTGCCTGATAACTTCACAGTAGTACCTTATGTACAAGTGGGTGTAGGAGCCGGGTTAACAAATTCTTCTTTCCTTGCCTATATTCCTTTAGGTGTAGGATTACAGGTAAATATCTGGGATGCAGCATTCTTGCAATTAAATTCAAATTATCGGGTGCCTGTTACTTCTAGGGCAAATTATAATTTTATGCACTCAATTGGATTTGTTTCTCCTTTGTTTGAGCCAAAAAAAGTTGAGAAAAAGGTTACAGTACCTGTGCCGGAACCCCCGAAAGATCGTGATGGGGATGGCATTCTTGATGACAAAGATGCTTGTCCTGACGTTGCGGGTGCGTCTGCCTTTAATGGTTGTCCTGATACTGATAAAGATGGCATTGCTGATAAGGATGACAAATGCCCAGATGTGGCAGGTTTAGCTAAATATAATGGTTGCCCGGTTCCTGATACAGACAAAGATGGTATCAACGACGAAAATGATAAATGTCCTACAGTTGCTGGTGTTGCTCGTTATGAAGGTTGTCCTGTTCCTGATGGTGATGGTGATGGCGTTAATGACGAAGAAGACAAATGTCCTACCGTTGCAGGTGATGCAAAGAATGCAGGTTGTCCCCTCATTACTTATACAGCCGGTCCCATCCTGTTTAATTCTTCCAGTGCAACTCTTTTACCTGCTGGTAAAAAAGAACTGGATAAACTGGTTGAGTTCCTGAATACAAACAAAGATGTAAACGTGGCACTCGAAGCACATACAGATAATTCTGGTGATGCAGCTAAAAACCAGGCTTTATCTGAAAAGCGTGCAGAGTCTGCTAAAGCATATCTGGTTAAGAAAGGAATTGATGGTGCCCGCATCAGTACTGCAGGATTTGGTGCAACGCAGCCAATTGCTACGAATGATACCAAAGAAGGCAGAGCTGAAAACCGCCGTGTGGAAGTGAAAGTGAAGAACTAATACTTAAAAACAATGCTGTAAATAAAACAATAAGGGTCGCCAATGGCGACCCTTATTGTTTTATGATCTTTTTCTGAAGTATCCTCTTTCAGCCGGTTAATATTTTTGTTAATATTTGATTGATCTCTTCATACTTATTCATAGTCATAAAGTGTCCGCCATTTTTAATTATATAGTTACAATTTATAAACCTAAGTGGCAATATTCTATCAGTATCACCATGAATGTGATAATAATTAAATGGAACAAACGTATTTTCCCAAGTAAGAATCTGATCAATAGCCCATGCCATAAAATCAATATCTGTTTCTTCAAGAATATTTTTCAATAACTTTTTTTCTTCTTGTTGTTTAATACCAAAGAACCATTCTGTAATCTTATTGCTGTTCGAAAATATTTTTGATGGCAGAAGTCTATGTAGTTTTAATACGCCTGCAATACGCAGATAATAAGGGATCTCATATTTTGTTTTTGCCGAAGCCAGTAAAATGAGTTTGGATGAAGGATATAATTTAGACAATTCAATCGCAACAATTCCACCGAAAGATAGCCCTACTATAACAGGATTTGATGAAGGAATCTGTGAGCTTAATCGTTTTATATATCCGTCCAATTTTTCTCCCACAAGTGGTTTTATCCATTGAATATATGTAGGAATATATTCTCCATAGCTGATCTTTTCCAACACCCGCTCATCCGCTCCTAATCCGCTGATTATATAAATTTTTTTTTGCAAATCATTCATTCATTCATTGTTTACATTACTTCCCTCCGGCTTTCGGCTTTGTATCGGCTTTCTTTTTGTCATCCGTTTTGTTGGCAGGTGATGGTTTCTTGTCTTTATCTGCCAATGGTTTTTTATCATCTGCCGGTTTCTTGGTGTCTGGTTTGGTTTCTGTTTTTGCTTCCTGTATTACTTTCTGTTCCAGATCGCTTAGCTGTGATTCCGGACCTACATTTGTTTCGGGTACCAGCACAGGATCGTCATAATCCGCCGATGTGCCATTGCCAGCATCTGTATTTTCTGCATCTGGCTCGTTGCGGTATTTATTGGCAAAGTCTTCGTAGTCGAGGAAGGTTTCTACTTTCATACTTTCAGGCTGAACAAATTTCGCTTCTTTGCTGATGCCAAGTGCTTTATCATTCAACACACGGTCAAAAAAGTAGCCCCAGATAGGAAGGGCAGTGCGGTTACCTTCGCCCACCATTTTCAGGAAGGGGTCATCGCAACCAACCCAGCCACCGGCTAATAACTGTGGCGAATAACCGATAAACCATGTATCGGTATTATTATTCGTAGTACCTGTTTTACCAGCAATTTCAGAAGTGATACCCATACCACGCAAACGCTTACCCGTACCAAAATCCACCACGCCCTGCATCATTTTAACCATCGTATAAGCACCCGCTTCGCTCATCACCATTTTCTGTTGTGGTGCAAATGACTGGAGCAGGTTGCCATTACGGTCTTCAATGCGTGCGATAAAAATAGGTTCGGTACTCATCCCATTTGTAGGGAACATGGTATAACTCTGAATCATTTCAATCACACTGATATCAGCAGATCCTAAAGCAATGGAGGGGAAAGGAGGAATCTCGCTGCGTATTCCTGCGTTCTGTGCAAAATTGATCACACTCTTTACGCCAAACTGATTCATTAAATAAGCAGCCCCGGGGTTTTTGGAGTAGGCAAGGCAATATGCCATTGGCCCCCCGCTTCCTGTAATGATCTTACCGCCAAGGTTAATAGGTCCGCTTGGCAAAGGAGTTTCCGGAGTGAAGCCATTTTCAACAGCATAGGCATAAAGAATGGGTTTAAATGTAGAACCCACCTGCCGTTTGGTATTAAAGTTTACGTGATCGTATTTGAATGTTTTAAAGTTGACACCACCTACCCAGGCTTTTACTTCTCCCGTAAAGGGATCCATGACCATGAAACCGGTTTGAATAATCATCTTGTGATAACGAATGGAATCCCAGGGACTCATGATTGTATCTGTTTCTCGCTTGGCATTCCATGCAAACACTTTCATTTTCGTTTTTGTATGGAATATTTTAATCATTTCTTCTTCGTCCATTCCGGCTGCTTCCATGCTTTTCCAGCGGTCACTTTCACGCATAGCTTTTTCAAGAATTTTTTCATGGCCTTTCCAGATGCTGTTGTCTTTAATCCAGGGCAGTGTCCAGTAATTCTTCTGCAACGAACTCATATGTTTAGCCACGGCTTCTTCTGCATAGAGTTGCATGCGTGGATTCACAGTTGTATAAATCTTTAATCCATCTAGGTAAAGATTATAAGGATCACCGTTTGCTTTCTTGTGTTCCTTGCACCATCTTTTCATATAATCACGCAACACATCACGGAAATAAGGAGCGAGGCCAGAACTTTCGTTCAGCTTTTTATAATTGAGTTGAATTGGGATTGATTTCAACTGCGATGCTTCGTTTTCGTTGATGAAGTTATTCCGTGTCAGGTCATTCAGTACTGCATTTCTTTTCTCCATTGCCCGGCGGGGGAAGAGGCGGGGATTGTAGGCGTAGGGTGCATTTACCATTCCCACCAGCAAAGCTGCTTCTTCAACAGTTACAAGTGAAGGTTCTTTTTGAAAGAATGTTTTCGATGCATTGCGTATGCCAAATACATTATCACTGTATTCAGCTGTATTGAGATAAAGGGCAATGATTTCGTCTTTGGTGAAATTGCGTTCCAGCTTTATAGCAATGATCCATTCTTTCAGTTTCTGCAAAACACGGATGGGGGCAAAGCTGGACGACTTTGTAAACAACATTTTTGCCAGCTGTTGGGTTATGGTACTACCGCCTCCCTGGCTTCCCAGTTTGATCACCGCCCTTGCCAAACCCCGGCTATCAATTCCACTATGCGTATAAAAACGCTCATCTTCTGCCGCAATCAACGCATTCACAACATTTTTGGAAATGTCTTTATACGCAACATTGGTACGGTCTTCCAGGTAATACTTGCCCATCAAAGTACCGTCTGATGCAATGACTTCGCTGGCCAGTGAGGCAGATGGATTTTCCAGCTCTTCCAGTGAAGGCATTTTACCAAATACACCAAAGTTGGCCATCAGTAACAGGAGAATAAAAACACCTGCTCCAATGAAAAAGACACGCCACAAAAGTCTGACTGATTTTTGCATAAATAAATGCTGTTTTGCAACCGGAAATCACCGGCATCTTAGCCAACAAATCTAAAACAATTCGGGCAGCACAAAAGGTGAAGAATTCTTAAAATTTATCTTTTATATACTGTCGTATGAACAGCTTGTATTCCTCAATATTTTTTCGTTGTTTGAGTATCTCCAGGTTGGTTTGAGAAATGAGGAGAAAACTGTATTTATCGGCAGCTAACCAGGGAATAATCTGGCGGGAATTCTGCTTCAGTTCATCAAAATAGCTCAGTACAGAAGCTACATCCGGATAGGGGCCCAGATCCATCCAGCCAACAATGCCATCGCCTTCAAAAATATTCACTTTGATTGTTTCGCTTGAATGGGACGATGCATTATACCGGTCGAAGGCAATTTTTGCTTCGCTGATATAAATAGGATCCACTTTGTCGAAATAGATCATCACCACGTATGGCTCTGATGCGTTATAGATATAGGCGGTTTCAAATTTTACATCTTTCACTGGTTTGATCCTTGAGGTATCTATAGCCGGTTTATTGCCAACAGTGATTTTACCGCTGCTTTCTTTATTCGGCTTTTCCTGTCCGGCTTTCTCTACCGTTGGCCTTGGTTTTTCTACAGTGGTCACCTGTGCCGGTTTGTTCACAATAGAGATTTTAGTGGTGGTGTCTTTTACCTGCTGATGAATCTTATTCACCTTCGGACCTTCATCGATGGGAATGATTACGGCATCTTCTGTTTGCCGTACAATATTGGTGTTCTTCAGGTAATCTTCTATTTCTGTTCTGCGGCTCAATACATCTTTTATAACACCTGCTTTTTCTGCCATCGGTGTATTGGGGAAAGTAGTTTGTATATCGGTCAGCGTTACAGTTGCCAGGCTATCCTGGTGCTGACGAATATGGTAAATCGACTGTATATACAACAACTGGGGCGTCCAGTAAGATTTACCCAGCGCAGAATCTGCGATCTTCTTTTGTTCCAGGGCTTCTTCAAACTTTCCTTCAATAAACAGGTTGTAAATGCGTTCATACGTGACTGTTAGTTCGTCTTTCTTTTCTTTTTTGGGCTCGTTCGACTCGGTCACTTTTTCATTGTATTCACCTTTTGGATACTTCTGGTTCAGCAGCGACTGAAAGTAAGCTGCTTTTTGTGTATTGCCCGCTTTGTGAAAACAGAAGTATAATTCAAATAGCACTTCTTCTTCCTGTTCGTAATTGCTGAAACGTTTAAAAATTTCTTCGTAAGTGAGTGCTGCCTGCAGGTAATCTTCGAGCTGGTTTTTATAAATCTGCCCCTGGCGAATCAATGCTTCCAGTATTTTCTGGTTGGATTGTTTCAGTTGTTCTTCTGTTAATGGAAGTTTCTGTTTCAATCCTTCAACTGATAAATCAGCATCATCATCTTCTTCCTCTGTCTTGGTAACTGTATTTGTATTTCCTTTTATATCCACATCGCCTTCCATACCACCAGGATTGCCGGGAATGGTGTTCACCTGTTGATTATTCTGTGCATCAATAGCCGATTGACGCCTCCAGTTGTCAACATTGGGACGTTTGCCCCACTTACTTTTAAACTCACCGTTTCCTTTTATTTTCTGGCTACCATTATTAAAATACCATCCCGATGCGCTACTTGTGTTATTGAACAAAGGTGTTTCCTGTGTGGTGGGGGCAACAGGCGCTACATAATTTGCTTCTTCTTCTTTTAGTCCTTTTTCTTTCCGGAGCTTTCTTACCAATGCTTTCAGGTAGGCATCCATTTCTTTTTCGGGCATACGTGCCACCTTCTGCAAACTATCCTGCTTTTTTACAATGTCTATCTGTTTTACCAATTCTTTCAGCAGGGTTTGCTTTGCTTCCAGTACTTCCCGTTGATCCGCCAGCAATGGATCCTGGTAATTCAGACTATCGTAACAGGAAGAAGCCAGCGTATAATCTCTTTGTTTCAGGGCAATACCTGCCAGTTTAAGATAAGATTTGTTGCGGGTGGATGGTGAAGTATTTTCACCATACTTCACACTTTGCAGAAACAAGGATTTTGCATAAGCTGTATCCGGTATTTGTAATGCGGTGGTACCAGCTGCATAAAACAATACATCTTCAAACCCGTCAAAGCGTTCCCGTTTGGAAAGCTTCACCAATTCGCCCAGCGTTTGTTGCAGACCGTTACCATTTGTATTCATTACCAGTTGTGCATCATAAATTCGAGCATGGATGTACAGTACCGGGTCGGTAGTATGTGTCTGTGCTTTGTTGAAGTAAACTGATGCTTCTTTGGGTTGTTTGAGCAGGGTATAGAGCTGACCTAACAGGTATTCCCATCTGGCCAGTTCTGTTTTATTAGCTGCTGCTGGTAAGGCACGCTGCAGGTAATAGGCTGTACTGTCCCATATCTGTTGCTTGTAATACACAAAAGCCTGCACTTCGTTTAACTGATCATGCAACCGCTTTGGAAACAGTGGGTCTTTTCTCAACAAGCGTACTAAGGAAGAAGCTTCTGCAAACAAGCTATCTTCTGCATAAGTACGTGCCAGCCACAGCAATGCTTCATTTCGGCTGGGTGGCTGGGAGAATGCTTTCTGTACGATACCTTTTTTCTCTTTGGTAGCAAGATTAAGGTCACCGTTTGTTGCCCGGTCATTCGATCCCACCACAATGAAATATTCATCTTTCCCTTTTGGATAGAAGTTGTAGTTGATGAACTGGAATATGCGGTAAGCCGAATCAAATTTTCTCCAATAGAAGTAGGATTTACCAATCAGTAAATACAGGTTGTCAACATAACTGTTCCGCAGATCATGCAGTACAATACCAGCTGTTGCCTTGTAGAGGACAGAGTCCAGTTCGGAAGAATCGGCTGCAGTATGAAGCGTGGAATAATTGTAAAAGGGAAGGATCTCTGTATAATCATCCTGGTGCGCCATTTTCGCTTTTTGTACTATGGCCTCAATTTTATTGGTAGCGTTGTAATAGTAATTGTAATGGGTAATCATTCCCTGGAACAAACGGCGGGGAAGGGTAAACTTCTTATCCTCTGTTTTTTCGGCACCCAGCACCTTATCCTTGTATTTGTCGGGCTTGGCAAGGGGAAGGGTATAGTCTGGCTGAGCCATAGCCGTTAAGCAGCTCATCAGCAGTAAAATGAGGAAATGGGTCTTTTTTTGCATTAGGCTTGGCTGCATGCCACAAAGGGTGATTTTTCTTTATAACTCAATTGGCTCAAAAATATTTTAATTCGGCTGAAATTGCGGTAAAGTTTTTCAATTTGCGGCCGATTAAGCAGTAAATTTAGACCTTCGCACCCAATATGGCACGATTATTTGATGCAGATAGTACTTTGAAACGGCTCCGCAACCGCTACCGGCTGGTGGTGATGAACGATGATACGTATGAAGAGGTGGTTACATTCAAGCTTTCCCGCCTGAGTGTTTATATTACTATGAGCACCATTTTTGTGCTGTTGGTGGGTTTAACTGTAGCGCTGATTACCTTCACTAACCTGAAGTATTATTTGCCCGGCTATGGTACCCAAACCCAGCGAAAGGAACTGATCCAGTATAAAACGAAGATCGATTCACTGGAACGGTCCATGCAGTACAAAGACCAATACCTGGAGAACCTGAAAAAAGTATTATCAGGCGATTTGAAAAATATGCCCGATACCGCCACTCTGGAAATTCCGGAAGTGGAACAAAGCCGACAATAAATCCTTGTATATGTTTTCAAACAAATCCAACACAACTGTAAAAGAAACAGCCTCCACAGGTATTGCCACGATTATTGCGGCCGGTACCGAGATACGTGGACATATTGAAAGCAAAGGTGATATAAGGGTGGATGGGACCCTGGTGGGTAACCTGCAAACATCTTCCAAAGTACTGGTGGGCCCATCTGGCTTTATACAGGGCGATGTGGATGCTGCACAGGCCGAAGTACTGGGCCGCATTACCGGTAATGTGAAAGTTGCCGAACTGCTGTGCCTGAAAAATAACTGCGAAGTGAATGGTAATATTTTTACCGGACAATTGCAGGTAGATGCCACGGCTTCGTTTAATGGTGAGTGTCATATGGGCGCCAATGTGGTGGCTATTAAAAACGAAACCGGCAATGTGTCCTCAGCTTTCCAGGGATAAAAAGCCCAACCGGAGCAATGCTTCTTATCTAATGCAGTATGCCGGACTGGGCATGCAATTACTGGCCATTCTGGGCATAACCGTATGGCTGGGTTTGAAAGCCGATCAATGGTTGAAGCTGAATTTTCCCTTACTTGCATGGTTGTTACCGGTGCTGGCATTAACCGGAATGTTTATCAGAATTTTTAAAGACACGTCGAAAAAACAATGAGTCAGTCAAACAGGAAATTATACGCACCTCTTTTTTTAATTTTTATTGTTTTCAATACACTGTTTATTACAGGAAGAACCATGTTCGAAAACAGGGGCTTTAACAGGGAAGTGCTCATTGTGGGCAACCTTATTTTGTTCCTGGTAACATTTGCTTCTTTATTTGTACACATCCGTGGTTTCTTACATAAAAATGTGAATGCGTTTTTACGCAGTGTGTATACTTCGCTGTTGATTAAAATGTTTGCTTGTGTGGCGGCTGTTATTATTTATGCTGTGCTTGCAAAAGACAATCTCAACAAACCCGCTTTGTTTGTGTGCATGGGTTTGTATTTCGTGTATACGTTTGTGGAAATACGCATTATTTTCCGTTTGCTGAAGCAAAGTAAAAACAATGAGTAAGAAAGAAGTTCCGCTTCATGCATTGTCTCATTATCTTCCCGAAGGTGCATTGGATCCTGTACTGGAGTACCTGCACCGCTACCACATTCATTTAACCATTACTAAAGAACGGAACAGTGTATTGGGCGATTACCGTCATGCTGCAAACCAGAAGAATCATCGCATCAGTGTTAATGGCAATCTCAATAAATATGCATTCCTGGTAACCCTACTTCATGAAATGGCACACCTGCTGGCTTTTGAATTGTATGGCCACCGTATTGCTCCACATGGTACAGAGTGGAAGAACGAATACAGTAAAGTGCTGGCGCAGTTCCTGCTTAAGAAAATTTTTCCTGCCGATGTGGAGAAAGCCTTGCTGAAATCCATCCGTAATCCATCGGCCACCAGTTGTGGGGAAGAACATCTCATTCGTGTGTTGAAGAATTATGATGCACGTAAAGATGGGATAGTGCTCATTGAAGAACTGAAAGAAGGAGAGTTGTTTGTGCTGAAAGACAAACGGGTATTCCGCAAGGGAGAAAAACTTCGCAAACGCCATAAAGCACTGGATGTAAAGAACGGGGCAGTATACCTGTTCAGTGCTGTGTATGAAGTGGAACGGTATGAAGTAAAGAACTGATCAGATTTGTTTGATCATCCACCTGTCGCAACCAAAATGGCCACTGTTGCCCAATGGTCCTTCCAGATAGGTAAATCCAAATTGTTCATAAGCTTTTAATGCCAGGTGAAGTTCAGGCATGGTTTCCAGATACACTTGTTGGTAACCGTTAGCCTTTGCCCAATCGAGGCATTGTTGGATGAGTTGCCGTCCAATTCCTTTTCCTCTAGCCTTTTTATGCAGGTACATTTTCACCAGTTCGCAGGTACCAGTGGGTAAACCTTCTGTTGGGAAAATACCGCCACCGCCGAGCAGGGTTCCGTTCTCCTCGGCTACATAGTAAAAACTGCCGGGTGTTTGAAACAGGTCATACAACGCATCGGTTGTTGCATCATAGTACACCGTGCCGGGTTTATTGGCGCCAAACTCGGTGAGCGCCTCCCGGATGATGATGGCAAGGGCTGCATTATCTTTTGCTTCTATGGGGCGGATGAGCATGAGGCAAAGGTAGGGAGTGGGTGTGGATGTGGGGGAAGGTTGTTGAAAGGGTGTGGATGATGTCTGCTCACCTGAAAGGTGACAGCCATCAAGTATTATTCATCACTTGGTTCTTTAATAACCGGTACTTTGGATGAAATTTTTCTATAAAAACCGTCTGCAAAAACCCCGTGCCCAAATCCGCACCCAAAGTTTAAGTCAGATTGCTTTTGCACAACAATAATTCCTTTGTTGCTAAAAAAGAAAGTTATTTTACAGGTACTATCACTTTCAGGAATGAATTCGGCAATATTTTTTTTAAATAGTAATGTGTCCCAAATTGTCCCTGAGTTATAACTGGGGGCTCCTTTGTTTACATAAAGAGTTAAAACGATACATGTGTCGTTAATGGGCTTAACATTAAGATCACCCCAATAACCATATGTTTCACCACCTTTTGTTGACCTAAAATAAAAATAGGACTAGCAATTAATATGCTTAATAAAAGATTTTTCAAACGGAATCTATATTTACTTAGTAAGTAAAATCTCGTTACGCAAAAGTAAGATTAGAACTTATATATATAAGTTCTGATTTTCAGAAATCAATATTATTCCCTAATCCAACTGCACCGTCTTATCCTTTGGATATTTTACTTCATACTTAAAGTTGAGTTTGGTTTCTTTTTTGGACTCCAGTTTTAACTGCCATGTGAGTTTTTGAGTATCGTCTTCCAGTTTGGCGCCTTCGTATTTTGTGTTCTGTACTTCTATTTCTTTTTGTGTGGAAATGGGCAACTGGTCTTCCACTACAATACTGATGGGCTCCTGTTTATTGTTTCGTATGGTGATTTCATACTGTCGGGTATCAGTTTTATTATTACCTATGAATTTTTTGGAACTGTATTCTTTCAGTAACGTGCGTTTAACCACCACGCCTTTGTCTTTACCCAGCGACAGGTTCAATGTGTCACCGGCGTTGCTTACATCCAGCAGGGATTTGCCAAGAAATGTACTTTCAAAAAACAGATTGGCTTCACCGGGCAACAGGTTCAACTCCTGCCAGTTAATAATCCTGGCAGTGAGGTAGGCACTGGGATCCAGCTTGGGTGCGGTGTAGTATTCATACATTGCATCAATTTCATAACTGCTCAGGTCCACCGTAATATTTTTTCCATTATTCATTACTGTATAGGGGTCTTCAATTTCATAAATGGTGGTGGTGGGCTGGTAAAGGGTGGAAGTGTTGACTCCGTTTTCGGTTTTCTTTTTCCGGTAAGTTGTTTTGTCGGTTGAGCCAGGTTCAAAATCTCCCGAGGCAGTGCCATAGCCAACCACTACAACTTCCTGCAGCGACTGACTTGCCGGACTCATGGGAACGGTGGCATAAGTACCTGTATTCGTTGGGAATTCCCGGCTTTCGTAACCCACATAGTTTACAACAATAGTTTGCACTCCGGAGTTATTTGTGCTTAAGGTAAAATCTCCATTTGTATTTGAGACAGTACCAATGGAAGTTCCTTTGATCATAATGGTAGCTCCTGATAACGGAGTTCCGTTATTGTCAACCACTCTGCCTGTGATTTGATTACCCGTGTAACTGACAACACCACGAATCTGCACATTTGTATTGCCATATGCAGATGTGAGATAACGCAGATACCACGGGCTTAATGTGGGTTTAGTCCCGTTTTCATTGGGATTTCCGGTAGAAAGGAAGAGTTTTACATCTTTCCAGTCTTCACCACTGCTTTGTTTGATAGTTGCTTTTACCTGCAGGTCAATAGGACTGGTAATGTTTTTAACCCGTATATCATAAGTAGGAAACCAGTTTGCATTTTTAACGAGGTAAGTGATCACTACATTGCTCTGTGTATTTTGTTTGCAATTAACCGTAACAATAATTTCGCTGGTGGATATATCTTTCTTTTGATTCAACTCGGTTAACTGCCGGTTGATTTTTCCCATATCGGTTTCCATCTTTTTTATCACCCGTTTCACTTCCATTTGTCTCTGGTACACTTCTGCCAAACGCTGCCGCTGAAAGTCTACCGCTTCTTTCAGATCAAGAGCTTTTAACCCGGTATTGGCACCGGCAATCTCCTGGTTCTTTTTCAACATTTCTTCTTCCTGTTCATATACTTTCAGCAGATTCCTTTGCTCATCTATTTTATTCTGTAATTCTTCTTTCTGATTTTCCAGTACTTTGATTTCTTCCTGCTTCTGCTGTTCTTTCATGAAGTTGAGCTGGTGCGATACACCAAGTACCACCATGTTCCCATCGGCTTTCACCTGGATGCTTTGTTTCTCAATGTTGGGAGAAATGTTGGAGAAAGTGAGCTCATATTTGCCCGGCGCCAGCAACAGTTTGCTGCTGCGTTCCACCTGTGCTCCTTCGAGGAATACGGTTACTTTGTCGATTTTTGATTCAACTGTTTTTTTCGTTTGCGCATGGACATTTGGAATAAGAACAAGAGCAAGCAGGAGCGAAAGCAGTGATTTCATAAAAGCAAATTTAAAAGTGAAATAGTTGGCTGTATAAAATTAGACAAGCAGCAAGTAATAACCTGCTGCTTGTACAATTCATTTTTTAAATAATCAATCGTCAATCTCAATATTCCCCCTCATCCGTTGCATATTTCCCTCCGCCAATTACAATACCCAGCTTCAATCCAATGTAGTTGTTGTTGATGCCCTGTGTTTTGCCCACCATATTATATTCCACTGCTGCTTTGAGATGCCATACGTCTACTCCTGCACGCACTACACCACCAAAACGGGTGGCCGCCGGCAGTTTCACAAACTGGTTGTCGGTTGTGCTGATTTCGGCTGTTACAAGATTGTAAATACCCCCGCCAGCACCAATAAAAGGGCGAACGGTTGATTGGGTGAAGAAGTAATCTACTGTGGGAACAAAAGACAGTCCAAGTCCGGCTTTACCGCTGAAGGCATTACCATTCACATCCACATAACCCCTTGCCATAGCCGTAGCTTCCATGCGAAGTCCTACAGATACCTGGTCGGTAATATTATACTTCGGTTCCATGAATAGGAGTACGCCGGCCTTGCTCCCTTTTCCGGAGGGACGGGCCCAGCCCATACCGCCATCCACACGCCAGGGTTTGAAGTTGCGTTCGGTTTCATCTTGTGCAAAAGAATTGAGGGTAGAGCTGACAAAAAGAGCAGCGAGAAAAAAGCGGATGATGGTTGTCATATATGGGTTTTTGATTTTGTATACTTTCAATGAACGTGCCATACTGGTTATTATGATCTGTGTAAATGGTAAAAAAAACTTAATGCTGCTATTGGATTATTTAAGAATGTTTGAAAGGGCATGTTTCGACAGGCTCAACATGACAAACGACAGGCTCAACATGACAAACGACAGGCTCAACATGACAAACGCCAAACTCAACATGACAAATCATAAGCCAATAATTATTTTCATTTCAATCGATTCGATGTTATGTATAAAGCGAAATGTCAGCCTGAGCCTGTCGAAGGCGGTTCGGGATAACAATTACGATATCCGTTTCCCATGGTTCCGGCGATTAAGTTGCAAAAAAGAACGGATAAAAAAAGCCTCTTTTGCAAGAGGCTTCTTCGGTTATGCGTTTGGGAAAGAAAATTAGGCAACAGCTTGTTTCACCAGTTCAGCTGCTTCGCTGAGCTGGATTGCACTTTGTACTTTCAATCCGCTTTCGTCAATCAGTTTTTTCGCTTCTTCTGCATTGGTTCCCTGTAATCGTACAATGATGGGAACAGGGATATTGCCGATTGTTTTGTATGCTTCAATCACACCAGCTGCCACACGGTCGCAACGGACAATGCCACCAAAGATGTTAATGAGGATTGCTTTTACATTCGGGTCTTTCAGAATGATTTTGAAACCGGCTTCCACTGTTTGTGCATTGGCAGTACCACCCACATCCAGGAAGTTGGCAGGTTCACCACCGCTCAGTTTAATCATATCCATAGTAGCCATGGCCAAACCGGCACCGTTCACCATACAACCCACATTGCCATCCAGTTTGATGAAGTTGAGGTTGAATTGCCCGGCCTCCACTTCTGTAGGATCTTCTTCCGTTACATCTCTCATAGCAGCCACATCTGCATGGCGGAGTAATGCATTGTCATCTACATTCATTTTACAGTCAACTGCCACAATCTTATCATCAGCTGCTTTAAACAGCGGGTTGATTTCAAGCATGCTGCAATCGAGCCCTACGTATGCATTATAAAGGTTGGTTACAAACTTCACACAGTTTTTAAATGCTTCACCACTGAGTCCGAGGTTGAATGCAATTTTGCGTGCCTGGTAAGGAAGCAATCCGCCGGAAGGGTGTACCCATTCTTTAAAGATTTTTTCGGGTGTGTTATGTGCTACGTCTTCAATGTTCATACCACCTTCGGTACTGTACATGATTACGTTTTGTTTCTTCGTGCGGTCGAGCAGGATGGATAAGTAAAATTCTTTGCGTTCGGTGGGTCCATCATAATACATGTCTTGTGCCACCAGAATTTTGTTCACCACTTTACCGGCAGGTCCTGTTTGCAACGTCACCAGTGTGCCACCCAGGATTCCTTTTGCAAACTCGGTGATTTGCTCAATATTTTTAGCCACTTTCACACCATTGATTCCACTTTCCTTGATCGTTCCTTTACCACGTCCACCTGCATGGATCTGGGCTTTCACAACTGCAAAACTGTTTCCTGTCTGATTTTTGATCTGGCGGTATGCTTCTTCGGCTTCATGAACAGTGCTGCAGGCAATGCCTTCCTGTGCGGGTACATTGTATTTTTTCAGCAACTCTTTAGCCTGGTATTCGTGGAGATTCATATACTAAAAAATTTTGGCGAAGATACTAATAAGACCGTTTAGCGCCTACTGATTTATGCCGCTAATTCCACGTTTTTAAACTTTGCTGCCGCTGACTGAAAAGCCTATATTTGCCGACTTAATCTGAAAGCAATGGATGATATTCTGAAGAAAATTGAAGAGACGGTTTCGTTTATCCGTACGCATTATAAAAAAGAGTCGGATGCAGGAGTGGTGCTGGGGAGCGGACTTGGACAGTTTACCAATGAACTGGAAGTGGAACATGAGATTCCTTATGATCAAATCCCGCATTTTCCGGTTTCAACAGTTGACGGGCACAAAGGGAAACTGGTGTTTGGTAAACTGGGGACGAAGAATGTAGTGGTGATGGCTGGTCGTTTTCATTTTTATGAAGGATACTCCATTCAGGAGGTGGTTTATCCCATCCGGGTTATGAAATACCTGGGTATTAAAGCACTGGTGCTGAGTAATGCTGCCGGTGGGGTGAATAAAGACCTGGGAGTAGGAGACCTGATGATTATTAAGGATCATATCAGCCAGTTCTCAGTGAACCCGCTGATTGGTAAAAATGTAAAAGAACTGGGGCCCCGTTTCCCGGATATGAGCGAACCTTACAAGAAAGAGTATATCCGGAAAGCAAAAGACATTGCTGCCCGTTTGGATATAAAAGTGAAAGAGGGTGTATACGTGGCCGTTACCGGCCCAACGTTTGAGACACGTGCCGAGTACCAGATGATTCATGCCGTAGGGGGTGATGCTGTGGGTATGAGCACTGTGCCGGAAGTGATTGTGGCAGTTCATATGGGAATTCCGGTTTTTGCCATGAGTGTGATTACAGATGTGGGTTTAATTGAAGAAGGTAATACGGTTTCGCATGAAGAAGTACTGCAAGCAGCAGCTGCTGCCGAACCGAAGATGACAGCGATTGTAAAAAACCTCTTGCTCGAAATTTAAGAAAGCATTTCCGGGACACCGGTTGAATTCAACTATTTTTACACGGGCTTTAATGCCCGTTTTTATTGCATGAAGCGGTTTGTTTTTTTGATGATTCTTTGTGTGCTTACAGTATCTGTTACGGCACAATCCTCACGCAGGCCCGGTAATCCGTTGATGAGTGAAGGAGGAGGTATGATGGGTGGAAACCGTATGGGTGGTGGGGGAAGAAGCTCCGGGCCATTCAAAGATTCCCTTCTTCACCGTACCGGGCTGGAAGATTCTGCAACCATTACTTACCGCTACCTGGATACATCCCGTTTCAGTTTTCTGGATTCTTCTGTGAATGATTACAGCAGGCGCTGGTATATTCCCTGGACATCTGTGTTTCTGGGCAACACCGGTAATGCCAGCAGGTCTTTATTATTCAACCCTATACTGAAAAGTGGCTGGGATCATGGAATGCATGCGTATGATGCATATACCATGCAAATGAGTGATGTTAAGTTTTACAATACCACCAGGCCCTATTCGCAACTGGTGTATGTATTAGGTAGCAAAGCTGAGCAGAATATTTCTGTTTTTCACACACAGAATATCAGGTATAACTGGAATTTCTCATTCAATTACCGGTTGATTAATTCACCGGGATTTTTTAAGAATCAGAAAACGAATCATAATAACTACGTTTTTAATACCTGGTATGTGGCTCCCAAACGCAGGTACAACGTTTTCTTTGTGGCATTGTCCAATAAGATCGGCGGATCGGAAAATGGTGGAATCAAAAGCATGAACTATCTTGATAGTGTTCCTTCTTTTTCCACCCGGTTTAATATTCCCACCAACTTTGGAGGCAGCGCTTATGAGGGATCTTCTTTTTTGTCTAACACAATCTATACCGGAAACAAATATCAGTCCATCAGTCTTTTATTGCGCCAGCAATATGATTTTGGAAAGAAGGATTCTGTAACCACAGATTCATCGGTTGCTTACTTTTACTATCCACGTGTACGATTGCAACATACGGTTCAGTATAACCGCTATTCTTTCCAATACTTTGATTCAAGAATTGATACAGGGGCTTACAGGCAATTCTACCAGTTTGTTCCGGCAAAGGATACATTATCTGTGAAAGATAAATGGCAGGTGTTGGATAATGAGTTTGCTATTTACCAGTTTCCCGATATAAAAAATCAGCAGCAGTTTTTAAAACTGGCAGCCGGTATCCAGTCATTAAAAGGCGATTTTGGAGTTAAGTCGGTTACTTATAATACCATTTATCTGAATGGGGAATACCGGAACAAAACCCGCAATAAGAAATGGGATATGGAACTGGCAGGAACTTTTTATGCTACTGGTTCTTATGCCGGGGATTATCATGTAACGGCCTACCTTAAACGAATGATCGGGGCTAAGCTGGGGTATTTAACACTGGGCTTTCAAAACGCCAACCGTACTCCTTCTTTTGTAAATAATGACCTGAGTAATTTCAGGCAATTCAATACTGCTGCCACCAATTTCGGAAAAGAAAATACAACTGTTTTTTCTGCACTGTATGAATTGCCACAGCAAAAACTGGCGGTAGGGGCGAAGTACTTCCTTGCTTCAAACTATGTGTATTTCAAAAGCTATACTTCATCGGCACAGGAAGCCACTCTTTTTAATGTGTTACAGTTACAGGTACAAAAACAGTTTAAGCTTAGCCGCAGGTGGAACTGGTACCTGGAAGCTTATTTGCAGCAAAGTACAGGTGCTGCTCCGGTGAACCTGCCATTACTCCTTGCCCGCAGCCGTATTGCCTACGAGGGCCGGTTTTTCAAAAACCTTAACATGAGTACAGGTGTGGAAGCCAGGTATTATACACCCTATAAAGCTGATGGATACTCACCTTTACTGGGACAATTCTTCTTACAACAGCAGGAGACAATCAATAACCTGCCCGATATCACCGCTTATATTCACTTCCGTATCAGGAGTTTATACTTGTTTGTAAGGGCCGAAAACCTGAATACGGTTCAAGTGTCGCCTGCTTTTGGCTTTCTTAATAACAACCTGGCGGCGCCATTACAACCATTGCCGGGCATGTTGATCCGTTTCGGGATTTATTGGGGCTTTGTTAACTGATTTTCGTTTTGTTTATCAATTCTAGTTCTATCTTTGTATTGTGTTGAAGAAAGCATTCATATTAGTAATTGCTGTTTTCTATCTCGCCGTAACATCCGGTGTGGTGGTAAACCTTCATTATTGTATGAACCGTATTGCTTCCATCAGCTTTGGCCATGAACGAGACCATGAAGATGGTTCCTGCAGTAAATGTGGCATGAACAAAACTTCTAATCATTGCTGTAAAGATGATGTGCAGTTTGTGAAAGTGAACGATGCCCATACAGCAGTTGTACCTGTCGATGACCTTATTCACACTGCAGAAACATTGCCAGTAGCCGAAATTGATTTACAGGATGCTGCCCAGGGAGCTACCGTAGAACACAATGATTCTTATTTCTCTCCTCCACCCGGGGCATTCAATAAAATTTACCGCACTATCCGGGTTTTCAGAATTTAGACTGATTGGTTTTTTTATATCGATGGTCTCTGTGTTTTACAGAGATGTTTCTTATTGTATTCTTTAAATTAAAAATCAATCAAATGAAATCGTTTAAAATAGTAGCACCGTTCCTGGTGTTATTCCTGTTCGTTCAATCTGTTTTCGCTCAAACCAAGACAGCTACCTTCAAAGTATGGGGTAACTGCGGCATGTGTAAGAAAACCATTGAATCGGCAGCTCGTCAAAATGGTGCAACCACTGCAGTATGGAGTGAGAAAACAAAAATGATCACGGTTAAGTATGCTGCTGCAAAGACCTCTGTAGATAAAATACAGAAAGGCATTGCCAATGCCGGATATGACAATGATAAATATACCGGATCTGATGAAGCTTATAATAATTTACATGAGTGTTGCCAGTACGATCGTAAAGGAGCTTCCACAAGTGCTGCTGCAGATGCCTGTTGCATGAAAGATGGTAAGTGTACAGGTACAATGGATTGCTGCAAAAAAATTGCAGGTAAATCTGATTGTTGCGAAAAGGGCACTTGCGCAAAAGAAGGTGGTTGTTGCGCCAAATGTGACATGAAGGATGGACATAAATGTTCAATGGCAGGTAAAGAAGGACATAAATGTGGTGAAGGGAAATGCGATCACAAAGAAGCAAAATGTGAACACAAAGACGGCAAGTGCGAAATGAAAGATGGCAAATGCTGCCAGAAAGAAGGAATGACTGCTGATTGTTGCAAAGATGGTAAATGTTCAAAAGGTGGCGATTGCTGCAAAGACCAGGCAAAATGCAAAGGTGGTGGCTGTTGCAAAAAAGACGCTGTTGCAGCCTGCTGCAAAGATGGAAAATGTGAAAAAGGCGGGGATTGTTGTAAAGACAATGCTACTTGTAAAGAAAAAGGCTGTTGCAAATCCTGATGCGTTGATTTCTGATTAAGCATACAGAGGTGACTGTGAAAACGGTCACCTCTATTCTTTTTACTTTTCAATTTTTAAATATGAAATACAGATTACTGCTTTTTACAGCACTACTGTTTTTCTCTGTTTTTGCAACAGCCCAGCTGAAAAGTGCAACTTTACAGGCAAGCGGTTTAACCTGCGCCATGTGCAGTAATGCAATCAATAAAGCATTGAGCAAACTTGAATTTGTTTCATCAGTGGAACCGGATCTGAATAAATCTGCATTTATCATTCAGTTTAAACAAGGGGCTGCTGTTGATTTTGATCTGTTGCGGAAGAAAGTGGAGGAAGCAGGCTTCAGTGTGGCAAAACTGGAAGTGGTGGCCGTGTTTGATCAATTTCAATTGAAGAAAAACCAGTTAAGCAACTGGAATGGTATGGAGTTTTACCTGTTGCAGGGAAAAGATCAAACACTTAATGGTGAATACACGATTACAATTCTGGATAAACATTTTATTCTGCCTAAAGAGTATAAACGCCTCAGTGCTGTTACTGCAGCAGAGAGTTACAAAACAGGATTGAGTAACGGAAAAAGAATTTATCACATCGGGATATAAATCATGAGTTATGAAAAAAGTAGTGGCAATCCTGTGTGTGTTATCAGTCGTACAAACTGTTTCGGCACAGGAGCTGTATGTATACACCAACCCGGCATCAAACATACCTGCTAAGTCGGTGGTGGCAAAGCTTTCCGGAAAAACCATGAAAGCCTATCACAATAACGAAAGGGAATACCGTTTTTCTCAGGAAGTACAGGTGGGGCTTTCAAAGAACCTCATGATTACAGCAGGTACCAGTTTTTCTGATATGTTTTTTCAAAACAGTATGCAGTTTGAAAGTGCACGCCTCTATGCGAAATACCGTTTCCTGAGTAAGGATGATGTGCATAAACATTTTCGCATGGCTGCATTTGTAATGGGAGCATGGTCCAATAATCCGTTGGTATACCAGGAACTGAATCTGGAAGGGGATAACAGTGGTATTCAAACCGGACTTATAGCAACACAGCTGGTCAAAAAATTTGCAGCTTCAGCAGGGGTATCATGGGTTCGCCAACTGGAGCAGAAGAATAAGATTAATTTCGGTCCGGCGTTTTCAAATCATGCCTTGCAATACAATCTGTCAATGGGATATTTGTTATTTCCACGCAGTTACAATAGTTATAATCAAACCAACCTGAATTTGTATTGTGAGTTCTTAGGGCAACAGAATACAGATGTCAAAGCCGGGTTTGTTGATATGGCTCCTTCTTTACAACTGATATTCAAAAGCAGTACACGACTCAATGTTGGTACAAGATTTCAACTCACAGGCACAGCGCATCGTATGGCTAAGGAGTCTGTATTCATTAGTGTGGAACACTATTTTTTAAATGCATTGAAATGAGTTACCTGAAACAGTTTCTTCGCTTTGTTATTTCACTCTTTCGCAAAAAAGATTGTTGCAGGTGATATTACAGTTGGTAATCGCATCCTGCATTTGTAACTTGTAGTACATGCAAAAGAGCAGGATTCTCACAAGAACTATCTGGATACTTTCACTGGTGAGCCTCTTCACAGATGTTGCCAGTGAAATGCTGTACCCTGTAATGCCTGTGTATTTAAAAAGCATTGGTTATTCGATTCTTATCATAGGCATTTTGGAGGGATTTGCAGAAGCGGTTGCCGGGTTGAGTAAAATTTATTTCGGCCGCATCAGTGATCTTTCGCAAAAACGGTTGCCATTTGTACAACTGGGGTATTTATTAAGCGCCATCTCCAAACCCATGCTTGCGGTTAGTACACAAGTGTGGTGGGTCTTTCAATCTCGGTTCATTGATCGCTTAGGGAAAGGTATACGTACAGCACCAAGAGATGCTTTACTCAGCAGTGAAACAACTCCCGAAAACAAAGGAACTGTATTTGGATTTCATAGGGCACTGGATACTACAGGAGCAGTGATTGGTCCGCTGGGAGCATTACTCTATCTCTATTACTTCCCGGGCGATTATAAGAATTTGTTCCTCATTGCATTTGTTCCCGGCATTATTGCAATTGTATTTACTTTTTTTATAACGGAAAAAAGAACAGTTGAAAAGAGGAAAGCAATACCCGTTAGGAATGCATTTTCATACTGGAAAGTAGCCTCTCCAACCTATAAAAAATGGGTGCTTGCATTATTCCTGTTTGCTTTGGTGGATAGCTCAGATGTGTTTCTGTTGCTGAAAATGAAAGAAGCAGGTCTGTCGGATACCGGGGTTATCGCTGCCTATATTTTTTACAATCTGGTTTTTGCAGCCTTGGCCTATCCCTTGGGCAGGTTGGCTGATAAAATTGGATTGAAAACCATATTTGTTACCGGACTTTTTCTCTTTGCAATCACCTATGCAGGTTTTGGACTGAATAGTTGGTGGCCGGGCTACTGGATTTTGTTTTTCTGTTACGGGGCTTATGCAGCTGGTACAGAAGGTATTTCCAAAGCATGGATCAGCAATATGGTGCCTGCTGGAGAAACTGCTTCGGCGCTAGGCTTTTATACCGGGTATAACAGTATCCTGAAACTCGTAGCCAGTAGTTTGGCTGGATTCATCTGGTATCAATGGGGGGCCGTGTACGTATTTCTCTTTGCTGCATGCATTGCAGCATGCGTGGCAACCTGGTTCCTTGTTTACTTCCGGAAAAATTAGGCGATCCTGTTTTATTTTCTATATTTGACTAAATAAAAATTTAGCCTAGTCTAAAAAATGCCTTACCGGATACCATATTTGCTGTCTTTATTTATTCTTGTTCTTATAGGATTTACAAGTACCATTTCTGCACAGCCAAAACTATTTGTAAAAGGAATGGTTGTAAATGCTGTTACAGGTGAACCTGTTGCTTATGCTGTACTGGAAATCAAAGGAAGACAGCCTGTTGTGGCTGATAATTCCGGTCATTTTCATTTATCGAGGGGGAGTGATTCATCTGTACAGGTAATTCTTTCTGCGGTGGGATATTTCAACGATACGGTTGTGGTTGATTTATTCAGGAAACAGCTTCTCTTACAAATGAATCCTTCAAATAAGTCTTTGGAAGAAGTGGTGGTGAGTGGTACTTTAAAAACTGTGAATCGCCTTTCCAGTCCCATTCCGGTTGAAAGTTATCCATCACGTTTTTTTAAGAAAAATGTAACCAGTAATTTATTTGAAGCATTGGGAATGGTGAATGGTGTTCAGCCACAAATCAATTGTAATGTATGTAATACCGGTGCTCTACAGATCAATGGACTCGATGGTCCTTATACAATGGTGTTGATTGATGGGATGCCTGTTGTAAGTTCTCTATCTTCTGTGTATGGATTCATGGGAATACCCAACAGCATTATCAAACGGGTGGAAGTGGTGAAAGGCCCTGCATCCACCTTATACGGAACAGAAGCAGTAGCAGGATTGATAAACATTATCACAAAAGAGCCGGCTAATAAGAATCAATTACAGTTAGAGCAAACAGTTACTTCTTATGCGGAATTGAATACAGATATTTCAGCTAATCTCCGGTTTAAAAAAGCATCTGTATTGATGGGGGTAAATCGTTTTTCGATGCAGAAAAAATGGGATGTGAATACCGATCAGTTTACCGACATCACTTTGCAAAACCGGTACTCTTTTTTTAATAAATGGAATTTCAAACGCAAGAATCAACTGGCAGCTACTGTTGCCCTCCGGTATGTGTGGGAAGACCGAAACGGAGGTGAACTGAATTGGGAACAAAAATTCAGGGGAAGTGATTCTGTATATGGTGAAAGTATAGTTACCAACCGATTTGAATTATTAGGGTTGTATGAAATTCCCGTTGGCACAGAAAAACTGGTTGCTGAATATTCGTGGAACTCGCATGTACAACAATCATGGTATGGTAAAAACATTTTTGATGCCAGACAGTATACAGGTTTTGCACAACTGAGATGGAATAAAAAAACCGGAGTTCATGAGTTGCTAATGGGCTTGCCTTTTCGATACATCAATTATGACGATAATACACCTGCTACTTTTGATGGATTATCATATGCGAACAAGCCATCTCTGAGTATCAATACCGGTATGTTCATACAGGATGAATGGAAGTTGAATCCAAAGTGGTTATTGTTATCGGGATTGCGAAGTGAGTATAACAACAAACATGGTTTGATTTTTTCTCCCAGGCTGAGTATAAAGTATGATTTGCAGGAGAACCATGTATTCCGGTTTACAGTTGGAAATGGTTACCGTGTGGTGAATTTATTTACAGAAGATCATGCTGCGCTTACTGGTGCCCGTGAAGTTGTGATTAAAAATAAACTGAGGCCGGAACGAAGCTGGAATGCCAATCTTAATTATTCCTCGCATTATCATGTGGCAGATGGTTTGTTATCTCTGGATATAAATGGGTTTTACACTTACTTCATGAACCGGATTGTGGCGGATTATTTTACAAACAGCAACCAGATTATTTATGATAACCTCGAAGGATATGCAGTATCGTCCGGAGCTTCTGTTACTGCCGATTGGAATGTCAATAACAAATGGCGGGTGAATGCAGGTGCTACTGTAATGGATGTATTTCTGATGAGGAACGGAGTTAAGGAGAAGCAGGTTTCTGCCCCGGCATTTACCTCAAATTACAGTGTAGGCTATACTGTACAGGCTATCCGGCTGACTATTGATTTTACGGGAAAGACAGTAGGGCCCATGCGAATGCCGGTGTTACAAAATGATTATCGTCCGGAGTTTTCTCCCTGGTATTCATTGCTAAATCTGCAGCTCATTAAAAAGCTGGGAACGAAAATAGAAGTAATGGCAGGCGTTAAAAATATCCTCAACTTCTTACCCCGGGATCCAATCATGCGTCCTTTTGATCCGTTTGATAAAACAGTGAATGATCCTGTAACAAATCCATACGGATATACTTTTGATCCATCGTACAACTATGCCCCAATGATGGGCCGCAGGTGGGCTGCAGGAATCAGGTTGAGCATTGAATAAGTTTACATTCTTTCCGGAACACGAATTCCCAGTAACTGCATTCCTTTTGCAATAACATGAGCTGTGAATTCACAGATGAATAAACGAAGCTGTTTTTTCTCTTCAGTTTCTGCATTCATCACAGAATGTTCTGCATAAAAGGAGTTATAAGTTTTTGCCAGGTTGTACAGGTAATTCGCCAGATGCGAAGGGTCATGTTCTGTACATGCCTGTTCAATTACAACAGTGAAATTTTCCAGTTCAATCAGCAGTGCTTTTTCCAATGGAAGGAGAGAAGAGTTACTTGCTTTCGTGAGATCGGTACCATGTTCTTTCCGGAGAATGGATTTAATACGTGCATGTGTGTATTGAATAAACGGACCTGTGTTACCGTGAAAGTCAATCGATTCTTCCGGATTGAAGATCATTTTTTTCTTAGGATCCACACGGAGTAAATAATATTTCAACGCACCCAGACTTAATGTGCGGTAAAGTTCTTCCAATTCTACGGGGGAGAAATCTTTTACCTTACCCAGTTCTTCTGTTTTTTGCCGGGCTACATTTTCCATCTCGTCTAACAGATCATCTGCATCCACCACGGTACCTTCACGGCTCTTCATTTTTCCTGAAGGAAGCTCCACCATTCCATAGCTGAGATGATAGATACCATCGGCATAAGGCATGCCCAGTTTTTTACAAATTAACTGAAGTACTTTCATGTGATAGTTCTGTTCATCACCAATCACATAAATACTCAGGTCAATTTTGTATTCATCATATTTCTGTTGTGCCAGCCCGATATCCTGTGTGATGTACACCGATGTACCATCTTTCCGTTGTACAATTTTTTCATCCAAACCGTCGGCAGATAAATCTATCCATACACTGCCATCTTCTTTTTTGAAGAATACATTTTTTTCAAGCCCTTGCTGCACGGTTTCTTTTCCTAGTAAATAAGTATTGCTTTCGTAATAGGTTTTATCAAAATCGCTTCCGATGCGTTTATACGTAGCATCAAATCCTTCATATACCCATCCATTCATTTCTCTCCATAATTGCATGACTTCGGGTTTACCTGCTTCCCAATCCAAAAGCATTTGTTGAGTTGCTTTCATAATGGGTGCTTCTTTTTCTGCCTCCTCTTTTTTCATGCCACCAGCTACCAATTCGTCCACTTCTTTTTTGTAAGCGTCATTAAACTTAACATAGTAATCACCTACAAAGTGATCGCCTTTGGTATTGGTAGAAGCCGGTGTATCTCCATTGCCAAAGCGTTGCCAGGCAATCATACTTTTACAAATATGAATGCCCCTGTCATTTACAATACAGGTTTTAATGGTATCGTATCCGCTTGCTTTGTGAATTTCTGCTATACTCCAGCCGAGAAAAATATTGCGCAGGTGACCCAGGTGAAGAGGTTTGTTTGTGTTGGGTGATGCATATTCCACCATCACTCTTTTTTGTTTGGATTGTGCTTGTCCGAACGTATCTGAATTGTATTGATTTGACAAAACAGAAATCCAGTATTGATCAGTTACTGTCAGGTTCAGAAATCCTTTAATGATGTTAAAGGCGGTAAACAAAGATGGATGATGGCTGAGCAGGTGATTGCCCAATTCATTGCCTAGTGCATCGGAACTTATGCTCAATGGTTTCAGCAACGAAAAAAGAACAATGGTGTAATCACCTTCAAATTCTGGTTTTGTTTTGTTGATCTGGAAATCTTTTGCAGTAAATGCTTTTCCATATAACTGTTCCAGGCTCTGAATGACTGTATGTTGTATCTGTTGCTGAATTGCCATAATGTATCCTTGTGAGCCGCAAAAGTAAAATAAAAAAGCTGCCTTTAGAAGGCAGCTTTCAATGTTTTAAGAAGTTAATCATCCTACCACCCGCATCATAAATTCGCCGGGACGGCCATTATTGCCACGATTCATTTCTTTCATGGATTTGAGTTCATAATCCTTGGGGATAATGAATACTTTATCGTCAACCTTGGCATTCAGGTCAACCTTGGTTACTTCAAAATGCACTTTCGCTCCATTTTGCCTTGTAACTTCAAACTCCATCGGAAATCCTTTCAACTTATTCAGTCCGGGAACATTCGCCATCCGCATCAGGTCACGCATGCGAAATCCTTCACCCAACATAAATTCCGGCGAATACCAGATGGGTTGTTGCACTTCATCTCCTTTTCTGTTTTTGTAACGGATGAGTGCTTTATTGCAAATCATGCCTGCAATTTTCTTTGTTTCGCTCAGGTATTCAATAAAAACTTCGGGGTGGAAAGTTTCAATACGCTGCTTTCTGCCACTATCGGTACCATTCATCATCTGCTGCATATCTTCATCCGTGGTATAAAAACCCATCTTTTTGCCCATCGCTTCAAAGAGGGTGGTGGTGGTTTTTGTTTTACTGTCGTAAATCACCCTGTTTATACCCATACCCATATCATTCTCCAGTTTGGTCATTCCATTTTTGAAGAACAGTTTTGTTTTGATTTCTCCATCTCCAAAACGCATAATGGTGGCACCTTCGGGAGCGTTAGGCAGAGGAGCTTCTTCGCCTGCTGTGGTTTCGGTTTTAATCTGAATGATGGTTTCATTAACAATTTGCTGGGCCCATAACTTATTGGAGATGATGGTTACCAGCAATACAATAAATAAGAACTGTTTCATGGCAATTATTTTCTGATCCGAAAATACGAGGCGATTCGTAAAGATGGGGTTGCGATTCCTACTATTACCGAAAGCTTAACAAAAAAGGGTTGATGAATATCAACCCTCATTTCTAAATCAACTGTACATGTATCTTAAACTCAGGATCTGTCGTTAATAAGTTTGTCGAGTTCGCAATCTGCCTCTGCTGCAAAATAAGGAGCCAGGTTTTTGCTGCTGCTGAAGTTGATCATTGCATCCATCATTCTGTCTGAATAATCCACACTTGCGGGTGTGATGTTTTTCATATTGCTTACTGCCATCATCTGATCCATAACCACATCGGCAGAACCAATTTCACCGGCAATACCATTTCTGTAGGCTGCGGTTTTTTGTCTCAGGTCGTTATCTTCATTGATCATGATATCCATTCCTGCATCTGCTTGCTGCATTTCATTGTTGATTGCCATTCCGTAGGAAGGGGCAGCAATGGTAACATTGTAGATATCTGTTAGAGCGACATCGGCGTCAGCAGCTTCTTCAGCAATCATTTTGCTGTATGCAACAGCTTTTCTGCGGTTTTCAATTTCGGCAGTAGTGAAGTTGGCATCCATTCTGTTATCGGCGATTTCAAAAGAGTGGATATTCACTTTTTTGAAGGAATAAGCCATCAGGCTGTTCACCCATGTATTAATATCCATATTATTTATCATCACTTTACCTTTCAGAAGAGAAGTGTTGGTGATTACAATATGCTGAACATCGGATACAAATGTGGTGATGCAGCAACTGTCAACAGGCTGAGTAGTATAGGTGGCTGCTTCTTTTGTTTTTGTGGTGTCTTTTTCAGAGAACGCCATGGCAGCTACGGAAAGGACCAGGAGCAGTAAAGCTGCTGCAACATTTCTGGCAACACTTACGAGGTCTTTCTGTTTGAGTGTTCCGGCAATTCCGGATGTCACTGTAAAATCTGTTCTCATTTTCTTGGTTTTTAGTGTTTTCACTGTTTTTATCTTTTCGCCCTATGGGCTTTGTTTTTAATTGTATAACAAAGATACTATCAAAAGATGGTACTTTGCAATGCATAATACCTTGTTTGGTTCTTTAATCTGATAAACGGTTATTTTTTAGTTTAACCGGTATTTCAAGCAATTCGTTTTGGTTTGAACCTTCTCTTTTTCTGTGTTGGTACCTTAAAAATGCAGTTTCTCGGGACTTTAGCTCTCTGGGTAAACTGTCCAAGGCGGGGTCAAAAACCGGGTCTCAGAACGATGGTATAGGCTACCAACATTTGACGCCGCAAAGTTATACTTACAAATGTTAATTACCAATTAAATTTTCAAAAAATTTTGAAACTTCAATTTGTGGAATCGCTGTTAAAGCATCTTCCGATCAAAGAACTACGGGAATAGGACGTTGAACAATTGATTTTGTTACATGGACTACGTTCATTTTCGTAATAATCATATCCAAAGGAAAAAATGGAGGATGAGTGGTTTGAATGAAATGTTAAGGGCTAAAAAACAAAGACCCGCCACCAGGGCGGGTCTTTTCAGTAAGATCATATATACAATATTATCAGGCTGTCTTTTCCTTTAGTTGAACACGTTGTTTGAGCCAACTCGATTGTACCGGGATGAGCCAGTTTTCTTCCATTTCTTTTTTTGTTGCTACTAGGTTATTAAAATAAAGGGTATCTGCAGCAATAAATCCATTGTCAACCGCATATTGCAGTTGATTGAGAGGGAGTAATTGTATTTTATCTTTTATTACAAAGGCCAGTGACTGCCGGTCGAACATACTTACTTTATAAAGGTTTTCAATTTCTTTAATCAGTCGTACACTGCTATCGGTACTGCATCCGCCCACATTGGTAGCCTGTTCATCGGCCATGAGAATAATAAATTGCCCGAAGAACAAGGTGCCGAAACCTTTCACAGGAACACCATGGCTTTTCCAGTTGGCGATAAAATGATTAATCAGGTCCTCAATCTGCAGTGCCTCGCCCAAACCGAATAAACGGCTGCTCTGGTAGATCCAAACCCGGCTGTTATCATGAAAATCGGCCGGCAGCAAATGTTTATATTGTAGATTCATATTGCAAATTTACAGAAGAAAGAATGGATCAGAAAGTAACCAATACCGGCAATCTTGTTACAGGAGTTGTTCTCCTGGTTTTGGGATTCTTTCTATTACCGCTGGGAGCCGGTGCTCTTTTTTCTTTTCCGGGTACCGCATTTTATTTTGGGTTGCTGTTATCTTTCTCGGCTGCAGTGCTTATCTATTCGGGTATTCAACAAATACGAAATGCAAAACAGCAGGAGCAGAAAACCAATCAGCAGATTGTTGAGCTCAGCAGGGTACTTGCTTCGCCTGTTGAACGGCCTTCAACTACAGTAATTGAAAAACAAACATCAATTGTAAATCCTTCATCAGTATCAACTGCTATTCTGGCCAACTGGATGTATACTAATGCAGAATGGGATAATTTTTACAAAGCAGAAACGAAGAAACGGTTCAGTAGTACAATGTATGAAGTGGTTGCCTTATTGCTGGTGGGCACTTTATACCTTATGTTGGAAAGAAATGCAAGCTGGCAGATAGCCTTACTGGTCACAGCAGTGATTGGTGTTTTATGGTTAGCAGGAAAGTATTTGCTCACATTGAAAGTGATGAAATCAAAGCTTAAGAAAAATCAGATTATTCTTACCACATCAGCTGTCTTTATCAATGGCACGCTACATGTATTTCAAGACGATTCCAGATGGATAGGAGGTGTAACCTTGTTGAAGGATCAGGAACCTGTAATGATTGAAATCCGCTATTGCTGGAATACAAGAAAAGGCCCCACGTTTGATGAGTTGCGCTTTCCGGTGCCCGATGGTAAGTTGAAAGAAGCTGAAGCAGTGGTGGAACGCTTAGCTTCCCTTGCGGTTTCTTCTGTAATTCCGTAAAGCATCGTAGGCAGAGAAACAAATGCCTATCACCGCAACAACCAGGATGTATTTTATCCAATCAGAAAATAAAGTTGGGTTTTGTTTTCCACTGATCATTCCAATTGCCCAGCCAATGAAACCAAAAATGAGAAGAATCAATCCGCATAACAAAGCAATAAAAAAAGCCATGCCGGAATAATGGATGAAGGCAGCACGGTTGCTGCTGAATTGTAAAGGTTCATCATTTTCCTGTTGACGGGTTTTCCATGTTTCACTATCAAGAAATCCTAATATCATCGCAAACACCAGGTAACGGATCATGCTTTGCTGAAATATCCGTTCAAAGGAAATATCATTTTCAATCCAGTCCACAAGGAACCTTACAACGAGGAACACAGCAAGGAACAACAGTGCACGCTGGACAAAATTTTTCCAATTAAATGTTTGGAGCAAGCGTTTCATGGCTGTTCATTTTCAAGTGGCAAATACGAAAACCGTTTACATACTGCCGGCGATAAGCTCAGCTATATCCAGTACTTTAACTGCATCTTCTTTCTCGGCCACTTTCACACCATCTGTCATCATGGTATTACAAAACGGGCAGGCAGCGGCAATTACATTTGCACCGGTGGCAATGGCCTCATTGGTACGTTCCCAGTTCACCCTTGTTTCACCTTTCTCTTCTTCTTTGAACATTTGAGCACCACCGGCACCGCAGCATAATCCATTGCTGCGGCAACGTTTCATTTCCACCAGTTCGGCATCAAGGGCTTCCAATACTTTTCGGGGCGCTTCATATATACCATTGGCACGGCCCAGGTAACAACTATCGTGATAGGTGATTTTTTGTCCTTTGAAACTGCCACCTTCTTTTAGTTTGATTTTTCCTTCATCAATCAATTGCTGAAGAAGAGTGGTATGATGAATGACATCATAAGTGCCGCCTAAAGGGGGGTATTCATTTTTGAGAGTGTTGTAACAATGAGGGCAGGTGGTTACTATTTTTTTTATTCCGTATCCATTCAACACCTGGATATTATTATAAGCCATCATCTGGAACAGGAATTCATTTCCCGATCTTCTTGCCGGATCACCGGTACACATTTCTTCTTTTCCAAGTATAGCAAACTTGATTCCCACTTTGTCGAGTATTGTGGCGAATGCCTTGGTTATTTTCTGAGCCCGTTGATCAAAACTGCCTGCACAGCCCACCCAGAATAAAATTTCGGGAGATTCACCACTTGCCATCAACTCTGCCATCGAAGGGATCTTCATTGCTATTTTTTTTCAAATCTATGTAATTGTTTGAAATCTGTACCTGCTTTTACATAATTCTGAACTCTGATCTTATCTTTGAGCGGATGACAAAAAAACTGCTTGAACGAATTACAAACTGGGAACTCTGGCCCTTTGGTGTTTTATACTTTCCCATCAGTTTTTTCTGGTTCTGGTATATGCTCAAAAGCCGTGCTGTATGGTTTTTTACGCCTTCCAACCCAACCATCACGTTTGGTGGTTTTGAAGGAGAAGGAAAAAAAGAAATGTATGAGCAGTTGCCACTCCATACAGTACCACGTACCATTTACATCGAACCGGCACTTGCTTTTGACCAGGTTTTAAAAAAGGTATACGAAGCCGGTTTTACATTCCCGTTTATTGTAAAACCAGATGTGGGCATGAAAGGGATTCTATTCCGCAAAATAGATAGCGAAGAACAATTACAAAAATATCATGAACGCATACCGGTGGAGTATATCGTTCAGGATCTGGTGGAACTTCCTGTTGAAGTGAGTGTGTTTTATTACCGTCATCCTGCAGCAGCGAAAGGAACGGTGAGCGGGTTTATTCACAAGGAATTATTACAGGTTAAAGGAAACGGTACTCATACGTTGAAGGAATTAATTGAACAACATCCCCGGGCCCGGCATCGGATGGAAGAAATGCAGCATCGCCATGGTCATCGTTTTGACCGTGTGGTGGAAAAAGATGAAATTTTTTACTTATCGTATGCCGGCAATCACAACAGGGGGGCTCAATTCACCAACCTGCATTCAGAAATCGATGAATCATTGCATAAAGTCTTTGATGAACTGAGTCATTATTCAAAACATTTTTATTACGGTCGTTATGATATAAAAACCAGCTCCATCGAAGATCTCAAAGCGGGAAGGAATTTTATGATCCTCGAGTACAATGGATGTGGTGCAGAGCCCAATCATATTTACGATTGTAATATGAAACTACTGGATGCATACCGTGAAATTCTGAAACACTGGAAAGCTTTGTATGAAATCAGTAAATACAATCATGAAAATGGATTCAGGTACTGGTCTTTTTCGCAGGGAAAAAATTTCTTAGTGCAGGCCCGGAAACACTTTAAACTGCTGGAGCAATATGATTAAATGCATTTTGTTCTGTTAATAAAATATAATTTCTAACCTGTTTGTCAAACACTATTTTTGTTTTATGCCTCAAGCGATAAAAGTACTTTTCTGGGGTTTCCTCATCAGCTTTCTAGGTTCGCTTCCATTGGGAACTTTGAATGTAGCGGCCATGCAAATTGGCATCACAGATGGTATTTATCCGGCCATACTTTTTTCATTGGGGTCACTCACTGCCGAAATTGTGTATGTGCGCTTGTCACTTATTGCAATGGATTGGGTGCGCCGCCAGGAAAAATTATTGAAAGCATTGGAATGGCTTACGGTTGTGATTGTACTGGCATTGGCAGTGTCCAGCTTCTGGGCTGCCATTCACCCGGAAGGTGAAAAGAATGTGATTTTATCCAATACCATGCATCGATGGTTACTCGGTTTCACCATGAGTGCCATTAATCCTGTTCAGATTCCTTTCTGGTTTGGATGGAGTACGGTTTTATTTACAAAGAATATTTTACGTCCGGGTTTCTGGAATTATAACTTCTACATTGTTGGAATTGGAATTGGCACACTGGCAGGGAACTGTGTTTTCATCTTTGGCGGAAAATTGCTGGCCGAACGCATGCATGCCAGCACAACCATCATGAATTACATCATTGGATCTGTTTTCTTAATTACTGCCATTATTCAAATCATCCGAATTTATAAAAAGAAAGATGCCATTCACCAGCTGGAGCACCCGGAAGAGATTACTGCCGGGTTAGAAAAGAGGATTCCAAAATAAGTTGGTTACAGGTAAATCAGCTCATTTCTTCTGCCCATTTATCCCTTTCGTCCGGACTGAATTTCCATGGTGCAAAGTTGTTTTCAATGTTGCTGAACATCGCATTCCATTCGCCGGGGGCATTGCTGTCTTCCATAATCAATGACCGGCGTAATTCTAATATGATGGAAAGCGGACTGATACTTACCGGACATTCTTCCACACAGGCATTACAGGTGGTACAGGCACGGAGTTCTTCTACAGTAATATAATCGTTCAGCAGTTTTTTACCATCATCCACAAATGTTCCATTGGCATTGATGTTACGTCCCACTTCTTCCAGACGGTCACGTGTACTCATCATGATTTTCCGGGGACTTAATAATTTTCCCGTGGTATTTGCCGGACAAGCCGCAGAGCATCGTCCGCATTCAGTACAGCTATATGCATCCAGTAAACTTTTCCAACTAAGATCCATTACATCCTTTGCACCAAACTTAGATGGGGGAGTAGCGTCGGCAGGGGCCAGTTCCGGCTGCATCATATATTTCACTTCATTCTGCACAGACTCCATGTTCTTCATTTCACCGGTGGAAGTAAGGCGTGCATACCATGCATTGGGGAAAGCCAGTAATATATGTAGGTGCTTGCTCCATGGAAGATAGTTCAGGAATGCAAGTATGCCCAGTATGTGCAACCACCAGGCAGTACGTTCAATCATCACCAGCGTGTTCACAGGTAAGCTTTGTAAGTAACCGGTAAATAATCCGGAAATCATAAAATCACCAGTGTTGTGATAATGTTCTGCATTGTTTAATTGCAGTGCACGGTCGGTTGCATTCATTAACAGGAACAAACTCATTAATACAATCTCAGTAATAAGAATATTATTTGCATCTGTACGGGGCCAGCCTTTCA
Organism: uncultured Chitinophagaceae bacterium; assembly: GCA_937907395.1. GTDB lineage: Bacteria > Bacteroidota > Bacteroidia > Chitinophagales > Chitinophagaceae > Lacibacter. The sequence continues at coordinate 106,605 of CALCII010000016.1, forward strand.
GGTCGTTGCTTATGAAACGTTTGAGCTTAAGTACATTTCTTCTGCTCAGAAAAATAACACAGGCAATCAGAACCGTGGCCGCTAATACTTCAAAAGAATTAATCAGGAATGTATAAAAAGCACCTAATGGTTCCAGGAACAAACGATGGGTGCCCAGTAAACCATCCAGCACTATTTCCAGCACTTCTAAATTGATAATTACAAAACCAACGTAAATGAAAAGATGCAGTAGTGCCACCAATGGGTTTTTAAACATTTTCTTTTGTCCGAATGCAAGAAGCAAAAGATTTCTCCAACGTTCTGCCGGGCGGTCAGTTAGGTCTTCATCTGTTCCCAGTAATATGTTGCGCCTGATTTCACGCACTTTTTTACTAAAAAACCAGGAAGCTGATCCAAGACAAACGGTAAAAAGAATTTGTTGAAGTAGTTGCATACCGGACTGTTTGAATTGCTAAGATAAGGTAGAGAAACACAAGTTCGTTAGTTTGATAAAAATGTGAGTTACTTCATTGTGTTTTCGTTGGAAGGATGCATTTTAATTTGCATCTTTAAGAAACAATTCTCATGGAAAAAAAATACATACTCGATCAGGAAACCGTTGAACGCAAAGTGAAACGCCTTGCTCATGAAATTGCTGAGCGGAATTATGATGAACAGCAATTGTTTTTTGCCGGTATAAAAGGTAATGGCACTATTCTGGCTTCCATTCTTGCGAAAGAAGTGATGGAGATCAGTAATATTCATGTGGAGTTAGTGGAAGTAACCATTGATAAACGATACCCGGTAGAGTTGTTCCTTGACCGTGAAATCGGCTTCAATAATCAATGCATCTTATTAGTGGATGATGTATCCAATAGTGGTAAAACCATGTTGTATGCCCTGAAACCCTTCCTGAATTTTCAGCCAAGGAAAATACAAACACTGGTATTGGTGGAACGCACCCACAAAACGTTTCCTGTACAACCTGATTATGTAGGATTGTCTGTTGCCACCACTTTGGAAGAACATATCTATGTGGAAGAAGCAGGCGGGGTAATTACCGGTGCTTATTTAGTTTAAACGCACTTCGAATAATTTCGACCATCTTTTGCCGGTGATGAAAAGGCGGTTGCCGGTGCTGTCCCAGGCAATTCCGTTTAATACATTATTGCCATATTCATCTTTCAATTCCGGATAGTCATTTTTCAGTTGACTGAAATCGATTTTTCCAACCACGTTTCCGTTTGCAGGATCAATTTTCAGGATTTCGTCTGTTTGCCACACATTGGCATAGATAAAACCATTGATGTATTCCAGTTCGTTAAGATTATTACGCAGTCCTGTGTTGTCCTGCACACTTATCCTCTTCACTTCTTTTAATGTGGTGGGGTCCCAGTAATAAATAACATTGGATCCATCGCTCACGATCAGGTTTGTTCCATCGTTGGTGATTCCCCATCCTTCTGTGTTATAGGTAAACGCTGAAAGTTGTTTGAAATCAGACAGGTTATAAACGTATCCTTTTTTGTTCTGCCAGGTAAGCTGGTAAATCTTATTATTTAATATAGTTATGCCTTCGCCAAAAAGTTCATCCGCTAACTTATGCGATTGCAACGCTTTCCCGGTTTCAAGTTCTGTTTTCAAAAGAACTGAATGTCCGTAATTGCCCGTTCCTTCAAAAAGACTCCCATTTAAGTATTGCAAACCTTGTGTAAAGGATGCAGTATCATGCGGATGAACTTTCAGCACAGTATAATTAAGGCTGGCAGGTGGGGGAATAGCTGAAGCGTTGTCGTCGTTGTCAGATTCAGTCTGGTTGTTACAAGCCACCAACAGGGTGGGGAGGAAAAAGAATGCTAAGATCCGGTTCATGAAAAGGGGTTAAAGTTCAAAAATAAGGAAAAGCAGTTGGGCAGGTTGTCAAAGAGCTGTGAAGATGTACTTTTGCCTCCCTTTGGCACAAAACCCCGGCTGGCGGAATTGAGACTGGCAGCTTTAAAACAGCCAGAAAATCGAACCAGGGCCGTTATTTTAAGAAAAACCGGCATTTTGAAGCGATTTTTTCCAAAAAAGTTCTCAAAACTTTTTGAGGGAACGGAATCAACCCATACCTTTGCGCTCCCAATTCAAACCTGGGACAGATCTTATGGCTCAACGTATACGAATCAAATTACAGTCTTACGACCACAACCTGGTGGATAAATCTGCAGAAAAAATTGTAAAAACAGTTCGTTCTACAGGTGCAGTAGTAACCGGTCCTATTCCTTTGCCTACCCGCAAAAGAATTTTCACTGTTCTGCGTTCACCCCACGTAAATAAAAAGAGTCGTGAGCAGTTCCAACTGTGCACACACAAGCGCCTGTTGGATATTTATACCAGCAGCAGCCGTACAGTAGATGCGCTGAGCAAGCTGGATTTGCCCAGTGGTGTGGATGTGGAAATTAAAGCATGACGGTTGGCCGCTGAGCGGTCTTTTGTCATTAGTTCTTATAAATAGATAAATGTCATCTCTCAATTTTCCGGTAACGGAAGAAAAAAGAGCTCTGAATAGTAAACATTCCCGGCCAACAGCCGGGGTACATATAAACTAGCCCTTCGTGGTTAGTTTACCATCGGTACTTCCGATCCAAAGTGGAAAAAAGGAAAAGGTCGATGGTAAACGGGGATTGAAGATTCCGAATCAACTTTCATCGGATCTGTCTCAACAACCTTACAGGGCATAAACTGTAAACAAATGAAAGGTATTATTGGTAAAAAGATCGGCATGACCAGCATCTTCACTCCCGATGGTAAGCAGCAAAGCTGCACCATCATTGAAGCTGGTCCCTGTGTAGTTACACAGGTGAAAACACAAGACGCTGACGGATACAGCGCTCTTCAATTAGCATTCGGCGAAAAGAAAGAAAAGAACACTACTGCCGCCGAAAAAAATCACTTCGCTAAAGCTGGCACGTCTCCTAAAAAAGTAGTTAAAGAGTTCCGTAACTATTCTCTCGAAAAAAATATTGGTGAAACCGTTACAACTGAAATTTTCGCTGAAGGCGAAAGTGTTGATGTAGTAGGTACTACAAAAGGTAAAGGTTTTCAGGGTGTTGTTAAGCGTCACGGCTTTAGCGGTGTGGGCGATGCAACACACGGTCAGCACGATCGTCAACGTGCTCCTGGTTCACTCGGTAACTCATCAGATGCATCTCGTGTAATGAAAGGTATGCGCATGGCAGGCCGCATGGGTGCAGACAGGGTGAAAGTTAAAGGATTGAAAGTTCTGAAAATATTCCCCGATAAAAATTACATCCTTGTGAGTGGTTCAGTACCCGGTTACAATGGTTCTATCGTATACATTCAGAAGTAAACAAACTAATTCAACAAGTCATGCAAGTAGACGTTTTAAATAAATCAGGAAAAGCAACAGGTCGTACGATCGAATTACCGGAAGAAATTTTCGGTATCGAGCCGAATGATCATGTGATTTACCTCGCAGTAAAACAATACCAGGCTGCACAACGCCAGGGTACACACAAAGTAAAAACCCGTGCCGAAGTGAAAGGTGCCAGCCGTAAACTGCACCGTCAGAAAGGTACCGGTGGTTCACGTAAGGGTAATATCCGTAACCCTTTATACAAGGGTGGTGGTACCATCTTCGGACCAAAACCTCATGGTTACGATTTTAAACTGAACCGTAAAGTAAAAGATCTCGCTAAAATGAGTGCTCTTTCTTACAAAGCAAAAGAAAACGCAATTGTAATTGTAGAAGATTTTGCTCTGGAAGCTCCTAAAACAAAAGAACTCGTAACTGTTCTCAGCAACCTGAACGTAGCTGGTAAAAAAGCACTGTTCGTGATTCCTGAAAACAACGATAATCTTTACCTCAGTCTCCGTAACGTACCAACTGTAACCGGTACATTACTGGCCGATGTAAACACATACGATCTCATCAATAATGATGTGCTTGTATTAACAGAAAGTGCAGCTAAAATCTTCACCGAAGAAGAAGCAGCTGCTTAATCAAACGATCACAGAATAAACTAAGTCTAAATGAGACAGAGTGAAATTTTAATAAAGCCGATTGTTTCTGAAAAAAGCAACCGCCTGAGCGAAAAGAAAAATACATATGCGTTCCGTGTTGGACGTAAAGCCAACAAACTGGAAATCAAAAAAGCTGTTGAAGATTTCTACAACGTAAAGGTGGCCGATGTACATACAATGGTGGCTCCCCGTAAAAGTAAAAACCGTATGACCAAAGCCGGTTATATCCAGGGTAGCAAACCTGCTTACAAAAAAGCGTATGTAACTGTTGCAGAAGGGGAAACAATTGACCTGTACGGTACAGTATAATCCGGAAATGAATGGCGGGTCAAACGCCGCAAAGAATTGACATTATAAACAAGAAAACGAACGTAAAATGGCATTAAAAAAATACAAACCAGTAACAGCAGGTACCAGATGGAGAATTGGTAATGCTTATTCTGAGATCACAACTGATACTCCGGAAAAGTCTTTGCTTGAGAATGTAAAGTCTACAGGCGGACGTAATGCACAAGGCCGCAGAGCTATGCGTTACATCGGTGGTGGTAACAAGAAAAAGTACCGTGTTATTGATTTCAAACGTAACAAGAAAGAAATTCCTGCAAAAGTAGCTTCAATTGAATACGATCCTAACCGTACAGCTTTCATCGCATTGTTGAACTATGCTGATGGTGAAAAGCGTTACATCCTTGCTCCGCAGGGTTTACAGGTAGGTGCTACTGTTCAAGCTGGTGATGCAGTTGCTCCTGAATTGGGCAACTCACTTCAGATGAAACATATGCCTCTTGGTACCATGGTGCATAATATTGAAATGCAACCTGGTCAGGGTGGTAAACTGGTTCGCAGTGCCGGTACAAGCGCACAGTTAACCAACAAAGAAGAAAAATACGCTGTATTGAAAATGCCCAGCGGCGAATTACGTAAAGTGTTGATCAATTGTTATGCAACTGTAGGTGTTGTATCTAACAGTGATCACAACCTGGAACAAGCTGGTAAAGCTGGTGTGAACCGTTGGAAAGGTATTCGTCCCCGTAACCGTGGTGTTGCTATGAACCCTGTAGATCACCCGATGGGTGGTGGTGAAGGCCGTGCAAGCGGTGGTCACCCACGTAGCAGAACCGGTAAATATGCAAAAGGTGAAAAAACACGCTCTACGCATAAAGGTTCTAACAAACTGATCATTCAACGCAGAGACGGAAGCAAACTGGCTAAGTAATTAATAAACGAAAATTAAAATCGAAATAACACATGGCTCGTTCGATTAAAAAAGGTCCTTATGTAGCAGCTCACCTCGAAACTAAGGTGCTTGCTATCAATGAAGGAAAAGCAAAAAAAGGTGTAATTAAAACCTGGAGTCGTCGCTCTACAATTACTCCTGATTTTGTTGGTCACACATTTGCTGTGCACAACGGAAACAAATTCATCCCTGTTTATGTAACTGAATTCATGGTAGGTCACAAACTTGGTGAATTTGCGCCAACAAGAAACTTCAAAGGACACTCAAGCAAGAAGATAGCGTAAAATAGTTACCGGTTACAGGTGTGAGCAGCAGTAAAGCTGACCTCGGAAACCTGGAGCCAGCAACAAGAAACTAAATAAAATGGAAGCAGTAGCAAAACTCAGAAATTATCCCACATCACCCCGCAGAATGCGTTTGCTGGCTGATGAGATCCGTGGAATGGATGTAGAAAAAGCATTGGCTTTACTGGAGTTTCATCCCCAGCATTCAGCCGTTCCATTGGGCAAGTTGTTAAAAAGTGCGATCAGTAACTGGGAGCAAAAAAATAACGGACAAAGTGCAGCCGATTCATCACTGGTTGTGAAAACGATTTTTGTTGATGGTGCACGAGCCATCAAGCGTTTACGTCCTGCTCCACAGGGCCGTGCTTACAGAATTAAAAAGCGCAGCAATCACGTAACAATCATCGTTGATACAAAACAATAATTGATTAAAATTTTATAAACCTTTTTATGGGTCAAAAAGCAAATCCAATTGGTAACAGGTTAGGCATCATCCGCGGATGGGAGAGTAACTGGTATGGCAATAAGAAAGATTTTGCCGGCAAACTGATTGAAGATAACAAGATCAGAACTTACCTCAATGCCCGTATTAACAAGGGTGGTATTTCTAAAATTGTAATTGAGCGCACACTCAATAAACTGATTGTAACCATCCATACTTCAAAACCAGGTATCATCATTGGTAAAGGTGGTGGTGAAGTGGATCGTATCAAAGAAGAGTTGAAAAAACTCACCAGCAATGAAGATGTGCAAATCAACATTCTTGAGATCCGTCGTCCGGAAGTTGATGCTAATATCGTTGCAGATACCATTGCACGTCAGATCGAAAACCGTATCAATTACAAACGTGCTGTGAAAATGGCCATTGCTTCTGCTCTCCGTATGGGTGCTGAAGGAATTAAAGTGAAAGTGAGCGGACGTTTGGGTGGTGCGGAAATTGCACGTACAGAAGAACTCAAACAAGGACGTACTCCTCTGCATACATTCCGTATGGATATTGATTATGCAAATGTATTTGCACTTACCGTCTACGGTAAAATCGGTATCAAAGTATGGATCTGTAAAGGTGAAGTATTGAGTAAACGTGACCTGAATCCCAATTTCACCGGTGGTAAAAGTGAAGTAAGCGATCGTAAAGATCGTCGTGATGATAACAGAGGTGGAGATCACCGTGGTGGAGAACGCCGTGGTGGTGGTGGAAGAGGAAGAGACAGCAGAAAAGCATAATTAAGTAGTACGTAGTAAACAAGAAACAGTAACAAGAAATATAACAAGCAATGTTACAGCCAAAAAGAACAAAACACAGAAAATCGCAGAAAGGACGTATCCGCTCCGTTGCAAAGCGTGGCACCAGCATCTCTTTCGGCTCTTATGCACTGAAAGCACTGGAACCTGTATGGTTAACCAACCGCCAGATTGAAAGTGCCCGTCAGGCTATGACCCGTGCCATGAAACGTGAGGGTAACGTTTGGATTCGAGTGTTTCCCGATAAAGTAGTTACAAAGAAGCCTGCTGAGGTACGTATGGGTAAAGGTAAAGGTAACCCCGAAGGATGGGCTGCTATTATTGAACCAGGACGTATCTTATTTGAAGCAGATGGTGTGTCAATGGAAATTGCAAAAGAAGCAATGGCCCTGGCTGCACAAAAGCTTCCCGTTAAAACAAAATTCATTGTGCGCCGTGACCTGGTAGCATAAGCGTTAACAGATTTAAACTGATTACCATGGCTAAGACAACAGATTTTTTAAAGAGCATTAAAGACTTAAGCGAAACAGAACTCGCCGCCCGTGTGAAAGAAGACGAGCAGCGTTTGAAAAAGCTGGAGTTTGCTCACGCTATTTCTCCCCTTGAGAACCCGGTAAGTATCCGTGGTCTCCGCAGAGAAATTGCCCGTTTGAAAACGGAATTAAGAAAAAAACAATTAGGCATCTGATACAGCGATGAGCCGGGCAGCGAGTAGTCCTCAAAGCTCAACGCTCAGAACTCAAAGCTAAAATGTAAGAAAATGATCGAAAGAAATTTGCGCAAAACGAAAACCGGTGTAGTAACCAGCAGCAAAATGGATAAAACCATTACTGTAGCTGTAGAACGTAAGGTAAAGCACCCTATCTACGGTAAGTTCGTAAAAAAGACAACCAAGTTCCATGCTCATGATGAAAAAAATGAGTGCGGTATTGGTGACGTTGTAAAAATCATGGAAAGCCGTCCGCTCAGCAAAACAAAACGCTGGAGACTGGTGGAAGTGGTAGAAAAAGCGAAATAAGTAATTGCAGATGAGTTGCTGCACCAATGCCTGCAATTCTATCTGAAATCAAAAAATCTGAAATCAAAAATATTTTAAGATGATTCAGCAAGAAACCAGATTAAACGTAGCCGATAACAGTGGTGCTAAAGAAGTACTCTGTATTAAAGTGCTGGGTAATAGTGGCCAGGATTATGCTAAAATCGGTGATAAGATTGTAATCACTGTTAAGGATGCAATACCTGGTGGCGGTATCAAAAAGGGAACAGTAGCAAAAGCTGTTATTGTTCGCACCAAGAACAAATTGCGCAGAAAAGACGGTTCTTACATCCGTTTCGATGATAATGCAGTGGTTATCCTCAATGCTTCAGATGAGCCAAGAGGTACACGTATCTTCGGGCCTGTAGCAAGAGAACTGCGTGATAAGGGTTACATGAAAATTATTTCATTGGCTCCTGAAGTTCTTTAAGAAACAGTGGAGTGCCTGAATCTGTAAAGATTCTGCATTCATCCAGATAAAGAAAAAATCAAGCTAAGCAACAGCGTTTAGCATTAAGCTTTAAGCATAAAAAAATGAGTACAAGATTTAAACCCAAATTCAGCATCAAGAAAGGCGATTCAGTAGTTGTAATTGCCGGTGATGACAAAGATGTTCAAAAGCCCCGTAAGGTGCTGGAAGTGTTTCCTGAGAAAGCACGTGTATTGGTGGAAGGTGTAAACATCGTAACCAAACACAGTAAGCCTACTGCCCAGAACACAAAGGGTGGCATCATTAAAAAGGAAGCTCCTATCCACATCTCTAACGTGATGTTGTGGGATGGTAAGCAAGCTACCAAAGTGCAACGCACACGTGAAAATGGTAAGCTGGTTCGTGTTTCTAAAAAATCCGGACAGCCGATTAAATAATTCGCAGAACGTATAAAACGAATAACATGAGCACTACAAAATATGCACCCCGTTTGGCAAATAAGTACAAGGACGAAGTTGTACCTGCCCTCATGAAGCGCTTTGGCTATAAAAGCATCATGCAGGTTCCCCGCCTTGAAAAAATATGCCTGAACCGTGGTGTGAATGGCGCCGTAAATGACAAGAAGATGGTGGATATTGCTATTGATGAACTTACAAACATCACAGGTCAGAAAGCGGTTCCCACTTCTTCAAAGAAAGATATTTCAAACTTTAAGTTACGTAAAGGAATGCCTATCGGCGCCCGTGTTACACTCCGTGGTGTAAACATGTACGAATTCCTGGATCGCCTGATTTCTTCTGCGCTTCCACGTGTACGTGACTTTAAAGGTGTGAATGATAAATCATTTGATGGTCGTGGTAACTACACAATGGGTGTTACCGAACAAATCATTTTCCCTGAAATTGATATCGATAAAGTGAATAAAATCACTGGTCTGGATATCACTTTCGTAACCAGCGCTTCTACAAATGAAGAAGCTTATGAGTTACTGAAAGAAATGGGAATGCCTTTCAAAAATGCTAAAAAAGATTAATTATAGATTATGGCTAAAAAATCAGTAACAGCCCGTCAACAGAAAAGAGAGAAATTGGTAGCCCAGTATGCTGAGAAGCGTGCTGCTTTAAAAGCTGCCGGTGATTACGCTGCATTGGATTTATTACCCAAGAATGCATCACCAGTACGTTTGAAAAACCGCTGCCAGTTAACCGGTCGTCCCAAAGGTTACATCCGTTACTTTGGTATTTCCCGTGTTATCTTCCGTGACATGGCGCTGAATGGTAAAATCCCCGGCGTTAAAAAGGCAAGCTGGTAATTCTTCCAGTCAACCAATATGTGCAGGTTTTGAATATGATGCACATACAGAGTAAACAATATTCAGATCATTCAATAACGAAATAAAAAAATGGTAACAGATCCTATTGCAGATTTTCTTACAAGAGTACGGAACGCCCAAATGGCAGGACACCGCATTGTTGAAATTCCTGCTTCTAATCTCAAAAAGCGTATTACTGAAATCTTATACGATCAGGGATATATTCTGAAGTATAAGTTCGAAGATGACAATAAACAAGGTGTTATTAAAATAGCCCTGAAATACGATCCTCAAACACGTGTGCCTGCTATCCAGTCCCTGGAACGCATCAGCCGTCCGGGTTTGAGACAATATGCAAAACCAAATGAATTCCGTCGTGTAAAGAACGGATTAGGTGTTGCAATTCTCAGTACATCAAAAGGTGTAATGACCGATAAACAAGCGAAAGCACAGAATGTAGGCGGTGAAGTACTTTGCTACATTTACTAAAATAAAACAGACAATCTGAAATAAGGAAATGGTTTCAGATTGTCTTTAAGCATTAAGCGGAGCGATAATATCAAGTTCTCTATACGGTAACTGAAAACGTGAAGCGACATTCCGGATTATCAAATTTTAAATTACAAATTGTATGTCTCGTATAGGAAAAAAACCGGTTGTAGTACCCCAGGGTGTTACAATTACAGTAGGTAAGGATAATGTGATTACTGTGAAAGGTCCCAAAGGTGAATTGAAACAAGCAATTGACCGTGATATCACTGTAGAAGTAAAAGATGGTGAAGTGAACTTCAGCCGTCCTACAGATCAGGGCCGCCACCGTGCATTGCACGGATTGTACCGTTCACTGGTTTCAAACATGGTGAAAGGTGTTACAGAAGGCTTTACACGTCAGCTGGAATTAGTGGGTGTGGGTTATAAAGCAGCCAACCAGGGAAATATCCTGGATCTTGCCTTAGGTTATTCACACAATATCATTTTTGAAGTTCCCAAGGAATTAAAAGTAGCTACTGCCCAGGAAAAAGGTCAGAACCCTACCATCACACTCGAAGGAATTGATAAACAACTGATCGGACAAGTTGCAGCAAAACTCCGCAGTTTACGTAAGCCTGAACCATACAAAGGAAAAGGTGTGAAATATGTTGGTGAATTTATTCGTCGTAAAGCTGGTAAAGCTGCTGGTAAATAATCATTAATCACATAAGCTCCTGGCAGTATCAGGAGTTTCAAATACAGAAGAAATGAAAACAGATAACAAATTAGTCAGAAGGCAAAAAATCCGCTATGCAATCCGCCGCAAAATTGCTGGTACTCCTGAGAAACCACGTTTGAGTGTGTTTCGCAGCAATACCGATATTTATGTTCAGGTGATTGATGATGTAAACGGTAAAACAATCGTAGCTGCATCTACTAAGGATAAGGATATCAAAGCACAGAAAGGTACCAAAGTGGAGATGAGTAAATTAGTGGGACAAGCTATTGCACGCAAAGCTGCTGAATTGGGAGTTACCAAAGTTGTATTTGATCGTGGAGGAAACTTGTATCATGGCCGTGTGAAAGCTGTTGCCGAAGGTGCAAGAGAAGGTGGATTACAATTCTAATTTTTAAACATTTAATACAAACATAAATGTCCAAAGTACTTACGAATAAAGTAAAAGCAGGCGACCTCGAATTAAAAGAAAAAGTTGTTGCCATTAATCGTGTTGTTAAAACAACAAAAGGTGGCCGTGCCTTCAGTTTCTCTGCCCTGGTGGTAGTAGGAAATGGCAATGGAGTGGTAGGACATGGATTGGGTAAAGCCAAAGAAGTTCAGGAAGCGATCTCCAAAGGAATTGAAGATGCTAAAAAGAACCTTATTAAAGTTCCTGTTATGCACGGAACCATCCCTCACGATCAACTGGCTAAAGAAGGTGCTGCTAAAGTATTGATTAAGCCTGCTGCTCACGGTACTGGTGTAATTGCCGGTGGTAGTATGCGTGCTGTACTGGAAAGTGCAGGTGTAACAGACGTTTTGGCTAAATCATTAGGTTCTGCTAATCCTCATAACGTGGTAAAAGCAACATTCAGAGCATTAGCTCTGTTACGTGAACCTATTGGTGTTGCTAAACAACGCAGCCTTGGTTTAAAGAAAGTTTTTAACGGATAATAATAAAGAGAGGACGAGTGAGGGGAAGCAGTAGATATCATCTTCTTTTTCCACACTTCAACCTTAAACCTTTTCAAATATGAAAAAGATTAAAATCACTTTAGTAAAAAGTCCCATCGACCGTCCTGAGCGCCAGAAGCTCACGCTGAAAGCGCTGGGTCTGAACAAGACAAACTCATCCAAAGAAGTGGAAGCAACTCCTCAAATTCTGGGTATGGTTGAAAAAGTTCACCACCTGGTAAAAGTGGAAGAAGTAGCATAATTTAAATTAAGAGCGAGGGGTGATTCCCCGTAAGTCTAAAATCAATTACAAATGAAACTGCACAATTTAAAACCTGCTGAAGGTTCAGTAAAAAAGGAAAAACGTTTAGGTCGTGGTGAAGCATCCGGAAAGGGTGGTACTTCTACAAAAGGTAATAAAGGTGGACAGAGCCGTGCCGGTTATAAGAGCAAAATGGCTCACGAAGGTGGACAGATGCCTATTCAACGTCGTGTTCCCAAACGTGGCTTTAAAAATCCTGATCGTGTTGAGTACCGTGTGTTCAACCTGGGACAGGTAGAGCAATTGGTTGAAAAATATGGATTGACCGAGTTCTCTCTCGAAAATTTATATACCAATGGTTTGATCAGCCGTACAGATAAAGTGAAAGTATTGGGTAATGGCGAAATCAAAACGAAAATTGCATTCAAAGTGAACGCAGCCAGCGAAAAAGCAAAATCTGCGATTGAAGCGGCAGGCGGAAGCGTTGAAGTCGTAAAATAATCCCGATATTTGCCCGACCCACGCATCAGCGGGGTCGTTTTTTGTTTCAGCATTTATTTAAACAGATTTTTTACAGTGAAGAAACTCATACAAACCATAAAAAATATCTGGAGCATCGAAGAGCTGAGGGATAAGATTGTTTATACTCTTTTGCTTTTGTTAGTTTATCGTATTGGTGCCCATATTGTATTGCCAGGTGTTGACCCTACAGCTTTAAGTCAGTTAAACAGTAAAGCGAAAGAAGGTATCCTTGGAATTTTTGATTCATTTGCAGGTGGTGCTTTTTCTAGTGCATCTGTTTTTGCATTAGGTATCATGCCTTACATCTCTGCTTCAATCTTCATGCAGTTGATGAGCATTATGGTTCCTCAGTTGCAAAAAATGCAGAAAGAAGGTGACAGCGGCCGTAAGAAGATTAACCAATGGACCCGTTACCTCACAGTAATTGTAACTATTTTCCAGGCTAGTGCTTATGTTGCGTACTTACGGGACCCGCAAGTGGCTGGTGGTGCTATACTTCAATCTTATACTGCCTATTTCTGGTTGTCTACCACAATCATTCTAACTGCAGGTACATTGTTTGTAATGTGGTTGGGTGAGCGTATCACTGATAAAGGATTAGGCAATGGTACATCACTGATCATCATGATTGGTATCCTTGCTCGTTTCCCTGCATCTGTTGCTGCGGAATTTGATTCTAAGATGAACCGTGGTGGCGGTGGCTTGCTCATTTTCATGGTTGAGGTTGCTATCATGATTGCCGTGATTATGGGATTGATTATTCTTGTACAAGGTGTTCGTAAGATCGCTATTAACTATGCGAAGCAAATTGTTGGAAACCGCCAGTTCGGTGGTGCCCGTCAGTTCCTTCCCATTAAAGTAAACAGCGCTGGTGTGATGCCCATCATCTTTGCCCAGGCAATTATGTTCCTCCCTACATTGCTTACCGGTTTCCAGTCTACACGTGGATTGGCAGCTGTTCTGAGTGATCATGGAAATGTATGGTACATGTTGCTGTACTCTGTACTGGTGATTGGTTTTACGTTCCTGTACACAGCTCTGATTTTTAATCCGAAACAAATTGCCGATAACCTGAAGCAGAATAATGGGTTTATTCCTGGTGTAAAACCCGGACAACCTACTGCTGATTATATTGGTTCTGTAATGGATAAGATTACATTACCCGGTGCCATTTTCCTGGCCGTGGTTGGTATCTTACCCGGTATTGCCAAAAATCTTGGTGTAACCAGTGGTTTCTCCACATTCTTTGGAGGTACTTCATTGCTGATCATGGTTGGTGTTGTGCTGGATACGCTTCAGCAAATTGAAACACACCTGCTCATGCGCCAATATGATGGTTTGATGAAAGGCGGAAGAATCCAGGGACGCCAGACAGTTTCATCTACCTCTATCTGATATTTCTTAATATTGCATTTGAAACCCTGGCCAACGCCGGGGTTTTTTATAGGAACAAAATATGATACATTATCGTACGCCCGCAGAAATTGAACTGATACGCAAAAGTGCCTTACTCGTAGGAGAAGCCATTGCAGAAGCTGCAAAGATGCTGAAGCCCGGTGTAACCACATTACAGGTGGATGCAAGGATTGAGCAGTTTATCCGTGATAAAGGTGCCATACCTTCATTTAAAAACTACCAGGGAACATATCCCTTTGCCACCTGTATTTCTGTAAATGATGCGGTGGTGCATGGCTTCCCCACAAATGCAGTTTTGAAAGATGGTGATGTAGTCTCTGTAGATGTAGGTGTGTTTATGAATGGGTATCATGGCGACAGTGCCTATACTTTTATTATAGGAAAAGGATCTGATGAAGTAAAACAACTATTACGTGTAACAAAAGAATCTCTTTATAAAGGAATTGAAAAAGCAGTTCATGGAAACAGAGTGGGCGATATAGGTTATGCCATCCAGGAATATACCGAAAAGCAACATGGCTATGGTGTGGTTCGTGAACTGGTGGGACATGGATTGGGAAGAAACCTGCATGAAGATCCCCAGGTGCCTAACTATGGCAAAAGAGGAACCGGGGCCAAGTTAAAGGAAGGCATTGTAATTGCAATTGAACCCATGATCAACCTGGGCACAAAAGATGTATATCATGATGCTGATGGATGGACCATCCGCACGGCTGACAATCAACCATCGGCTCACTACGAGCACAATGTGTGTGTGAAAAAAGGAAAGGCGGAGATCTTATCTTCTTTCGCTCCAATTGAAGCTGCTGAAAAAGCAAATGCCAACTTAGATTCTTCATATCTCGCATGAGTAAGCAAAAAAAACTGGTAGTAATAGGAGGAGGAGCTGCCGGTTTTTTTTGTGCCGTTACTGCAGCCAGACTGGCACCCGGGCTCAAAGTTTTAATAGTAGAGCGATCAAATAAATATCTTTCTAAAGTCAGAGTCAGCGGTGGTGGCCGTTGTAATGTTACCAACTCCTGCGATGATATAACGGAAATGAGTAGCCGATATCCGAGAGGGTCGCATTTTGTGCGCAAAGCATTTCACCAGTTTTTCACAACTGATACCATTGAATGGTTTCAGAAGCGTGGTGTGCCTTTAAAAGCAGAACCGGATGGACGCATGTTCCCCGTAAGTAATACTTCAGAATCAATAGTGAATTGCCTGGTGAAGGAAGCCAATCAATATGGTGTTGAACTTTTACCAGGAAGAGAGGTCACCGACATCAGGGGAATAAACAACAGTGCAGTTGTTGTGCTGAAAGATGGACAAGAACTGGTTGCCGATTTTATTGTTGTTGCCTGTGGCGGATTTCCAAAAGCAGAACAGTTTGGTTTCCTTCATTCAACAGGCCACACCATTGTACCACCTGTACCTTCCTTGTTTACTTTTAATATTCCCGATCCAAAACTAACTGAATTAATGGGGGTGAGTTTACCCTCTGTAACGATCAAAATACAAGGATCAAAGTTAAAGCAAACAGGACCTTTACTAATCACACATTGGGGATTAAGCGGGCCTTCCGTTTTGCGTTTATCTGCATGGGGAGCAACTGAGTTGGCTGAAAAGCAGTACCGGTTCCAGATTGTGGTTAATTGGTTGAATGAGATGAAAGAAGAAGAAGTGAAACAGCAGATGCAAAGCATACGAACTGCTAATGGTTCACAAAAGGTGATCAATCAGAATCCTTTTCGTTTTCCAACCCGTTTCTGGGATTACTTAGTTTCGGAAGCAGAAATAAATGCAGAAACAAGATGGGCTGATTTATCTGCGAAAACACAAAACAAATTGATTCAGCTATTGACAGCGCAAGTCTTTGCCGTAAACGGTAAAACTACGTTCAAGGAAGAATTTGTTACTGCAGGTGGTGTGAGTCTGAAAGAAATTGATGTAAACACCATGCAAAGCAAACGAATGAACCATCTTTATTTTGCAGGGGAAATAATGGATGTAGATGGCATTACCGGCGGTTACAATTTTCAACATGCCTGGACGAGTGGATATATTGCAGCATCGGCAATAGCAAAAGCTACCACAGAGTAACCCATTGAAGGAGCAATTTATTTCTGCTATCTTTAAGAAAATTGCTTTATATGTCTTCCCGCAGAAACTTTATACGGCGTATTTCATTGGCATCAGGCGCCTTCACTTTTTTTTCGGCAACCAATTCTTTGTTTGCTGCAGATGCTGAAAAATACTACGAACGTTTTCATGATTTGAAGGATGCAGATGCTGTTACAGATGAGGATTTCTGGAACTGGATAAAAGAGCAGTTTACTGTTTCACCTAATTTACTCAACCTGAATAATGGTGGCGTTAGTCCTCAACCTAAAGTTGTACAGGATGCCCATATCCGTTTTTATCAGTTTGCAAATGAAGGCCCATCCTATTATATGTGGCGTACATTGGATGAAGGCCGGGAGGCTTTACGTGGAAAACTGGCTGAATTGGCCGGTTGCCGTGCCGATGAACTGGCAATCAACAGAAATGCAACTGAGGGACTGAATACCGTCATTTTTGGTTTGAATTTGAAAGCAGGGGATGAAGTGGTGCTTACCAGGCAAGACTATCCAAACATGATCAATGCATGGAAACAAAGGGAAAAACGTGATGGAATTAAACTGGTTTGGCTCGATTTAAATTTACCTGAAAATGATGAAAACAAAATTGTTTCACAATACGTAAGTGCATTTACAAATAAAACCAAAATTGTACATGTAACACATTTAATTAACTGGACAGGGCAGTTGCTTCCCATTCGGAAGATAGCCGAGGAAGCACACAAGCGTGGCATTGAAGTGATTGGTGACGGTGCTCATTCATTTGCCCATTTTAATTTTAAGATTCCGGATCTTGGCTGTGATTATTTTGCCACTTCATTACATAAATGGTTGTGTGCGCCGTTTGGGAGCGGATTGCTTTGGATCAAAAAAGAAAAGATTCAGAATATTTGGGCGCTACTAAGTAATGATCAGCCCGATGGAGAAGATATACACAAGTTTGAATTCTTAGGAACACGTTCTTTTGCCAGTGAAATGGCAATTGGTAATGCCATTGATTTTCATAACCTCATTGGAAGTAAACGGAAAGAAGAGCGGTTACGTTATCTCACAGATTATTGGGTAAACAGCGTTAAACATCTGAAAAGAATTTCTTTCAATCAGCCCTCTGATCCAAAGAATTATGCGGCTATATCTAATTTTTCGATTGAAGGTTTAAAGCCTTCAGAAATAGCAGCAACCCTTCACAGCAAGTATAAAATTCATGTCGTAGGTATAGATTGGGCAAACATTCATGGTGTAAGGGTAACGCCTCATGTATATACTTCTTTGAAAGATCTTGACCGTCTTATTCAAGCGGTAACTGAAATAGCTTCCTGAAAACATAAGATTCTCTTGATTTAGTAGAGTTAAAAAACTGTTTTTTCGGATTATACTTTTATTTTAGTGCGCTTCAAAACAGGAAACTTGCTTTACAGGATTATCAAAATATGGGTTCGTCTTTCATTGCATCTGTATTGTAAGCGGCTTACCATTTACAATAAAGAGCGTCTTTATCATAATGGCCCTTTATTGATAGGGGCACATCATCCGAATTCATTCCTGGATGCAATTTTAATTGGTACGTTCATGAAGCAGCCTGTTCATTTTCTTACCAGGAGCGATGTGTTTAATAACCGGATTGCCCGTTCCATTCTGCAACAGTTGCAAATGATTCCTGTTTACAGAATCAGAGACGGGAAGGATAAACTGAGTTTAAATGAAATGAGTTTTCGGCTCAGTTGCGAAGCACTGGCAAAAGGCCAGCATGTGATGATTTTCGTGGAAGGTTTTTGTGAAAATCAAACAACACTGCAACCTCTAAAGAAAGGTGCTGCCCGCATTATGATGCAAAGCTGGAGAGAGGGGACATCTGCTCAGCTAATGCCACTTTGGTTGCGTTATGATTCCTTTGATTCCTTTCCAAAAGAAATTGATATTATGCCCGGCACACCATTTGGAGCAGAAGTGGTTACTGATTTGCAGGATAGTGGTAATAATCTTCAGTTGATTAATAAAGCAATCGAAGAGGAACTGTTACGTTTATCCTTGCTGAAGAACGAACGGCAGAAAGGAAAAAACAAATGGTTATTTCCGTTTGCAATGATGGGTGTTTTGCTGCATGCCTTATATTATTTTCCGATTCACCGTTTCGCAAAATCTAAAATGGGGAAGACCATTCATTTTGATAGTGTATTATTTGCATTGCTTGCCTTATTGTATCCTTTCTGGGTACTTCTCTTGGGTAGTATCACTGCCTGTATCTTCTGTGTTCCCTTGGCAATCATAGTAATGCTGTTGATGCCGCTTATGGCAAAAGCGTATGTTTCGTGGAAACGTTAATCATTTATGATTCTGCAACAACAGTGGTTTCTTTGATTGTAAGCAAATCAAAAGTTAGCTTTAACCACACCCATATACAAGGAACCGCTTTCAATACATAGGGAATGACGTAATTGGTGCGAATGATTCTTGGAAACAAATCTGTTGGCGAAAGAACGGTAAAGAGAAATGCTAACAGTAGCAATGCCGTATTGATTTTATTGGGTTGCTGATAATAGTACCAGAGTGCCACTCCTGCGGTTGCAATGATAAACGTAGGTGATTCGGCCTTGTGATTAAAGATCACTACCCATACTAATACAGATGCAACATAAAGCAACCGGTAGGTAAAATTATTATATTGCCGGATTCGAAGTAAGGGAAGACAAAACAGAAGTACACCAGCAATAACAGTTTCTGATTTAAGGCTCCAGCCAAACCAGGTGTAGAGCCATCCTGCCACAGATAAGCCATAGGAAATGTCATGATCGTTTTGCAGCAAATGCCCCCAGCTTTTGTACAGAAATAGCAGCTGGTCCCATGAAACAACTGTTAAAGGAACGAATATAAATACAAGCAACCAAAGGAGTGTAAAGGCAATTGATTTAATTTTCTGAGGATAGAAGAGAAACAAGGCGAACGCCACAATCCCAAATAGTTTAATCGCCACCGTTAGTACAATGAAAAGCGAAGCGAGCGCCACTCTTTTCTTTTCCAGCTGAATAAAAGCAAGAATGATAAGCCCTGCAATGAGTGCATTGCTTTGCTCATTTTGCAGAGAGGTAATAAGCTCCAGTAATACAAAACCCAGCGACAATAATTTTTTCTGCTTGTCAAGTAAAGGCAGTTGTTGTATAGCAATCAGCAGAACAATTGCATTGAGCAAATTCCAGATAAACAGTCCTGCAAAGTCGGGCAGGATAGCCAGTGGCCCCATCAAAAGTGCAAAGGCCGGACTGTATTTATACAAATCCCAATGTTCATTGGGATAGAGGATGTATAAATCCTGGTGATGAATGAGATGATAAAACGATTGCTTGAAAATGATATAGTTGTTGTATGCAGTATAAGCAATCGCAGAGCCATTAAAAGGCGATGGTGCCTGCAGTACTGCCTGTAAGGAAATCACTAAAACAATTACAGTAAAAATGGTGAACTGAAACGATGGTTTGTATAGCCAGTCTGCTTTTCTCATTGCCGTTGTTTGAACGGCCAAACTTACAGTTTCCCATTGTTTTTAAAAAGTGGAAAGGATCTGGTGGGCGGTTGAATTCCTGCCGAATAAAGAAAGAAAAGCGGAAGGGCTGCAGGATGCGAAGGGTTTAGCCCTGCTATACCAGGCTACGGTGCCGTTTGCCAGGCAGGGCCGAAGCCCGCAGCAGCCTGATATACAGCCGATTAGAAACCTGGTAGTAAAAAGCCCTACATCCCGGAAATTCGACCCGAAAAAAGCTCCGGAATCTTTCTGAAAAAGCCTGTTTTCAGTTACCTTTGCGACCCCGAACTAAAAACAAATCGGGAATATTTTATGTCTGAAAATCAAATTCTTAACTCAAACGCTGATGGACAGGAGCAAGTAGAGGCACCCCAGGTTGCCGAAACTGCTGCAGCGACAACAAAAGCACCTGTGGTTGAGCAAACAGCTCATGATGATTTCGACTGGAGTGTTGACAAACGCAATGTTGTGATTTACACGAAAGACGAACGTGCTAAATACGATGCTGTTTATGATGGCACGTTTAAGCAAGTGAACGATGGTGAAATCGTAAACGGTCAGGTAGTTGCTTTAACAAAAACAGATGTTGTTGTAAACATTGGTTTTAAAAGTGATGGTCTTGTTTCGTTGAACGAATTCCGTGATATCCCCGGTTTAAAAACTGGTGATACAGTGGAAGTAATGGTTGTTGAAAAAGAAGACCGTGAAGGTCATCTTCACCTCAGCCGCAAACTGGCTCGTATCAGCCGTGCATGGGAACGCATTGTGGAAGTACACAAGAGCGGAGAAATTGTTACCGGTACTGTTACCAGCAAAACAAAAGGTGGCTTGATTGTGGATGTGTTTGGAATGGAAACATTCTTGCCTGGTTCACAAATCGACGTGAAGCCTGTAACTGACTACGATCAATTCGTTGGTAAAACAATGGAATTTAAAGTGGTTAAGATCAATGAAAATATTAAGAATGCAGTAGTGAGTCACAAAGCGTTGATCGAAAGCGATATCGAACAACAACGTGCGGTGATCATGAGCAAACTTGAAAAAGGCCAGGTACTGGAAGGTACTATCAAGAACATCACCGACTTTGGTGCGTTCCTTGATCTGGGTGGTGTTGATGGCTTGTTGTATATCACTGATATCAGCTGGGGCCGTATCAACCATCCTGCAGAAGTACTGAAACTCGATCAGAAACTGAATGTGGTGGTTCTTGATTTCGATGATGAGAAAAAACGTATCAGCCTTGGTCTGAAACAATTGACTCCTCATCCTTGGGATACACTGCCTGAAACCATCAAAGAAGGCGAAGTAGTGAAAGGTAAAGTGGTGAATATTGAAGACTACGGTGCATTCCTTGAAATTATGCCAGGTGTTGAAGGTCTGGTTCACGTAAGTGAAATCAGCTGGGCTAACACACCTATTAATGCGAAAGAGTTCTTCAAAATGGGAGACGAGCATGAAGCGAAAATCGTTACACTCGATAAAGATGCCCGTAAGATGAGCCTCAGCATTAAGCAAATGTCTCAGGATCCCTGGAGCACAATTGAAGATAAATTCCCTGTTGACAGCAAGCACAAAGGTTTGGTGAAAAACATCACTCCTTATGGCGTGTTTGTAGAACTGGAACCCGGCATTGGTGGCATGATCCACATCAGCGACCTCAGCTGGACAAAACGTTTCAATCACCCCAGCGAGTACACGAAAGTTGGTTCAAGTATTGATGTGATGATTCTGAGCATTGATAAAGAAAACCGCAAACTGCAACTCGGACACAAACAACTGGAAGAAGATCCCTGGAATGCACTGGAAGAAAGCTTTGCAATTGGAACCATCCACGAAGGAACTGTTTCCCGCAAAGATGATAAAGGTGCTATTGTTCAGTTGCCTTATGGTATCGAAGGATTTGCTCCCAACCGTCACCTGAACAAGGAAGATGGTAAGCAGGTGGTGGCTGATGAAACTGCACAGTTCATGGTGATCGAGTTCGATCGTAATGAAAAACGTGTGGTGTTAAGTCATACCCGCATCTGGGAACAAGCAAAAGCAGATGAGAAAGAAGCAGTAGTGAAAGAGAAGAAAGCAGATGCTGCCCGCACTAAGAAAGCTGTGAAAGATGTTCAAAGCAAAGTGGAAAAAACCACTCTTGGTGACCTGGGTATCCTTGCCGATCTGAAGAAGAAGATGGATGATGAAGCGAAAGAAGAAGGTAAAGAAGGATAAGCGAAAGCTCCCTGATACTGAAACCCGCTGTAACAACAGCGGGTTTTTTATTGCACAGTGGTGTTAAGGAACCTGTTGTTTTCAATTATCTTCGTGAAAAGATATCATTAGGTATGCGTTTTTTTCTGATAGGATTTATGGGCAGTGGTAAAACTTATTGGTCGAAACAATGGAGCGAAGCATTTGGATTATCGTGTTATGATCTGGACGAAGAGATTGAAAAAAAAGCCGGAATGACAATCGCAGATATCTTTCAGAAAAAAGGCGAAAATGGTTTCCGGAAGATTGAACAACAAGTGTTGACATCCTTTTTTGAGAAAGATGATTTCATTCTTAGTTGTGGGGGCGGTACTCCTTGTTTTTTTGACAATATGAAACAAATGAACCGTAACGGCGTTACCATTTTTCTCAACAGTTCAGTCGAGGAATTAGTCAGCCGGGTGAAGAATGAAAAAGAAACCAGGCCATTGATCAAAGATGTGGCAGATGATGTATTGGATCAATACATTGGAGAGAAGCTGCAACAACGATTACCTTATTACAGTAAAGCGATGTATCATTTTCATACACGCTTCCTTTCGAACGATAATTTTGAACGCTTACACAGACGACATGCAAAATAAATTTTTACCACTCGCATTTTTTCTTGCTGCAGTAGCTGTAGCATTAGGCGCATTTGGAGCACATGGATTGAAACCCTTGCTTGACGAAGCTTCTTTGAAAACCTATCAAACAGGTGTTCAGTATCATTTTTATCATGCAATTGGGTTAGCTGTTGCTGGTTTGTATTCTTTGCATCGTCCTGATAAATTGGTTACTATTGCCGGGAACTTATTTGTAGCCGGGATTATCATCTTCAGTGGGTCATTGTACACGATGACTTTCTTTAAAGCGGCAGGAAATGATTCGCTGAAATGGCTGGGCGCTATTACTCCCTTGGGGGGGATTAGTTTTATAACTGGCTGGATTTTACTGATGATTGCGGCAACTAAATCTCATCGTTAAGCGGCATTGTTATAACAATGGTGGTACCGTTCATTGATTGAACGGAGAAGGAGCCTCCGATATTTTTCATCCTCTTTTGCATATTGTGAAGGCCGTTTCCAAACTGATTCAGTTTAGATTTATCAATACCTTTTCCATTATCTGTAATTTCAATATGGAGGGTATGGTTAAAGTGAACATTTAATGTTACTTTACTTGCCTTCGCATGTTTAATTGTATTGTTGAGTGCTTCTTTTATTACAAGGAAGAGGTTTCTTCTTTTTGTGCCGGAAATTTCTATGGGAGGAATATCGTTAGGAATCTGAATGGAGTAGTCCATGTCAAATGTATCCAGGTATTCAGAAGCATAGGAGCGTATGTAAGAGATCATACTATCAAGTGTATCATTGCCGGGGTTCATACTCCAGATGATGCCGTTCATTTTCGCCATGAGGTCATTGGCATTGTCAGATATTTTTGCAATTTCATCAACAGGATGTTCTTTGGTTTTTTTAATCGCAATTTCGCTCAGCAGACGAATGGCTGTTACACCGCTGCCCAATTCATCGTGCATATCGGCAGAGATACGTGACCGTTCATCCTGCTGTGCTCTTAATACGGCAATTTCTTTTTCCAGCTCCTGTTTTTCCTGTTCCTGTTTAATGGCTTCATCCATTTTTACTTTTTCAATGAGCTCCATTTTGTTTTTATAAACAAGACCGGCAAGGAAGAAAATCAATTCAAGTAAAATGCCAATTTCAAAGTAGAAAAGAGATTGAAGGAAAATACCACTGTCCGGTAAAATGGGCGAATTGGGAAACAAAACCATGAATTGAGAAAATCCTCCCATCAACAAATTAGCTGCGTTACCTGCCAGCAGGTAATTCATTAACTTGTTGGGTTGGATAATGCCCAAAATAAGATAGGCAAGGCCAATAAAAATCATAAAGAACTTACTGTAGTTCTCTGTGTTGTTTAAAATTTCATACGAGCTTCCGTTAAGCCATGCATAGGTGAACACAGCAAGAAATAGTGCCAGAGCAATTTCTGCCAGAATGAATATTTTGTTCAATAAGGGGAACAATCTGGGGGCATTCAGAAACAATCGTGAAAAGCCAATATAAAATATATAACCAACAATCTGCATGAAATAGTCGAGGTACTCTTCATTAAAGAAAGTGAATGATGTTGATAGCTTATAGTTCAATGCTTTCAAAAAAAGCATGAGGCCAAACAAGAATGCATAGATTGAATAATACAGAAATTCCCTTTTGTAATTCTGTAAGTAATTAGCAAAGGAAAAGAGAACCATCATTAACAAGAGTCCCGATATGAGATACGTAACTATATCAAGTCCGAACCAATGGGTGTGTATGAAGTTAACATGATAGTGGTAGCTGGACTTGTCAATTACATTGGGTTTATATACTGCAACATTCGTTCTGGCAAACTTCACCTTCAGTAATAAATCAAATTTTTCACCTGCTCGAATACTGAACCGTCGGTAGGCCCGTTCATTATTGTCGGGCAGCGAATCCTGTATTTTTTCCCAATTAGTTGAATCAGATGTTCTTTTAAAAAGATAGATTTCTTTTGTAAACGTTCCGGAAGTTATAAACAGGGTTCTTGTAGTATCCTCGTCGTTTGAAAAATGATATAAAAGATAAACATAGTTGTCGATCAGGTTCTTTTTCCGGATGCCTTTGTCAGAAAGTGAATCCGGTGCTTTGAACTGCTTTTCATGAAGGTTGGATAACGTGGCTTTATTATCAGCGTCAACAAAAATGTAAGTATACTTGCTGAGGAAGAAGTTATTTTGGATAGAGGAAGTCTTTACCACTTTCAAGCTGGTATCGATCTGTGACCAGCCTGAAACGGCCAGCGAGAGAAGAAGGGCTATGAGCAGAAAAGATTGCTTCATGAATCTGCAGTTGGCATGGCAATATAAGATATAACTTTTCATTGGTTATACCCTTTTCCGGTATGATTTTCTCATTCTGCCTTTCTTTATCTTTGTTTTTATGGCCGAGAAAAAAAATAAGGCAACCAGGAAAGCTCCCGAAGCCGATAACCTTAAGCAGGACAAAGAAGAGCAGGTGGATGTGAAGGGGTTGGTGAAGGATGAGCGTACACATAAAATAGCCGGTACATTGCTGGTTATTATTTCACTGGTATTGTTCCTTTCGTTTACCTCTTATCTATTTACATGGAAAGAAGACCAGGACAAGGTTTTGCAACATGCTTCCCGGTTCTTATTTGCAAAGGATCTTTCAGTAGAAAACCTGCTGGGCCGGATTGGTGCCTGGTTATCGCACCTGTTTTTCTATCAATGGTTTGGAGTAGCCTCTTATTTGTTTTGCACTGTATTCTTTGTATCCGGGGTTAATTTTCTATTCGGGAAGAAGGTTTTCTCGGTAAGTCGTAATTTGAAATACCTGGTGGCTGGTTTGCTGGTTTTGCCTGTTTTCTTTTCTTTCTTTTTCAGTAGCTATGCATTTCCATGGGGCGGCTCCATTGGGAATTTCACGGCTGCATGGATGAATGGATTCATTGGAAAAGCAGGAACCGCTATTTTAATTTCAGTGGCATTTCTCAGTTACATCATCTGGCGTTTTAACCCTGTATTCAAATTGCCTGCAAGGAAGCCGAAACAGGAATTTGCTCCCCCCGTTGCAGAAGAAGTGGTTAATCCTGTTGAATTATCTGTTGATCCGGTTGAAGAAGAAACAGATTTTGTACCCGATCACGGAAACCAATTAAAACAGAATGGAAGGGTTGTCCCGGTTCCTGTTTCAGAACAAACAGCAACACCGGTTCATGAATTCAAATTGCTGGAAAAGGATATTGAACCGGAAATAATAATGGAGCAGCCTCAACCCTTTGTACATGCGGAACCGGAATTAATGGAAACCGATCCGTTGCCACAGGAAATCAAAACATCAAACCCACCTGTAATCAATACTGTTCCTGAAGTAGTTGAAGGCCCGGCTCTGGAAATTAAAGCCACACCAGAAGATATAGAAGAAACAGGTACTGCAAAAAAAGTAACCGAAAACCTGCCACCTTATGACCCGTTCCTGGATCTGAAGGATTATAAATTTCCCACTCTGAATTTACTTGAAAATCATGGTGGAGATAAAATTGTGCAGGATGCCAGTGAGCTGGAGAATTACAAGAACCAGATCATCAGTACTCTTCGGAACTATGATATTGAGATTCAAAAAATTTCGGCAACGGTTGGCCCCACAGTAACGCTGTATGAAATTGTACCAGCTGCAGGTGTGCGTATTTCAAGAATCAAAAACCTGGAAGATGATATTGCCTTAAGTCTTGCAGCTCTCGGTATTCGTATCATTGCACCCATACCCGGAAAAGGAACCATTGGTATTGAAGTGCCGAATATCAAGAAGTCGGTCGTGAGCATGAAAACATTGCTCTCATCCGAAAAATTCCAGCACAATCATTTTGCTTTACCTATTGCAATTGGCAAAAAAATTGACAATGAGAATTTCATTGTGGATCTGGCATCGATGCCACACTTGCTGATGGCTGGTGCCACCGGACAAGGTAAGTCGGTTGGATTGAATGCGATCCTGGTTTCATTGTTGTATAAGAAGCATCCGTCTCAGTTGAAGTTTGTATTGGTGGATCCTAAGAAAGTGGAACTGAGTTTATATCGTCATATTGAAAATCATTTCCTGGCAAAACTTCCCGGGGAAGAGGATGCGATCATTACCGATACCAAAAAAGTAATTAATACGCTCAATGCACTTTGTATTGAGATGGATAACCGTTATGATTTGCTGAAAGAAGCCGGCTGCCGGAATCTTCGTGAATACAATGAGAAGTTTGTGGCACGTAAACTGAACCCTCAGAAAGGGCATCAATACCTGCCGTTCATAGTGTTGGTGGTGGATGAATTTGCCGATTTAATTATGACTGCAGGAAAGGAAATTGAAATGCCTATTGCCCGGTTGGCGCAACTGGCCCGTGCCGTTGGTATACACCTGATCATTGCTACCCAGCGCCCGTCTGTTAACATCATCACCGGTACTATTAAAGCCAACTTCCCTGCAAGGATCGCCTTTAAGGTTTCTTCAAAAGTGGATAGTCGTACCATCCTTGACACCGGCGGTGCAGAACAGTTGATTGGTAAAGGGGATATGCTCATCAGCTACAATGGAGAACTTACCCGTTTACAATGTGCATTTGTAGATACGCCTGAAGTGGACGATATCGTTTCTTTCATCAGCAAACAACGTGGGTACCCGCAGGCATTTCTGCTTCCTGAGTATGTGGATGAAAAGGATCTGGAGAGCAAAGATTTTGATTTGAACGACCGGGATTCTTTATTTGAAGATGCCGCCCGGTTGATTGTGCAAAACCAGGTGGGCTCCACTTCCTTGCTTCAACGGAGAATGAAGTTGGGCTACAACCGTGCAGGTCGGCTTATGGATCAGTTGGAAGCAGCAGGTATTGTTGGAAGCAGCCAGGGCAGCAAGGCAAGGGAAGTGTTGATTAAAACAGAGTCTGAGTTGGATCAACATTTGCAAATGCTGGGCTAAGCTGTTAAAAGCTTGTCAAACTCAGTTCTTTATGACCATGCAGTGACCATTCCTTATCTTTGCGGCCTGAGATTTGAATTTATAGATCAAACTGTAAGAATGAAAACATTTTTTATCTCCTTGCTTGCTGTGTTAACTGTATCAGCAAGTTCTGCTCAATCTAATTCAATGGGAAAGAGCGACCCAAATGCCAAAAAAATACTGGATGCGGTAAGTGCCAAATTCAAAACATTTAAAGCCATCAAAGCCTCCTTTACTTTCAAAAATGAAGATGCCAAAGGGAAAGTGCTGGGTGTGAAAAAAGGGACTCTTTCCACAAAAGGAAATAAATACCGGGTAACAATCACCGGCGGACAAGACATTTACTGCGACGGCGCCACTATCTGGACTTATGATAAAGCAGCCAATGAAGTTTCTGTTTCTAAGTTCGATCCTTCTTCTACAAGCATTACGCCTCAGAAACTATTCTCTAATTTTTATGATAAAGATTTTCTTTACAAACTGAATGGAGAAAAGAAAGAAGGAAACCGCACTTTACAGGAAATTGAATTAACGCCCTTTGATAAGTCTAAGAACTTCTTCAAAATTTATGTGTGGGTTGATAAAGCAACTCAAACCATTTACAGTACAAAAGTGTTGGAAAAAAGCGGTAGCAGGTACACTTATACTGTTGCTACTTTTAATGGTAATGCAAATGTGCCTGATACAGACTTTGTATTCGACAAAAAGAAATTCCCCGGAGTAGAAGTGGTTGATCTTCGCTGATCAGAAAAATGAAATCTGGAACTCCCGTTATCAGTAATAACGGGAGTTTTTATTTTCCCAGTTTTAATATTTCGTCGGTTGCATTGTCGTATGCATCCTTTGCTTTCTTTAACTCGTTTCCTATCCTGATGCTTAGATCCTGCTGCGTTTTTACCTGGTCTTTTATAAAATGTTCCTTATCTGTGACTCTGTCAATTTCAATTATGATTGGTTTTATTTTAGCATCAATTTCCATTGCTTTTTGTTTATTACCATTTGCAACTGCTTGTTTCTTTTGACTGGTAAGTTTTTCCAGTTGTAGTTTCAAAGACTCCACTTTCTTATTGTACTCCAGTTTTTTCCCCAACGCATTGTTGTACTCTTTTAACTGCCCCAGGTACTTTTCACGTGCCAGCTGATAAATGATATATGCTGCTTCCTTTTTTGTAATAGATTGTTTTTTGGAAAACAGATATTTGTTTACCGCTGTACTGTCAGACAAAGAATGATAGATCTTTTTTTGTTTGATTTCAGTGATCAATTTTTTATTCTGTGCCGAAGTGTTTATGTGGGCCGGAACGATAAGGCTATCCGGAGTAACAAGAGGGGCTTGGGCTGCCGCAGAGAAGGAAGTTACAAGCATCAAGAGCAGGAAACATCTGAACATCTTAGTTGGGGATTGGTGATTTGTTAAAGCTAATAAACAGCATCAGCTTTTCAAATGGCTCGGGAAAATAAAAAACCCATTGCAGTTGCAATGGGTTTACTTAGACCAGTTATGTATTAAGCATTGGCCATATCCGGGATAGCTTCGGCTTTATAAGCGCCAGCATCCAGTTTGGCTTTTGTTTCTGTAAATGCTTTCAGTGTTTCCTCAATGTCTGCATCGGTATGTGCAGCTGAAGGAATCAACCGGTAAATGATATGCCCTTTCGGAATTACGGGGTAAACAACGATAGAGCAGAAGATGTTGTAATTCTCTCTCAGGTCCATCACCATGGCTGTGGCTTCTTCCACACCACCTTTCATATACACAGGTGTAACCGGACTATCCGTATTGCCAATATCAAATCCTCTTTCTTTTAAACCTTGTTGCAGTTTGCGTGCATTGCTCCATAATTTTTCTTTCAGTTCGGGCATTGTGCGCAGCATTTCCAAACGTTTGAGGTTACCAATCACAATCGGCATAGGTAAACTCTTTGCAAAAATCTGTGAGCGGATATTATAACGAATATAATCAATAATCACACGTGGGCCCGCAAGGAAAGCACCTATCGAAGCCATCGACTTGGCAAAGGTGGAGAAGTATAAATCAATCTCATCCTGGCAACCCTGTTCTTCACCGGCGCCGGCACCTGTTTTACCTAATGTACCAAAACCATGTGCATCATCTACCAGCAAGCGGAACTGGTATTTCTTTTTCAGTTCACTGATTTCTTTCAGTTTGCCCTGGTCTCCCGCCATACCAAATACGCCTTCTGTAATAACAAGAATTCCGCCGCTTCCTTGTTTTTCAATGAGAGCAGTAGCTCTTTGCAATTGCTTTTCACAATCGGCTACATCATTGTGTTTATATACATAACGGTGGCCGGGGTGCAAACGCAAACCATCAATAATACAGGCATGGCTTTCTGCGTCGTACACAATTACATCGTGGCGGCCGCAAATAGCGTCAATCGCACTCATAATACCCTGGTAACCGAAGTTCATCAGGATCGCATCTTCTTTATGTTCAAACTCTGCCAGTTCTCTTTCCAGTTGTTCATGGTGGTTAGAGTTGCCACTCATCATACGGGCGCCCATTGGGTAGGCGAGTCCGAATTCTTGTGCAGCTTCTGCATCCACTTTCCTGATTTCAGGATGATTGGCGAGGCCGAGATAGTTATTCAAACTCCAAACAATTTTTTCCTTTCCACGGAACATCATACGGCTGTTGATTTCGCCTTCCAGTTTGGGAAATGCAAAGTAACCGTGTGCTCTTTCACGATGTTGGCCAATAGGGCCATAGTTCTTAATCAGCTTCTCAAAAATATCTGCCATGGTCGTTTAAATTTTAAGGGATATTCAAAATTTCCGCAAAGTTAAGGTTTTGTGACCGGTTTGGACGGTTAAACCGGCACCGTTCCACATAAATCCTGTGGTGAAATGGTTGTAAAAGTATCTTTGCAGACTAAATTCAGGGAAATGAAAAAACTGCTTGCTGTTTCAGCATTATTGTTTTCTCTGTCGGCAACGGCTCAGAAGGCACCAGTAAAGCCTCAATCAACATCAGCCACCGTGCAACGGCCCAAACTTGTAGTGGGCATAATGGTTGACCAGATGCGTTGGGATTTTTTGTATCGTTATTACAATCGTTATGCTGCTAATGGCGGCTTCAAACGGTTGCTCAACCGTGGCTTCAGTTGTGATAATACATTCATCCCTTATACGCCTACGATTACTGCATGCGGGCATACCTGCGTGTATACCGGAAGCGTTCCTGCCGTACATGGTATTACTGGTAATAACTGGTGGGATTATGAAAAGAACCGTGTCATGTATTGCAGTGAAGATAAATCGGTAAAAACAGTGGGCAGTACCTCCAATGCAGGGGAAATGAGTCCGCGGAATATGCAAACAACCACTATTTGCGATGAGTTGAAACTGGCTACGAATTTCAGAAGTAAAGTGATTGGTATTGCGATTAAAGACAGGGGAGGTATCCTGCCTGCCGGACATAGCGCCGATGCAGCCTATTGGTATGACGGCAAAACCGGGAACTGGATCAGCTCCACATATTACATGAACGAATTACCTGCATGGGTAACAGCTTTCAATAATCAGAAAAAAGTAGATGCGTTTTATGAGCAGGGGTGGAATACTTTATATCCCATTGCTACTTATGTACAAAGTACAGGCGATGAAAATGAATATGAAGCAAAACCATTTGGAAATGACCAGAAGGGATTTCCTTATGACCTCAAGCGCTTTACTGGTAAAAATTACAGCAGCATCTCAACTACGCCTTTTGGAAATACCATGACGATGATGATGGCGAAAGATGCGATTCTGAATGAATCAATGGGTAAGGATTCTGTTACCGATTTTCTGGCAGTTAGTTTCTCCAGTCCGGATTATATTGGCCATGGTTTTGGGCCCAATTCCATTGAAACAGAAGATGCCTATCTGCGATTGGATAAAGACCTTGGTGAACTGTTTGATTATCTCGATAAAGTGGTGGGCAAGGATCAATACCTCTGCTTTCTTACCGCCGATCATGGAGTGGCACATGTGCCCGGCTTCATGACACAGCATAAAATCCCTGCCGGTGTTTTGGATGATAATAAACTGATGACCGAACTCAATCAGCAATTGAAAGACAAATATGGTGTTGGAAACATTGTTCTGGCAGCCATGAATTACCAGGTAAGCCTGAATCACCAGTTGATCGATACGGCCAAACTCAGCAGAGAAGATATTGTAAAAGATGTGATCCGTTATGTGAGCAAGATTGAAGGAGTAGACCGGGTTTTTGAAATAGATGAATTAACCGAGCAGCCCATGCCTGCACTTGTGAAAGACCGTATGGCAAATGGATGGCATCCCAAACGCAGTGGTGATATTCAGCTGGTACTGGCACCGGGATGGATTGATGGTGGAAAAACCGGTACAACGCACGGGCTCTGGAATCCTTATGACAGCCATATTCCTTTGGTTTGGTATGGGTGGAATATCAAACCCGGGCGTACTGTGCAGGAATTTTATATGACTGATATCGCAGCAACGATTGCGGCATTTCTCCGCATTCAGATGCCTAACGGATCCATAGGTAAACCCATTGAGCCTCTCTTTAAGTAATGAAGATTTAGCAGTTTCTTGCTGCTGGCATTAATATTGAACAAGTGTATATACCATTCAGAAAGCCCCTTCAATGGGGCTTATCTGTCATTTTGACTAAAGAAGAATTTGAGTATGAATGATCAAAGTTTATTTTTAAGAACACCCGATGAAGACGTTGATTTTCTTCCTATTATACCTTTGAATGAGTCGGATAATGATGCCGATGATTTAATTGAAGTATCGGATAGTTTGCCTTTATTGCCCTTACGTAATACCGTTTTGTTTCCGGGAGTGGTATTGCCCATTACTGTTGGCAGGGATAAGAGTATCCAGGCTGTCAATGAGGCTTATAAAGCCGATAAGCTGGTAGGGGTTGTGGCGCAGAAAGACAGTTCTGTGGAAGACCCAACAGTGAACGACCTTGTGCGTACAGGTACCATTGCCAAAGTGGTGAAACTGATCAAAATGCCCGATGGAGGCACTACAGTAATCATCCAGGGGAAGAAGCGTTTTCATATTGAAGCCATCACGTCGGAAGAACCTTATTTTAAAGCGGCTGTTAGATTATTGCAGGAAGAACCAACTCCTGATGATGCTGATTTTTCTGCCCTTGCCGGTTCTATCAAGGATATGGCAACGCAGATTATTCAGTTGTCGCCCAATATTCCCAGCGAGGCTTCTATCATTTTAAAGAATATTGAAAACCCGGGCTTCCTCATTCACTTCGTGAGCAGTAACCTTAGCAGTGAGATTTCGGAAAAGCAAAAACTACTTGAAACGGAGAATATCCGTTTGCGGGCAGAATTGCTGATGAACTTACTGCAGCGGGAATTGCAATATGCCGAGCTGAAGAACAAAGTAACCAGCAAAACCCGTACAGAACTGGATAAACAGCAGCGGGAATACTTCCTTCAGCAACAGTTGAAAAGCATTCGTGAGGAACTGGGGGGAGATGCCAACGAACTGGAAATCCAGGAAATGAAGAAGAAGGCTGAAACAAAGAAATGGCCCAAAGCGGCGAAGGAAATGTTTCAGAAGGGGATTGAGAAGCTGGAACGGATGCATCCGTCAACACCGGATTATTCGGTTGTTTACAATCATTGCGATCTCTTACTGGATCTTCCCTGGGAAGAATATACAGTTGATCAATATGATCTCAAAAAGGCAAAGAAAGTACTCGATCATGATCATTACGGAATTGATAAAGTAAAAGAACGGATACTGGAATACCTGGCAGTGTTAAAGCTGAAAGGAGATATGAAGAGCCCGATTCTTTGTTTCCTTGGTCCTCCCGGTATTGGTAAAACATCGCTGGGAAAAAGCATTGCGGCTGCCCTTGGCCGTAAGTATGTGCGCATCAGCCTGGGTGGATTGCATGATGAAAGCGAAATCCGTGGCCATCGTAAAACCTATATTGGTGCTATGCCCGGACGGATTATCCAATCCATTCGTAAAGTGGAGTGCTCCAATCCCGTGATCATACTGGACGAAATTGATAAAGTGGGCAGTGATTTCCGGGGCGATCCGTCCAGTGCCTTGCTGGAACTGCTGGATCCGGAACAGAACCATACTTTTTATGATAATTACCTGGAGCTTGAATATGATCTGTCGAAAGTACTGTTCATTGCTACAGCAAATAATATTGCTTCTATTCAATCGGCCCTGAGAGATCGTTTGGAAATTATCGATCTCAGTGGCTATGCAGTTGAAGAGAAAGTTGAAATTGCCAAGCGCCATTTGCTTTCCAAACAAAAAGCAGCACACGGACTGGAAAAAATCCCATTCAAAATCAGCGACACTGTTTTACGCAAAGTGGTGGAAGATTACACCCGGGAAAGTGGTGTGCGTGAACTCGACAGGCAACTGGCATCTATCATGCGTTCACAGGCAAAAGAGTATGCATTGAAGGATAAGGTGAAAGCTACGGTGACTGCAAAAGATGTGGAGCGTATTCTTGGCAAAGCACGTTATAGTAACGACTTGTATAAAACAGTGAATATGCCAGGTGTTTCGGTAGGACTGGCATGGACGGCAGTAGGCGGAGATATTCTGTTTATTGAAACCAGTCTGACAGATGGCAAAGGTGAGCTTCGGTTAACCGGTAACCTTGGAAATGTGATGAAGGAAAGTGCATCAACCGCCCTTAGCTACCTGCAGGCCAATGCAAAAAAGGTTGGAATTGATCCGGAAGACTTTCAGAAGAAAAACATTCACCTGCATATCCCTGAAGGTGCTGTCCCCAAAGACGGTCCCAGTGCCGGCATCACCATGCTTACTTCATTAGCCAGTGCTTTCACCGGTAGAAGAGTGAAGCCCTTCCTGGCAATGACTGGTGAGATTACTTTACGTGGACAAGTATTGCCAGTAGGAGGAATTAAAGAGAAAATCCTGGCAGCCAAGCGGGCCGGAATCAAGGATGTGATCATGTGCTGGCAAAATGAAAAAGACGTACAGGAAATCAATTCCGGCTATATTAAAGGAATGAAGTTCCATTATGTAAAAACGATGCAGCAGGTTTTAGAATTGGCATTAACCTGATGCTTTTAAAACCACAGGTTGTATTTTATGAATTTTAGAATTTGTTCTGAACCAAAAAGTTCAGAGGATGTTATAGACCCAACGACTACAATTTCATGTTGGTTGTTTTAAGGGTTAAAGATCTTCCCCCATTTCCATGGGGGAATTTTTTTGTGTGGTGGTAAGTTCCGCCCGAATGTTTAATTTACAGCCTTTTAGAAGCTGTATTCATGAGGATTTTTCTGTTGATCATAATTTCTGTTGTTTCATCTTATTCGCTCAGTGCACAAACATTAGGCGGACAAAACACCTATCAGTTCCTGCGCTTCCCGGCTTCACCGCAACTGGCAGCACAGGGAGGTTTAAATGTGGCACAGCAGAACAACGATTTATCGCTGGCTTTTCAAAACCCTGCTATGCTGGATAAGGAAATGCACAGTCATATGGCTGCCAATTTCAACAGCCTGTATAACGGCATTAAAAATTATCATTGGATGCTGGCCTACCGTCATCCAAAACTGAAGACCAATTTTGCAGCATCTGTTTTTTTCTTTGATTATGGTTCTGTTACACAAACAGATCCTTCCGGCAATATCAATGGAACTTTACAGCCGAGAGATTTTGTATTACAACTGGGAGCCAGCAGGGAATACCTGCAACGGTGGAAATATGGAATGAATGTAAAACTGATTTCCTCCAATTACGGCATTGTACGATCCAGTGCTTTTGCTGCAGATATTGGCGTTTTATATACAGACAGTGCCAATCTGTTACGGATCGGAGTAGTGGCGCAGAATATGGGTTCACAATTGAAAAAATATACTTCAGGTGTGCCTGAAGAGTTGCCATTTGACCTGGTGGTGGGCATTTCAAAAAAGCTGGAAAAAGCGCCGATACAATTTTCGGCTACAGCTCATCATTTGCATCAGTTTAATATTCAGTATAACGATACTACGTTTAATAACGAAAACGGAGCTCCCAACGCATCCACTTCAAAATTCAGCGTAAGTAAATTGTTTCAGCATTTTATCTTCTCCACGCAAATTATGATTGGAGAAAGGGTGGAAGTGACGGTTGCTTATAATTACCTGCGCCGGAATGAACTCCGGATCAATAATGTGTCGAACGGATTGGTTGGTTTTTCATTAGGGGCCGGAGTGATGTTCCCCAAGCTGCAGCTTCGGTATGCCAGAAGCTATTTTCAGAATACAACAGCCTATAATCAATTAGGTATTAATCTGCCGTTAAACAAACATTTCGGATTGGGTAAATGGGGTGAAAAGATTGGTTGGTGATGGGGTGTTCAACGCTGTGCTTTTTGCTTGATTTTTGCACCAAAGAACAAATCTACCAGGATGTTATAAAAGAAGTGGATGATCATTACCAGTAACAATCCGTTTCCAAGATAAGCGATCACATGAAATCCGATAGCGAAGGGAATGATTTGAAGAATGGCTTTTTCTCCTTGTGTTCCATGTCCAAATGCAAATACAACGGCACTGATAGCGGCCGCCAGTAACCAGATGTTTCCCGTTTGCTCCATCATCATTCCAAATAACACTCCACGGTAAACATATTCTTCACAGAAAGCTGCAACGATACAGGCAATAATCCACCAGATGCGGTCTGATGTGGTTTCCGGTAATAAATGATGCAATGTGCCTTCGTCTTTGTCTCCGCCAAATTTATCAGACAGGTAAGATACCAGTAAAGCAATACCAATGAATGCGATGCCCGATACCACATTTAAAACGGTGAATGTACTATGCAATGATACCTTGATATGTTCACTACGTGCGGCAAAGAAGGCCAGCAATGCCAATACCGATTGCAGGGCAATGGACTGAAGATAAATAGGCGTTTTAGCAAATTGTAAACCTTCATTTTCTGACTCGAGTTGTTTAATATTTTTGTAACTCAGTGCAGAGAGCAGGGGAAGCCCGGCAACGATGATCAGGATAAAAAGAATGCTCATGATGGTTGTGCCAATGTTGCCTTGTTCAACAGTTGTTCGTGTAGTTGAAGTATTTGTGGTAAGATCAGCTGTTGGTCATTGTTGACAATAACGTAGTCGCACAAACGAGTTTTGATCGTCTCATCCACCTGGTTGTTCATTCTTTTTTTTACTTCGGCTGCGGTAACACCATCTCTGTCCATCACACGTTTGATCCGCAGGGTTTCCGGTGCCGTTATGCCAATAACAGCATCCAGCCCTTCGGCGGCACCGCTTTCAAAAAGGAGTGCAGCTTCCTTTAAAGCATACGGTGCTTTTTGCGATTGAAACCATCGCTCTGCATCTGCAATTGTAACCGGGTGAACAATGCTGTTGAGTAATTCCAGTTTTTCTTTGTTGCTGAACACAATGGAAGCAAGGTATTGCCGGTTGAGTAAACCATTGGAATAGGTTCCGGTCCCGAAATAATGAATGAGTTGTTGTTTCAGCTGCTCATCTTCATTCATCAGTTTTTTTGCTGCAGCATCGGCCGAATAAACAGGAATCCCCAGCAGTTCAAATACATGAGCCACCGTGCTTTTACCGCTACCAATTCCTCCTGTAAGTCCGATTTTCAACATACCTCAAGTTAGTTAATTACAGAACAAACCGGTAGTCTTATGCCATCTTCATGAAAAGACAAGCAAAGGCTACCGGTTTGCAAAAAGAAAGAACAATTATTTTTTATCGCCACCCACTTTGTTCAGTTGGGTAGTCCAGTCCATGCTGATAGAACTTTTTTCGATTTTGATATAACTGCCGGGATTGATTTCCAGTGAAAGCGTATTATCATCATTCACTTTGTTTACAATACCGTGAATACCTGCAATGGTAACCACTTTATCGCCTTTCTGAAGGTTGTCGATAAATTCTTTCTGTTGCTTGGCTTTTTTAGCTTGCGGACGGATCATAAAGAGCCAGAACACAAGAATCATCAAACCAAGGAATAACAACTGGATAGTGCCACCACCACTTTGCGGGTTACCGGCGAATAAAAGAAATAGATTCATTTTGTATGCTTATTTTTTGGGTAAAACTTCTCCGTTAAATTTCAGGGTATACAGCTGTTCCTTTGTATTGCAGGTAACAGTAATGTATTTGTTTGCCACACCAACACGTCCTTCGCTGTTGAATTCTGCTTTAATAATACCTTCTTCACCGGGTGCAATGGGTTCTTCGGGCTTGGAAGGCACTGTACATCCACAGCTTGCAGTAGCCGACGTAATAATCAATGGTTGGTTGCCGGTGTTTTTGAAATGAAAACTGATCTGTACTTTTTCGCCATCTTCCACTTTCCCAAAATCCTGTACAGAATCTGTCCACAATACGGTTGTCCATTTGGTGGAATCAGTTAAGATCTTGCTGTTTTGTTCAGCCAGGGCTTCATCACCAATGGGTGATTTTGGGTTTTTGGGGTTGCTGTTACAGGCAAACAGAGTGCCGGCAATCAGACTGATAATAAAAAACTGTTTCATAACACTTTGTATTTCGGATGCAAATGTAATTGAATCGGAGTTTATGATTTCTTAAAGCTTATTTTATGTAGTTTGTTTTCGTTGGCCAGGTCCTTGTGAATACTATCAAGAATACCATTTACAAAATGCCCGCTCTGTGGCGTACTGTATTCTTTGGCCAGGTCAATATATTCGTTGATGGTCACTTTGGGTGGAATGGTTTCAAAAAACAAAAACTCACAAATCCCCATCTTCATCAGAATCATATCCAGTGCAGCCGTACGTTCGGGGTCCCAGTTCTGCAATTTTCCTTTGATATGTGTATTGCACAGCTCATCTTTTTCAATCACAGTGATCAGCAGGTCTTTTGCGTATTTTCTCTTCTCAGGACTTACAAAATTCTGAAAATTGTAGGTATGGGGTTTTTGCAGAAAATTCAACATCAAGAGATTCATCATTTCACTGTCGTCGTCCCAATGAATGAATAACTCTTCAACAAATGAAATAAAATCTTCATTGGGCAGCATGAGATCGGTGAAGATGAATTCGAGTATTTCTTTTTCTTCTTTTTTATCTCTTGAAGGAGTACTGATGTAGGTTTTGTATGGTTCAGATGCCACCAGTTCGAAATACAGTTTGCGTATCCATTCCTCATCTGTAAATAAGTGTGGTTTGGTTTCTGCAACAGCTGTTTTGTAAGATTCCAGTTCAAGGATCCGCCACAAAAGTTCGTTCCCGGAAATCTTGATATTTACATTCAGGTCACTGGCTGTTGGTAAATGCTTGGATGCTTTTTGGCGGGCATCAATTTCGGCAAACCGGGCTACTTCAGTGATGGTGTGAATCAGGAATACAAAAAGCTGTCTGCTCTGGTCGAGATGATTCTCAAGTACTTTGAGGGCTTGTTCTTTTGTGATGGTGCCGTCTGCGGCTGTACAGGTGTACAGGGTTTGCATCACTTTTACCCGGATATTTCTTCTGCTGATCATTTTCTAAAGAACTTTTAAGGCGGGCAAAGATATGAATAAGTTTTCCTTAATTTTATTTCTTTCAGTTATATCCGGTTTGCCGGATTTATTATTACTAGAATCAATACGCATGAAAAAAATTTTTACCACTTTAATGCTGGCGTCTTTGCCTTTGTTTTTAATGTATTTGTCAGGCGGTAATGCCAATCAATTCCGTGGTGTTTCGTTATCTGAACAAGAAGAAGCGCAGGAAAATGAGGAAAAAGAGGATGGGATTCGTGAAACCATGGAAATGGAGTTTAACATGACAAAGGATATCAGGTTGGGTTATGTGCCTCGTGAAAGATTGATCGTTGCACGTGAGCGACTTGCACAGCAGCGCAGATCCGGGCTTGCGAGAATAGCAGCAACTACATGGGCAGAAAGAGGCCCTAATTCAGATGTGGTAGGTCCCAGCAATGGCAACCAGAGAGGGCCGCTTAATAATGCGGTAACAAGTGGCAGGATACGTGCAATATGGGTGGATTTAAACGATCCTACAAACAGAACAGTTTGGGTAGCAAGCGTTAGTGGTGGTTTATGGAAAACAACGAATATAGCAGCCTCACCTGCGAACTGGCAATTGGTAAATGATTTTTTAGGAAACCTTGCTGTTAGTTCTATTTGTCAAAGTCCTGCCAATAAAAATATCATGTACTTTGGAACCGGTGAAAAATCCTATAATATAGATGCCGTAAGAGGTGGGGGCATATGGAAAAGTACAGATGGAGGAAATACCTGGAATTTATTGCCCAATACTACCGGATTCTGGAATGTTTCAAAAGTGCTATGCGATGCATCTGGTAATGTTTATGTTGGTACAATTGGCAGTGGCGCAGGTTTACAACGGTCAACAGATGGCGGAAACACGTGGACCAATATAACTCCTTCAACTCTGGATGTTGGAACCCGTATTGCTGATATGGAAATCAGTAACACTGGCAGGCTTCATGTAGTGAAGGGATATTACAACAGTACAACAGCCCAGTCGGGATCCTTTTACACAGATAACCCTGCAACAGTAACTTCTTCTGGCTGGCAGTCGCCGGGTTTACCCATTCCCGATCTGCGATTTAACTGTGAACTGGCAGTGGCAGGAAATACATTGTATGCCCTTCCTTCGAATTCATCCTTTCAAACACCAACATTATATAAATCTACAGACGGTGGGTTTACATGGGCTGCTACTACAACCACGCCCACTGTTAGTGGTACAACTTATACCAATTTAAGCAGCGGCCAGGGCTGGTATTGTATAGCGTTGGGAGTTGACCCGTCTAATCCGGATAACGTAATAGTAGGAGGGCTGAATGGATACAGAAGCAGTGATGGAGGTACCAGCTGGACACAGATAGGCCAGTGGGTGGGTTCGGGTCCTTATATACATGCCGACCATCATACGATTGCCTGGAACGGAACACAGGTTTTATATTCATCTGATGGTGGATTGGATTATTCTTCAGATAATGGAATAACTTATACAGACAGGAATACTGGCCTGAGAGCAAAACAATTTTATTCATGCGCCATACATCCTACACTAACAAATTATTTTCTGGCGGGAGCCCAGGATAACGGTACACATCAACTGAACAGTGCCGGCCTGGGAAACAGTGTTGAAATCTTAGGTGGTGATGGAGGAGTTGCTCATATAGATGAGAATGAACCACAGTATCAGTTCGGAGCCACAACTTATAGCAATTTCAGGAGAAGTGTGGATGGCGGGTCTTCATGGTCATCTGTCAATTATTCCAGTAGTTCCGGGATGTTTATAAATCCCAGTGATTACGATGATGTCAATAATAAGTTTTATGCC
This sequence comes from uncultured Chitinophagaceae bacterium, assembly GCA_937907395.1. Classification (GTDB taxonomy): domain Bacteria; phylum Bacteroidota; class Bacteroidia; order Chitinophagales; family Chitinophagaceae; genus Lacibacter. Next base: position 147,232 of record CALCII010000016.1, read on the forward strand.
AGTGCTACTGGCGGAAATTATCTGCTCTGGTCGAATCCTCAAAACGGTAGCACGTTTAACCTTGTTTCTTTTTCCACCTATTCAAGTGGTTCTGTTTCTTGTATAAAAGTTTCACCATTTAAATCCGACAGGGTGTTTATGGGAACAAACAATGGAACCTTGTTGAAGGTTGACAATGCAAGTTCCGCTTCACCATCAATTACAAATATTTCTCCATCTTCAATCATATCTGGAGTAAATGTGAGTTCTGTAAATACAGGAACAAATGATAATAATCTGATATTGTCTGTATCAAACTTTGGGCAACCTCATGTTTTGATTTCACAGAATGGCGGAACTGATTGGACAAATTGTACCGGAACACTTCCGGATATACCTGTACGATGGGCGATGTTTCATCCCGAAGACAACAGCAAAGCAATTATTGCAACTGAGTTGGGCATTTTTGAAACAGATAACCTCAATGGAGCCTCTACTGTATGGGTTCAAAACACCAGTTTCCCATTTGTAAAAACAAACATGTTGCAATACAGGCCATCAGACCGTACGATCATTGCGGCTACACATGGCCGTGGTTTATGGACTGCCAAGATACCTGGTTCTTCACCTTTTGTCCGGTTTTCTGGTTCATATAGTTATGGACAACCGGTTTCTGAAGGTGCTGCTACCGGAACTGATGGCTGTCGCACTTATAAGGATATTACAGTAAATATGGTGATTGACGCTCCTCCCAGCGGGGATGCTGTTGTTACTTTATCAGTCGCTGCAGCTTCAGCTACAGAAGGGGTGGATTTTGATTTTACTACAAATGGAAACTTTGCTTCTCCATCAAAGACCTTCACCTTTACATCTGGTTCAACAACTGGTAAAACAATTACAGTGAGGGTGTATGATGATGCAGCGATTGAACCTGCCGAATCATTTACACTGGCGTATAATGTATCCGGAGCTACCAATGCGCAGGCATCACCTCAAAGCCAATCGTATACAATTCAGATAAATGACAATGATGTGGCGCCTGCATCAGGAGGATCTACAGTTACAGGTACAATTGGCGACGGAAGCAGTACCTATGTTCAGCCATTCAGGGGTACATATGTAAGGGCTAAGAGTCAATATTTGTATACAGCAGCAGAATTGGCTGCCGCAGGCTTAACAGCAGGTGATATTACTTCATTGGCATTCCGGGTAACAACAAAGGCCAGCACCACACCCTATTATGGATTAAGTATTTCGCTCAGGAATACAAGCACGTCAGTTTTGTCAGGAGTTTTTGAAACTGGTGCCACACTTTGTTATCAGGGTGATTATACTACTGTATCAGGATTGAATACGCTTAATTTCAATGTAAGTACTTTCTATTGGGACGGAACGAGCAACGTGCTGCTGGAAATATGTTATAATAATCCAGGAAGTACACAAAGTTCCGATGATCGTGTTTCCAGTAATATAACCACAGATCAGAAGTGCTTATGGGCAAGAGAAAATGCAGTTACGACTGATGGGTGTTCATTATCTAATCTCAATACTACACTTTATGGGGGCGCTTCCGGAACCAACGGTACAGTTTATATCCGCCCGGATATCACTCTTACTGTTTCTAATAATAATGGAAACCAGATTGAAACAGTTGGATTGAAAAACAGAACCGAAAGCGTAGGAGGACAGGGAACCTATTATTTCTTTACACCAGCCTCTACAAATATTATCAGTAGCCTGTCAAATCCATCTGCCAATATGGGCTGTGTAAATATGATGATTAATGAAGCAGGAAACACATGGCAATCGTTTTATGCCGGCACGAGATCTCAGAAAGTATTTAAAGTTACTGCCACAGGAGATGCAAATGCTTCGTATGTGATTGGGGTCTATTTTACCGCAGCTGAATTGGCAGGCAAATCGCCGGCAACTCTTAATATCGCTAAAACTACAGCCGCATCAACAGCTGCTGCCAATGGATCAAATACATTTATTTATCCCTCAACTGCTACAGTTTATGGAAGTGGATATGTATTCACTGCAAATGTATCTGGGGTAGGTAGCTTCTTTCTGACGGATGGATTTGCAACCGGCCTAACAGTAGTTACTAACCGAACTGAACAGTTTGTGCAGCTGTTGCAGAATCCGGTTTCACAAAGTATCCGCCTGTCTATTCAGAACGAATCAAGAAAAACAGTAAGTGCGGTCTTGTACACCATGAGCGGACAAATATTGAAAACATGGAATCTGGGCCGGACCAGTGGTAACCAGGAACTTCCTTTTTCTGGGAAAGTATTGGCAGCAGGCAGTTACATGTTGAGGGTGGATAATGGTGAAAAAATGCAAACATTCAAACTGATCAAGCAGTAAGCTCTGATAAAAACAAAGCCTGTCTTGTGTAAAGACAGGCTTTGTTACATCTGTACTAAAAAGAAATTCATGAAAAAGTACCTGTCTCTTTTTCTCTTTTTTTGTTTATCGGTTGCTTTCATGAGCTGTAGCCGGGCGCAGAAACTGTTGGGCAAAAATTATGCGTATGCATTAGTGCAATTGCCGGGCAATATTGCTGTGGATGAATCGGGGCAGCCATTCAAAAGACCCGTTAAAATTATACTCACTGTTTACCTGGAATCAAAGTCTGTATCCATTCAATGGGATAGTGCCTCAATTAACGGTAAAACGTTTGGAATCCGGTCTTTTCCTGTAACTGATACGGTGCATGCCGTTGGCTTTGATAAACAAACGGGCAAGCAAATTGAAATACAGAAACAAGAAGGCTATCACCTGATGGCATTGTACCTTGATTTGCAAGGGGGCGAATGGAAAGATGTGGCTGAAGTTGAAGGTAAAACCATCCTTTTGAAAGGCCGGTCCGGAAATAAGAAAATCTCCCTCGAATCACAACCTGTTATATGGGTGGAAGGGTACCCTGCTCAATAGTCGTCCTGCCTGAAAATTTGTCCCGTTCTTGACAGCTTTTCACAATAATTCCTGTCATTTTTTGATTTTTTTGATGATTCCCGTGCCATGGCACTGTATTCGCTTACCTTTGCGTGCCCAAATGAACGGGTAAAATCATCAATTAAAAACCTAAAACGATAAACTATGGCTAAGAAGGTAAGTGTAACTCCTTTACACGACAGGGTAATTGTGAAACCAGCTCCTGCAGAAGAAAAAACAGCTGGCGGTATTATCATCCCCGATACAGCGAAAGAAAAACCCCAACGTGGTACAGTGGTAGCTGCCGGTCCTGGTAAAAAAGATGAACCAATGACAGTTAAAACCGGTGATACTGTTCTTTATGGAAAATATGCAGGTACCGAAATCGCCATTGAAGGCGAAGATCTCCTCATTATGAGAGAGAGCGACATTCTGGCAATTGTTTAATCCATACAAGTTTCAATTTCGTCTGCCGATGTGGCAAAAAAGCTCATCGGGTAACTATCTAATTCTCAAAAAATTAAAAAAATATAATTATGGCAAAGCAAATCTTCTTCGATCTTGAAGCAAGAAATAAAATGAAGAAAGGCGTTGATACGCTGGCTAACGCTGTTAAAGTAACTCTCGGTCCTAAAGGACGTAATGTTGTAATTGAAAAGAAATTCGGCGCTCCCGCAGTAACAAAAGATGGCGTGAGTGTTGCTAAAGAAATAGAACTGGAAGATCCCATTGAAAACATGGGCGCCCAGATGGTGAAAGAAGTAGCTTCCAAAACAGCAGATGTGGCTGGTGATGGTACTACCACAGCCACTGTACTTGCACAATCAATTATTACTGAAGGTTTGAAAAACGTAGCCGCAGGTTCCAATCCAATGGATCTGAAACGTGGTATTGAAAAAGCAGTTGAAAAAGTGATTGAACACCTGAAATCACAATCTCAGGCAGTAGGAAACGACAACAAGAAAATTGAAGCTGTTGCCACGATCTCAGCCAACAACGATCCGTTTATTGGAAAACTGATTGCTGAAGCAATGCAGAAAGTTGGTAAAGATGGTGTGATCACTGTGGAAGAAGCAAAAGGAACCGATACTACTGTAGAAGTAGTGGAAGGTATGCAATTCGATCGTGGTTACATTTCTCCTTACTTCGTTACCAACAGCGAAAAAATGGAAGCCGAACTGCAGAATCCATACATTCTTATCTATGATAAGAAAATCAGCAGCATGAAAGATATCCTGCACATTCTTGAGAAAGTTGCTCAGGGTGGCCGTCCGCTGGTGATCATTTCAGAAGACCTCGAAGGTGAAGCATTGGCTACACTGGTGGTGAATAAATTACGTGGAACACTGAAAGTAGCTGCTGTAAAAGCTCCTGGTTTTGGTGATCGTCGTAAAGAAATGCTGCAGGATATTGCCATCCTTACAAAGGGTATTGTAATCAGCGAAGAGCAAGGTTACAAACTGGAAAATGCAGATCTGTCTTACCTCGGTCAGGCTACTTCTGTAACTATCGATAAAGAAAATACTACCATCGTTGGTGGTAAAGGAAAGAAAGAAGATATCAATGCACGTATTGCTCAGATCAAAGCACAGGTGGAAGTAACCACTTCTGAATACGATAAAGAAAAATTACAGGAACGCCTGGCGAAACTGAGTGGTGGTGTAGCTGTGTTGAATATTGGTGCCGCAACAGAAGTGGAAATGAAAGAAAAGAAAGACCGTGTGGATGATGCATTACATGCCACACGTGCAGCTGTTGAAGAAGGTATTGTTCCCGGTGGTGGTACTGCTTTCATTCGTGCCGTTGCAGCTTTGGATAGTTTCCGCAGCAGCAATGATGATGAAAAGCTGGGTGTGCAGATTGTACGCCGTGCACTGGAATCACCTGTTCGCACTATTGTTGAAAACGCAGGACTGGAAGGAAGTGTGATCGTAAATAAAATCAAAGAAGGTAAAGGTGACTTTGGCTTCAATGCCCGCACAGAAGAATTCGAAAATTTACTGAAAGCCGGTGTAATTGATCCTACTAAAGTAACACGTGTTGCTCTCGAAAACGCAGCCTCCATTGCCGGTATGTTACTCACCACTGAGTGTGTGATTGCCGACAAACCAAAACCTGAAGCTCCTGCTATGCCTGCCGGTGCACCTGGTATGGGTGGCATGGACTACTAAGATCTGCTCATAAGATCTTTATATAAACAAATCCCGTTTGACTCTTCAGACGGGATTTTTGGTTTCACACTTAATTCTTTTACTATGATTACAACATGGTTGAAAAAAGTAAAAGCATTTGTAAGAAAACTGTTCAAAGACGATGATGATGGATTTGATTATCCTTATATCATCTATTAATAAAAAAGTCCTGCATCAACTGCAGGACTTTTTTTATACGCTTTCTTCCTTATACGATAGTTCGATGGATTGGATACCCGATTGCACTTTCCGGTAGGTGACACCTGCTTTATCAAGCATTCGTTTGGATGCAACAAATACCTCTGAACCTGCATATTTATCGCTTAAATAAATCACTTCGGTTATGCCTGACTGTATGATGGCTTTGGCACATTCATTACAGGGAAACAAAGCCGTATAAATCCGGCAACCATGCAGGTCCATGCCAATATTATTGAGGATGGCGTTCAGTTCGGCATGGCATACATAGGGGTACTTGGTTTCCAGGAAGCCGCCCTGTTTTTCCCAGGAAAATTCATCGTCGTCACAACCAGCAGGCAAACCATTATACCCGGCTCCAACAATTTTATTCTTCTTGTTTACGATACAGGCGCCTACCTGTGTGGAAGGATCTTTGCTTCTTTTTGCAGAAAGCAGGGCTACGCCCATAAAATACTCATCCCATGAAATGTAATCGGGTCTTTTACTCATAAAATACCATTCTTGATAAAACTAAAGTTCGGGAAAAATAAGAAACGGGAAGCATGATTCAATCTGTTTTGGATCCGGGTAACACGGCTCCGCTCACAATCAGGTATTGAGCAGATGCATAGGTGAGCATTACGGCAAGGCTTAGCATGGTATATTTCACGGCAAACAGGTTAACTGCCAGAATTGAATCGGATGTTACAAACAAGACAGCGCCTGTTATAAAGTACAAGGACGTTTTATAACGGATGGTTCCCATTGTATGGATGCTCATGAGTAACATGGTGCCGATTGTAACACCATAAATCGTAACCGGCAGTTTCATGACTCCCAGGTAAGGGAAGAGTAAATACAGAAATAATAAAATATAGATGAGCACAGGTATCAGCAATGCCGGTTTCTTTTTTAACATTCCGGTTTTGCCCGAAGTACGTTTTACAAAATAAATGATGTAACAGATATGTGCCAGCAGGAAGGAAACCAATCCCGGGATAAACAGTCCCTCCATCTGCAACAAAACATCTCCGCACCAGGAAAGAAGTATTGCTCCTGCAAGCAAAGGGAAATAAACAACATTCTTTTTTTCAACCCACAGTATTCCCATCAGCAACGGCATCAGAAGCGGCTTGGTGGCCCATCTCCATTCGTTTTGCTCCATAAAGATCAACACCAGTTCAAGTATAACAGTGATCCAGAAAATTATGCGCACAATACCTGAACGGGCCATGAAAGATTATTTTTTGTAGAGAACCGTTTTCCAACGGAAAAACTTTTGCAATGAATCTCTTACATACGAGGAATCGCTTAGTGGTTTGTTTAGTGATAACACCACAAGGAAGGTTGAATCATTTTTCTGTTCTAGGGTTACATTATGTCCACGGCCTTTCAGTACTTCAACTCTTTGAGTAGCAGCCCCAATTGTATTAAATGACTGAATGATGAAAGCAAGTTTTACGCTGGTGTCGGCTACGGGTTGAGTAGTAACGGTGTCGGCTACACGATTTGTTGCCGTATCTGTAACAGGTGTTGTGTTGGTAACAGTATCGGTTGTTTCCTCTGTTTCTGTGGCTGCGGGTTCTGTTTTCGGCAAGGAGAGATAAACAGCCCATGCTATGAGTACAAGAGCCAGGATGCTGCCAAGGGCAATGATGATTTTTTTAGAACTCTTTTTTTCTTCAGATGAAAAATCAGGATCGCCGGCTTCTTCTTCTTTCTGCCGGGTTCTGTCTTTTAAAACATACCCTGTTTGAGATTGCTCTTTCTGAGCCAGCGGCAAACCTTGTTTAAAGGAATAAACACCGGCACTTTTCGTAAGTGAGCCGATTCCTTTCAGGATAAAGGGCTTGCCAATATTGAGTAATTGTAACCCGTTTATGATGTATGATTCAAGGTCGCTTTGGGCCAAAGGTTTCATTTTGCCGGAATGTTCTACCAGGAATGCCAGCAATTCGTTGGTAAGGGGTGCTGATGCATCTGCACTGAACCTTATAGCATCTTCAGGCCAGGTTTCATCTTTGCCTGTATTGATTGGAGCAGAAGGGTCCAATTCAAAATGCCCGATAGAAGGAAGCGATAATTTTTTCTGTTGGTATAGATAATCTGCTAATAAATCCTGGACTTTCACGGGATAAATTTTCATCAAACTTATAAAAAAAAGAGGAAGCCTCTTTGTGAAATTTGTAGGGGAAAGCCCTCAGAGCGATTAAATTTGCATGAATTTCAATTATGATATCTCAAGAAAACCTTGAATTTGTTGAATGGTGGGAGAAAAACCGGGATCGTGAGCGTAACTGGATGAATCAGCTTACAATTGGGTTGCCTTTAGGCCTCGTATTTGGTCTCCCTGTGTTGCTGTCTGTCATGTTCAGGGGATGGTATAAGCGGATGCCTTATATTTCAGGTTCTCAGTTTACACTTATTTTAATGGCGTGTTTAGGGATAGCTGTATTTTACGCTGTTTTCAGGATGCGTTTTAAATGGGAAATGAATGAGCAGCGTTACCAGGAACTTAAAAAGCAAATGGAATAAAACAGCAAGTCTTTTCTTTTAGTTTCATTAACAGGTTCAACCGATATATTTGTAATTCAAACTGCCGATGTCGTGCATTAATTTATCAATATGAAGAAAGTATTCTTGTTTCTCGGTTTAGTAACAGTTTTGTTCGGGTGTAAAAAAAAGTGTGATCAGAGTGCAGGATCCACTATTGTATCAGATGCTGAAAAAACGCTTGTTACCAATTACCTGGCAAACAATTCAATTACCAACGCCGTGCCATTGGAAAATTGTGGATTATACTACATTATAACTGCTCCCGGCGACAGCAAAAAGCCCAATCAATGCAGTTATCTATCTGTAAATTATAAAGGATACACAGAAAACGGGAGCGTTTTTGATCAAACAACTTCTACGCCAGCAAGTTTTTATTTGTACCAGCTTGTGGAAGGATGGCGTAGAGGAATTCCATTGATCGGGAAGGGTGGTAAAATCAAATTGTTTATTCCCCCATCATTGGGTTATGGCCCTGGTGGTTTGAGAAGGCTGGATGGTACCTATGTGATACCTGCCAACCAGATTATTATTTTTGAAATTGAATTGATGAGTATTTAAGATTATACATTTCTGTATTCACCTTTCTTGTAAACTGTTTGCCAATTGCCATACGAACCTATTTCTGTATTTGATATGTTCAAAATTGGTGTGGGGCCATCCAGCAGTCACACACTGGGCCCATGGCGTGCAGCACAACAATTCATTCGTTCCATTGAAGAAAAGTATGGGTTTACAAACGTAAAAACCATACGTGTGCTGCTTTATGGTTCATTGGCAAAAACAGGGAAAGGCCACGGCACAGATGTGGCTGTGCAGCTTGGTTTGTGTGGAGAAGATCCGGTAACATTTGATGTGGAATCCATTGATGCACGCATTAATGATATAGCCCGCATGAAGGAGTTGTTGCTGGGCGGGAAGCATGAAGTACCATTTGATCCCAGGGAGGATATTGAATTCCTGCTCAACGAAAGTTTGTCCTTCCATCCCAATGCACTTACTTTTCTGGCTACGTTTTCAAACGATACAGCCATTGCAGAAACCTATTATTCAATCGGTGGGGGATTTGTGGTTCAGGAAAAAATACAGGACAATAAGAAGAACGAAACTCATCTTCCGTTTCCGATTGATACTGCCGATGATTTATTGCACTGGTGTATGAAAACCGGCATGAGCATCAGTGATATTGTATTGGAAAATGAACATGCCTGGCGGGAAGAACAAAAAACAAGAGAGGGCCTGTTGCAAATATGGAACGTAATGGCTTCTTGTATGTACCGTGGTTGCCATACTCAGGGTTTGCTACCCGGCGGATTGAATGTAAAACGCAGGGCTTACGAACTTAATAAGAAACTGATTGGAAATGCAGCTTACCACGATTTTGAATCCTGGGTAAAAGCGATTGCTGCCGGAGGAAATTCCTTTCAATATATTCTCGATTGGGTAAGCTGTTTTGCGTTGGCTGTAAACGAAGAAAATGCATCCTTTGGACGTGTGGTTACTGCACCCACCAATGGAGCAGCAGGGGTGATCCCGGCAGTACTGCAATATTTCATCACTTTCTGTAATGGAAATACCCAGGACCAGATCATTCGCTTCCTGGCTACTGCATCGGAAGTTGGAAGTATTTTCAAAAAAGGGGCCACCATCTCTGCTGCCATGGGTGGATGCCAGGCAGAAATTGGGGTTTCTTCTGCCATGGCTGCGGCAGCCCTTACAGAATGTTTGGGCGGCACCCAGCGACAGGTGCTGATGGCAGCTGAAATTGCCATGGAACATCACCTGGGGCTTACCTGTGATCCCATTGGCGGCTTGGTGCAGGTGCCTTGCATTGAACGAAACACCATGGGGGCCATCAAAGCCATTACCGCTTCCCAGCTGGCCCTTCAAAGTACGCCTGATTACGCCAAAGTATCGCTGGATGCAGTTGTAAAAACCATGTGGGAAACCGCCCAGGATATGAACCACAAGTACAAAGAAACGGCCGAAGGTGGGTTGGCGGTGCATATTCCCCTCTCTCTCAGTGAGTGTTAAATAAAAGATAATCGGATATTTGGGGTGAACGATTTTTTTTCAAAACTGTTCATTAGGCTCAACTATTTACAAGGTTCTTTGTTAAGCACTTGTAATCGTTTTTAGTAACATTCTTTAACAAACCCGATTTGTAGTAATGGCAGACGTAACAACCGACAGAATTCTGAAGAACCCCCTTATCCGCTTATGGCAGGTACTTAAACTGGAAGGCCGTGAAATTAGCTCCATTTATTTTTATGCCATTCTCGCCGGGTTGCTGGCGTTAACTGTACCGCTGGGTATACAGGCAATCATCAATTTCGTATTGGCAGGCTCCGTATCCACTTCCATGGTGGTTTTAATTATCATGGTTGTATTGGGTGTTTTCTTTGGCGGATTGCTGCAGGTGGGACAAATGAAAGTGATTGAAAAAATTCAACAACGGATTTTTGCCCGCTATACGTTTGAATTTGCCTGGCGCATCCCCAAACTGGATTTGCAAAAAGTAGATGATTATTATTTGCCAGAAATGGTCAATCGTTTCTTTGATGTAATTGTACTCCAGAAAAGCCTGAGCCGTTTGTTGCTTGATATTCCAATTGCCACTATTCAGATTATATTCGGACTAACCCTTCTTTCCTTATACGCAAATATTTTCATTGTCTTCAGTTTGCTGGTAGTATTACTCATTTATGTGATTTTATATACAACCGGAGGAAGAGGGCTAAAAACTTCACTCGATGAAAGTGATTACAAATACCAGGTGGCAAGCTGGCTGGAAGAAGTAGCCAGAGTATTAAAATCATTCAGGTTTTCCAAAGGGACTTCTTTACCCGTAGAAAAAACAGATATTCTTGTTTCCAAATATGTGGATGCCAGATCTAGCCATTTCCGCATTTTATTATTGCAATACTGGTCACTCATTGCTTTTAAAGTGATTATTACAGCAGGGATGCTGATCGTGGGAAGTATATTGCTGGTTCAGAACCAGATCAACATCGGACAGTTTGTGGCTGCAGAAATTGTTATTCTTTCTGTTCTTGCATCGGTAGAAAAATTTATTCAGAGCCTGGATAAAGTGTACGATTTACTCACCAGCCTCGAGAAACTGGGTAAAATACTCGACAAACCTTTGGAGAAAGAAGGGACGCTAAAAGTAGTGCACGAAGGAAAAGGATTTTCTGTTGCAATGCACCAACTCTCTTTTGGTTACAACAGCGAAAAACAATCTGTCCGCAATATTCAGTTTGACATAAAAAGTGGAACCAAAGTTTGTATCATGGGGCCTGAAGGTTCAGGCAAATCCACACTTATAAAATTACTTACAGGCTCTTATCAAACATTTGAAGGAGATATACTGGTTGATGGGATTCCCATTGGTAATTATCATCCCGATTCATTGCGTTCAGAAATAGGAATCCTCTTTAATCAACAGGATATATTTGATGGTACATTATATGAAAATATTTCATTAGGCGCCGCCAGTTGCACTACGGCTGAAATTATGAACCTGGCCGAAAAAATAGGACTTAACGGTTTTATTGCTTCTCTGAAACAAGGATTTGATACCAATATTGAACAAACCGGCAGGCGCTTACCCGATGGCACCATTCGCCGGATCCTTTTATTAAGAGCGTTGGTATTGCAACCACGCTTGTTATTGCTGGAAGAACCATGGGCTGGATTTGATGAAAAAAGTCAGCAAATGATTCAGAATTACCTGCTGAGGGAAATTCCTTCCACTACCAGTTTGATTATTTCAAATGATGAATCCTTCGCAAGAAACAGTGATTACGTGATTTACATGGAGAATGGAAAAATTATTAAACAAGGAAAACCTTCTGAAATTCTTTAATGATATTTTATGGCAGTTGAATTATTATCACCGGATATAGAAGCGAAAGTAGGAAAGAAGCTGAAGGCTTTTGATCATATTTATCGTCAGGGTAAAAAGAGCAATGTAAAGCAGGTGTTCTATGCTGTACTCATCATTATACTAGCTGTCTTATTTATTCCATGGACGCAGAACATTAAAAGCGATGGAACCGTAACAACATTACGGCAGGAACAACGTCCGCAGCAAATGAACAATATCATCCCCGGTCGTATTGTGAAATGGTGGGTGAAAGAAGGTGATTATGTAAAGAAAGGCGACACCATCGTGCAGCTGGCAGAAATCAAAGACGATTACCTGGATCCTAATTTGCTGAATCGAACAGAGCAGCAGTTAACCGCTGAGCAGGTGACCATTGATTATTACAAAAGTAAAGTCGCTGCAACCGGGCAACAGATCACAGCCATGCAGGATGAATTAAACCTGAAGTTGAAAAGCATCGAGAATAAAATGGTGCAAACGCAACGCAAAGTGCAGAGTGATAGTATGAAAGTGATTGCAGCACAAAATGAAATGCAGGTGGCCGATCGTCAGCTTGAAGGTGCCACACGTATGTATGAACAGGGTGTGATTCCTTTAACAGAATATGAACGTCGAAAAGTGGCACACCAGAATGTGTATGCAAAGCTGGTGAGTGCGCAAAACGATTTCAGCAACAGTAAACAGGATTTACTGATCATTCAATTGGAACGTGGTGCCACCATTCAGAATTACAATGAAAAAATTGCCAAAGCACAGGGCGACCAGTTTCAATCGCAATCACAAATTGCAGGCGGACAAGGAAAGGTAGCCAAGCTGCAAAACCAGTTTGATAACTACAGAATCAGGAGCGGACAATACTATGTATTAGCACCGCAGGACGGACAGGTGATTAAAGCAAAGAAATCGGGTATCAATGAAGTGGTGAAAGAAGGCGATATGATTGTGGAAATTATTCCCAAAGAATACCAGTTGGCTGCAGAAATATGGGTGAAGCCAATGGATCTGCAATTACTCAGCATCAATCAGAAAGTGCGTTTTATGTTTGATGGATTTCCCGCTATCGTGTTCAGTGGATGGCCTGCTGCTTCTTATGGAACCTTTGGAGGAAAAGTAGTGGCTATTGAAAGTAACCGGAGCGACAATGGGTTGTTTCGTGTATTAGTTGCAGAAGACCCCAAAGATCGTCCCTGGCCCAAGGAGTTAAAGCTGGGCACCGGTACTGTAAGTTTTGCATTGCTCAAAGATGTACCTGTATGGTATGAGTTGTGGCGGCAGATCAACGGGTTCCCTCCCGATTTTTATAAAACGAAATCAGAAGAGAAAACTGGTGGTAAGGAATTGGAGAAACACAAATATTAACAGGGGGGGCAGCAGTATAACATGAAGAGGTATAACATCAATATAAAACCGGCGGGGCTATACTTTCGGAGACTTCAACTGGTAACAACATTTACCTTGTTGATGTTTGCTGCAACGGCACAGGATTCTGTTCGTGTAATGACTGAGGAACAATTCCTGTCTGTTGTACGTGCCAATCATCCATTGGCAAAACAAGCTGCCTTGTTTGTGGAGCAGGCAAGGGCTGAGTTGTTATCTGTAAGAGGAAATTTTGATCCTTTCTTTACGTTCGATAACAACCGCAAAACATTCGACGGAAAAAATTATTTCAACTATACAAACGGTGAGCTGGTGATTCCTACATGGCTGGGGATAGAAGCGTATGCAGGCATTGAAAATAATTTTGGCGATTACATTAATACAGAAAAAACTACCGGACGAACTTCTTATGCCGGATTGAGTGTGCCGTTAATGAAAGACCTGGTTGTTGATAAAAGGAGAACAGCGTTGAAACAGGCACAATTGTACACCAAACAATCAGTAGCCGAGCAACGCAATGCGGTCAACGACTTATTGCTGAATGCTTACCAGGCTTACTGGAACTGGGCTAAAGACTACCAGGTATTTCTGATTCTGGAAAACACCATTCGCTTGAATGAGTTTCGATATGAACTGGTGAAAGTTTCGTTTCAAAACGGCGACAGAGCAGGTATTGATACAACCGAAGCATTGGCTCAGCTGCAGAATTTTCTCCAGCAAAGGGAAGAAGCCTGGCTCAAATACCGCAAATCATCCTTGGAATTATCCACTTATCTGTGGAGGAATGATAACAAGCCGGTATATCTTACCGATCGTGTGATTCCGGACACTGCTTGGAGCACACAAAATTTCCGCCAGTACAATGTGCAGGCACTAACGGAATGGCTCACCCGCACATTGGCCAATCATCCCAAGCTGCAGGTGATTGATTATAAACTACAATCGCTGGAAGTAGAAAGAAGATTGAAGTTTCAAAGCTTATTGCCTAAGGTGGACCTCAAGTACAATTTTCTGCAAAAAGGATATGGAGTGGCAGAAGGAGTGAACCTGAATTTTTTTGAGAACAATTACAAATTTGGATTAAATATTGCAGTGCCCATTCCTAACAGATCGGGAATCGGACAATATCGTTCGGCTAAAATCAAATTGCAGGTAACCGATCTAGACAGGTATTTCACTCAGAATACTATTGAAAATAAAGTACGGTTCCATTACAACGAAGTACTTAACCTGCAAAAACAAATCAGCATTTATGAGCAGGCCGTGCAGAACTATCAAAAACTGTTTGAAGCAGAGCAATTAAAATTTTCATTGGGGGAAACAACCTTATTTCTGCTCAATACACGAGAAAACAAAGTACTTGAAGCTTCGCAGAAATTACTGGAGCTGAAAGCAAAATTCTACCAGTCGCTGGCAGCGTTGAACTGGGCTAGCGGGGAGTTGAGATAGATATTGTAGTGCTTGTAAATTGTTTCCTTTCTACTATTATTTATTACCTCAGGAAGCAGGTGGTTCATCTTGTTCCCATTCATCGTAGTTACGCTTTAGTGCCCATAAGCCGCCTAATAAAATTACTGACAAAACTAGCCCAACAATCAAACCTATAAAGAAGAATAGAATAAAAGCAGCAATAATGAGATAAATGCGGATACCCACTTTCTTATATTCATCTTCATACAATTGATAATTACTAACAAGTTGGTATCCAATCACGCTTGCATATAAAAGGAATCCCCATTCCACAATACCGAGAAAAAACAGAAGTGAAACTGTGCCTTGACCTATTAATGTGAATACACCACTGATTAGTAATCCAAGCGCTGACAAAAGGATCGCAATTATAGAGAAGATTTTTACAGTTGACTTTTTAAACATGGTATGCAATACTTGAGATTTTTAATTTTTTAGACTAAGAAGTTGATCCTTTATTATGCATTCAGCAACACATCAATCTCAAATTTCTTCATTTTTAAAAATGCCTGCATCACTCTGGGGCCTCGTTCCGGATCATTCATAAGTGATCCTAAAATAACCGGCACTACCTGCCATGAAATGCCAAATTTATCTTTCAACCAACCGCACATACTTTCACTACCACCTTCGGTGAGTTTGTACCAGTAATGATCAATTTCTTCCTGCGATTCACATTCAATCACAAACGAAACGGATTCGTTAAACTCAAATTTTGGGCCGCCATTCAGTCCCATGAATTTTCTTCCGTTTAATTCAAACAATACTACAATCGGGTTTTGGGAAATGATTTTTGAATTGGGGAAAACGGAACAATAAAATTGTGCTGCTTCCAACGCATTATTGGAAAACCAAAGGCAGGGATAAAGAGGATTCATTAATTGGTGTTTTAGATGAAAGAATGCAGGCGTAAAACCATTTCATTTGCTATAACGATTCAACATAGCTTTTAAAGCTGTTAAGGATTGCCTGCCAGCCCGCCTGCTGAAATTCATGCGGGTGCATATCTTCTGCATCAAAATGTTCGGTAACAATTGTGTGATTGTCCTGCACAGAGAATTCAACGACTACATTTCGCCCGTCACCTAATGTATATTCAATCCGTTCATAAGGAATCACAACCGTATAGGTTCCTCCAAAATCAAAACCCATACTTCCATCCTTTGCTTCCATACGTGCTTTTAGTGTGCCTCCGGGGCGTAAATCATTTTCGGCGAAGGGAGTGTGCCAGTCGGGAGAAGCCTGGTTCCATTTGGTAATATGTTCGGGACTGTTCCAGTAGTTCCATACTTCCTGTACTGGTGCTGAAATGGCGGCAGTAACGCTAAGTGTTGTCATAGTATTTTGTTTATATCTGTAATGTTACAAAATAAAAAAATGACCGCCATATTACAGCGGTCATTTTTAGCTTTTGATTTTTTACTTAATTCTTCTGCTGTGCTTTCTGCATGGCGTTTCCACCACCACTTTGTCCACGTGCACCACCTTGTCCCTGTTTAAATAAAGTAAAGCGTGATGGCATTTCTTTCACAGGCCACATATTGTTGCTTTCATCAATATCTGCTGTTTCACGCATCGGGTCTATACGAATAGCTGTCACTTCCTTGTCTTTGATAAACACTTTCGTCACTTTGTTTTCGTTCAGTTTCCAGATACCAACAGGTATGCGGTCTACGGTTTTTGTTCCATCCTTAAAGGTCCATTCAATGATGATGGGCATTACCATGCCACCTTTATTGGTGAACGTGAGTTCGTAGAAATTTTTATTCACCCATTTGCTTTTGTTTTCTGTATCAACCGGAATTTGTGCTTCACGGTTTTTTTGTTGCATGATAGCATCGGCATTGGGATTGTAATAATAGAAATCACGCAAACTCGTATCTGCATCTGTTGCAAATGTGATTGTTTTATCTTCCTTATTACGAATCTTTCCTAATGGCTGGAATTCCTGTTGTTGTAATGCGGCAGCATTTGAAGGGGCATTCATTTTAAACCATTTAACCGTGTCTAACGAAATGTCCACAGGCTCGGTACCATAGTACCATCCTCTCCAGAACCAATCCAGGTCAACAGCACTGGCATCTTCCATTGTGCGGAACAGATCGGCAGGGGTGGGATGTTTAAATGCCCATCTTCTTGCATATTCACGGAAAGAGAAATCAAAGAGTTCACGTCCCATTACTGTTTCACGAAGAATGTTTAAACCGGTAGCTGCTTTTGCATATGCATTGGCACCTACATTAATTACGTTATCGCCACGTGTCATAATCGGTTCTAACTGATCTTTGGGCAACTTCATATAATCAGTGATCAGGTGTGCAGGGCCACGGCGACTGGGATAGTTGTTATCAAACTCCTGTTCTGCCAGGTATTGGGTGAATGTATTTAAACCTTCGTCCATCCACCAGTACTGGCGCTCATCACTGTTTACAATCATGGGGAAGAAATTGTGTCCCACTTCGTGTATCACCACACCAATCATTCCGTATTTAGTGGCTTCACTGTAAGTGCCATCTTTTTCTGTACGGCCATAATTGATAGCGAGCATTGGATATTCCATACCCTGAGATCCTTCTACACTAATGGCTACAGGATAAGGATAAGGAATGGTGAATTTGGAATACACTTTGATGGTATGCGCCGTTACTTTGGTTGAGTATTTCCGCCAGAGGCTATAAGCTTCTTTCGGATAATAACTCATCGACATAATTTTCTTTCCTTCAATCGTAACAGGCATGGCATCCCATATAAATTTCCGACTGGTTACCCATGCAAAGTCACGTACATTTTCGGCTTCGTAAATCCAGGTTTTTTTATCGGTGGATTTCTCCTTTTCATTGGCAACGGCCTCATCCAATGTTACTACTTCCACCACATCTTTGGCAGTTTGTGCCTGCATCCAGCGTTGATACTGGGCAGGAGTGAGGAGTTGTTTATAGTTCTGGCATTCACCGGTAGATGATACAATGAAATCTCCGGGAACGGTCATTTTCACTTTAAAATTTCCAAAAGTCAATGCAAACTCTGCACCACCGGCAAACTGTTGATTTTGCCATCCCTGAAAATCACTGTATACAGCGAGGCGTGGATACCATTGTGTCATGCAAAAAACAGCATTGCCATCTTCGGGAAATAATTCATATCCACCACGGCTGCGCCAGTAACCACGATCAGGAATTTTATAATTCCAGTCAATTTTGAATACAAATTTTTGTCCGGGTTTTAATCCAACCGGTAAGTCAATACGCATCATTGTTTTGTTGATGGTATATTTCAATGCAGTTCCTGCGGCATCTGCAACTTTTGTAATCTTCACGCCCAGGTCCTGTTCTTTTGCCAAACGCCATGCTTCCAGTTGGTTTAACTGGTTGTTAGACATCTGTGCGTCCATGCGTGTGCGGTTGGTGATATAACTTTCACTGTTGGGCTCCTGGTAATTACCATCCAACTGAATCCAGAGATACGTAAGTACATCCGGTGAATTGTTGTAATAAGTAATCGTTTCTGCACCGGTGAGTTTTAAATTGGGTTCGTCCAGTTCACAAGTGATATCATAGTCGGCTCGTTGCTGCCAGTATTTGGGACCGGGAGCACCGCTGGCGGTACGATATTCATTGGGACTTTGCAACAGGTAGCCCAGCTGTTCAAAGCGGTTACCATGGTTGCTTCCCGGGTTGCTGAGGGGCGGTTGTGCTACAACTGCAGCCGACATAAGCAGGAATACAAGTAAAAAACGTAATTGCATAACTATACTTTGGTTTAATTGGGAATACGTTCTAATGCCATCATAAAAGCCAGCGAAAAAATACCTCCGCTGATAAACAGGAGCCAGTCTTTCCGTTCTGTTTTCATCAACTGTACAAATACGAATGTGCACAGTAACACAGAGCCAACAATCACCAGTTGACCCACTTCCAGTCCGATGTTAAAAGCCAGTAATTCTTTTACGATAGATTGCGATTGGCCCAGCATGCTCCGCAGGTAATTGCTGAAACCCATACCATGAATCAATCCAAAACCCAGTGCTGTAATGTAGCGCCAGCGGGAATGTTGCTGATTATCTGCATTACGCCACAGGTTTTCCATAGCTGTAATGAGGATGGTGACAGGAATTAAAAATTCAATCCAGTTGCTGGGCACAATAATTTTATTGAACACACTTAATGCCAGTGTGAGGGTGTGCCCCAGCGTAAAAGCAGTGATCAGTAGGAGCACCCGTTTCCATTCATTAAACAGGTAGGGCAGGCAAAGCGCTGCAACAAAAAGGATATGGTCATATCCTTTCCAGTCGGTAATGTGATAAATACCTTCCCTGAAATAAAAAGCAAATTCGCTCATAAATTTTTCGGCCTGTTCTGGAAGATGGAAAATAAATCAGAAGTTTGTGCTGATGAAATTTAATATGAAAATGGCAGCAAAATTATATAGACGGCAAGGATTGGGACGATCAGTTGTGGTTCCGGTGGTAATGCTGCTGTTCCTGTGGCTCAGTTCCTTTATGGCGCACCCGTATTATATCAGTGTTACAGAGTTGGAATATAAACCCCGGGAGAAAGAGCTGCAGATAGCGGTAAAAATTTTTACAGATGATCTGGAAGATGCATTGAAACAGGCCCATCATCAAAAAATAAATCTGCAGAACAAAGAGGAGCAGAAAAAAAATGAAGCACTGGTTTCTGCGTATTTACAAAAACATCTGAATATACAGGTTGCGGGTAAAAATCTCAACTACAGTTTCGAAGGAATGCAACAGGAAGAGGAAGCTACCTGGATGTTTCTGCTGGTAAAAAATGTAGCACCTTTCACAACAGCAACTGTGAATAATGATCTGTTGTATGAAACAAGATCAGACCAGGTGAATATTATGCATTTTGTCAATAAAGGAGACCGCAAAAGTTACCGGTTAACCAACCCCGATAAATCCTATTCGTTCAGTTGGTGATCTGTTAAAAAGCGTTGAGATAAACTTTGGCAGAAAGAACCAGTACCAGGAATAACATCACCCACAATGCAATATAGTAAACAGCAAATTTATTCTGAAACCGTTGATACAATTTGAAATCATATCCTTTTGGTTCCAGTTTACGTTGCAATAAAGGTTTCAGGCTGATCAGCTTCAGAAACAGTTCACCGATCATTTTCGATGCATGTTCCGATTTGCTTCTGTATTTCAAATATTCATAACCAACCATAAGAAGTCCTCTGAGGAAGTAGATGATAAGGAATAAGAAAATCAAACCATAAAGCACTTGTTCAACCATTGGGTCAGAATTGTAGGGGGCGTAAGTTAAATTTTCTTTTTGAATTGTACTCTATTGCCGGGGCAGGGATTTTTAAAAATTGAAGTAAGTATAAAGATGTATTTACTGCTGCTGGTGATTGAATCCTGTACAAATCTGCATCGGGTGCCAGGTAAAATTGCCGGCTCCTGGTGAACGCAGGAACTGTTTTTCCATTCACCGTTTCGGGATTTTTTATGGCGCCTGTCATTCCATCGGCACCATATCCCAATGCAATGTTGGGCCATTCAGGAAACCGGCTGTTGGCAGGTAAAAAGGAGCGGATGTTAAATGAAAGCCAGTACGTTTGTCCGTTATAATCCTTCATGAGCCGTGATGCCCAGTTATTACCCAGCAAGTTGGGATTGTATTTGGCATAAGGGCTGAAACTGGCAGAGAATTTCAAATGAATCCGTTGATTGCCCCAGAAATGTTGCTGGGCTGCAAACAAAGCTGTACCGGAAATATTTGCCAGCATATCACCTTTGGAGAATCCCCATCCTTTGGAAAAACCATCCATTACTTCAATGATACTCATATAAGCCAGGGCTGATAATGCACTGGTGGTAATAGCTGTTCCCGGTTTTACACCGCTCCATCGCAAGAGATCATGATGCATGGAAGCGAGGGTATAAGCAGTTGTGGCATGCCCCACTTTATCTACCTGGAACCATTCGTTATTATCATTCAGAAAATGAAACCGGCTTCTTGGGAATTTCCTGTACCAGAGGTAGTAAAGCCCAATAGAAGTGGCCGTAAACAACAGTGTTTCCCCGATCACAACTTTTCGTACCCTGTCTGGCCGGTATTGATCCGAAGGTGGTAAAAAAAACTGTTGCCCGTGCACATCCTGCAGGAATAACACTGCCAGCACCAACAGCAGCCAACTCTTTCGTATATGCGTTTTTAGCGGCATTGACTGCAAAATACGGAAGCTTTAAAAACCCTGTGCATTATTCAATAGAATTGATACATTTGGAATCCTAAAAAAATCGACTATGCAGGAAACTATTCAGGCCAATGTTGAGAAATGGCTTAACGGAAATTTTGAGCAAAGTGTAAAAGATGAAATACGCAAAATGCAACAGGATCATCCAGATGATCTTGCTGAAGCATTTTACCGGAACCTGGAATTTGGTACAGGCGGTTTACGTGGTATTATGGGTATTGGCACCAACCGCATGAATAAATATACTGTTGGTATGGCCACACAGGGTTATGCCAACTATCTCAAGCAATGCTTTGGTGATGTGAAAGTAGCCATTGCTCATGATTGCCGCAACAACAGCCGTTTTTTTGCCGAAACAACGGCGAATGTATTTGCTGCCAACGGAATCAAAGTGTATTTGTTTGAAGCATTGCGTCCAACGCCTGAGTTGAGTTTTGCTATTCGTCATCTTGGTTGCCAGGGTGGTGTTGTTTGTACTGCTTCGCATAATCCGAAAGAGTATAATGGATATAAAGCCTATTGGAATGATGGTTCACAATTAGTGCCGCCACATGATAAAAATGTAATTGCAGAAGTGGATAAAATTGCTTCGGTAGATGATGTGAAATGGAGTGGTGGTGAACAGAATATCACCATTATTGGCAAAGAACTGGACGAAGCATATATGGGTATGGTGAAAAGTTTATCGGTGTATCCGGAAGTTTGTGAAGCACAGAAAGATTTAAAAGTTGTATATACACCCATTCATGGCAGTGGCATTGTTCTGGTTCCCGAAGTATTAAACCGTTTTGGATTTACCAATGTGACAGTGGTGGAAGAACAAAGTACTCCCGATGGTAATTTCCCAACAGTGGTTTATCCCAACCCGGAAGAGACGGAAGCAATGAGTATGGGATTAAAGAAAGCAAAGGAGATTGATGCTGATATTCTCTTGGGTACCGATCCTGATGCCGACCGTGTGGCCATTGGTGTAAAGAATCATAAAGGCGAATGGGTGCTGCTGAATGGTAACCAAACAGCCATGATTGCGTTCAACTATATGATTGAAGCACGTAAGGCAAAAGGCATTGCACAACCCAATGATATGGTGGTTAAAACAATTGTTACCACCAACATGATTGATGTGATTGCCAAAGCAAACAACGTAGCTTGTTATAATGTGTTAACCGGTTTCAAATGGATTGCAGAACGTATCCGTGAACTGGAAGGGAAAGAAAAATACATCATTGGCGGTGAAGAAAGTTTTGGTTTAATGATTGGCGACCAGATCCGTGATAAAGATGGTGTGAGTGCTGTAGCTCTTGCCTGCGAAATGGCAGCTTATGAAAAGAACAAAGGCAGGAGCCTTTTTGAAAAGCTGATTGATCTGTATGTGCAGTATGGTTTTTATAAAGAACATCTCATTTCTATTACCAAGAAAGGAATGAATGGTCAAAAAGAAATTGCTGAGATGATGGAAGGCTACCGTAACAACACACCAGCTACCATCAATGGTTCAGCGGTGGTGGAGTTGCTCGACTACCAGTTGCAGAAAGGTAAAAACCTGCAAACAGGTGAGGAGTGGACGATTTCATTACCTAAGTCAAATGTATTGCAGTTTATCCTGGCCGATGGTAGTAAAATTTCTGCACGTCCCAGTGGTACAGAGCCCAAAATTAAGTTTTACTTCAGTGTGAATACAAAGCTCAACAGTGCCGCTGAGTTCGACAAAGTACACGAGCAACTGAATCAGCAAATTCAGGGAATCATTGCTGATATGGGTTTGAAATAAACAATCAAAGTTTCATTCAAAAGCCGTTGTGATTTTATTGCAACGGCTTTTTTTATTCCTTCCTTCAGCCACTCATTCATTCATTCATTATCTTGCACCTGCTTTATGAGAAGATTTGAAGATACTTACCGTCACAAAGGATTGCGAAAGAAACTGACAGAGCAGCTCCGTAACAAAGGCATTACAGATGAACGTGTGCTGGATGCTATTAATACCATCCCCCGTCATTACTTTTTGGATACGGCTTTTGATGAGATTGCATATGAAGACCGTGCCTTTCCCATAGGTGAGGGGCAAACCATTTCTCAACCCTATACTGTAGCTTATCAATCTCAGCTGCTGGAAGTAAAGCCTTTCGAAAAAGTGCTGGAAATCGGCACCGGTAGCGCTTACCAGGCTTGTGTACTGGCCGAGATGGGAGCACAGGTGTACACCATTGAGCGCCAGAAAAAATTATTCGATTTCAATAAAGCCTCTTTCCCCTTTCTGAAGAAATATCTCAATATCAAATTCTTTTATGGTGATGGTTTTGAAGGGCTGCCCACATTTGCTCCTTTTGATAAAGTAATTATCACTGCAGCGGCACCCTTTATCCCTCCTAAGTTGATTGATCAAATGAAACCGGGTGCACGAATGGTGATTCCCGTAGATGAAGGCGATGCGCAGCGTATGAAACGTATTACCAAAAAGGCAGATGGTAGTTATGAAGAAGAGTTTTTTGATCTCTTTTCCTTTGTTCCTATGCTGGGTGGAAAACAGAAAGGGGCATAACCAATCAGTTGATGGGTTGTTTTACAGCTGCACATGACGAAGATCAGTTATTTCGGGTTTGACCTGCATCAGAAGCAGGTTAATTTTGCACCCCGAAAATCAGAACAACATTTTCATGAATAAGAAACCGGAATTACTGGCTCCGGCCGGTGGATTTGATTCTATGCAGGCGGCCATCAATGCAGGTGCCGATGCGGTGTACTTTGGTGTGGAGCAGCTGAACATGCGCACCCGATCTTCAGAAGGCTTTACAATCGCCGATATTAAAGATGTGGCTGCGCTGTGCCATGCTAATCATATCAAGGCTTACATCACCCTGAATACTGTAATGTATGATCATGATATGCAATTACTGCGTACTATTCTTCACGAGGTAAAGCAAGCGGGTATTGATGCGGTGATTGCAGCCGATTTTGCTGTCATGCAGCTTTGTTCTGAGTTGAAAATTCCACTTCATGTTTCCACACAGGCGAATGTGAGTAATGTAGCCGCTTTACAATTCTTTGCGCCGCTGGCAGATGTGGTGGTGCTGGCACGTGAATTAACGCTACAGCAAATTGCACAGATCACCCGTGACATTGAGCGGAAAGATATTCGTGGTGTATCGGGCAACCTGTTGCAGATCGAAATCTTTGTTCATGGTGCTATGTGTATGGCTATATCGGGAAAATGTTACATGAGTTTACATTCACAAAATGCATCTGCCAACAGAGGTGCCTGTGTACAGAATTGCCGCCGCCCATACAAAGTAACCGATGCAGAAACAGGAGAAGAGTTGTTGATTGATGGTGAATACATCATGTCTCCCAAAGACCTTTGCACCATCAATGTATTAGACCAGGTGATTGCAAGTGGTGTTCATGTGTTGAAGATTGAAGGAAGAAGTAAAGGTGCCGAATATGTGCATACTGTTACATCTTGTTACAGGGAGGCAATCGATGCTGTGGCAGATGGTACTTATTCTAAGGAAAAGATAGCAGATTGGGAACAACGTTTGGCAACAGTATATAACAGGGGATTCTGGGAAGGACATTACCTGGGGCATCCTTTGGGCGAATGGACCAAACAGCCCGGCTCTGTTGCAACAGAAAAAAAAGTGTACATAGGTAAAGGAGTACGTTATTATCCTAAAATCCAGGTTGGCGAATTTTATATCGAAACAGGATCTTTAAAAACAGGGGATACCATTTTGATTACAGGCCGTGCTCATGGAATGATCAAAGAGGAATTAAAAAAACTCACTGTGAATGGAGCGGATGCTTCCTTAGCAGCGAAAGGAGATAAGCTCACATTGGTAGTGCCAACAAAAGTGGGGCCGGGAGATAAACTGTATAAAATTGTTGCTGCCGATGCCTAAGATTGTTCATTACAGAAATTCATGCATTGGTTGCGGAGTTTGTTATCAAATGCAACCTGCTTACTGGCGTATGTCAAAGAAGGATGGGAAAGCAACTTTGCTGAATGCAAAGAATAAAAAAGAAGTATATGTGACAGAACTGATGATAGATGATGAAGCACATTCGAAACAAGTAATGGCGGCATGCCCTGTACGGGTTATAAAAATCATGCAATAAAAAAGCCGGTTCATTGAACCGGCTTTTTTATTGCATGAGAAGCTTATTGCATCTGCATATCTTCTCCGGCTTCCACTCTGTTATTTTTACGTTTAAAGAGCGATACATCAAACTTGCCAAAACGATAGCTGAAGTTCACACGTACAAATTGTGGATCTCTGCGGCGCCAGCTGTCCTGGTTAAATCCATCACCAACAGAATAAACGACGTTTTTCCTGGTGCGTAAGATATCACTCCAGTTCAAAGAAATTACAGCGGTATTTGTTTTCTTCACTTTGAATTCTTTTCTCACGCCTAAATCAACATAATAATTGGCGTCTACATAACCTTGTGTGGTTGAAACCTGGCCGCCGCCAAATCCTCCTCCCATACCCATACCACCACGGCCACCGCCACCTCCTCCTGAAGAAACGGGAAGGATCGAACGTGAATTATAATCACCACTCAGTTGTACCGTCCAGCCACTTCCTAAACGGAATGTGTTATTTAGTTTAAAGAAGTAACTGGTGCGTTCATTTTCTAAAGAAGGCAATGCTGCTGTGCCGTTGATTTTTGAATAGTAGAAATTAGCGTTGTAGTTAATTTCCCACCATTTGGCAATAGTGTTTTTAAATACAAGCTCCAGGCCAGATGCATAGCTCTTGGTAGCATTTACCCAGGTGGTAACATAGCCAACGGTATCTGAGTTGCCAATTTGTTTTCTTTCCTGGTAACGGGCAATCAGGTTGTTGGTTTGTTTGCCATATATGGTGGCAAGGAATGTATTATTTTTCTTTCCGTATGTTTTCTGATAGCTGATTTCAAGTGAATTGGTAAACTCAGGTTTCAGGTCGGGATTACCCGTTTGATAGTTGAGTACATCTGTGAAATCTGTATTGGGTAGCAACTGGAAGAAAGAAGGCCTGCGGATTCTGCGTGTAACATTCAACTGCAGATCCTGTTTGTTCTTGAATGATTTGGTGAAAAATGCACTTGGGAACAATGATAAAGGAAACTGGTTTTTAAAAGGTTCTGTTTTGCCAACCTGTTTCCCTTCATAGGAAGAACTTTCTGCCCGTAATCCCAATTGATAATTGAAGTTGTATTTCTTTACACGTTGGGAATACGAAACATAACCGGCATGTACAAAATCCTGGAAGGAGAAGTCGTTACTGATGCTGGGGATATAAATACCGTTCAAGGAGTTTTTCTGAAAACTTTCAAACCAACGTATTTGAGTACGAAGCCCCATTTCAATTTTTGAATTTTCTGTTATCGGACTCGCATAGTCTGATTGTGCAACAAAGAATTCAGAACCACCACCTGCATCAACACCTTGTATGTAATTTTTTGAAACAGGAGCCGTTAACGGGTTTTTGATGGTGGTAATATCAATTGTTTGATCGTTTTCGCTTTTGCTTTTGTTATAGTTGATGTCTGCGGTCAATTCACGGCCAGCTTTTGCAAAATTGTGTTTGTAACTGAGCTGTGCTCCTCTGTTTCTGAATTTATTCATTCCGTCAGTAAGACGAACTTCATTTGAATCAGGGTAGGAGGTGTTGAGGTAATCGAAATAAATGTTGTTTACATCTGTCATGTCAAAATTACCACGGCCAATATTACCCGAAAGAGTAAGTGTATTTCTGTTGTCGATGAAATAATCAACTCCGGCTCTTCCAAAAAGAAAACCACCGTTCGATGTATTATTGTTGATGAGATTTAATGTAGATAGGTTATCAGATGGAATTAAATTGTTACGGAATGTTTCACCTGTTGAAATGGATTTCCGTTGATTCACACCAACATTTGCAAACACATTAATTTTTCCCTGGCGAAGGTTAATGTCGGCGCCTCCACCAACTTTACCACGCATATCCACACCTGCTCTTACGTTACCGTTATAGCCCACACGACGGTTTTTCTTTAATACGATATTGATAATAGCAGATTGTCCGCCGCTTGCATCAAACTTAGCAGAGGGATTGGTGATCAACTCAATACTTTGAATGGCATCGGCAGGAATTTGTTCCAATGTTAAAGCAGTTGGTTTTCCGTCAACAAATATTTCAGGTGCATTGTTACGGAGGGTTACGTTACCATCCACATCCACCGTAACAGTTGGCACATTGCGCATTACATCAACGGCATTACCACCGGCAGAAACGATATTCTTATCCACGTTGAAAATTTTCCGATCCACACCTAGTTGTAAAGTGGGGCGTTCGCCTGTAACAACCACTTCTCCCAGTTCTTTTGCATCGGCCTGAAGTTTAATATTGCCCAGATCTTTGTCAATGTTGTTCAGCATCTGGCTCATATCTCCTCCGCCAGAACTCATACTGAAGGCAACTTTTTGTTCTATTGGTTTATAACCGATGGCCGTGATTTTTAGTTTGTAAGCGACCATGATATTCAATCCTTCCAGACTGAAATCACCATTTGCTTTTGTAAGTTGTCCGTTAATTAATACATCTTTCCTGGACTTCGAAACACTGTCGAATTTGTTTTGATAAAGCTGTACAGAAGCTGCATCAAGGGGTTTTCCTGTTGTTGCATCTACAATTTTTCCATAGATATGGCCCATATTCATTTGTTGGCCACCACCATTTCTTCCACCGCCGGGTATTTGTGCCTGCAGTGTTCCAAAGGATAGCAATAATGTAAAGAATAAAATAACTCTCATTGTTGAACGAATTTTCATGTTGCAAAAGTCAGCTATTCAGTCTGACTCGTTTTGTGAATTGGTATGAACGGTAGTTAAACCTGTTATGATGCAAAAGGTTTAAATGCCTTTAAATGGTTTGGGATGAACGGGTTTTATTGCGTAAGAAGGGTGATAAAAACCTGTAATAATCCTATGATGAATCCGAGAACTCCACCGATGATTTCAACAAAACGGAACTCTTTTGACATCACCTGGTAGAGAATGGATTCCAACTTATCAGATGAAAAATTCCTGACTTTTTCTGTTACAATCCGTTCCAGATCGAGATCGTGCTGTAACTGACCCACATATTTTTTAATCATAGTAGGGAAGAGAATACGAAGCTCTTCCATAAACACAGATTTGATTTTTTCAATTGTTTTATCGCCAATAAACATGCTGATCATTGGCATACTATCAGCCAGTTTTTCCCGGAGAAACTTGTCGATCTGTGTTTCCAGTTGGGGGAGAAGTTTCTCAAGATTTTCCGGTTTGGTGATTTTCTCTTCTATATCGGAAAACGATAATAATTCTTCTCCTACCAGTTTACCCAGTTTGGCAGCAAACTGATCCTGTCTTTTAGGAAAAATACCTTGTACTGTAAATCCAAGAATGTTTACCGGTTGTTTGGGGTGAAAAAGCATTTTAATAGCCACCCAGTTGGTCACCCAGCCAATAAAAGCAGAAATCACAGGAATTACTAATAACCAATAGTTCATAGTCTTAAAAATTGGCGCAAAGGTCGTTCATTTTTAATTGTAAATGGAACGGATTTGTTCCGAATGAAGATTTGCCTTACTTTTGTCGCCCGATTTACGGAGGCTGTAGCTCAGTTGGTTAGAGCGTCAGTTTGTGGCACTGAAGGCCGTGGGTTCGAGACCCATCAGCCTCCCAAATCAAACCCACCGCATCATCAGAATGTGGTGGGTTTTTCTTTTTATGGCGTTCTACGTTTATATTCTTTATGCTTCTTCGTTCGATCGGTATTACATTGGTCAAACTAATGATCCTGCGGCCAGGTTGGAACGGCATAATCATGGATATGAGAAAGCAACGAGTCCTTATATTCCGTGGGAAATGATTTGTTTAGTGGAAAAGTCTTCAAGGAGTGAAGCGATGATACTGGAACGTAAATTGAAAAATCTGAATAGGGAAAAACTAAAAAAGTTTATAGCGAAGTATAATACTTATCAAGGATAGTTTGTGGTACTGAAGGCCGTGGGCCCTGACGCAGCAAAGCTGGTCACGGTGCCGACCGAAAGCGTCGGCATTCGAGACCCATCAGCCTCCCAAATCAAACCCACCGCATCATCAGAATGTGGTGGGTTTTTCTTTTATGAGAACTTTTGCCGCAGAGAAAGGAGAAGCTGAGATGACCGCAGAGAGAACAAATCGGAAGTACATCTTAAATCTCACATCGTACAATTTTCACCGCAGAGAAAAGAGAAGCAGAGATTGGCGCAGAGAGAACAAATCGGAAGTAAATCTTACATCTTAAATCTCACATCGTACATAGTTCCCAGCCACCAATGCAACATACAGTCAACCTTACCTTACTTCAGCCTGGATTTAATTTCCTGTAGCTTCAGCAGGGCTTCCACCGGTGTAAGTCGGTTAATGTCTATGCCTTCAAGTATTGTGCGGATTTCATCAAAAGTCTGACTATGCACATCAAAGATGCTTAATTGCATTTTCTGTATAGGCATTTGTTTCAATTGCTCCTGAATATCACTTTTGCCCCTTTGTTGTTCCAGTTGGTGCAACACTTCATTCGCTCTTTGCAGTAAAGCAGGAGGCATGCCGGCCATTCTTGCTACATGAATACCAAAACTATGTACACTGCCACCGGGGGCAAGTTTACGAAGGAAAATAACTTTGTTTCCTGCTTCTTTATTGGTAATGTGGTAATTTTTAATACGACTGAATTTCTCTTCCAGTTCGTTTAATTCATGATAGTGTGTGGCAAATAAAGTTTTAGGTTTTTGTGGCGATTGATGCAGGTATTCTGCAATACTCCATGCTATGGAAACGCCATCGTATGTTGAAGTACCCCGACCGATTTCATCCAGCAAAATCAAACTTCTGTTACTCAGGTTATTGATAATACTGGCTGTTTCATTCATCTCCACCATAAAGGTACTTTCACCACCACTTAAATTATCACTGGCACCCACACGGGTGAATATTTTATCAGTAACAGGAATCAATGCTTCCGTTGCTGCAACAAAACTGCCCATATGCGCCATAAGCACACATAAGCCGGTCTGCCGCAACAATGCGCTCTTACCACTCATATTCGGACCGGTAAGAATGATGATCTGCTGTTGCTCATCATCAAGCACGAGATCATTGGCAATATAGGGTTCACCGGGCGGTAACTGACGCTCAATTACAGGATGTCGGGCATCTTTCAGATTCAACTCCAATCCATCGTGTAATTGAGGTTTCACATATTTGTAATGCATCGCATTTTCAGCAAAGCAGCACAAACAATCCAGTATAGCCATTACCTGTGCATTGGTTTGCACCGGGCCTATATATTCCTGGAGTTCTAATAATAGTTTTTCAAACAACTCCGTTTCAATCTGTATGATTTTCTCTTCTGCACCTGTAATCTTTTCTTCATACTCCTTCAACTCAGGAGTGATGTAACGTTCTGCATTCGCTAATGTTTGCTTTCGGGTCCATTCAGGAGGTACCTTATTCTTGTGTGCATTGGTAACTTCGAGATAATATCCAAACACATTGTTGAATGAGATTTTCAGTGAGGGGATGCCCGTTGCCTCGCTTTCCCGTTGCTGGATTTCCAGCAGGTATTCTTTTCCATGTAAGGCAATCTTCCGAAGGTCATCTAATTCTTTGCTGATACCATCCTGTATAACCTGTCCCTTTGCAACAGCAACAGGAGGATGTTCCGTTACCTCATTCAATATTTTATCGGCAATGTATGTGCATGGATTGATGGTATCGCTTAACCGTTTTAAATACGGATTTGCATCGGCGGCACATAATTGTTTGATCTCCGCAGCATGTTGCAAACCTTTGGCTAAGTGCAATACTTCACGTGGGTTAATTTTCTTCAACGGAAGTTTTGCCACCAGTCGTTCCACATCACCGCACAGTTTGATCAATGCATGCAATTGTTTTCGCAGATCGCCATTGAGTAAAAGTGATTCAACCGTATCCAGTCTTTCCTGGATCCTTTCTTTTTCTTTCAAAGGCAACACCATCCACCGGCGGAGCAAACGGGCACCCATAGCCGAAACAGTATTATCCATTACTTTCAATAAAGAATGTCCGCCATCAGATTGGCTGCCCAGCAGTTCCAGGTTCCGGATGGTGAAACGATCCATCCATAAATAATCAGATTCCATCAACCAGTGAATACCGGTGATATGGCCCAGGTTGGGATGTTCGGTATCTTTTAGATAATGGAGCACAGCGCCGGCTGCAATAATTCCCGCCGGTTGATTTTCAATTCCAAAACCTTTCAGGGAATGGGTTTGAAAATGTTTCAGCAAAATTTCATTGGCATACACATCATTGAAAATCCATTCTTCGAGATAGTAAGTATAAAACTTCGGGCCAAACAATTCTTTAAATTGTTTCTGCCTGTTACGGGCAAAAATGACCTCAGAAGGTTTCAGGCTTTGTAATAATTTATCAGCATAATCTTTATTACCCTGTGCAATAAAAAATTCTCCTGTACTGATATCCAGAAAGGCGAGCCCGAATGTGTCTTCCTCAAAGTGAACTGCAGCAAGAAAATTATTGTTTTCCTGTTCTAATAATTTATCGTTTGTGGCAATGCCCGGGGTAAGTAATTCTGTTACTCCTCTTTTCACAATCCCTTTTGCCTGTTTGGGATCTTCTAACTGGTCACAGATAGCTACCCGGTGGCCGGCTTTTACCAGCTTATGTAAATATGTATCTAACGCATGGTGTGGAAATCCTGCCAGTTCACTACTGGAAGCAGCGCCATTGTTTCGTTTGGTAAGTGTAATGCCCAGCACCCGGGAGGCAATGATGGCATCTTCCCCGAAGGTTTCATAAAAGTCGCCTACACGGAAAAGCAACACCGCATCCGGGTATCGTACCTTGATGGCTTTGTGTTGTTGCATTAAAGGGGTTTCGCCTGAGCTCTTGGCCATATCCTGTTAATAAATTTGGCAGGGAGCAAAAATAAGGAAGCAGGCTATCCAAAAATGGAGAAGTTGTTCAGAAAAGCCACAAAAAAACCTGCACCGGAAAGATGCAGGTTCTAATTGGCAATCATTTATAGCGGGACAGATAGTTTTGATTGCAGCGTACTGTATAATTGCTGGGCACTCATCGCTCCGCTTTGTCGCCAGAGTTGTTTCCCTTTGCGGAAAAGCATGAGGGTAGGCACACCCTGTACATTATAATGTGCAGCTACCTGTGGGTTAATGTCCACATCAATTTTAATGATGCGGATATCATCACCCATCATTTTTTTCAGTTTCTCCAGCTCCGGTGCCACCATTCTGCAGGGGCCGCACCAGGTAGCAAAGAAATCCACCAGCAATGGTTTTTCATCATTAATGAGTTCTTCGAACTTTCCCATGATCAGGATTTTGTTTTACAGGTGGAAATGCCAAACGGAGCATAGAGAGGGCAGAAGCTGATAACGCTTGTTAAAGCAAACACAGCACCTAATACCAGTAATACGATTCCTAATGTGCCGGTTACTACGTTTGTGAAGTAAAGAACAGCAAACACAGCTGCAAGTAATAAACGGATAATTCTGTCGGTTGATCCCATGTTCTTTTTCATGATCAATGGTTTTAAGAGTGATTTAAAAACGTTTGAATAATGTTACAGCCAAAAAAACGATTGCGATACAGGTAATGCAAACGAGTATAAAGCGAAGAATTTTTGACTGCATCTGTTTGTTTTACCCTTCAAAAGTAGAATGCTCTTTTACCATTAGAGGTGACCAACGTCACCGAACCGGGAAATCATGGGAATTCAATGCCGGCATCTGTAACCCGGATGGCCCCCTCTTTTTCAAGTCGCCTCAACGTACAGGTGATGACTTCCCGGGAACTGCCCAGATCGGCGGCTATTTCACGGTGCAGCAATTGCAAGTGACTGGTTTGCCGGATGGTGGCTTTTTCCCGCAGGTAGCGGAGCAGGCGCTGGTCCAACTGCTCAAAAAGGAGTTGTTGAATGGTTTCCAGCAAGTCGTTATACCGCAGGTAATATTGTTTGTGGTACATATTGCCCAGCACGGGGTATTCCCGGAGCCAGTTCAGCAACTGGTCGGATGGAAGCAGCAGAATTTCTGCATCTTCTTCGGTAACCGCATAAATCTGGCTGGAGTTGTTATTGATTACAGCGGTGAAGGACATCACACAGCTTTCGCTGGGTTTGATATAATAGAGCAGTAACTCTTTATCTTCGTACTGAGTAAATACTTTCAGGATTCCACTGAGGACGATGGGGACGGATCTTACGTACTGTCCCTGTTTCATGAGCCCGGTTTGCGCAGGAAAACTCACAATTTCACCGTGTTCGGCAATGCTTTCCAGCAGGGAATGAGGGTAACCGGAGAGATATTTGTTCAGAATTTCAATACTTACGGCCATGAGGATAATTATTTCTTAAGAAAGAAGAAATAAATTTCAGTTTTTTAGCCTGATTTTCCTACCTTTGCCGTCCAAAATTTTAGTATCATGGCAAGAGTATGTCAGCTTACAGGAAAAGTGCCGGTGACCGGAAACAAGGTTTCTCACTCGAATATCAAGACAAAACGCCGTTTTCTGCCCAATTTGCAGACCAAGCGTTTCTTCCTGGCTGAAGAAGACAAATGGGTTACGCTGAAGGTTTCTACAGAAGCCATCCGTACCATTAACAAGCGTGGCTTGTACAATGTGGTAAAAGAACTGAGAGCAAAAGGAGAAAAAATCTAACAAATTTAAACTGAGCAACAATGGCAAAAAAAGGTAATCGTGTTCAGGTGATTCTGGAATGTACAGAGCACAAAACATCAGGCCAGCCTGGTACTAGTCGTTACATTACTACGAAGAATAAAAAGAACACACCGGAACGTCTGGAATTGAAGAAATTCAATCCCATTCTGAAAAAAGTAACTGTACACAAAGAAATTAAATAATGTGTCTTTCGCACATTAAATAACTACATCCTCAAAGGGATTTTAAATTAAGACGTTATGGCAAAAGCAGCTTCAAAAAACGCTAAGATTAAAGATGCTAAAGCAGCAGCTGAATCAAAAAACTGGAGTAAAGTAATCAGAGCGGTTCGCAGCCCCAAAACCGGTGCATACACTTTCAAGGAAGCGATTGTGCACAAGGAAAAGGTGAAAGATTACATGGCTCAGAAATAATTATAGCTTAGCTATTATGAGAGAAAGCTGTTCCAGGTTCTTACATGGAGCGGCTTTGTCGTTTTTATACGATTCGTTATTCTTGCATCATTAAAAGCAATCAGATGGGATTTTTTGGAAAATTATTCGGCAAAAAGGAGAAGGAAAGTTTAGACCAGGGACTTGAAAAAACGAAGGAAGGGTTTCTTGGAAAAATTGCCAGGGCCGTTGCCGGGAAAAGCACAGTAGATACAGAGGTATTAGATAACCTGGAAGAAGCATTGGTAAGTGCGGATGTAGGTATTGAAACCACTGTTCAGATCATTGAACGGATTGAAGCACGTGTGGCAAAAGATAAATATGTAGGTACAAGTGAACTCAATACAATTCTGCAAACAGAAATTGAAAACCTGTTGGTCGATGCACCTGCTGATACAACCTATACCAACTTTGAATTGCCTGCAGGCAAGAAACCATTTGTAATTATGGTGGTAGGTGTGAATGGTGTAGGTAAAACAACAACGATTGGTAAACTGGCACATCATTTCAAAGCCGCCGGACAATCGGTTATGTTGGGTGCTGCGGATACCTTCCGTGCTGCAGCAGTGGATCAGCTCAGCATCTGGAGTGAACGCACCGGAGTTCCTATTGTAAAAAAAGAAATGGGAAGCGATCCCGCATCCGTTGCTTTTGATGCAGTAAACAGTGCTGTTGCAAGAAATGTGGATGTGTTAATTATTGATACGGCCGGACGATTACATACCAAAACACATTTGATGGAAGAGTTAAGTAAGATCAAACGTGTGGTTCAAAAAGTAATTCCGGATGCGCCGCATGATGTATTACTGGTGCTGGATGGCAGTACCGGACAAAATGCATTGGAACAGGCACGCCACTTTACGGCGGCAACAGATGTAAGTGGATTGGTGATTACCAAGCTTGATGGAACGGCAAAAGGCGGAGTGGTGCTGGCCATTGCAAACCAGTTTCAGATTCCGGTTAAGTTCATTGGTGTGGGAGAGAAAGTGGAAGACCTGCTAGTCTTTGATAAACATGAATTCGTGGATAGCTTATTCCACCTTGGTAAATAAAACAACAGTTCAAATAAAGTAAAGGCAAAAAAAATCCTCCTGGAATCAGGAGGACTTTCGAATGATTCTTTCGAATCTTATTTCTTTTTAGCAGCTTTTTTAGCAGCTTTCTTTTTAGGAGCAGCTTTCTTTGCAGCTTTTTTAGGAGCAGCTTTCTTTTTAGGAGCAGCTTTCTTTGCAGCTTTCTTAGGAGCAGCTTTTTTAGCAGCTTTTTTCTTTGTTGCCATTTTTTTAGAATTTAACGGTTTAGTTAATAAAAGTTAACAGAGTAAAAATAAATTTTTTTTTTAAACAAAAAAATTTTTTATCCGGCAACTTCTATCGGGGCAACAGAGACAAATGTTTTATTGTCTTTTCCTTTTTTGAATTCCACAACACCATCAGCTAATGCAAACAACGTAAAATCTCTGCCAACACCCACGTTTTTACCAGGATGATAAACAGTACCACGTTGACGAATGATGATGTTTCCGGAGGCAGCTGGTTGACCACCATAGATCTTAACACCTAAGCGTTTGCTTTGTGAGTCACGACCATTCTTTACACTACCTTCACCTTTTTTATGTGCCATTGTTTAAGAATTTGAAATTTGAAAAACTGAAATTTAATTTCTGAGATTATGCAATTGCAGTTACTTTAATCTGAGTGTACAACGTGCGGTGTCCTCTTTTCTTGCGGAAACCTTTACGACGTTTCATTTTAAAAGCAATCACGGTTTTGCCTTTTTTCTCAGCCAGAATTTCAGCCTTTACTTTTGCTTTTACATCGGCACCAGTGCTGATCTTTCCATCAGCATCCACCATCAGTACTTCTGAAAATTCTACCTGGTCGCCTGCGTTGCCCTCAATGTGAGGAACGTAAAGACTCTGACCTTCTGTAACTTTGTATTGCTGACCTGCAATTTTTACTACTGCGAACATAACTTTCCAATATTAGGGCTGCAAAGGTAGGGAGAAAATCTGTTCTAAGCTAAATTTCAGCGAAAAAATTTGCCCCTTTTTTAACGGAGCGGTATGGAACTGTAAAGTTAATTTTGTGCCTCATTATAAGTGTGTTTGAATGAAAATAAAATCACTTCTGGCCAAACCCGTAGCCGGATATATCTATAAATCGATCCAGCGTAATAAGCTTACTGCTGTTGCAGACCAGGAACGGATTCTTTCTCAATTGATTAAGACCGGCCGGAATACCGAATACGGGCAGGAGGTGAAGCTGGGCGATGTAACCAATTACGATTCATTCCGGCAGGCGGTCCCTGTGCGGGATTACGAACAGTTTCGCACCTGGATTGACCGCATTATTGAAGGCAAGCACAATGTGTTGTGGAAAGGGGTGCCCCTGTATTTTGCCAAAACATCCGGCACCACCAGCGGGGTCAAGTATATCCCCATTACGAAAGAATCGGTTGGAAACCATTTCGGTACTGCCCGGAATGCCACTTTTTGCTATGCTGCCGAAACGGGGAATACAAAGTTCCTCGATGGAAAACTCATTTTCTTGTCCGGTTCCCCCGAACTGGAACGGGTAGGTGGAATTCCAACCGGAAGACTCAGCGGAATTTCCAATCATCTCATCCCCAAATATCTGCGAACCAACCAACTCCCGTCTTACGAAACCAATTGCATCGACGACTGGGAAACCAAACTGCAGAAAATTGTAGATGAAACCATCAACCAGAATATGACGCTCATCAGCGGTATACCGCCATGGATGCAGATGTACTTTGATGAACTCATGAAAAGAACCGGAAAAAAAGTAGGCGATATCTTCCCCAACTTTAACGTGATTGTGCAGGGCGGGGTGAATTTTGAACCGTACAAAGCCAAACTATTTGATAGCATTGGCCGTAAAATCGACTGTATTGAAGTATACCCGGCCAGCGAAGGTTTCTTTGCCTTCCAGGATTCGCAGGAAGCAGAGGGATTACTGTTAAATACCAACGACGGAATCTTCTACGAATTTGTTCCCGCTGCCGAAATTTTCAATGAAAACCCAACCCGCCTGTCGCTCAAAGATGTGAAAGTGGGCGAAAACTATGCATTGATTATTAACAGTAATGCCGGCCTTTGGGGCTATAATATTGGCGATACTGTGAAGTTTGTTTCCACGAATCCTTACCGTCTGGTGGTGACCGGCCGAACCAAACATTATATATCCGCATTCGGCGAACATGTGATTGGGGAGGAAGTCGAACATAGTCTGCTTAAAGCGGCCGAAGAAGAAAAGGTTCACATCATTGAATTTACAGTGGCGCCGCAGGTGCAGCAGGGCGAAGGCAGAAGCTATCACGAATGGTTTATCGAATTTGAACAGTTGCCCCACAACCTGGAACAGTTCCGGATGAAGATTGATGAACAGCTCCGGGAGAAAAATATTTACTACGACGATCTCATTGCCGGTAATATTCTGCAGCCATTGAAAATCACACCTATCCGCAAGAATGGCTTCATTGATTATATGAAGAGTGTGGGCAAGTTGGGCGGACAAAACAAAGTGCCCCGGTTAAGCAATGATCGCAAACTGGCCGATGCTTTATCGCCTTATGTTTTAAATGTTTAGCTTTACCACTTTATCATCGTCCCGATAAACAATGAAAAGAAGCATCGCCATATTCGGTTCTACCGGTTCTATAGGTACACAGGCATTAGACGTAATCCGGGCCAATCCCGATTTGTTTGAAGTGGAAATTCTTACCGCTCACACCAACGAAGAAATGCTCATACAGCAGGCATTGGAATTTAAACCCAATGCAGTGGTGATAGTGGACGAGAAGAAATATGAAAAAACAAAATCGGCTCTTTCCTCTACCGATGTGAAAGTGTTTACCGGCGAACAATCGCTGGAAGAGGTGGCGGCTTTTGATACCTACGACACCATGCTGGCAGCCATTGTTGGGTTTGCCGGTCTGCAACCCACTTTAAAAGCACTGGAGAATAAAAAACGAATTGCGCTTGCCAATAAAGAAACCTTGGTGGTGGCTGGTGATATTGTGATGCGCATGGCGGTGGCCAATCAAACTCCCATACTACCGGTAGATAGTGAGCACTCCGCTATTTTTCAATGCCTGGTTGGTGAAGCACGCAATCCCATTGAGAAAGTGATCCTTACTGCAAGTGGCGGACCTTTTCGTGGACGGAAACCCAACTTTCTGCTCAATGTAAAAAGAGACCATGCATTACAACATCCCAACTGGAGCATGGGTGCTAAAATCACAATTGATTCTGCAACATTGATGAATAAAGGACTGGAGATGATTGAGGCCAAATGGTTGTTCAATCTTCGTCCGGAACAGGTACAGGTGATCATTCATCCGCAAAGTATTATCCATAGTATGGTGCAGTTCCAGGATGGAAGTATCAAAGCACAAATGGGGCTGCCGGATATGAAACTGCCCATTCAATATGCATTAGGCTTCCCCAACCGTATCACCAGCGATTTTCCCCGTTACGATTTCAGAAAAGTCAATACACTCACTTTTGAAGAGCCCGATTTAAAAACCTTCCGCAACCTGGCATTGGCAATTGATGCGTTGAATAAAGGTGGTAACCTGCCATGCATTCTCAATGCTGCCAACGAAATTGCTGTTTGGGCCTTCTTAAGAAACAGGGTCGGTTTCCTGGATATGACTGATGTGATTGAAAAGACGATGAACTATGTAACATTTATAGAACAACCCACTTTAGAAGAATATCTTGAAAGCGATGCCGAAGCAAGGAGCTATGCTGCTTCACTCATTCAAATGTAAAAAAACTGCTATTCAGAATGTTTTTCACATATTTGCAAACATTTAAAGACTCAATATCCGCATTATGCTTTTAGCAATTAACTGGGCTGAATTTGGAATTAAAGCCGGACAATTATTATTATCTCTTTCCATACTCATTATTTTCCACGAGTTTGGGCATTTCATTACTGCCAGATGGTTCAAGTGTCGTGTAGAAAAATTCTATCTCTTTTTTGATCCCTGGTTTTCTTTATTTAAAAAGAAAAAAGGTGATACTGAATACGGTATTGGCTGGCTACCTCTTGGCGGCTATGTAAAGATATCCGGAATGATTGATGAGAGCATGGATAAAGAAGCCATGAAACAACCGGCACAACCATGGGAGTTTCGCAGCAAACCGGCCTGGCAACGTTTGATCATCATGATTGGTGGTGTAACAGTGAATGTACTTCTTGCTTTCATTATTTATGCCATGATTTTGTTTGTGTGGGGAGAAAAGCAAACCCCGATGGATAGCGTGAAAAATGGTATCTGGATTACAGATAGCCTCATGTATGAAATTGGGTTACGTAATGGAGATAAAATTGTTTCTATCAATGATAAACCGGTTGAAAATTTTGAAAACCTCAATGCATTAGTGATAACTGGCGAAAAACTGGTGGTTGACAGAAATGGTGAACAACAAACTATTAATCTTCCTGTGAACCTGATTGAAAAACTGGTGGAAAGCAAACGGAAAAGAGGGTTGATGCTGATGCCCCGTGTGCCTGCTATCATTGGCGAATTTGAGAAAAAAGATACCAGCTATGCAAAAGCAGCCGGACTACAGGCAAACGACCGCATTGTTTCGATTGATACTGTACCGGTACAGTATTTTGATGAAATGATTCCGTTGGTTGGTAAGAAGAAAAATGAAACCGTACAATTAAAAGTGGATAGAGGCGGACAGGAATTATCAATTATTTCCAAAGTAAACAGCGATGGTAAAATTGGTTTGTCGATTCTTTCCGATGAAGAATATGAAAAGCTGGGAGTGTTGAAAGTGATCCGTCATAAATACGGATTCTTTGAAGCAATACCTGCAGGTGTGGGTAAAGCTATTGATAAACTGAAGTTTTATGTGGATCAGTTTCGTCTGATTCTGAATCCGCAAACCGGAGCCTATAAAGGAATTGGCGGTTTCAAATCCATGGGATCTATTTTCCCCGCTCAATGGGATTGGGAAAGTTTCTGGAGTATTACGGCATTCTTTAGTATCGTGCTTGCATTCATGAACCTGTTGCCCATTCCTGCATTGGATGGCGGACATGTGTTATTTACACTCGTTGAAATGATCACCGGACGTAAACCCAATGAGAAGTTTCTTGAATATGCACAGGTGGTGGGTATGGTAATTTTGTTTGGCTTACTCATTTATGCCAACGGTAATGATCTGTTTGGCTGGAACAGGTAACTTATAATTCAATTCCGATTTTTTTCATTAAGATAGAGGCATTCATGCTTTGGCAGATGCCTCTTTTTAATTTATAATCGAAAAACAATTCTTCCCCGTTTACCTGTACATCAAAATGATAATTATGAATGTTGAGCGGATATTCTGTTGCGAGGTTGGCCAGCTCCAGGTCATGTGTGGCCAGAAGCCCGGTTGCTTTTTGTTGCAGCAGTTGTTTGATTAATGCTTTGGAACCGGTATGACGATCATTGGAATTTGTACCACGTAAAATTTCATCCAGCAAAATAAACACAGGTTCATGATTGTTCACAGCATCGATAATTTGTTTCAGCTTTTTTAATTCTGCATAGAAGGTGGAGGTGCTTTCTTCCAGGTTGTCTTTAATGCGCATACTGCTCATTATTTTCAATGGTGTTGCTTTTAATTCTTTGGCGCATACAGGAGCGCCCATACAGGCAAGCACCATATTCACACCAACAGAGCGAAGGAAGGTGCTTTTGCCGGCCATATTGGATCCGGTGATGAGATTGATTTGTTGTTGTCCGGTTGTTGTAAAATTGTTGCGTACATTTTTCTGCGGATCAATCAATGGATGCCCCAGTTCAACAGTGGTAAAAATGGTTTCATCGGTAGCAATCACAGGGAAGCACCAGTTGGGGTGATTGAATGCTAAAGTTCCCAGGCTGCTGATTGCTTCCAGCTCTGCCAGGCTATGAAACCAATCCTGAAACTGAGAATTGTTTTTTTTCTTCCATTGTTCCAGTTGCAGCACTTGTTGCAGATCCCACAACAAAAATGTATTGAGCGGAATAAAAACAATGAAATTGAGGCGGTATTCAAAACGGTTGAAGATTTTCTTTAATTGAAAAATGCGTTGTGATGCTTTTATATGGTCTTTATAAAACGATTGCTGCAGTTGTTTCAGAAGCGGATTTTTGAATGGAGCTTTTTCAATACATGCAATGCTGTTCGAAAGTGTTTCTGTTTCTGCAGCAACATGGCTCAGCTGCTTGTACAAAGGCATGATGCGGCGGGAAATGCCAAATGCAATTACTACAAACACCAACAATGCCTGCAAGAATTGCAGGTAGGAGAGAATGTCCAAAACATAGCAGGCGAGGGTGGTAATGGTAATTACGGGCATAATGAACCGAAGCAGCTGCCAGTACATTTTATCAATGAATTGATTTCTTTCAGTGAGCCATACCACTAATTTGTTTTCGGTGGCTTTGGAAATGGTTATTGCACTGCCGATGGATTGCAACTCCTGCCGCCAGTATGTAATCGTGCTTAATTCTTTAATAGCCAGCTGACGGGCCACAATCACATTTGCTGTTGATGGTTGTTGCAGCCATTGCGCCAGGCGTTCATTCCCTTGCTCAGAAGTAGTGCGGTTGATGAACTGGTATACAGAAGCCCGTCCAAACAAATCCAGGTCACCTGCATAGGCATGATTTTCTTTATAAAAAATGGCTCCATCTTTCTGATGCGTGTATTGATAGTTGAGGTAGTTGAGTTCTTCTTTGTTGATGTGAAGTAAGCGTTCTTTATGTTCAATGAGTTCATTGTTAGCCAGGTCTTTTTTTACAACATATATAAAAAGGATCAATCCGGTTATAAATACAAGAAACACGATAAACAGACTAGCTACGAGTAATTGCCAGCAAGTAAAAGCCGTGACCAACAGAACCACCAGGCGCAGCCACCCTAAACGGGACTTGCGTTTTAGTAAAATGGTTAACTCCTCGCCTAAGCTTGTGATTTGTTGCTGATAGAATTGATCCGGTAATGGCTTGCCTGTCATTTTGTAAAGCTATAAAGTTGTTAGCTGTTTGTGAAAGCATTTTTGAATCGTTTCTTTATCAGGTATATAATCAGAAATAATGTAATTTTGAATTTCCTTTTAGCTTTTTACTTTGTAAATAGTTTTAATGGGGCTGCCTGGTTTTGACAGCATAGGTCTTTGAAAGTGTAAGCATGCAGTGCGTTGTGTAATTAGCACTTAAATCTGAATACTCAAACATCAAATGGCAATACACAGTATGCCATGGCTGCCTAATCAGTGATTAGATAGTCATTAGGGCCGCCGAACAGGTTGATCTGTTACCATGTTCCGCCGCCGACTCAAAAACAAAACAGGTTGCTGTTATTGAAGGCTGTGACAATAACTTAAGACTCATTCAGCTACGTGTTGTATTGGTATGTTCATGTCCTGTACAATGCCGACAAGCAATCATGAAATAAGCATGTAGAAAGCTTTTGGGGAATATGTTTGGACAGGGGTTCGAATCCCCTCAGCTCCACAAATGACAGGGGCCGTGACGCAGCAAAGCTGGTCACGGTGCCGACTGTAACGTCGGCATTCGAATCCCCTCAGCTCCACAAATAGTTGGCCGGAAAAACGTTCACTCCCCGGCAGCGGTTCTCAACCCTGCCGGCGGATTTATTGAAAGAATAATTCTATAAATTTCCTATCTTTCAAATACGG
The DNA here is from genome assembly GCA_937907395.1 of uncultured Chitinophagaceae bacterium. Classification (GTDB taxonomy): domain Bacteria; phylum Bacteroidota; class Bacteroidia; order Chitinophagales; family Chitinophagaceae; genus Lacibacter. The sequence goes on from CALCII010000016.1 coordinate 189,941, forward strand.
CGAGTCGACTGCCGCTAAATATCGTCTGAGAAGTTTTCCTTTTTGAAGTTTTGTGTCAAAAGTATAATCATTCATAAGAGATATCATTTTTTGAAAACTCAATCATGTCTTCAATCGCAGTTCGAAACCAGTCCCAGAAATTATTGTATACTACATCCTCTGCAGGATTTGCCCTTGAATAATCTTCAATTACTTTTATCTTCAGGCTGTCATTTAAGTCCCAGCATGCAAGTTCATCACAATCCTGTCTGTATGCAAATGGAAACAAATGTCTTGCTGGATACCTCTCTTTAAGGCTATTGTATCTTTTGATTATAAATTCACTTTCTAAAAGAATCCATGGTGTCAATTCTCCAACTTTTCTTTCTAAAAGCCATAAAAATTCTTTAGGATATTTAAAGTTAGCTGGTAACAGTTCCTCTGATATTATTGTTTCCTTCATTATGAAATTTTACTTTAATGTCAGTAATATCTTCCATGGTGGATATTGAGATACAATTTCCGGTTGAAATTAAAAATACCTATTTCACTGCAGCCATATCGATTCAATTGCAAATCCCCATTCTTCTTTCCATTGTTCTTTTGGTATACCCGGGCCAATTGATAGCTGAATACTCTCAATATCTTTCAAATCAAATACAGGTGCCTGTGGATGATAGAAGAAGTACGGAACAAAGCCTGGATAGGGCCTTGGAAGTGTAACCAATGGTACTTGTTTGAGGCTGTTTATCTCAATGGTATATTCATGACGAACTGTATCGAGCTGAATGGTTGCCCCATAAGCAGCACCATGTTTTGTGATGAGTGCCACTTGTAACGGACAAATTTTATTTACCGAGGATCTTGCTTTTACAACCAGTTTTGTTTTATTGGAAATGGTTGCAAAACGTTCTTTTACTTTCTCTCTGAAATAATAACGCATGGAATAATCGGCCGGTTGTTCTTTCGATGGTTCTTCGGGATCAGTTGTTATCAAACTGTTTGTATGAATCACCAGCTCAGCATTACCCGGTTGCTGTAACGGTAGTAACACAGATCCTCTCCGCCATTCCCGACTCAGCTCACGAAAATCAGTAGCTGCAGAAAACAACCACACAGGATTCGATGCATTCACAACGGGAATACTGTAAACATCCTTTCCATAAAAATCCCATTGGCGGGGCGATTTCTCAATAGCACCGGGATAAGTAACCGTTTTTCCATTTTGTGTAACAATGATATAATACTGTATATATCCTTCTTTTGTTTTGGATGCAGGCAGTGTTGCTGAATACTGGTAACCATTCTGCTGCATTTGTAAAGGTTCAAACCAAGAGCCGGGGGTTTGTACAAAAGCTTCCACTTTTTCCGGAGCCTGTGCAGATACTACCGTCGCTGTAATCACCAGTGTTTGCCCGCTTACTGCTTCTTTCACCGGTTGGTGCAGTACATAGGTTTCATTGGTTGTGGCAGAAACAGTAGTTGTTTCATACAAAAAAATAAAGCCTGTTTTCTGTTGTGGTGATAAACCTGCCGGATTCTTTTCTTTCGATAAAATATAAACACCGGGAGCTGCTGTAAACAAACTGCCGGAAGCTTTGGTATTGGCAGTAATTGCATCTCTGTTAACAACAGATACAAAATAATCAGTTCCCAGATCCGGTAAATGAATCGTAATGGGCCAATTGCGTTTGTTGAGTACGGCTATTTTTTTATCTAATGATGTTTTGCCAAACGGATCGTTGATCCAGTTTACATCCGGGAGGATTTCCAAACGCCAGATACCATCGGCCAGTTTATCCAGAAAATAAGCACCGGTGCCTTTGTATTGTACCAGTGTTGAATTACCCCAGCCAGCTATCTGTTTCAATTGTTCGGGATGTGTTGGTTGCGATGAGGTATGGTTGGTATAGATGAATGATTCGTTTGTGATCATCTCTGCCAGATCTTCTGAGGAACTGATGCGGAAAGGTCCGAATAAAGTATCTGACGGGTAACCACCGTGTTTCTCATAAAGCGGAATCCGATGAAAGATCTCCGAGGCAATTTTCAGTGCCAATGCTTTCTTTGGTGTGTACAACAGGTTCATGTAGTGCGTGCCATATTCGGTATTTGCATAAGCAGAGTAGGTGGGGTCATAAGCAAAATGGGTGGCAATTTGTAATCCTGCTTCTCTGAAACTGCGGGCCATGGCCGGGTACATATAGGAACGTCCCACATCTGCCGCATCAAATTCATACACAATCTTTGCCTGCTTTTTGAATTTCGGATGAGATGTGTAGGGAATCGTGTACTGGTCTACGTTAGGTAACAGGTTTCCGCCCAGTTCATGTTGTGATCCCAGTCCGGTGGGATACCATTGAAACGTACCTCCCTGGATCATAGAGTTGAAATAAGCATCGGCAGAAAAAATACTGTGACTGATATTATACAGGATTGGTTTTTTACAGCCGGTTTTCCGCATTGATTTCACCATGCGGTTGATGAATGTTTTTACTGAGTCTGCCGACTCCCGGTGATGGGGTTCATTGGAAATTTCAAAAGCGATAATATCATCATCGTCTTTATAAGCCAGTTTGGTATAGGGATTCACATGATTGAGAAACTGGTATAAATAATTTTCCTGTGCTTTGATCGCTTCCGGATTGGTAAGACAGGCATCTTTTCCGTATTTCGCAGAGAAGCCCGGTGTTTTTTCATCGGGCTCCGGCCACCCGTTTCCCCAATAAGCAATTGGAGTAATCACGGCACGGATTCCACGTTCCTTCAACTTCATAATCAGATAGTCGAATAAACGAAGGTGTTCATTACTGAGCAGATTGCCCAGTGTGTCGCTGATTTCACAATCCCATACATGTACCCGGTACAGATCAAAACCCAGTCGTGCAAAATGATACACATCTTCATCAATCAGTTTCTCGGGATCAAGATTCATCTTTTTTGCATTACGGTATGCATACGCAAAGGGTAGTGTATAATTTTCCCCGAATCCCTTGATTTCTTCTTTTGATTTACTCCAGCGTAATATTCCATTGGCATCTACATAAGCCGTATTCTTATTCTGACTTTTGGCTGCAACGCTGATCATCATCATTGCGATGAGAAGGAAGTAACTGCTTCTGTTCATTCTTGTTTCTATTGATTCGTTTGAATGTAAGTGGCGGCTGATTGTAATCCTTTAGCACTTGCTTCCACTTTTATCATTCCGTTTCCTGCAAAATTAGATTGCACAATGATCTGGCATTTACCGTTGAACAAACTACGTTTCCATTTTTCATGAAAAAAGACATCTGCTTCATGCGAACTGGGATCGCCATTGCCCACACCTATGAAATGTCCGTTTCCTTCTATCGTGAAATTCACGATTTCATTTACATCTGGTACTTCACGTCCCAGTTTGTCTTTAGCAGTTACATTGATCACAGTTGCATCTTTCCCATCGGAAGTAATGACTGTACGGTCCGGTGTTAAAACGAGTTGATAAGCGCTTCCTGTTGTTTCCACTTTTGTTTCCATCCGTTTCCCATTTTTAATAGCAACTGCTTTTAACACTCCGGGTTGGTAAACTACGCTCCATTGCAGATGTCCGTTTACCGGCATGTTTTTCTTGCCCAGACTTTTACCATTGAGGAATAATTCCACTGATTGTGCGTTGCTGTTCACCCACACATCAATGGGGGTTCCTTCTTTACCTGCCCAGTTCCAGTGGGGTGAGATATGCAACACATCTTTATCGGTCCACCATGATTGGTAGTAATAGTAAATATTTTTTGGAAAACCACACATATCCATAATGCCGAAATGTGAATTGATATTGGGCCATGCATAGGGTGTTGGTTCACCACGGTAATCAAAACCCGTCCACACAAACCCGCCTAACCAGAAATCATTCGGGCCACATAATTTCCACCATGTTTCAGCTGTGCTGGCCCACCAGGGAGCTGTAATGTCCTGATCGGGTACATAAGCATTGACACCATCTTTTACATAGATACCCCTGGTTGTTACTGTACTGCCCATTTCTGTTCCAATGATGGGTTGTACAGGATGATCTTTGTGATAATCTGCTACGGCTGCTTCCCTGTAATTAAAACCACGTACCGGAATCACTTCATTCACACCTGTAAACACATTGGGCAGATCGGCGGCATAGGTGCTGGTTCTGGTTGGATCAAGTCTTTTCTGGATCGCCAGTAGAGAAAGTGCAATCCGTTTGCCGGTTGAGTTGGCTTGTATATATCCTTCTTCATTTCCAATGGACCATAAAAAAACAGAAGCATGGTTGCGATCCCTTTTGATGAGGCGTTCAAACTGCTGTACATATTCCGGACTGCTGTTGAGTAATCGTTGTTCATCAAGAACCAATACACCCAGACTGTCGCATGCATCCAGTAACTCTGGTGTGGGGGCATGGTGACTGGTGCGATAGGCATTAACACCCATTTCTTTCAGTAAACGGATGCGATAGTATTGCAGGTAATCGGGCAGGGCACTTCCTACACCTGCATGATCCTGGTGATTATTGGTGCCTTTGATTTTTACATGTTTTCCATTTACAAAAACACCATTCGGTAAAATTTCAACAGATCGTATTCCAAAACGAATGGTTTGTGCATCTGCGATTCTATCATTGTTCTTTACTTCTATATAAACACGGTAGAGATAGGGATCTTCCAGTGACCATAACCGTGGTTGATTGATTTTTAAAGTTTGTTTGATGGGTTGTTGATCACCTGCTGCAACTGAGATTGGTACATTTTCCGTAGTGGCAACGGTATTGCCGTCTCTGTCTTTTAATGAAATGGTTGCAATCGTATTGGCAGAGGTAAGTCCGTCATTTTTGATAGAGGCTTCTACCGTAATGGTTGCTGATTGATCTTTTGATACAGATGAATAGGCAAATACAGAACCGGCATCGGCATGTACATTGTTGTGTTGAATGAGCCAGACATGCCTGTAAATTCCGGCGCCTTCATAAAACCAGCCTTCGTATTGGGAAGCGTCTGCTCTTACAACAATTACATTGTCTTTATCGTAATTGAGATAATCGGTAATATCATAATCAACTCCCACATAACCGCTTTGGTTTTTACCGAGGTAAAATCCGTTGATCCAGAAATCGGCATTACGGAATACACCATCGAACTGAATGATGAAACGATGCCCTGAATCGGCTTTATTTACAGCGAAATGTTTCCTGTACCATCCAACACTGTTTTGAGGATATAGCCCACCAACCGGACGATAACCATGCGACATCACATCAAAGTTGGGAGAGAATTCAAACGGAAGTTCAATAGCCCAGTCGTGCGGAAGATTTAATCGGCGCCAACTACTGTCATTGAACTTTGGATCAATGGCCGTTCCTTCTGCTTTTCCACTTTTGGCAAAAATATTGGCAATGGTATAATTGAAATCTTTGGAAGCATCGGCAGCATGCCCCAGGTGAAACTGCCAGTTATTATCGAAATTGGATTGAATGCGCTGACTGTATGTTGCTGTAAAGCTGAGAACAAAAACAAAACAAAAGAGTAGATGAAAAGATTGTTTCATACAGCGTAAGTTTAGATATTTAAAGGTACCGATTGCCTGAAAAGTTCCTGAAAAAAATTAACTTGGGGCCTCATTTCAAAGTTACTTTCTCATGCCTATCCTGAATGAAGTTTTAACGGAGTACCAACAGCATTTTAACGAAGAATTCAGGCTATACCGTTCGCCCGGAAGAATCAACCTGATTGGCGAGCATACAGATTATAATAATGGTTACGTGTTGCCCGCTGCTATTGATAAAGCCGTTTATATCGCTATTGGCAAAAGTGATCGTATAAGTGGTAAATGGATTTCGGTTGATTTCAAAGAAGACATTGATATAAATCTGCAGGATATTAAACCAGTCACACAACATTGGGCCAATTATATTTTAGGGATTGTAGATCAGTTCCGGAAAAGGGGGCATTCCATTCCCACAGTGAACCTCGTGGTGGCAGCCGATTTGCCTGTTGGTGCCGGGTTGTCTTCCTCGGCTGCTTTGGAAGCGGCTGTTGCATTTGCTTTGAATGATTTATTTGAACTGGGTTACAACAGATTGGAACTGGCAAAGATTTGTCAGCAATCAGAAAACGATTTCATTGGTGTTCGTTGCGGTATCATGGACATGTTTGCCAGTTTACATGGCAAAAAGGATCATATTATCCGGCTCGATTGCCGTTCGCTTGCATTTGAATATGTTCCGTTTAAACTAACCGATTATGAAATCATGCTGCTGGATACGAATGTAAAACACTCACTGGCTTCATCGGAATACAATCTTCGCCGCCAGCAATGTGAAGAAGGAGTAGCAATCCTTAAAAAATTTGATAACAATATTCAGTCGCTTCGTGATGTGAGCAGCGATTTTATAAAAGAACATCAGGAAGATTTGCCTCCACTTGTTTATCAACGGTGTTTGTATGTGGTGGAAGAAAATGAACGATTATTGAATGCCTGCACTGCATTGCTCCATGAAGATTTTATAAGCTTCGGGCAAATGATGTTTGGTTCGCATAATGGTTTGCAACATCAATATGAAGTAAGCTGTGCAGAGTTGGATTTTCTTGCAGGTGCTGCTAAAGAAAACAAAGAGGTGCTGGGTGCACGCATGATGGGTGGTGGATTTGGTGGTTGTACCATCAACCTGGTGAAGAAATCGGCTGCCAAAGCATGGTATGAGCAATTGGCTCCCCTGTACCAGCAAAAGTTTGGGAAACCATTGACCATGCATGAAGTTCATATTGGAGAAGGAACAGAACGATTAGATGTATAAAATCAAGTCGGGAAAAAAAGCATTCATTCCTGCATTTCAACACTAAACAGCTGCATGGCCAAGCAAAGAAAAGTACTGCTCATCTTATGGATCATTACACTGGCGTTTCGTGTGTGGTATGCACTGGCGTATCTCAACTACGGTAACGATACATTTGCGCAGCAATTTGCTGCTGAAAATTTTTTATCGGGCAAAGGGATCACACTTTCAAAAATCAACGGATTTGATTTTACCCATATTCAATATATTTCTTTAAAAGACTGGCCATTTACGCTTACTATCCTGCAGGCAGGTTTTTATTCGGTAGTGAAGGATTGGTTACTGATGTCGCAGTTGCTTACCGTTGCTTCGGTTGTTCTTTTTCTACTGGCCGCTTATAAAACGATGCAGCGGATTCAATTTCCTTTTTTGCACCAGGTATTTTTTATTCTAACTCTTCTTTTTAATCCGCTTCTGTATGCCGATTTTGGGGTTAGTGATTGGTTGGCATTGGCCGCATTCAGCTGGAGTTTTTATGCATTTGTAACACTTGTAAAAAAGCAGGATCTTGCTGCCGGTACAATCATTTCATACAGTTTTTTGTTTTATTTACCGGCTGCATTCAGGTACCAGTATTACCCGGTTGTTTTGATTTTTCCTTTGGTTTATTATTTCTTCAATTGGTATAATAACAAATCAAAAGCTAAGAAGAAAGCACTACAGGTAATGTTGCTTACTGCAGTGTTGTTGCTGACCCAGGTGATTGTGTTTTATTTTCATTCTTCAGGTGATGCATTTCTGCCAGATCGTCCCAAAGGGTTCTCTCCCGAAAATTTGCTTCGCTCTGATGCATTTCTGTTTAAAACCTTCTTTCGGCTGGATTATATCCTGTATTCATTTCCGGGGCACCTGACGGTTATGATGCCTTTATTGGCCGTTGTAAATCTGCTTGTGTTTATCGGAATAACTGTATACCTGGTCCGGTCTTTTTGGTTGTCTGTTGGGCAAAGGAAGTTTGATGACAGACAGGTTATCACAGTTGCTATCTTATGCTTTTGCTGGGCACTGTATTTGTTTTTTGCGGTGATGTCGCTTCAATACAAATTACAGGAGTATCCTTTTATCACATTTACCTATGTAGGAGAAGCACGCTACTATGCGCCATTAATGTACTTGTTGCTGTTTGGTTTGTTACTCGTTTTGAAAGAAGCCGGTTCTTCAAAAATTGTTACGTTTTTATTTACTGCAGTCATTGTATTTAACGGCTTGCTGTTTACAAAATTTTTATACAATACGGCAACAGCCAATCGTCCTGTATTTGCTTTCACCAGTATGGTAGCCGACCGGCAACAGGCGAAAAGGAATATCAATCTTCTTCTGAAAGATGCTTCCCGTCCGGTTGTGATTGCATGGTACCCCGCATCTTATCTTGTACTGAATCAATATAAGAATGAAACATTCATTCTCAGGAATTATAAGGATGTCTTTTCATTGCCGGGGCAGCCGGTAAAACCGTTTTATCTGGTTTTTTCAATTGAGAAAAGAGTACAAACCAGTGAGCAGGCGTTTTATTTTCAACAAAAGCATTTTACGGTTGCTTATGAAGACCATTTCAGGGTTGTTTATTTTAAGGAAGTGCAATAAACTTTACCATTCTTGCTTTGTTAGTTGAATTTGCTTTTTATTTGTAACAACGATTTCCCGAAAACCTTGCTATATATGAACATCGGATTCAATAAGAATGAAGATGCGATGAAATTATCGCTCACAGAAATGAACAAGCGCCTGCAAAAAATTGCGGAAGGCGGGGGTAAAAAAGCGATTGAAAAACAAAAAGAACGAAACAAGCTCACTGCCCGGGAGCGTATTGAATATCTCCGTGATGCCGGAACTCCCTTCATCGAAATTGGTGCTTTTGCAGGGTATGAAATGTATGAAGCCGAAGGTGGTTGTCCGGCCGGTGGTACCGTAGGCGGCATTGGTTATGTAAGTGGCCGGCAGTGCGTGATTGTGGCCAATGATCAAACAGTAAAAGCAGGTGCCTGGTTTCCCATTACAGGTAAAAAAAATCTCCGCTTGCAGGAAATTGCCATGGAAAATCAGTTGCCGGTTATTTATCTCGTAGATAGTGCCGGTGTGTATTTACCCATGCAGGACGAGATATTTCCGGATAAAGAGCATTTCGGGCGCATATTCCGCAACAATGCACGCATGAGCGCTATGGGTATTACCCAGATTGCGGCTGTAATGGGAGCATGCGTTGCAGGAGGGGCCTATTTACCCATCATGAGCGATGAAACATTAATGGTGGAAGGAAATGGTTCCATTTTTCTTGCAGGTCCATATCTGGTTAAAGCAGCAATAGGTGAGGATATTGATACAGAAACCTTAGGAGGAGCAGTAACACATACTGAGATCAGCGGGATAGCAGATTATAAATTCAAAACCGAACAGGAATGCTTAGACGAAGTAAAAAAACTGGTGAGCAAACTGGGAACAAGAAAGAAGGCAGGGTTTGACAGAATTGAATCAAAACTTCCTGTAAAAGATGTTCGTGAACTGTATGGCATTTATCCTTCTGACGGAAAGCCATATGATATGCTTGATGTGATTGAACGCATTGTTGACGATAGTGATTTTGATCAGTTCAAAGCCGATTATGGCAAAAGTATTTTGTGTGGTTATGCAAGGATCGATGGATGGGCTGTTGGTATTGTAGCCAATCAGCGTACCATCGTTAAAAGCCGGAAAGGAGAAATGCAGATGGGAGGTGTGATTTATAACGACAGTGCCGATAAAGCTGCCCGTTTTATACTCAATTGCAATCAAAAGAAAATTCCGTTGGTATTCCTGCAGGATGTTACCGGTTTTATGGTGGGCAGCCGTTCGGAACATAGCGGCATCATTAAAGACGGTGCTAAAATGGTGAATGCAGTTGCCAACAGCGTGGTGCCTAAAATCACGATTGTGATTGGAAACTCTTACGGTGCCGGTAATTATGCAATGTGTGGTAAGGCCTATGATCCCCGTTTCATCTATGCATGGCCCACCGCTAAGATGGCGGTGATGGGAGGAGAACAGGCTGCTAAAACACTTTTGCAGATACAGGTAGCCGCTATGAAATCAAAAGGGAAAGAAGTAAGTGCAGCAGATGAAAAGAAATTACTGGATCAGATCAAGGGCCGGTATGAAGCCCAAACAACACCTTATTACGCAGCAGCAAGGTTGTGGGTGGATGGAATTATTGATCCTGTGGAGACAAGAAAAGTGATCAGTGAAGGTATTTCGGCAGCCGATCATAATCCGGATCTGAATGATATGCGTTTGGGCGTTTTCCAGGTGTAAATAAGAAGCACATAAATAAAAATCCCCGAAGTTCAATTCGGGGATTTTTGTAAATATTGTATCATGTAATTAAGCAGTCTTGAGTTCTTTCTTTTTCAAAAGTGCATATCCACCAAAGAAAAGAGCACTGAATACCACTGTTGCATAGATACTTCCCGTATAGAAAGGAATACCATCGTTGTAAGTGAGCATCAGTCCGCTCAGCGTTTTCGGATGGTTATAACCACCACCTCCGATGAATACGAGGAAATTGCTGATGAAGAAGTAAACGGTAGGTGCCACCAATGAGCCGGCAGCAATTTGCCACACTTTATTTTGTTGCACAAAAAATCCGATTACTGTTAAACTGGTAAGTACAATATAATTCAGGAACTGGCCTTGGTAAAATCCTTGTAATGAACTGATGCCGGCAGCATACAATCCTTCAAAAATCAAATCGCCAATGAACATGCTGATCAATGGAACGGCAAATGAATATTTTTTGCTTTTAATCACAGATCCGGCAAACAGTGCCATGGCAATCTGCGGAGCAAAACCCAGCGGACGATTAGGGAGTATGCGGTATAACGTAGCCACAGCAATCAGGGCCAGCAAAGTGAAAAGGATATTTTTGTTCAGCTTCATAATAAGAATAGTTGTGCTGGCAAAAATAGCTAAAAACAATCCCCGAAACTCAATTGTAAAAACTCATCTTTTCCCGAAATGTGGAAAAGATAGATTCCTTTAATTTAGAGTATGGCAAAACACCTTGAAACCGGCAAAACCGGGGAGAACCTGGCCGCAACCTGGCTGGAAACAAACGGCTTTACCCTTCTTTACCGCAATTGGAAGCACTCGTACTATGAACTGGACATTATAGCTGAAAAGCAGGGCTGCCTGCACTTTATTGAAGTAAAAACAAGAACCACCCAAACATTTGGTTTTCCCGAAGAGGGGGTAACGGTTCATAAACTGGAGCGCTTGATGAATGCCGGCGAAGCCTTCCTGGAACAAAATCCCCAATGGAACAGGATTCAGTATGATATATTAAGCATTTATCTGACAGCCAAAGGGGCAGAATATTTCCTGATAGAAGATGTAAGTTGAAAAGAAAAGAAAGTGGAAAGGGTATAAAAGGAAAAAACTTCCGGAAGGAAGTTTTTCTAAGGACTTTGAATTTGGTTTTGTCCAGGATGGTTTTTTGTGATATTGGATATGGATTCAAAGATGGGGGATTTTTTTCAATCCAACAACTTTGTTTTTAAATTTATTTTCGGATCAGTGTTCTTATGTATTGATTTTAAAATATTAATGCTTACTGTTTGAGCTCATGAATTAAATAAAAGATTCGATTTGTTGCTGAGATATTGTCTGAATTATCTTTCCTTCGTTACTTTTTTCTTGCCAAAAAAGTAACCCAAAAGGGCCCCGCCATCGATTACACCCCGATGGCGGACAGATCCTTGATTTAGCTTCGGTACTACTGTAGTGCCCAACATTAGTTCCCTGATTACATTTATGTGTAGTCAAGCCTCTGCTCTTTAAGATTAAAGTAGTGCCAGAAGTTAATGCTTCGGTGATACGCCTGTATAATTGAATGGTGTAATGGCTTTCAATTCTTTTTTTAATGTAGTGCTAACCTTTAAACCATTAATAAACGCATGTAAAGATTCTTTTGTAATGGATGCATTTCCTCTTGTAAGCTCTTTTAATGCTTCATAAGGATTTGGATAGTTCTCCCTTCTCAGAATCGTTTGTATGGCTTCCGCTACTACAGCCCAGTTATTGTTAAGGTCCTGGTCAATTTTTTCTTTGTTAAGCAATAGTTTGTCCAATCCTTTTTCAACAGAGCGAATGGATAAGATGCTGTGAGCAAAAGGTACTCCCAGGTTGCGGAGAACAGTAGAGTCGGTAAGATCTCTTTGTAATCTTGAAACCGGTAGCTTGGAGGAGAGATGTTCAAACAATGCATTGGCAATACCCAGGTTGCCTTCCGCATTTTCAAAATCGATAGGATTTACTTTATGTGGCATAGCCGAAGAACCCACTTCACCTTTTTTGATTTTTTGTTTAAAATAATCAAGGGATACGTAAGTCCACACATCTCTGCACAAGTCAATTAATATGGTGTTGATGCGTTTAATTCCGTCCATCTGCGCTGCCAGGTAATCGTAGTGTTCAATTTGAGTGGTGTATTGTTGCCGTTGTAAACCGAGTTTTTTTTCAACGAACTCGTTACCCAGTTTCACCCAATCCTTTTTTGGGAATGCTACATGGTGGGCATTGAAATTACCTGTAGCTCCGCCGAATTTGGCGGTGTAGGGCAATTGAGTTAATACGTTGAGTTGGTGTTCCAACCGTTCCACAAAAACCATGATTTCTTTTCCCAATCGTGTTGGCGATGCAGGTTGTCCGTGCGTACGTGCCAGCATCGGAATATCAGCCCATTCTTTCGCCAGTTTTTTTAAGTGCAGAATGAGGTTCGAAACAGCTGGTAACAATTCCTGCTCCATGGCATCTTTCCAGGAGAGGGGTATGGCCGTATTGTTGATATCCTGCGATGTTAGTCCGAAGTGAATCCATTCTTTTACATTGGATAAATTCATTTCATCCAAAACACGTTTCAGGAAATATTCCACCGCTTTTACATCATGGTTGGTAACGCTTTCCAGGTTTTTTATTTCCACTGCTTTTTCCAGCGGGAAATTCTGTGCCAGTTCTGAAAGTGATTTCGCTTGTTTGGGAGACAGGGTAAAAAAACGTTTTTCTGCCAGGAACAGGAAATAATCAATTTCCACTTTTACCCTGTACCGTATCAATGCATATTCGGAAAAATAGGCATCGAGTTGTTGTAATTGGTTGCGGTAGCGTCCGTCTACAGGAGAAATAGCAGTAAGCGATTGGAGTTCCATGATGAGCTTGTGTTGTATTAGAAATCAGGAACAAACACCTGTTCATACATGCCACAATTTCCGTTCCTTTGCAGCGCAAAAGTAAATGAATTGGAGAAGATAAAAGTTGGAGCTGTCAGCTATCTCAATACGAAACCTTTTTTGTACGGTTTTGAGCATAGCAATGTAAAAGAGCAGATGGAGGTTTCGGTAGATTATCCGGCCCGTGTGGCACAAGGACTGAAAGACGGGACCCTTGATGTGGCGCTGGTGCCTGTAGCTGTACTGGCTACGATACCCGAATATTATTTCGTTGGTGATTATGGCATTGCCTGCGATGGAGAAGTGGCAAGTGTGGCATTGTTCAGCGATGTGCCAATGGAAGAAATTCAGACAGTCCTGTTGGATTACCAGTCCCGGACATCTGTGGCGCTTGCCAGGTTGCTCTTTCAACATCATTGGAAACGGAACCAGGTATTTGAAGATGCCGGAACAGATTTCCGAAACCAGATTAAAGGCACAACAGCAGGAGTAGTGATTGGTGACCGGGCTCTTGAACAGCGATTAACCAGCAAGTATGTATATGATCTGGGTACTGCCTGGAAGGAAATGACGGGATTGCCGTTTGTATTTGCAGCCTGGGTGAGCAGGCGCCGTTTACCAGATGAATTTATCCATGCATTCAATGCAGCTTGTGCTACAGGAATGCAGCACCTGGAAGAAGTGGTGAAAGAGGAAGCCTATGGCGTTTATGATTTGAATGTATATTACACCAAGAATATTCACTTCTTTCTGGATGAAGAAAAGAAGAAAGCAATGAATCATTTTCTTCAATTGCTAAAAAATAGCTGATAATGATCATAAGATTCATCAACTTATAAATAACATCAAGAGTCAATAGTGAAAAAAAGAGTTACTATAGTAATTCCTTGTTACAATCAGGGGGCTTTCCTGCAAGATGCGCTGGATAGTATTGCTGCATGCAATGAGAAATTATTTGATCTCATTATTGTAAATGATGGTTCTACTGATAAAGAAACAAATGAGATACTGATCAGATTATCTGAACAAGGGTATCATGTGATTTTCCAGGAAAATAAAGGGCTAGGGGGCGCACGGAATGCTGGCATTCTTGCCTCTGAAACAGAATATATTCTTCCTCTTGATGCAGACAATAAATTGCTGCCCTCCTATGTGGAGAAAGGAGTAAAAGTGTTAGAGGACCATCCTGAGGTTTCAGTAGTTTACGGTAATGCAAAATTATTTGGAGATAAACAGGGGGAATTAATTCCGGGGCCATTTAATCTGCAACGGCTAATGCTGGGTAATTATATTGATGCCTGTGCCTTGGTGCGTAAATCTGCTTTGGAAAAAGCAGGTCTGTACGACAGGATGAAAATTATGGGTTATGAGGATTGGGATCTTTGGTTGCGGATTGCTTTTTCAGGGGGGCAATTTCATTATATCAATGAAACGTTGTTTGAATACAGAGTGAGGCACGATTCAATGATGAAGGGTGTGAATGCGAATGTTCAGAAACAAAATGAAATTGAAACACATATTCTGAATAAATATGCGGATAAACTTGATTTTGATTATCCGCTGAACCGCTTCCTTTATCAATTTAAAAAGAAGCCGTTTACGATTTTAAAAGCTTTGTTTTATAGAAAGTTTTTTCCGAAAGTTTACCATCGTAAAGTAAAAGAAGGGAGTGTGAGACGTTTTTATATTTATGACTGATCATAAAAGTATGGAAAAAAATAAAGTCACATCAGAATTTAATCCAGATATAACCAATCCCTATTATTTTATGAGATTGGGCATTTATCAGGGGATAAAGAAACACGCAGATCAGATGCAGGGGCGTATTCTGGATTTTGGATGTGGCTCAAAGCCTTATGCTTCGTTATTTCAATTCAAAGAATATATTGGTGTTGATTTTGAGAATCCCGGTCATCCACACGATAATGAAGAGATTGATATTTATTATGATGGGAAAAATATTCCATTAGAGGATGGTACAGTAGACTCTGTATTGTGCAGCGAAGTGTTTGAACATGTGTTTAATCTTCCTCATATATTGAAAGAATTTCAGAGGCTTCTTAAACCGGGTGGCGTTCTGTTGGCAACATGCCCTTTTGTATGGAAGGAACATGAACTTCCTTACGATTACGCAAGGTATACACTCTATGCACTGGATGATTTAATGGTTTCTAACGGATTCAAAAAAGTTGAAGCCTCCAAAGGAGGAAACTTTGCAGAAGTATTAACGCAGCTATTGGTGCTTTTTTTTTATGATTTATTTTATGGGAAAGCCAATCGCTTCTGGCTCACAAGAAAGATATATACTTTTCTATTCATTATTGCTCCCAATTTGTTTGGCATTTTAATAAGCAAAGTTTTTAAAAAACAAACACAGATGTATTTAAATAATATAATTCTGTACAAAAAGGTGTGATGAATTCAGTCGCTGTCATATATCTCTCATGGTTACCATATGGGATCTCCGAGTTTGAAGGATTTCTACATTCGTATAAACTGCATCCGGCAGGAGCATCTCATCAACTCATTCTGTTATTCAATGGTGTGAATAGTGCGGAAGATTATGAACCGTTCCTGGTTCATGCTGAAAACGAGTTGGGCTTCCGTCCACAGTTTATGGTTTATGAAAAAGGGCAGGACATTGAAGCCTATTTTTATGCAGCCAGAAATCTTAACCATGAATACCTTTTGTTTTTAAATACCTACAGCCGTATCATGGCCAACGACTGGCTGCAAAAGTACCTGCTTGCTTTTCAGGCCGATGATCAACTGGGGCTTTTATCGGCCAGTGCTTCTGCGTTAAGCTATTACAGTGCCGTTTTTCAAAAAAACACATGGCAATGGGAGACAGATAAATCTTTCAGTAACCAATTCCGCAAGTACAAATTATTCCTGAAAGCCTTGTTGTATTGGCGCTTTTTATTCAACGCTTTTCCCAATTACCATATCCGCACCAATGCTTTTATGATTAGAAGATCTTTGATGCTGCAAATCAAATGCCCAGCCCTTACTTCTAAGTTTAAAGCTTATCTTTTTGAAAGCGGATATCAATCATTTACCAACCAGGTGCTTCAGTTGGGCTTTGCCGCACAGGTGATCGACAGGAACGGAACTGTTCATAAGATGAACGAGTGCTCTCAACTGCCGGTTTTCTGGAAAGCGAACCAGGAACTGCTGCTGGTATCTGATAATCAGTCCCGCAAGTACGATGAAGCAGATTTACAGGCACAAGCGTTTATGCGCTATCTTGCATGGGGAGAAAAATCAACGAATCTCCGCAGGGTCGAATTATAGTCATGCATCAACCATTCATTTCCATTTGCATCCCAGCCTACAAGCGAACAGCCTACCTCAAGAGGGTACTCGATAGTATTGCTGTTCAAACGTATCGCCATTTTGAAGTGATTGTAACGGATGATACGCCGGGAAAGGAATTGGCTGATTTTATAAAAAATCTTCCATATGATTTCCCTCTCATCTATATACACAATGATCCGGCTAAAGGCACTCCGCTTAACTGGACAGAGGGGATGAAACATGCAAAAGGAGAATGGATTAAGATTATTCATGATGATGATTGGTTAACAGATGCTGATGCACTTCAGCATTATGCAGATGCTGTCAGAGAAGAGGTTGATTGTATTTTTTCAGGTTATGTTGCCTGTTATGAAGCAGAAAACCGCTTGGTAAATAAAACCATCACTCAGAAAAAATTTCAGCGAATACAACGCCATCCTCACGAATTATTTGCATCGAATCAAATAGGTCCGCCCAGTGTGGTTTTATTCCGGAAAACAATGGGACAATTGTATGATCCGCAATTAAAATGGCTGGTTGACCTCGAAGCTTATGTAACCATTTTACAGAAGTTTAACTGTGTATATATCGATCGCCCGCTTATTACGATGAGTTATAATGAAACGCAGGTGACCAATGACTGCTTCAGGAACCCGGAAGTGGAAATCATGGAATCCCTGATTTATTATCAAAAGCATGGCGATGTTGTATTCAGTACCTGGATTAGTTATGATGGCTGGTGGCGTTTGATCAGGAACCTGGATATTAGATCTGTGGATCAATTAAGAAGCTATTCATTCGGTTTTTCAATTCCTTTTCAGTTAAAAAACATTGTTCAATTTCAGCACTATTTGTCTCCTTTGTTATTAAAAAACCCTTTCGTATCAAAGATTACAATGTTTATATCTTTCTTAATTAAGAAATAGCAGGTGATCAATATCATTTGGTTGCAACAGGAAAAATTCATTACTTCATTAAGCTAAATGAAAAATATGAAGACATTTCTACTCTTCTTCTTTGTTATTTCTGCCTATCTTGTTAATGCTCAGAATTCAGTTATACCCGGTGGCGGAAATACTTCGGATGCAGGTGGCTCTATCAGCTACTCTTTAGGCTACATTGCCAATTTGAATGGAACTTCTGCAGATGGATCGTTATCTGGCGGACTACAACAGCCTTATGAAATTTCTGTTATTACTGGTGTTAGAAACAATGAAATCAATCTGGATATCAAGTCCTTCCCTAATCCCGCCAGCCATTACCTTGTCTTAAATGCAGGAAATATTACACTAAAAAATCTTAGTTACATTGTTTCAAATATTGAAGGTAAAACTATTCGTCAGGGACGTATATTATCCTCTCAAACAATCATTGATCTTTCCGGAGTAAAAAATGCGACTTATATCATCCGGGTATACTCTGATCAGAGAGCAATTAAATCATTCAGGGTCATCAAAACCAATTAAAACACTTTTAAAACAAACGATATTATGAAAAAGAGCTTACACCTGCTAATGTTTTTTGTCTCCTTTTCTGCTGCTGTTGCACAGGTTCCAGGTAAAATGACTTATCAGGCAGTGCTACGGTATTCGAATAATGGTCTTGTAGCGAATAAAAGCATTGTTATGAAAGTGAGTATTCTTCAAGGAAGTGCAAGTGGCACTAGTGTATATTCCGAAACACATAATACTTCCACCAATCCCAATGGCCTGGTAACAATCGAAATTGGAGGAGGAGTCAATCAAAGTGGTGCTTTATTATCAGTTGACTGGTCAAACGGGCCTTTCTTTTTGAAAACCGAAACAGACCCACAAGGGGGAAATAATTTTACAATCACAAGTACATCACAGTTGTTAAGTGTTCCGTATGCATTTTACGCAGGTAAATCAGGTAATGGAATGCCTTCTGGAAATCAGATTGGTCAAATGTTATACTGGGATGGCGAACAATGGAAGTTTATTGCTCCTGGGCAGCCCGGGCAGTTTTTGCAAATGACCACTCAAATGATTCCAGGTTGGGCTGGTATTCCAAGGGACAGCCTTTGCAATTGTTGTGATTCGCTTATCGTTAAAATTGATACCTTAAAGAGTAGTTCCAATGCAGATTGGAGAAACGTTGTATTGATAGGTAGTACAGATGGATCTTCGAATGATATTGATATTTGTGCATCTGCATGGACAATAGGTGGTAACCCTTCTTACATCCGGGGCCATTTAAAATTCAGCTTAAATACAGTTCCTGCAAATGCGACAATCATTTCTGCTAAACTATCTTTGTATTCAAATCCCACGCCTATCAATGGAAATCTCACAGATGCGAATTCAGGTTCTAATAATGCATTCTATATCCGTCGTATCACATCTTCATGGGTAGGTAATACGCTTACCTGGGCTACTATGCCAACTACAACTACTGAAGGACAGATTTTGATCCCTCATACAAGCTCTCCATCACTTGATCTCATAGATATTGATGTGACAAATCTGGTAAAAGCTATGCGGGCAGCAGGAAATGATTATGGCTTCGTTATACAGTTGGTGAATGAATCGGCTTATAATGCCAGACAATTCTGTTCCAGTAATCACTCTAATGTATCAAAACGACCAAGATTGATTCTTGAGTATAAATAGAAATGTTTTTGATTAATTTAGAAAAGCAATAGAACCATGATTCTATTGCTTTTTTTGTAGTTTGCAATATTGAAAGGTATGACGCTGAAAGTTTCCATCATCATCATCAACTATAATACGTATCAACTGACTTGCAATTGTATTGAGTCTGTTGTTAAGTTTACTGCGATCCCATACGAAATCATTCTTGTTGATAATGCGTCTACGGAGTGTAACTCGGATCTATTCAAAGAAAAATTTCCTTTTATTAAATTGGTAAAAAATCCATTGAACAATGGATTTGCCGCAGGTAACAACCTGGGAATAAAGTATGCAGAGGGCGATGTGATTTTGCTATTGAATAGTGATACATATTTAGAAGAAGATGCAATCAGTAAAACGGCATCCTGGTTAGCGGCTAAGCCGGATGCCGGAGTGGTGGGTTGTAAAATGGTTTATCCCGATGGTTCGCTTCAATACACCGCACGGAGATTCAGGAGTATTCAATGGGAACTGCTGGATTGGTTCCGTCCTCTACTCTTTATATTGCCATACCGCAAACGTGCACAAATAATGTTGGGTAAATATTTCAAAGCCGATTTTAATACAGCATGTGATTGGCTGAACGGTGCATTCTTCATGTTTCGCAAAGAGATTTTGAAACAGCTGCCGCAAAACAAACTCGATGAACGGTTCTTCATGTATGGCGAAGATCATTTGTGGTGCTGGCAAATTCAACAAGCAGGCTTTATCAACTATTTCTATAATGAAACAAGTATCGTGCATATCAGCAGCGGCAGTACTTCTGTTGAAAAGCAGTTAAACCTGCGGAAGCTGATGTTGAAGCATGAACTCGAGATTGTGAAAGAAAGAAAAGGAGACGGGCTTTATTATGTTTGCTTTTCTGTGCTTTATCAAACAAAAGAACAAATCCGTAATTCGATAAAATGGCTGGTATTCAAACTGACAGGAAAACTAATCCGATAAGTACGTCTTTACTTTCTTTACTACATCCCCCCAATAATAAGTCTCATAAAATGAAGCAGGAATAGAACTGTTTTTTTCGGTAACTGCGGTTACAACAGTTTTTGCAAAGGTTTTCCAATCGCCATCTGCAACCACCAGCAACTGGTTGCCACAGGCGTTTGCATCCACACCAACGGCGCCGGATTTTGTTGCCACTACTTTCGTATTTAATCCCAACGCTTCAATCATTTTTGTTTTAACACCACCTCCAATCAGCACAGGGTTTAATAATACATCGGCTGCTTTTGTGTATTCGTCAATATCATCCACAAACCCGGCATAATACAAATGATCCTTGTTGTATGCCTTCAACTCATCATAAGATGCAGGTAATCGTTTTCCCGCAACGAGAATGTTATAGGAAAGCCCGGCTTCTTTTAAAGCCGGGTTAATGTTTTGTATGATGATATCCAATGCATCCAGGTTGGGCTTATAATCCAGCAGCCCGTTGAAAAATAAAAGGGGAGCAGCAGTATCCAGTTTGTGTCGTACACATACCCGTTCTTTCGCTTCTTTCTTATCTGCAGGAACGGTTTGTTGTGTAATACCGTATGGAACGATCACACAATTAGATGCTTTTACATTCATTTTGTCAATCATCCACTGACGGTCTTCCTCTGTAATGCAAAATACTTTATCGGCAAAACGCAAGGTCCATCCTTCGTACCATTCCAGTAATCGCCACCAGCTTTTTCCAATGGTTTTGAATCGTTGTGATTCCACATTATGTGTGTGGACGATAATCCGGGCGCCGTATAATTTCTTTAACGGATACGCCAGCCAGCCATAATAGGGGTGCTCTATGATTACAGTTTTGATTCCCTGTTTTTTCAGAAAGGCTCCCATTTTGAAAACCAGAAACGGATTGGCATAACGGATGCGGCTCTTGCTAAGCAAAGGATGAAACTGATATTCTTTTACCGATGAAGCATCATTATCTGCCGTACCTGCTACATGTAATTCACATTCTTTTCCAAGGTATTCATTGAAATGTGCAATCAGTTTTTGTCCGCCTGAGAAATAAGGCAGAAACGGATAAGGCACTATGTTTAATACCTTATTCATGCAGTGGCCGACTTACCCTTTTTCCACTCGATAAACAATCCGCCTGCCACCAATACATAAACCAGTAATGTGCTGATCAGCATGATCAGGTTGCCGGTTTTGTAAGAAGAAGGCTCAAAACGGAATTCAACACGGTGTTGCCCCGCAGGAACTGCAATTCCTCTTAACGCATAGTCTGTTTTTACATAATCTGTTTTCTTTCCATCGATGAATGCATTCCATCCGGCAGAATAATAGATCTCACTTAATACGGCAAACTGTGGTGTTTTGGAAAATGCGTTGTATAAAATCACATCATTTTTATTTTCCACCAACTGGAAAGAAGCCGTTGAATCATAAACAGGTTGTTCTTTGATAGCTGATTGAAACTTCGTTTGTACAACAGCGGTATCTCTCAGATTGGTGACGTCTAATGCACTCATTTCTTCTTTGCCATCTTTCACAAATTTGATTCCTTTCACCAACCAGCAAGGGCCAAAGGCACCGGGGTTCACCTGTGCAACGGGATTACCTGTTTGCGGGTCTGGCACAATCACATATTTTGTGTTGAGCATATTTAATACCTGCATGTTGTTTTTGGCAATCTGGTTTTCAATCAGGTCCTGGTAAATCTGCAATTTGGCCGGATGATATCCTCCAATTGAATTATGATGATAGGATGTGGTTGATTCGTTAAAAGGGTCGGAGGTTTGATTCAATACACGATAGTACCCTTTATCCTGTTTGATCTGCTGATCGGCCGCAGTCATAGTAAAGGAGTTATCATATTCTGTGCCATCAACAAAATTGTTGTCGTTCAGATAACGTTTCCCAACAGATAACAGATCAAAGGAGGTAAGCACCAGTAAAAGTATCATTGCAGGAATTGCTGGTAATTTCTTTTTGGCAACAAACCACAGAACGGCAAATGCCAAACCAATGAGCACAATGCTTCTTGCCATGTCGCCTGCATATAATGATTTGCGATCGGCTTGTATAGCAGAGATGAAGCCTTTACCAAAAGTTTCAGCCTGTTGCTGCATTTCAGCTGTAGGTTGTTGTCCTTTCGCTGCCTGTTGCAACATTGCGCTGGCCATGTTTTCTTTGATGTTTTTATCATTTGGAGAAACATAGTCAAAGCTGAAATAAAGCATTACCAGCACGGCTACCAACGCTGCTGCTGCAATGCCTGTTTTCCTGATCGCTTTCTGAATGAGATCATCAGATAATTTAGCGCTGATCAAACGATTGGCTGCCAGCACGGCCAGCACTACAAATGTTAATTGCGGCATAAACAATCCCATGGAAGGTGCACGGAATTTTTTATATAAGGGCAGATAGTCGAACAGTAAATAGTTAATGGCAGATAAATTATTACCCCAGGAAAGGATGATGCCAAATAATCCTGCAGCCAGTAAACTCCATTTCATCCAACCTTTTTCGGTGAAGAGGGAGAGCAGTAATAATAAAATTATCACGGCACCCATGTAAACGGGACCTGATGTGGGTTGTTGTTTGCCCCAATAGGAAATGCCATTGGCAAATTGCAGGGCCTGGTCTTCTGGATAACCTACTTCCTGCAGTTTATCTGCAAACTGAGACGATTTGTATTCACGGCCGCCATTACTTCCTCCAAATATGCCTGGTACAACAGTGGTGAATGTTTCAGCAATTCCCACACTGTATTTAAAGGCATAATCTTTATCCAATCCACCGGAAGTAGTGTTCTTATCTTTTTCGTTTTTCAATTCACTCACACCACCCCGCATTGATTCCTTCGAGTATTCGTAGGTCGTTAGTGTATTGTGAGCGTTGGTGCCAAGTCCCAGTACACCAATAATGGCAGCTAATCCTAGCGCTATAGCAACGGCTTTGAAATCTTTTTCTTTGGCGGCTTCAATGATATATCCAAGGGTCAGGAAACCGGCAATCAATAATGTATAATAAACAATCTGCAGGTGACCGGTACTGATCTGCAGTGAAAAACCGGCAGCCAGTAATGCAATACCCCAGCCCCAGTTTTTACGGAAGAGCAAAACAAACCCGGCAATTACCAATGGTGCATAGCCAATAGCCAGCATTTTGGTATCATGGCCCACAGAAACAATAATGGGGTTATAAGTTGCGTATGCATAAGATAAACCTCCGGCTATTGCCAGCCAGGGATTCACGCCCAGCACAATGCAGAGTAAGTAAAATGAAAGGCTGGCGAGGAAAAAGAAATTAATAGGTTTTGGTAAACCGAATGTGAAAGGATAGGAGAGCCATTGAGTGGAAACAGGGTAATCCTGGTCCATCGCAATCTGGTATGCAGGCATACCGCTGAACATACTGTTGGTCCACAAAGGGAAGCGTCCGTATTTTTCCTTGTATTCAAAACTCTGTTGAGCCATCCCTTTCCAGCCAAGGTTGTCGTGCTGATTCACTACTTTACCTTCCAGTGCTGGTTTGCAATAAATCACAGAAACCAATAAGAAAATGAGGATGGCAATACCGTGCGGCAATAGTTTTTTGAAGTCGATCTTCATGTGCGGAATTTTTTCAGATTCAATGGGCAAAATAATGGTATTTTGGGGTAACGAGTACATTTTTAACGCTTATGAAGGCTTTTCTTTTTTTGTCGAGGGTGGGCTTTCTCCTCAACCTGCTATTCCTGGTTTGTTTGGCGCTTCGGTTATTCCCTGCCGAACTTTTACCGCAGTCAATCGTTTCTTTTCTGTTAGTTGGCGGATGGCTGCTTTCGTTTTTTGTAAATGCTGTATTACAAACCCTGTTGTTGGTTTTGTACCTGAAAGGTGAGAGGCAGTTTCAAATGCCGGCAATTCTTGTTTTTAATTTATTCATTCTGATTTTTCAATTTGTTTATTTCTTTTTGTTATGATACACCAGATCATGAAAGATAAACCCACCCGTTTATTCCTGATTCTCGGCGGGTTTTTTATTGCCAACGCCCTGATAGCCGAAATCATTGGCGTAAAAATATTTTCACTGGAAAAAACACTGGGATCTGATCCACTCAGCATTCATTTGCTGGGAAACGATTTGTCGGTCAATCTAACTGCCGGTGTTTTGTTATGGCCGGTGGTGTTTATTATGACAGATATTATCAATGAATACTTCGGTATGAAAGGAGTACGTTTTCTGTCCTATCTCACTGCTGCATTAATTGCGTTTGCCTTTCTCATTTTTCAATTGGCCATGCACCTGGTACCGGCCGATTTTTTTGTTACCAGTAAACAAGGAAGTGGTGTGCCTGATATGGAAAAAGCCTACAACAGTGTATTGGGACAAGGCGGATTTATCATCATTGGTTCACTAACGGCTTTTATACTGGGACAGTTAGTAGACGTTTTTGTTTTTCATCGCATCAAGAAAGTGACCGGAGAAAAAAGTATCTGGCTGCGTGCAACAGGTTCCACTTTGATTTCACAGTTCATCGATAGTTTTGTGGTTCTGTTTATTGCCTTTTATATTGGCACAAGGGTGAACAGGAGCGGAAATGATTTTGTATGGCCTTTTAATCTGTTCCTGGCAGTTGGAATAGTGAATTACATTTATAAATTCATTGTTGCGATTGCATTAACACCTGTCATTTACCTCGTTCACAACTGGATTGAACGTTACCTCGGACATGAACGGGCGGCAGAAATGAAAAAAGCCGCTATGTCAGATGAATAGCTGGGTTGTTTTGATCAGCCGGGCTACAATTTTATCGATGGGAAGAGATACTACTTCATCTGAAAAATCCTCCCAATCAATCAAACGGAATGATTCGGCAGTGCCGTTTGGATCGGCTATTTGTTCCGGTGCAAAATCAAAGGGCTTTGTTTTGAACGGTACACGAAAGGCTTCCATTGGTTTTGCAAAATAGTATATGGAAATAATCTGGTGTGCCGGGTTGAAAGCACTCATCTGGAAATAATCTGTCGTATAAATATGGTTGCCAACTTCCACATCTAAATCCATTTCTTCTTTGAATTCACGTTTCAGGCAATCACGTGTTCCTTCACCAAATTCTAATCCGCCTCCCGGAAATTTGGTGAAATAATTTCCACGTATATATTCATCACTCACCACTACTTTCTTTTCATCTGTAATGAGTAAACCGTAAACCCTGATGTTAAACATGACTAAAAGAGTTTTTTACGCATGAAATAAGCGCCAATTAATAGCGATAGCCCCAATGATATTAATATCGGGAAATAAAAGGCAGCGGTGGAATGCTGGCCCGGCAATGGTACGTTCATACCGTAAATACTGGCTACCAATGTTGGTAATTGCAGCATGATGGTAATAGACGTTAAACGTTTCATTACCTGGTTCTGATTATTGCTGATGACGCTGGCAAAAGCATCCAGTGTGGAACTTAAGATGTTGGTGTAAATGTTTGCCATTTCAAGGGCCTGGCTGGTATCTACAATTAAATCCTGCAGAATTTCATCTTCTTCCTCATTCAGCCCCAGGAAATTGGTACGTTGTAATTTCATCAGCAACATTTCATTGCTGCGAAGAGCAGTTACAAAATACACCAGGCTTTTCTGGATACGCATAAGATCAAGCAGTTCTTCGTTCCTGCTGGCATCATACAGTTTTTGTTCCAGTGTGTTGCGCTGATGATTGATTTCCTTCAGGTATTCAATATAGGTTTGAACAATCTTTTCAAATATTTTCAATACCATCATATTCCGTTTATCGGGATGGCGGTTCTGAAATGTATTCAGGAATTTTTTAATAGCGCCGTTATCGAATGAATTTACAGTTACAATCTGGTTGTGAGTGAGAATGATACAGATAGGAATGGTAATGAAAAATGCATCACTGTCATTAAAAGAGTTATTTTCGGTAGGTGTTTTAATAACAATGAGTTTCACATTGTCTTCCAGCTCGTAGCGGCTGCGTTCATCAATATCCAATGAATCGGAAAGAAAATCAATGGGGATGTTCAGCTCTTCTGAAACTTCATGGAATTCTTCCTGTTTTAAAGGAGGAACAATATTGATCCATGCCCCGGTTTCGGGCTTTTCAATTTCGAGTGTTTGTCCGTCAACGTTTTTAAAATATTGCAGCATGGTGTGCCAAAGGTAATACCAATACTGTCAACTGAAAGAAAATTAATAGGCTTCACTATTGCGTTGGCGTAATGTGCGGAAGTGGTGCCAGCAATGGAAAATATTAAAATACATGAGTTCACGGGCTGTAATATTTCCCAGAACAGGGTGGGGGAACTGGTACTTATCAAAATGGTGATCTTCCCAGTAATACTTGATTTCGTTCATGTAGCGTTCAACCGTTTGGGCAAAATGATCAAGTACTTTTTCTTTATTTGTTTTACTGGTATCCAGTACCGGAATATACGGTTTGCTGGCCTTGGCTCCATCGTCCAGTTTCTGGTTATACTGCTCCATTAATTCTTCATACGGGAGCGATGCATGTGTAGGTTTGCCAAAACGAAAATGGAGCAAGATTTTAGGGATAAAGAGTGCCTTCCAGCTTTTATAAAAGGATAAACGCAAATGGTCAATATTTTCTGCAGCCGACCATTTTCCGTT
Organism: uncultured Chitinophagaceae bacterium; assembly: GCA_937907395.1. Taxonomy (GTDB): domain Bacteria; phylum Bacteroidota; class Bacteroidia; order Chitinophagales; family Chitinophagaceae; genus Lacibacter. Next base: position 216,483 of record CALCII010000016.1, read on the forward strand.
TGAATGGAAGAAATGTTCATCTTTCATTCCGTTACAAATACGCATAATTTCTTCAACAATTGATTCGGTGCTGCTGATGATATGAAATTTGTTCAGATGGTAGTCCTTTGCAGGCATAGGTTACAAATTTAAATGTTTAGGTCTATGGATCCGTTAAACACAAATGTGGCTGGTCCACATAGCCAAATATGATCAAAAGATGAATCGCTGTTGCGGTGTAATTTAACTGATAGTTTTCCGCCTGGTGTTTGAACAGCGATTTCCTGTTCCGTTTTATTTACATCAGCTGTTGATAAAGCTGCTGCTGTTACGCCGGTACCGCAGGAATAGGTTTCGTCTTCCACGCCTCTTTCGTAGGTTCTTACTTTTAAACCTTCTGATAGTACCTGTACAAAATTAACATTGATTCCTTCTTTAGAGAAACGTTCGCTGTACCTGATTTTTTTTCCTTCTGCAAATGCATCTACTGCATCCACATTGTTCACCCATTGAATATAATGCGGCGACCCTGTATTCAATACACAGTAATCAGATCCACGTTCTACCTCCAGCACATCCTGCATCTTCAGCTCTACAATTCCATCTGCCCGCACAATGGCATCATGTTCTCCGTCTACTGCAATAAACTTTGTTTTATCTGCAATGAGACCGATCTGTTTTGCAAATGCAACAAGACAACGGCCTCCATTACCACACATAGAACTTTCGCCACCATCTGCATTGTAATATACCATTTCAAAGTCATAACCATCTTTCAACTGTAGTAACATCAGCCCATCGGCACCAATACCAAAGCGCCTGTTGCACAAAAAAGCAACCTGTTCTTTTGTGAATGAGTAGCGGCGATCCCTGTTGTCGAGTATGACAAAATCGTTGCCCGTTCCCTGGTATTTAAAGAAATCAATTCTCATATTGTTGCAAGAATCTCCAATGAGTTCTTGATGAGGTTGCGCACAGCCGCTAAGGAATCCTTACTGAATTCTTTGCGGATTCTGTTGGCAACAATGGCATTCAATGCAAGACACTGATGCCCCAGGATTTTACCCATACCATAAATAGCAGAGGTTTCCATTTCAAAGTTACTAATGCGGTGCGGACCGAATCGGAAACTGGTAAGATGATCAATGAGATTTGGGTTCTTTAAGCCCATACGTAGTACACGTCCCTGCGGACCATAAAAGCCCGGACAGGTAACCGTAATCCCTTGATGGTAACCGGTTGCAAAATGTTTCAGAACGCTGGCTCCTGCACCTGCAATATAGGGGGCAGACAGATGATTCTGGAGTTGTGTATGTGTTACAAAAGCCTGGAGGAGCTGACGTTCCTCTTCATTGTTTTCGTATCGGTAAAAATGAAGCAGGTTGTCGATTCCTAAACCATGAGTGGATGCCACAAAACTGTCCACAGGGATTTCGGCCTGTAAACTGCCCGATGTTCCCATCCTTACAATCTGAAGCGAGGTGAGGTTGGGCTTAATGGTTCTTGACTCGAAATCAATATTTACAAGGGCGTCCAGTTCATTGATAACAATGTCAATATTATCCGGACCAATTCCCGTTGAAACACAGGAAATCCGTTTGTTTCCTATATAACCGGTATGAGTGATGAATTCTCTGTGTTGCAGCTTGAATTCGATCTTGTCGAAGTGTTTGGACACTTCCTGTACACGGTCGGGGTCGCCAACAGTGATAACCGTTTGTGCAATTTCTTCCGGACGAACGTCCAGGTGGTAAACAGCACCCCGGCTGTTAATAATTAATTCTGACTCAGCAATTCGTTGCATAAGGTTTGGGTGATTTTGCCCGAATATACTACATTTGCACCTCATTTGTGAAGAGAGGGTCCTGTGTCCGCCCGAATGAACGGGCGGGTTGGTTGACATAAAAAGGTCTTGTGTCCGCCCGAATGAACGGGCGGATAGGCAGACATAAAAAGGTCCTGTGGCCGAGTGGCTAGGCAGAGCTCTGCAAAAGCTCCTACAGCGGTTCGAATCCGCTCGGGACCTCAAGAAAAAGCGGTGAAACTTCACACGCTTTTTTTGTTAGAAGTTATTTGAAAGAGGTGTTGACGTTTTGAACCGAAGATTCTTCCATGATTATTTCAAGCTGGCAGACATAAAAAAGGTACTGTGTCCGCCCGAATGAACGGGCGGATAGGCAGAGCTCTGCAAAAGCTCCTACAGCGGTTCGAATCCGCTCGGGACCTCAAGAAAAAGCGGTGAAACTTCACACGCTTTTTTTGTTAGAAGTTATTTGAAAGAGGTGTTGACGTTTTGAACCGAAGATTCTTCCATGATTATTTCAAGCTGGCAGACATAAAAAAGGTACTGTGTCCGCCCGAATGAACGGGCGGATAGGCAGAGCTCTGCAAAAGCTCCTACAGCGGTTCGTCCCGATCAAATCGGGACCGCCGGGTACCTCTAAAATTTAAATGCGTTGGAACCTTCCTTCGCTTTTTCTGTTTCCATACTATGCGTTATTCAAATTATATTGGAATTGCAGCCTGCGTGCTCATTTTAGTTGCCGCCTACTATCCCTGGATTTATATTCCCAGTATCCAGACAATGGTAACGGGAATGGGAGCTGAGACCAAAACTGTTTTTGGCAAACCAGCCCTGATGAACCTGTACCTGATGGGTCCGATTGTGATTTTATTCCTCATTCCCAAAGTATGGGCGAAGCGTATCAGTCCCTTTATTGCCGCTATTAATTTTGCCTGGGCATTGCGTAACTTTTTATTGCTGTCCACCTGCCGTAATGGTGAATGCCCGGTGAAAGAACCCTGGCTCTATATTTATTTTGCAGCTGCTTTTGTGGTTTTGGTGATGACCTTACTTCCAGAAATGAAATTCAAGAAAGGGGAGGCATAAAAAAACCGGCAGCAAATACTACCGGCTCTATGGATTTGTTTGTAAGTGTTATCCTTTTTTCACTTCTTTCGCCCATCCATCTTTCAATGTAACGGTTCGGTTGAATATGAATTTATCGCCTGCAGAATCTTTATCCAGGCAATAGTAGCCTTTTCTCAAAAACTGGAATCGTTCTTCACCTTTTGCTTCTTTAATGGAAGGCTCGGCATGTCCTACCACAACTTTTAAACTTTCAGGGTTGATATAATCTTTAAAGTCGCCATCTTCGCTGGCCGGATTTTCAACACGGAACAGGCGGTCATATTCCCTTACTTCAATTTCTACTGCATCTTTTGCATTTACCCAATGCAAGGTTCCTTTTACATGAATACCACTGGTATCGCTTCCGCTTTTACTTTCGGGGAAATAGGTGCAGCGGATTTCTGTAACCTGTCCTTCTGCATCTTTCACTACTTCTTCGCACTTGATGATATAGGCACTTTTCAAACGAACCATTTGTCCGGGTGCCAGGCGGAAATATTTCTTCGGAGGATTTTCCATGAAATCGTCCCGCTCAATAAGAATTTCCCTGCTGAACGGGAGTTCTCTTGTGCCACCATTCGGATCTTCGGGATTGTTTTCCGTAGTGAGTATTTCTGTTTTACCTTCTTCATAATTGGTGATTACCACTTTTACAGGATCAAATACCACCATGCGGCGAAGGGCTATTTTGTTGAGATGTTCACGTACGCAGAATTCAAGTAAACCAAACTCAATCAGGTTGTCACGTTTGGCAACACCCACACGTTCGGCAAAATCACGAATGCTTTCAGGTGTGTAACCACGACGGCGCAGGCCACTGATGGTAGGCATTCGTGGATCATCCCATCCGCTCACATGTTTTTCATTCACCAGTTGCAGCAATTTGCGCTTACTCATGACCGTATAGTTGAGGTTGAGCCGTGCAAATTCATATTGTTTAGATGGAAAAATTTCCAGTTTTTCGATGCACCAATCGTACAAGGGTCGATGCGGAATAAATTCCAGCGTGCAAATAGAATGCGTGATATTTTCGATGGAATCACTTTGTCCGTGAGCAAAATCATACATCGGGTAGATACACCATTTGTCTCCCGTACGGTGATGATGTGCATGTTTGATGCGGTAGATGATAGGATCACGCATGTGCATATTGGGCGAAGCCATATCAATCTTCGCTCTTAATACTTTCTCTCCATCTTTGTATTTTCCGGCCCGCATTTCTTCAAAGAGGCGCAGGTTTTCTTCAACGGATCTGTCGGCATATTGATTGCGGCGCCCCGGCGTAGTGGGGGTGCCCTTTTGTTCTGCAATTTCTTCGCTGGTACTGTCGTCCACGTAAGCCAATCCTTTTTCAATCAGTTTAACGGCAAAGCCATAGATCTGGTCAAAATAATCAGATGCATAAAATTCATTCGCCCACTGGAAGCCCAGCCAGCGCACATCATCTTTAATACTGTCTACATATTCTGTTTCTTCTGTAGTTGGATTGGTATCATCAAACCGAAGATTTGTTTTGCCGCCATATTTAATTCCCAACCCGAAGTTGAGACAAATACTTTTGGCGTGCCCAATGTGTAAGTACCCATTAGGCTCCGGAGGAAAGCGGGTTAAAATGCTTTTGTGTTTTCCGGTGCGTAAATCTTCTTCAATAATTTCTTCAATAAAATTGAGGCTTTTCTCTTCGCTCATGCATCTTAAGTTGAGATGCAAAAATAAGGGATCGCCGTTAGCCTTCGAAGAGTTTAGCAATACTAAATGCTGCACCTGCTGCCGCAGCACCAATTAACATGGTTCGCAGAGCCCCCCATAAAGTAGTAACGCCGGTGATTTTGCTTTTGAAATAGCCAAATATAAACAGGCAGATTAATGTTACCACTACCGACCATTTCAGGGCTTCTGTTGGTGTATTGAAAAAGAAATAAGGGCTGAGTGGTACCAATCCTCCCACCACATAACTTAACCCGATATTCAATGCTGATTTAGTGGCACGTTTGGGATCGGGTTTATCAAGCCCCAGTTCATATTGCATCATAAACTCCACCCATTTGTCTTTGTCTTTTGCAATTTCTTCCACAGCCATGGTTTGCATTTCCTTGCTAAAACCAATGTTCTCAAAGAATTCACGTACTTCTTCTTTTTCCCGTTCGGGCACACGTTCCACTTCATCATATTCACGTTTCAGTTCATGCTGATAATGATCCTGCTCTGTTTTCCCTGAAAGGTATCCACCTAATCCCATAGCAATGGAACCGGCAGCCACTTCGGCTATGCCTGCAATCATGATGATATTGGTGGAGTCAACAGCGCCGCTTAACCCGGCTGCTAACGCAAAGGGAACGGTTAAACCATCACTCATGCCAATTACCACATCGGTAAGCATGGCACTGCTTTTCAAATGCTCTTCCTTGTGTTCATGATGAAGATGCGTATCCATCATTCCTAATTTACTTCTAAGGTACGCAAACTCTTGCGGAGGATGTTCACGCATTCATCCAATTGTTCCTCTGTGATTACTAACGGTGGGGCTAACCGTATTTTGTCGCCATGTGTTGGTTTAGCCAGTAATCCGTTTGCTGCCAGTTCAAGGCACAGATCCCAGGCTGCCTCTTTATTGGGATGATCAATCACAATAGCGTTCAGTAATCCTTTTCCTCTTACAAGTTTGATGAAAGGGGATTGAATGGCTTTGATCTGCTCACGGAAATAATGTCCCAGTTGTTCGGATCGTTCAGCTAACTGTTCTTCTTTGAGTACGGTTAATGCAGCTACCGCAACCGCACAGGCGAGGGGATTGCCACCGTAAGTGGAACCATGTTCACCGGGATGGATGGTAAGCATGATTTCATCGTTGGCTAAAACAGCACTCACAGGTAATACACCTCCGCTGAGAGCTTTACCCAGGATGAGTATATCGGGATGAACGTTTTCGTGATCACAGGCCAGCAGTTTACCGGTACGTGAGAGTCCGGTCTGGATCTCATCGGCAATAAACAACACATTGGCTGCCGTACACAAAGCTTTGGCACCGGACAGGAATCCATCATCAGGCACCACTACGCCGGCTTCCCCTTGTATGGGTTCTACCAGGAATCCCGCCACAGTGTTGTCTTTTAAAGCTTCTTTCAAGGCATTTAAATCATTATACGGAATGATGATAAAGCCGGGCATATACGGACCAAACTGTGAATAAGAAGAAGGATCGGTGCTGAATGAAATCACTGTACTGGTGCGACCGTGAAAGTTATTGGCACAAACAATGATTTTTGCCTTGTTCTCTTCAATGCCTTTGACTTTATATCCCCAGCGACGGGCCAGTTTGATAGCTGTTTCCACTGCTTCCACACCTGTGTTCATGGGAAGCACTTTATCATAGCCAAAATAACCGGTTATGAATTGTTCATACATGCCCAGTTGGTTGTTGTAAAAAGCCCGGGAAGTAAGGGTGAGTTTTTTTGATTGGCTGATTAAAGCCTCAATGATTTTCGGGTGGCAATGGCCCTGGTTCACCGCAGAATAGCCGCTGAGAAAATCATAGTAACGTTTGCCGGACACATCCCACATAAATACACCTTCGCCCTTTTCAATCACGACCGGCAGGGGATGATAATTGTGAGCTCCGAATTGTTCTTCCAGTTCAATGTATTGCTGCGCAGCAGCGTTTATAGCAAATGCAGTTTGCATGGTAATAAAATCAAAAAGTGAAAAATGAAATGACACAAGATGCCCTTAGGCAAAGAAATCCTAACCTCGATGATTGAGAAAATCAAGATTGAAATGGAGGAAATGTGCTATGAAATTTTCTTTCAGCATTGCAACAAAAATAACTTCTTCCAATGAGAATTAAAAATCGGAGTCATATCACCCCGTCAGCGGCTGTCAGCCCTGCCGGCGGTTACAACGGAATCAAATCAATTTCCAGAAATAATGCTCCGGAAAATTCAGTTCCTTTTTTTCAGTGAACAATCCAAATACAGTACTGCCGCTGCCGGTCATACTTGCATAAACAGCACCTGCATCATACAACTGTTGCTTCACCGAGGCAATCTCCGGATGTGCTTTACATACGGGTGCTTCAAAGTCATTGATCAGGGTTTCTTTCCAGCCGGATACAGGCTGTTGGATGATGGTCCGGAGATCGGGAAGTTCCAATTGGTTTGGCTCGTTCAGTTGTAACTGTGAAAAAGCCCATCCGGTGTTTATATGGATTCCGGGATTGACAATGGCGAAATGATAGCCGGATAAATCCAATGTTACCGGTTCCATTTTCTCTCCCCGTCCGCTTGCAAAACAAGGTTGGTTCAGGATGAAGAACGGACAATCGCTTCCTAACTGTAACGCATAACCGATTAGTTGTTCCTTGCTTAACTGCAGATGAAATAAATCATTGATGAGTTGGAGTGCAAAAGCCCCATCGCTGCTTCCACCACCCAAACCAGCACCCATGGGAATTACTTTATGCAGGTGCATCTGTACAGGCCCCAGCTGGGGAAAATCTTTTTTCAGCAACTGGTATGCTTTTACACAAAGATTATTTGATGTATCGCCTGAGATGGTTAACCCGGAACTCTGAAATGCAAGATTGGTATCAGTAGCAGGGGTGCGGATTACCTCCAATGCATCGTTCATTGGAATAGGATAGAAAATAGTTTCCAGATCGTGGTAGCCATCATTTCTTTTACGAATGATACGCAGCCCTAAATTGATTTTACAGTTGGGGAAAACAACCATTCTTGTGTATTGAAATTGGCAGGCAGATACCTGAGTTATTTGCTTTTACGGGCATTGATTTCGTCACGTATGCTGATGGCCCGGATATAATCTTCGGATTCCAGTACTTCTGTCAGTAATTTTTCCAGTTCTTCCAGGCTGAGATTTTTCAGATCCTGGTTCTCTTCTGAAATGGTGGGAGCGGTAACCGGAATTTCTTCCTGGCGTGGTTTGCCTTCTTCTTCCATTAAGATACCTGCATTTTCCAATATGTTTTCATACGTGTAAATGGGGCAACCAAAACGAACCGCCAATGCCAGTGCATCGGATGTGCGGGAATCAATTTCCACGGTATCATTTTCAGAAGAACAAACCAGCTTGGAATAGAAAATACCTTCCTGTAAGTCATTAATCACAATTTCATGTAGCTCCACGTTGAATGCCAGCATGAAATTTTTCATGAGGTCATGGGTGAGAGGGCGACTGGGTTGCATGCGTTCAAGCGCTACTGCAATAGCCTGGGCTTCAAACCCACCAATAACGATGGGTAAACGTCTTAATCCGTTCACTTCCCCCAATACTACAGCGTAGGAGTGGGTTTGGGTAATACTGTGCGACAAGGCTACAATTTCTAACTCAATCTTTTTCATAACCTACCGGCAAATTTAAGGGCTTTGTACTTAAAAGAGTTCAATCTTCTGAGGTTAATATCTGAACTGTGTGCTGGCGGAAATTTACATCCGAGCCGGCTGCCTGTTTTAAATAAAAAAGCTGTCACGACGGACAGCTCTTTTATGTTGTTTGTAAACCACGCTATTAAGCGATGCCTTTGAGTTTTTTTACTTCCTGTATCATTTTGGGAACTACTTCAAATGCATCGCCTACAATTCCATAATCGGCGGCTTTAAAGAAAGGCGCTTCCGGATCTTTATTAATCACTACAATGACTTTACTACGGTTAACGCCGGCCAGGTGCTGGATGGCACCAGAAATACCAACGGCAATGTATAAGTTAGGGGTAATGGTACCACCGGTTTGTCCCACATGCTCATGATGCGGGCGCCAGTGTGCATCGGCCACGGCACGGCTGCAGGCTGTAGCAGCTCCCAGCAAACCAGCCAGTTCTTCAATCATGCCCCAGTTTTCGGGTCCTTTTAAACCACGTCCGCCACTCACCACTAATTCTGCTTCGCTTAATGGAACTTGTCCGGTTACCTTATTCGTAGCCGTTACTTTCACTTTTGGTGCTTCAGCTGTGTAAGCGAAAGCTACTTTTTCCGCAGTTCCTTCACCTGCAATCACAGAGAAAGAATTAGGGCTCACCGCTACTATTTTTACAGGTGTGGTCACATCCACATTGGCGAATGCTTTTCCACTGAACACTCCCTTGCGAACACGGAAACCACTGGATGTATCAGGTAACCCAATGGCTCCGGCAACCAATCCCGCTTTTAAACGGGCACTCAGGCGTGGTCCGATCGCTTTACCGGTTACATTGTTGGATAATACGATTACAGTTGCTCCGGTTGATTGAGCAACTGCTGCAATGGCTTTGGTATATTGCTGGGCATCCAGTTGATTGAATGCTGCATCTTCCACCTGGTGTACTTTACTGATTCCGTATTTGCCCAAGGCAGTCAGGTCATCCTGCACTGTTCCCAATACAACACCTTCTGCCGAGGTGCCCATTTGTTTGGCTAATTGTGCACCATAGCTCAATGCTTCATAAGAAGCTTTTTTTACATGGCCATCAGCGCTATCGATAAATATTAAAACAGACATAGAATTTTAAAATTTGAAGATTTGAGAATTTGAAAATGGCAGAGAAGATGAACAATGGCTAATGATCAGATTAGCTCATTTTCAAATTCTCAAATTACTTTGGCTTCTTCGTGCAGTAAGCGTATTAATTCACCTACATTTTCAGCATCCACCAGCTTCACACCCTGTTTAGCCGGGGGAAGCTCAAAGGAGGCTACGGTTGTGAGTGCATCAGCAGCAACCGGTTCCACCACCTTCAAAGGTTTTGTACGTGCACCCATGATGCCTTTCATGTTGGGGATGCGTTGTTCGGCCACGCCTTTCTGGCAACTAACGGCAACGGGCAGACTCACCTCGCAGGTTTCTTCGCCACCTTCAATTTCACGGTTGATGGTTGCCACTGTGCCATTGAGATCAAATTTGGTGGCCCAGGATACAAAGGGAATATCCAGCAACTCGGCTACCATGCCACCGATAGAGGAACCATTGTAATCAATCGTTTCCTTACCGGTAAGAACCAGGTCGTAACCGCCTTGTTTCGCCACATCTGCGATTTGAGAAGCAATGTAAAAACTATCGCTGCTGTCGGCATTCACACGAATGGCTTCATCACCCCCAAGAGCCAGTGCTTTACGGATGATGGGTTCCGCATCGGCACCACCTACCGTAACGAGGTGAATAACGGTGGAGGGATCTTTTTCTTTCAGTTCAATGGCACGCACCAGGGCATACCATTCGTCGTATGGATTGATGATCCATTGAACCCCGTCTGTTACGAATTTCGTGTTGTTATCCGTGAAGGCTATTTTTGCCGTAGTATCCGGCGTTTTACTGATGCAGACTAAAATCTTCATGCAAGCAAATTTAGTGTGATAGGAAAATTAGTTGTTTATGCAACTAAACAAAGATAAGGGACTTTGTAGAATCCGGAAAAATTGTTTGTCAGAAAATCGTTAAGAATTATGGATCGGATTCAACGGATACAGGAAATGCTCTCGGCCACGCCCAATGATTCGTTTTTAAAACATGCATTGGCATTGGAGTATATCAAACTGGGCGACGATGAAAAAGCCCGTGGCTTGTTTGAAACATTGCTTCAACAAGAACCAGGTTATGTGGGTAGTTATTATCACCTGGCCAAATTACTGGAGCGGAGCGGCGATACAACAGCCGCTATCCATTGGTATGAAAAAGGGATGGAAGTGGCGAAACAAAAAGGAGAGCAACATGCATTCAATGAATTGAGAAGCGCCTGGGAAGAATTAACATTCTGATTCTTATATCAACCACATGAACTTATTACCGACATTTGAACAATGTATTCAGCAGCAGCATCTTTTTGAAAAAAAAGACCGGCTCATTCTTGCTGTAAGTGGAGGAGCCGATAGTGTGGTATTGGTGGATCTGTGTGCCAAAGCCGGTTATCATTTTTCTATTGCGCATTGTAATTTTCAATTGAGAGGTGAGGAGAGTGAACGGGATGAAACTTTTGTAAGAACACTGGCCGAACGATACAACGTGGAATTGTTTGTAAAACGATTTGATACAAATGCGATTGTGCAAGAGGAGAAGGGATCAGTTCAGGAAATTGCAAGGAATCTCCGTTACAGTTGGTTTGAAGAACTGGTGAATGAACAACTGAGGCAGATCAATGCATTGAAAGAAGATGTGAATGATTATTTATCTCCGCATCATATTCATGTGTTAACGGCGCATCATGCCGATGATCATGCAGAAACGGTGCTGATGAATTTTGTTCGTGGAACAGGTTTGCACGGGCTTACGGGCATACCGGTTGCATACGGACACATCAAACGTCCGCTGCTGGGCTTTACCAAACAACAGTTGATAGATTATGCTGTGGCACAACAGCTGAGCTATGTGGAAGACTCTTCCAATGCTTCAGTGAAATATACAAGAAATTATTTCCGGCATGAAATTATTCCTGCTATCGGTAAAGTATACCCGCAGGTGAAAGAAAACCTGCTGAATAACATTCGCCGGTTTCAGTCCATTGAACAATTGTACAAACTTGGCACTAAAAAAATCATCGATAAGATCTGTAGGATAAAGGGAAATGAAATTCATATTCCTGTCAAGCAATTGCTGGAATACCGGAATGAGGCTTTGATTTATGAAATCATTCATCCGTTCGGATTTACAGAAGGGCAGGTGAATGAAGTGGTGAAATTATGCAAAGGCAGTTCGGGCAGCTATATCGATTCTCCGGTGTTTCAGTATCGCATCATCCGCCACCGTCATTGGCTCATCATTGCACCGGTTGCTGCAGATGAATCGGTTCATGTGGTAATCGATGGCACAGGAGATTGGTTGTTCCCATCTGGTTCAGTAAAAGTGGAGGCGTTGAAAGAAGTGCCTGCCACCATTCTGGTCACAGCAGCAACAGCAATGCTGGATGCAAAGAAAATCACCTTTCCCTTACTCCTCCGTAAATGGAAAGCAGGTGATTATTTTTATCCGTTGGGTATGCCCAAAAAGAAGAAGGTTGCCCGGTTTTTAATTGATCAGAAATTATCTCTCACTGAAAAGGAAAATATATGGGTGCTCGAAAGCGATAACCGTATTGTTTGGGTGGCGGGCCGTAGAATAGATGACCGGTTTAAAGTAACAGCTTCCACAAAACAGGTTTTGAAACTGACTTTGATATAACAGTTATTCCCCGTGTCCTTTGTGGTTAAGTAAACAGGAACATTAAAAATTAAAATGGGGATGCAGTAACTGGCTGATGAAATGCTGGATCACGTTAGGTTCCATAATCAATGTAAATACGATCCCGTAAATAGCTCCCCATAAATGTGCGCTGTGGTTGATATAATCGCCTCCACGTTTAGCCATATAAGCAGTATAGAACAAATAAAGCACAGCAAATACAACAGCCGGAAGCGGAAGAAAGAAAACATATAAGGTTTCCCAGGGCGCTAATAAAATAAATGAAAATAAAATAGCTGTAACTGCTCCCGATGCCCCCAGGCTGCGGTAGTTATAGTTGTTGTGATTTTTTATGTAGGATGGAATTTCAGAAACAATAATTCCTATCAGGTAAAACAAAAGAAATCCCGCTTTGCCTATTTTGGCTACAAAAAATAACTCCATGGCCCGGCCAAAGAAATACAAGGTGATCATATTGAATGCCAGGTGAGCAAGATCCGCATGAATAAAACCGGATGTGACAAAACGGTAATACTGTTTCCTGTTTTTGATCATCGGCGGCCAGAAGATGAGATCGTTGATGATCTTTTCATTGTTGAAAGCAGTGAAAGATATAATAGCTGTTATGATAATAATTGTAAGCGTGATTGATAATTCCATGTACTAAAGTTAATGTGTCGAACGAATTCAAAGTGTGTAAAAATGTTATGTACCTTTTTGCTTGCCCAAAAAGGTACCCAAAAAGGGCATCCGAGATCGAATACGCCCCGATCTCGGGGAAAGCCTTGATTTAACTATGTTGCTACTGTAGTGCCGGGCATCAGTTCCTTGATTTCGTTCATTCGTTTGTAAATCACTGTAATAATTAATTGTAATTAAACAGTCGGTTAAAGTTATTGATGGCGTCTGTTAAAATAAAGATAAACGAAAGGGTATGTATTTAACTGTGATGATATTTTTCATTCCGTAAAATAGTGCAGGCACGATATACCTGCTCGGCTAAAATCAAACGCACCAGTTGATGCGGAAATACCAGGTGTGATAAACTCCATTTAAAGTTGGCACGCTTCATCACGGCTTCATCAATACCATAAGCACCTCCAATCAGGAAGACCAGGTTTTTTACACTCTCGTTGCTGCGTTTCTGGATCAGTTCGGCAAGGCCCTCACTGCTGATTTGTTTGCCCCTTTCATCGAGGGCCACCAGGTAATCATCCTTTTCCAGCCAGTTTAAAATCACTTCGCCTTCTTTCTTTTTGAGATCGATTTCACTGAGCATGCCGGCATTTTTAGGAACGGGTAAAATCGTCCATTCAACCGGGTAGTAATGCTTGATGCGTTTGGTGAATTCTTCGATGCCTTGTTTTACATATGGCTCATGTGCTTTTCCAACCGACCAGAAAGAAATTTTCATATTGTTATTTCTGTTGTGAAGATAGGATGTGTTGGAAACATATTCATGAATCCTTATCTGCTTCGACAAGCTCAGCATGACAAGGTTTTATTTCAGAATATGATTTCATTTCTTTTTAAGCAGGATGTCAGCCTGAGCTCAGTCGAAGGCTAGTTCGAAAAACGGTTGCTGAATCCATGTCTGCTTCGACAAGCTCAGCATGACAAGGTTTTATTTCAGAATATGATTTCATTTCTTTTTAAGCAGGATGTCAGCCTGAGCCCCGTCGAAGGCGAGTTTGAAAGACAGCTATTGAATCTTTGTTTACTCCGACAAGCTCAGCATGACAAGGTATTCGTATTCTATATAAACAATCACATCTTCTTCTAAAAAGTAATGTCAGCCTGAGCCCCGTCGAAGGCGAGTTTGAAAGACGGCTATTGAATCCTTGTTTACTCCGACAATCTCAGCATGACAAGATATTTTCATTCATGATTCAATCCGAATAATTGTATTTTACAGTACAACTATTGCTTATGCAGAAATCATTGTTTCTTGTCTTTCTGTTAGCCGCTCTTTCTTCTGTCGCACAGGTAAAGAAAGCTCCTTTGGTGAAAGAAGGAGAAGGCCCTTATACCCAACTCATCTTACGGGGTGTGATCATGATCAGCGGAACAGGGGCGCCACCCACGGGTCCCATGGATATCGTTATCGAGAACAACCGCATTGTACAGATTGCAGGTGTGGGATCGGGTGTGCCCGTGCACGATGCCCGTCGTCCGCAACTCAAGGAAGGTGGAAAGGAACTGAACCTGGAAGGCATGTATATAATGCCCGGTTTTATTGATATGCATGCACATATTGGTGGTAACCAGGCACCCCTTGCAGAATATGTGTTTAAACTGTGGATGGCACATGGCATCACCACCATTCGTGAACCAGGTTGTGGTAACGGTCTCGAATGGGTGCTGGAAGAAAAAAGACTGAGTGCGGAAAACAAAATCACCGCCCCCGAATCTTTGCTTATACAACCTTCGGGCAGGGGAGTAAACAGCCAATCGTAACCGGGGAACAAGCGGCAGAATGGGTACGTCAGAATGCAAAGAACGGATCGGACGGAATCAAGTTTTTTGGAGCATCACCACAGGTGATGGATGCAGCCATCCGTGAAAATAAAAAACTGGGATTACGCAGTACCTGTCACCATGCACAAATGGATGTGGCAAGATGGAACGTATTGCATTCGGCAAGGGCCGGTATGACCAGCATGGAACATTGGTATGGTTTGCCGGAAGCATTATTTACCAATCAAACAATTCAGCAGTACCCACTCAAATACAATTACAGTAATGAGCAGGATCGTTTTGAAGAAGCCGGTCGATTGTGGAAACAGGCAGCATCGCCCTTCAGCGATCATTGGAACAAAGTGATGAATGAATTACTGAGCCTGGATTTTACCCTTGATCCCACTTTCAACATTTATGATGCCAACCGTGACCTGATGCGTGCACGCCGGGCCGAATGGCATGAAGAGTATACGCTGCCATCACTTTGGAAATTTTTTGAACCGAGTAAAACATCGCATGGCAGTTACTGGCATAGCTGGGGAACGGAGCAGGAAGTGGCATGGAAGGAAAATTACCGGCTGTGGATGCAGTTTATCAACGAATACAAAAACAGGGGCGGGAGAGTGACCACAGGAAGCGATAATGGCTTTATTTACCAGACCTATGGCTTTGGTTACATCCGTGAACTGGAGTTGATGCGGGAAGCAGGGTTCCATCCGTTGGAAGTGATCCGTTCTGCTACTTTATACGGAGCCCAGGCACTGGGTATGGAGAAAGACCTGGGTTCAATTGAAGTAGGTAAACTGGCCGACTTTGTGGTTGTGGAGGTGAATCCCCTGGAGAACCTTCAGGTGCTGTATGGAACCGGCGCCATCCGTTTTACAGCCGAAGGAAAGACTGTTCGGGTTGGTGGCGTTAAGTATACCATCAAAGACGGTATTGTATACGATTCTAAGAAGTTGTTGGCCGATGTAAAACGAATGGTGGAAGAGGAGAAACAGAAGTCCGGATTTCAGATCAAACAGCCGGGTCTATAAATGAAAATGCAGCCGGGGTAATGATTTTCAGCGGAAAACGGATGGAAAACAGAAAAGAATTGAGAAACCGTTTGGGTGGAAAACCCTGAGTCCTTATCTTTGCCGTCCCTTAAAAAGGATGGCTCCGTAGCTCAACTGAATAGAGCATCTGACTACGGATCAGAAGGTTTCAGGTTTGAATCCTGACGGAGTCACTAAAAGTAAAAGTCATTCAGAAATGAATGGCTTTTTTGGTTTACAGTAGAAAACAAAACAGAAATTTTCAATAGCTTTCTTTTATCAATGCTTTTTTTCATAGGTGGAGTTATTTTATAATGTATTAGTTTTTTATCAATTAGGTTAAAAGTTAGAATTGAAAATTGAAGTGAGTAGTCTTTAAAAAAACAAGTGATTAATAATCAATGTTTTATGAATAATAAATAAACCAGTTTACGACTTGCTATTTATTATCTATTTTTTTTAACTGGTTTATTTATTAAAAGTTAAGGATTTTTAGTTGCGTATTAGTTTACCTTTACTATCTTAAAAATGACGTTTTTTTAATTATTTATTCCTCTATATTTACATCGTATAATATTCTTGTACTATACAATACATCTAAAATGTTTGCTGCAAATTCATATTCTCCGTTTGAAACTGGGCTTGCTAACGCTAAAACCGTTGTTGGTCTTGAATGGATTTATGAAGGTGTTAAGAATCATTTTGGGAAATTGTTATTCTTTGTTTTAGTTGTTTTAATAGGCTTACCCGTAGTTTTTTTCTTTGGATATTGGCTACAAGTTAAAAGGAGAAAATTTCGTCGTAGGATGAAACGGGATTTACCGTTATTAAATACACTTGAGGAATATTTAAAATTAAAAGATTACATAACAAATTTAGATAAGTTAGCTCCTTCTTTAAAAAAGGTAGAACAATACAATAAAAAGGAAGCTCCTTGGCCATTAAAATATACATTGAGTCAGATGCAAAAAATGTCATCAACTTTATTAACATACAATAAATGGCAAAAAAGCAGATTAAATTGTTTAAATACAGAACAATTTAGCGGATCTACAAATGTCTTTACTTTTGTGTCAGAAAGAGAGTTGTGGGCTGAACGAAATACAGCCTACCAATATTGGATGTAATAATGTTTATCTCAAGTTTTCCTTATCAAAAAATTAATCACATTACCAAAGTAGTTGGGGAAGATAAATTAATTGAATATGTCTATTCATTTAGAGGCAAAACGGGAAAGAGATATTTAATTATAGTTGAAGAGTATACCTATTTTATTTTTATAGTAAAGTTTTGTTTACAGGAACGAAAATATCATCCTGATAGATTTAATGTTTTAACAAATTTGAACGAATGTAGTCGTGTTATAACAACAATAGGGAAGTTGATCACTGAACTTTATCAAAAAAATCCATTTGCTTCTTTTGGATTTATAGGGTCAAATTTACCCGAAGAAGAAAAAAGTAATACAAAGAGGTACAGGTTATATTCTCTCGTGGTAAGTCAATTAATATCTCCAGTTAAATTTGAGCATCGTAGGTCCAATAAACATAGTGCGTATTTGCTGATAAATAAAGATAACCAAGAGCCAAATTTACTGTCGAAAATTGAAGAAATGTTTGAGCGTATTTATGATTTATAAATCCCTAATTAAAGAATATTGATGAGTTCTAATGTTTAAGTTAGATAATTAACCTTGTAAAAGGTATTGTTTAGTTTCATTCTAAATCTTTATTAGGGGTTATGACCAAAATAAGTAGTAGTTAATGAAAAAGGCGAAGCCTCAGCTTCGCCCTTATTATTTGGTTTTCAAAGAAGTTTTATTCTGTTTCTTCTACCGGATTATTGCTGAGCAGGTGCTCTTCAATAATCTGTTTGAGTACATGTTTGGGAAAAGCGCCTGGTTCCATAGATGGGGCTCCGGTAACAGGAATGAACAACAGAGTGGGGATGCTCTGGATCCCAAACACAGTGGATACTTCCATTTGTAAATCTGTATTTACTTTATAGATATCCAGTTTGCCTGCATATTCTTCTGATAATTGTTCAAGAATGGGGGCTACCATTTTACAGGGACTGCACCAATCGGCATAGAAATCCACAATTGCCGGAACGCTTCCTTTGAAGTTCCATTCTTTTTCGGTGGTATAGTCGAAGATCAGTTCCCTGAACTGTTCGGAGGTGATGTTTTTTGTTGCCATTTATTTGTTTTAAATCCTGATGCGAAGGTAGCGAAAACCAAGCCGGGCTTATGTGATGTACGTCACATGAAAGGATGCTTTGCCCTGGAACCTTGTCTGCTTCGACAAACTCAGCATGACAAGGTATTGTTTCAGAATATGATTTGATTTCTTTTTAAATCAGGATGTCAGCCTGAGCCCCGTCGAAGGCGGATAAGTGAATGGAATCCGGAACCTTGTCTGCTTCGACAGGCTCAGCATGACAAGGTATTGTTTCAGAATATGATTTGATTTCTTTTTAAATCAGGATGTCAGCCTGAGCCCCGTCGAAGGCGGATAAGTGAATGGAATCCGGAACCTTGTCTGCTTCGACAAGCTCAGCATGACAAGGGATCATTTCCTGGTTTAAAATTTCGTTTCCAATAAACGATCTGTCAGCCTGAACTCGTCGAAGGCGGGTTGGTGGAATCTGGAACCTTGTCTGCTTCGACGTGGCTCAGCATGACAATGATTCCGAGAGGCTCAGCATGACAAGAGATTGTACTAATACACCTGTAACTCACTCACAAATAACCATGCTTTGTTACCTGCACCCGGGTATCCTTGCGGAATGATTCCCTTATTGGAAAGAATAATTTTTACATATCGTGCATTCACCGGTTTTGAAAATTCACAGATGAACTGGTTGTTGCTGTAGCTGATGTTGGATGTTACTGCAGTTGAATAATTTTTCCCATCTGCAGAATAACTTACTTGCATAGCAGCAGGTGCCCAGATCCAACTGCCCTGTTCTTCAAATACCCCTGCTTTTACAAAGGCAATGCTTGTTTCAGTTCCCAGATCAATCACGGCTTCACAATCAGTTCCGGCAAAGCCAAGGAATTCGGAGGTACGCATCATCCCTTTTTCATTAACGGCACCGTTTACTAACGTGAACGCACCATCGCCGGGATAAGAAGGAGATGCGTTATTGGTTAATGTAATTTCTTTACCTGTGCTTTTTGAATATTCAAATTCCTGTGTTACAGTTGTGCCTGCATTTTTGAATCCGTAGCCCGCAGTAGCTTTTGTGCTTTTTGTAATCAGTTGTGGTTTTGTATAAGGCCAGCGTGAAACGCCACCATTAAAGCTTAGCCATATGGTTGAAGGAAGCCTGCTTTCCACTTTCCATAACACCCCGTTATGATCGGGTGTTGGAAGAATACTTGTTTTAAGGTCATAGAATGCATTACTATAGTTCCATTGCATGCGATCATATCTACGGAACTGTGTGATCAATCGTTGCTCAAAACCGGCTGAGTCTTTTTTGTCTTTTTGTGTCCATAGTATTTCACTCAGTGCTGCCATACGTGGCAATAACATGTATTCAATTTTCTTAGTGTTGGTGATGTATTCTGTCCAGAGATTGGCTTGCGCTCCACGTATATACATTGCTTCTGCTGCAGTCAATTCTTTTGGTACGGGATCGTATGCATATATTTTTTGTACGGGGTTGTAACCGCCAAATGTTATAGAGTCTTCATTGCGTGATTGCGAATGATCAAAGTACAAAGGACTTCCCGGTGTCATGATCACATAGTGCTGTTGTTTGGCTGCTGCAATGCCGCCGGCTTCGCCCCGCCAACTCATCACCTGTGCGTTGGGTGCCAGTCCGCCTTCGAGTATCTCATCCCAGCCAATAATGGTTTTTCCTTTTTTATTGAGATAGGTTTCAATACGCTGAATAAAATAACTCTGCAGTTCATGTTCGTCTTTCAGGTGCAGATCTTTCATCCGTTGCTGACATCGGGGACATTGTTTCCAATGTGTTTTGGGGCATTCATCGCCCCCCACATGAATATAGTTGGAAGGGAAGAGCGCTGCCACTTCATCCAGCACACGTTCAAAAAACAAAAACGTACTGTCGTTTCCTGCGCAGAATACATCATCGAACACACCCCATGTTTCCTGTACCAGTTTGATGCGCCCGTTCTTTTGTTCTTCCACACTTTTCTTTGAAATCATGGACAATGGTATCTCTGTTGGCTTGGCAGGAAAACAACTGAGCCAGGGATAGGCTGCGATGGCTGCACTACCGTGGCCGGGCATTTCAATTTCCGGAATCACTTCGATGAAACGATCTTTTGCATATTGAATGACTTCTTTTACTTCTGCCTGTGTGTAATAACCGCCCACAGGCGTTTCATCATTGCCGGTGCCGGGATAATGGCCAATGATGGTACCGTTTCTGTTGCTGCCAATGAAAGTAAGCCTGGGAAATTGTTTGATTTCGATCCGCCATCCCTGGTCGTCGGTTAAATGCCAATGAAATGTATTGAGTTTATGAAAGGCGAGATAATCAATATAACGTTTCACCATTTCAACGGAGAAGAAATGACGTGCCACATCGAAATGAACAC
Source organism: uncultured Chitinophagaceae bacterium (assembly GCA_937907395.1). Lineage (GTDB taxonomy): Bacteria > Bacteroidota > Bacteroidia > Chitinophagales > Chitinophagaceae > Lacibacter. Next base: position 236,584 of record CALCII010000016.1, read on the forward strand.
CTCTGTAAGAGAAGCGGGGGAAATCGTTCACGGTCAGTTGTGGTACCGATGGATATACAAAACCTGCTTGTTTCTTTGTTGCAACAGGAAGTAGTTGAATCAATGTTTGCATTCCGTAAAAAGTGCCGCTATAGGTGTCGCCGGATATTTCAATGCTGTTCCCGGAAACAGTGAGTTCATATTTTTCATTTGTACCCGGACGAATCATTTTTTTGGTACTGAAACGGATGAATTTTTGTGCAGCTGTTTTTACTGTTTTTAATTCGAAGCCAAATTGTTTTTTTAAGTGTTGATTGAACTGCCTTGCAATTTCTGCATCCATTTGATCGGAGGCAAGAATGACCGTAGCAGGAGTGATGGTGAAATTTCCTTTCTTAACCAGTAGTTCCTGTGGCTGCGGAATAATTGATACAGTTTGTGCATTGCCGGCAAATGCGATGAACAAAATAAATACAGCAGAGAAGAGTTTCATGCAAACAATTTATCGTTAAATATACAAACTGAAACAAAGCAGATACCGTGCTGCGTATGAACGGTTACTGAAAATTACAGGAAGCTATCACCTGCCATTTGCCTTCCACCAGTTTTAACAGAGAGAAAGATGAAACCGGAAACGTTGCATGGTACTTTTCTTTTGAAAAATGGCCCCATGATTGAATGAAGGCAGCCGGACTCATATCACGATTTGCAATAGTTACATGCGGGTGAAAGGGCCGGTTGTCTTTTTGAATGATCTCCGGAAATACAGAGGTGAAATGAAGCTCCACATCAGATTTCAACAGAGCTAACGATGCATTCTGTTCCACTTGTACAAAAAGGACTCTGTTGCTGAAATGCGAGAAACCGTTGAGTTGAATGTTGATCTGCTCTTTGCGTTGTTGAAAGGAATGTAATGCTGCAAGTATTTTTGCTTCTTCTTCTTGTTTCACCCAAAAAGGAGGAATGAGTGTAATATGCGCCGGCGATTTTAACGCAACGGTGCAGCCAAACTGATCCCGCATCCAGTGCTTGAAAGAAAGTACTTTCTGATTGATTTCGTCCGGACAAACCACCGCTACAAAATACATGGAAGCAGTTGATGAATGTATGGGATCAGTTGGGTTCATACCACTAAAATAACTTTGGTAACTCGTTGATAAAAGTGATTGTGCTCATCCACAACATAACGGCCACCACCACCCAGCCACTCCACAATAACCAGGCAGGGTGCTGTTGGTTCGCCTGCCTGCGTTTCATCATCACCCATAAAATCAACCCCAGTGAAAAAGGAAGAATAAATCCGTTTAATGCCCCTGCCAGTACAAGGATGGTTACGGGTTTGCCAATCAGGACAAATATGAAGGTGGAGATAATAATGAAAACAATGGTGGTTGAACGATGGTTCTTTTCAAATACCGGGTGTAATGTTTTAAGAAAGCTGATAGATGTAAAGGCAGATCCAACAACTGAAGTGATGGCAGCACTCCATAAAACAATCCCGAATATTTTATAACCTGCATTACCCAACGCCGATTGAAATACAGAAGCAGCAGGATTTGATGAATCTAAAGTAGCGCCCATCGTCAATACACCTAATACAGCAAGGAATAACAACACACGCATGCAGGCTGTGATCAGAATACCACTCACCGCACTTCGTTTCACTTCTTTCTGTTCGGGCATCTTTTTTTCTTCCAGCATACGATGGGCGCCGGCAAAGGTGATATAGCCGCCTACCGTACCGCCAACCAGTGTTACAATGGAAGTGAGGTTGATGGTGGCGGGAACAATACTCCGGTGCATCACTTCGGCTATTGGTGGATGTGTGGTAACTGCAACGTATAACATGAGCAATAGCATCACGATCCCCAATAGTTTTACAAATAAATCCATGGCTCTGGCGGCATCTTTCACCAGGAACAATACAATGGCCACAAAAGCGCTGATAATACTTCCTGTTTCTACGGATACCGGAAACAAAATATTTAAACCCAAGCCACAGCCGGAAATATTACCAATGTTAAAAGCAAGTCCGCCAAAACAAATCAGCAAGGTAAGGAAGTGCCCGCTGCCGGGTATGACTTCATTCGCAAGTTCTGACCCACGTTTACGGTTGGCCGTTAGTGCCAGCCAGATGTTGATCTGTGCAATAATGTCGATAATCACCGAACACAGGATTACAAATCCCATGCTGGCCATCAGTTGTTGAGTGAATACAGTCGTTTGGGTGAGGAAGCCCGGACCAATGGCAGAAGTGGCCATCAGGAAGGCAGCACCGATACCAGCACCTGTCCATTTATGAAAGCGTGCGGATGTCAATGCCTTCCTGTTTTAGTCGTGATGAAATTGTTTTTGCAAATGCAACTGCATGAGGTACATCACCATGTAAACAAATTGTATCAGCATCAAGGACAAGTTGTTTCCCGGTTAGTGATGTAACAGTTCCTTTTAAAATCATTTCTATGGCTTGTTGTAAAGCTTGCTCTGAATGTTCAATTAATGCATTGGGAAGAGAGCGGGGGGTGAGGCTGCCATCTTCCTGATAGGTTCGATCGGCAAACACTTCTGCTGCTGTGCGGAGTCCTGTTTGTTTTGCTGCTGTTATGGAAACACTACCACTCAGTCCGTATACTAGTAACGAAGGATTAAAATCGTAAACTGCTTTTGCAATAGTAGATGCTATGACTGTATCTTTTGCCGATTGATTGTACAAAGCACCATGCGGTTTTACATGGTGCAACACAGCTCCGGCCTTATTGATTTCGTTCTGAATGATATATAATTGTTCCTGAATACAGCTGTATAATTCCTGCGGACTTGTATGGATTTCTGTTCTGCCGAAATGTTCACGATCCGGCCAGGAAGGGTGTGCTCCAATTGCTACATTATTTTTGATACAACCGGCAATTGTTTCCCGCATGATCTCAAGTGTACCGGCATGAAAGCCGCAGGCAATATTGGCACTGCTGATAAATGGCAGAATCAGGGCATCGGTGCTCATGCCTTCTCCCATATCGCAATTGAGATCAATGGAACGTTTCCTTGCTGTCATGAAAATATTTTGCTTACCTGTTGTTGCAATTGCTCCAATGTATTCTGTTGCCGGAAATACAATTGCTCGGCTACCTGTAAACTTACAATTTCAAACTGAATTGTATCGCCGGGTTTCTTTTGTGCAAGAACAGGTAAATCTGCTTTGATTACTTGTAAGATACGGGGATAGCCACCAACTGTTTGTGCATCGGCCATGAGTACGATGAGTTCACCCGAAGCTGTGAGTTGAACGGTGCCCGGCATTACTGCAGAAGATATAATATCGTTGATTTCTGTTTTCCAGGCGGTATCGCTTGTTAAACGGTAACCCATTCTGCTGCTTTGTGCACTAACGGTGAAGTTTGTTTTGTGGATGGATTTTTTTGCTGTGGCTGGTAACAAATCCCATTCTGCCGAAGTAAGCACACGAATGATACTGGTGTCCGCCAGCCCGGCTTTGTGCTTTATATTCACCTCTGTACCTGTTTGCAACAATTGCTGGATGTGTTGCTGAAGATGGGTAAGGGGTTCCTTTGTTTTTAATAAATCACCCTTTTTCAGCATCCTGCCTTTATGCCCGCCTTTTTTACAAAGCAGATCAGTGGAGTAACTGTTAAGAAACATGTCTGCATGGAATCCACCTGTAACTGACATGTATAAACGAAATCCTGAAATGGGCTGCAGTAATTCCAATGTGCTTCCTGCTTTCAACAGTAAAGGCTGATTCAAAAGGAGTGATGATGCATTACTTGTTGGTTGAAGTCCGCCCCCCGTAAATGCAATAACACAATCCTGGTGAATCAGAAAGCGATGTGGCGACTGTGTCAGTTCCAGTACCGTTTGATGCGGGTTGTTGCCAACAAGAATATTCGCCATTTGAGTGGCATATGTATCCATTGCACCACCTGCAGCTAACCCGTACTGCAGATAACCGGAGCGGCCCAGGTCCTGTATGGTTGACAGGAAACCACATTGTATGATCTCAAGAAAAGGTTTCAAAGGCTTCTCTTGTTATAGGTTTGAAAATAACTTCATCGCCGGTTTTTAATAGAAAAGGATTCTCTTTCTCCGGATCAAACACATGCAAAGGTGTTCGGCCGATGATATGCCATCCACCAGGTGTATCTAAAGGATAGATGCCTGTTTGATTACCGGCAATAGCTACCGAACCGGGATGCACTTTTAAGTCCGGTTTTTCTTTACGTTTCAGCACCAGTGCATCGTGCAGTATGCCCATATAAGGAAAGCCGGGGGTGAAACCGGTCATATATACTTTGTATTTTCTGCCGGTATGTAAACCAATGATATCGTCAATGGATAAACGAAGTTGTTCACTAACGGCTGCCAGGTCTTTTGCCAGCGAGGGATCATAGCAAACAGGAATTTCCACTAAGCTTCCTGCAATATATATTTCATCACCTGAATGTTTGCTGAATAATTGTTCAACATACTGTTTCACGTTTGCTGAAGGTGATTGTCCATTGGAATCAACTGCTTCCGGTTTGAAGTAGATGGTAAGTGAGTTGTAGGCGGGTACGGTTTCCAGTAATCCTTTAAATGGAAATTTCTCCAGTAATTGTTGATGATGTATAACCTTCCTATGAAGTTTCAGACTGATGGTGTTTCCAAAAGAAACCATCAATGCATACTCGCTGAGGGAATGATACACTATCGCATCCATGTATTGAAAATACAAAATGCAGTAATAAAAAACCCCGGAGAAATGATCCGGGGTTTTCTATTAATCTACAATTGTTATTTTAATGAGGTTCGTTGGTAAGTGAAGATGAACCGGTGTACTACCCGTGTTCACCACAATATCGCCAGCAGTAACAAATCCTCTGTCACGCAAGATGGCAATCTGATCGTTAATGATTTCATCCACACTTTCTTCTTCTGCATAATAGAAGGCCCTTACTCCCCAGCTTAAGCTGAGCTGGTTTACCAATGATTCTTCTTTCGTAAAAATGTAGAGCGGAGCTTTGGGGCGGAAGGAGCTGAGCATGAAACCGGTATAACCACTTTGTGTCATACCAATCAAAGCATGTGCACTTACATCCTTCGATATTTCGCAGGCATTGTAACAAATAGCATCGCTCAGGAAAGAAGGAGAGTGCGGTTGCGGTTTCAGGTCTTCTTCACGATCGTATTTATAGTAAGAGCTTCCTTCCACTTCTTCAATAATCTTGCACATGGTTTCCACTACCAGTGCCGGATGTTGCCCGGTTGCAGTTTCACCACTCAGCATTACCGCATCGGCACCTTCCAGTACCGCATTGGCAACGTCGGTGATTTCGCTACGGTTTGGTTTCACACGGTCAATCATACTTTCCATCATCTGTGTGGCTACAATCACAGGCTTCGCCCTGTGCATACATTTACGGATGATTTCCTTCTGATTGAGAGGTACTTTTTCTACCGGTAATTCAACACCAAGATCACCACGGGCGATCATAATACCATCACTTTCAAGAATGATATCACGGATGTTTAATAAAGCTTCGGGTTTTTCAATTTTAGCAATGATTTTAATTTTTGCTTTACGTTCTTCCAGTTTGTTACGCAGGATTATAATGTCTTTCACATTACGTACAAATGAAAGCGCAACCCAATCCAGTTTCTGGTCAATGATGAAATCCAGGTCTTCCAGGTCTTTTTCGGTAAGGGCTGGGAGTGAAATTTTTGTATCGGGTAAGTTGATTCCTTTTTTAGAAGATAAACGTCCGCCCAATGTAACTTCCACCTGCACATCGTTGTTTTTGGTGATGCTGGTAACTTTAACTTCCAGTTTGCCATCATCAATCAAAATGATATTGCCAGGCTTCACATCTTTGTGAAGGTTAGGGTAGGATACATAAATACGTTCATGATTGCCAATGAGTTTTTCATTGGTAAATGTGAGGATATCGCCTTCTTTTACATCAATACCACCATTCTCCATTTCACCCACACGCAATTTCGGACCTTGTAAATCTCCCAGGATAGCGATGTTGTAAACTTCATGATCATTGATTTTACGGATATGCTCAATGATTTTTGCTTTGTCTTCATGAGTTCCGTGTGAAAAGTTCAAACGGAAAACGTTCACGCCTGCTCTTACTAATTCCAATAATTTTTCATAAGTATCACAGGCCGGTCCCACAGTTGCCACAATTTTTGTACGGTGGCTCATGTGTTTGATTCCTGCTTCTTTATCCATTCCCTTATGAAGATATTTTCCTACATTTTTCGACATGACAAGTCGGTTTGAATTTGATCAATGTTGTGAAGTGTGTTTCCGGTATAGTTTAGCTGGCTAAGATCTTAACAATCTTCATCCATTCATCACTTACTTTTTGTTTGGCCTTGATGGCTTTGTCGAGTGGTGTGTAATGAAGTTTGTTATTGAGAATGCCAATCATGGTATTGTGCTTGCCTTCGAGCAATGCAGCAACAGCAGCATAACCTAAGCGGCTTGCAATGACACGGTCAAGGCAACTGGGTGAACCACCCCTTTGAATATGACCAAGAATACAAACTCTTGTATCCAGGTGTGGCAATCGTTCCCTGATGATGGCTGCCACTTCATTAGCACCTCCGGTTTCATCACCTTCGGCAACCACAATCATATTCACCAGTTTTTTACGGCGTTCTCTTTCTTCCAGTGCATCCACAACCGATTCAAGGTCTGTTTTTGTTTCCGGAATCAGGATATGTTCGGCACCGGTGGCAATACCACTGTGTAATGCAATATATCCGGCATCACGTCCCATCACTTCAATAATAAAAAGGCGGTCGTGAGCATCGGCTGTATCACGTATTTTATCAATGGCTTCTACGGCAGTATTCACGGCTGTATCAAAACCAATGGTAAAATCGCTTCCGGCAATATCTTTATCAATAGTCCCGGGTAAGCCAATACAGGGAATATCATATTCATTAGAAAATTTCTGTGCACCACGGAAACTGCCATCTCCACCTATCACCACCAATCCGTCAATACCGTGTTTTTTTAAATTATTATAAGCGATTTTTCGTCCTTCCGGCTCATAAAACGCTTTACTGCGGGCTGTTTTAAGAATGGTACCACCTCTTTGTATAATGTTGGCCACGCTTCTGGAATGCATGGGAATGATATCATCTTCCAGCATTCCCTGGTATCCACGCATGATGCCAAAAATTTCCAGGTTGAAATGCAGGCCGGTACGAACCACTGCTCGAATGGCGGCGTTCATGCCGGGCGAGTCGCCACCCGAAGTAAGAACACCAATTTTTGTAACTTTTTTGCTCATGTACTGATTGTCTGTTAGAACGGTTTTATTGGATCACATGTACGCTAAGTCGTTAAGAATCAAGCCCTCTTAAAATTCGGGCACTCAAAAATACGGAATTGAGTTCATAACAATTGTTCGTGATTGAGATTGATCAGTTTGATTTAACTTGTATCTAAATTCTTTTAATATGAAGCAAGCTGTGTTGCCGTTGATTTTTACATGTGTGGCCGGCTTATTTGCCGAAGCTCAAATGAACTATCCCGTTACAAAAAAAACTGATGTGGTGGATGATTACCACGGAACCAAGATTGCCGATCCTTACCGTTGGCTGGAAGATGATAACAGTACAGAAACCAAAGATTGGGTGGCAGCGCAAAACAAAGTGACATTCGATTATCTCTCTAAAATTCCATTCAGGGATAAAGTGAAAGCAAGATTGGGTGAAATGTGGAATTATACACGTTACGGCTCGCCATCAAAAGAAGGAGCTTATTATTATTTCTATAAAAATGATGGATTACAGAATCAAAGTATTTTATACCGGCAGAAAGGATTAACCGGGCAACCGGAAGTATTCATCGACCCCAACCAGTTTTCAGCAGATGGAACAGTTGCGCTGGGTGGTGTTTATTTTTCTAAACATAGTAAGTATGTGGCGTATCTCACCGCTCAAAGTGGTAGTGATTGGCAGGAAGTAACATTGCTGGATGTGGAATCAAAACAATTATTGCCGGATAAAATCAGGTTTGTAAAATTCAGTGGTATTAACTGGAATGAAGATGAAGGATTTTATTACAGCCGCTATCCTGAACCAGACGAGAAAAACAAACTGAGCAAACAAAACCAGTTTCATGCTGTGTATTACCATAAGATGGGAACACCGCAATCAGATGACGTGTTGATTTATAAAGACAAACAACATCCGCTCCGCAATGTAGGAGCCGGTTTAACAGATGACGGACGATTCCTCATTCTTAGCATAACTGAAGGAACCAGCGGTAATGAAGTAAGAGTGAAAGATCTGAAAAGCGGACAAAAAGATTTTTCTGTTTTGATACCCGGATTTAAAACAGAACCGGATGTGATTGACAATCTGGGCGACAAATTAATTGTAAAGACAAACGAAAGTGCACCCAATTATGAAGTGGTGTTGGTTGATCCGAAAAATCCGCAACCTTCCAACTGGCGTACTCTGATAGCCGAGCAAAAAGATATCCTGCAAAGTGTAACAACTGCCGGAGGATACCTGTTTTGCACCTACCTGAAAGACGCATCTACCAAAGTGTACCAATACACGTATGAAGGCAAACTGGTGAGAGCGATACAATTGCCCGGCATCGGTACCGCATCGGGCTTCAGCGGAAAACATAACGATAAAGAAATCTTCTATACGTTTTCTTCTTACAATACACCACCTTCTATTTTCCGTTTGCAGATTGTGAGTGGTGCTTCCACTTTGTTCCGTAAAACAGAAACAAAGTTTAAAAGCAATGATTATGAAACGAAGCAGGTGTTCTTTCAAAGTAAAGACGGTACAAGAGTTCCCATGTTTCTTACTTATAAAAAAGGAATGAAACTCGATGGAAGTAACCCTGTATTACTTTATGGTTATGGAGGATTTAATATTCCTCAAACACCTGGCTTCAGCATCAGCAATGCCTTCTGGCTGGAGCAGGGCGGTATTTTTGCAGTTGTGAATTTAAGAGGTGGAAGTGAATACGGAGAAGACTGGCATAAAGCCGGCATGCTGGCGAATAAGCAACATGTGTTTGATGATTTTATTTCAGCAGCCGAATACCTGATTGCCAACAAATACACCAACAACCAGAAGATTGCTATTCGTGGCGGTTCCAATGGTGGTTTGTTAGTAGGCGCTTGTATGACGCAACGTCCCGATTTGTTTAAAGTGGCATTACCAGCTGTGGGTGTTATGGATATGCTGCGTTACCATCTTTTTACCATTGGTTGGGCATGGGCAGTGGAGTATGGCAGAAGCGATAATGCCGATCAGTTCAAATACCTGGTGAAATATTCACCGTTGCATAATTTGAAAGATGGGGTTTCTTATCCGGCTACATTGGTAACCACAGCCGATCATGATGACCGTGTGGTTCCTGCTCATTCGTTCAAGTTTGCAGCTCGTTTGCAGGAAGCACATAAAGGAAACAACCCGGTATTGATCCGTATTGAAACCAAAGCCGGGCATGGTGCAGGAAAGCCCACCAGCAAGCAGATTGAAGAAGCAGCAGATATCTGGAGTTTTGTGATGTATAATATGGGTATGACGATCAAATAAAAACATACAGTTTATATTTTAAAATGATCTTCGTAACCGAAAGAACAGTTATATAACCTGAATGATATGAAAGTACTGGTTACCGGTGCCAATGGAATGTTAGGTCAGCATCTCATCCGCCAGTTGGTGGAAGAAGGCAAGTTTACCATTTATGCCACAGGGAAGGGGCCCAGCCGTTTACCTTATGGTATCACCAATGGGGTTACTTATCACCAGGTGGATTTAACTGATTTCAAAAAGACACAAGCATTCATCGAAAAAATTGCACCACACATCATTATTCATGCCGCTGCTATGACACAGCCCAACGATTGTGCGGCCGATAAACATACCTGCTGGAAGGTGAACGTTGGTGCCACAAGGGTGCTGGTGAAAGCGGCCCAGTCGATCAAAGCTTATTTCATCTATGTGAGTACCGATTTTGTATTTGATGGGGAAGAAGGTCCTTATGATGAACATGCAACTCCCAATCCTATTAATGATTATGGCGAAAGTAAATTGCTCGCCGAAGAAATAGTGGAAATGAGCGGACTCAACTGGGCCATTGTGCGCACTGTATTGGTATATGGTGATAAAGTACCTGGCGGACGGCCCAATTTTGTACTGTGGGTGAAAGACAAACTCAATGCAGGTGAGCATATTAATGTGGTGGACGACCAGGTGCGTACACCAACCTATGTGGTAGACCTGGCCAAAGGAATCTTACTCGTGGTATTGAAACATGCCAAAGGAATTTTTCATATTTCGGGGAAAGACAGTTGCACGCCTTATCAACTGGCCTGCATGATTGCATCATTGATGGGAAAAGATCCATCGCTGATCCGCAGAGTTACGGCAGATACGTTTAAAGAACCTGCCCGTCGCCCTCCCAAAACCGGTTTTATCATTACAAAAGCCGTGAAAGAATTAGGCTATGTTCCGGTAAAATTGGAAGAAGGAGTGAAGCGGGTGCTGGGACTTCAATAAATTTATTTTCTGTGCAGAAATATCTCTGCCATCATACACCTGGCACTTCCTCCACCATTGGTTTCAATCGTGGTTAAGTCTGAATGAAGAATGGGATTATAAGATTCCAGTTTCTGTATTTGTTCGGTTGTGAGTGACCGGTAGGCGCTGCTGCTCATCACCAGTATTTTTTGGCCTGTTTTGTTTTCCACCTGCAGCATATTGCCTGCAAATCGATTCATTTGTGCATAAGAAATTTCAATGATCTCTTTGCCGCTGTTACGGATAGTGTTGAGCACCGTTTCACGTTCTGCAGCATCGGCAATGCTTTCAGAACAGATTACAGCATAGCGATCGGCAATGCACATCATCACATTAGTATGATAAATCTCACCTCCTGTTTCATCCACGCTCCGGAATGAACAGGAACGATAGGCCATCTGGTTACACCAGTTTTCAAACAATGTTTTATCTGTACGGGGAGAAATACAGGCATAGGCAATTTTGTTTGCCCGGTCGAGTACCATGCTTCCCGTTCCTTCGAGAAAGCGTTGGTTATTTTCTTCAGCTGTATAATCAATTTCATTGCTGATCTCAAATTTCGAACGGATGGTATTCACCACTGTTTGCTTTCTTTCTGCTCTGCGGTTTACTGCAAACATGGGATAAAAAATCATCGAGCCATCCCAGTGAAAACTGATCCAGTTGTTGGGGAAAATGCTGTCGGGTGTATGGGGTTCCGGTGTGTCCTGTACAACGGTAACATCAACACCAGCGTTTGTGAGTTTCTCCACAAATAAATCAAATTCAACCAATGCTTTTTGTTGGGCTGCTTCATTGCTTCCTGCCTGTTGAAATGCGTTGTTGACTGCAGTTTCTTTATTGAAATCAAATGCTACAGGGCGGATCATCAGTAATTGCGATGTTGTTTGCTGTAAAACCATTCTCTGGTAATTGTTTTGTTTTAAATTTTATCTCTCAGTAAAGGCATACTCATACAGTGGCTGCCGCCTCTGGCTCTTGAAAGTTCGGCCGAAGGTAATAAGATCAATGTGTCTTTAATGCTTTCGGGATCGGTTCCGTTTTCAAACAAATCAAATGCCTCATTGGTTGTGAGAACATTAAACCCAACAGCTTTAAAGGCTTCTGCCGTTTTATTATTACGGTCGTATCCAATCACAACGCCTTCTTTCAGTGCCACTACATTACAACTGTCGGTCCACTGTTCCCGCTCATCATGCGGGAACACATTGCCACCACTGTAAATGATTTTTACATCATCGGCCGCTACTCCAAAATCTTCCACACTGATCTGGCGCAGTAAGGTTTCAATGCCGGGTATTTGCTGTTTTACACTGTAATCTTTTGTCTTGATATAAGGCTCGTTGGCTGGTTTGCGGAACTGAATAATTTCCACCTGCTCCATTTCCAGCGGACGTGAAACATGTGCCAGTTTGTTGAAATAACTATGGCGGCTGATATGTTCTGCAGTGAGGATCTTTTCACTGAAACGTCCGTACAATACCCACACATTACGTTTTACCTGGGTGAAAATGGTATCAATGTGCATCTGTGCACGGCTTTGCGGAATTTTTACAACTGAAATTTTTTCAATGCCCAGTTCCGGTTTGCTGAAGAGGGTATGAATGATTTCGTTGATCGCATTACTGCTGGTGCGGATGCTGCAACCAATCACAAAATGTTTCGGGTGAATCATCATCACATCACCACCTTCAATTGTGATAATGCGGTGTTTTCGTTCTTCTTCTTCATATAGAAAAAAATCACTCTCTTCGATAATCTCCATTACTTTCTGCGGCTCATCTTTAAAGAAATAATAGAGCGATAAAAATTTGGTGAGCAATGATTCCCTTCTTCTGGCAGAGGTCGCCATACGACTGAGCAGAATATGATCCTTCACCATAATTCCGATATCCCGTGTGAAAATAAAATTGGGAATAGGAGGAAAAATATATTGGTCTTCGCCCGATTGATTTTCTTCTGCCGGTAATACACCTGTGATGAAAATTTTGGCAAGCAGGGCAGCATCATGAATATTTTCTAACCGTTGCTGAATAGCGAAACTGGATTCTTCATACGAACAAATAGCAGAGATCAGCCGAAGTTTCACTTTATCGTCTTTCACAATCTCGGCCAGCAATTGCTGTGTATCGATTACTTTATCGCTGTTGAAATATTCTTTCTTTCCGGGAATAAAACACCATGCTTTCCGTTCAGGAATGGAATGTTCCTGGTAATGGTTGATGTAATTGATTTTTTCACGGTCAAGGAAATACAATAACAACTTTACATAGTGATTGTATTCTTTCTGCATCTTGTTCAGGTGTACAATATCATCGTACAGGTTATCGGCAAATGTTCCCGGGATGATCTTGCCAATACCACCATCCGGACTGTGGATTACTAGTTTTCGCAGACGGCCTATTTCATTTTCGACATAATATTTTGACGTGTTCATATGACTTATTTTAAATTGAATACCGGTAAATAAATGGAATTGTTTTGCCTGGGCAAAAACATAATTATGCAGGAACGGAAGCGATTTACTCAGTAATCGGGTAAACTGCCTTCACCTGCAGCAATCAGGTTGAGGAAGTAAGGCAGCATCTGGTTGATGGAAATATGTTTACTTCTAAACATAGTTGCAAGTTAATGGTTTTGAACAGATGGTGCAAGAAGTCTGCCTAAAGGATCAATACCATTAAGCGTTCCCTCAGTTTTCAGCACTTTAAAGCGCACAAACATGTCCTCGCTGTACCATTTTTCCTGTCTTGTTTTTCGCACTATCTCTGCATGGTTCTGCATTTTGTACGCAAACTGTTTCACATGCTCTTTGCTTTGCCAGAAGGAGAGCGTTGCCTGCCTTACCCACAACCATTCCCCAATACCCTGGGAGAACAGAAACCCATCTGCTTTTTCCATATCACTGGCAGCTCCACCAACATGCGCCCAGAAACGGTTCAGCTTTGAAATACGGATGCTGGCACGGGTTAGAACCGCAAGCGGGCAAGCGGCCCTTCATAGTCTGTTTTGGGAGGTAATTCCCCAAAAGCCTGTTTGCCATCCCAGGTTCCATGCCCCTCCAGAGGCTGCAAAATCACCGTCCAGGTTTCACAACCAAAGAATTTCCACCAACCGGCCAGAAGAGGTCCGTAAATCTGTCTCAGGATATCCTGTTCTGAAGCCTCCGGCTGCAACTGGCTGCTGATTTCATCTTTTACAACCAATATGCCCCACTGTTGCCAATCGGGCCATTTGCTGAAACTCCCGCCCTTACCGCATCCCAGCGTTTTATGAAAACTGATTTTACGATTAAAATATAGAATCAGGGAATGTAATCCCATGGCGGTAAGTGCGAAATACAGGTACCTTTTGCGGTATTTGATGAGGGTGATGCTGGCTTCCATTATATGAAAAAACAATATAATACAAATACCAGTGTGAATATGTTGAAAACCGGTTGAAAACTATTGTTTGAGGGGGGTAAATGCGGGGGTGGGTATTTGGGGGATTCGATTATATTTGTCGCCTTCCTAAAAACGAAAATACAGTGAGATTAAAGAGTCTTGAGATTAAAGGATTTAAAAGTTTTGCCGATAAAACAGTGGTGAGTTTCGATGAAGGGATTACCGGCATCATTGGTCCTAATGGATGTGGTAAAAGTAATATCATCGATAGTATCCGTTGGGTGATTGGTGAACAAAAGATCAGCCACCTCCGTAGCGAAAACCTGGACAGCCTTGTTTTTAATGGTTCACGTACCCGTAGTGCATCCGGACTTGCAGAAGTGAGCCTGACGTTTGAAAACACACGCAACCTGTTGCCTACCGAATTCAGCACGGTTACCATTACCCGAAAATTTTATAAAAGCGGAGAAAGTGAATATCGCCTCAACGATGTGCAATGCCGTTTAAAAGATATTCAGAACCTGTTCCTTGATACCGGTGTGAGTACCGATAGCTATGCCATCATTGAATTGGGTATGGTGGATGATATCATCAAGGATAAGGATAACAGCCGTCGCCGTATGCTGGAGCAGGCTGCCGGTATCACCATCTACAAAACTCGAAAGAAAGAAGCAAAAAATAAACTGGATGCCACCGAACAGGATCTGGCTCGTATTGAAGACTTATTGTTTGAAATCAACAACCAGTTAAAAACATTAGAAAACCAGGCGAAGAAGGCAGAGAAATACTACGAAATCAAAAAGGATTATCGTGAAGTAAGTATTGAACTGGCCAAAGCAGCACTGGAAGGATTCAATCTCACCTGGAAAAATCTCAATGAACAAATTGAGGCCGAAACCAACCGTAAGGTGGAACTGGAAGCGAAAATCGCTACCGATGAAGCAGCTATTGAGCAGGAGAAAGTAGGTTTTATTGAGAAAGAAAGGGATTTGCAACAGATGCAACATGCTTTCAATGAATTGTTACAACAACTCCGTTCCAAAGAGAATGATAAAAACCTGGCACAGCAACGCCTTGTTTACCTGAAAGAAAAAGAAACCAGTCTGAATGATTTCTTACAAAAAGCAGGCGGACAATTAAAAGGAATTGAAGAAAGCATTGAGTTTACGCAGCGCCAGATCACGGAAGAAGACGGACGCCTGGAAGAACTGAGCGGACAATTAGATGCTTATCGCACAGCTGTTGAAGAGAAGCGCCGTGTGTTTGATGAGAAGCGTAGTAATATTGATGAGTTGCGTCGTGAAAACCAGGCCATCCAACGCAACCAGTTTGAAGCTGAAAAGAATGTAGCAGTTAGTGAAACCGGTATACAAAATCTGCAACGTACCATCTTCCAGTTAAAAGAAGAGCAAAATAACCGCCGCCAGCAGTTGCAGCAACTGGATAACGAAAAGCAGCAAAAGGAATATGAACTCAGCAACAGGAGAGAAGAGCTCCAGTTGTTGCAACAGCAGCATGAGTTCACCAAAGAACAAATCCTCAACGCACAATCGGAACTGGAAGGCTTACGGTCACAGTTAGCCGACGAAAACCGGAAACTTGATGCCAAACGCAACGAGCACGATTTGTTGAAGAGCCTCGTGGATTCGATGGAAGGGTATCCTGAGAGTGTGAAATTCCTGCACAATAATGAAAACTGGCGCAGTAATGTTCCCTTACTTAGTGATGTGATGGTGTGTAAAGAAGAGTACCGCACTTCCATTGAAAATTTATTAGAGCCTTATCTAAACTACTATATTGCCGATAATCTTCCTGAAGCGATCACTGCTGTAAATCTGTTGCATAACAACCAAAAAGGGAAAGCCAACTTCTTCCTGTTGGATCAGTTCAACGGACATGCAGTGTTGGAAGAAGCACCTGCAGGCACCATCAAGGCATTGAATGTGGTGGAAGTGGATGCACGTTATCAATCACTTGCTAATTACCTGCTGGGACAAGTGGTGATCGCAGAAGGTGAAGAAAATATTCCACAAGGGTTTACCGGAACGGTGGTTGACAAATCGGGTAAATTTTATAAAGGAAAATACACATTGAGTGGTGGTAGTGTGGGATTGTTTGAAGGAAAGAAACTCGGTCGTTCAAAAAACCTGGAACGTTTGGCCGAAGAAATTCAGGAACAGGAAAAAGTGGTGTTGGATCTGAAACATCATATCCAGGTTCGCCATAATGAAGTGATCGGTTTCAATGAGCAATTGAAAGAAAATGCCATCAAGGACACAGAAACTGCCATCAACCAATTGGTGAATCAGTTGTACGGTATTGAGAACAAAGTTGAAAACCTGATCAGCATTGAAGCAAATGCAGAAAAGCGTTTGGAAGACCTGGAAGCTCAGCTGGAAGAAGGGCATAGTGCCCAGCAACAGCACAAAGATGAACTGGAGAAATACAATTCCCAGTTAGATGAACTGGCCGGCCGGTTGGAAGGTATTGAACAGGAATTTGTAATTGCCGAACAAGGGTACAATGAAGCCAATCAGCAATACAATGATTACAACCTGAATGTAACCCGTCAGCAAAGCAAAGTAAGTGCATTGAAACAGGAGTTTGAATTCAAACAGAATCAACTCAATGATCTGCGTGCACAGATAGAGAGTAATTCATCACAGTTGGGCGATACATCTTCCCAGATCACAGAAAGTCAGGCAAGCCTTCAGGAAGTGGAAGGATTGCTGGTGCAGTTACTGCAGAATAAAGAAGCCGAGGAACGCAAACTGAACGAAGCTGATCAGTATTATTATAACTTACGGAATGCCTTAAGCGAAAAGGAAAGTGAACTCCGCCATAAGCAGAAAGATAAAGAACAGGTGGATCACCTGCTGAATGAAATCAAGGATAAGCTCAACGATCTCAAGCTGCAATTGGCTGGTACCAAAGAACGTTTAAGTGTTGAATTTAAAGTGAACCTTGAAGATGTGATGGATGAGCCACGTACAGGTGAAGATCCGGTGGATGAATTACAGGCGAAAGTAGATCGTATGAAGAAGCGCCTGGAAAACCTGGGTGAAGTGAATCCCACTGCGATTGAAGCGTTTGAAGAAATGAAGAAACGTTACGATTTCATTCTCGAACAAAAGAATGACCTGGTTAGTGCTAAAGATTCATTGCTGCAAACCATCCAGGAAGTGGAAGCTACAGCCAATCAGCGTTTCCTGGAAACATTCAACCAGGTGCGTGAAAACTTCCAGAAAGTATTCAAGGCCTTGTTCACAGAAGAAGATACGGCCGATTTGATTCTTGAGAATCCGGAGAACCTCGCAGAAACAAGTATCGATATCGTAGCCAAGCCAAAGGGTAAACGCCCCAGCAGTATCACACAATTGAGCGGTGGAGAAAAAACGCTCACAGCAACTGCTATGTTGTTTGCCATTTACCTGATCAAGCCTGCACCATTCTGTATTCTGGATGAGGTGGATGCGCCTTTGGATGATGCCAACGTAGGTAAGTTCACCAACATGATCCGCCAATTCAGCGAAAATTCACAGTTCATCATTGTAACACATAACAAACAAACAATGAGTGCAGTGGATGTGATCTATGGTGTAACCATGCAGGAAGCCGGTGTAAGTAAACTGGTGCCGGTGGATTTCCGCAATCTGAACTAATCCGCTTTTTTATAAAACGGGGCCTGTAAGTTTTACAATTGTAAATGCTTGCAGGCTTTTTTGTTTTTATCACGCAATCAGTCGATATTCGGGAAACAATTCTTGCACATGCAACGTATTTGTCTTTTCCCCGGCACATTTGATCCTATTACGGTAGGGCACCTGGATATCATCTATCGCTCACTCGATTTATTCGATAAATTATATATAGGCATTGGTTTAAATGCAAACAAAGCACCTATGTTCAGTGCCGAACAACGGCAGGAATGGATCGAAGAAATTTTTAAAGATGAACCCAGGGTGGAAGCGGTGGCTTATGAAGGCTTAACGATTGATTGTTGTAAAAAAATCGGCGCAACATTTATACTCAGAGGTATACGTTATGTAAATGATTTTGAATACGAAAAAGCAATTGCCGATATGAACCGCAGCCTGGATGGCAAAATTGAGACGATCTTTCTCACTTGTCTGCCCCAGTACACTTCTGTAGCTTCCACATTGGTAAGAGATGTAATACGTAATGGTGGAGATGCGTCACAGTTTCTGCCTGATGTTGTAAACAGAACTGTAAAGAAAGAGGAGTAATCAATCAATCAATCATTCATTCATTCATTCATTCATTCATTTTTCTAATGTCTATCTGGTTTCAAAAAGAGTTGTCGTTGCAACAATTCGAAGCATTCGATCAACCGGATATGGCAAAACATATCGGGCTGCAGTTTACAGAAGTGGGCGATAATTACCTCAAAGCTTCCATACCTGTGGATGAGCGTACCAAACAGCCCTACGGGTTATTACATGGCGGTGCCAGTTGTGTATTAGCTGAAACATTGGGTAGTGTGGCATCGGCACTGGTGATTGATCCTGGAAAATTTATTTGTGTGGGATTGGAGATCAATGCCAATCATGTCCGTTCCGCAAGATCGGGAAGGGTTACAGGTATTTGTACGCCCATTCATATTGGTGCCAGCACGCATGTGTGGGATATTAAAATCCATGATGAACGGGAGAAACTCATTTGTGTGAGCCGGTTAACCGTAGCTATTTTGAAAAAGCCTTTACAATAATGCGAGTACATCTTTAATGGAAGGGAAAGTATTGGTGAGATACTTATCCAGGTCCGCTTTCTTTACCCACCTGATTTCGTTGATATCCTCTTCTATCTGTGGTTGCAGATGTTGTTCACTTTTTACTTTCATCAGGTACCAGTGGCTGTCTTTCAGGATATGCTTTCCATATTCATCGTAGGTATGATAGGTTATAATGAGTTCTTTCTTTATCTGTACATTTTTAAGTCCGGTTTCTTCTTCCACTTCTCTTAATGCACATTGTTCAATGGTTTCACCGGGGTCCAGTTTTCCTTTTGGTAAATCCCATTTCCCTCTTCTGTGAATGAGGAGTATTTCATGTTTTTCATTTTCAATCAGGCCACCGGCAGCTGTTACTAGTGTGAAATGTTTAAAGAATGCTTTTTTAAGATGTTCAAGATCGGCATCCAGAACAATCCCCGCATGAAATTCCGGTTTTACGATTTCGTGCAGCAATGATTTTATCGCAGGGTTTGACACTTCATCGATAAAAACCACATCAGGATGGTGCAGGTATTCCTGAAGTACAGCATCCAATTCATTGCACAGAAAAACGGGTTTGTCGGAAAAGTAAATCTTGATGTACATAATTAAATTTCAAATTTCAATTGCGGGCGCTCAACTTTGCAGCATGACCAACGAACAGGCTGTTGCCGAAAAGCTACTACAAGTTAAGGCCATTCAGTTAAATCCGAAACACCCATTTACATGGGCCAGTGGTTGGAAAAGCCCCATTTATTGTGATAACAGAAAGGTTTTATCCTTCCCTTTTGTACGTGATTTTATCAAGAGCGAAATGTGTAATGTCATTTTTGAGGAGTTTCCGGATGCTGAAATGTTGGCCGGTGTGGCAACTGCAGGAATTGCCTGGGGGGCCATGGCAGCAGATCAGCTGAAGTTGCCTTATGTATACGTTCGCCCGAAGCCTAAGGAACACGGATTAACCAACCAGATTGAAGGTTATTATACTCCTTCACAAAAAGTAGTGGTCATCGAAGACCTTATATCTACCGGTAAGAGCAGTTTGCAGGTAGTTGAAGTGCTTCGGAATGCAGGTTTAGAGGTAACGGGAATGGTTTCCATCTTCAATTATGGCTTTGAGGTTGCGATAAAAGCGTTTGAAAGCGCCGGAGTACCGTATAAGTCACTCACGAGCTATCCAACATTGATAGAATTGGCAATCCGAAAGGGGTTGGTGGAAGAAAGCGAACAGGAAGTTTTGTTAAAATGGTCGCAGGATCCCGGTAATTGGACTGGAAATTGATAGTTTCATCTAAAATTCTTCAAATGAGATACCTCCTTAGTTTCGCATTTTGTTTCCTTTTTCTGGCTACAAAGGCGCAGTTTAAAAAGCCAGTAACGGTTCAGATCAGTACCCCACAGGCCCAATGTGCAGAGTGTAAACTGAAGATTGAAAACTTCATGAAGGCTGAAGAAGGGGTGGCGAAAGTGGTGGTGGATATCAAGAAAAAGCTCACAATCATCACCTTCCTGAGTGATCGCACAAACATTGAAAACCTGAAAACGGCACTGGCCAACCTGGGGTTTGATGCCGATGATGTAACTGCAGAAGAATCCCAATACAAGCAATTGCCCATCTGCTGCAAAAGAGAATCAGATGGGGGCGGACCACCCAAAAAGAAGAAACAATAGAAATGAATAATTATAGAAAAGACCATCGTCAGATGGTCTTTTTTTTATACTGAAGCGTTGTTCTTATATAGTCAGGGTTTAAAAAAACTGGTCTCATGCCGACCTTCATACTCCAACGGGAGAGTTTTAAACACACCGGCAACTCCCGCCGTAATGGTACCACTGGCCCGTACCAAAACTGTCTTATTGGTAAAAGCCGCCCAGGCATTGCGGTACAAATTCTTCATATCGGTTTGCATGGTGAGAGGGATGATGAAATCTGACTTTTTGGCAACTTTGATCAACGTATCGCTAATCGCTTTTCCCAGGTAAACATTGTCTACGTACACATCAGCTTCCGTTCGCTTTACCTGAAAACCAATTTTATTTGGGTTGTAGTAAACCAGGTCCATGGTGACAGTGGTTTGGGAAAGGCCCATTTGCCCCACTTTAAAATTCCGGAATTCTTTGTATTCGGGGACCGTAAAACTGTGACAGGAGGAGAGGAAGAAGATGGTTATAATACCAACAAGGAGAGGGAAGGGTTTCAATTGTTTTTTGTGCAAAATTAATTGCTTTCAGAAAGCAGCGATCAAAATGAATGCTTAAATTTGAACTAAGTATTTTAGCGGGCTAAGGGAAAAATGATAGAAAGAGAGATGTTAATAATATTAGTTTTAAATAAATTATTGTTAA
>CALCII010000017.1 GCA_937907395.1 uncultured Chitinophagaceae bacterium
TGCAGGTGCCGACGCACGACTTTGTCGAGGTCGGCATGCAGACTAAAACGTCTGCATTCGATTCCTGTTCTGGGCACGAAAGCTTCGAAATTGATTCGAAGCTTTTTTATTTCAGCAATGCTGTGCAGGTGCCGACGCACGACTTTGTCGAGGTCGGCATGCAGACTAAAACGTCTGCTTTCGATTCCTGTTCTGGGCACGAAAGCTTCGAAGTTGATTCGAAGCTTTTTTTATTTTTGAATATGTCTAAAAAGAAACTCGTTGTTCTTAGTGGTGCCGGCGTGAGTGCAGAAAGCGGATTGAAAACCTTTCGTGATAGCGACGGCTTATGGGAAGGCTATAATATCGAAGATGTGGCCACTCCCCGTGCCTGGAAGAAAAATCCTCAGCTGGTCCTTGATTTTTATAATTACAGGCGTAAGAATGTGAAGGGTGTTCTGCCAAATGCTGCTCATTATGCATTAGCTGAACTGCAGCAAGATTTTGATGTACAGATTATCACACAAAACATTGATGATTTACATGAACGTGCCGGTTCTGTTAAAGTGATGCACCTTCATGGAGAGATTTTTAAAATGAGAAGTGAGAACGATCCCTCATTGATTTATGATATTCAGAATGATATTCAATTAGGCGACCTGGCAGCTGATGGGGCACAACTTCGTCCGCATATTGTTTGGTTTGAAGAACCAGTGCCCATGATTGAAGAAGCTGTTCCTTTGGTGCACGAAGCAGACTTGTTTGTTGTAATTGGTACTTCATTGGTTGTGTATCCTGCTGCCGGGTTGGTAACCGTTGCCCGTACTTCTATTCCGAAGTTTATTGTAGATAAGAAAATTCCACACACGTCTTCTGTTTATAATATTACAACCATTGAAAAACCTGCAACGGAAGGAGTGGAGGAATTGAAAGTGTTGTTGAAGCAATATGTATAAACAGCCTTCTCAAAGCGTTTCTGAATCGTTGTCATTAAAACGCCTTGTCATGCTGAGCCAGTCGAAGCAGATAAGGGTTTGTAAAGCGAATTTCAGAAGCCGCCTTCGACTGGCTCAGGCTGACATTACGTTTTGTATTGGATAATTAAATTTCAAACAGAAACGAAAAGCCTTGTCATGCTGAGCCTGTCGAAGCAGATAAGGATTTATAAAGCTTAATTTCATGGAAGCCGCTTTTGACAAGCTCAGGCTGACAGTAAGTTTTTGAAAGTAGATGCAGTTTATAGCGAAAACAAATACCTTGTCATGCTGAGCTTGTCGAAGCAGATAAGGATTTATAAAGCTTAATTTCATGGAAGCCGCTTTTGACAAGCTCAGGCTGACAGTAAGTTTTTGAAAGTAGATGCAGTTTATAGCGAAAACAAATACCTTGTCATGCTGAGCCTGTCGAAGCAGATAAGGATTTGAAAAACGAATTTCAGCAACCGCCTTCGACAGGGCTCAGGCTGACAATACGTTTTATATTGGATAATTAAAATTCAAAAAGAAACGAAAAGCCTTGTCATGCTGAGCCTGTCGAAGCAGATAAGGATTTGAAAAACGAATTTCAGCAACCGCCTTCGACAGGGCTCAGGCTGACAATACGTTTAATATTGGATAATTAAAATTCAAAAAGAAACGAAAAGCCTTGTCATGCTGAGCTTGTCGAAGCAGATAAAGGTTTGAAAAACGAATTTTAGAAGCCGCCTTCGACTGACTCAGGCTGACATTACGTTTCAGAAGAAGATGACGGTTTAATTACAATTTCATTTCCCGTTCTGTAAACTTCACGCCCTTTTCTTCTAATTCCTTTAATACAGGTTCATAGATTTCTTTCCCTGTGGGAATGTGCAATCCTCTTACTTGTATTTTGTTTTCAAGAATGAGTTTTGCGGCTATGCTTAGGGGTAAGCCTACTGTTTTAGCCATGGCTGTATGCCAGCTGTCAACACCTTTTACCACCAGTGTTGAGTTGATATGATGCGGATGTTTGTTGATGCTGTAATCAATTTCATGCATCATTACAATCATATCTCTGTCTTCCGGACCAAGTACTAACTTTTGCTCCAGCTGATATTGCAACAAATCGGCGCTGGTGCTTTTTCCCGGCGGCAGAGGTTTGCTGGCATCTAACTCCAGGAAATTAAATTGCTCCAGCAACAGGTCATGATCGGCTTCGGGAATATACAATTCAAGATACATGCGCAGACTCAGCTCTCTTCCTTCCACCTGTTTCAGTTTCTTTGAAAGCCAATCATGATAGGTAGTACATCTATCAACAAAAGATGCATCATCATCGGCAGTGAGATTCAGGTCCACCATCAGATCCCATCCTTTACAAAAATCGGCATAGCGCAAAGTGGTTCTGATAAAAGTAGCCGTTTCTTCGAGCTTGTACAGTGGTATATAACTGAGTGAATCACGGTTGGGGTACCATGCCAATGCAGGTAAACCTTCAACAGTAAGTGATGGTGTGTTCTCAAAAATCTGCTGATAGGTTCTTGATACAATTTCTTCATTCTCTTTATACAATGCGCCTGCACTACCTGCCCTCACCACATTACGAGGATTCCAGCTTATTTTATAGTGCCAGGGATTGTTGTCACTTTCGGGAGCCACCAATCCGCCGCAATGCGATTTAAAAGAAGTGATTTGTCCGCCGGCTTCTTTTATCCGGTCAATCAATTGCATGGCACTCATATGGTCAATGCCGGGATCCAATCCCATCTCACAAAGAAAGAGCAGCTCCTTGCTTTTTATTTCAGCTTCCAGGTTGCGGATGGAATCATCCACATAAGAGGCAGTAAGCAAATGCCGGCCAATTGCTGCACAGTCCATAGCCACATGAATATGAAGATGAGGCGGGAGCAGGGAGATCACCACATCGGCATCCGTAATAAGCATTCTTCTTGCATCTGTATTGGTGATATCCAGTTCAATTGCTTTTGCAACAGAAGCATCTGTAATTTTCGACTGAGCTGTGTTCAGATCTGCATCTGCCACCACAAGGCTCCAGTTTTTTTCTGCACAGGTTTTATTGAGATCATCTATGAGAACGGTGGCCGATTTTCCGGCACCAAGTACAAGCAAGTTTTTCAATCGTTACAATTTTTGGCAAGATAAGGTATAAGGGTAAATGAGTAATGCTGAATGTGAAAGGCAAAAGGTAGAAGGCAAAATGCAAAAGGCAAAA
>CALCII010000018.1 GCA_937907395.1 uncultured Chitinophagaceae bacterium
GGATGATCCCGATAGAGAGTTCCTCACTTTGGAAGAATTACAGGCAGCAGCAAAAGTGGAATGTGAAATGCCGGTGCTCAAAAATGCGTTCATCTTTTCTGCATTGAGTGGTTTGCGTTGGTCGGATATAGAAAAGTTGGTTTGGTCAGAAGTGCAGCACTCCGAGCAATCCGGGTATTACATCCGTTTCAGGCAGAAGAAAACAAAGGGAGCCGAAACATTGCCCATTTCAGAACAAGCCTTTTCGCTTTTAGGCGAAAGAAGAAAGCAAGATGATAAAGTATTTGAAGGTTTGTATTACAGTGCCTGGCATAACTTAAAACTCCGTGAATGGGTAATGAAAGCCGGTATCACCAAGCACATCACTTTTCACTGTGCAAGGCACACATACGCCACCCTGCAAATTACATTGGGTACAGACATTTATACCGTTTCAAAACTGTTAGGTCACAGACACCTGAAAACAACCGAAATTTATGCGAAGGTGATTGACCATAAAAAACAGGAGGCAGCCAATAAAATTAAATTAGACTTATAGCGATGGAGATAAAAGTATTAGATAGCATTATGCACGGTGCTTTGAAACCGTGGAAACTGGATACCACCAACATAAGGCGGTTTACTGAACTGGTGAAAGCTGCAAAAGCAGCTTCACCGAAAACAATGGCCGAGTTGCAGTCACAAATGACTGCCCTGCTGGCTGACTATCCGCAGTTAAAGAAAGTGCTGGCTGATACTACAATTACAAACGACCTACTAAAACCGCTGCCATATAAAGCCGCATTACCTAAGTACATTGACCCCATCACCAACTTTTATTTTTTGGTAATCACCGCAGAAACACTCAGGGTATATAATTCCATCCTATTGAAAGCTGCATCACTTACTGAGTTGGTTGATATTCAGTATCAGGTTAACAAGGTGCTCAACAGCATCAAAGTATTGGCAAAGCAAACCGCAGCCGAGTTAATTGAAAGGGATTTCACAACAGACCCCAACGAGCAAAGCAATCATCTACACTTTGCACTTCATTATCTAAAGCACAGTTTAATACAGCTTTATTTCAGTGTACAACACTCATTTGAAAACAGCTTGCAGCACACAACGAGTTTGGAAGACTTTTATGTATTGGATTTGGAACTGCCATTGTCCAGCATCCAACAGTTAGAATACATTGGACAGCAGGAGCCAGCCAGTAAGCAAAACGAAGAATACACCGAAAGCCAGGAGGCAATTTGTTTCGGATATAAAGATGATATTGAAAAACTGAAAACGGTAGTAAATCAGTTGTGCTATCAAATAGAGTTGCTGAATGATGATGTTACAAGTGCTGATGAATTGATAAAAGCCTTAACAGCAAAAAGCATCCTTCCGGGTGCAGTTAAAATTCAATTAGGCTGCGAAACAAAGCACTTCCGATACTGCATTGATAAGTTCATGCCTTACTTCAATAGCCTTTCATTGGCAAACATTGAGAAGTCAAAAATCTTCTATTCAAAGAAGGACACCCTGATAACTGCAAACAACCTTTCTGCCAGTGGTTCAAAGAACAAAATTGAACCGAAGGAAAAAGCAACCATTGACAAAGTCTTCAAACATCTGCAATAAAAAACATTAAGATTATTCAGAAATCTGAGTAAGGGATTAACCCCTTAACCTTTGCCCCTCAAGCATTTGAGAGGTTTGTGCCATCAAACTTTAAAATGTAAAAAGATGGCAAACGAAGATTTAATCTTAGACAAGCTCACCGAAATCGCTAACAAGCTGGATGAGCAAAACCTGTTACAAAAAACAGTACTGAACTTTAATGAGGCTTGCAAGTATTTGGATGTAAGCCCATCGCATTTGTACAAACTCACCAGTACAAAGCACATCCCCCATTTCTGTCCGCAGGGTAAAAAGCTCTACTTCAAACGGGAAGAGTTGGATAACTGGTTACAGCGTAACCGCAAATCAGCAGCCGATGAAATAGATCAGATGGCAGCCGATTATGTTATCCGCAACAAACGCAAGAAGTAAGAATTTTTTATTAACTGAAAGAACAGAACAATGGCATCAAGTACCATATTCAGAAACTTTACCGTTCCGGTTGAAAAGAAATCATTGCTTCTTATTGGCAATGATATAGCCAACGGTAAATACAAAGCTGAAGTAGAAGAAATCAGGGCATTGCTGGAACAAGGCAAAGCGGAGGAAGCAGCCAATAAGAAAAAGCAATTATTAGCTTTCACTCCATCCGCAGTATTCACCGAGAAAAGGCAAATGTCTTACCTGGAAATGTACAGCGGTTTTGTGCATCTTGATTTTGATAAGCTGACACCGGAGCAGTTAGACACAGCCTTCAAAGTCATTGCCGAAATCCCCTACACCTTCTTATGCTTCATCAGCCCAAGCGGTAACGGCCTCAAAGTATTCATTGAGGTAAATACCGGCATTGAGCACCACGATACAGCCTATTTGCAGGTGCAGCAGTATTATGAGGAAGCAACAGGATTAAAGGCAGACCCAAGCTGCAAGGACATCACCCGGCTTTGTTTCATGAGCTATCATCCTGGGCTGTACAAGAACATTCGCAACGAAAAATTCAAAGTGCAGTTGCCTGAAATCTTCACACAACCGGAGCCGCAGCCCAAAGCAAAGCCTGTAATCCCAGCAGTTCAGGAAGAACCCGAAGAGGATCTGAACACGGCTTTCATATTCAATCAACAAATTCAATTTACCAACCTAAAATCTCAATACACAGATGGAAACAGGAACAATTATATTTATCTGCTTGCTTCTAATTGCAATAGAGCTGGTTTATCGCAGTCCGATGTTGAACTTTTATGTACACAGCATTTTGACCTACCTGAAAGAGAAATTCTCGAAGCGGTAAAGAGTGCTTACACCCACCACAAACCCGAGTTTGCAAAGTTTGCAAACACTGCAAAGCTGCAAAGTGCAGAGCAGCAACCACCACAGGAAGACTACCTGAAAGCCACGCCAACCATTCCCGAAGAACACTATTTGCAAATGCCTGAACTCTTACAGCATGGTGCAATGGCTTTTACCGATGAAAGGGAGAGAGACGTTTTCCTGACGGGTGCATTGGCTATCCTCAGCGGATGCTTGCCGGGTGTAAAAGGTGTCTATGCAGGCAATGAAGTATTCCCCAACGTATTTTCTTTTGCCATTGCTCCGGCTGCCAGTGGTAAAGGTGCTTTGAAGTTCGCTAAAATGCTGGCAGACGATTACCACAGCTTTGTGCTCAAGGCAAGCCGAGAGGCAGAATTGCAATACAATCAGGAGTTGTCAGAACACAAGCAGCGTATCAGCAGCAAGAAAAAAGGCGATACCTCCACAGAAGAGCCACCCACCAAACCCACCTTTAAAGTGGTGTACATTCCTGCCAATACGAGCTATGCAAAAATCCTTTGGCACTTGGAGCAGAACGAGGGTACAGGTATCATTTGCGAAACCGAAGCCGACACCCTGGGCAATGTATTCAAACAGGAATGGGGTTCCTATTCCGATATGCTTCGCAAATCCTTTCACCACGAAAGGCTTTCCAGTTCCCGAAAAGGCAACAACGAATTTACAGAGGTAAATGCCCCCAGCTTGTCCATTGCCCTTTCCGGTACACCCAATCAGGTAACAGGCTTGATAGCATCTTCCGAAGATGGTTTGTTCAGCCGTTTCCTGTTCTATGCTTTCAAGGTGGAGCAGCGTTGGAAAGATGTTTCCCCCAATGCCAACAACATAAACCTCACCGAGCATTTCAAAGTCCTTTCTGGCAGGGTGTTTAATATGGTCCAGTTCCTGCAACGGGAGGAAACCATTATTGAGTTAACCACCGAACAATGGCAGCAATTGAACCAACATTGTGAAGCATGGCTCAACGAAGTAACCATGTTCACAGCCGAGGAAGCCGCCAGTATAGTAAAACGCCTGGGCTTGATGCTGTACCGCATGGCCATGATATTTACTTCCCTGCGGAAGTTTGAGAACGGAGAAGCAGCCACCCGGATAGTGTGTACTAATGAAGATTTTAATACCGCCCTGCGGTTGGCAGAAATCTACCTGCACCACAGCATCCTCATGTTCAATAACCTGCCCAAACAAAGCGAAGCCACCCAGTTTAAAACAGGCGACAGCAAACGCAAATTCTTTGAGGCGTTACCGGCAGAGTTTACCCGCCAGCAAGCCGTTGAAATCGGCAAACAGTTCCAGCTTTCACCCCGTACCGTGGACGACATCCTTCATAATGCCACCGGCAAGGCATTGGAAAAACTCAAAGCCGGCCACTACCGCAAAATTTAACCTTCATCATTCCCCCTGCATAGCTCCCCATACGGCATACCCGATGGGGTTTTTGCTTTGTTTGCAGACTTTGCAATGTTTGCAGCTTTGCTAAATTTCTTATCATTCTATTGCCTTTCTTTTCTTATATTTGCCAATATTTGTCAAGACAATAAAATTACAATGGCAACACAATTTGGTGATAGGATTCGGGAGCTTCGGACGAAACAGAAAATGCTTTTGCGGCATGTTGCTTCACAGTTAGATGTTGACACTTCTATCATTAGTAAAATTGAGAGAGGCGATAGACAAATAAAAAAAGAACAGATTGCCGTTTTGGCTGAAATACTAAAAGCTGACAAGGAGGAGCTTCTTACCCTTTGGCTGGCCGACCAATTATACAATGTCATTGAAGGCGAACCTATGGCAGACGAAGCCCTAAAGTCAGTTTCAAAAAAAATAAAGCGAGAGAAATAATGTCTACAAAGTTTTTTACAAATGAAAATGATAACACCCTTCTAAGTAAAATTGAGGGAATATTCAAGCATCGAAACATTCACTTCTTCGATGCTTTAGTAGGCTATTTCAGAGCTTCAGGTTATTTCCGCATCCGTCCATTTGTAGAAAAAGCAGCTGAAATTAGAATACTTGTAGGTATCAATATCGACAACCTTGTTTATGAAGCGAATAAGCGGGGTTTATTGTTTATTGAAGATCCAGCCAAAAGCAGAGATGATTTCTTCGCTGAACTGAAAAAGAACATTCAGGAGGCAGAATATGATAAAGATGTGGAAGCTGGAATGCTCCAGTTGATTGAGGATTTGGTTACTGAGAAGATAAAAATCAAAGTACACCCAAAGCAAAACCTACATGCGAAAATCTACATTTTCAGAGAACAAGAGAAGCATGACCACGGCTATGGTTCTGTTATTACTGGTTCAAGTAATTTAACTGATAACGGCTTAGAAAGAAATTTTGAGTTCAATGTTGAATTACGGGAAAACACAGATATAGATTTTGCTACAGAAACCTTTAACAAACTTTGGAATGAAAGTGTAGAGGTAGGAAAAGAGTTTGTGGATAAACTCAAAAAAGAAACATACCTGAATGATGAGTTTACTCCCTTTGAGGTATACATGAAATTCTTAATTGAATATTTCGGCAGAAGCATTGATTTCGACCCTAACTCAATTCAGGATTTACCACAAGGATTTAAAAAGTTATCTTACCAGGTTGATGCGGTTGCAGATGGTTACAGCAAGATGATGAAGCACCACGGCTTCTTTTTATCTGATGTAGTTGGACTTGGTAAAACCATAGTAGCCACGTTGATAGCCAAGAAATTCTTTTATTCAAATGGGTTCCCATCTTATTTGTCTAAAACGCTGATTGTTTGTCCTCCAGCATTGAAAGAAAACTGGGAGGATACTCTTTCAAAATTCGGTTTACACAACTATAAGATTGTAACATCGGGTAGCCTGCATAAAGTGAACAAGCATCATGACTATGACCTGATAGTTGTGGATGAAGCTCATAAGTTTAGGAGTGATAGTGCCGAAATGTACTTTCACTTACAAAACATCTGCAAATCTCATACACGTAAGAAACTAGCCAACGATACTTACGAGCAGAAAAGAGTGATGCTGATTTCAGCCACACCACTAAACAATAAGCCGGAGGATATTGCAAATCTTGTGTACCTGTTTCAGGATGCCAAAAACTCGACTTTAGAGGTGGGCAATTTGCAGCACTTTTTCAGAGGTCAAATTGATGCATACAAAAAACTGAAGGCTGAAACCGATATTCAGAAAGTGAGTGCCGGTGTAAAAGGTATTTATGAGAAAATAAGGGTAAAGGTTATCGAACCCCTAACAGTGAGGAGAACCAGAACTGACCTTTCAGAAAACGAGGAGTATGCAAAAGATTTGAAAGAACAAGGTGTCATTTTCCCGGCAGTAAACAAACCGGAGAAAATATTTTATCAATTAGATGAATACTTAGACAGCCTCTATGATAAAACGATTCTGTATCTAAGCCACCCCACCAAGGGGCTTTCTTACAATCGTTATCAGGCAATAAAATATTTGAAGCCTCATAAAAAGAGTAAGTATCAAAAGGCAGATATGATTTCAACCCAGTTGGCTTTCATTATGAAAACCTTATTGGTAAAACGTATCGACAGCAGCTTCTATGCTTTTAAACAGTCACTAAATCGTTTTTCGGCTGCTACCAATGCAATGGTAACCATGTTTGATAATGATAGAATTTACATTGCCCCGAATTATGGAGTAAGTGACTATATAAACGAAGGCCGGGAGGAGGAGTTAATTACAATACTGACTGACCTTGCCGAGACTGATCCAACTATTGAAATTTGCACTGCTGATGATTTTGAGCCTGGCTTTATTACTGGTCTTAAAAATGACAAAGTGCTGCTGGATGAATTAGTACAGGATTGGGCAAATGTTACCCAAGACCCCAAACTGGAAGTATTCATTGATTACCTGAAAAACAAACTCTTTGATAAAGCAATCAATAAAGATGAAAAACTGGTTGTTTTTTCTGAATCGAAGGAAACCACGGCCTACTTGGAAGCTGAATTACAGAAAGCAAATTTCAATAAGGTGTTAGTAGTAGATAGCAAAAACAGAAAGGATAAATTCCCTTTCGTAAAAGCAAACTTCGATGCAAATATTCCACTAACAGAACAGAAGGATGATTACAATATCGTAATCAGTACCGAGGTGCTGGCTGAAGGCGTAAATATGCACCGTGCAAACATCATCGTTAATTATGACACCCCTTGGAACAGTACAAAACTCATGCAGCGTATTGGTAGGGTGAACCGTATTGGATCAAAAGCAAACAACATTCATATTTTCAATTTCTTTCCAACGGCTAAGGTCAACAGTGATATTGAACTGGAGAAAAAAGCCATTATGAAATTACAGGCATTTCACTCCGCAATGGGTGAAGACAGTCAGATTTATTCGCCTGATGAGGTTACAGAGAGCTTTGGCTTGTTCGATAAAACAGTAAACGAGGAGAAAGACGAGAAACTGAGGATATTGTTGGAATTGCGAAAGTTCAAAAAAGATAATCCTGATCTGTTCAAACAAATTAAAAACATGCCTACAAGGGCAAGGGTTGGTAGAAAAAGTCCTGTGCTGAAAGGTGCAACAATCACATTTATTCGCAACGAGAAAAGAGATGCCTTCTTACTTGTTAAGGAGAACGGAGATATTGACGAACTCACATTTCTGCAAGCTGAAAAGGAGTATTATGCAAAAATTACGGAGAAAGCCATTCCACTGAATGAGCAGCATCATACACAGGTGAAAGAAGCAATCAGCTTGTTTGCTAACAAAATGGAAGAGGAGAAGAGTAAGGAACGTAAAATTGATACCACACAAGGCCCCAATGAAAAGAAGGCTTTGAGTTTCCTTGATGCATTAACCAATATGCAAATTGCAAATCCGGAGGAGAGGGAGTTAATGCAAAATGCCAAAGCTGCCATTCGTTTAGGTAAATTTCAGCAATTGCAAAGGGATGTAAATAAGCTGGCAAAAGCAATAAAGGTTGCTCCCTTAAAACCTGCCAATTTGTTGGATGAGGTTATAAAACTGCTGAACAAATACCCCTTACAAGTGGTGGAAGATGATACCATGCAAATGCTTCAGCCCATTTTCAACATCAAGGAGTTTAAACCGGAAATAATCATTAGTGAAAGTTTCGATAACTAATCAACTACTCATCAAATGCAAGAGAGAGAAATAAAAAATATACTCACCGATGATTATGCCTTTGACAAGTGGCAAAGGCTTATTGACTTTGTGTTTCCCAAAGTCAATTTTGAAAACTCCATTGTCTCTTTAGATGATAGCAGTAATAAAACTAAATACATCCACCAGAAGGGGGATATTACACTCACTGACGGTAAGAAGATAATCATCCTTGAAGTTTGCATTAAGAAAGAGAACAAGATTGCCAAAACCAAAGTAAGTTTTCACAATATCACTGCTAAGTATATTGACCAGGCTAACAACCACGGTATTTTGGTATTCTATGTTTCGGAGGATAAGTCTCAGCAAGACTATCGTCTATCTTTCATTTGCAAAGAATCTCGTTTTAATGAAGAGGGTCAGTTTGAAGAGTTTAAAACAAACCCTAAGCGTTATACCTACCTGTTGGGTATCAATGAATCTGCTACTACTGCTGCAAAGCGACTGAGGGAATTAGCAGCAAAGAAAAACACCTTCAACTTCGAGTTAAAAGATGTCATCGATGCATTCTCTGTTGAAAAGCTGAATGACGAGTTTTTCAAAAAATACAAAGAGCAGTTCCAGATATTTAATAACTACCTTATTGAAGATGATAAAATAAGGTATGGCATTTTTGACATTGATAAGAATGAGAAAGAAGAGAATAAAACTGCCAACGAACTGCCCATTCGTGATTTTACAAAGAAACTATTAGGTCGTTTAGTATTCCTTTACTTTTTGCAGCGTAAGGGATGGATGGGTGTACCCACGCCAACAGGCAGCCAGAAAGTAACATGGAAAAACGGGTATAAAAACTTTGTATATAAACTCTTTACGGAAGCGGCTAAACCGGAAAAATTTCACAGCAAATATTTATCAGAACTGTTCTACAATACACTGAATAACGAGAGCCGTGAAAACTTTGTCTTTCTGATAGATGGCAAAAGCCCATTTAAGGATGCAAAAAATGTAAGTGTTCCATACCTCAACGGAGGTTTGTTTGATGATGATTTTCCGAAGGGCAATAAGATTGATTTTCCGAAGCACATTTTTGAAAATCTGTTTGAGTTTTTAGAGCAGTACAATTTTACCATTGATGAAAACAGCCCGGAAGACCACGAGGTAGGTATTGACCCTGAAATGTTGGGGCACATCTTTGAAAACCTGTTGGAAGACAACCGGGATAAGGGAGCATATTATACACCCAAAGAAGTGGTGCATTATATGAGCCAGCAAAGTATTATTGAATACCTCAAACACAACTTAAATACCGATAGCAAAGACATAGATGATTTCGTAAAGGGCAATGTTGTTTCTGACTTTGTAAGAGCCAATCATTCGCTGATAAAGAAATTGCTGAAAGAGGTAAAAGTATGTGATCCGGCCATTGGGTCAGGAGCTTTCCCAATGGGTGTTTTAAAAGTAATATTCACTGCATTGCAAAACCTGCACAATGCCATCAGCCCAAATGAATCATTCAATGAGGCGAAGGTCAAAAAGGATATTATTCAAAAAAGCATCTATGGTGTTGATTTGGAAAAAGGTGCCGTTGACATTGCAAGGTTACGATTTTGGCTGGCTTTGGTGGTGGATGAAGACAAGCCTCAACCCTTACCTAACCTCGACTACAAAATCATGCAGGGAAACAGTATCCTTGAAAAGTTTGAGGATGTGGATTTGAGCAACCTGTTAAAAGACGAGAATGAGGAAATTATTACTGCACACAAAGGGCAGGTAGAATTGCCTGGCTTTGGCAGAAACCAAAGTGTTTTTGTGTTCGACAGTACCACCAAAGAAGAGTTTCAGAGCCTTATAGATTTATACTTCGATTTTAAAGTAGATACCTCACATCCGTACAAAACCAAACAGGAAGTTAAGGCTAAGATTAACTCCATTATTGAGGGCAAGTTGAAGGCGAAGTTTGCATTGGATAAAACCAAGTTGCAAGCAACTTTGGCCGAAAAGCAAAGCCATGTAAAGGCTAATACCATCAATACCCATGACCCCAAGGGAGTTCAGGATAAAAAGACCAAAGCAGTAGAGAAACTAAATAAAGAAATTGAATCCCTTGAATACAAGATAGCCCACCTGAGTGATATATTAGACCGCCTCAACCGATGGGAGCATGAGGAGAAAGAACGGCCCTACTTTTTGTGGCACACCTATTTCAAAGATGTATTCGATAAAGGTAAGTTCGACATTATTATAGGCAATCCACCATACATAAAGGAATACACTAATCGTAAGGCGTTTGATGGAATTAGAGACAGCCCTTACTACATGGGCAAAATGGATATATGGTACTTTTTTGCCTGCTTCTGTATTGATATGCTGAAAGACAATGGAGGCATACAATGCTTTATTGCACAGAACAACTGGATAACCAGTTCAGGTGCTGCAAAACTGCGGAACAAAATTGTGCAGGAAACTGAAATGCTTTCGTTTATTGATTTTGGTAACTACAAAGTATTTCAGAGTGCCGGTATACAAACCATGATTTATGTGGTGAAGAAAACAACGCCAAGAGAAAAATATACCACCAACTATGCAAGATTGCTGGTGGATAATATTGATAAAACCTTTTTGGATTACTTCCTGCAATCAGATGCCAATACTATACATGAGAACTTTGAGAGACTGAATTTTGAGTTTGTACCTGCTTCATATGCAGATGGCTATATCACATTTGCAAATGATACTAACGATTATATTTTAAAGAAAATACAAGGGATTCAGCATATTAAGTTGTTAGAAAAGGAGGTTGCTCAGGGTATAGTTTTTCCTCAGGATTTTTTAAACAAAAAGAGTGCAGAGAAATTGGGCGAAGGATTTAAAGTAGGCAATGGGGTTTTTGCTTTAAATGCCACCGAACTAAAGAGTTTGCAGCTTAGTAAAAACGAGGAAGGGATAATTAAACCATACTTTACTACAGAGCAATTCAAAAGGTTTTATGCAAAAAACGAAAACGACTACTGGCTAATATACACTGATTCTTCTTTTAAGAAACAAGAGACAATAAATCACTATCCGAATATAAAACGCCATTTAGACAAATTTGCTAAAGTGATTACATCGGATAATTATCCCTACGGTTTACACCGAGCAAGAGAGGAGAGGTTTTTCAAAAACGAGAAAATTATTGTTCAAAGGAAATGCCCTGGACGTCCAATCTTCACTTATGCCAATTTTGATACTTATGTTTCTGCAACCTTCTTTCTAATTCAGACAGAAAGAGCTAACCTTAAATATCTGACAGCTCTTTTGAATAGTAAGCTGGTTGCTTTTTGGCTACGTAGTAAAGGCAAAATGCAGGGTAACAATTACCAGATAGACAAAGAGCCTTTGCTGGAGATACCAATTGCATTGTCTGATAAGCAGCAAATTATTGCTACGCTGGTCGATTATATTTTGCTGGTCCATCAGCCTCGTAAGGAGCAGTTGATAAAATACATTGGCGATGATTTAATCATTCATTCGTTTGATGAAGTAATAGACCAGGCTTTTTACGAAATATACTTTGGTGCAGAACCGGAAATGGCAGAATTGCAGGTGTTGAAATACTTGGAGAATATTAAACCCATTTCAGAAGACTACACAGATACCGATATTGAAACAGTAGTGAAATTTTACCACTGGCTGCATGAGCAAACAAATCCTGTTCGTACCGCTTTACTCAAAGCCAACATTGTAAGTAAAGATATTATTGGTGTAATAAATTCAACCATCAGCTAATGAAGATTACCGAACTCACACTACACAACTTCAAGTTTTTTACCGAAACCGACAACACACTAAAGCTGGACGGTAAAAACGTGTTGATATGGGGCGAAAACGGCAGTGGTAAATCTTCTATCTATTGGGGCATTTATACCTTGCTCCAGTGCAGCTTTAAAGATAATGATGGAATAGACGCATACTTTACCGATGGTCACAAAAAGAATCTAATTAATATCCATGCACCTGTCGGAAGTCCATCATTTATTGAGATGAAGTTAGATAATGGCAATGCGTATAAGATAGGATTGGGCGATTATAGTATTCAAGGCAATGCAGATATTCAATTAAGTTCTGTAAGCAGTGATTTTATAGATTACAACGTAGTAGCAGTTTTCTTACGATTCATGCATCAGCACGAACCCGATCAGTTCCCTCTTTTTGAGGAACAGATTTTCAGGTTTATGCCATTTAATGCACCAGCACCTTATTCCTTCAGCTATTTTGATAAGGCTTTAGATCAGATTAGAAAGGGATTGACAAAAGATGAAACAACAAAAAAATACCCTTCACCAGGCTCAACCACATATAGCCAGTATAACAGTTTAGTTGATGAATTTAATCGACAGCTTAGGCAAGAGTTAGGATTGGTTACGATAAGAGCCAACAAGTTGCTTGAAGAGAAATTTCAGTATCCAATAGAAATAGAATTGGATTATTCGCCATTTCAGTTTGCATTAAATAGGACTAATTCAAAAATTCAGTACACAGAGCCGTCTATTATTTTGAAAGTCAATAAGTATTATGGTAAAGAAAATGTTGTTCATCGGCCACATTCATTTTTAAACGAGGCCAAGAAAACTGCAATAGGCTTAGCCATCCGGTTAGGTATTTTGGAGAGAAGATTATTGGCCGACAAGCTAAATGTACTGGCATTGGACGATTTGCTGATAAGTTTGGATATGAGCAACCGGGAAGTAGTACTAAAACTGCTTTTTGGCGAGTATCAGGATAAATATCAGTTATTGATTTTCACCCACGATAAGCAATTCTTCAATATAGCTAAGCATAAAATAGAGCACAGCAGTTTTAAAGACAATTGGCTGTTTTGGGAATTTTATGTGAACGAAAAAGACCCACTTATTCCCAAACCGAGGTTTTTTGAAACCAAAACTCAATTATCAATAGCCTTTAATCATTTACATGAAAATGATTATCCAGCAGCAGCAAATTATTTACGAAAGCAATGTGAGCATTTGATAGAAACATATCTGCCACAATATTGCTATGTAATTGCAGGTTCAGAAAAGCCAAATAAAACAGCACCGTTAGATAGTATGCTTACAAGTTCTGCTATCTTTTTAGACCGAATTAAGCAGCCAGCGGCAGTTGCCAAAATCAATGAAGTAAAGCAATATGTTGAAATGCTCTTAAATCCTTTATCTCATACTGAGAGAGGTATTGATAGACATAGAGGTGAAATAAAGGCAGTCATCAAGTTGTTAGATGATTTGGAAGGTGTGCTTTCAAAGATCAAGTTTAAAAAAACATGTACCCTGCCATTGAATACAGACCTTTTTTTGACCCTTGTAAAAGATGCTAATAACACTTTTAAAATTCAATTAAAGCTAAAAGAAGACTTGTTTGTGTATGATGATGCTGGCACAATAAAATTGTCGAAATGCTTAACAGATAGCCTTGCTTATTGGCATTTTGAAACAGGACAGCCTGACAAAACAGGTCCATATTCATACTTTCAGAACCTTGACCTTGAAACTTCTTACAAAAGCATTGCAGCACATGCTTCGGTAAATGTCCCAATAATTCCAGATTGGGAAAAGTTGTTCTCTATAGCAGATGGAACACTATTAACCGCATTAATGACTATATAAATCGATTCAATACAATGGATAATAACCCACAACATAACGACATCATATTTTACAACACCCCCACCGGTGATGTGAAAATTGAGGTGATTTTTAATGACGAAACCTTTTGGCTTACTCAAAAGCGGATGGCAGAATTGTTTGGTGTGGAAGTTCCTGCTATCAACAAACACCTGAGTAATATTTACGAAACGGGCGAATTAGACGAAAAGGCAACTATTTCCATTTTGGAAACAGTTCAGCAAGAAGGTACCCGGATGGTAAAGAGGAATGTGGAGTTTTACAATCTGGATGCCATAATAGCCGTGGGCTACAGGGTAAACAGCCATCAGGCTACACAGTTCCGGATTTGGGCTACCAAAACCCTTAGAGAGTTCATTATCAAGGGTTTTGTTCTGGACGATGAAAGACTTAAACAGGGAAAACGCTTTGGCAAGGACTACTTTGACGAACTCTTGGAACGTATCCGGGAGATACGGGCCAGTGAAAGGCGTTTCTACCTCAAAATAACCGACATATACGAGCAATGCAGTATAGACTATAACAAGGATGCAGAAATAACCCAAAAGTTCTTTAAAACGGTTCAGAACAAGCTGCATTGGGCCATTACCGGCAAAACAGCAGCCGAACTGATTGCAGACAGAGCCGATGCCTCACAGCCCAACATGGGCTTAACCACATGGAAGAATGCCCCTAAAGGGAAAATCTTGAAAACCGATATTGGTACAGCCAAAAATTACCTACAGGAAAAGGAAATCAAAGAACTGGAACGAATCGTTACCATGTACCTCGATTTTGCTGAACTGCAAGCCGAAAGACAGATCCCGATGAAAATGGCAGATTGGGTTACCCGTTTGGATGCATTCCTTCAATTCAACGAATACCAGATTTTAAGAGATGCTGGTAAAGTGAGCCATGAGGTAGCAATGAAACTGGCAGAGAAAGAATACGAAAAATTCAGGGTCATTCAGGATAGAAATTTTGAAAGTGACTTTGAGAAAGAAGTAAAAAAGATAACCGATAAACCAAAAAAGAAAAAGTAGCCTATGCAGCAAGAATTACTCTTAAATATCATTCCTTTCAATCCTCCGGCAGGTAAACAAACTTTTGCATTCT
>CALCII010000019.1 GCA_937907395.1 uncultured Chitinophagaceae bacterium
TGCAGCTGTTAACCGAAGAACAGGTGTGGCAAAAGCCTAATGAATCTTCCAACTCTATTGCCAACCTGATCCTGCATCTCTGTGGCAACATGACGCAATATGTACTTTCATCTTTAGGTGGTGAACCTGATAACCGTGAACGTGATAAAGAATTTTCGGCTAATGGCTGTTATACCAAAGAGCAACTGTTGTCCCGGCTTTCCACTGTAGTAACAAAAGTGATTGCTGTGGTTGAACAACAGGATGAAGCTTCCTTACTAAAAGCAAGAAGTGTACAGGGTTTTAGAAAAACAGGACTGGCCATCATTCTCCATATCACCGAACATTATTCCTACCATACCGGGCAAATTGCATTGCTCACCAAACTGATGACAAATCAGGATTTAGGATTCTATAAAGGGCTTGATTTAAATAAAAAGAATGTGATTTAGGATACTCGCAAGCACTTGAGATAGAAACACAGATGGAACTGATTTGACGGATGAACGCAGATCTTTTCTCACAGAAATCACAGAATAACACGGAAAAAGAACGGATGATATATTTAACCACGGAGACACGGGGAGCACAGAGGAACACAAAGAAATTATTGATTACTTCCTGCTCGAACTCTCTGCGAAAACCTCTGCGTTCTCTTTTCTCTGCGGCTAGAAATCGTTGACCGGTTGTCGTTGATCTTTGGCCGAAATACAGGAACCACGAAGGCACGAAGAAGCTTCGTTATACAACGAAGTGTTTTATATCCAACACCATAGACAACAAGATACACATGAAAAGAGAAACGCTTATTTCCTACTGCTTCACAAACTCACCCCAATAAATAACCGAACCGGTACTGATTTGCAATATATAAATACCCGCTGCCAGGTCGGCCACCGGAACCGTCAGTTGTTGCTGTGCATCTGTAACCCAGCTGCGCATGCGTACTCCGGTATGACTGTACACCTGAATGCTCAGCTTCTGATCTGCCGCTTGTGGCAATTGAACTTGTAAGGATGTGGTTACAGGGTTGGGGTAAATTTTAATCGCTTTCCCATACGGTGAAAACAAAACAGGTCTGATGTCAGAATAAGAAACCGTACCATCTGCGTCCACCATTTTCAAACGGTAATAGTTGAGCTGAGGCAAGGGATGGGCATCCCGGTATTCGTACCGGTTGCTATTGTTATTCTTCGCTCCCACTTTCGACAGTAACTGGAAATCAATACCGTTTTTACTACGCTCCACTTCAAAATGCGAAACCGCCGATTCGTTCTCTGTTGACCAGTAAAGCAGCACCTGCTGTTGTTCCTTTCGTGCAGCAAAATTTGTGAGTGATAGCGGCAATGTGCCGCTTATCGTGAGCGGAATGAATTGGGTAAGACTCCAGTCGTCTTTGGATCGTACAAATAAATAATGCAGTCCCGGCAACAACGTGCTTGTGTTCACCACAAAACTATGGTTGTTAATATCAACTCCCGGCGTAAAGCTGATGGATGTGCCATTTCCAAAACCCGGATCGGCATCAAAGAAATATTCCATCCGGGTTATGTTTCCGGGAGCAGCAGGTGAACTTGCATAGGTGCTAACAACGGCCATAAGAATACTGTTGGTGAGCGACCATGCGCCACCACTATTACGAGTGCGTACGTATAAACGATGGATACCCTGTGTTAATAAAGAGGTGTTAATGGAGGCAGCAAGAGACGGTAGATCCAGTGCCGCTGTAAGAGGAATAGAAGTGCCGCTGCCAAAACCGGGATCGGTATCAATAAAATATTCGGCTGCCACCACATTGCCTGCAACCGGTGTGGCCGATGGGTAAGGAGCATATATCGCAAATACAGTTGAGCTGGTGAGCGACCAATTGCCATTTGCATTGCGTGTGCGTATGTACAGGCGATGGGCACCCACCTGTAATGCGAATGGGTTGATGTTTCCCAGCAACAAAGGAAGATCTGCAGCCGATGTAACAGGAATGGGTGTTCCGTTGCCAAAGCCCGGATCGGTATTGATGAAGTATTCGGCGGCTGTTACATCGGCCGGTACAGGGGCCGGAGGATAGGCCGGCTGACCGGACACAATTGTGCTAACAAGTAACAGAAATACAAACAGTG
The DNA here is from genome assembly GCA_937907395.1 of uncultured Chitinophagaceae bacterium. Taxonomy (GTDB): domain Bacteria; phylum Bacteroidota; class Bacteroidia; order Chitinophagales; family Chitinophagaceae; genus Lacibacter. The sequence goes on from CALCII010000019.1 coordinate 2,097, forward strand.
ATCGCATAGAATAATAGCTGGTTAGTTATTGTTTCGGGTGCTGATGGTGGCTGTTACAGATGGTGTTGCCACCGGAACAGAAGATGTGCCTAACGACAGTGCATAAATGGAAGGTACAGCCGGGATGCCCGATAGTTTATATGGATCGGGGCCACCAAATGCACCGCAGTCGGGTTTATATCCACTAATGTCCACCCCTCCGCCAATAGCCGGTGAACCAACCCCCAGTTGATACGACCCGTCGCTGGAACCGGAAACAACAAACAAAGAAGACCAGGAAACATTGATGAGGTTGTTTCCGTTGCTGCTTAAAGGACCAACCGTTATGCCCGTTTGTGCAGCACTGAAAATATTATTCTCCACCACGCAGTTGTTAAAACTGCAGGAACCCGAATTAATGAGGTTATTGGCGATATACGCTTTTGTGGCATTCAAGGTGCCTCCTGTATGAAGCGTGTTGTTGCGGATGATGATATTGTTAGACGAAGCAATATCCGTTGCCACTACATTGAACGAACCATAAAAACCATGGAGCAGATTGTTTTCAAAGACGATATTCTCCAGTATGGAAGGGTTACCCTGAAATATTCCCACCGTTACGAGATAACATTTTCTGAAGGTTAGATCCCGATATTCAGAAGAAACTCCGGCAAAAAAGTAAGGATTGTAGAGATAGCATTTTTCAAACAGCAGATTCAGGCTGGTTCCTCCTATCTGGTTGCCAAACGCATAAGAATAAGGAGAAACAAAACTGATTCCGTAGAACTCAGAGCCTTCGCTTCCGGAATAAAAGTTGATGAACGTAATGGTGCTGGATTCTGTGTTATACTGAAGTCCTGCATTTGCACCAGCACCGGAAAGAAAATACCCGTTTCCGATAAAGACCAATCGCTTGCTCAAAGTGACATCGGTGTAGATGGTGGCAGATGGTTCCACATGAATCGTATCGCCATTAAGAACAGATGCATTGTTCACCGCACTGTTCACATTGGTGAAGTCGGCAGCTACACCGATATTGTTATTCACTCTCCAGATTTTTGCCTCAGTGGATAAGAAAAAAAGAATAACAGGAAAACAAAGTAACATCCGTTTCATGTGAAGTTGATTTTATACACACAAAGTAGAATCTGAAGTTGTCCAAAAAAATAGTACGGATGTACCAGTGATATCATCATCACACCTGTTCGCTAAAATGATTGTATTTTGTAATACTGAATATTTGTATGAAACAATTATTGTTGTTCTTCTTCCTTTTTGTGCTGCTAACCGGTTTATCCCGGGCGGGGGAAGCCGATAGTTTACTGCAACAAGGACATCGTTTATTTCTTCAGTCAGATTATTCCGGTGCACTGTCTGTTTACACCGCACTGGCGCACCGTGCAGAAACCAATCGAAATGATACATTTTATATAAAAGCCATCACTGGTATTGGCGATTGCCATTATTACCTGCGTGATAAACAAACGGCACTTCGCTGGTATCATACAGCATTAGCATCTATCAATGATAAATCAATTCATAACATGGCATCCACGCTGTACTATAAGATCAGTGTCATGTTTATCGAATCCGGCAAAACAGATTCTTCTAAGTTCTATGCCAATCGTGCCATCCGGCTGTTCCGACAGGAAAAAAACAATGTGTCATTATCAAGATCCTTATCAGCTTTAGCAGATATTCACCTCAATGTTACCGGCGATTATCAAAAAGCGGAAGAACTTATAGAGGAAGCGCTACGAACAGCATTGAAAACCGGTAATCCCGAAGTGATTGGTTTTGCTTACATGAAGAGAACACTTTTGAATTATACCAAACAGCGCTATCAACAGGCCCTTCAGGATGTAAACCAGGCTGAGTATTTTTATCTGCAAACAAATAAACAGGAGGATATTCAGTATGCCCGTTACTTTAAAACCTATTGCCTGATCCGGTTGAGAGATACATCGGCTATTGGTTACATTGAACAGTGGTTCCGGTTTAAGGATTCAATTTTTCAGGTGGAGAAAGCCGGACAGATCGCAAAGATTCAAACAGTCTATGAAACCGAGAAAAAGGAACGAGAGAATAAAATTCTGCAACAACAGGCACAGATCAGCCAGTTACAACTGAAAACAAGAAACCGAACCATTTTTATTCTGCTGGCCTTATTGGCGGGTGCCGGTATGTTTGGTTTTTGGCGTTACAATGCTGCCCGTTTGAAAAAGAAACAACAGGAATTAAAAATGTTGGAACAATTACAGAAAGATAAGGAACGCATTGCACGTGACCTTCACGATCATGTGGGCGGACAACTTTCTTTCCTCGTACACGCTATTGAAGGCATTACTGAAGAACCTGCAGAGAAAAGATTATTACTGAAAAAATCGATTCTCGTTTCGTTACGGAAAGTGATTGCCGGTTTGAGAGAAACCATTTGGGCAATTCATGATGAAAAAATTGAAGTAACAGATTTTATGGATAAACTGAAAGTATTTACCAGAAGTCTGTTTGAGCACAGCAACACACAGATTCATTTCAGTGAAGCGCTGCTCACTGAAAAGGATTTGAATCCATTGCTGGCGTTAAATCTCTTCCGCATTTGCCAGGAAATTATTCAGAATACATTCAAACATGCACAAGCAACGGAGTTATGGGTGAGCTGCCGGGAAGAAGCTTCGCATTTGTACGTTGAAATCAGAGATAATGGTACCGGGTTTGATGTATCAACCAATTATAAACACACCCTCGGACTTCAGAATATTCAATCCAGAGCTAAGGAATTTCAAATTAAGGTATTCCTCGAAAGTAACAGCAGCGGCACATTTTATCAACTGATAGTATAACCGTACTATGGTAAATAAAAGGTGGCTGCATGTATTTTTAAATTATGGTAGATAAAACATACATAGCCATTGTAGATGATAAAAAGTCGGTAAGTATTGCTTTGCAGCAAGGGCTGAGCCGTTTTCCGGATCTGGAAGTGGTACTCACGGCACAGAACGGAAAAGACTTTCTTGAAAAAATGAAAGAAGCCCGTAATGGAGTTCTGCCCGAAATTGTATTGCTGGATATTGATATGCCGGTGATGGATGGTATTACTACAGTAGTGGAAACGAAGTTGCGATACCCTGCCTTACAGATACTTATGCTTACCATTTTTGATGAGGACGAAAAAATTTTTAATGCCATCAAGGCAGGAGCCGATGGATATCTCCTGAAAGATGAACCGGTGGAAAAAATAAGAGAGGCAATCCGCAACCTGCTGAATGAAGAAGGCGCACCTATGTCGCCCAGTATTGCACGAAGGGTATTAAAAATTCTGGGGCGACAACCATTATCGGTTCCGGATCAGGTTTTGAAAATAACAGAAACAGAAGAGAATCTGAGTGAACGGGAACAACATATTCTGCAATTGCTGGTAGATGGTTTGGAATACAAGGAAATTGCACAGGAGTTGAATATCAGTCCGCATACCGTTCGTAATCATATCAGCAAAATTTATAAAAAGCTGCATGTGAGTTCCAGAGCACAGGTGCAGAAAATCATACATGGATCGGGGAGAAAGTGAAACGATACAGGGGCTTGTGGGATAGAAACACGGATGGGACGGATTTGACGGATGAACACCAAAGTAAAAAGGCTAAAGTTAAAACAGAATCGCATTCTAACCTTTTGAACCCACGACGCTATCGGTCGGGGCCTTCGGCTCTTGAACCTCTTGAACATCCCTCCTCTGCGAAAAACTTTGCGTTCTCTTTTCTCTGCGGCGAGGATCGTTGGCCGGTTGTCGTTGGTCGTTGGCCGAAAGAAGGCTTCGGAGAAATGATTCGTTTTTACAACAGAGCGTCGTACCCCGTACAACTAACATCGTACATGAAGATGGAGGAATGCAAACAAACCTTTTGAACCCTTGAACTTTTTGAACTTTTACCCCCCTCACACCTTCTCCATCTCCGCTTTCTTCTTCTTCTGAATTTGTTTTACGAGGTATAAAATTTCATCGGCGAGATAAGGAACCGTTTGTTGAATACCGGGAGTGAGTTCAATGCCCTGGTCCTGTATGGTTTCAATACTTACTACGTATAAGTGAATAACGGGCATGCGTTCCAGCAACTGCAATGCTCCTACTAAATCTTTCA
>CALCII010000020.1 GCA_937907395.1 uncultured Chitinophagaceae bacterium
TGATCATACTCATAGCGGAAACATTGTTCGTTTAGTATCGTGGCATCCGTTAACACCCAGTTGGCTGCAATCAGTTCCGCACCACGGGGCTGTAATACACAACGCAGGTTATCAAGATCATCATACATGTAATACGTACATAACCAGCCTGTGTGTCCACGACCACTGCCATCATCGGCAGTTGCGGTTAACTGTACTTTCTTAAGTACCACCTTGCCTTCTTTATCCTTAAACTCTACTACCTGCTTACCATGTTCATCCACTGTTACTGTTTTATACAATGTACCTGCCGTGTAGGAACCCGGACTGCTGTAGGTACCAAAAGCGTTGGCTACATTAGTAACCGCCCAGATACGAACAGAATCTGTTGTTTTATTGATCCAGTATTTCTGTTGCACGGAATGCGGCGTGCCTGTACCTTCACTCCCTACCCAGTTTGCTCCCGGAGCATAGGAAGCATTGACCCGGTTGAGCGGAGATGCTTCAAATACGGTTTTGCTATAGGCCCAGTTAAGACTATTACCTCCCACATTCGTTTCTCCCGATTGTCCGTTTAACTGCGTATTGTAAAAATTTACCTGTTGCTGGAACGGGTTGAGTTTGAAATTGCCATTGTTCTCTGTGGAGGCAAAAGGTAAATACTTGAACTGCTCACGACCAAATGCATCGTATAATACCGCACTCACCATGTCTGTTGGGTTGGCTCCGGTAGCCAGTGAACCCTGTTTGACCACAGTTTGAATAGGCCTGCCCAATCCATCAAAATATTGTGCACTCTGCTGTACATCTTTTACTGTGCGTGTGATTAATGTATTGGGATTTGCTTCCGGCGCTTTCGCATCCCAGACTTTGATTGTATTGGATGCGGCCGCCCCATATGCTGAAGGTAGAGGCTGAGGTGTTTGTGCATTAGCGGTTCCCACTCCGGCAACAATTACAAAGCTATTTAACAAGAGCAGATTATTCAGAAAACGTGGTTTCATACCCTACTGGTTATTCAATTAATTAATGCGGATTAAACTCTGTTTCTTTTGCAGGTAAAGAATGTATTTCTCCTCCCCGAGTACGGGACGGTACAAGCTATCTCTTGTACGCTCCACCGCCTGAATACGAGGTGTTAACTCCGTAACATTATCCCCCCAGTTTGTACGCAATTGCTGCTTTAACTGAAACAACTGCATATTAATCTGAAACAGATTTTGCTGCTGCTGACTGGTCAGTTGCAGCGAATCAGAAATCCGCTTTGCTATCGTTGTGGACACTTCGGTTCCCGGGGTTGCTGTTTGTGCAACAGAAATAAATCCTGCAAGGAGAAATACTAGAATAAGCAATGAATATTTCATAAACTGTTTTTTTAAGATTAAAGCGGACATGCCATTGTTTGAGTTTGTGTATAGTTCTGGCTCCAGCTACCATCACTCCACTCGTAGTGGTAAGTGCATACATACTTATTCAATCCCGCATCCCATACAGAACTGGTGTATACTTTCACCCCTGTCTGGCATACATTGTTGATACATTTTTTATTGACTGCATTGCAGTTAGATGAATTGCAGACTATAGTACACGTACCGTTACTATTTGCATAGTTTTGGCCATTCGCTACTACATCACTCATTGCTTTGGCATTTGCATCCGCCTGGCTAACCGAAGAGCTGTAGACGCTGGCAGGAACGGTGTATGTAACAGTTGAACCAATATAATTAGCTCCACAATTACTCCTTGTAAAAGAACCTGACTGTGCAGTGTTGTAATAGTAAGTAGTACTTTCCTGCTGAGTCGTATATGTGTATACAATTCGCTTAACTGTATTTTTATCCTGATCCCTAACTATACTTAACCTGCCAAACGCATCATACTCATAATAAGTTATTGTTGAGTTGGGATTACACTGACTGGAGATTCCAAAGAGTGGCTCATAAGTGATAGTTGTCATTTGAGCAAACTCAGGATACAAGCGAACCTCATCCACCCAACCAGTGCCGCTGATGCTAACAGAAGTCTGCCCTGTGATTTTATGTAAATAACATGTCCAACCGTTTTGAGTACGTACAGATATTGGGAAATTTGTTTGTGTACCCGTTATTGTGAAGGCACTTCCATTACGTGTCCAGTAAGAAACATAATAGACTTTAGTACTACCCAATCCGGATTTTGAAATCGCATTAGAGCCATTGAGTTTGTAAGCTCTGCGCCCTGTAACAGTTAGCGTATCCTGGTTTACTCCTGTGTAACTCCAGTTTCCTTTACTTTCTGCTTCAAAGGAAGTATAAGCTACATCAGAACTATCAGCGTTAGCGATTTCTGCGACCGGAAATGAATTTTTATAATCCCACAGGTATACTGACTTATTATCATTGACTTTTTGCTGAACGATCAGGTTCCCCAGTGTATCGTATTTATTGAATGACATACGATCTTCAAATGAAGATGAATTACCTCCGGGTTTTATCTTTATCAGGTTTACAGCCAGTTTGGAATTCACAAGGACACTGTAGGTATTTTTCAGCGATTGAATATGATAATTTGAAGCACTGTCACTTACGATTTGTAATACAGGCATCCCAATACGGTTAGATGTGTCTAATGTTTTCATCTGATCTAATTCGGTACTGTTGGCATCTGGTACTCCATACCGCCAGTGGTAAGGATAATAAATTCTTGTAACCTCTTTACCCAAACTCGTGGTTTTGGTAATACGGGTTGGCTGATAATGAAACAGAGAATCCACAGACCAGGGCGAGTCGCCATACTCAATATTCGTTTCCGTTACAAGACTATCCATTCCTGATGCGTAGGTATATGTTTTTTGAATAGTCTTTTTTAGATCATACTTAGACGTATACAGATTATACATTTTCAATTTAATAATAGGAAAACTCGGGGCTGAAGTGTTTTGCATTCGGTTAAAAAGCATTCCTGTAATCAATTCGGTCGTATCGGGTAACATGACTGTATTTTTGTTAACCCGGAAGCCCATATTAAAAGTGTAAAAATTCTCTATCTGCTGTATTTTATCAAACACACCATTTTCCTTTTTATAAACAACCTGCTTTAATAACTTACCCCGCAGGTAATCCCTTTCATCAAATGGAGTATACGGACAGGTTTCATACGTCTTTCCATTAATTGTAGTTTCATCAAAGGAGGAAGTATAATCTTTAAAATAACCTTCTGAAAATTCAGGAAACTCTTTAAAACTGGTAAAGTAATTTTCCGTCTTAATTTCGTTAGAATCCACAACAGTAACCTTTCTGTATCCGATAAAACTTCCTTGTGTTACACCCAATGGATAAGCAGAAGTGAGCAATCTCACATATCCTTTAGGGATTATAAATGCAGGAGAAAAAAAGTCGGTAACATAATCTGTTGACCACAACTCAACATTCTGAGTACCATAATTAGGCAAGCCAGAGATTTCACCTGTAGATGCAGAAGTACTTGTTGAATCTCCCGTTTCGTTATAATAATAATTTCTGCGTTGATTGGTACCAAATACCGGATCAATCAAGCGCATTGAACGAAGTCGTAGACCACCAACTGGTTTATTTAAAACCAACGTTTCCACATCCTTAAACAACCGTGTAAAATACAAATAGCCAGGATCAGAACTTGCACCTAAACGCTTCTGAATGATACAATAGTTTCCCGGCTCCAGTTTATACTTATGATCTGCATCACCTGCTACTAATGTGTCATGAAAAAGTGTTCTGGTTTGTAACGAATCTTTAATGAAGTATTCATAAGAATAAGAGCTGCTGTTAACATCTGATGTAACCCTGATATATGCAAACGGTTCATTAATCATCTGAATATTAAAATAATTGGTCGAAAAGCCTGTTCCGGGGTAATACATGGTGTTCACACTCGAAATTGTATTCGGCAACTTTGCATTTGCTGAACTGTTTAACTCATACTCAAATTGCAGTTCACCTCCCGTTGGTGTAATTACTTTTGCAAGTGTACCCGATTTAGCATAATCCAGATTCGGCTCTCTGTTAGCAGTACCGTATTCCGCAAGAAAAGAGTCAGTTCCAGTAAGCGGGAACTGCTTTTCATAATACTTTACCCGGTGTTTGGCTTCCCAACCCGTATTAGTGGCTCCGTTGTAGAAACCCCAGTGATCCATTGCAAACGAAAATGAACGGTCGGGCAAATAATATTGTGTATTATAAACAAACTTATAAGTCAGACTCTGCCCATTTCTCGATGCATCTTGCAAACTGTCCAACTTCAGCCTCAAAGCAGGATTACCATAAGCTGAATAAGTACCCTGATTCAAAGGTATACTACCCGTTGGTGTGAGATAAGAATAAAAGAATTCATACCTTTTCACAGTATCACCAAAATAGTTTTTCACTGTTACAGTTTTGATGAACTTATCATCCCCCATATCAAATCTGCTGACATCAGACATTGTGAAGTTCACTTCTCCGGAAGCAAAACTTATCTTTTGGAGTACGGGACGCTTATAATAGAGATAGCTGAAACTGGTTTCATTTTCAACAAAATTCGGATCTGATTCGTACACTTTATATTGGTAAGGGGATCTTAATTCCTGCTTAACAAGATTACTTTCGCCTGACAGATATGTAAACCTGATAATATCCTTACCGAATTCGGAAGTGATTCGTGTTAAATACCAGGAAGAAGTATAATAATCATCATACTCTGCAAAATAATTGGTTGCAAGTGGTATGCTTTTTGATTTTTCAAGTTCACTGAAATAATAAATCCTTCCATTTGTATCCCTGACTTCAAAAGCTATAATACTGTACCCTGAAAAAACCGGGGTGATTTTTAAATCGGATTTCTCGAGAAAGACGACTTTTTTACTTTTATTAATGTAAAACTGAGCGGAAATGCCCGCAATACTTAACGAAAAAAGATCTGGCTGACCGTCATACTTGTTCTCTGCATATTTCTTATACGTCTCATAGTTGTTAGTATTGACCGCAGGAAAATCAGGAAGATGCATGTACCCGATATATTCACCTACAAAATTATCATCAGCTACGCCTCTGATCACTCTTGTCACCACACCAGTAGAAGAAAGATTCCATCCCAAACCAACCGAAGAACCCACTTCTTCCACTTTAATACCGCCACCCCCGGTGTAAGAAAGCGTGAGAGGAAAACTGATCCCGTTTTGCAAAACGGTAAAGAGTGGAACTGAATATGAGGCCTTACCTGTATAGAGATTTGCATCAGAAAATCCAACCTGACCCAATGATATTGCTTCAGGAGAAGCCGGAATCACCCTCTGCAAAGTTGAATAGGGCCCTGCTGTTTGTGCTCCGGCACTTACATATAACAATAACAGAAAAAGGAGCAGCTTAAAACGCTTGATCATCGCTTATATTTTATTTTAAAAATTATACCCAACTCTGAATTTCACCGCTTCTGTTTGCGGCACCTGCACCCGCCACAAAAAATCATACAATACCTGCACTTTCGTTTTCTTAAAAAACTTACTCTTCACATTCACCACCTTACTCATACCCAATAATGCACTCTGCTTCCAGATAGCCTGATCCTTTAATTCCTCAATCCTTCTGAACTGTGCCAGGTAGTTTTGTTCATATCCTCCGCTGATCCAAAAGCTGCCCTTCAGCTTCCAGTCAATAAAACTTCTGATTCCGATCCCCTGATGGGTGATACTGATATTGTTGAACCCTGTACCCCAGCCCATCTTGTAAGAACCGCCAATCCCAATAATACTTTTGCTATTGATTTTATAACCCACCGACAAAGCAAAATCTGTAGTGGCCGGGAAATAGTTTCTGGCACGTACCGATTGTATGTTACTGCCATACTCCAGTCGTTTGAGGAATGATTTATGCTTTTCTTCGTTCGGTTTAAAATCCGGCAACTCCATTTCCGAAGAAGAACCTCCTGCCTGGCTTACTTTGTTTTTCAACTGGTTCATATAATTCTGAGCCACACTCACGTTCTGCTGCATCATCTGTTGCACGTTTGCTCCTGTTCCAAACCGCTGCTCCAATATCTGGTTCAACTGACCCCTGGTTTGAAGTCCGGCAAATTGCGCCATTGAACCCATTCCATCGCTGGACCCTGGCAAGCGAAACAAACTGGCCAATTCTGAATGCTCTCTGAAAAACTTCTGAAAGGCAGGTAGTTTCTGAGCCAATGTTAAAAGTTTAGCTCCCAGCTTCTCAGGATCATCAGCCAGTTGTTTGTATTCAAGTAGTTGCTGTTGATAATAGTAGACTTCCTTTTTAA
>CALCII010000021.1 GCA_937907395.1 uncultured Chitinophagaceae bacterium
ACAACAGCAAGTGTACTCTTTAATGAACCGGTTGATCTAACTACAAGTCAACTGGTAACAAATTATGTCGCTAACAATTCATTGGGGTCCCCCATCAGCGCCGTTCGTAATGCCGGCAATACAGCACAGGTGGATCTTACATTTGCCACTGTTTTGGGCAATGGAACTGTCAATCAACTTACAGTAAACGGGGTGCAGGATATCTGGGGAAATGCCATCAGTAATGGAACCGGTAATTTCAGTTTCTACACACCTAAACAATACGATGTGGTGATTGATGAAATCATGAGCGACCCCACACCACAGGTAAGTTTGCCCAATACCGAATGGATTGAAATAAGAAACACAACCAATCAATCATTCAATATACAGGGATGGCGTGTGGGCGATGCCGGTGGTGTGAGCGGACCTTTGCCCTCATTTGTATTGCAACCGGATAGTGTGGTAATTCTTTGCGGCACCTCTGCAGCCACATTATTGCAGGGATATGGACGCACATTTGCTGTAACAAGTTTCCCTTCTTTAGACAATACCGGCGAGCTTATCTGGATACAAAATCAAAACGGTGCCATTATCCATGCGGTTGAATACAATATCAGCTGGTTCAACAACGCAGTAAAAAGTGATGGCGGATGGACGCTGGAAATGGTGGATATTAAAAATCCTTGCGCCGGCAGCAGTAACTGGAGGCCCAGCACTGATGTGAGAGGCGGTACACCCGGAATGAAGAATTCGGTAAATGCCCCTAACGGTGATGCTACACCGCCACAACTGGTACGTGCTTTTGCTACCGACAGTGTAACAATTGTATTGACCTTTAATGAGCCGCTGGATAGTGCACGTGGTGCCACAGCTGGTAATTATACCATCAGCGATGGTATTGGCAGTCCTCAATCTGCTATCAGCATCGGACCGTTATATAACACCACTCAAATCAAATTGTCCACCCCGCTTCTGCGAAACAGAATTTATACGATCACTGTAAACAATGTTACTGATTGCAGCGGCAATGCGATCAGTGCCTTCAAAACAGCACGTTTGGGTTTGACTGAAACAGCAGACAGCACCGACATCGTCGTTAATGAACTTTTATTTAACCCATTGCCCAGTGGTGTGGATTATGTGGAATTATATAACCGCAGCAGCAAGATTGTTAACCTGAAACAACTCTACCTGGCCAACAGAAGCAGCACAGGTGATGTTTCCAGTTTAACACAAATCAGCCAGGTAGATATTGCTTTATTCCCCGGTGAATACCTGGTGGCAACCGAGAATCCTTCTTTGATTCAACAACAATACACTGCTCAAAACCCTGCTGCATTCATTACAGTTTCGTCGCTTCCATCTTATTCCGATGATAAGGGAAATGTACTGGTGCTGAACCAGGCCGGAAAAATCATTGACGATTTACCTTATACAGATAAATGGCATTTTTCGTTGATTGATAACCGTGAAGGCGTTTCGCTGGAACGTATCAATCCCAATGCAAGTACAAGAAACCAGGAAAACTGGACATCGGCTGCAAAGAATGTGGGTTATGGAACGCCTACGTATCAAAACTCTCAGTTCCGCCAGGATCTGCAGGTACAGGGAGAAGTTGTTGTGACCCCGGAAGTGTTTTCTCCGGATAACGACGGCAATAACGACTTCCTCATTATCAGTTATAAATTCCCTGAGCCTGGTTATGTGATGAACATTACGGTGTTTGACGCCAGTGGCCGTCCGGTGAAAGCATTGCAACGGAATGCAATGTGCGGACAAACAGGATCTTTCCGCTGGGATGGACTGGATGATAAGTTTGGTAAACTTCCGGTTGGCCCTTATGTAATTTATACAGAAGTGTTCAACCTGAATGGCAAAACAAAAAAATTCAAAAACCAGGTGGTTCTGGCAAGAAGATTTTAATAGTAACGTCAGCTGACGTAAATCAGCTGCCGTTCAATATCTAAATCAGATGCGAGGCATCAGGAAATTGTAACTTACAGTCCCATGATCAGCCGCAAAAAGATATTCTACCCTGTTACGCCTCAATTGCGCAATTACCTCCGCTTGTACCAGCGTGAACAAAAGCTGCCGCTT
>CALCII010000022.1:0-100000 GCA_937907395.1 uncultured Chitinophagaceae bacterium
TCGAGCAGGTAGGAGCCGACAATGAATTTAAGACACATTTACAAAATAATCTGCCAGTAACTAAGAATGGATATTTGTATATTTACGTAAGTAATGAAACACCAAATATCGATGTGTTCTTTGACAATGTACAGGTAACGCATATCCGTGGAGCATTAACGGAAGAAACGCATTATTATCCGTTCGGACTGACAATGGCGGGGATAAGTAGTAAGGCGGCAGGGATTACGCCAAACAAAATTGGTATTACAAGTAAAGAAATGCAGAATAAAGAGTTTAGCGATGGAAGCGGCTTAGAAGCCTATGATTTTGGGTTTAGAATGCAAGACCCTCAAATCGGAAGATGGTGGCAAATAGACCCCCTTGCTGAGAAGAATCATGATGCATCTCCGTATGTTTATTGCGGTAATAATCCTATAAGTTATGCTGACCCAGATGGCAGAGATGCTATTCTCACAATTACACGGGATAAAGACGGGAATTGGCATATTAATATATCAGCAAAATATTATGTGACAGGGCGAGATGCAGATAGGTCAATAGATAAAGGAACAGGCAAGATGCGTGTTGAGAATGGAGTTGCTGAGTTAAATTACAGACTTAAAAAAACCTTTGCTAACTCAACAGTTAAAAATGAAGACGGCACAACTACATCGATAACTTTTGATTTGAAAGCAGAGTACAAACAGAACGTTAAAGAAAGTGATTTAAAAGATGGTGAGAACATTATAGAGATAGATGCAAGTCAGGTTAATGGCCCGGGAAGTGGTAGAACAGTCTGGGATAAACGAGATAAAACACCCGAAGAGAAGCCGATTAATCAGAATGATAAGAAATGGGTACATACAAGACACTCATATGTTCATCCCACAGATTGGGCAAATACAGCTACTCATGAAGCTGGGCATACGCTTGGTTTAAACGATAGATATACAAGTAATACAAGCAATCCTCATGAAGGTTATGAGTTTGATATAATGGGGTCTGGAAGAAACAACCTAGTCTCAGCACATTACGCAGATTGGAGTTTGTATGGAGTGAATAACTATAATAACACTAATGGTCAAAATCGTCATTTAATAGTCAACTATATAGACCTTCATCGCCGCACTTCACCACCTAAACCTAAAAAATAATAAAAAATGAAATTGAGTTTTTTGTTTTTTTTAATGTTTATTGGTACGCTCTCTTTTGCACAGAAAGCTAAGAAAGTTGTTAAGGAAAAAGTCGGATTAATATTTATATCTTCTTTTACTCCGTTTGATTCAACTGGATTTGGTTCAAGTGATACAATTTATATGAAAGCCACGGAAGATATCTTCATACCAATTAGAAAATATTGGAAAGCTGATAGTGTTTTTGAGCTGTTTAAAACCGATAACTTAATAAAAGGGTTTTGGCTCGGTAATTATAAAGAACGAAAACAGGTTTTATCTTACGCTCAATATGAGTACATTAGTAATGTTGACAGTTCAAGTTGTTATTATTCTTCTAGTTTTAGACTGATGCCAGTAAAACTAAGATACCGAGTGCTGTGGTATGGACAAGCTAATAACTGTAATCAAAACAAAATAGAAATACTGTCATCAGATAGGGTAATAAAATTTAGTTACAATACATGGACTATAGAGATAATATCAATCACACCTCTTATAGATACAAAAGCCGCTCACTAAGCGGCTTTTGTATTTTACAGCGTTTGGAGCTTAGCGGACTTTATTAAACCATCAAGAGCATAGAGAATGTACTCTTTATCTTTATCGGGGAGGTTGTTTAAATCATTAAGCCGTTTTACCATGGCGGTATCTTTTAAGAAATTAGATTGTTTCTGCCGCTGTTGGTATTGGGAATAACGCATTACCGCCGTTGTTGTGTGTTTTCACCAACAACGACATCAAGGATGTGCAGCTGAGAATACCTTTCCTTCGCAGCAACGTCTCTCGAAGAGGACGTTGCGTACTACGAAGAAGAGTCTTACGTTTGTGTTATGCCTGTTAATAACACCATTCCATTCAGTGAGGGAATATTCTCTATTACATTTACTTGTGCCCGGTGGCTTCCGTTGATTGAGATGGTGAATGGCTATGATATTGTATATAAATGGTTTGATCACCTTACATCCAAAGGCCATTTTATATCTGGTTATGTGATCATGCCCAACCATGTTCATGTACTTATTGGTTTTCGGAATGTCGATCAGTCAATCAATACTATAGTAGGCAATGGAAAGCGCTTTATGGCCTATGAAATCATAAATCGTTTAAAAGAGCAAAAGCAACTAATATTACTGAGACAACTGTCTGCATCTGTCGAGCCTGATCGAAAAGCGAATAGGAAACAACATGATGTATGGAAGTTATCGTTCGACTGGAAAAAATGTGAGTCTGGGAGGTTTATAGAACAGAAGTTGGATTATTATCATAAAAATCCCTTGTTTCTAATGGGTTAACATTGTTTAGGTTTGGTCAACCGCTAAGTAGTCAACGTGGTTCTATTGGCTGGGTTGTTGCTAATAGAAACTCTGGAAATGCCCGAGTTGCAACTGGAGATATACAAATTAATACTTCTGGAAGTCCAATCATATTTACTGGAGAAATAACTAAGCTCTTAAATCGATAGAATGAAATACTGCATATTAATTTTACTTTCTATTACAATCATTTGTTGTAAAGAATCGACATCAAATAAAGTGGATAATAAAATTGAGTCTAGTAATACTAAAAAAACATATACTATAGTATCTGATACATTTTGTTATCGAGATGTGTTAAAAAATACGTACAAAGACTTAAAGGTATTATCAGCTTGTTATATAATGCTTAACGATGTTGCAAGTGATAGCATAGCTTATGAATACAGTCAGGGGAGACTCAGGCAGACCTTAAATTTTGATATTAAAGGTAATATTCTAACATACACAAAAAATAGAGATACGATTGTGGTTAAAATATTATATATGGGCGAAGGTAGAAATAAACGAGTTGTACCACAACTAATTAAGCTTTTCCTTCTCAGCAACGTCTCTCGCAGAGGACGTTGCGTACTACGAAGAATAGGTTTCTTAAACGCAACGTCCCTTGGTTCAAGATATTCCACAATGAAGGATGGAACAATAAGAACAATTCATGAGTTGGGAGATGTTACAGTTATAACTGAGGAAGGGGGTAAAATTGTAGTAACCGTAATAACAAAATAGAAAGTATGTATAAAGAGAAATTAATTAATGCTTTAAATAATTATGAAAGTGGTAAATCTAATGAAGAAGAACTGCAACTTTCAATAGAGTCAATTGCTTCAATGATTTCTGAAAATTCTTTATATGAATTTCGCCAGTTTTTATTCGAAGTTGTTCGAGATTTGGAATTAATAATTTTTACTGTGAATTCCGATGAGAGTAGAGAAAAATGTTTACAACAAATTCAACTTATCAGGGTTAATCCAATGTATAAGGAATTGTTTTAATCTGTATTCAATATGTCTATTCTGCCGCTTTTGGTATTTCTGCCGCTGTTGGTATTGGGAATAACGCATTACCGCCGTTGTTGTGTGTTTTCACCAACAACGACATCAAGGATGAACAGTTGAGAATACGTTACTATATTTGTTCTTGTTTGATAATCTATGATTAATTCCGAGCATCATCCTCAGTTTTTCACTGCTACAATATTGGCGTGGAAGCATATGCTTTCAAATGATAAATACAAAGAAATATTACTAAACAGCCTTCGGTTTCTGGTTAAAGAACAGCGGGTAATTGTAAACAGCTTTGTAATTATGAGTAATCATATTCATCTTATCTGGCAAGCCGTAAATGGGTTCACTCCCCAACAAATACAACATAGTTTTTTGAAATTTACTGCACAGCAAATGAAGTTTGACCTGCAGCAACATAATCCGGAATTATTAAAAGAGTTTCAGGTGAGTGCTGCAGACCGGCAGTATCAGTTTTGAGAACGGAATCCACTAAGTGTGGATTTGTATAGGGAAGAAGTATATTTTCAAAAATTGAACTATATTCACTATAACCCTGTTGAAGCCGGACTGTGTGAGGAGCCACAGAACTATCCCTATTCATCGGCAAGGTTTTACGAAACGTTAGTTGATGAATTTGGCTTTTTAACACATTGTAACGTATAGTATGAGGGCTATGGTACATGGCCGTTGGTGATAACACCGAACGGCGGCGGGCAGTGTGCAAGAATGGGCAACAGGATAAGTTTCAGCTTGTGTAACACCAACAAGGCAAAAATTTTGTATCGGTAAATAAGACAGCTACCTCACCTGCCCATTCCCTTTCACCATCCACTTCTCAGTTACCAGTTTCTCTAAGGCAAAAGGCCCACGGGCATGTAATTTTTGAGTGGAGATACCAATTTCGGCGCCGAGGCCAAACTCTTCACCATCGGTAAAACGGGTACTGGCATTGTGATATACAGTGGCGGCATCCACGGTTTGTAAAAAGGCAGCAGCAACTTTTTTGTTCTTCGTTACGATGGCTTCGCTGTGTTTGGTGCTGTGTTCTTCAATATGTGCAAAGGCTTCCTGTTCGTTCTTCACAATTTTTACGGCACAGGTGAGACTTAAAAATTCCCGATAAAAATCCTGATCCGTTGCTTTGTTTAGGAAAGGATAGCTTTTTAGAAGAGCAAATGATTTTTTATCAGCATACACAATCACGTCTTTCTCTTTAAACAGCGTTGAGAGTTTTGTTAGAAATGATGGTGCAATCGATTCATCAATCAGCACTGTATCCATAGCGTTGCATACGCTGGGCCTGCTGGTTTTGGCATTGTATACAATATTGACCGCCATATCCATATCTGCGTCTTTATGCACATATACATGACAAACACCGGCACCGGTTTCAATAACAGGTACCAGACTATTCTTACGAACATATTGTATTAGAGAATCTGATCCCCGGGGAATAATTACATCCACCAACCTGGTTGCTGTAAATAAATCCTGCAATACTTCCCGTTGTGGCGGCAATAGCAAAATGAGATGTTTGTCAAGCCCTTGATTGGAAAGAACTTTCTGAAACAGGGTTACAAGAATTGTATTTGTATGATGAGCATCACGGCTGCCCTTCAGTACACAGCCATTGCGACTTTTGATACACAGGGCAGCAATATCGGCCGTTACATTGGGCCTTGATTCATAAATAGCGGATACCACACCCAGGGGAACGGAAATTTTTTGCAACTTCAATCCATTGGGTAATGTTTTTTCAAGTAAGGTTTGTCCGCACGGATTGGGCAGCTTTGCCACTTTCTGAATACTGGCAGCAATTTGTCGGATCCGTTCTTCATTGAGCAATAAACGATCTGTTTTGGTATAGCCGGGCTCCAGTGCTGCAATGTCTGCCTGGTTGGCTTTTATAATCTTTTTACTGTTGCTGATTAATTCATTGGCAAACTCTTTCAATAGTTTATTGATGAGCGTTTCTTTGGCTGATAGCAGGGATGTTGCAGACTGCCTGGTTTTTTTTATTTGCTGATGAATTGGATTCATATTGTTGAATTAAAACAACACAATATCATTAGCGTGTGCTGCGATACAATTTTTTGTTTTTATATTTTCTTCAATTTCAAGATGGCTCAGTCTTGTTTTGGCCACACCGGCAATGGATTGATTTTCGGTAATGAGCTGCACTACTTGTCCGGCAGTAAATGTTCCGGATACTTTTTTAATCCCAACGGTTAATAAACTTTTACGGGCATGTAAGGCCTTTTCAGCACCGGCATCTATCACAATTTCACCCGTGGTAACAGATCCGCTCATGAGCCATTTTTGCCGGGCTTTCAGGGTTGATCGTGCAGCATGAAAATAACTTCCCTTTTCCTGCTCCAATGTTTTTTGCAGCGGTTCATTTCCGTCGAGTCCGGTCATAAACACTTCTATTCCCAACGAAGTAGCTAATTGAGTAAATGTGATTTTCGATAACATGCCGCCTAAACCAACAGAAGATTTATCGGTACGTATATAGGATAGAATTTCGCTATTGATAGATTTGATCTCTGTCACTAATTCTTTACGATCATTAAAGAATCCGCCACTGGAAGTGCAAAGGATCAACTGTTGAGCATTAAATCCAATCGCCAGTAAGGTTGCCAGCTCATCGTTATCAGAAAATTTTAGTTCATGGTTGCTGATGAGGTCGTTTTCATTCACAATGGGAATGATGTTATTCTTCCAGAATTCATGGAAGGTATCCTGTAATTGCAAAAATTGTACACGGTTGCTGAAGTGATGACGTTCGCACAATGCCTGGGCAACTGTTACTCCGTGTTTGGCAAAATACTTCTGATATAAACGAATCAAAATGGGATTGCCAATGGCTGCTGCTGCTTTTCGTTGAACCAATGTTCCTTTGTAATTCGCAATTGCAGATTTGCCGCAGGCCACCGCACCACTTGATACCAGTATAATCGTGTGTGTATTGGACAGTTCATGTACTTCCGAAGCAATTTTTTTAATTGCCTGCTCATTGATCTGTCCGTCTTTTCCTGATAAAACAGCCGAACCGAATTTTATAACTAAAATGTCTTTTGCCATCAGGGTAGCAAGTTATTGAATAACTCGAAGGAATGAGAAGGATGGATGTAAAACTTGCTATAACGAATGTACGTTGGCGGGGCGGGGTGAATGCTTACTCATTCAACTGGTAAAGCTCCAGCCAGCGTTCCAGTAAATCTTTTTCCATGATGCGGAGTAATTGTTTTTTGCCCGCATAGGATTGTTGCAATTGTTTTAACTGTTGTTGTATGATTTCGTAATCTTCTTTCTTAGGTAACAAAAGCAGGAATGGATGAGGTGCTTCCTGTTTGCTTCCGGTAGGCGAACAGGTCCAGCTGATGCGGACTGCAGTTTGTGTATTGTCGGGCAACCAATGTTCCGGTATCAGCAATGAATTCTGTTTATGGATTACGGTATCAAATTCATTTCCGTTAATGATCATTTGAATCTTGTAAGGGATATTCGCCTGCTCGGGTTTCCAAGTGAGTTTTATCTTGTTGGTAAAAACAAAAACACTGTCCTGTGGTAGTTGCATGGGTTGCTTTCCTCTGAAAACAAAGGCCCCAACATTCTGTTTTTCTTCTTTTCCGTTTCCGCTCAGGAATTTTTCAAATACATACGAAAAGAAACTGGCAGAGGTAGTACTCTTTTTTACATTGCTGAACAATGATTTCAGTTGAGCATACGTATAGGTGCCGGTTTTGTTCAGTAATAATGATTTGCCATCCTGCTGAATAATCATGACATCGGATTGTTCATTGATGAGCAGGCTCTGATTTGCTTTCACAAACATCCCACGTTTAGCTTTTTCCTTCATTCCATCGTGCAACCAATGCACTTCTTTGTTGACATGGTATAACAAATACTGATCTGTTGCTGCCAAAGATGACAGTACTGTTAGCAGTAGTATTTGTATCATCAACAGTTTACGCATGGTCGTCAATGGATAAAAAACGTGACCGGAATTTCAGTTTTAGTTTGTAATAAAGAAACTTTAAGAAAGCTTCATATAAATTTAATAAAGTTGGCAATAAAACAAGACAACCCAGCAAAAGTCCGGGATCAAATTTTATATTTAATACTTCATAACTGAGGAGTGAAAGAAAAACAATTACAATTGTACCTGTCAGCTGAGCTAATGTTCCTATCGTATTGAACCAAAGATCCCCTTTGAACAAGAGGGCGCAGGTGGGCGGTAATAATAGCCATACTATGAAAAATGTAAGTATAGCCATCAGCCAACCGGGTATCACTTTGATGTAATCTTTTTCGAGAACCATCCTCAGGATATTGGCGTGGATGACGCTTCCATACATATCCGGATAGCTACGTCCGGAAAGGCGGCTGTTTAAAGGGGTAAAGAGTTTGTCTTCATCAATTCTGCTATTCACACCGGGCATTCCCAGGTAGCCCAGCACAACAATTTTTCCGTTTAACAACTTAGGATCAAAGGTGGGATCCATGATCTCTTCAAAATTGTAATACCGGAAATTTTCCAGGTTGCCGTAATAATGTATTTCGAGTGGCTTGCCTTTATGGTCATTTAGTTTAGAAAGCAGTTCAGGGTTCCATGCACGAATGATGGAAGTGGTGAATGCTTCCTGTTCTTTATAAAACGGATAATAATAACGGATGGTGGAGTACTCCCTGTTTTCGGCTACCATATTAGCATATCCGTTTTTTACAGTGGTAAAGAACGAGTCATTATAAATATTTTTTTCCGGTTGATCGAAGTTGGCAAAATAGCTGAACACATAATTGTTGTGTAGTGAAAACTGCTTTCGTAATAACGAATCATCTGCTTCTTTTCTGGATTGAAATACTACATCCAGTCCGATTACTTTGGGTTTTCCTTCCTGTATCCTTTGTAAGAGAAAAGCAAGTTCTTTTCGTTCTTTGTTTTCAAGATTAATCAATACGAGCGGGCCGTTATATATCTGATCTTGTTTTTTGATGCGGGAATAATGAAGATCTGTTAAGGTGAAATCTTCAAACGCTTGTGTGAAGGGGTCAAAAAAAGAAAAGTTCAACACAATCAGCGACAGCAGTGAAATGCAGCTGAAGATGAAAATATTGATGAAGAAGTATTCAGAAAAAAAGCGTTTCAGAAATTTCATGATACAAAGTAAAAAAAGAAGGGTATAAACTCATGGAGTTTATACCCTTGACATTTTCATGAAATGTATTAACGTTTGAGATTGAGCGTAAATGTGCGGCTATCGTTACAATAGCTGCTGTTACTCCAGTAAAGGCTTCCGTCTGTAGATTGGGCATACCATTTTGTCCAGTTACCGGGAACCCATACATCGATACGAACTGAAGTTGCGTAAGGAGAGAGACGGCCTTGATAGATACCTTCTACCCATACGTCTACATAGTTACCAGTGAAGTTATCGAAATACACATAGCAATAACCACGGGTTTTCTTTTCACGGGGTTTTGCATCAGGACCAGGAAGGTCTTTCTTTTCTTTTACTTCCTGAGCAGTAACAGCTACTTTTTTACGTTCTTGTGCTTTTACGGTGCTTCCAAATGCAACGGTTAAACCGATGATTGTAAGAGTCAGAAATACTAACTTTTTCATACTTGTTTTTGTTTAGATGGTTTGAAAATAAAGATTAATAAAAGTTTTAAGAGAACAAAATTTTTTATTGTTTTTTAGGTACTATTTTATAAGGGACCGAGAAAATATTCACTGCATCGGGTGGAACAGTTTCTTCACCACTTCCCCTGGATTGAATGCCTTCGGTTTTATTAATGCCGTTCATCAGTTTTTCAAAAGGATTGGAAAAGTTGGGTGTGTTTCCACGGGTGGCAGCGGTTGTTCCAAATACCTGGCGCAGGTTCAGCGGTGCTTTCGCTGCCACCAGTTTGATGACATTCATTCCATCGGGCGGACCGATTTTAAAATTGCGTTTCACACGGATACTATCGCCGGGATTGATGAAACACTCTGCCGGTTGTTGATTCTTTGCCGGGAATAATACATTTACAATATTATCTGGCTGTATTTCCAGAACGTTATAGTACAAACGTTCCTGTCCTTCGTTCTTGATTACAACATTATACCAATCACCATGCTGGAATACAATATTACCGGAAGCATCTTTGATGGTATTCATCGGCAGGTCTTTTACAATGGCTTCGTTATTTCCCTCTGCTTTTTTATATTCAATAGGCACAAATGCAAAGCTTACTTTCAACTCTTCGTTGCTCATGTTGAGATTACGGAGATAAGCCGCCCGGCCATAGGAACCAATTTTAGCCGACAGTATATTGAACAATTCTTCAGGATCTGTATTCTTACTGATCACACCAAGACGGTAATCTGATGATGTGGAAATATAAATGGAGTCGGGGCTGAAGCCAGTTGTTCCCTGCTCAATAAATACATCACCTTGTTCATCTACCAGCTTTGCCTGTTTGATTTTAACCAGTGCTGCTTTCAACTGTGTGGCTAAAGCCTGGTCTTTTGAGCGGATGGTTACATTTACATTGAGGTCACCATAGCTGATTTCATCGAGGAAATACCAGGCCGTTTTTAACTGATCTTCTGTAAGCTCTGTATCCAGTTCCACTTCACTGCTGTAGGGTGTTGCAGTTATAATTGTTCCTTTTGCTATGGGTGTTACGCCTTCACGGTTATAGGTATTAGTTGGATAAACTTTAAAAGTTGTGCCGGCAAAAACACCATAAATTTTACCACATAAAATGCTCACTTTCTTTTTGCCAAGGATTTCGTTGCAAGTGTAATAGTTGGGTTTGCCCAAAGCTTTACCACCAAAAATTTCAACATCCAGATCTCCTTCGGCATTGGGTGTTTGTCCGGGTACCATTTTACTCATCTCCAAACGGATATTGTCAAACAAACTGCGGTAACTCGTTTTTGTATCGGCTTTCGCCATTGCTTTTGAAAAAGCCAGTGAAAGGCTTCCGCAATGTTCTTCGCCACATTCCTGGTTTAATTCAGAAGAGGCAGAGGCAAAAAAAGCGCTCATGGGAGATAAACCGGGTTTTGATTCGCCCAGTGTAAACAATCCTTCATTTACTTTTGATACGGTTGCCTTGGGCGAGTATCCTTTGGGTTGATATTTTGTAGTGGTACCCCGGTAATTGCCCAATCCGCTACGGGTACTGCTTCCGCTATGGCAGGCATCCACAATAACCAGCAGGCTACCGGATGGTCCGAGTTTTTTTCGTATTTCTTCCAGTTTAAATCCAAATTCATCATCTCTCAGGTGTTTTTCCACGCCTGGCTTGTAATCCATCGGTGCATCGTAAGTTACCAGTGCTTCATCATAGCCATCTGCTTCATCGCCGTTGTCGTCAAATACCTGTTCGCCATGGCCGCTGAAGTGAAAGACACAAATATCGCCGGGCTTGGCTTTATCAATCAGCTGTTTCTGGATAGCGTTGAGAATGCCGGA
Source organism: uncultured Chitinophagaceae bacterium (assembly GCA_937907395.1). Taxonomy (GTDB): domain Bacteria; phylum Bacteroidota; class Bacteroidia; order Chitinophagales; family Chitinophagaceae; genus Lacibacter. The sequence goes on from CALCII010000022.1 coordinate 10,947, forward strand.
TTTCGTGGCTTCTTTATCACGTATGATAAGGATATTACTTTCGGCAAATCCCTGGCGCTTCAGAGACTCACGTATTAAAGGGACATCATTTTCAGAATTGAGGCTGTTCCATCCTGTATTGGGTGCGTAGTTCGAAATGGCTACAATCACCGCCAGTTTGTTAGGCTGCTGTGCAGAAACATGCAGCGAAACAGAGAGGAGCAGTATGGAAAGAATGTGTTTCATTTTTTTTCTGAAAATTACTTTCATTTTTGATACTGCAAGTATACAACCACCAGAAACTTTGTCCTATACCCACCGGATGGTATTTTCATAAAAAAAGGTTGAAAAAGAATCCTTCCCAAATGAAGGTTTGTGTTTAAATTTAGCCCCTATGATGGTGTTCTTTTTCTGGTTGATGGTATTTGTGATTTTTTACACGTACGTGGGCTATCCGGTATTGTTGTGGATAGGTGCAGGTATGGGTAAGAAACAGGTACAGGCAAATGCTTTTCAGCCGTCGGTAACTGTGCTTGTGGCTGCGTATAATGAGGAAGAGGTGATTGAAGAAAAGATACGGAATACCCTGTCTCTGGATTATCCGGCCGGTTTGTTGAAAGTGGTGGTGATTGCGGATGGATCTGCCGATGCCACCGTTGAAAAAGTAAAACAGTTTCCCGATGTAACTCTTTTATTTGAAGCGGCTCGAAAAGGCAAAGCTGCTGCTATTAACCGGGCCATGCCATTTATTTCGTCTGATATTGTTGTCCTCACCGATGCGAATACATTTCTGGATCATGGTACTATCAGGGAGCTGGCTTCTTATTTTGCCGATGATTCAATTGGCGGTGTGGCTGGTGTAAAAAAAGTGATTGAAGTGAAACAGGATGGTGAAGTGGGAACCGGCGAAGGGTTGTATTGGAAATACGAATCTATGCTCAAAAGTCTGGAAGCACAATTCTACACAGTTGTAGGTGCAGCAGGAGAATTGTTTGCATTGCGGCGGAGTGATTTTGTACCCATTTCTGAAGCAGCTCTTACAGATGATTTTTATTTATCGCTTTCCATTAATCTCAGGAACAAACGAATTGCTTATGCTAGTAAAGCGGTGGCTACAGAAACCCCGTCGGCAACTTACGGAGATGAATGGAAACGGAAGGTTAGAATTGCTGCAGGCGGATTTCAATCATTGATACTTTTCAAAGAAGCATTTAATATTTCTAAATATCCCAGACTGGCCTTCCAGTTTTTCTCTCATCGAGCTATGCGATGGGTGGCCTGTGCGCCGGCTTTTCTGTTTTTATTTCTGATCAATCTTGTATTGTATGTACAAGGTGCCGGTTTGTTTTATGAATACACACTATGGATGCAGGTGATTTTATATGCATGTGCTTTAATGGGAGGCTTATTACCCGCACCATTTCAATCTTTTCCCATATTTAGCATTCCCTATTATTTCGTTTTTATGCATGCCGCCATGCTGGGTGGTGCATACCGTTTCTTCACAGGTAAGCAAACTGTTTTGTGGGAGAAAGCAAGACGTTCATCTGTTTGAACGATTTTTGCATAGAACAGACCGGAGTGACGCAATCAAATTCAACGATATTACTTAGTCCTATCGAATACCTCAAAGGGGTAGGGCCGCTCCGTGCCGATCTGTTAAAGAAAGAGCTCAGCATCTTTACGTTTGGTGATTTGCTTGAACATTTTCCTTATCGGCATCTCGATAAAACAAAAATCTGGCCCATTGGCACTTTAACTCCGGCCCAGGAATTTGTCCAGGTGAAAGGAATACTGGTGCATGTGGAACTGGTGGGACAGCACCGTGCCAAACGATTGGTGGCTCAACTGCAGGATGCCAGTGGTACCATGGAGCTTACCTGGTTCCAGGGAATAAACTGGGTGCAAAAACGATTGGTAACGGGTGCAGAATACATTGCTTTCGGGAAACTGAGTTTCTTCATGAGCAAAGCTCAGTTGGTTCATCCGGAAATTGATTCAGTAGCTTCGTTGGCGGCCGATACAAAGCAGGGGTTAGAGCCCATCTATCCTGCCACAGAGAAGCTGAAAGCAAGAGGATTGAACGGCAGAACCATAGCCAAACTGACAGCGGCGTTACTCCCACAAATACATCCGAAAGATGTGCCTGAAAACCTGCCGGAGAAATTGTTGAAAGAATTAAAGCTTCCCTCGAGATACGAAGCCTACCGCTCCATTCATTTTCCTGCCAGCAGCGAAGTTTATGAAGCAGCACTCAATCGTCTCAAATTTGAAGAACTGTTTTTGGCGCAGATGCGTATGGCACTCATTAAGAGTAACCGTCACCGTTATTCAAAAGGAATTGTGTTTGATAAAGTGGGCCATTTGTTTAACTCGTTTTACAACGAATACCTCCCGTTTCAATTAACAGGAGCACAAAAAAGAGTATTGAAAGAAATCAGGCAGGATACTGCAAGAGGCCACCAGATGAACCGTTTGCTGCAAGGCGATGTGGGCAGCGGGAAAACCATTGTGGCGATGCTTACCATGTTACTGGCAGCCGATAACGGTTGGCAAAGTTGCCTCATGGCACCTACTGAAATCCTGGCCCAGCAGCATTACAACAGTATATCTAAAATGCTGGCGCCACTTCAGGTGGAAGTTTGCTTACTCACGGGGTCAACCAAAAAGGCAGAGCGTGAAAAAATACTGAGTGGATTGGCAGATGGAACGGTTTCCATCATCATAGGAACACATGCATTAATTGAAGATGCAGTACAGTTTCATAAGCTGGGTTTATCAATTATTGATGAGCAACACCGGTTTGGTGTGGCGCAACGGGCAGAACTGAAGCTGAAGAATGAACAGCAACCACATATACTGGTGATGACGGCGACACCCATTCCACGTACTATGGCTATGACGGCATACGGCGACCTGGATTATAGTGTGATGGATGAATTGCCTCCGGGACGTAAGCCCATCACCACCGTACATCGGTTTGAACAGGCAAGGCCAGCTGTTATGGACTTTGTAAAAAAGGAAATTGCTAAAGGCCAACAGGCTTATTTCATTTATCCCCTTATAGAAGAAAGTGCGAAAATGGATTTTGAACATCTCATGAAAGGGTATGAAGAAGTGAAAGCTTTTTTTCCGGAACCACAGTATTATATCAGTATGGTACATGGAAAACAAAAGACCGAGGTGAAGGATACAAACATGATGCGGTTTAAACAAAACGATACGCAGATCATGGTGGCTACCACAGTAATTGAGGTGGGCGTGGATGTGCCCAATGCAACGGTGATGGTGATTGAAAGTGCAGAACGCTTTGGGCTTTCTCAGTTACACCAGCTTCGGGGAAGGGTGGGCAGAGGCAGTAAACAGAGTTTTTGCATTCTTTTAACAAAGAAGAATTTAACCAGGGAGGGTCGTGAACGGTTAAAGATAATGTGTGATACCAATGATGGTTTTCTGATTGCAGAAAAAGACCTCGAACTCAGAGGGCCGGGCGATATTGAAGGTACCCGGCAAAGTGGGTTGATTAACTTCAAACTGGCCAGCATTGTGCAGGATAAACCTTTGCTGGAACTGGCCGCAAGCCATTGCAGGGCCTTGCTTGAAGAAGATCCCGAACTGATTTCGGCAGAAAATTTGCAGTTAAAAAATTATCTCGTGTCACAGAAAGGTAAAACGGAGTGGAGCAGGGTTGCCTGATGAAATAAGAGTGTGGGAATTGCCGTTTTAAATTCTTATTTTCAGAGACAGGATTTTATAGTTAAGCCGAAACGTTTAAACGAACGCATGAAACGACTCTTATTACTTTTTTTACTGGCAGTTCAATTCACAATTACAGCAAAGGGACAATTGTATTTTACAGAGAATAAGGGACAATGGGATCACCAGGTGCTCTTTCGTACCAATGCCGGCAACAGTACTTTTTTCCTCAGTAAAGACGGATATACCATCAATATCCAGCATCCTGACGATTATCGTCAGATGGCAGAATATTACCACGGCCACAGCATTGATTCCTCACATGGCAATGTTCCTTACCGCAGAGGGCTGCCATCACAGGTGCGGAACCATGCATTCCGGGTTAAATTAATAGGGGCCAATTTCAATACACGGATCATTAAGGAAAAGAAAATGATAGGGTATGAGAATTACTTCATTGGAGACGATCCTTCCAAATGGGCATCAGAAGTTCATTCTTACCAGGCGGTTACTTATAAAAATGTTTATCCCAATATTGACATCCGTTATTATGTGCAGAACGACCGGTTGAAATATGATATTGTTGTTTATCCCGGTGCCGACCTTTCAAAAGTGCAACTGAAATATGAAGGCGCTTCATCTATGGAAGTAAGAAACCGTGAACTCGTGATTAATACTTCGGTTGGGGAAGCCCGTGAGTTAGAGCCTTATTCCTACCAGTTTGTAAACGGTAAAAGAGAAATTGTTACTTGCCGCTACAAATTAACCGGCAATACGCTCAGTTTTGATGCGAAGGGTTACGATAAAGCAACAACGCTTATCATTGATCCTTCCATGGTTTTTTCTACGTTCAGCGGGTCTACAGGTGATAACTGGGGTTTCACTGCAACACCCGGCCCCGATGGAAGTTTCTTTGGCGCCGGTATTGTGAGCCAGACAGGTTTCCCTGTTTCTGCAGGGGCTTACCAGGGTTCGGGCGGTGGTGGTGGAGGTTCTGGTCCTCCTCCGGATATAGGGATTATTAAATTGTCGCCCAACGGACAAAGCAGAATTTATGCAACTTACCTCGGTGGTAACGGTTTCGAACAACCGCACAGTTTAATTTGTGATCCATCTGGTAACCTGGTAATCGCAGGCCGCACCAACTCTTCCAATTTTCCCGGCAATTTCATCGGAACACAATCCGGTGGTTATGATATTTTCGTTGCTAAACTTAATGCCAATGGAACTGCATTAATCGGATCCATCCGTACAGGTGGCAGTGGCAACGATGGTGTAAACATCACACCCAACAGAGATAATGGCCCTCGTACTTTATTACGTAATTATGGCGATGATGGCCGTAGTGAAGTCATTCTCGACCGGAATAATAATATTCTTGTTGCATCAGCCACACAAAGTGCCAATTTCTATACAACAGGCGCCTTTCAGAATACATTTGGTGGTACACAGGATGGTGTGGTGATAAAAATAAACCCCAATTGTAACACAATCGTATGGAGTACTTATCTCGGTGGCAGTACAGATGATGCTGCCTTTGTACTTACAGAAAATCCGGTTACGGGTGATATATATGTAGGAGGCGGAACTACCAGCAGCGACTTTCCCGGTACTGCAGCAGGTGTTTTACAACCTGCCTATAACGGGGGAGAAACAGACGGTTTTATTGCCAACATCCGGGATAATGGAACCAGTGTGAGTATGATCCGTTCCAGTTTTCTCGGTACACCGGGAATTGATATTGTGTACGGTGTTCAGTTTGATTCGAAAGGCTTTCCTTATGTAATGGGAACCACAACAGGCAACTGGCCTATTCAGAATGCTGCTTATTCTGTTTCGGGTGGTAAACAATTCATAGCCAAACTGCAGCCCAATCTTACAGCTTTTGTTTATTCCACAACCTTTGGCACAGCCAATGCCGTTGCGCCTAATATTTCTCCTACCGCTTTCCTGGTTGATAATTGTGAGAATGTATATGTATCGGGCTGGGGTGGCGATGCCAACCGTTTTGCGTCACCTTCCTATCCAACGGCAGGTACATTTGGACTTCCGGTTACGAACGATGCATTTCAAAAACTCACCGATGGAAGTGATTTTTACTTTTTTGTACTTCAGCGAAATGCAGCATCGCAACTGTATGGAAGCTTCTTTGGTCAACGGGGAGGTGATGGTGGCTTGGAACATGTGGATGGTGGTACCAGTCGTTTTGATGCAGATGGTGTGATTTACCAGGCATTATGTGCCAATTGCAAGAATGTGGCGAGTGGGCTTCCTCTCAGCAGCAGCTATTTCACAACTGCAGGATCCTGGAGTCCCACTAACAGGGGAACAACCGGAGGTGCCTGTAACCTGGGTATGTTGAAGATCAAGTTTGATTTATCAGGTGTGCGTGTTTCATTAAAAGCAGTAGGCTCAAAACAGGTGAATTTCTGTTTGCCCGCCACTGTTGAATTTGTTGATACACTTCGTTTAGCTAAAGAATACATCTGGGTGTGGGGCGATGGAACTCAAACCGGACCAACTACTCAAAATCCACTTCAGCACACATATACTACTTCCGGATTTTTTGATGTAAAAGTGATCGGGATTGATCCGAATTCCTGCAATGAAAGAGATTCTGCTTTTATGCGTATTCGTGTAACAACCGATTCCGTTGCTCTGCAGTTTACTTCTCAGCGAAAACCTCCTTGTACCAGTTTGAGTTTTGATTTTACTAACACAACTCAACGGCTTACTGCCATACCTCCATTTACCAACAAATCATTTGTATGGAGTTGGGGCGATGGTTCGGGTAATGACACAATACAGGGTTTTGCACCTAATCCCGTTTCGCATACATTCCCCGGACCCGGTTCTTACAACGTGCAGTTAAAACTCATCGATTCCAATTTCTGTAACGTGGGCGATGTGTTTGGGGTTGCCAACTTCCAGGTGGCTTCTACCATCCGTGCCGGCTTTCGTGTAGATAATGGCTGCTTGCCGTATACGCTTGCAGTTGCAGATACATCTGTGGGAGCAAGTACTTACCTGTGGGTGAGCAGCGATGGGCAGCAATCCACCAATACATTACCTCCGTTTACTTATTCAACTCCGGGAACTTATACGATCAAGCAATATATTTTCAATCCGTCCAGTTGTAACCTGGTTGATTCGGCACAAAGAACTTTCAGTGTTTATGCAAGGCCAACAGCGGGATTCTTTTATTCACCCAATCCATCACAGGAAAACACACCCACACGTTTTTCAAACACCGCTTCTCCCGATGTGGTGAAATGGGATTGGGATTTTGGGGATGGAACCAAATCAACTTTGAAAGATCCGGTTCATCAATATGCAGCAGAGGCTATTAATAATGTATGTCAGGTTGTAACCAACAACAATGGTTGTACGGATACTTTATGTATGCCGGTGGAATCATTAATTAATGTGGTGAATGATTTGCCCAGTGCATTTACACCCAATGGTGATGGAGTGAATGATATCTTCCGTATAAGAGGATTTGGTATCACGAAAATGACATTGCGTGTCTATAACCGTCAGGGCTTAATGGTCTTTGAAAGCCATGATGTGTCAATTGGCTGGGATGGAAAATATAAAGGCGTGAATCAACCAATGGATTCTTATGCATGGACACTCGAAGTTGAATATTTTACCGGAGAGAAATTGCGTAAGAAAGGTGATGTAACATTGATACGATAAGATTGAAAAAGAAGTGAGCATGATGAATAAAAGAAAAATAAAATGGCTGATTTGTGTGATCGTGATTGTATTCGTTCGGTTTCAGGCCGGCGGACAAGACCTTCATTTTTCTCAATTCATGAATTCGCCATTAACCACCAATCCTGCTAATACCGGATTTATACCTGAGGCAGATTACAGGGTAGGTATTCATTATCGTTCACAATGGACTTCTGTTCCTGTTCCTTTTAAAACCGCCAGTGCATTTGCCGATTTTCAATTGTTCAGAGATAAAATTGATAATGGGTGGATGGGCGCAGGACTTGTTTTACTGAACGACGTGGCCGGAAGGGGCAATCTGAGAAGTAATAAAGTATATGCGTCACTTGCTTATCATCAAATGATCGGACTTAGTAGTTTATTATCAGCCGGGTTTAATGCCGGTTATGCCAGCAAGCGGATTGATATCACCAAGTTCACCTTCGATAATCAATGGACAGGAAAGTTTTTTGATGCAGGTGCTCCTTCGGGGGAAGCATTTCTTACCAATGGAGATGTGAGCTATTTTGATTTACAAGTAGGGATGAATTATGCTTATTTTCCTAATGAAAATACGTACATCAATGCAGGTTTTTCGGCACATCACGTAAATACGCCTAAAGAAACATTCTTCAGCAATAGTAACAATGAAATTCCTCGTCGGTATATTGGATTTTTAAATGGAAGTTTTAAAGTCAATGATGATTGGATAGTAAATCCCAATGCTTATTTCTCTTCTCAATCAAAAGCCAATGAACTGGTCATGGGAGGTAATGCAGCCTACAATTTAACCGGTAATGGCTCAAAAGTTATTTTTGGCGGAGCGTATTACAGGTGGGGCGATGCAGCTATTGCCATGCTGGGTTTTGAAATGAATAATATCCGTTTCACTTTCACTTATGACGCAACGCTTAGTCCTCTCGGCAGTTTCAACAACAGTCAGGGCGCATGGGAGTTTTCTTTATTGCGTAATGGGTTTTATCAACAGTATTTTGGAGATAAGAACACCCGCCGCCAGAGCTTATGTCCCCGTTTCTAAAAGAATGATTTCCTTACAAGCTTATTCGGATTTCGTATTAAATTTAATCCATGGCTGCTCCATTTTCATATACAAAGGTTACGCAGGATGTAGTTGACAAGCTGAAAGAAATTACCGGTGATGGCCATGTGTACATCGATGCAGAATCGTTGCATCAATATGCGCATGATGAAACAGAGCGATTGCATTTTTCTCCTGAAGTAGTGGTGAAACCATCCTGTACAGAAGAAGTAAGCAAGGTGCTGCGCCTTTGCAATGAATTAAAAATACCGGTTACACCAAGAGGAGCAGGAACAGGATTAAGCGGAGCAGCATTACCCTTATTCGGCGGAATTGTTTTGTCGATGGAGCGAATGAATCAGATCATTCACATTGATGAACGCAATCACCAGGTCATTACCGAGCCAGGTGTTATAACTGAAGTGCTCATGGAGGAAGTGAAGAAAAAAGGTTTGTTCTATCCACCCGATCCCAGCAGCAGAGGCAGTTGTTTTATTGGTGGAAATATTGCACATAACAGCGGCGGACCTAAAGCCGTGAAGTATGGAGTGGTCAAAGATTATGTACTCAACCTGGAAGTAGTATTACCTAATGGTGATGTGATATGGACAGGAGCCAATGTGCTCAAAAATTCCACCGGTTATAATCTTACTCAATTAATGGTTGGCAGTGAAGGGACGCTGGGAGTAGTAACGAAAATTGTGCTGCGATTGATTCCCTTACCTCAATATGATTTATTAATGCTGGTTCCATTCCGGATGCTGGAGCAGGCGGGGGAAGCAGTGAATGAAATTTTCAGGGCCGGCTTTACACCCAGTGCATTGGAATTGGTGGAAATAGATGCGTTAAAAATTGCCCGGGAAATGGTAGATAGTTCAGCTGTTCCAATTACAGATGATATTGCGGCACACCTGCTGATTGAAGTGGATGGGAATGATATGGATGTATTGATGAAAGAAATGGAATCAATTGGAACATTGTTAACAAAATATGATATCGGCGATTTGTATTTTGCAGATGATGCACAGCAAAAAGCTGAACTATGGAAGTTACGCCGACGTGTAGCCGAAGCAGTAAAACAGGCTGGATACACTATTGAAGAAGATACGGTAGTGCCAAGGGCCGCCCTTCCTGCATTAATAAGAGGAGTGAAGGCATTGGGAAAGGAGCATGCTTTTGATGTGGTTTGTTACGGACATGCCGGCGATGGGAACCTGCATATCCGCATACGAAAAGAAGGAATTCCGAACAGTTACGGTAATGAAGTAATGAGTAACATTTTAAAATCTATGTTTGCATTGGTTTACCAACTGGGTGGAACGGTGAGTGGGGAACATGGTGTGGGCTTGATTCAAAAGCAGTATCTGGAAGTGGTGATGCCGGAAGCAAACCTGTCATTGATGCGTGCTGTGAAGAAAGCATTTGACCCCAATCATATCTTAAACCCGGGTAAAATATTTGATCAGCATTAATAATCGTATTATATGAAGAAGTTAGTAGCAGCAGTCGTTCTTATTTTGTTTGTCTTTGCAGCGCAGGCTCAGGATGATAAAGGATTTAAACGTGAAAATATTTTTATCGGATCAGGTATTAACCTGGGTTTTTCCAATGGGTTTATACTAGGATTAAACCCGGAGATAGGTTATAGCCTCAATAAGTTTATAGATGCAGGCATTGCAACGAATATTACTTACATAACCCAGAATGATTATAATTCTTCAGCTGTTTTCAGGTATTCTGTGGCAGGGGGAGGCCCATTCATCCGTTTCTGGCCGGCACGTATGTTGTTTATCGGAGGTCAGCTGGAGTATAATACGATCAGTTCGAGTGTAAAATTTGAAGGAAATGTGACGGACAAAACTTCTTATTCAGCGCCTAGTGTTTTGGTGGGAGCCGGTTATGGAAATCGTTTTATCGGCCAATCACAATTTTATACGAGTATTGTTGTGGATGTAATGAAAGATCCAAAATCACCTTATGTAGATAGTTATAACAGAATGCAGCCGGTTTTCCGCACTGCTTTTTTATTCTATCTACGTCCTAAGAAGGAATCCCGCTGAAAATAGTTTCCGGCGACTGCACAATGGTCATCCGCTTTTCCATGGGTTCATAGAGAAAGGCTTCTTTCTCCATGTGTTTGATATGTGCTATCAAATGGTTGTAATAGCCGTTTGTATTCAGAATGAAAATCTGTTTGTCGTGAATATTGAGGGTATTCCAGGTGAGCATTTCAAATAATTCATCTAAAGTGCCATTGCCCCCCGGCAGAATAACAGCCGCATCACACAGCTCATACATTTTCTTTTTACGAACATGCATATCGGGTACAACATGTAATTCTGTAATGCCCTCATGCTGGTGCTCCCATTCCACTAATATTTCAGGAATCACACCAACCACTTTTCCGCCGTTATTCATTACGGCATCGGCTACTGCTCCCATAATCCCTTTACTTCCCCCGCCATAAACCAGTGTTACCTGTTGTTGCGCCATTAAAGTGCCCAGTTGTTTTGCATGTTCAATAAACAAAGGATCAGAGCCGGATCTTGATCCGCAAAAAACTGCCAGGGAAGTGAATGATGACATATAACTGTATGATTAAAATATGCGTTCAAATGTAGTGAAACTCAATCAGCGAAATTTTATTTCTTTATCTTCATTTTCAAACTGAATCAATATGTCGCCTGTATTGCTGTTTTCCTTTGTGATTGGTTATTTTCTGTTGTTATTAGCTGTGGCATGGTATACCTCCCGCAATTCAAATAACGACTCATTTTTCATTGGGAACAGAAGCAGCAACTGGATGTTGGTGGCATTTGGAATGATTGGTACATCATTAAGCGGGGTCACTTTTGTGAGTGTGCCGGGAGCAGTAGGGAAGGAATCCTTTGCTTATTTACAAATTACATTGGGCTACCTTATTGGTTATGCGGTGATCGCTTTCGTTTTGCTGCCGTTGTATTACCGGCTCAACTTAACTTCCATTTACAATTATCTTTCTTCCCGTTTGGGTTTCCGTTCTTATAAAACGGGTGCCGGCTTTTTTATTTTGTCACGCACATTAGGTGCAACAGCACGGCTGTATCTCGTTGTAAACATATTGCAAAGTGCTATACTGGAAAGCTTCCATGTTCCTTTCTGGCTCACTACGATTGTAATCCTGATCATGATTCTTTTGTATACATACGAAGGAGGGGTGAAAACAATTGTGTGGACCGATACCTTGCAAACCACAGGCATGCTCGCCGGTTTAATTATTTGCCTTGTGTACATCCTGACTAAACTTGATTTTTCATTGTTGCAAGGGCTTGATGCTATGCAACAAAAGGGATTTACAAAAGTGTTTTTCACCGATCCCGGAAGCAAATTGTTCTTTGTAAAACAAATTCTGGCCGGCGCATTTATTACCATTACAATGACTGGAATGGACCAGGAAATGATGCAGAAAAATATTTCTGTAAAAACATTACATGATTCAAAGAAGAATGTGTTGACACTTGGGGCCATTATGCTGATTGTGATTTCCCTGTTCCTGGTGCTCGGTGGCTTGCTTCATCTTTATGCGGAAAGCCTGGGTGCACAAATGGTAACTGTAACCGAAAATGGAAAATCCATTTCACGCTTTATGTTGGAGGGAAAGGATGCTACATCCGATAAACTGTTTCCCTTACTTGCATTGCAATATATGCCTCCCATTGTATCGGTAATCTTCATTATTGCATTGATCTCCGCTTTGTTTCCCAGTGCCGATGGAGCGATCACGGCACTCACTTCTTCCTTTTGTATTGACATACTGGGGATGCAACGCAAAGCCGACTGGACAGATGAACAAAAAAAGAAAATCCGTCAGCGGGTACACCTCAGTTTTGCCTTTCTCTTTTTATTGTTTGTTATGGTTTATAAATGGGTGAACAATCCCAGTATGATTGGCGTGATTTTGAAAGTGGCAGCCTATACCTACGGTCCTTTGCTTGGCTTGTTTTCATTTGGTATACTTACCCGCAAACAGGTGAAAGACCGTTATGTGCCTATTGTGGCCATCCTGACGCCGGTTATTTGCTTTTTTATCGACAAGTATCAGTCGGCATTTCTGCATGGGTTTGAGATCGGACTTGAACTTTTAATCATTAATGGATTGTTAACTTTTATTGGATTGTTTCTGATAGCCGATAAATCAAAGCCTGAAGCTGATATCGCTTCCTGATCTGATTTATCTGCTCTATCTTTGCGGAAACTTTTTCCCTTGGACCTGATTTATCCACCGGCTGAAGCATATGCTGCAACTTATTCTTCAAGGGAAGATGATCTGCTGAAAACAATTGCCGGTACCACACAGCAGAGCCATGCACAACCACATATGTTAAGTGGTCATTTGCAGGGACAGTTCCTTGAAATCATCAGTAAAATCATTCAGCCAATGCGGGTGCTGGAGATTGGTACAATGGTGGGTTACAGTACTATTTGCCTGGCTAAAGGCCTGGCAGCAGAAGGGTTACTGCATACCATAGAATTGAGAGAAGCAGACGCAGCAATCGCACAAAAACATTTTGAAACAGCAGGGCTGGCAAACAGGATACGCCTTCATACCGGGAACGCCCTGCAGATCATACCGGAACTGAATGAAACATGGGACCTTGTGTTTATAGATGCCGATAAAGTGAACTATATTGCATACTATGAATTGGTGAAACCCCGTTTAAGAAAGGGTGGGGTGATCCTGGCCGATAATGTGTTGTTTCACGGAGCTGTGCTTGAAAAAGAAATTACCGGGAAAAACCCGAAAGCCATTCATGCTTTTAATGAACATGTGAGTACTGATGATGAAGTTGAAAAAATTGTATTGACCTTACGAGATGGCCTCACCGTCATCCGGAAAAAATAAAGACCAGAATATCGTATGAAAGTAAAACTGTTTGTTTCCATTATTGGGTTGTTTGTGTGCACCTCTGTTTTTGCCCAAACAATCACGATTGAAGAGTATGTCAACCGTTACAAGGACATTGCTATATCTGAAATGATACGTTCAGGTGTGCCTGCATCTATCACCCTGGCACAAGGAATTGTTGAAACTGAAAACGGCAACAGTAAGCTGGTAAAAAAATCCAACAACCATTTTGGAATTAAGTGTAAGGAAACCTGGACAGGTCCCAGTGTAAGTCACGATGATGATGCACCCGGCGAATGTTTCCGTAAGTATAATACTGCAGAAGAGTCTTACATAGATCATTCAGATTTTCTTCGCACCCGCAAGCATTATGCATTTTTGTTTCAACTGGATCCCACCGACTATAAGTCATGGGCTTACGGATTGAAGAAAGCTGGTTATGCCACCAATCCCAAGTATCCTGAAATGCTGATTAAATACATTGAAACGTACAATCTCAATGAATATAGTCTGGTTGCATTAGGACGCAAGAAAGCAGAACCTGAAACGGTTGTAAAGAATGATCCGCCGGCACCGGTAACAAACAATCCCATTGTTGCCAAACAGGATCCGCCGGTACAAGTGAATCTTCCGGTTACAATTGAGCCCGTGAAAACACCTGTTAACGAACAACAAAAGCCGAAAGAAGAAGTGAAAGTGCAGCCGGTTCTTGTATCTTATCCTGCCGGTGAGTTTAAAATCAACGAAACAAGAGTGATCTATGCAAGCAAAGGCACACCTTTCCTTGCTATTGCACAACAGTACAATATTCCATTAAAATATTTGTTTGATTTTAATGATCTTCCCGAAAAAGAATCACTCGAAAAAGATCAGTTGGTGTACCTGCAGCGGAAACGCAGAACCGGCGCTGTTGCCACTCATGTGGTTGCTGCGGGCGAAACCGTATACGATATTGCCCAGCAACAGGGAATCCGTTTAGAAGCACTGTTGCAGCTGAATCAACTGTTGGTCAACCAGCAACCTGCAGTAGGGGAACAATTGTATCTGCAATCACCGGCACCTGCCGCTCCCCGGCTGAGTAATCAGAAATCAGCTCCTGTCACAGCTGTTTCCAATGAAATAGTACCTGTTCAGCAGCAAACTCAGAATGCTTCTGTTGAAATTCAGGTGCATACGGTACAACCTAAAGAAACATTGTATAGTATTGCACGTAAATATGAAGTGTCGGTTCAGGAATTACAACAATGGAATAAACTGGGCGACACCAGTCTGAAAGAAGGAATGGAACTCATCATTAATAAAAAATAACAATGAGCAGAATCAAAGTTCACGATAAGTATTTTATTCCCTACATGGATGAAGAAATGATTCAAACACGTATACGTGAACTTGCAGCCCAGATCGACAAAGATTATGCAGGCAAGCAACCTTTGTTTATTGCCATTCTGAATGGTGCTTTCATGTTTGCGTCTGATCTGTTTAAGTCGCTTACTATTGAAGCAGAAATCTGTTTTATTAAACTGGCTTCCTACAAAGGCACCAAATCAAGCGGACAGGTGATTACTGCTATCGGGCTGGATACCGACATTGTGGGTCGTCATGTGATTATCATTGAAGATATTATTGATACAGGCAGAACATTAAATGTGTTTCTGCCTCAATTGTATAACCAACAGCCAGCTTCACTTGAAATTGCGGCTTTATTACATAAGCCCGAAGCAACTGAATATCCCGTTACAATCCAATATCTCGGTTTCTCTGTGCCAAACCGCTTCTTGTTAGGGTATGGTCTGGATTATGATGGGCTGGCCAGGAATATTCCTTCTATCTACCAATTGGCAGAAGGAGAACCTCCTGCACATTAAATTTATACCCTGGAAAGCGAATCTTGCTTATGTCAAAACGGTTCGTTTTTATTGTTACCTTATCATTGTTTGCATTCTTTGCAGATGCGCAATATTATTTCCGTGGTGAAATAAGAGATGTGCAGAAACAACCTCTCTCTAATGTACGTATGAACGTACAATCAACAAATGGATTTTATTACAGTGGTTCAACAGGGGCTTTTGGAATACCTTCCTCTCTGTTAAAGGATAGTGTTACTTTATTCCTCAATGGTTATGAGGAAAAGAAAATTCTGTTAAGCAGCGATACATACAATGTTATTGAATTAAAACTCACAGCGCCGGGAACTGCAGCAAGAAAAAAGCAACTGCTTTCTGTTACGCAGGATAAAACAGAAGCCGGATTTGTATGGTCATCAGCCGGAGGTGAAACGTATACACAGCAGGTTGAGAATACATTCAATCCCACAGCAGAATTTCCATCTACCAGTTTTGCATTGGATGTGGATAAGGCATCTTACAGCAACATCAGGCGATTTATCAATATGAATTCAGCAGTGCCAACAGATGCAGTTCGTATTGAAGAAATGCTCAACTATTTTCCGCTTCCTTATAAACAGCCGCCACCGGGAAAAACCGTTTCGTTTGAATCAAAGATCACCGCATGTCCATGGAACAACATGCATCATCTGATGTACATACGAATGCATGCGAAAAAAGTAAACTACGATCATCTTCCGCCAGCCAATCTTGTTTTATTAATTGACGTGAGTGGGTCTATGGATTTGCCCAACCGGTTACCCTTATTAAAGACGGCATTCAGAATGATGGTGAAAAACCTCCGGCCTGTAGATACCATTTCCATAGTAGTATATGGTGGCACAGTAGGTGTGATGTTGCAACCCACATCTGGTTTGTACCAGGAAAAAATTATGGGTGTGATCGATTCGCTGCAGGCGGGAGGAGATACGCCTGGAGAATCGGCATTGCGGATGGCCTATAATATTGCGCATTCCAAATTTATCAAGGGTGGAAACAATCGCATCATTCTTGCAACAGATGGTGATTTTAATGTGGGTGAAATCAATGATGAAGCATTGGTGCAGTTAGTAACACAAAAACAACAAACGGGTATTTATCTCACCTGTTTAGGGGTTGGTATGGGCAATTACAAAGACTCCCGTTTGGAATTGCTGGCCAAAAAAGGAAATGGAAATTTTGCCTACCTGGATAATGTAATGGAAGCCGAAAAAGTATTGGTGACAGAATTGATGCAAACTTTATTTGCTGTGGCCGATGAAGCGTATCTCAATGTGAAATTCAATCCGAAATACATAAAGCAATACCGGTTGATTGGTTACGACAACCGGAAAGATGCACTGGCCGATTCTACCAGTTTATTAGAAGGTGGTGAAATTGGAACAGGCTATACTGTTACTGCTGTTTTTGAAATTGAACCCACTGGTGCTGTTGCAACGTCGGATGATTGGGTGGCAGATGCTGAGCTTAATTACCAGTTGCCCAACACCGAAAAGAAATTAAAAGAAACGTATTTCTGTCCGCAAAACTATTCTCCACTTTCAGAAGCTGATAGCTGCTATCGCTTTGCAACTGGTGTGGTATGGTTTGGACTTTTATTAAAACAATCGGCCAACCTACCCAAACCATCATGGGATGAATTCATAAAATTTCTGCCCACCTGTATCAATCCTGTTGATTACTGGCAGGCAGAAATGTTGCAATTGGCTAATAAGGCAAAACTCATTTATGAACCTGCTAAACGGAAAGGGTTTCTGAACCGTAAAAAAACAAGTGAATAATATTTCATTATTCCTGCTCAACTTTGATTCTCACTCCTTCGCTGTGACTGCTGAACTCAGGTGCATACATACATTGAATGGTAGTAATACCCGCACTGTAATTTCCTGCATGTGTAACGAATAAAGGATATTCAAAAACATAGGTTCCTTTGTTTAACCAACTAAAGAAGAAACTGGTGCTTGCATCTTTTGTACTTTCATAATAACCCAATCCGCCTTGCCACTTATAACCGCTTAATACATTCACCGGTTCCATACAGCTGGGACGCATATCTTTCATGTGCACATATTCTAGGTTTCTGTCTGCTGTTATTTCTATGCGCACTTTTATTTTAGTTCCCACTTTCAGGGCAGTCCCTTCTTCAACAGGAACAAGCACTATGCCGGTTCTGGTATTTTGTTCAATGAAATATTGTTTCTTAACGATAAGTGGAGAATTAGCATTGGTAATTTTATCCAGGTTTTCAAAATACTGCCAGTAAGCAGCACCCCAGGTTGGTAGTTTGCTGCTCTTGCTTTCTGCACCTGAAACAGTAACTGTAATTTCTCCCATTTCGTTCTTGATAAAAGGAGCTTCCACTGTTTGTTTAAAATAGCCGGTTCCTCCTTCTGTTTTATTGGTATTAGTGCTGAATGTTTGTGTACCTGCTTTGATTTCTGCAACCGGTTCCATTTCAATCCATGAATCTCCATTCATCAGTAAAGCAAAACAAGCCGATGCTGTGGCAACTGTTGATGACCAGCTTTGCGTTTGTTTTTGTTTCAGAAGCCATGTTTTCAAATCAGCTACTGCATTCATATCACCTGCTACTTCGCCAAACACTTCTATCATTAGCGATTGTGCTTCTACTGGTGCTTCATGCCAGTAATATCCTCTTGTGAAATCTTTAAAATACATTCCCATTTCTTCAGATACCAATGCATTTTCTTTCAGCGATTTTACAATCGCATTTGCAGTTTTTACTTCATTATTGCGTTTCAATACAAGGGCAATCATTCCCTGCATATACCTGCTTTGTTTCAACCAGTTTTGTTTTGACTGCTTGAGATAATACTGGTATGCAACGGATGCCTCATTACTTACGGGAAGTTGCGGAAAGAAACTTCTCATGTAGAGATACTGTATCTGTGTTGCGGTAAGGTTGTTATTCTTAAGGTTGATTCTATTCTTTTTGAGATAGTCATAGTCTTCTTTGATCTTCGCATCAAGAAATGACATTGCAGCCGATACTATCTGATCGATCTTAGCTTCTGCACCTGTAGGAATTGCATTCATCTTTTTTAACTGGCCAATACCTGTGATGATGTATTGGGTGATATAACGATCATCCGGCCCGCCTTTAAACCAGGGAAAACCACCTCCGGAAGATTGCATCTCTGAAAGTTTGTTGATCGTTTGCTCCAGTTGCTGATTCATACGCAACATGTCAAACAGAAGCGCAATATTTTTCTTTTGTTGTTCTTCTGATTTTGCTTCCAGTACCCAGGGAGTTTCTTCAAGTAAAATGGATTTTAATTCTTCATTCTTTTGCAGGTTGCTAATTAAAGCAGCACTGTCCAGATGTTTCCATTGTTCAAACACGGTACGAATCTTAGGAAGCTTTGCTGTGATATGACTGGCAAGTGCATTGGCAAAGAAGCGGTTCCATGTTTGCTCTGCACATTCATAAGGATATTCCATGAGGTAGGGCAGAGCCTGTACCGCATACCAAACAGGATTGCTGGTGAATTCAACCGTGAAACGATGGTGTGTCAAGGTTTCACTGTTATTATTTATCAGTTTATCAAATCGGAAGGTTTTTGTTTGATTGCCACGAACAGGTAGTGGTAACGTTTCTGTTACAAGCATTCTGTTTGTCAGAACAGGTAACGTGTTTTCTTCTCCATCTCCAACTGCTTTTACCATTCCGCCCTGCGGTGTTCCCTTAGCAATGATTCGATAGGTGAGTGCATCGTTAAAATTATAAGGCACTTCGGTGCGGAAAGTTACAGCAATGCTTTGTCCGGCTCCAACAGTAAAATGTTGCAGTTGAAATGTATTCTGAAACCAACCATCAACGGGTTGCATGGTGGAAGTGTTGAAAAGTTGCAACGCAGTTTGACCTGTGATTTCTTTCTCAGTCAGATTGGTGATTTTAGCCGTGAATTCAAAGCGGTCTCCTTCACGCAAAAAACGGGGAGCAAATGTTTGTACCATCAGCTCTTTCTGTGTTACCACCGATTGTTCAGTTAATCCCATCTGCATGTCTTTGGTGTGCCCGAACAACAGCCACTTCCATTTGGTAAGTGACTCCGGCATTGTAAAACGGAATCTGATTTTTCCTGTGGAATCGGTTCTCAGATCCGGAAAAAAGAAAGCTGTTTCAGTAAAGTTTTTTCGGATTTGAATATTTTCACTAGGTCCAGAGTTATTCTGTTGTTTACTCATCGTAGAGTCCTTTGCAATGCCTTCTTTGACTGGCTTATTATGAGTTATAACAACTTCTGATAATGAACCATTGGCATCTGATTTTGCCATTGCCATTTTTGCCATCCGTTTAGGTCCGTATCCAATCTCGAGTAAATTGGAATTATTTAGCGATAACAACTCATCATATCGTTTGTCGAATGATTTCCATTCTCTGTCGTTCCATTCCCTGCTTTGTGAATGAATCATTTCAAATCCCCCTGCGGTCCAGTTGATATAAAGTCCTTTAACCGGAAACAAATCTGGCTTTTGCCATTGATGATTTTTAAACTGGTCCAGTGACGCATCATACATAGAGGTTAGTAACTCAGCTGCTAGTTTTTCCCCTTTTTTGCCTGTGATGGTTACCGTCCATTCTTCTTTGCTTCCGGGCAATGTTTTGTTACGGAAAGTTTCCAATTGAATGTTAAGTTCTTTATTGCTCCATGGTACAGCAATGTTCCTGGAGAAATAAAAGAACCGGTTGTTTTTTACAAATGCATAGGTAAATCCGATTCCGCCACGGTCTGTCTCTTTGATAACCTGGCTTATTGTTTTGGCATTATTATTCAGTTTATGATACTGCAGATTTTTATCGGTTCCTTGCTGTATGATTATTACATCATTTGCACTGCTTCCAAAACTGATGGTAGCTGCCTGGCCTGGTTCTGTTGTTTGAGTTGATGGAAGGTTCCATACATAGGCTGGCGATACAGGCGCCATCGTTTTGCTATTCACCAATTCTACATAAGCCTGGTCTTTCACTTCGTTGCCGTCCTGATCATAACTGGTTGCCTCAATTACATACCATCCTTCTGTAAATTTTGTTTGTCCGAAACCAAAAGTGCCATCCGCTTTTGTACTGTCTGTTTTTTCAAATACTTTTTCTTTTCGTTCCCAGCTTTCCTTCTGGGATTCATTGTTGTATTCGTCATTAGGAAACAGTGACTGGTACTCTCTCCAATCAATGATAAACTGATCTGGCTGGTCCCAGTATCGTTCACGAATGAGACGATCAGGTGCAGCCAGTTTGAACATACGTACTGCAACTTTTGTTTTCACATAAACACCCATTGTATTCTGCGTGGTAATGGAAACAGATTTCAAACTTTCGGCAGTGAGCATTCCATTTTGTGGAATTTGCACAGAAATCTGCATTGATTTATAGGATACGGCAATCTGTGTTTCTCCGGTTCTCGTTTCACCATTCAGATCTGTAATATCGGCTGTAACTGTATATTCAAATACAGGTTCTACTGCTTTATTGATAGTGTTGTCGGGTATTGCTGTAAATGCTACTTCAAAACTTCCATCTTCTTTCGTTTTGGTAGTTCCATTGGTTATGATTTGTGATGATGCATTTGGCCATCCCCATTTCCAACAGAGCCATGGATAGGGGAAACGGGCTTTCCGCTCTACACGATAGGTTACTTTGGCACCTGCAATCATATTACCGGCGTACGCTTTTGCAATTCCTTTCAACGAGATTGTTTCGTTAATGCGGAATGTGTTTTTTACCGGTTCATATTCCACATAAAACTGCGGGCGTTTGTATTCTTCCACAGAAAAGTAAGCCGTGGCATCTGTTTCTTCATCAGCGATATGATAGTTGCCATTGAGTTTTCCTTTGGGTAAAGTAAACGTTCCGGAGAAAGAACCAAATTCGTTGCTGGTAACGGTTAATGAATCCACCACTTCCCCGTTAGCATCGTAAAGTGAAATTGCAGAGGTTGCATTTTCCACCACTTTTACTTTTCCAGTAATAGCATCTTTAGTAGTGAGTATTCCTTTAAAGAAAACGGTTTGTCCGGGTCTGTAGATGGAACGGTCTGTAAAGAAAAACAACCGGCGGTTCTTTACCTCATCTCTTTCTTCCTGTGTAGCTCCATAGACGTAATTATAAACTCTGTCTGTCAGGTGCAGCACATCTGTCCCATACTTTACTTCCACTGTTTGGTTGTTGTAGTAAGTATTGGTCTTGTTTCTCATCCGTATCAATCCCTGCTGATTGGTAAACTGTGTTTCCTTTTTGATGGAAACATATTTCCGGAGATTGTTATCATATTCTCTGTTCCAGAAGGTAACCTGAACATTTGCAAGTGGTGAACCTGTTTCCCGGTGCAGGACAATTAAGTTGTCGCCACTGTATATCCACGCAATATTGCTTACATGAATATATTGTACAGCCATGAGGTTTTTATTGAGATCAAAATTATCCGTGGCACTTACAAGGATCGCATAGTTGCCTTCGGGAAGTGCATTGATCTTAATTTCGGTTTTGTGTGGCTGATAATCATCTGTTGCCGGAAGTGTGTAATCTGCTTTCTGAACAACAGGAAGAGTGGTCATCTTTTTCCAATAGGAATCTTCCCATCTGCTCTCATCTTCGTTTCCTGCTTCATTTATTTTTACAATTCGTATCCATACCCGTTTTGTATTTCTGTATTCAATTAATGTACGGAATGGTTTACCAGGCAGATTTACTTTTTCTGAAACCAGGTTGATTCTTTTTTCCTGTATTCCCTGTATAAGATTGTAACAGTTTGTTTTTCCTTCGCTCTCTTCTGTTTGTTCCAGTATCCTGTTACAGAGTTCGATTGCTTTTGTATAATAATTCCTGGGATTAGTTTCGTCATTCCCTTTGTGTTTTTTGAAATCATAGGTGCCTGCATAATCTGCATAATCATTTGCTAACAGAAATGCAGCTTGAGAAACAACGGGCTGGTAATTGTATTGATTTAATAAATGGGTGAAGGCGTTTTGATACAGTTTGTTTTTTTCGGGAGAAGTGGAATACCGGTTCACAAACTGGATCCGCCTTAGATCGGCATCAATAAGTGCCGCAGGATTTTTATCTGTAATATGAAACGAAAGAAGTTGCTGGTACAGGAGCAATGCCTTGTGATGTAAAGAATTGGAATCGTTGGTATCCAGCTTCAGTTTTATAAAATCGGCAACAGGATCAAATGCGCCGGCCATATGAATCTCGAATGTATCGGCAGGTTTGGTAATTTCGTTTTCATCAGATTCAAAGTAATCGATAGCACGATGTACCAGCAGATCAAACAAAGTAGGACGTAAGGAACGCATGTTTCCTTTTGTAATAATTACATCAAATGTTTCCAGTTTTGTTTGTTGCAGCAATGTTTGTTGACTGATAGATTGAAGATAAAGTGATGAAATTTTCTGATGCAGATCGGTGATGGTCCATGTGTTGATATCATCTTTCTTAAAAGAAACTGTATTTGTACGGTCATACAATTTCCATCGGTTACTTTGAAGGTAATCAAGATAGGCTTCTGCCAGCAGGCTTGTAATTATTGCATGCGCAGCTCCTTCGGTTGAAGCTTGTTCTTTTTCTAATTCATGAATAGATAAGAGGGCGCCATCTTCTTCTTTTTCTTTACGCAACGTAATTGTGTATAACAGAGACTTTATTATTTGCGATTCGTTCTTATCTTTTTTCGCTTGTAAATAAATTTGCTGTACTTCTTTCAGTGCCGATTCGGTTAAGCCTTGTTTTGTAAACAGATCATCGGCTTTTTTCCATGCGGCTTCATAATTGAAACCGGGTTGTGCATTTGTCATAGTAGAGAAAATAAAAATAAAGAAGTTAGCTATCAGGAATCGCTTCATCATGTGCTTCTATTTAACTGTAAGGTATAAAGATTCGGTAAGGTAAAGATGCAGAAAGAAACCATTTTGCATATACCGTTATCCACTGATTTTGAGCACACAATGAGAAAGGTAAAAACCCTTTAACGAATCTTTAATACTTCGGTTTTAAATTCTGGCACGCCTTTCGAATCTGTATAGAAAACAAAGGAGGTTTTATGAAAGCAATCTTTACACTTATTTCAGTTTTGTTTTTCTCAGTTGTGGCAATGGCAGGAAGAGACCAGGCACGTTTATCTGTTACCAGTCTGACTCAACGCCCTGTACGTGTGTTGATAGATGGTCGCCAGGTAAATGAATACAATGGTGTGATTCGCATTGATGACCTCAGACCCGGACGACACAGAATTGAAATTTACAACAGTTTGCGTCGTGACAGGAATGATAATTGGGGCATGGGCAACAACCAGGGACAGGCTATTTACAACAGTTATATCAATCTTCGTCCGGGTACTTATACAGATATTATTGTTAGCCGCTCCGGCCGGGTGTTTGTAGATGAACTGGGTTATGATGATTATTATCAAAGCGGTGGCTGGAACAATGGTAATAATAACGGTGGCTGGAATAATGGCCATAATAATGGCGGCTGGAATAATGGTAACAATAATGGAGGTTGGAATAATGGCGGTGGAAATGGCAATAATTGGTTGCAGGCAATGGATAACAATAGCTTTCAACAATTAAAGCGTTCTGTGCAGAATGAAAGTTTTGACAACAATAAACTGGAAATGCTCAAAAATGCACTTACCAGAAATGCAGTTTCTTCCAACCAGGTTCGTGAACTGATGCAACTGATGAGTTTTGAAAACAACAAACTGGAGCTTGCAAAGTATGCGTATCGTTATACTGTAGACAGAAACAATTACTTTATTGTAAACGATGCGTTCAGTTTCAGCAACAGCCGCAGTGAATTGAATAAGTACATAGCTGGTTATAATGATTAAGGGTTAGGTTTTGAAGCATGAAGGCCCCGCAATGATGCGGGGCTTTCTGTTGGAATGATTAAAAAAATCCCGCCGGTCAGCGGGATTTTCTATTGCTCTTTAAAGATTATTTCTTCAGAATAGCTGCCATTGTTTTACCAATATCAGCAGGACTGGCAACAACATGAATTCCACAGTCTGCCATGATTTTCATTTTAGCCTCTGCAGTATCTTCTGCACCACCAATGATGGCACCTGCATGGCCCATACGGCGACCGGGAGGAGCTGTTTGTCCGGCAATAAATCCAACCACAGGTTTCTTAGGATTTTCTTTATACCAACGGGCAGCTTCGGCTTCCATACCACCACCAATTTCACCAATCATCACCACAGCTTCTGTTTCTTCATCATTCATAAACAGTTCCATCACTTCTTTTGTGGTGGTTCCAATGATGGGGTCACCACCAATACCAACAGCTGTACTAACACCCAATCCGGCTTTTGCCACCTGGTCGGCTGCTTCATATGTAAGCGTACCGCTTTTTGAAACAATGCCTACACGGCCTTTCTTGAAAACAAAACCGGGCATAATACCCACTTTACTTTCGCCGGCTGTAATCACACCAGGACAGTTTGGTCCGATCAATCTTGTATTGGTTCCTTGCAGGTAATGCTTGGCTTTAATCATATCCTGTACAGGAATTCCTTCTGTAATACAAACAACCAGTTCAATTCCTGCATTTGCAGCTTCCATAATTGCATCGGCAGCAAATGCCGGTGGTACAAAAATGATACTCACATTGGCGCCGGTTGTTTTTACTGCATCATAAACAGTGTTGAAAACAGGGCGATCCAGATGAGATGTGCCGCCTTTTCCTGGTGTAACACCACCTACCACATTGGTTCCGTATTCAATCATTTGGGTTGCGTGAAAAGTACCTTCACTGCCTGTAAATCCCTGAACGATGATTTTTGAATTTTTATTTACAAGAATGCTCATAAGACTGCTTTAAAGTGGTGCAAAGATAGGGCAGTAAGGGCTAAGATCGGGAGAATAACGAATCTGAATTTCAGGATTTATAACAGTCTGGCGGAAATTGGCTGTCATGGGTTGCCGTTAGGCGGATATTATCTCAACGGGCTTTTTTCCGTTGTACTATTTTACCAGTATAACCCCAGGTAAAACTGCCCCAATAACTTTGCCAGTTGGCTTTAGGATCATCTGCGAGCCGTTCCATATAAACCGAGCTTACCATCCATTCTCCCGATGGTTCTACAGGAAACGAAATAATACCGCTGCTATCGCTAGTATAGGATTCTTCGGTCACTTTGCCTGCCAGTTTATGCCACACTCTTACTTTGGCCCGTTGCAGTGGCTCGCCTTTGAATAACAGCCGGGCTTTCATGGTGGAAGCCTGGTTGATGAGATAAGGGTGGGAGAGCAAACTAATATCCAGCGGAAGATTGGTGGTTTTTTTATAGAGATCTGTTTTGATCGCACCAACCTGGATCAGGGTTTTTACAGAACGTTGGTAGTATTCTTTTCCGGTTGAATCGGTCTCTCCGTTTTGTTTCCGGTATTCAATTGCATTGGTAAGTCCGTCTTCTGCAAGATAGTCGTTGAATTTGGGTGCTTCCAGCTGAATGAATGAATTGGTGGAATTGAACGCAATTAATGCCGTTCCTTCTTCAAATAATGTGAGTTGAAGTGAATCGCCTGGTTCATCTGAAAGGGCATTGCTGAGATCGTCTTCAATATCGGCGTAGTATAAACGAAGTTGTTGAACCTTGTCGTGATTTCCTTTCCAGTTTTCACCGGCGAAATGTTCGCCTACATTAAAACGTACATTAATTTCATCTCCGTAAGAGTATTGAAAATACTGGGGCTCCAGCCAGAATTCATGCGCAAGTGTGATGCTGATGCCGGATAAAATCACCAAACTAAGAAACAGTTTCTTCGCTTTATTTTTTATTCCGGCAGGTTTCATTGTGTTTATTTTAGAAGTTCATCCATGTTCCGGTTATCATCAATTTTTCCTTTCATTTCCAACATACGCATATCTTTTGCGTCCTGTAAAAACTCGGAGGCAAAGATGAAATTGTTCAGGTTTTCATTTTTGCTGAAGATGATATCTTTATTCGAACCTTCCCATTCTTTTTTCCCCTGGTGCATGAACAGAATTTTTTCACCAATCTCCATCACACTGTTCATGTCGTGTGTGTTTACAATGGTGGTCATATTGTATTCTGTAGTGATTTCATGAATCAACCGGTCAATTACAAGAGATGTTTTGGGGTCAAGTCCGGAGTTGGGTTCATCACAGAATAAATATTTGGGCGTAAGTACAATAGCCCGGGCAATGCCCACCCTTTTTTTCATGCCACCACTGATCTCTGATGGATATTTATTGTTGGCATCTTTGAGATTCACACGTGCCAGTACTTCATTCACACGATCGTGTTTTTCTTTGGTTGTCATGTTGGTAAACATGTTGAGCGGAAACATCACATTTTCTTCAACAGTCATAGAATCAAACAGCGCAGATCCCTGGAACAACATGCCAATTTTCTGACGGAGCAGTTTTCGTTCGTCTTCAGCCATATTCGTGAAGCTGCCTTCATCGTACATGATTTCGCCACTGTCGGGCTCAAACAAACCCACAATGCATTTCATGAGTACTGTTTTGCCACTGCCACTGGCTCCAATAATGAGATTGCATTTGCCGGTTTCAAATACGGCAGATGTATCATCAATCACTGTTTTGTCACTGAAGCTTTTAACCAGGTTTTTTATTTCAATCATAGTGTTTAGAGTAAGATAGCTGCCAACGCATAATCGGCAAACAGAATTAAAATACAACTCACAATTACAGCTTTGGTACTGGCCCGGCCAATTTCAAGTGAACCGCCTTCCACATAATAACCAAAATAGGCAGGTACGCTTGAAATGATAAATGCATACGTATAGGATTTGGCCATTGCAAATACAACATTGTACGGAATGAAATCGTCGAGCAACCCTTCATTAAATGTTTGCGGAGGAAGAATGCCAGATAATTCACCGGCAATTTTACCACCCCAGATGCCAAGCGTTGCAGCAAGTACCACCAAACAAGGAATCACAATCAAAGCTGCCAGAATTTTTGGCATGATGAGGAATGCTTTGGTATTAATTCCCATAATTTTTAATGCATCGATTTGTTCAGACACCCGCATATTGCCCAGTTCTGAAGCAATACGTGAACCAACCACACCGGCAAGTACCACACAAATAAGCGTAGGAGCTAATTCCAGGATGATATTATCACGAACAATCACAGCAATGATCGTTCTGGGGATCAATGGTGTTACCAACTGGTAAGCTGTTTGTACAGTGGTTACCGCACCCAGAAAAATGGCAATGATGGCTACGATGCCAATAGAGCGTACTCCGATTTCATTGCATTGATGCATTAACTCATGCCAGTATAATTTCCAGTTTTCAGGTTTGGAAATCATTTGCCGGATCATCAGCAGATAACGGCCAAAATGCGTAAACAAATTCATGGAATGAAGGTAGGAAATTATTATGGTAGGAGCAGGAGCGGTTAACAAGTGAAAGGTGAATGATGGGCTGTGTGCCCATCATTCACCTTATTGTATCAGATTTCGTGGCTTACCTGGCGGAATTTCTTCCAATGGCCACTGTTTTTTATTAAGTCGGGCGAATGATGTGATTTGCCTTTCATTTGTGCTTCCACAACAGCAATCAAAACCATATTGAAAATAGAGCGAACCGAACTTCCCAACTGCAACACATGCACCGGTTTTTTCATTCCCAGCAATACGGGACCAATAGCATCTGCATCGGCTACTTCCTGCAAGAGATTGTATGCAATGTTTCCACTGGCAAGGTTAGGGAATATGAGAACATTGGGTTCTCCTTCCACCAATTCGCTGAACGGATAATTTTCTTTCAGGATTTCTTTGTTAAAGGCAACAATAGGTTGTATTTCACCTTCACAGATCAGGTTGGGTTCCCGTTGTTTTACAATGTTGCGGGCTTTGGCCATCATCTGTGCTTCGGGTGAATCGCTGCTGCCGAAGTTGGAATAACTGAGCATGGCTACACGTGGAGTGATACCAAATGCACGTACTTCTTTGGCGACGAGTTGTGTAATGTCGGCCAGTTCTTCGGCAGTAGGGTTGAAATTTACTGTTGCATCGGCAAAGAACAACGGACCTTTTTTAGTGAGCATGATATACATGCCACAAATCTTTTTCACATGCTCATCGGTACCAATGATTTCAAGTGCCGGGCGTATGGTATCTGAATACTTACGGCTCAAACCGCTGATCATGGCATCTGCTTCACCTGTTTCCACCATCATACTTCCAAAGTGCGTACGCTCCTTCATGGACTTGGAAGCTTCGTACCTGTTCATGCCTTTACGCTGCCGTTTTTCGAAAATGATCTTGCCGAATTCTTCCCGTTTTTGTTCCTGTTCTTTGCTCTTTGGATCAATCACCGGAATGCCATCAAGATCAATTCCATTTACAGCCGCAATGTCATTGATGTTTTTCACATCACCTAACAGTATCGGGTAAGCGACGCCTTCTTCAAAAGCCATCTGTGCTGCTTTGATGATCTTGAGATTTTCTGCATCGGCAAATACCACTCTTCTCGGATCCTTCCTTGCTTTGTTTCCAATGGCACGCATCAACTGATTGTCGATGCCCAAACGTTTATTCAGTTCCAGTTCATATTGTTCCCAGTTGGTGATTTGTTTTTGTGCCACGCCACTTTCGATGGCTGCTTTTGCAACAGCAGGAGCTACATAGCTGAGCAAACGGGGATCTAATGGTTTGGGAATGATATAATGAGGGCCAAATGAAATGTTCTGTTCATTATAGGCCATATTCACAATATCAGGCACGGGTGACTTTGTTAATTCTGCCAGCGCTTTTACGGCTGCCAGTTTCATGGCTTCGTTGATCTTGGTGGCACGTACATCCAATGCGCCACGGAAAATATATGGAAAGCCAAGAACGTTGTTTACCTGGTTGGGATAATCACTACGGCCGGTAGCCATGATAATGTCGCTGCGAACTTCTGTTGCATCTTCCCATGTAATTTCAGGATCGGGGTTGGCCATAGCAAATACAATAGGATTAGGTGCCATGCCTTTCACCATTTCCTTGCTGATTACGTTACCCTTACTCAAACCAATAAACACATCGGCGCCATTGAGTGCTTCTTTCAATGTTTTGTTGGTTACTTTTTGCAGGTACATTTTTTTCAGTTCGTCCAGGTCGTTTCTTGATTCATGAATCAGTCCTTTACTGTCGAACACCCAGAAGTTTTCATGTGAAGCGCCTAATGCTTCGTATAATTTCATACAGGCAATAGCTGCAGCACCGGCACCATTCACCACAAAGGTTACTTCATCTATTTTCTTTTTCTGAAGTTCCAGTGCATTGAGTAATGCAGCAGCACTGATGATCGCAGTGCCGTGCTGATCGTCGTGCATCAGCGGGATTTTCATTTCCTCTCTCAGCCTTTGTTCAATGTAAAAACATTCAGGAGCTTTGATATCTTCCAGGTTGATGCCTCCGAATGTGGGCTCCAGTGCTTTTACGATCTGTACAAATTTTTCCGGATCTTTTTCATTGATTTCAATATCATACACATCGATATCCGCAAAGATTTTGAACAGTACACCTTTTCCTTCCATTACCGGTTTACCGGCTTCCGGACCAATATCGCCAAGTCCCAGTACAGCAGTACCATTACTGATTACTGCCACCAGGTTTCCTTTGGCGGTGTACTTATAAACGTTTTCTACATTTTCGTGAATTTCCTTACAGGGTTCGGCAACACCGGGCGAATACGCCAGCGAAAGATCTCTTTGTGTTTTAGCTTCTTTTGTAGGGATTACTTCAATTTTTCCGGGGCGGCCCTTGGCATGATATTCAAGCGCTTGTTCTCTCCGAAGTTCTTCTTTTGTCATACAAGTAATTTAAATCAGGCAATCGTTAATAATAAGGTTGGGCAAGGTACGAAATATGAAAAAAAGAAGGATTCATTCAACTGCCGTTAAGCACTTGCCCGAATCCTTTCATAAAATAATCAGATTTGTGTGCTGATGCCCAGCCAGGCCATCATACCTATGCCGGTTTCTATCGCATCTTCATCAATATTAAAAGTAGGGGTGTGTACACCACTGGTAATTCCCTTTTCTTTATTCATAACACCCAGCCTGAAAAAACATCCGGGTATTTGCTGGGAATAGTAGCCGAAATCTTCAGCACCCATGCGTAATTCCGTTTCTTCCACATGCGGAGTGCCCATGTATTCAACTGCTTTTGCCCAGGCAGCATGATGCAGTGCTTCATGATTGTAAACCGTGGGGTAGCCAATATCAATGTGCAGATCAATCGTGCCGCCCATACTTTCCACCAGTTGAGTGGCATTACGGCGGATGAGCTCATGTGCTTTGAAGCGCCATTTTTCATCCATGGCCCGGAATGTGCCCATCAGCTTCACTTCATTGGGAATCACATTGGTTGTTGTACCGCCGTTGATGGCTGTGATTGAAAGTACAGAAGGATTGAAGGGATTACTGTTCCGGCTGATGATCTGTTGCAGACTGATGATCATATGTGAGGCGATGAGAATAGGATCCACACTCAGGTGAGGCGAAGCGGCATGCCCACCTTTCCCTTTAATGGTGATGTATAATTCATCGGCACTGGCCATTACTTTACCTGCACGAAAACTTACCTGTCCGATCTGTAAACCGGGATGTACATGCAATGCAAAAATGGCTTGCGGTGCAGGATGTTGCAACACACCTTCTTTGATCATGATACTGGCGCCGCCGGGATTTTTTTCTTCGCCGGGTTGGAAGATGAGTTTGATGGTGCCTTCCCATTCAGCCCTCAATTCCTGTAATATTTTAGCGGCACCCAGCAAACAGGTGGTATGTGCATCGTGGCCACAAGCGTGCATGATGCCATCTTTCGTAGACTTATAATCGATTTTATTTTCTTCCAGAATAGGCAATGCATCCATATCTGCTCTCAATGCAATCACACGTGAGGATGGATTTTTTCCCTCAATCAAACCCACTACTCCGGTTTGTGCCATTACCTGGTAAGGGATGCCCAGCTCCTGTAACTTTTGCTGAACAAACCTGCTGGTTTCGAATTCCTGGTAACTCAGCTCGGGATTGGCATGCAAATGTCTGCGTATGGCAATAAACTCATCTTTGTATTGATGGGCCAGTGCTTTTATTTTTTCTGTAAGCATACGCCTCAAAAGTACGACTTATGATATTGAGACACCAATAACGGAGGATGAAACAAAAAAACGGTGGGAAATAATTATTGCTGGGTTTCTTCTTTTTCCTTTTCGGGTTTCACTTCTATATCGCTGGGGATCACAAAAACGCCCGTGGGGAAGAGTTTGGATAATTCTTTTTTATAGGCATCGGCATCTTTTCGTTCCTGGAAATTCCCAAAACGTAGTTTGAAATACGGAGCCTGATACATGAGATAGGTCTTTTGATCGGGGTATACAGACAGAAGCTTGGATTTGGCAGCCAAAGCCTGGGTGCGATCGGTGGTGTTTAATACCTGGATCCGATAGCCTTTGTTTGTTTTTTTAGCATCCACCGCTTTTTTGTTGATCTCGGCTCTTTTCTTCGTTAAGAGATCATAGCGGGCATCCCTTGATACAATAACGCCATTTAACAAGGTGTCATTAATTGTTTGACTAAAGCCGGTTGTTACAAGCAGGAAACTGACTATGAATGCGAAAACCTGTTTCATCGTTTTTCTATTAGCGTACATCTACACAGCATAAATTGTACCAACAAGATGTTTGTACAAGCCAATCCGTTGTGTTTACAACAGAATTCATCTGGTTAATATTTGCTGCCGCCACCGCCGATATTTTCAATGGGGTGCCAGGTGGTTTTAATTTCCTGTGTATCGTTGATGAAGTAGGGGCTTTGTCCGTTTTCAGAAGTCCAGTCAACTTTATCATACAAGATCACACGCTTCACATTCAATGCTGATTTTTCTTTCAGCAGTTTTTGTGTGGCTGCATCTTTTTCGCAGTAAACAACGGCATTGATATCCATATGATCGGCAAACCAGGGTGCCAGTTCGCTCACCTTACCGGTGAGGATGTTCACCACACCACCGGGTAAATCAGATGAATTCAATACTTCGGCAAAAGTAACAGGACAGAGCGGTTTGTTATAAGAACCAAGCACCACACAGGTATTGCCACCTGCAATTACAGGAGCAATTACAGAAACCAATCCCAGCAAGGATGTATCCTGCGGAGCAATGATTGCCACCACACCTGTAGGTTCGGGAACAGAGAAATTGAAATGCGAGGAAGCAACTGGGTTTACCGAACTTAAAATCTGTTGGTATTTATCGCACCAGCCAGCATAGTAAATCAACCGGTCGATGGACAGGTTCACCTCAGCTTCTGCTTTGGCACGGGTCACATCCTGAAGCACCAGTTCTTCAATAAACTGTGCTCTTCTGCCTTCCAGCATTTCGGCCATGCGGTACAAAATTTGTCCACGGTTGAAAGCAGCACGGCTGCTCCATCCGCCAAAGGCGTTGCGGGCCACTTCGGCTGCATCACGAAAATCTTTCCGTGAGCTGAGGCATACATTCGCCAGCTTTTTACCTGCAGCATTGGTGGGAACATAATACCGTCCGGATTCCGTTCTGGGGAATTGTCCGCCGATGTAGATTTTATATGTTTTCAAAACTTCCAGGCGGGATTCAATGTTAACCGGATCCTTGGATGATGTTGCTTTTTTTGTTGTTGAACGTGCCATTTTTAAAATATTTTGTTCAAAAGGTTCAAGAAGTTCCAAAGGTTAAGCTTCAGGATTTCTTGACTTGTATTTAACTCCTTCTTTGCTTGTGTTTTCAAGGTATGAAATCAATTTTTGTATCAGGCTACTGATCTTTTTTGCATGTGATGAAAACAGGTCAAACTCATTTTGTTCGATATAAACTCTGTCAAGTGCCCTGTACAACTGCGATCTGAATTCTCCACACGATGCCTTCGCTATGTACAAATACTGAATAAATTCCCGGTTCCCACCCCGCTCAAATCCTTCTGCTATATTATCCATAATTGAACCTGCAGAACCTTCCATCTGATTAATTAACCGATAGCTGTTTTTAAATCTTCCTTCATCAATCAGTTTGCCTATGGACTCATTCAATTTTCGGGCTTCCTGCCATGAAAGAATTTCCTCAAATCTTTCAATTTTTGCCATGATGTTATTCTGATAGGTAGCAATTAATAGCTAATGATTCGTTCGGTAAAACATCCAACCTTTTGAACATTTGAACCTGCAGAACCTTTCCAACTTCTAAACCAAATTCACGTATGCATTCAACCCGTGCAATCCTCCTTCTCTTCCATATCCGCTTTCTTTATATCCTCCGAAGGGTGAGGCGGGATCAAATTTGTTATAGGTATTTGCCCACACAACACCGGCACGCATCTTCGAGGTCATGTTGAAGATTTTAGATCCTTTATCTGTCCACACACCGGCCGACAAACCAAACGGTGTATTGTTGGCTTTCTCAATCACTTCATCTTCGGTACGGAAAGTCTGGATAGCCAGTACTGGTCCGAAGATTTCTTCCTGTGCAATCCGGTTGGATTGAGCCACATTGGTGAAGAGAGTGGGGCGACAGAAAAATCCTTTGCCCGGCAGTTTGCAGGAACTCTGGAACAGTTCGGCTCCTTCCTGCTGACCTATCTTGATGTACTTCTGAATGGTTTCCAGTTGCTGACGTGAGTTGATAGCGCCCACATCTGTATTCTTATCCAACGGATCACCTACAATCAATGTTTCAATACGATCTTTCAGTTTGCGCAGCACTGTTTTGTAAACAGATTCCTGAACAAACAAACGGGAACCGGCACAACATACATGCCCCTGGTTGAAGAAGATACCATTGATTACACCTTCCACCGCCTGGTCGAGTGGTGCATCTTCAAAAATGATATTCGCAGCTTTACCACCTAATTCTAAAGTTGCTTTTTTATTGGTGCCGGCAATAGCACGTTGAATGATCTTACCTACATCAGTGGAACCGGTGAATGCAATTTTATCTACATCCGGATGATTCACAATTGCTGCACCGGTAGCACCAGCACCGGTAATAATATTGACTACTCCGGGTGGCAGATCAGCCTCCTGAATAATCTCTGCTAATTTCAAAGCAGTGAGTGGTGTTGTTTCGGCGGGCTTTAATATCACCGTATTACCTGTAGCCAATGCGGGTGCAATTTTCCAGGCGGCCATCAGTAAGGGGAAATTCCAGGGAATGATTTGTCCGGCCACACCTATAGGAACTGCTTTGCGGTTGGGGAAAGCATATTCCAGTTTATCGGCCCAGCCTGCATAATAAAAGAAATGATTGGCGGCAGTAGGTACATCAAAGTCCCTGCTTTCACGGATGGGCTTACCACCGTCCAGTGATTCGATCACAGCAAATTCTCTTGCACGTTCCTGTACCATCCGGGCAATGCGGTAAATGTATTTGGCTCTTTCTTTGGCCGGCATTTTCTTCCACACTTTATCATAAGCTGTACGTGCAGCAGCCACAGCTTTGTTTACATCTGCCTGGTTGGCATCTGCCACTTCGCTGAGCTTTTCTTCTGTAGCCGGGTTGATGGTTGCGAAATATTTTTTGCTGGAAGGCTTTACAAACTCTCCGTTGATGAAGAGTTCATAACGGTCTTTCACAGACGCAATGTTCCGGCTCTCGGGAGCAGGTGCATAGTTCCAACTGGTATCAAACTGCAACTTCAATGTGTTATTGGCTTTCTTAGTGGCCATATAATTTCTTTTAACTTTTTAATGTTTGAATTATTTCTGCAACTAATCTTTCTTAATCAATTGAGAAATAATCTTTCGATTGATAAACGCCCGTCTTCATTTTCATAATCTGCATCAACAAATCATTCGCCAGACTACTGGCGCCAAAACGGAACCATTCGTTATTCATCCAGGCTTCTCCCAATACTTCTTTCAGTAATACGAGATAGTGCAGGGCCAGTTTTGATTTTGAAATGCCACCTGCCGGTTTCATAGCAATCATTTTACCCGTAGCATAATAGAAATCACGGATCGCTTCCAGCATTACCAGTGTTACAGGTAATGTTGCTGCAGGAGATATTTTACCCGTAGAGGTTTTAATAAAATCAGCACCGGCATACATGGCAATATCACTGGCACGGCGCACTTTATCATAGGAACCCAGTTCACCTGTTTCAAGAATGACTTTTAAACGGGCATCGCCGCAGGCTTCTTTGATCATGGCAATTTCATCAAATACAAAGTTGTATTCACCTTCCAGGAATTTACCACGGGAGATCACCATATCAATTTCATCAGCTCCGTTATCAACTGCAAATTTTGTATCACGGATTTTTACATCCCTTGGTGCTTGTCCGCTTGGGAAAGCAGTTGCTACCGCTGCTACTTTCACACCGGAAGTGCCCAATGCTTCTTTGGCCACTTTTACCATTGAAGGATATACGCACACGGCGGCAACGGTAGGTAAGCCGGGGTAGGCATCGTGCAGGTGCTGGGCTTTGTAGCACAGTTGTTTCACTTTGCCGGTTGTGTCTTTTCCTTCAAGGGTGGTAAGGTCAATCATATTCAACGCAAGAAGTAAACCGTTCATTTTTGCTTCGTTCTTAATACTCCGCTTGGTTACTCTTGCAGCCCGTTCTTCAATGCCCACCTGGTCTACACGGGGCGATAATCGGAAGTCGGGAATGTGAATGCTGTTTTTTGCTGCAATCATTTTTTAAAAATTGGGAATTTCAAACATACTAATAAAATCAATGAAATGCATCATTCTCAGGGCTTTTACACAATTCGAATCAAAATGAAAAACCCGGATACAATTGAGTATCCGGGTTTCTTATCGTTCAGATGAGATTAAGCATCTTTCCCATGACAGTTCTTGAACTTCTTACCACTACCGCAGGGGCAGGGATCGTTACGTCCCACTTTGGGTCCCACTTTCACCGGCTCTGGTTTGCCTGCATCAGAAGGATCATAATAATCAGGTGTATCCATCAAATCATTACCACCTGCTGCTGCCATTTCCTGCTTGCTTTGTTTGAGCTTGCTCATGTCTGTTTTCTGCTGACGGCCTTCACGGATTTGTCCGCTTCCGTTTTCTTCTGCAGGTAAACCTGCGTGGCTTAAGAACGAAACAATGTTTTTATTGATTTCGCTGTTTAACTGCTCAAACAGTGTATAAGCTTCCACTTTATAAATTACTAATGGATCTTTCTGTTCGTAGGTTGCGTTTTGTACGGAAGTTCGTAAATCGTCCATTGAACGGAGATGTTCTTTCCATGCTTCATCAATAAACGCAAGTGTGGCGGTACGTTCCAGCGCATTTACTACTTCCTGTCCTTTTGAATCCAGTGTTTTTTGCATGGATGATAGTACCTGCAAACCACGTTTACCATCGCTGAACGGAACAAATACGTTTTCAATATGTGATCCCTGTGTGCTTCGAATATTCTGGAAAACAGGATATGCATTATTGCGAAGGTGTTCGCAACGGTGCAGGTAAGCTGTTTTCGCTTCTGTGTACAACTGCTGAGCTAATGTATTGCTGTCGGTTTTATCCAGTTGTTCAGGAGTGATAGCGGTGTCAATACCAAAGTTGATAATGGCTGCCATCTTCAATCCTTCGTAATCGTTCTGCTCCTTGAAGGAAGCAATCAACCCTTCTGCAACAGTATAGAATGAATTGTCTGTATCAAGTGCGATCCGTTCGCCACTTAATGCATGATTTCTGCGGCCATAGATAGCACTGCGTTGCTTGTTCATCACATCATCATATTCCAACAAACGCTTACGGATACCAAAGTTATTTTCTTCCACTTTCTTCTGGGCTCTTTCGATGGATTTGGTGATCATGCTGTGCTGGATCACTTCCCCTTCTTTATAACCCATTTTATCCATCATACCGGCAATACGTTCACTGCCGAACATACGCATGAGGTCGTCTTCCAATGATACATAAAACTGGGAAGAACCGGGATCTCCCTGGCGGCCTGCACGACCACGCAACTGGCGATCCACACGGCGGCTATCATGACGCTCTGTACCTAATATCGCCAAACCACCAGCGTCTTTTACACC
The DNA here is from genome assembly GCA_937907395.1 of uncultured Chitinophagaceae bacterium. Lineage (GTDB taxonomy): Bacteria > Bacteroidota > Bacteroidia > Chitinophagales > Chitinophagaceae > Lacibacter. The sequence continues at coordinate 48,182 of CALCII010000022.1, forward strand.
GGGCCCGAGTTTAATATCCGTACCACGACCGGCCATGTTGGTGGCAATCGTAACAGCGCTGGGCAAACCTGCTTCTGCAACCACCTGTGCTTCACGGGCATGTTGTTTTGCGTTCAATACATTGTGCGGAATTTTTTTCACCTGCAGCATCTTGCTCAGCAATTCACTCACTTCAACAGAAGTGGTACCAACCAGAACCGGCCTGCCTGCTGCACGAAGCTGTTCAATTTCATCAATTACTGCTTTGTATTTTTCACGCTTGGTTTTGAATACCAGATCCTGCTTGTCGTCACGAATCATTTTCAGGTTCGTAGGAATCGTAACAACATCCAGTTTATAGATATCCCAGAATTCACCGGCTTCTGTTTCGGCAGTACCGGTCATACCACTCAGTTTGTGGTACATCCTGAAATAGTTCTGCAAAGTGATAGTGGCATAGGTTTGCGTAGCCGCTTCAATGTGCACATTTTCTTTCGCTTCAATGGCCTGGTGTAAACCATCACTGTAACGACGTCCATCGAGGATACGTCCTGTTTGTTCGTCTACAATTTTTACTTGTCCGTCCAACACCACATATTCAATGTCTTTATCAAACAACGTATACGCTTTCAGTAACTGGAGGATGGTATGAATACGTTCTGCTTTCGCTGCGTAATCGCTAAGGAACTGTTCTTTCTTCTGCAGTTTTTCTTCTGTTGCGGAAGTTGATTTATCAATCTCGGCTAAGGAAGTGCTGATGTCGGGTAATACAAAGAAGTTGGGATCTTCATTGTCTTTGGTGATCATAGCCAAACCTTTATCGGTAAGGTCAACGGAGTTGCTTTTTTCATCAATGTGAAACAGCAATCCTTCATCCACCTTTGGCATTTCTTTCTGCTGATCGGCCAGGTAATAGTTTTCTGCTTTCTGCAGTTTCACTTTAATACCGGGCTCACTCAGGTATTTGATTAACGGACCATATTTGGGTAGGGCTCTCCAAGCACGCATCAATGCAAGTCCGCCTGTCTTAGGATCATCATCGCCTTCTGCAATCAGTTTCTTTGCTTCGTTGAGGTATTGTTGCGCCAGTCGTTTTTGTCCGTCAACCAGTTTTTCAATACGTGGTTTCAGTAAATGGAACTGTTGTTCATTGCTACCGGAACCAACAGGACCTGCAATGATTAATGGCGTACGTGCTTCATCAATAAGGATACTATCCACCTCATCCACCATTGCAAAATGGAGTTTGCGTTGCACTTTTTCGGTGGCATTCACCACCATGTTATCACGCAGATAATCGAAACCAAATTCATTGTTGGTACCGTAGGTGATATCTGCTAAATAAGCTTTACGGCGGTCTTCGCTGTTGGGTTGATGTTTATCAATACAATCAACGGTAAGTCCGAGGAATTCAAATAGAGGTCCGTTCCATTCACTATCACGACGGGCCAGGTAATCGTTCACCGTTACGAGGTGCACACCTTCGCCGGGTAATGCGTTGAGATAGGCGGGAAGTGTGGACACCAGGGTTTTACCTTCACCTGTTGCCATCTCAGAAATTTTTCCCTGGTGCAATACGCTACCACCAATCAGCTGCACATCATAGTGCACCATGTTCCAGCTCACTTCTGTACCACCAGCCAGCCATGATTTCTTATAATAAACCTGGTCGCCTTCAATACGCATGTGCGGACGTTTCACCACGAGATCTCGATCCAACTGTGTGGCAGTGGATTTTAATTCTTCGTTATTGGTAAAACGACGGGCAGTTTCTTTCACCACCGCAAATGCTTCGGGATGAATTTCTGTAAGAATTTCTTCGATTTTCTGATCCCGTTCTTTCCGAAGTTTATCAACCTGCTGGTAGACTTCATCACGTTGATGAATCTGATCGGCAGGCAAAGCATCGGCAGAAGCAGTGAGATCAGCAATTTCTTTATCGATAGCAGCGAGGTGTTGTTTGATGCGTAAACGGAACTCCTGTGTTTTGTTCCGCAGTTCATCGTTACTCAGACTCTGGTATTGCTGAAAGAATTCATTTATTTTTTCAACAATGGGTTTCAGTTTCTGAACGTCTTTTTCACTTTTACTGCCACCAAACAGTTTGGAAATAATACCTAACATATCTTTTATTATGAATCAACAATCTGATTTAGACATCTGTCTGTGGCAAATACAATGCAAGGATTCTGAATTAGCCAATTTGACAGAAGAACCTTTTCAGGGGCGACAAAGGTAATGAATCGGTTACAGAGTTGGGCGAAAGAGAAGGCTTGTACAGGAACCCGTTTCTGTTAACTAAATCACAAGAAATCAAGAGCTTGCTCATTTACCCAACACCACGGATAAAAGAGCAGACAGGCTTTGATAGTTTTGCTTTTTGGCCGGAAATGGAAGAGTGGTAAGGATTTGAAGCAGCGGCTGAGTAGTTTTAACAAAGCGGATAGGGAAGATTTAACGAAACTATTCGTAATTCGTACATTATTTCCGGCTATGAACGGGACAATCAATACAAAATGAAAAAACTTCTACTTCTTTCTTTTTTTCTCTTACTAACAGTTGCAGCCACAATGGCACAAAACAAAGGTGTTACCGGCAAGGTAACCGATTCAACCGGAGAAAAAGGACTGGATAAAGCGACAGTGAAGCTGGTGGCCAAAGAAACTCCCACCGATACGATACGTACAATCACCAACAGTAAAGGTGATTTTGTAATTGAGAAAATTCCCTCTTCTTCTTATACGATCCTGGTTAGTTATTCCGGCTATAAAACAATGGTGAAAGAATTCTTTAAACCATCAGAAGGTGTATCTTTTATTGATTTGGGAGATTTTGTATTGCAGGCCGATTATGTAACACTTCGTGAAATTGTGGTGGAAGCCCCGGCTATTACCATCAAAGAGGATACGGTGGAATACAATGCCAAACAATTCCAGGTAAAACCCAACGCCACAACAGAAGATCTGTTGAAAAAACTGCCCGGTGTGCAGGTAGACCGGCAGGGAAATATTACAGCGCAGGGAAAAACTGTAACAAAAGTGAAAGTAAATGGAAAGGATTTCTTTTCGGGTGATCCTAAAACGGCGACCAAAGAAATCCCGGCCGATATGATTGATAAAGTACAGGTGGTGGACGATTATGGTGACCAGGCTTCCATGTCGGGTGTGCGTGACGGTGAGCCGGAGAAAGTGATCAACCTTCAATTAAAAAAAGATAAGAACAAAGGATATTTTGGCAGGGCACAGGGAGGTGTGGGAACAGAAGGACGTTACCAGGCGGGAATGAATCTTAATTATTTTAATAATAAAAAACAGGTATCCATCATTGGTAATTCCAACAACATAAATCAGTCTTCTTTCAGCACCGGTGATATGAGTGGATTTGGAGGCGGTGGTGGTGGCGCTATGATGGTGGTGGGTGGCAGCGGTGGTCGCAGCGGAATGGGATCGTCTGGTAACAGCGGCGGACAAAACCAGGATGGTATTACGAACCTCAACACGATTGGAACCAATTTCCGTTCAGATTGGGGAACAAAGAATTCTGTTTATGGCAGTTACACCTATACCTATCGTAAAACAAATCTGCAACAGTACACATCGCAGCAGAGTTTGTTTAATGATGCATCATTCACCAATGTAACCGACCAACGAAATGTAAACCGCCAGGGAACACACCGTGCATTTGTAAATCTTGAATTGTGGATGGATTCATTCAACTACATTAAGGTGAGTCCGAATGTGTCTTTTCAAAACTCCAACAACAAACTCTTTAATGATTTTGATTTTTACCGCTCTGCCGGATTGAAATCGCAAAACGGGTTGAACCGTGATACTACATTATCCGACAGACCCAGCATCCGCACCAGTATTTTATACAATCACCGGTTCCGGAAACGTGGACGCAATTTTTCTGTGAACAGTGATTTTGGATGGAGTGGTACCAACTCTGACCAACTCCGGTATAACAATACACAGTTTTATGCCCCTGATGGAACGCCTGGTTTTTTACTCAACCAGGTGCAACAAACAAGGCAGGATAACAAAAGCTCCAACATTAATCTCCGGGCTGTATATACTGAACCATTGAGCAGAGAGCATTTCCTGGATCTGAGTTATAACTTCAACCGCAACTTTGCACACAACGATCGTATCACCAATCAGCAGGATCCGTTTACGGGTGTCTTCAGTAAGATCGATTCATTGAGCAATGCATTTGAAAATAATTACAACTTCAATCGTTTCGGCGCCAGCTTGCGTACGGTGAAAAAGAAATACAATTACACAATTGGTATCCTGGTACAACCGGTGGATCTCAAGGGATATAGTATTACCAAGGACAGTTCCTATACACCTATCCGGAATGTGAACTGGTTTCCTGTGGGCCGATTCACTTATAATTTCAGTAAAACAAAATCATTTAATTTCTCCTATAACGGTAGTGCACAACAGCCCGGCTTTACTCAGTTACAGCCGGTGAGAGATGTTACCAATCCGCAGTTTCAAACAGAAGGTAATCCTGGATTGAAACCTGCTATCAGCCATAATTTCAATGTGAATTATAACAATTTCAATTTCAGCAGCGGACGGGTGTTCTTTTCCAACCTGGCAGTATCGTTGATGAAAGATCAGATTGTGAATAACATCATTGCATTAAAAGATGAGAGTGGAAAACCCACTGGTGCACAACTAACACGGCCCGAGAATGTAAATGGTTATTATAATATCAATGGTTTTTACACCTTCAGTAAGCCGTGGAAGAACCGGAAATATGTACTCTCACTAATGGGAACAGTGAATTATAATAACAATGTTAACCTGGTGGATTCCAAACAAAATATTGGACGCAATTGGTTGGTGATGCAGGGTTTCAATTTTGATTACAATGTAAAAGAATGGCTGGAGCTGAGTTTTGGTACTCGTTATAATATGAATTATGTTTCTTACTCCTTGCAGAACGTTGCGTCCCAATTGCAGCAAAGCTGGGTGTTTAGCAATGATGTGCGGATTGATTTACCCAAAGGTTGGATCATGCGCTGGGATTTTGATTACACCTTGAACAGAGGTTTGGCACAGGGTGTGAGCCGCAATATTGCATTGCTCAACGGATCATTGGAGAAAGAACTGTTTAAAAAGAAAAATGCAACCATCCGTTTACAGGCATTTGATATCTTCAATCAGAATATCAATGTGAGCCGTACCATAAGCTCCAACTTTATTACCGATACCAGGGTGAACCGATTGGCGCAGTACTTCATGATTGGTTTTGTATATCGACTCAATAAGTTCAAAGGCCAGGGCCAGCAAAATAATTTCAGAGGTGGAAGAGGACAGTTTATGATGAGTAATTGATTATTAAAGTTTATTAGTTCCAGCTAGAGATTGTGTTTATAAGTGCTTTGATTTTAACTTCTAATTCTGAGTTTTCTTCAGCGAAATCAGAAAAGGAAAGATTTTGAATGGAGGCAAATTCTACGATCTTTTTTGCTAATTCAACTTTGGAGATTGAGTGATTATTGCCTGATCGTTTCTTTTCAAAGAAACCTCTTTCCTTTTTATGGTCGAAATATTCCTTAAAATTCCCCCCCTTTGTATTTATGAAGTACTCTAAGTATGATTCTATTGTTTGATTTGTAATCCAGAATAAGAGAGTATTGTCTTTGGTAAGACCGTCATACTCATTTAGATTACTTTCATTTTGAGATGAAAAATTTATTGCGGAGTTTATCAACTTTGCTTTCAATTTCCCAATCGAAGAGGTAAAAGTATTCCATTCACTAGGTTTTTTTGTATCATAATTGCTGTCCCCATCAATTATTATCAAATGGTTCATATTTAAATTTGCAAGTGTTACAAGTTTGTTCTCAATATCTGAGTCTGTAATTTCCCAAATTGTTTCCTCAAAACCAGCATATTTCCACATTGCTGTAGATAATGATTGTATAGTGTAATTAGAAATATTGTCTGAATTATTTTGATTGGCTTTTTGATATAAACTAATAAATAGTTCAAGGTATATGATATCGCTTGGCCCCTCGACCCATACAATGCCATTGCTCATTAAAAGATCACTTGGTCTAAATTCAAGATCTTTAAGGATGTTTCTAGATTCATTAATTGAAATGACAGATTTAGTAACTGTCTCATTGTGACCTTCATTGTTCATTAAATGGATTAGCTGAGCGTTACTGTAGTTTTTAAACATATCAATTATAATGCTTGAGTGGGTTGTAATGAAAAAAATGCAACTCTGTTTTTCACAATAATTGATTATGTATTTAATCAATCTTCTTTGTAATGAAGGATGTAGATTGTTTTCTAGTTCTTCAAATGCTAAAATCAAATCAGATTTTCTATAACCTTGGATGGACGGGATTATCAAAAGGTTAGCAAGAACAAGCAAGATTGTTTTTACACCACTACCCATTCTGGAAAGCGGGATTAAATTTTCATTATTATCCTCAAAATATATTTGCCATATATTGTTTTCTTCTCTTGGGGTTATATCCTTGAATTTTATATCTGGATAGATTATTTCATTTATTGCAGTTAAAAGATCTTTTCTAACTATATTAGGGTCAAGTCTGGCATCATTTATAATTTGACGCACTAAATTTGTCAACCCGTTACCATTTGAATGAACTTCCTTAGTGGTAGGATCTTGCGATTCTGGAGTAATGTCTCTTTCTGCATTTATCCTTAAAAAGTGTTTATTTTGCAGCGGTATAATAACACTGTTTGCAAGAGATTGAAATTTGTCATTTGCTTGCGGTACAATTTTTTTGCTAGCCCCTAAGAAATTTCGTCTAGTTTCACTTAGATTAAACTTTAATTTTTCTCCTATAAACAGTTTTCCATAATGAAAGTGAGTCATCTCTGGAATTCCGCCACCTGAAGTATGTGGGCTAAAAATTGAAGTTAAGTCAGATTCCTCGATTTCTCCTTCTATTATAACTTCACTATTAATTTTATTTCTTCCAGTTGGGATAAAAAACTTGTTCAAGTCCGTTGTGAATTTTATCAGATCTATTAAAGAACTTTTACCGGAATTGTTTTTTCCGATAATTAAATTTATTGGGAGTATTTTATCAAAACCTTGTGGATCGTTTCCAAAACACTTATGATTTTTAACTTTAATTGACCAGTTTTTCATATATCTATTTTTTGAAAGATAAATTTAAGATATCATCTTCTTTATAAAAGCAATCTGTCCCAGGTGATAATGTGTATGTTCAATAATACCCAGTATGTTGCGATAGTAGGTGCCGTACTTTTCATTGGTAAAGGGCTCTGTTAATGTTGATTCGGGTAGTTTTTCAACTTCCTGTGCAAACAATTCAGCATCTGTAAAAACTTTCTGCAACAGTTTCTGCCATTCTTCTTCTGTTTCAGGTGGAGATATATTAAAACTGAATTGATCATGTGCGGTTAAAGGTGCTCCTTTCAATACTTTTAATACTTCACTGATGTAGTAATTAATATGAAACACAAGTTCGGCAATGGTATGAAAGGATTCAACTTTTGTATTTGCCTGATCAACGGTTATACCGGCTAGTGTGTCTTTCAGGTTAACACTGGTCCAGTTGCCACCGGTATGCACCTGCCGCAGATGTTGGGCTAATTGTTGTGAACTGTTCATTTCTGTAAATCTATTTGATTCTAAGAAAATCTACAATCGCTTTTTGCAAAGCTTCCGGTTGCTCAATCGAAATGATATGTCCGGCTCCGGGAATACATACAAACCGGTGATTGGAAAACAACTCCAGGTATTCATTGGTAAATCCCCATGGCTGGTTATCGCATTGGCCTTTAACTACAAGAACAGGAATATTAAGTTTTCTGATTTTGCTTCTTGGATCGGCTACTCGTTTTAAACTTTCATAGGTCATTAATGCAGCATAAAAACCATAACCGGGTTGGGAAGCGGTGATCTTCGATGTATCACATACCACCGAACGATTCACCAATGAACTGCTGTAAGTGGCATAGGCATCGGCTTCTTTATCGGTTGCCAGTTTTTTGTGAAACTTTAAGGCAACAAAATGGATGGCACTGGAACGCAACGAGGTACTTTCTTTATTTCCCTGAGCATTAGAAAAAACAGGTGTCTTCAGGTGCAGGCTATCTGGTGCTTTTTTATTTTTTAATTCCGGATTTACCGGATAAGCCGGTCCCGGGCTGGTGAAAATAATTTTATCAACCAATGAAGGATTTTCCGCAACAAACAAAGTGGCAAGAATAGCGCCCCATGATTGTCCCACAAGAATAACTTTTTCTGCTTTTATCTTTTGAATGATCTCTTTTAAATCATTGATATGCCGTTCAACAGAGTATTGTGTAATCTCTTCTAACCGGTTGGAGGAGCCGCTTCCCACCTGGTTGTACAGGTACACATCATAGCCCATTTGTGTTAGTGGTTGCAGTGTTTGTATATCTCTGTCTGCAACAGCACCACCGGGTCCGCCATGTAAGTAAATGACAGGGAAAGCTTGTTTGCCGGTTGTGGCGGGTAAAAATGTGTAGCCAATATGCGAACCGCTTGAAAGGCTCCAGTATTTTGTACCTGGTCTTACTGCGTATTCCCCAACGTTATAATCTGTCTGATGAAAAATAACATAGGATAGTATCGCAATTGCAAACAGGAATAGAAAAGCAATGAATTTTAAAATACGGCGCATAACCGGATCAAAAACGTATGTTTCGGAAGAATATTGCAGCGGTCTTTATTATGTGTTTTTCCGAATTCCACCACAGATTTAAAAAAACCACTTATTTTCGGTCTGCCTAAAATTACAATCCTGCAAAGAAAGTAGTTGGCTGCTACCAATAACTTTTTCATCATCAACCCAATTTCATAGTACAGCATTCAGTTGTAAAGAAGGGAGCAACAACCAGTAAACACCGCCTGTTACCAAGATTAACCATTCATGCCTGATCAGTCGTTATACACGGATAAAGAACTATTGCTCTTGATTGCCGACGGGAGAGAAGATGCATTTTCTTTGCTTTTTGAGCAATATATGCCACGGTTGTATCCGGCAGTATTCCGTATTGTGAAAGCAGCAAGTGTGGCAGAAGATATTGTGCAGGAAACATTTTTAAAAGTATGGTTGTACAGGGATAAACTTCCAACTGTTGAAAGGCCCGATGCATGGATTTTCAGGGTTGCCTATCATCTTTCGTTTACACATCTGCGTAAGCAGTCGATCCGGCAGAAAGCAGCTCAAAGGCTGGAAGCAGACGGGTTGAAGATTGTAAATGCCGATGATACAGAACAGGTATTGTCGTTAAAGCGATTGCAAAACCTGGTGAAAGAAGCGATATTGAAAATGCCGGCCCAGCAGCAGCGGGTATATATCCTGAGCCGTGAACAAGGCATGAAGCAAGAGGAGATTGCAGCAGAAATGAATATTTCGTTGCAAACAGTAAAGAATACGATGGGCAGGGCGTTGAAAACGATTCGTGAGCATCTCACCCGTGCAGGTGTAAATGTGGAATGGATGCTGATTGTTGCTGTTTCGTTTATGTGGAAGTGAAAGAAGTTTTTGTAAACCAGTAGGTACTAAATGGTTATTTGTTAGTCTGGTATTAAATTGTATTGTTCTGAACATAAAATATTGAAGTAGTTGAATCAATTGGAGCGCATATCGTATTTATTGAGTAAGGTGAGTGCAAATACAGCAACACCCGAAGAACTGCAGGAGCTGGCAGATGTTGTTTTATCAACCGGCAACGAAGACTTACTTCGTTTGGTTGAAGAGCATTTTGCTTCCGCAGATGAAGGCGCTATTCCATTGCCAACTGCAGAACGGCAATCGGCAATGATTGCTGAAATACTTTCGGCGGATAAATTATCAACTGCTGAACCGGCTGTTGTACATAAGCTGCCCTTCTGGACAATGGCCCGGAGAATAGCAGCAGCGTTGATCATCATTCTTGTTACATCTGCCACATATTTTATTGTAACGAGGTATGATAAAGATCAGGCTGTTCAACCGGGAGCTGTGGTGCAGGTTACCAATGATCGGCTGCCCGGTACCAACAGGGCCACACTTACCCTTGCTGATGGATCAGTTGTTTACCTGGATAGCACGGCAGCCGGAACCATTGCGCAGCAGGGAAATACATCTGTTACAAAATCGAACAGCGGAGAACTGGTATATCAACAGCTTGCTGGTGCCGGACAAGAAAACGGGTTATTGTTCAATACAATTGTGGTTCCCAGAGGTGGTACTTATGAATTAGTGTTGAGCGATGGTACACATGTTTGGCTCAATTCTGCTTCCACATTAAAATATCCATCTTCATTTACTACCAATGAGCGGAATGTGGAACTTACCGGTGAGGCATATTTTGAAGTGGCGAAGAATCCTTCCAAGCCTTTTCATGTCATAGCCAAAAACATGAAAGTGGAAGTAGTGGGAACACATTTCAACATGATGGTGTATGAGGAAGAAAATGTACAGAAAGTAACATTACTTGAAGGAGCTGTTAATGTGGTGTCTCAAAAGTCGGGTGTTGAATTAAAGCCGGGCAAACAGGCGTCGCTCAATCTGCAAAACCAAAAGCTGGGCGTTGAAGAGGTGGATGCAGATGAATCGGTGGCATGGATTAAAGGTTACTTCCAGGTAAATCGTATCGATGAAGTGTTTATGCGCCAGTTAGCACGGTGGTACGATGTGGAAGTGGTTTATGAAGGCGCAATAAAACCAAATGAGTTTAAAGGAACCATTGCCCGCAGTATTAAGCTTTCAAATGTGGTGCAGGCCCTCAGGGAAAGTGGAATTAATTGCAGAATTGACAACAATAAGCTGATTATTACGCCATAATTAGTGTAGTCATACTCATTAAATAACGGGTGTTTTGTTGGAAGGAAGGCGTTATAATTTGCGACCGGTTTGAGCCGGAATCTTATAAAACTTGCTGCCAAAATGCGACTTGCTGCTTTTATTCTGCTTGTATTCTTATTGTTCAATGTATCTGCTTTTTCACAGCGCATAAGTTTATCCCAAAAAAACATTTCATTAAAAAAAGTGTTTGCACTTGTGCAGGAACAGACGGGTTTTTCCATTCTGTATGATAATCATGTGATACGTAATGCCAGCGTGGTTCAGGTAGACATGAAAGATGTTACAATTAGTGAGTTGCTGGATTATTGCCTGAAAGGGTTTCCATTAACGTATGTGATCATTGACCGGATTATTATTATCAAGGAAAAAGAAGAAGAAAAGATATCGCCGGTGTTAGAAAAAACAAGCAAATTAATCGGATATGTGTGGGGCGATAACAATGAGTTGCTGGAAGGTGCTTCTGTAACTATAAAACAAATTGAGAAATCGGATGTAACAAATAAGAATGGGCGTTTTGTCTTTGATGATATTCCGTTCGGCTCCTATACATTGGAGGTTTCTTATATAGGTTATCATACAACAGAGCAATTCATTCGTTTGAATAATAATACAGAGAATGTAGCCATCCGTTTGCAAAAGATCAACAGTAACTTAACTGAGATTACAGTTACAGCACTGGGTATCAGTCGCCGGTCACGTACATTAACCTATTCCACTCAACATATTCCCGGTACTGAGTTATCTACTGTGAAGAACACAAACATCATGAACAGTCTCAACGGTAAAGTAGCTGGTGTGCAAATCAATCGCACATCGGCCGGGGTTGGCGGTTCTGTGAGAGTGGTGTTACGGGGCGATAAATCAACCAGAAATAGTCAGCCGCTTTATGTGATTGATGGCATGCCAATCATTAATCCTGTTGGCGGGCCCGATGCAGGATTGTATAATTCTGTTCCTGATGGTGGTGATATACTCAGCACTTTAAATCCCGATGATATTGAAGGCATCAGCATTCTCAAAGGTGCTTCGGCATCGGCATTGTACGGAAGCCAGGGAAGCAATGGTGTGATCCTCATTACTACAAAAAAAGGAAAGCCGGGAATAGGCAGGATTGATTTTTCCAGTACGGTGAGTTTTGATCGGGTGTCTGTATTGCCCCGGCTGCAGTACAGTTATGGTCAAACAAATCCATCATCTGCAATCAATCCGGGAAGTGAAGATAGCTGGGGAACAAAAGGAGTTTACAATTCTGATGGCAATTACGTAAGAGATTTTTTTCAAACGGGTGTCACGTTTATGAACAGTGTAAGCCTTTCTGCGGGTAATGAACAAAATTCCAACTATGTTTCTTATTCCAATACCTCCAATACAGGAATTGTCCCCACCAGTACTTTCCGTCAGCATACGATCAGCTTAAAGCAAAACAGCAAATTGCTGAATAATAAACTTGCAGTTGAGGGAAGTTTTCTTGGAAGTATACAACGTGTACATAATCGCTTAACGCCCGGTATTTATTTCAACCCGCTTACAGGATTGTATTTGTTCCCCCGTGGATTGGATTTTAGTTCTTATAAAACATATGAATACTTTTCTTCATCACGTTACCTGAATGCACAGAACTGGTGGAATATTAATTACGATAAAGACCAGGCAATGGGCGGATGGGGCGGACAGGATTATCAACAAAACCCCTATTGGGTATTGAACAGAAATGCAGTTGATAATAATAACTTTAATTTGTATGCATCTGTTTCGTTGAAATATCAATTGAGAAGTTGGCTTACGGTTCAGGCAAGAGGAAATGTGAATGTTTTTTCAAGTGAGTTTGAGCGGCGCATCTTTGCTACTTCACAGGCAACGCTTGCCAATTATAATGGCAATCTCAGGAAAGGAAGTTCATCAAATACTACAACCTATGGCGATCTTATTTTCCTTGGGGAGCGATCATTGAGTCAACATCTGGATATGAATTTTACAGCCGGCGTTTCCATCCAGGATCAACGTGGAAAGGCAACAAATATTTCCGGCACGCCCACTGTTCCCAATGTGTTTCTGGAATCTGCACTGGATCGGATGAATGGTTCTTATGATATTCGTAATTCGGCAGTGAGCAGACAAATACAATCGCTGTTTGCGAATGTTCAACTCCATTATAAGAATCGCTTGTTCCTTGATCTGGCTAACAGAAATGATTGGTCGTCTACTCTTGCCTTTACGCCTACACGCCGTAAAGGGTATAATTATTATTCGGTTGGAACCTCAGCAGTTGTAAGTGAGATGGTTCGGCTGCCGTCAACTATCAACTATGCTAAACTGCGTCTGTCTTATGCCATTGTTGGAAATGATATTGCTCCATTCAGTACAAATCCGTTGTACATGTTCAGTAATGGTGGTATGTCTTCTGCTCCGGCATCTTCTACGCTCAATGTGCCTGGTTATTATCTGAAGCCTGAAAAAAATAAATCGGTTGAAGCAGGAATACAGCTTCAGTTACTCAATAATAAAATTGGAGTTGATGTTACAGTTTATAAATCAAACATCATTAACCAGTATTTCCGGCGTGTGGCTGTGCCGCCCGGATTGGGCACGGGTGGCTTTGCCGATATGAATGCGGGTAACATACAGAACACCGGTTTTGAGTTGATGATTTCTTATAAAAACAGTAAGAAGCGTTTTGTTAACTGGAGTACGGAGTTAAACCTTTCTGCTAACAGAAATAAAATAAAGAAACTGTTTGATCCCAAATATGTATTGAATCCGTCACCCGATCAATATTATATACTCTATGCAGGCACCGACAATTTTGAAGGTGTTTTAAAGCAGGGTGGTTCATACGGAGATTTATATGGGAAACAATTATTGCGTGATGTGGCTGGCTATGTCATTGTGAATGCTGCAACAGGAATCCCATATTTCAAAGGCAATTCATACCTGGGAAATCCTAATCCTAAATTGATTGCCGGAATCAGGAATTCGTTTACAGTGAAACGTTATACGTTCAGTTTTTTGATTGATGGGAAATTTGGTGGTGTGGTGCTGAGTAAAACCAATGGTTACCTGGATCAGATGGGGGTGAGTGAACGAAGTGCAGCCAATGACCGGCTGGTAACTGTTCCTAAAGCGGTTACTGAAAATGGAATTCTATGGAACAATACAATTCAGGCCAGTGATTTTTACCGAGCCGTGGGAGGAAAAGGTCCGCTGGATGAATTGTATTTGTATGATGCCACTTCTGTGCGTTTACGTGAATGTTACCTCGCTTACCGTTTATCTGTAAAGAATAAAGTAGTAAAGGATTTCTGGATTGCAGTAACAGGCAGCAATCTTTTTTTCTTATTCCTGAAAGCGCCTTATGACCCCGAACAAGTATCGGGTGTAAATCCCAGTGGTGTTGGGGTGGATACGTTTGGTCAGCCTGCTTACCGTAGTGTTGGACTTACAATCAGATGTGGTTTTTAAATTTTGAGAATATTTTTTTAATGATAGGTACTATCAAAAGTGGAAAGCGTCTTTTTATGTTATTGAATCCTCATTTTAAAAGTTTTCATTAAACTAAAATCGATGCGTATGACAAAATTTTTACTGAGTATGCTTTGCATTATAATGAGTTTTTGCGCTGTTGGTCAGGGCAGGACTGTTAAAGGTAAAGTGAGCTCAAACGATGGAAAGGCCATACAATCCGCCAGCGTAAGTGTAAGCGGTACTAACAAAGGGACTGTTACAAACGGTGACGGTTTGTTCTCCATTGAAGTCCCCGGCGGAAAAGTTACACTCATTGTAACGGCTGTAGGGTATGTTCGCCAGGAAATTACTCTTTCCGGAAGCGAAAATTCTGCTGATGTAGTATTGATAGCCGATTCAAAGCAATTGGATCCGGTTGTTGTAACAGCGTTGGGTATTAACCGTAAGTCACGTACACTCACGTATTCCACACAGAATGTTTCTAACGAAGAAATTTCAACTGTAAAGAATACGAATGTGATGAACAGCCTCAATGGTAAAGTGGCTGGCTTGCAGGTGAACAGAACTTCCGGTGGACCGGGTGGTTCTGTAAGTTTGATCCTTAGAGGTGATAAATCAACAAGGAACAGTCAGCCTTTATATGTAATTGATGGGTTGCCCATTATTAATAATATTGGTGGCCCCGATGCTGGTTTGTATAATTCTGCACCTGATGGTGGCGACATCCTTAGTACACTTAATCCCGATGATATTGAAAGCATCAGCATCCTGAAAGGTGCTTCTGCTTCGGCATTATACGGTAGCCAGGGTGGTAATGGTGTTATCCTAATTACTACTAAAAAAGGAAAAGCAGGATTGGGTAAGATTGATTTTTCCAGCAGTGTTACATTTGACAATGTGAATGTGTTGCCGAAGCTGCAATATACATACGGACAAACAACACCTGCTACAGCAAATACACCCGGCAGTGAAGACAGTTGGGGAGCAAAAAATGCAACGCAGCCGGGTTCCAACTATCTCAAGAATTTTTTCCAGACGGGTGCTACGTTCATCAATAGTTTAAGCCTCAGCTTTGGTAGCGATAAATCCTCCAATTTTGTTTCGTATTCGAATACGAGCAATACAGGTGTGATGCCAACAAGTACTTTCAAACAGCATTCACTCACTTTCAGTCAAACCAGTAAGTTCCTGAATGATAAACTCGTTTTTGACGGAACCTTCCTCGGAAGCATTCAAAATTCGAACAACCGTACTGTTCCCGGTATTTACTTCAATCCCTTAACAGGTTTGTATTTGTTCCCAAGAGGACTTGATTTCGCTTCTTATCAGAACTATGAATATTTTTCTCAGTCAAGATACCTCTATGCTCAAAACTGGTGGAATATCAACTACGATAAAGATCAGGCCAATGGTGGTGGCTGGGGCGGACAAGACTATCAGCAAAATCCATATTGGGTGCTCAACAGAAATGCTGTTACCACAAAGAATACAAATGCTTATGCATCTGCTTCTTTGAAGTATGCGCTCAACAGTTGGTTAACATTACAGGCAAGAGGAAACCTCAGCTATTATGTTACTGAAAATGCACGTAAAATTTACGCAACTACACAGTCAACATTGGCCAATAAAAACGGATCTCTCAGAAGCAGCCAGTTGTCTAACACAAATACTTATGCTGATCTGATTTTAACCGGTAACCGTGAAATCAACAAGGACTGGACATTCAATTTCTCACTGGGTACTTCTATCCAGGACCAACGTTCAAAAGGATTGAACTTCTTTGGAACACCCAGTGTGCCCAATGTATTTCTTGAATCTGCATTGGACAGAACATTGGTTGTAAACATCAACAACCTGGCTGTAAGCCGTCAGATACAATCTGTATTTGGTAGCGCACAATTTGGATATAAGAATATGATTTTTGTTGATGTTGCAGATCGTAACGACTGGTCTTCAACATTTGCATTCACCAACAGCAAGAAAAAAGGATATAACTATTTTTCACTGGGTGTGAGTGGTGTGTTGAGCGAAATGTTTGCAATGCCTGAAGCTATCAACTTTGCAAAACTCAGAGTTTCTTATGCACAAGTGGGTAATGATATTGCTGCATTCAGCACTTATCCTTTATACACATTTGCAAATGGCGGACAAAGCATTGCTCCATCAAGCGGTCCTTACGGTGCATTAGGTTTGAAACCTGAAATCAATAAGTCATTTGAAATTGGTACACAGTGGGCATTTATGAAAAGCCGTTTGAATGTAGATCTTACATGGTATAAATCAAACGTGATCAACCAGTATTTCCGTAATGTAACACTTGCAGCAGGTTCTTCTATTGTAAATACAACCAATGCAGATGTGAACATGGGTAACGTACAGAATACAGGTATTGAAGCATCTGTATCATACAGAGTGGTAGATAAAAAAGATGTGAAATGGACAACTACTTTCAACTTTGCAAGAAACAGAAACAAAATTGTCTCTCTGTTTGATCCTGCCATTGTTAAAAATGCTTCTGATGCTTCCCGTTACCAGATTGATGGAAGCGGTGGATATACTCAGTTGAAAAAAGGCGGTTCATTTACGGATTTGTATGGCCGCACTGTGAAAACAGATGCACAAGGCAGAATGGTGGTTGATGATGTTACACATCTTCCGGTATTTGTAGATAGCTTAATTGGTAATGCAAGTCCTAAGTTTCTTCTTGGTTGGAATAACAGCATTACTGTTAAGAATTTCACGATCAATTTCCTGATTGATGGAAAGTTTGGTGGTAAAGTGTTAAGTATCACACAAGGTTACCTCGATCAGATGGGTGTGAGTGAACGTACAGGAATTGCAAGAGATAACGGTGGAAATGTTACCATCAATAATGCAGTTACTGCCAACGGTACTGCCTGGAGTGGTACAGTGAATGCAAAAGATTATTACAAAGCAATTGGTGGTAAAACACCTGCCGGTTCAGAATACATTTATGATGCTACTGCTATCCGTTTACGTGAGTTCTCTGTGGCCTACCGTTTACCGGTGCATGCTAAAGGCATCAGAGATGTAAGATTAGGTGTGGTAGCTAATAATCTGTTTTTCTTCTATCGCAAAGCTCCGTTTGATCCTGAGCAAATTGCAGGGATTAATCCGGGCGGACTTGGTGTTGATGCATTTGGTTTGCCAGCATACCGCAGCATTGGTCTCAGTCTTAAATGTTCATTCTGATATTGAATCAATCATTTAATTAACTATTAATAACGATTTATGAAAAAACAGATTTATATATATGGTTTGGCTATCGCAACGTTCGCATCCGGACTGAGCGGTTGTACCAAAAAGTTTGAGGATATTAATACCAATCCGGCTGGTGTAAAGGAAGATGTGTTTCTGGCCGATTTCAAAGCGGTGATTCTTCCTTTGCAGAATGCACAACGCAGTCTCGTTCATTACGAACACTGGAGATACCAGCTTCAGCAAAATCTGAATGCCGATTTATACAGCGGCTTTATGATGAGTCCTACACCTTTTAATGGTGGTAACAACAATACCAACTATTTTAATATGGATGGCTGGAATGAATGGGTGCTCAATATTGCTTACGACGGAGTAATGCAGTCAACTGCAGATTATTTCAAATTCAGCCAGAAATATGGCGCTGCCGATCTTTCTGATGCAACTGCAATGGCAAAAATTCTCAATGTAATTGAGATGCATAAAGTGGCAGATGTGTTTGGACCGGTAGTATATTCTAAATACGGAAAACCCAACAGCGATCTTTCGATTGATTTTGATTCGCAACAGGATGCTTATAAAACATTCTTTGCGGATCTGGATGCTGCAGCAGCAGGCTTACTTCCTTATGCCAATGGAACTAAAAAACCAGGCACTGCATTTAAAAATGCCGATCTCATTTTTGGTGGCGATGCAACAAAATGGTTAAAACTGGTGAACACATTGCGTTTGCGTTTAGCACTTCGTATTGTATATGCCGATGCAGCATTGGCAAAAACAGAAGGTGAGAAAGCATTAAGTGCTACAGGCGGACTCTTGTCATCTGTATCAGATAATGCACTGGTATCTTATGGTACAGAAAGTCCGATCGGTGTTATTATCAATGCTTGGGATGATATCCGCATTGGCGCTCCGTTTGCTTCTTTGCTCAATGGATACAATGACCCACGTAAAGCAGCATTGATTGCACCTGCATCTGATGCAACGGTTTCAGGACAATACATTGGTATCCGTAATGGAATTAATATTGATGATAAATCAAGATATTCCGGTTACTCTAAACCATTGGCGAAATCTGCCAACGGTGATTATTTTGATCCGCAAAGCGCCAAAGCAAAAATTGCTACTGCCGCTGAAGCTTATTTCCTTAAAGCAGAAGCAGCGATCCGTGGTTGGGCAAATGCAGGAGATGCACAAACCAACTATGAGCTGGGTGTACAAAGATCATTTGAAGAATGGGGAGCCGGTTCTGCAGCGCTGTACCTCAACGATGCAGTAAGCACAGCCAGTCCTTATGTAGATCCAAAAGCAATTACAGCCGGACAGAATAATGTTCCTGCTGGTGATCCCAACCTGAGCACTATTACCATCAAATGGAATAATGCAGATGGTTTTGAATCAAAGCTGGAAAGAATCATTACACAAAAATGGATTTGCCTCTATCCTGATGGACAGGAAGCATGGTCTGAGTTCAGAAGAACAGGATATCCCAAATTATTCCCGGTTGTTGTTAATAAGAGTGGTGGTACCATAACAGGTTTTATTAAGCGTTTGCCTATTCCTGCCAAGTACAGAAACAGTAATAATGCAGGGTATCAGCGTGCACTTACCACTTTAGGCGGATCTGATAATGGTGGAACCAAATTGTGGTGGGACAAAAAGTAAAGTAGTAAACAAGCATACAAGCAAGTAGTCGAAGGGTTTAATCTGCCCGATGAGGGGTCAGTCCGTTGGTTTCCACCACCAGACTCGACCCCTTGTTTTTTAATTTATTAACTTGTCAATATGAAATCGAAAAAATTATGTCTGCTTATTGTAACAGTACAGACATTTATTCTTGGTTTTTCAAGTGTGGCACAACAAGTGCAAAAGAAAGATTACACATCTTATGTGAATCCATTTATAGGTACACAAAATCATGGCCATGTTTTTTTAGGAGCAAATGTGCCAGCCGGTTTTGTGCAGTTAGGCCCTTCCAATATCATGCAAACATGGGATAAGTTTAATGGATGGGATTGGTGCAGCGGTTATAATTATATCAGTAATGAAATTCTTGGCTTTACACATACACATTTAAGCGGTACAGGAATAGGAGATTTGAATGATATACTGATACTGCCGGCAACAGATTCTTTGCATGTTCACAAAGCATCGTTTCAGAATTTTACAAATGGGTATGGTTCCCCTTTTTCCAGGGCAAATGAAAAATGCAGACCGGGGTATTACAAAGTATATCTTGATCGATACAAAGTGAGGGCTGAATTAACAACAACCGAAAGAGTGGGTTTTCATAAGTATCATTTTGAAAAATCAGACAATGCACATGTGCTGGTGGATTTATCGTTTGGCATGGGATGGGATGCTGTTACCGATTCTTATTTTGAACAGGTGGACGACAGTACCTTTCTTGGTTATCGCTATTCAAAAGGTTGGGCCAATGATCAACGGTTGTTTTTTGCCATCAGGTTATCACAGCCGGTAACAGCAGTTGAGCTGTTTGATAGCAGCCGTGCTTTACATACCAAAGCTGGTCGTGGTAAATACATCAAAGCAGCTTTGTTTTTTGATGCAATGAATCATCCCGAAATCAAACTGAAAGTAGCGTTATCTCCTGTAAGTAGTAGTAATGCACTCATGAACATGCAGCAGGAGTTACCAGGCTGGAAGTTTGACGAAACTGTACAGCTGGCAAAAAAGAAATGGAACGATGTTTTGAGCCGGATTGCTATTGAAGCAGCTGATGAAGTAAAAATCAAATTTTATACAGCACTGTATCATTCGCTGTTTTTTCCTTCGTTGTACAATGATGTGGATGGAACATACAGAGGTGCCGATCAACAGGTATATAAAGCAACAGATCGGTCGAACTATACTGTATTTTCATTGTGGGACACCTATCGTGGATTACATCCTTTAATGACATTGATTCAACCCGAACGTGTCAATGATTATATACGCACCATGCTGGATATTTATAAGCAGCAGGGGAAGCTTCCTGTGTGGCACCTGGAAGGGAATGAAACAAATACAATGATTGGTTACCCGGCCGTTCCTGTAATTGCAGAAGCATTTCTCAAAGGATACCGTGATTATGATGTGTCGCTTGCTTATGAAGCAGTGAAACATTCGGCTATGCAAAACAGTGATGGGATCAATTTTATACAGCAGTTGAAGTTTATTCCTGCCGATTCAGTTAATGAATCTGTGGCAAAAGCGTTGGAGTATGCTTATGCCGATTGGTGCATTGCCCAAATGGCAAAAGCATTGAATAAGATGGATGATTACAAGTACTTTTCAGCAAGAGCGAACTTGTATCAGTTATATTTTGATCAAAGTATCGGTTTTGTGAGGGGCAGAGTATCTGCAGATGCATGGCGTACTCCTTTTAATCCGGTTAGTGCACTGCATCGTGGAAATGATTATTGCGAAGGCAATGCCTGGCAGTATACCTGGCTGGTACCACACGATGTACCGGGACTAATCAGGCTCTTCGGTGGTGAGAAAAATTTCACACGCAAACTTGACTCCTTGTTTTCTGTTTCATCAGTTCTGGATGAACATGCTTCTCCTGATATCTCCGGAATGGTAGGCCAGTATGCACATGGCAACGAACCCAACCATCACATTCCTTTCCTTTATATGTATGCGGGGCAGCCTTGGAAAACGGCAGCTATGACCCGTTTACTCGCCGATACATTTTATACAACCCGTCCTGACGGATTATGCGGTAATGATGATGTGGGAGAGCTTTCAACTTGGTATATTTTTAATGCACTCGGCTTCTATCCGGTTAACCCCGGAAGCGGTGAGTATGTGTTTGGATCACCCTTAATAAATTCTGCAATCATCAGAAACGGGAAAAAGGAATTCAGAATAAGAGTGGTTGACAATTCAAAGCGGAACATTTTTATTCAACGGATGGAGTTAAATGGTAAATCATTTAACCAGGCATATATCAATCACAGAGATATAGCAAAAGGGGGCGAAATAGTAATTTATATGGGCGCACTGCCCAATAAAAAATGGGCAACTTCAAAAGCCGGACGACCACACTAATAAGTTATGATGGTTTTTTCTACATCAATTTTAGTGGTGAGTAACTAAAGCGAATCATCAGTCTCGATGCTATTATGTTTCCAGCACAAAAGTGCCTTTGTGCTCAAATGCTATGCAGATAATTTTAATCTGTAATGGTGTTGTATTGTCGCAAACTTTCTTATATGCATTCAGTTTTAGGTACAGTTAAAATTTTTATTCTGGTAGGTACTTTTTTTCTTTTTAATCGTCTTCATTCTTCTGAAGGGTATTTTTCTGCTTAACTAAACCGATTGTTATGCGAAACCACTTGCCAGCGTTTAATTTTTCAATCCTGCTCCGGCTCCATCTCTTAATGGAGTATTTCTGCTATCTGCCTCCTGAATAAAATACCCGGTTGCCAATCACTGAAATGAACACACCCTAAGTACACTTTGCCAATCAATCATCGATTCACAATTGCCAAACTTTCAAAAAAAGTAAAATGAAAAAACTAGTACAAATTTTCAGCTTGTTGTTAATGAGCCATCTGCTCTTAACTGCAACCAATGCTCAAACCGCTAAAAATGGCCCTGTTGGAATTTGTTATGTTGAGGTTAACAGTAATAACATTCTGAATGTGGGGTCTTTCACATTGAAAAACGGGGGTCAACAGTTATTTGATGTGGCGATCATTTTTGCCGCCAATATCAATTACGACACCTTAAGACAACGTCCTGTCTTGTTCAGTAATAACAATGTTTCAAAAATTCTGAAAAATGCATCTACTTATATACAGCCATTACAGGCCAAAGGCATCAAAGTATTATTAGATGTATTAGGAAATCATCAGGCTACCGGTATCTCTAATCTTAACAGTCGTGCAGCAGCCAGAGATTTTGCACAACAAATTGCACATACTGTTAATGAGTATGGATTGGATGGTGTTGACTTTGATGACGAATGGGTGAATTATGGTACTAATGGAACGGCACCTGCAAATGATAGTTCTTTCATAATGATCCTGCAGGAACTGAAACCATTAATTCCCAATAAACTGATTACGTTCTATTATGTAGGTGCTGCATCGAGTAGGCTATCGTGGAATGGAGCACAAGCCGGAAGCTATCTCGACTACTCATGGAATGGATACTATGGAAATTTTATTGTTCCAAATGTTCCAGGTATGACCAATGTACAAAAATCTCCTGCCGCTACCTGGATTAGTACAACTCCAACAGCAACAGTCACCAATCTTGCAAATCAAACATTAAGTGGTGGTTACGGTGTTTTTATGTGGTATGATCTCAAATCCACATCAACTGCCAGTTATTTGTCGGTGGGTTCTGTTCCTTTGTATGGCGATAGTACCAAACTCACCGGAACGTTACAAACATGGACAGCAGGAGATATGTGTTTTCCACCTTATGGACATTTGGTTTCATCAATTACAACTTCATCAGCAACTTTAAGCTGGAATACGTTGGGTTCAAATACATATACAATCGATTATAAACCTGCCAATTCTTCTGTATGGATCAATGCTGCTACAGCAACTTCGGCAACAACAGTAACTGTATCTGGCCTCCAGGAAAATACTGTTTATGATTGGCGCATCAAATCCAATTGCTCCGGCTCCGGAAGTGTTTATAGTTATGGACGACAATTTACAACCACTACCACTTCTGGTGGAGGAGGTAGTACTGCCGGAAACTATTCACTCTCTTTCAGTGGTTCGGGTCAATACGTTAATACTGGAACAGTGAATCTGAGTGGTGCTGCCTTAACACTTGAAGGATGGGTGAACGTGAATGCATTTAAATCTGCTTCTCCTTTTATCACTACGGTAATGGGTATTGAAGTTTCACAGACAAATGCAGCGCTTGTAAGGTTTGGAGATGTTGGTGTGCTCAATAATAAACTCCAGTTTGTTTTGAGTAATGGTACATCACAGGTGAAACTTACTTCAAAATCAACATTTACTACTAATACATGGTATCATATCGCAGCAACTTATGATGGCGCTGCCATGAAACTATACATCAATGGCAATCTTGATACAACTACTGCCATGACGGGTTCTTTTGTGGCCAATGGAACTTTCAACCTTGGTTATAGCTTTGATGCAAACCGTAACATGAATGGCTTGCTGGATGAAATGCGTGTATGGAAAAAGGCCTTATCTCCCTCTGAAATTATCGCTGGTATGTGCAGCGTAAATCCAGCATCTGCCTCACTGGAATCTTACTGGCGTTTAAATGATGGTAATACAGTTGTTTCAGATACTACCGGGCATGGACATACAGGAACAATGGTGGGTATGACAACGGCCAACTGGAGTACGAATGTGACCGGCAGTTGTGCCTCCTTACCTGCACCTGTGGCCAATTTCAGCGGCACACCCACAAGTATTACAACGGGACAATCAGTAACCTTTACGAATAGTTCTTCAAATGCAACAGCTTATAGCTGGACATTCACCGGTGGTACCCCATCCACAAGTACAGCTGCCAATCCGGTTGTTGCTTATAGTACAGCAGGGATATATACAGTTAAGCTGGTAGCAACGAATGCATCAGGTGCAGATTCTATTGTACGAACAAACTATATTACGGTAACAAATCCTTCTGCAGTAAATTATTCTCTCAGCTTTAATGGTACTAATCAATCTGTAAATGCAGGCACGATTAATCTCAGTGGTAGCAGCATCACTATGGAAGGATGGATCAGGGCCAATGCATTTAAAACAACATTCCCATACATCTCAACCATAATGGGAACAGAAGCAACCGGAAATACAGCTTTATTGCGCATGGGCGACGCAGGTATTACAGCCGGTAATAAACTACAGTTTGTATTGTACATTGGGACGCAACAGATGAAACTTACATCGAACACGGTTTTCGCAACCAATACATGGTACCATGTGGCTGCAACCTACGATGGTGCCACTATGAAAATTTATGTGAATGGTGTGCTGGATGCTTCATTGGCTCAAACTGGTTCTTTTACTTCAAATGGCATATTCAATATCGGGTATAGTTACGATAATAACCGTTACTGGAATGGGAATATGGATGAACTGCGTGTTTGGAAACGTGCATTAACCCAGGCAGAAATTCAGAGCAATCTGTGTTATGTTCCTGTGAACAGCACATCTCTGGAAGCTTACTGGAAAATGAACGAAGGTACAGGTACTACTACAGCAGATGTAACAGGGCATTTACATACAGGAACAATGACAAATATGACCGCTGCTAACTGGAGTACAGTTGTGCCATCGGCTTGCGGCACAACAGCTGTTACAAGGTTAACAAGACCATCTGGTATCTCTATAGTGCAGGTAAAAGCTTCGCCCAATCCTGTAGGGATGAATGATGTTATATCAATTTCGGTAAGTAAATTGTTTAACAATATGACCTTGTCAGTTTTCTCTGCAGATGGACGTGAGGTAATGAACAGAAAGCTTGTGCAGATGAATACTACGATTTCGACAGTTGGTCTCACAACTGGTGTTTATTTCTATTCAGTTCGTGGAGATGGCGGACAAATTGTTGGGTCAGGAAAAATTGTGATTAAATAAACTGAAATATCAATAGAGGACAGGAGCGGATTCATCTGCTTCTGTCCCTTTTTTGATAACTTGTACCGAAAATCTGAATGAAAGGAATTGTAGCCTATATAATATGTCTGATTGCTGCTGTTTCCACAACCGCTCAAAACCGTTATGAATTAAATAGCGGCTGGGTAGCACAAAAGGTAAGTGAAGTAAAAGAAACAGGTTATCATCTTTCGAAGACTTCTTATTCTTTACAAAATTGGTTACCGGCTACTGTTCCGGGTACAGTGCTGACAACCCTACTCAACAATAAATTAGTTCCCGATCCATTTTATGGAATGAATAACGAACGTATTCCGGATATTTATTTCACAGGCAATGAATTTTACACCTACTGGTTTGTAAGGGATTTCAAAGAGAATGCTTCTGTTAATGATCAGGTCTGGCTTCATTTAAGAGGCGTTAATTACAAAGCAGAAATTTATCTCAACGGAAAAAAAGTAGATGCAACACAACATGTAGGAATGTTGTTGCGGCAACAATACAATATCACATCTCTTCTTTCAAAAGGTGGAAACAATCGTCTGGCTATTCTGGTTTATCCGCCCGATCATCCCGGTAATCCCAATGGCGGACAAGGCGGTGATGGTACCATTGCAAAAGATCTCACTACTCAATACACAGCCGGTTGGGATTGGATTCAACCGATGCGTGACCGGAATACCGGTATCTGGGATAAAGTAACCATTGAAAAAACAAAAGGAATTAATATCGGTAATCCGCATATTGTAACCATTGTTCCCGGTAAACGTTTACCCGAAGGAAAACAAGAACCCGCTTTTATCCGTATATCCGCAGAACTGGAAAATCCCACTTCAACACCTGTAGCTGGAGTGCTTAAATATCAGCTTCAGGGAAAAACAATTCAACAAAAAGTTACGATCCCTGCTAAAACAACTATTGAATTATCATTGCCACAAGCTACAGTTACAGATCCGCAACTCTGGTGGCCCAATGGATATGGCAAACAAAACCTGTATGATCTGAAGCTGCAGTTTGTTACAACCGCTGGTATTGTTACAGATGAAGAGCTGTTGCAGTTTGGAATTCGTCAGATTGATAATAAATGGAACGAACATACAAGAAGTATGCAGGCGTTTGTAAACGGACAACCCATTTTCATCAAGGGGGGCAACTGGATTATTTCGGATGCCATGCTTCGTTTCAGCGAAGAACGTTATGATGCAGAGATCCGTTTTCACCGTGATATGAACCTGAATCTTATTCGTGTGTGGGGCGGTGCATTGACGGAACGTCCGGAGTTTTATGCAGCATGCGATAAATACGGATTACTTGTGTTCCAGGATTTCTGGTTCAGTGGTGATTGTAACGGACGATGGAAAGATCCCATGAAGAAAGAGGATCAATGGATGCGCCGAAAGTATCCCGACAATCATCAACTGGCATTGAAAACGGCAGCCGATCAGATTAAATTAATTCGGAATCATCCGTCGCTTGCATTCTGGTGTGGTGGAAATGAAATTACTCCGCCCGATGGTATACTCATTCCTTTAAAAGATTCTTTACTGCCAAAGCTGGATGGAACAAGATATTTCTTCGACTATTCCAACAGCGACAGCATGTCTTATAATTCTATTGGTGGAAACGGTGATGGCCCATACACGATTCAGGATGATAAAACATTCTGGACGGTGAAAACATTTCCTTATAATTCTGAAGTAGGCTCTGTTGGTGTGGGTGATTATGCATCACTGATGAGATTTATTCCGAAAGAAAATTTAGTGGCACCACAGGTTTCCGGTAAAGCAGATAGTGTGTGGGAGTATCATCGTTATATACCTTACAATCAGTATACAGAGGCTTATGGTGCAACCACCGGTGCAAAAGATTTTGCCATGAAAGCACAGATGGTCAATTACAACCAGTATCGTTCGCTAATGGAAGGGTTCTCCTCACACATGTGGGATTGGTATACCGGAACTATCATCTGGAAAACACAAAATCCCTGGACAGCTTTACGTGGACAGATGTATGATTACTACCTGGATGTAAATGCCTGTTTGTTTGGATTACGTACCGGAAGCAAGCCGCTGCATATCATGATGAATCCGGCAGACCAGATGGTGATGTTGGTGAACAACGGTTTTCAACGGGAACGAAATCTGATGATTGAAGTGAAAGTGGTGGATGTAATCACCGGGAAGGATAGTTTATACACCTTACTTTTTAATGAAATTGGACCTTCCGTTTCACAAAAGCTGTTTTCAATAGCAGGATTTCTTTCTTCGTTGAATCAGAAAGATGGAATCTTTGTTTTGCTCCGGTTGAAAAGAGAAGATCAATCATTGGCAGATGAAAATTTTTACTGGTTGCCGGGTGCCGATGGAAATTATACAGCATTGCAACGAATGCCATCTGCTAAACTCTCTGTTACTGCGTTGAAAAAGACAAATGGAAAAATAGAAGTGGAGCTTAGTAACAAAAAGGATCAACCCGTTGCTTTCTTCAACCGCATTGCATTAGTGGATCAGGAAACAGAACAACGGATCTTACCCGCCTTCTTTTCTGATAATTATGTAAGTGTCATGCCGGGAGAATCAAAAAAAATCATCATTGAGTATCCGGCAAAAAAAGAAAAAACAAAAATGATAGTGCAGGTATACGGATGGAATGTGCCTGAAACCGAAATTGAAATAAAATGAAACCTCATCAGATCCTTACAATTAGTATTTGTTTGCTCACTCTGGTAGCACAGATCTCACTGGCACAGGAGCTACGTTCACCGGTTGATTTTGTAAATCCATTGATGGGTACCGATAGTAAACCATCGCTTTCAAATGGTAATACATATCCCTGCATTGGATTGCCATGGGGAATGAATTACTGGACGCCACAAACCGGGAAAATGGGTGATGGCTGGCAATACAGTTATACAGCTGATAAAATTGTCGGCTTTAAACAAACGCATCAACCCAGTCCATGGATGAATGATTACGGGCAATTCAGCATTATGCCTGTAAGGTCTTTATCCAATTATACACCTGAAAAAAGAGCCAGCTGGTTTACACATAAAACAGAAACAGTTACTCCCTATTTCTACAATGTGTACCTAGCCGATGCAAATACAACTGCTTCGTTTGTTCCAACAGAACGTAGTGCTGTATTTCAGTTTTTATTTCAAGGAAAAGACAGCGCATTTCTAGTGGTGGATGCATTTGACAAAGGATCCTACATTAAAGTAATTCCATCTCAACAAAAGATCATTGGTTACACAACAAGGAACAGCGGTAGTTTGCCTGCCGGATTTAAAAATTATTTCGTCATTTATTTTAATACGCCGTTTCTTCTATCGTCAACCTGGAGCAAAGAGGGACTGCAGCAATCGTTGGAACTGACTGCCGATCATAGTGGAGCAGTGGTTGGTTGTAAACTTCCCGTAAATAAAACGATCGAAGTTCGTGTGGCTTCTTCCTTTATCAGTTTTGAACAGGCAGAGTTGAACCTGCAATCAGAAGCTGGTAACAAAACATTTGATCAATTAAAAACCAACGGCAAAAAAGAATGGAACAAATGGCTGAGCCGGGTTTCCATTGAAGATGAGTCAATCGAAAACAAAAAAACATTTTATTCTTGCTTATACCGCACGTTATTGTTTCCGCAAAAACAATATGAAATCAATGCAGAACATAAAATTGTGCATTACAGTCCTTATACCGGAAAAACAGAGGAAGGGCATTTGTATGCAGGCACCGGTTTCTGGGATACGTTCCGTGCGCTGTATCCCTTGCTGAATTTATTGTATCCTTCTGTAAGCATTGAAATGCAAAAAGGATTGCTCAATGCATACAAGGAAGGTGGTTGGTTGCCGGAGTGGAGCAGCCCGGGTTACAGAAACATCATGATTGGCAACAACTCTGCATCGGTGGTTGCAGAAGCTTATATCAAAGGACTACGTGGTTATGATATCGAAACTTTATACAAGGCATTAATTCATGGAGCCAACAATGAAGGTCCGGTTGATGCCATTGGAAGAAAAGGCGTTGCCTACTACAACAGCATCGGCTATGTTCCGTACGATGTTCAGATCAATGAGAATGCCGCACGAACATTGGAATATGCATACGATGATTACGCCATTGCAGCATTAGGGAAAGCATTAAACAAACCTCAGCAGGAGATCAACCTGTATCTGCAACGGAGCAGAAACTATCGCAATCTGTTTGATGATTCAACCCGCTTAATGCGGGGAAGAAACAAGGATGGCAGTTTTCAGTATCCGTTTAATCCTTTTAAATGGGGCGATGCATTTACAGAAGGAAACAGCTGGCATTATACCTGGAGTGTGTTTCATGATATTCAAGGATTGAAACAAAAAATGGGCGGCAACGAATCATTTGTTGCGATGCTCGATTCTGTATTTGCCATGCCGCCAGTATTCGATGAATCATACTATGGATTTGTTATACATGAAATACGTGAAATGCAAATCATCAACATGGGGCAATATGCACATGGCAATCAACCGATACAGCATATGTTGTATTTGTACAATTATGCGGGGCAACCCTGGAAATCACAGTACTGGATACGGCAGGCAATGCAACGTTTATACAAACCAACTCCTGATGGGTATTGTGGCGATGAAGACAACGGACAAACCAGTGCCTGGTATGTTTTCTCGGCGTTAGGATTTTATCCCGTGTGCCCGGTGAGTACACAGTACGTGCTGGGTTCTCCGCTGTTTAAAAAAGCAGTATTGCACCTGGAGAATGGAAAGAAAGTGGAGATCAGTGCTGCAAACCGGCCATCAACAAACGTGTATGTTTCATCGCTGTTGATAAACAATAGAAACTGGTCAAAAAACTGGGTAGATCATTTTGATTTATTAAAGGGAGCCAGGCTGCAGTTTTCAATGTCGGCTTTGCCCAATAAAAATCGGGGAACTACTTCATCCGATTATCCTTTTTCATTAACTAAATAACTGATGCATCATGATAGAAAGGAGACAATTTTTAAAAACGACAACATTGCTTTCTGCAGCACTGCTGTTGGATCGGTATAAACTTTTTGCACAAACAAACCCGGTGTTTGAATCCATGCGACCGCCGGTAGACAAGCGTCATTTCACCAGCCCGGCAGTGGAAGCCACTATTGAGCAAATGAAAAAACTGGTGAACAATAAAGAACTGGCCTGGTTGTTCGAAAACTGTTTTCCCAATACATTGGATACAACCGTTTACTACAGTGAAGAAAACGGGAAACCGGATACCTATGTTATTACGGGTGATATTGATGCCATGTGGATGCGTGACAGTACCGCACAGGTGTGGCCTTATTTACCATTGATGAAGAATGATCCGGCATTACAAAAACTCATCGCCGGTGTCATCAACAGGCAGGTGCGATACATTCATCTCGATCCCTATGCCAATGCATTTTATAAAGATGCTGCAACAGTGAGTGAATGGAAAGATGATCTCACCAACATGAAGCCCGGTGTGCATGAACGCAAATGGGAAATCGATTCTTTGTGTTACCCGGTTCGTTTGGCCTATCATTACTGGAAAGCTACTGGTGATACAACTCCTTTTGATGCACAGTGGAAAGAGGCTGTATCCATTATTGTAAAAACATTCAAGGAGCAGCAACGAAAAAAATCGAAGGGCTCTTATTCATTTCAACGCAAAGCGGCAAACGCTGCCGACACATTACCCTTGCAGGGATATGGTTACCCGGTGAACCCGGTCGGACTAATATGCTCGGCTTTCCGTCCCAGTGATGATGCAACGATTTATTCATTTCTCATTCCTTCCAATCTGTTTGCGGAGCGGTCTTTACGACAAGCAGCAGAAATGGTAAGAGTGATTCATAAAGATGCAGCATTGAGTAATGAATGTATTCAGTTGGCCGATGAAGTGAAACTTGCTGTTCAGAAGTACGGCATTGCCTCACATCCCAAATATGGAAAAATTTATGCATTTGAAACAGATGGGTTCGGAAATCATTTGTTCATGGATGATGCCAATGTGCCCAGCTTACTTTCCTTGCCCTACCTGGGTTGTATCAATGCAACAGATCCGCTGTATCTCAACACAAGAAAGTTTGTGCTGTCAGATAGTAATCCATTTTTCTTTAAAGGGAAAGTGGCAGAAGGAATTGGTGGTCCGCACGTAGCAATGGATATGGTGTGGCCATTAAGCATCATCATGCGTGGATTAACCAGCAGTAACGATGCGGAAGTAAAACAATGCATTCAAACACTGATGAAAACACATGCAGGAAAAGGATTTATGCATGAGTCTTTTCATAAAGACGATCCATCCAATTTCACACGTTCGTGGTTTGCATGGGCGAATACAATTTTCGGGGAGTTTATACTTCATACGGCGGAAACAAAATCATCAATTTTAAAAACTTTATAGAATTAATTAGTGAAAATGAAGAGTCAGAAAAATGCTTACACCAGGATTATGGGTGTGGATGTTGGAGGTAGCCATGTTACAGCAGGCATTATTGAAAATGCAGAGGTAGTAAGTATTTGCCGGAGAAATTTAAATTCAAAAGAGTCGGCCACCAATATCATTGATTGTATTTCGGGATGCATTCATGATGCTGCCGGAAGTAATAATGCAAAACAGTTAATAGGAATTGCTTTTCCCGGCCCGTTTAACTATGCAGAAGGAATTAGTGAAATTGCAGGTGTTGGAGGAAAATTCAATAAAACATTCGGTGTTCACATTGGACAGGCACTTACAGATGCATGTCATAACTCATCAGTTTGGTTTTTTAATGATGCTCATTGTTTTGCAGCCGGAGCAAACATCAGGTATGAGTTGAAAGGGAAGCGAAAGCTGTTTCTTACATTAGGAACAGGCCTCGGCGCCGCATTCATGGAAAAGGATGAATTGTTGGAACAACATCCATTGATTCCGGCATCAGCTGCATTGTATGATCAGCCTTTCGGGGATTCAATTGCCGACGAATATTTTTCCACCCGGTGGATATTGAAAGAGTATAAAAGATGTACCGGCAAAGAAATTTCTTCGGTTAAAGAATTGGCCACAAGCAGAACTGCAGCTGCCGAAACTGTTTTTCGTCAGCTGGGCTTGAATCTTGCTGCATTTCTGGATCCATGGATTGAAAAATTTGAAGTGGAAGAATTGGTGATTGGTGGAAATATTGCAAAAGCTCATGACCTGTTTGGTCCGCATTTATTTGGCATTCTCAATAAGAAGGGACGAAAAATAACTATCATATACAGTGATCATACCGAAGAGTGTATTCTGCATGGGGCAGCTGAGTTGGCACTCAAGTCAGATCAATCTCAGCAAAAGCATCATCGTGAAATAACTTCTTTCCCTGATACAACTTTATTTGGTGCCGCTAACCTGATGGCTGTTGATTCAATGGAATTTCTGCATTGTATTTGTGATCAGAAAACGGTCTTACTAAGAGGAGATCAAGATACAGATTGGAATTATGTTAGAAAGAGGATAGCTCAGCAACTCTCTTATTCCGGTAAGAGAATATTATGGTATGCTTTGGATGTTTGTTTTGCTGACGAATCAGATAAAGTGGAAATGGCTGAACCTGGTTCTGCAATTTATTACGATGAAGGAAAAATACAGTTATTGGTTCCCGATACTGTTTCCGATATAAATATCATCTATGGATCCGATCCGGAGCAGAGTAAGTGGAATGGTTTGTTGATGGACGTGTTTTTTTCATGCGAACAAGTATTGTGTTCTGTTGCTCCATTCGCCGCAGAAGTGGATCTGGATCATAATGAAAACAGAGTCCGGTAATTATCAAACAGTAAAATCAGAAGTATGAAATATCATATTGATTTGATCGACTCATTAGAAAAAATCCCCGTTCGCATATTTGAAACAGCCAGCGAGGGAAGTAAGCATATTGCAGCGCAAATAGCATCGCTGATAAGAGAGAAAGAAGCAGAAGGAAAGAAATGTGTGATTGGATTAGCAACCGGGGCATCCCCTAAGTATCTCTATTCGTTGTTGGTAAAAATGCATAAGGAAGATGGATTGAGTTTTAAAAACGTAATCACGTTTAACCTGGATCAATATTACCCAATGGATCCCGATGCGCTGCAGAGTTATCATTACTTCATGCGTAAGAATCTTTTTGAGCATACAGATATTGATCCTGCCAATTATCATTTGCCCGATGGCAGGGTGCCTAAAGAAAACGTAAGGCAACATTGCCTGGAATATGAAAAACAAATTGAACAGGCCGGCGGATTGGATTTGCAGATTCTTGGAATAGGTGTAAACGGTCATATTGGTTTTAATGAACCGGGCAGCAGCCTCAATAGCAAAACCAGGTTGGTAACATTAGAAAACAGTACACGCATTGCCAATGCTTACGAGTTTGGAAATATGCAGGAAGTACCAAGGTTTGCCATTACAATGGGTATCCAAACCATTTTAAAGAGCAAGAAAATTATATTGATGGCATGGGGTAATACAAAAGCGCCTGTCATTCAGAAAATGGTGGAAGGAGAATGTACAGAAGATGTACCCGGTTCGCTCTTACAAAATCACGATGATTGTTCTATTGTCCTTGATGAAGCGGCAGCAAGTGAACTCACCCGTTTTAAAAGCCCATGGCTAACAGGTGAATGTGAGTGGACTCCTAAGATGGTTCGCCGGGCTGTATCCGGACTTTCATTACTGTTGAATAAGCCAATCTTAAGTCTTACGAATAAAGACTATAGTGATCATGGTTTAAATGATTTGCTTACAGAAAAAGGTGATGCATTCCATATCAACCTCGAAGTGTTTCACAATTTTCAAAATACAATTACGGGATGGCCCGGTGGAAAACCCACACAGGTGGAAGGAAAGCATCCGGAACGAAGAGATCCAGTAAGCAAACGGGTGATCATTTTTTCTCCGCATCCCGATGATGATATCATCAGCATGGGGGGCACCTTTAGCCGTTTGCATGATCAGGGGCATGAAGTGCATGTCGCTTATCAAACCAGTGGAAATATTGCTGTGGCAGATGAGTTTGTGACCCGGTTTCTTGACTTCTCAGTTGGCTTTGATTCATTATTTAATAAAGAAACAGAAAAAAGTGCTGCTGTTGTAAACGAGATGATTGCGTTTCTCCGCAATAAAAAAACAACTGATATCGATACGCTCAATGTACGATCCATTAAAGGATTAATTCGTCAATGCGAAGCAAGAGCCACATGCAGGTATGTTGGTTTAAAAGAGGAGCAGATCCATTTTCAGAATCTTCCTTTCTATGAAACAGGAACAATTGAGAAAAAGCCAATTTCCCAGGCCGATATAGATCTCACAGTAACGCTGCTCAATACGATAAAACCACACCAGATATTTTGTGCCGGTGATTTTGCAGATCCACATGGTACTCATAAAGTGTGTTTTGATGTTGTGATTGAAGCATTGAAACTAATACGGGATAACAAAGAAGAATGGATTCATAACTGCTGGTTGTGGTTGTATAAAGGAGCCTGGCAGGAGTGGGGCATTGCCGAAATCGAAATGGCTGTCCCTATGAGTCCGGAGCAGGTGATGAAAAAACGGCATGGAATATTTATTCATCAGTCACAAAAAGATAATGTTCCTTTTCAGGGAAGTGATAATCGTGAATTCTGGCAAAGAGCCGAAGAGCGTAATGCAGATACTGCAAAATTATATGCCAAATTGGGACTTACTCAGTACGCTGCAATGGAAGCATTCGTGAGATATCATTATTAATACTTTTTATAAAAACACTTAGCATGAAACAAATCGAGCAACGGAAAAAACAAGTATTTTTTGAAACCAATGTATTACTGAGCGAACTGGGCTTCAGAGCCACTTCCATTGATATGACAAGGCCCTGGGGAGGTTTTTTTGTAGTGGATGAAAATCAGGCGGCAGATTTTGCAAGCCATTTTTTTCCTGATCAGCAGTTGGAAGAAATTTCTGCTGAAAAAAAACTGAGCCCTAAAATTCTATTGGTGGCACCGGGACAAAAGCTCAGCTGGCAATATCACAACCGCAGAGCAGAAGTGTGGCGTTGTATAAAAGGTGAAGTGTCTGTAATTACCAGTGATACGGATGAGGAAAAAAACAAACAGAAATTGCAACCAGATGATTTCATTAGCCTCAAGCAGGGTGAAAGGCATCGGCTGATTGGTGAGAGCGATTGGGGTATTGTTGCAGAAATATGGATGCATACAGATCGTTCACATCCCAGCGATGAGGAAGATATTATCAGGCTGCAGGATGAATATGGGCGGTAAATCTTTGCAATAAACTACATGGAGTGGCAATTACTTTTTTGGTAGTTGCCACTTCCATATCAACCCATCTTCGGGATCGTTTATTTCGGCTGTTTTTACAAAGTCGCATTTTTTTAATATATGTACAGATGCGTTTTCCTCTGCAAGTGTATGAGCTTGTACTAGTTCTACCTCAGGAAAGGAGAATGCATGTTTAATCAGCCCATTAGCAATTTCTATTGCCAAACCTTTGTTTCTGTAGCCGGGCGTTATTTCATATCCTATTTCTACAATTCCTTCCTCAGTTACTGGACCTTTATATCCGCAACTTCCAATTAACAAACGGTCAGCTTTATGAACAGGAAAATAAGTCCACCATCCTTTTTCTTTGGGATGTTCTGTTATTCTGTGGAGAGCATATTCTAATGGCCCAATGCCAAATTCAGTCCAGTTACCGGCAACCTGGAATCCCAGTTGAGCCGATAGCCGATCATCACCTGCAATAGCACAGGTGAGCAATTCCTCAGTACCGGGTAGTAAAATCAGTGAAGGTGTTTCAATTATCATAATAAGAAACAAAGTACGATGATTTCAGGCTGCAACTAAAAAGCCCGGTACAATTCCGGGCTTTTGAATGTTGATGTTTCACTTTATTATTTTGCCGGAGTAAATTTCTCCACCTGGTTTTTAATGGGAGTTACTGTTCGCAGGTAAGCATAGATCGCCTTCAGGTCTTCCACTTTCATATGGCCATACATGTACCATGGCATGATGCTGTTAAAGCTGCCGGGTTTTAATGGGGTATTCACAGTAGCAGAATCTGACCGCTGACGGAATATTTCCAGAAACTTCTCTTCTGTCCAGTTGCCAATACCGGTTTCTTTATCGGGCGAAATATTTCCGCTGCGTAATACACTGCCATCAGGAAAATTAAACACACGTCCGCCACCGAATTCAGTTCCGGCAACAAGCTTGCCTTTTTCAAATTGAGTGTGGCATTCTATACAGGCCGCTGCATTTACCATATATCTTCCGTAATTCACAACATCGGTTTCGGCAGGCCGTTTGGTAAGATTTGCCTTTTGCGGAATGGTGTTAATGATAAAATTCATCGGGAAATCTGGTTTCGAATCCGGCACTTTATTTTTAATTGGCTTCAATGTGCGTATGTAAGCGATGATGCTTAAAATATCTTCCTCATCCATTTGGCCGTAATTATGATAGGGCATCACCGGGAAAATGGCCTTGCCTTCTTTGGTTACACCTGTGGTAATTAACCGGAATAGTTCGCCATCGGTATAACGGCTGATCCCTTCCGGAGTAATATTCCGGGCATAAAACACCCCGGGGAACCCCACTTTCTGGTCAAACACATCGCCTCCCATGCCAAAAGTACCCTCTAAAGGCGGACCCGAAAACCGGCTCCAGTCACGCTTGGAATGGCAATCGATACAAACGGTTACATGATTGGCCAGGTATTCGCCCCGGGCTACCCGGTCGGGCGTGGCTTCCGCTTTTAAAACGGGGGCAGCGCCTACATTCGGCAAAAAGAATTTCAGGTAGGCAAGTCCACCTGCCACAATCAGCAGGACAATCAGGAGGATCCCACCGATTAGTTTTTTAATCAGTTTCATGATGGTAATAAAGGTTTATTAATAAAGGCACTGGTAAAGTATAGGTTAATTTCCTCTTTTGCAAGCCAGGGAAGCCACTGTTGAAAAGAATTCGGAACCGGCCCGGCCATTCGGGGATAAAATATGGGGGAAATTGCCGCAAACCTCCCTGTATTTTCCGTTTGTCAATACCCTTTTTCCTTACCTTTGCCGCCTGAAAAAAGGTTGTAGTCTGCCGGCCACAAGGTCTTCAGAACCTCAACCCAACGTTCAACCTTTCAACGTCAAACGAAAGAAACATGCCAGGTCAATTAAAAGAAGTACGTAACAGGATTAAATCAGTACAAAGTACACAGCAAATCACCAAGGCGATGAAAATGGTGAGTGCAGCGAAATTGAGAAAAGCGCAGGATTCCATTATCCAGATGCGCCCCTATGCTCAGAAACTGCAGGAAACGCTTAGCAATATCGTGAGCAACAGCGATGGAGATGTAAGTGTATTAAAACTGGCTGCCGAAAGAAAAGTGAACCGTGTATTGTTTATTGTAATCACCAGCGATCGTGGTCTCTGCGGAGCTTATAATGCAAACATTGTAAAACTGGCAAAAGCAACCATCCAGGAGCAATATGCCGAACAGGCACAGAAAGGAAATGTGGAAGTATGGGGGCTGGGTAAAAAAGGATACGAAGCATTTGTACGTGCCGGTGTGAAAGCCAGCGATACATTTAAAGATATTTTCCATCACCTGAGTTTCGAAAACGTTCAGGAAGCTGCAGCAGCTGCCATGGATGCTTTCGTGAAAGGTGAATTTGATGTGGTGGAGTTGGTGTACAGTGAATTTAAGAATGCAGCAACACAACGTTTTAAAGTGGAACGTTTCCTTCCCATTCCTAAAGTAGAAGTGAAGGCAGGTGCATCTAAAAAGAAATCCGACTTCATTTTTGAACCCGGTAAAGAAGAACTCATTACCGTGCTGATGCCCAAAATCCTCAATACACAATTATTCAAAGCGATCCTCGATGCCAATGCCAGTGAGCATGGAGCCAGGATGACAGCTATGGACAAAGCCAGCGATAACGCTAATGAACTGCTGCGTTCGCTGCGTATCACTTATAACCGTGCACGCCAGGCTGCCATCACAACCGAGCTTACAGAAATCGTAAGTGGTGCTGCAGCATTAAACGGCTAATATGGTCAATGGTGAATGGCTGAAAGGTTGCTGCAGGTAGCCTTTACGTTGAACCTTTCAACCTTAAACTTTTCAAAATGGAATTAAGTATCATCATCCCTCATATTGAAGCACTGATTTTTGCGGCAGATCGTCCTATCTCCACATTGGAGTTGTGCGATATGGTAAACAATGCACTGGGCTTTATTGAAGACCGTGCCACTTTAGACCAGGCAGAAGCTGCCATTGAAGCCATTCGTGAAAAGTATGCCTCCGAGTTTTATCCCTTTGAAGTAAGAGAAACTGGCGGCGGTTGGCAATTCCTCACCAAACGTGATTATTACAAAACAGTTGCACAAATCAATGGTGATAAATTCCTGAAACGCCTTAGTACGGCTGCTTTGGAAACATTGGCCATTATTGCTTATAAACAACCGATTACAAAAGGCGAAATTGAAAGCATCCGTGGGGTGAGTTGCGATTATACAGTTCAGAAATTACTTGAGAAAGAACTGATCGTAATCTCGGGAAGAAATGAAAAACTTCCCGGTCATCCGCTGGTGTATAATACGTCTCGTACGTTCATGGATTATTTCGGAATCAATTCACCCGAAGATCTTCCTCGTATCAAAGAAATTATTGGTGCCGAACTGGTGGAGCCAACCAATGTAATGGGTGAAATGGAAATGAACGAAGAAGAAGTTTTTGAAGGTTCCTCTGAAATACTGGCTGTAGCTGAAGACGGATCTTTGGTTGAGCAACCAGTATCAGAAGCTGCAGAGGAAACAGAAGGCGAAACAACAGAAGAAAGTCCGGCTGAAGAATCCACAGATGAACCAACAGAATCAACGGGCTCATCTGAAGAACAAGAGCCCGGCGAAACCGAAGACGAAGCAAACAATCCTGAATCATAAGAACGACCTCGGCCCTTATTACACGCTGATGGAACAATCATTATCAAACGACCTCTTACTGAATGTTGCCCAACAATTCGGCACACCGGTTTACGTATACCACGCAGAGAAAATCAAATCACAATTTGAAAAATTATCTTCGGCACTATCGGTGCTGGATACACGCATTTTCTATGCGGTGAAAGCGTTAACAAATGTAAACGTCATCCGTTATGTAAACAGCATTGGTTGCAATATTGATTGCAGCAGCGTGAATGAAGTAAAACTGGCATTACATGCAGGTGTGGAACCCGGAAACATTCTCTACACATCCAATGGTATTTCATTTGAAGAAATTGTAGAAGCGGCCGATGCAGGTGTTCATATCAACATTGATAGTTTATCCAACCTGGAAAAGTTTGGAAAAAAATACGGTCACTCTTATCCTGTGGGAATTCGTATCCGCCCCAATATTATGGCAGGCGGCAATTTGAAAATTTCAACCGGCCATGATAAAAGTAAGTTTGGTATTCCGGTGGAACAACTGGAAGAACTCTTACAGATTATTAAAGACAATAACATCCATATCCGAACACTTCATTTACACACGGGTAGCGAAATCAAAGATGCCGATGTGTTTGTGAAAGGAATTGAAGTGTTGTTTGATCTCATGCATCATTTCCCGGAACTGGAAGTACTTGATCTGGGTGGCGGATTCAAAGTGCCTTACAAGGCTTCCGAAAAAGAAACCGATGTGGTGGAATTGGGACAGAAACTGAAACAGGCATTTGATGAACATCCCACTGCCGATCACCGCAAATTACAAGTGTGGTTTGAACCCGGTAAGTTCCTGGTGGCCCAATGTGGTTACTTACTTACAAAGGTGAATGTGATGAAGCAGAACGGTGATGTGGAAATTGCAGGCATCGATACCGGTTTGAATCACCTCATCCGCCCCATGATGTATGATGCGTACCATTACATTACCAATTTGTCCAATCCCAACGGACAGGAAAAGAAATACATGGTAACAGGCTATATCTGTGAAACAGACACGTTTGCAGATGACCGTATGTTGCCTGAGATTAAAGAAGGAGATATTCTTGCCATTCACAATGCCGGTGCCTATGGTTTTGAAATGAGCAGCAATTATAATTCCCGCTATAAGCCAGCCGAAGTGCTTGTGAAGGACGGTGTGCCTCAACTCATCCGCCGCAGAGATACCTTCGAAGATTTACTCCGCACTCAAATCTGATACAACGAACGGATTTTGTTTGACGTCATATGCTTTTTATCTAACTTGAAAGAAAAAAAGCGATGCCTATACGTATGACCGATGATCCGCAGGATCAACAGGAACAATTCGAAAATCCAGGTGGAGGCGGTGGAAATTACCCGGTTGGGCCCGGCGGTGGAGGCGGAGGTGGGCTTCTGAGCCTCTTGCCCATGCTGCTGAGTTTATTTGGCGGCCGTGGTGGAGGCGGTAAGGGTTTGTTCCTGCTTTTGATAGTAGGTGGATTGGCATATTTTATACTGGGCCGTGGCGGATGTAATATGTCTCAGCTGGCAGAACTGGCTACCGGTGGCTTCCTCGATCCCAAACAATTTGAAAAAGCCGAAATCTACGAACCGCTGGCCGATGATGATTCTAAAAATCCATTACCGGAATCGGCTAACCTTCAACGTTATTGTCCCACTCCGCAGAACCAGGGTTCACAGGGAAGTTGTGTGGCCTGGAGCAGTGCTTTTGCTGCCCATACTATTCTGGAAGCTACCAAAACAGGTAAGCAGCCGGATCAGGTTGCGTTTTCTCCCTCATTTATGTACAACCAGATCGGTTTGGAAGGATGCCAGGGTTCATATATTATTCGTGCGATGGAATTCATGACTCAGAAGGGTGGCGTTCCATATAATGATTTTCCCTACACAGATCAGGATTGCAGCAATCAGCCGGGTAATCAGCTCATGCAGGAAGCAACACAATTCCGCATGCGTGGATTTAACCGGTTAAGCCAGGGCGATCGCAATGATAAAATTGACTTACGTGCCATCAAAGAAAATTTATCTCAAGGCGCACCTGTTGTGATTGGTATGATGGTGGGACAAAGTTTCATGCAGCCAATGATGGGACAGGATCTCTGGACTCCGGCAGATGGTGATAAAAGTATGATGGGCTTTGGCGGCCATGCCATGTGTGTGGTGGGCTACGATGATAAGAAGTACGGCGGTGCTTTTCTCATCATGAACAGTTGGGGCAAAGAATGGGGCAACAATGGATTTGGATGGGTCCGCTATGGCGATTTTCAATATTACGTCCGTGAAGCTTATGGCGTTT
This sequence comes from uncultured Chitinophagaceae bacterium, assembly GCA_937907395.1. Lineage (GTDB taxonomy): Bacteria > Bacteroidota > Bacteroidia > Chitinophagales > Chitinophagaceae > Lacibacter. Next base: position 89,550 of record CALCII010000022.1, read on the forward strand.
CACCCATGCATCCCGGAAATGAAAACGTGCAGCAGTTTACCTGTGAAATTGGTTTGGTAACGGTTCAGTACGACGGGAAGAAAACAGTGGCCGGTGATTATATTCCTTTGCGTAACAATGGAGGAAATCGTTTTGAGACAAGAGGCCCTGTTGCAGCAGGAACCCGGTTTAAAATGGAAATCAAAAACTCAACAGAGTGTTACATCTATGTATTTGGTAAAGAAACAGATGGTACCAGCTATACATTATTTCCATATCCACGTACCGATGATCCATCCAAAACAAAATATTCTCCTTACTGTGGGATCACCGGGTACCGGTTGTTTCCAAAAGATAAAAGCATGATGCCCGATAGTATTGGCAACCGGGACATAATGGCGGTTGTGGTCAGTAAAAAAGAGCTCAACTGGTACGAGCTTAATCAACAGATCAGCAGCGATCCTTCGGCCGATTATGGCAGCCGGTTGAACCGGGCATTGGGAAGCGCTCTCATACGCAATGTTCGCTATTCAGCTACAGGAAACGGAAATCTCCGTTTTGATGTTACCGGAGACACAAACGATGTAGTGGCCTGCATCATTGAAGTGACCAAGTAAAGGTTGTACCTTACTTAAAATTTCAGACATGAACGCCCGTTTCCAGGAATTTATCAATGTCATGAAACATCCGTTCAAGGGAACCATGTTCATGCTTACAAAATTACCATCGGCCTATTTCTCAGGAGTTCGTGTTCATGAACTTACACAGGATAAAGCAATAGTAACGGTGCCGTATAAGTGGTTTTCGCAAAACCCCTTCCGGTCCACTTATTTCGCTTGCCTGGCTATGGCAGCAGAGATGAGCACTGGCTTGCTGGCGTTGATGCAGATTTACAAACGCCATCCCTCTGTTTCCATGCTGGTAGTGAAACTTGAAGCCAATTATTTTAAAAAAGCAACCGGGCTCACTCGTTTTACCTGTGAAGCTGGCAAAGATTTTGAACGTATTGTGGATGAATGCATTCGTAATGGAGAGGCCAGAACCTATGTGGCCACTTCAACAGGTAGGAATGAAGATGGAGATGTGGTAGCCGAATTCTATATCACATGGTCGTTCAAGGCAAAAAGTAACAACTGATTTTTAAAATTGTTTCTATATGAAAATCTCATTTCATGGTGCTGCCAGATGTGTTACAGGAAGTAAACATCTTATCACCTTGTCCAATGGAAAGAAATTATTACTCGATTGCGGCATGTTTCAGGGGATGGGAAAGGAGACGGATGCGTTGAACAGGGAGTTGGGATTCAATCCCGAAGAAGTGAATTATATGATTCTTAGTCATGCTCACATTGATCACAGCGGATTAATTCCCAAACTCATTAAAGATGGGTACAAAGGGAAAATCTATTGCACGCCTGCAACCCGGGCGCTTACGGCTGTTTTATTAGAGGATAGTGCAGAAATTCAGGAGGATGATGTGAAGTATGAAAACAAAAAACGAAAACAACAGGGCCTCCCATATCTGAAACCTTTATACACGATTGAAGATGCGAAGAATGCTGCTGGCTCATTTGCAGAAGTGGATTATGGAAAGTGGTTTGAAATAGATGAGCAGATTTCGTTTATGTTTACCGATGCCGGCCATATCATCGGCAGTGCTTGTGTACATCTGAGAATCAAAGAACAGGGACAGTTAAAAACACTTACTTTTTCGGGTGATGTAGGCCGTTACAGAGATGTCATCCTGAAATCACCTCAAACATTTCCTCAGGCCGATTATATTCTGCTCGAATCAACTTATGGAAACAGTCTTCATGAAATGAATCAATCCACTCCCGATCAGTTATTGCATTGGATTGAAAAAGCCTGTTTGAAAAAGAAAGGTAAACTCATCATTCCTGCCTTCAGCGTGGGCCGCACACAGGAAATCCTGTACGATCTCAATCAGCTGGAACTGGAACGGAGATTACCTCCGGTGGATTATTTTGTAGATAGTCCGTTGAGTGTGGAAGCCACACAGATTGTAAAAAGTTATCCGCACTATTTTAATAAACGTATTCAGAAAGTGTTGGAAACCGACAATGATCCTTTTGGATTTCAGGGGCTGCATTACATTAAAACAGTCGATGAGTCCAAAATGCTCAACTTCCGTAACGAACCCTGTGTAATCATCAGCGCCAGCGGTATGGGCGATGCCGGCCGGGTGAAACATCACATCAGCAACACAATTGAAAACAGTCGCAACACAATCCTGTTTACAGGTTATTGTGAACCTCATTCACTGGGGGGCAGGTTGTTATCGGGTAAAAAGGAAGTTGGTATTTATGGGGTGCAACACGAAGTACATGCCGAAATAGGTCAAATCAGAAGTATGAGTGCTCATGGCGATTACGATGATCTCTGCCAGTGGCTGGAATGCCAGGATCCACAACTGGTGAAACGTTTATTCCTCGTTCATGGAGAATATGAAGTTCAGCAGGCGTTTCAGCAGCGATTGATTAATAAAGGATTTACAGACGTGGATATACCCGAAATACATCATGAAATAGGCCTCGGGTAACACCTCTGGAATAGGTAAAAAAGAAAAGCTCCCTGTTGGGAGCTTTTTGTACCACGTACGGGATTCGAACCCGTGATTCCTCCGTGAAAGGGAGGCGTCTTAACCCCTTGACCAACGCGGCGTATTGATTTTGGGAGTGCAAAGATAACGGGGCGTGAATTACCTGCCAAAAAAAAATCAAAAAGATTGATTCCTATCGTTTTGCAAGCAATCTGTTGAAAGAAAAGCTGTGTTTTTTATAACAACTCATGCACGAATGTTCGTTCCCGGTAAATAGTGATCAATGTTGTCAAAAAAAATGATAATGGACAGGGCTTATTTCCAACCACAGGGGCTAACTTCGCAGCGCAATTTTTAATAATTATCTAATCAAATTTTAAACAACCATGAGCACAGTAAAAGTTGCGATTAACGGGTTTGGTCGTATCGGCCGCCTGGTATACCGCCAGATTTATAAAATGGAAGGCATCGATGTAGTAGCAATCAACGACCTTACTTCTCCTAAGACATTAGCACATTTGTTAAAATACGATACAGCACAGGGCCGCTTTGACGCAGAAGTGAAAAGCACCGATAACTCTATTGTTGTTAACGGTGATGAAGTGAAAATTTATGCACAGAAAGACCCTTCACAAATTCCCTGGAAAGAACATGATGTAGATGTGGTACTGGAATGTACAGGTTTCTTTACAGATAAAGCAAAAGCAGAATCTCATCTGGCTGCTGGTGCTAAGAAAGTAGTAATTTCTGCTCCTGCAACCGGCGATCTTAAAACTGTTGTGTTCAATGTGAACCACAATATTCTCGATGGTAGCGAAACAGTGATCAGCTGCGCAAGTTGTACTACAAACTGTCTGGCTCCTATGGCCCAGGTACTGGAAGAAAAATTCGGTATTGTTAACGGTTTAATGACTACCGTTCACGCCTACACGAACGATCAGAATACACAGGATGCTCCTCATGCAAAAGGTGACCTTCGTCGTGCACGTGCTGCTGCTCAGAACATTGTTCCTAACAGTACAGGTGCTGCCAAAGCCATTGGACTTGTATTACCTAGACTCAAAGGTAAACTCGATGGTTCTGCACAACGTGTTCCTACTCTCACCGGTTCATTAACAGAACTCACTGTGATTCTTTCCAAGAAAGTAACAGTGGAAGAAGTAAACAGTGCTATGAAAGCAGCTGCTAATGAAAGCTTCGGTTATACAGAAGATGAAATCGTAAGCAGCGATATCGTTGGTATTTCTTTCGGCTCATTGTTCGATGGTACACAAACAAGAGTACAAACTGTTGGCGATACGCAACTGGTTCGTACTATAAGCTGGTACGATAATGAAATGAGTTATGTAAGTCAGCTGGTTCGCACACTCCACTACTTTGCAAAACTGATCAAATAAGAACGAATCCAATGCCCCGCCACAAACGGGGCATTTTTTATTCATTTCAAGCAAACATTCTATGTCTAAGTTTTCTCAATACAATTTTAAAGACCAGAAAGCACTCATCCGTGTGGACTTCAATGTGCCGCTGGATAAGGCTACGTTAACGATTTCAGATGATACCCGCATGAGGGCAGCTGTTCCCACTATTAAGAAAATACTGGCCGATGGCGGCAGTGTGATTTTAATGAGCCACCTGGGCCGTCCCAAAGAAGGTCCGGAAGATAAATCATCCTTAAAGCACCTGATCGCTCATTTAAGCGAATTACTGGGAGGAACAACTGTTTTATTTGCCAATGATTGCATTGGCGAACAAGCCTATTTAACAGCCGGCATGTTAAAACCCGGCGAAGTACTGCTGCTCGAAAATCTTCGGTTCTACAAACAGGAAGAAAAAGGTGATCTGGAGTTTGCAGAAAAACTCAGTAAGCTGGGCGATGTTTATGTGAATGACGCTTTTGGCACGGCACACCGTGCTCATGCATCCACTGCTGTGATTGCTCAGTTCTTTCCTAAAGAGAAAAAAATGTTTGGTTTACTAATGGAAGGTGAAGTAGCAGCTGCAGAAAAAGTATTGTTGAAAGCAGAAAAACCTTTCACAGCGATTATAGGTGGTGCAAAAGTGAGTGACAAAATTCTGATTCTCGAAAATCTGCTGGAAAAAGCTACCGATATTATTATTGGTGGTGGAATGGCTTATACATTTATGAAAGCTATGGGCGGTTCCATTGGTAAATCTTTGTGCGAGGAAGAACGTATTGAAACAGCAAAAACCATTCTTGAAAAAGCAAAGGCCAAAGGAGTAAATATTCATTTGCCCGGCGATAGTATCATAGCCGATCAGTTTGCTGCAGATGCCAACACTTCTGTATCCCCCAGTAATCAGATCCCTGATGGATGGATGGGTTTAGACATTGGTACAGAAGCCAGCGCTCAGTTCCGCAACGTGCTGCTGAACTCTAAAACTATTCTCTGGAACGGCCCCATGGGTGTTTTTGAAATGGAGAAATTCCAGAAAGGAACCATCGCAATCGCCCAGGCAGTTGCCGATGCAACCAGTAATGGCGCCTTCTCACTGGTAGGAGGTGGAGACAGTGTGGCAGCCGTTAACGATTTTGGCTTTGCCGACAAAGTGAGTTATATCTCCACAGGTGGCGGAGCTATGCTCGAATTCTTCGAAGGAAAGGTCCTTCCGGGAATAGCAGCCGTAAATATGTAACTGTAAATACATCTATAAAACGTCAGGGTGTCAGCTTTTTTAGCCTGGCACTCTTTTCGTTTATAAAAGTTTCCGGGATATCAAAATCCTGATTTAAATTTATATACAATAAAAACAGAAAAAATGAAAACAGGTCAATTGTTAACCATCGTTGTAGTTGCCGTTCTGGCCATTTTTCTCTTTATGGGTTGTAATGGATATAACGGTCTTGTAAAACAGGACGAAACAGTGAAAAATGCCTGGAACAATGTTCAGAGCGATTATCAACGCCGTGCAGATTTGATTCCTAATCTTGTTAACACAGTGAAAGGGGAAGCAAATTTTGAGCAAACTACTTTAACCAACGTAATTGAAGCACGTTCAAAAGCAACTTCCATTAAAGTGGATCCGGATAATCTGACTCCTGAAAAATTAAAAGAATACCAGGAAGCACAGGGGCAATTGTCCTCTGCCTTAGGCCGTTTGCTCATGATTACTGAGAATTATCCCAACCTGCGTGCAAATGATGCGTTCCGTAACCTTCAAACACAGTTGGAAGGAACAGAAAACAGAATTAAAGTTGCCAGGAACGATTTTAATGCGGCGGTAAATGGATACAATGTAAAAGTGCGTTCATTCCCAATGAATATACTGGCAGGTATGTTTGGCTTTAAAGTGAAGGAAGGTTTCACTGCTGAACCAGGAACCGACAAAGCACCGGAAGTAAAATTCTAAACAATGGGCCTGTTATCCCGATTATTTCCTGCCAAACCTTTTCTGAATGATACAGAGCAAAAGGTGGTGGTAGATGCTATTCGTGCTGCAGAAAAGCGCACATCCGGTGAAATACGTGTGTTTATTGAAAGTAAATGCAGTTATGTGTCTCCGTTAGACAGAGCTGTGGAAATATTCCATGGCCTTAAAATGGATCATACAGAAGACCGGAATGGAGTGCTCCTGTATATGGCCTATAAAGACCGCCAGTTGGCTATTTACGGGGATAAAGGCATCCATGAAAAAGTGGGTTCTGCTTTCTGGGATGAGGAAGTAAAGAAAATCCTTGCTTCATTCCGGCAGAGCAGTTATGTAGACGGACTTGTACATATTATCACAGAAATAGGAGATGCCCTTGTATCTCATTTCCCTTACGAAAATGAAGACAGAAACGAACTGCCAGACGATATAGTTTTTGGCAGGTAACCACATGAAACCATTACGATTCATATTTGTACTCTTATTGATCTTGTCGCCCGTACTTCTATGGGCACAAGGAATAGATAAGTATATACCAGCCGTACCTAACCCTCCGAAATTGGTAAATGATTATATAGATATCCTTACTACTTCGCAGGAAAATGAGCTGGAACGCAAACTGGTAGCGTATGATGATAGTACTTCATCACAAATAACCATCGTTACGATTGGTGATATTGGAGATTATGATATTGGCGATTTTGCGGTTGCTCTTGGCCGTAAGTGGGGCGTAGGAGGAAAAGAATTCAGTAATGGAATTGTACTGGTTGTTCTGATAGATAAAGAGCGGGGTAAGCGAAAAGTATGGATTGCTACCGGTTATGGATTGGAAGGTGCTATTCCGGATATTACAGCCAAGAAGATTATTGATAATGAAATTGTCCCCAATTTTAAAGCAAATGATATCTACCGGGGCCTTGATAAAGGGACTGATGCTTTAATCAAAGCGGCTGCTGGTGAGTATAAAGCACCCGATGGGTACAGTAAGAGAAAAAAAGATGCCGGTAAAGGAAGTATTGTTGCTGCTGTAATTATTTTCATCATTATTATGATAATTATCTCCCGTATTAACAGGGGAGGTGGTGGTATGATGAGTCGTCGTGGTTACAGGCGCTGGGATAATTCACCGCCTGTATGGTGGTTCCCATCCGGCGGCGGTGGCGGCGGTTGGAGCGGCGGAAGTGGTGGTGGAGGATTTGGTGGATTTGGTGGCGGAAGCTTTGGTGGCGGTGGAGCCGGAGGAGATTGGTAAATCAAACATATTTCTGAAGAGAAGCAGTCTTAAATGCTTCTCTTTTTTATTTCTATGTGTTGTATCAATGTTGTAAAAATTTAAAGGCACCAGAGGTCTGCAATAAATATCAGCTGCAAATAAAAAGAGGCCATTCCCTAAGGAGCGACCTCTTACTATCTTCTATATTCTCACTTCTTTCTTCTGTTTATTCTTTCAATTTCGATTTGATATAGTCAATTTGTTCCTGTAATGCAGCAGCATTGGATGCATCCTTCTTAGCGGTTTCTTTTTTGCCAATAATTCCTTTCAGCATATTGTCAATCACCGGCCATACTCCATATTGTTCAGGAATAGAATTTTTGAATTGAAGAATGGCATCAACTCCCTTTTTCACTTTTTCTGTATTTGAAATGCCACCAATGAAGTTGGCAAAAGTACCGGTCAGATTAAATTTCGCCTGGCTTAACCCCATCTGGCTATAAGACTCCAGCAATTCATCAAAACTACTTTCATCACCACTTTTGATTAAGGTAGTGGCAACGGCCTCAAGTAACCCACCTTTGATTTTTGTTTTAGATAAACGTTTCGCTTCTGTGATGGCAGTAGTTGGATCAATTTTCTCCAGGGCAATCAATGCAGCTCCGCTTAATGTATATGACGAGTCATTAACCAATGAAAAAAACAAAGATTGGTAAGCTGCTTTTTTCAGATTTCCTAACACTTCCACTGCACGGCTGCGGGTGATGCGGTTGGGATCTTTCTGAGCAATAGAAACAAGCACTGGTTCTGTGAGTTTAATTACTTCTTCTTTCTTAAGGTCAAGTTTGCCAATGGTGAAATTTCTTAAACCACTGTAGGGATCGTTTAAAGCCAGTTTCATAAAGTCAGCGGCTTTTGGATCACTTTGCTTTTTAGAAATGAAATCAATGGCTTCACGGCGGTCTAAATACAATCCAGCGTATTTATATTGATGGATGTACTCTTCCAGTGTTTTATTTTCTTTTTTGGTGCAGAGAAGGATTTTATCACCATCGAAATTGATAAGGTCTGGTTTTACTGCTGAAGCGAACGAGAATGTATCAACTGCGTGCTCAACCCAAACGTTATATCTTGTTTTGTTACTTCCATGATACACATCAATAGCAACTGGTAATCGGAATAACTTTTCTTTTTGAGTTTGTTTTACAATCACTTTTACTTGTCCGGTCGCTTCATCGTAACTGTAGTTGATATCCAGGGTGGGGTGTCCACTACCGTAATACCATTGGTTAAAGAACCAGTTCAGGTCTTTACCGGTTACCTCTTCAAATGCAAGTCGTAATTGTTGCGCTTCTGCCGATTTGTATTTGTTGGTGGAGAGATAAAGATTCAATGATTTGAAGAAAGCACTGTCTCCTACAAAATTCCGGAGCATGTGCAGGATTCTTCCACCTTTTTGATAGCTAACGGCATCAAACATATCCTCTTTATCACGGTAATGAAAGCGAACGAGGTCTTTCTTTTCACTGTTACTTCCTAAATAACCTTGCATGGCACTGTATTGAGTGGCGCCTGCTTTGTCTTTACCGTATTTATATTCATCCCACAATAATTCACTGTAATTCGCAAATGATTCGTTCAGGGTAAGATTGCTCCAGCTTTCAGCAGTAACATAATCGCCAAACCACTGGTGAAATAATTCATGTGCAATAGTTCCTTCCCAGCCATTGCCATCCACTAATTCACGTGCATCCTGGTGAGCGCTTTCCTGGTGAAGGGTGGCTGTTGTGTTTTCCATTGCACCACTCACATAATCATGACCAACCATTTGGCCATATTTCACCCAAGGGTAATCCACGCCGGTAATCTTTGAAAAGAAGGTCATCATTTCCGGTGTATTTCCAAAAATTCTGCGGGCTACCGATGCATATTCCTTATCAACGTAATAAGAAACTTCTTTTCCCCTCCATGTATCTTTCACCACCGCAAAATCTCCGGCTCCCATGAAAAACAGGTAAGGGGCATGTGGTTGATCCATCTTCCAGTTATCGGTACGGGTTCCGTTTGCAGCTGTTTTCTGGCTCACCAGTTTACCATTGCTCAGTGTTACCCATTTTACAGGAACAGTGATATAGAAGTCCTGGGTTGTTTTCTGATTGGGTTTGTCAATGGTAGGGCACCATACACTGGTTGCTTCCGTTTCACCTTGCGTCCATATTTGTGTTGGTTTATCTTTTTCTTCCTCTTTTGGATTTATAAAGTATAAACCTTTGGCATCGGTAATGGCCGCACTTCCTTCGGTTTTGAATTCATTAGGTTTAGAGATGTAATCGATGTAAACAATTACATTTTCTCCTCCTTTGTAAGCCTTATCCAGTTTGATTTTTAATTCCAGCCCGTTGTAGTCAAACTTCAGTTTTATACGCTGTGTTCCTTTTTGTACAGCCACTTCTTTAATCTCCATTCCTTTCGCATCCAGCACCAGTTCATCAGTAGCGTAGAAGTGAGGTTTTACGGTAAGGCTGGCTTTCCCAAACATTTTCGCATTTGGAATATCAAAACTGGCTTCCAGTTTTGTATGTACAAGGTCAAACACCTTTTCGGTTGTGGAGCGGTAAATGCTCTTCCAGGTAGTGTCTTCGCCAGGTTGGGCAAATCCGTTCAACAGGGTGATACATAGCAGAAAGCTCAATAGAAATTGTTTCTTCATCTTAGGCATTATTTTTATGTTTATCCTGTAAAGATAGAGGCGACAATGTAACGGCAGCCAGATTTTGACAAAAGGTTTGTAAAACGGATAAATAAAAAAATTAGCTTTGTTTCATGCGAAAAATTAATTCAGTAAGGGTTTTGCTGATGTGTGTGTGGGTGATGTTGTTCAGCATGAGTGCTGGGGCACAACTGTCGCACTATGTGTATCTCCAAACCGATAACAGGCAGGCTTTTTTTATTCGTTATAACGGTAAAATATACAGTTCTACCGCCAGTGGTTATTTAATTCTGAGTAAACTCAATGAAGGAAATCTGCAATTCTCAGTAGGATTTCCTAAAAGTAATGAACCGGAACAAAAATTTGAATTACTTATTGATAAATCGGACAGAGGTTTTCTGCTGAAGAATTTCAGTGATAAAGGATGGGGATTATTTGATTTACAAACCTCAGCTGTTCTTTATGCAGCAATGCCACAACAACCTGCGGGCAATATAGTAACGCAGCCATCTGCCATTCAGCAACCTCCGGCAAATGATCCATTTGCCAACATGCTTTCCCAGGTAACCAAGGATACAACCGTTAAGACGGTCGTTGTT
>CALCII010000023.1 GCA_937907395.1 uncultured Chitinophagaceae bacterium
AAATACTACAAACCGGGTACGTTAGATTTAAACGTTTAAAATTGTTTTTTGCAAATTGGCATTTGCTTCCTATTTTTTAAACACGACCAGCTTAGTATTCGAATTAAATATTCCCAGAATTTGAATACTGTGTATTATTTTTATGTTATGAGTTACCTGTCTGCCTGTTAATAACTTTTCGCTTTACAACCCATTTTCATAACATCTGCTTTGATATACAAAAACTTAAACTGCCTAAAAAAATCAACTTATTTTTCTTTGATCTTTTCATTACCCTTCAGTATCTTTTCAAAAAAACACCATGAAATTCTATCTCACATTTCTGTTGTTGATGGGTACATCCATCTGCCTTACTGCCCAGTGCAATAAGTATTACTTTCTTCAAGCCAACAAAACCATTGAAATGGAAATGACCAATAACCGGGGCAAACAAACCGGGAAAATCATTTATGTTGTTTCCAACACAAACAACAGCGGCTCCAACTCTGTTGTGAATCAAACAGTAACAGATGCAAAAGGCAAGACTATTTCCAGCTCAATCAATAAAATCAAATGCTCAAAGGGAGTAATGATGATGGATATCCGCTCTTTTATGAACAGCAGTTCGAAACAACAACAAACCATTGAGGTAAAAGGAGAAGATGTTTATATTGAATATCCTTCATCCATGAAAACAGGCTCATCACTTCCCGATGGAAAAGCCAGTTTTAATACTGTTAATGGAGACATGAAAGGGGAAATGGACTTATCAATTGTTAACCGCAAAGTGACAGGTAAAGAATCTGTTACCACACCTGCAGGCACATGGGATTGTTATAAGATCACTTACACAATTGAGATCAAAACAAAAGTTGCAGGAATTTCCATTCCTATGAAGTTTGATGCAACAGAATGGTTTGCTCCTGACTTTGGAATTGTAAAAACATCAGGAAAGTTTGGAGATACACAAATCATCAGTGTGAAATAGACAACCGATCCATACATTTTTTTAAACTTGTTTTCCAGTCGGGGATATTTATACTAAAAGTATCCCTGATTTTTTGTGTGCTTAGCAAAGAAAATTTCGGTCGTTTGGCTGGTGTTGGGTACTGAGTAGTAGGAATGGGATGAATAACACATTCTGTTTGTATATTCTTCCCTATTTCCAATGCAAACTCATACCAGCTTATTTTTCCCAGATTACTGTAATGATAAATGCCGGGCTGCCACTTACCTGAGTCGATGATTTGTAAAGCCGCTGCCGCCAGATCTGCAGCATAAGTTGGCGCCCCCACCTGGTCGTTAACCACATTCAACTCTTTCCGTTCTTTCATCAGGCGCATCATTGTTTTCACAAAGTTGTTGCCAAATTCAGAGTAGACCCATGCAGTGCGGATAATAATAGCATCGGGATTTTCTTTCATACACAACTGCTCGCCTTCCAGTTTCGATTGTCCATAAGCACTTACCGGACCTGTTGCATCCTCTTCTGTATACGGAGTTTCACTTTCACCATCAAACACATAATCTGTTGAAAAATGAATCAGTTTTGTGTTGAATTTTGCACATACTGTCGCCAGGTGGCCTACCGAAGCTCCATTCACAATAAATGCCAGTTCTTTTTCACTTTCGGCCTTATCCACCGCAGTATAAGCAGCGCAGTTGATACAAAAATCCGGCTTGGTTGCAATAAAAAAATTCTCCACCAAACCATAATGATGAAGACCCATATCTTCTCTTGAAGCAAATACAAAACGAAACTGAGGATACAGAGCAGAAAGTTCTTTTAACTCTTTACCAACCTGTCCGTTACTTCCTGTTACAAGGATAACTGGTAAGTTCATGCGCATTTACGTTTAGAAAAAACAATCTTCGGGCAATTGATCAATTGTGGGATGCACCTGGTCTTTTTCTGAAACAATGGCTTTATCAGTTGCAATCTGCCAATCGATTTTTAAAGCAGGATCATTGTAGAATAACCCACCTTCGCTTTCTTTATGATACAAAGCATCGCACTTGTATAACACTTCAGCTGTTTCACTTAAGACAGAAAACCCATGAGCGAACCCACGTGGAACAAGCAATGAGTTTTTCTTATCTGCAGTTAATTCAATTGAAAATACTTTTTTGAAAGTAGGCGACTCCTTGCGTAAATCAACCACCACATCAAGGATAGCGCCGCTCAGGCAACGAACCAGTTTTGTTTGGGCATAAGCCCCTTTCTGAAAGTGTAATCCTCTGATAACACCATATACAGAACTGGATTGATTATCCTGTACCCAGTTAAACTCCAATCCTTCGTTTACAAATAATTGATGATTGTAGGATTCAAAAAAATAACCCCGTGAATCACCAAATACTTTGGGTTCAAAAACGACAAGTCCGGGAAACGCTGTGTGTATAAATGGCATGGCTGACTCGGTGCTTACTGATTTATCTTTTATTGTATTGATCTTCGTAATATTTCTGATAATCACCACTGGTGATATTCCTGATCCATTCTTCATTGGAAAGATACCAATCCACTGTTCTTTCCAGTCCTTCTTCAAACTGAAGCGAAGGAGACCATCCTAATTCTTTGTTCAACTTGGTTGCATCAATTGCATAGCGCAGGTCATGACCCGGACGATCAGTAACATACGTAATCAGTTCGGCACTTTCACCAGCAGCACGTCCCAGCTTTTTGTCCATAATGTTGCAAAGCAAATGCACCAGGTCGATATTCTTCCATTCATTAAAACCACCTACGTTGTAACTTTCCCCAAGTCTGCCATTATGGAAAATAACATCAATTGCTCTTGCATGATCTTCCACATATAACCAATCTCTCACATTTTCACCCTTTCCATAAACCGGCAATGGCTTTTTATTACTGATATTATTAATCATCAGCGGAATCAGTTTTTCAGGGAAGTGATGTGATCCGTAATTGTTACTACAATTGCTCATCACAACCGGCAAGCCATATGTATCGTGCCATGCCATTACAAAGTGATCGGATGCCGCTTTGGAAGCTGAGTAAGGCGAATGCGGATCGTACGGTGTTTCTTCTGTAAAGAAACCTGTTTCACCTAACGAACCATATACTTCATCTGTGGAAACATGATAAAACAAATTACCCGTATAATTTCCATTCCAATGCTTCTTGCAGGCATTCAGCAAAATAGCAGTTCCCATTACATTTGTTTTTACAAATGCAAGCGGATCCATGATACTTCTGTCTACATGGCTTTCTGCTGCCAGGTGAATCACAGCATCGAAATGATATTTCTGAAACAATTCTTCCACTCTTGCTTCATCAGTAATATCTACTTTTTCAAAAATATAATTGGGTTTACCTTCCACATCTTTTAGGTTGGCCAGGTTGCCCGCATAGGTCAAAGCATCGCCATTTACAATTTTGTAGTTGGCATATTTATTCACAAACAAACGCACCACATGACTGCCAATGAAGCCGGCGCCTCCTGTAACGAGGATTGTTTTATCAAACTGACTCATTATAAACTCCAGTATTTAAGTTTTGAAATTTTGTTGCGGAGTATCCCTTTCAGATCTGCAAGAATTGCATTTTCATTCGTGAGGGATATAAAATAATCCTCGTCCAGATTTTTATACTCTGTATGAGGTACAGCAAGGATAACTGCATCATACTTTTCTTTTAAAGTATCGCACAATGAAAAGCCATATTCGTGCTGTAATTCTTCCGATGAAGCATATGGATCGGTTACATCCACATTGAGTGAAAAATTCTGAAGCTCTTTTATCACTCCTGCCACTTTAGAGTTACGGATATCACTCACGTTTTCTTTAAAAGTTGCACCCATGACCAACACATTTGCCCCTGCTACATTCCTGGCATGCTTGATAATATGTTGCACCACTTTTTTTGCCACATAAGCAGGCATTTCATCATTGATTACCCTGCCGGCAAGAATTACCCTGGAATCGTAACCCAACTGGTTCGCCTTATAGGTAAGATAATAAGGATCCACCCCTATACAGTGACCTCCTACAAGCCCCGGTTGAAATTTCAGAAAATTCCATTTGGTGCCCGCAGCTTCCAGCACCTCAAACGTATTGATATTCATTTTATCGAAAATGATTGACAATTCGTTCATCAATGCAATATTGAGATCCCGTTGTGTGTTTTCAATAATCTTAGCTGCTTCGGCCACTTTTATAGAAGAGGCACGATGCACACCTGCAGTAACAACTATTTCATATGTTTTTGCAATCTCTTCGGCCGACTCTGCATCGCAACCCGAAACCACTTTCACAATTTTTGCAAGTGTATGTTCCTTATCCCCTGGGTTAATCCGTTCAGGAGAATATCCTAATTTAAAATCCTCAACTACTTTCAAGCCACTTAACTTCTCTATTATGGGCAAACAATCTTCTTCGGTACAACCAGGATACACAGTAGATTCGTAAACCACATAATCACCTTTCTTCACAACTTTACCGATTGTTTCAGACGCTTTGGTAACAGGAATCAGGTCTGGTATATTATGCTCATCTACAGGAGTAGGTACTGCAACAATAAAAAAAGATGCTTCACGCAACACGTCCAGCGAATCTGTAAACACAATATCACACCCTTCAAATGCATCTGATTCAAGTTCTTTACTTGGATCAATATGATTGCGCATCATTTCCACACGCTCTTTATTGATATCAAACCCGATTACAGAAATCCGTTTTGCAAACTCAAGAGCTATGGGCAATCCCACATATCCGAGTCCGATTACCGCTAATTTCTTTTCCTTATTGAGAAGTTGTTGATACACGTTGATGTTGTTTGAAAAGGTTTATATTATTTCATGCTCACAAATTCCTTAGGCTGCTTGAACCACTCTTCGCTGGGCAGGTTTTTAAAATAGTCATATGTAATTTTCAAACCTTCGCTCCTTGAAACAGTAGGTTCCCATCCCAGGATTTCTTTCGCCTTTGTGATATCCGGCTGACGTTGCTTGGGATCATCTACCGGTAAAGGCTTATAAACAATCTTCTGCGATGTTCCCGTTAATTTTATTATCTCTTCCGCAAACTCTTTTAACGAAATTTCAGAAGGATTCCCAATATTCACCGGCATATCATAATCACTCATCAACAAACGGTAAATACCCTCAACCAGATCAGCCACATAACAGAAACTACGAGTTTGGCTGCCATCGCCAAACACAGTAAGGTCTTCTCCACGTAATGCCTGGCCAATGAATGCCGGCAGGGCACGTCCATCGTTGAGGCGCATTCTGGGACCGTATGTATTGAAAATGCGGATAATTCTGGTTTCCACTCCATGAAAGCGGTTATACGCCATTGTTATACTTTCCATATAACGTTTCGCTTCATCATACACGCCACGTGGCCCTACCGGATTTACATTTCCCCAATACTCTTCTGTTTGAGGATGAACCAACGGATCACCATATACTTCAGAAGTTGAAGCTACAAGTATCCTTGCTCCTTTGGCTTTTGCAAGCCCCAGACAATTGTGTGTACCATGTGCACCAACCTTCAATGTTTGAATCGGAATCTTTAGATAATCAATCGGGCTGGCGGGAGAAGCAAAGTGAAGAATATAATCCAGCTTACCAGGAATATGAATGAACTTGGTTATATCATGATGATAGAACTCAAACTGCTCCAGTTTGAACAGATGTTCAATATTTTTCAAATCTCCGGTAATGAGGTTGTCCATGCCAATCACATGAAATCCTTCTTTGATAAATCTGTCGCTCAGATGTGACCCAAGGAATCCGGCAGCACCGGTGATGAGAATTCTTTTACGTTCCATTATAGAATTAGTTATTTGTAACAGGTAAACGACCTACACTTTCATAGTGATAGCCTAATTGTTTCATTTGTTGTGCATCGTACACATTCCGTCCGTCAAAAATCACTTTGTTTTTAAGCAACGAATTGATTTTTTCAAATTCAGGGGTACGGAATTCACTCCACTCTGTTGCGATGATCAATGCATCGGCATTTTCCAAAGCAGCATATTGATTTTCAGCAAAAGCAATGGTATCACCAACAATCTGCTTCACATTACTCATCGCTTCGGGATCAAATGCAGAAACAGTTGCCCCCGCTTCTGTTAATGCTTTAATCATATATAAAGCCGGAGCTTCACGTATATCATCTGTATTAGGCTTAAATGCCAATCCCCACAATGCAAAATGCTTTCCTTTCAGATCATGATTAAAGTAAGCATTAATCTTAGGCATGAGGAACAGCTTCTGCTCTTCATTCACCTTCATTACTGCATTCAGGATTTCAAAACTGTAATCCACTTCTGTTGATGACTTCACCAACGCCTGTACATCTTTAGGGAAGCAACTTCCGCCATAACCAATACCCGGGAAAAGAAAACGTTTTCCAATACGTTCATCGCTTCCGATTCCTTTACGTACCATATCCACATCGGCTCCTAATTTTTCGCAAAGACGAGCCACTTCATTCATAAATGAAATCTTAACAGCCAGAAAAGAGTTCGCAGCATATTTTGTAAGCTCTGCACTCTTTTCGTCCATAAAGATGACCGGGTTGCCGCTTCTTACAAAAGGTGCATACAATTCGTTCATGACAGCTTTTGAACGCTCATCACTTGTACCTACTACTACTCGATCAGGTTTCATAAAATCATCCACAGCCACCCCTTCACGCAAAAACTCAGGGTTACTTACTACAGCAAACTCGCCCTTGTAATTTTTAGCAATAGCAGCACGTACTTTATCTGCCGTACCTACCGGTACAGTACTTTTATCAACGATTACTTTATAATCGGTCATAAGAGTTCCCAAATCGTTGGCAACTCCTAAAATATATTTCAGGTCGGCACTTCCATCTTCACCGGGAGGTGTTGGCAATGCCAGGAAAACAATAGCGGCATCTTTAATACCATCAGCCAAGCTGGTTGTAAAATGCAATCTTCCTTCTTTGAGATTTCTTAAAAATATCTTCTCTAATCCGGGTTCGTAAATAGTAATTTGACCGTTAGATAATTTATCAACCTTGCTTTTATCAATGTCCACACAAGTTACCTGGTTGCCCGTTTCGGCGAAACAAGTACCTGTAACCAAACCCACATAACCAGTACCTACTACTGCGATTTTCATATTGAGTTGTTTTATTTTTTTGAATTGAGATATTCTAACACACTTTGAGTAATGAATTGCTGTTGTTCTTCTTCCAACTCTGTATGAATGGGAAGTGATACAACTCTGTCTGTAAGCCAATCGGTGGTAGCAAGTTCATAAGCACCGCCACCAAACGCATCAAACATTTTCTGCCGGTGTGCCGGCACGGGATAATAAATCATTGAAGGGATTTTCCTTTCGGCAAGAAACTCTGTTAAACCGTTTCTTACTTCTGCCACATTTTCATATCCATCCAGGATAAGTGTATACTGATGAAATACATGATGTGAAAAGGAAGCTCTGTGAGGAGTAGTGATATGTGCATGCCCTGCAAAAGCAGCATCATAAAAATCGGCTGCCTTACGACGTGCTGCTATATATTCATCCAGTTTTCTCAGTTTAATGCGAAGTATTGCAGCCTGAATGGTATCCAAACGGGAATTGCAGCCAACCATATCGTGGTAGTAGCGAACCTTCTGTCCATGATTGGCAACCATACGAAGTTTTTCTGCCAATGCATCATCATTGGTAAAAATGGCCCCACCATCACCATAGCAACCGAGGTTTTTGGAAGGGAAGAAAGACGTGCAACCGATGGTTCCGATGGTTCCTGTTTTTTTGCTTGTTCCATCAGGATAAAAATAATCGCCACCAATTGCCTGTGCATTGTCTTCAATCACATACAGATTGTGTTCGGCAGCAATCTCCATGATTTCTTTCATTGGAGCTGCATGTCCGTATAAATGAACCGGAACGATTGCTTTTGTCTTAGGAGTAATCGCTTTTCGTACAGCTTCGGCATCCAGGCAAAACGTACGGGGATCCACTTCCACAAATACCGGTTTCAAGCGCAGCAAGGCAACTACTTCTGTGGTTGCGATGTACGTGAAAGAGGGAGTAATCACCTCATCGCCGGGTTGCAGATCCAACGCCATCATGGCAATCTGAAGTGCATCCGTACCATTGGCACAGGGAATGGTATGCTTTACTCCCAGGTAAGCACTCATTTCACTTGCAAAATCCTGAACCGGTTTACCGTTAATAAAAGCTGAACTTTCTAATACATCCAGAACTGCTGCATCCACCTCTGCTTTAATGTGATGGTATTGCTGCTTCAAATCAACCATTTGAATGGGCCTCATACTGAATCTCTTTAGCGGCTGCGAAAGTACGTTAAAAACTCCGTTCCCCGGCTGTAAATCAGGCAGGAAAAGCACAAGTTTTCACCACAAACCTGAATCGTTAGCTTTGCATCCATGATACTGCTTTACCGGCTTTTTCTTTTGCTTTACAAACTGGCTATCCAATTTGCCTCGCTTTGGAATTCCAAAGCGAAAAGTTGGGTTAATGGCCGGCAAAATTGGGAACAGTCGTTAGCTAGCAAGATGGAAACCTCCGGGCCCGGATTTGTTGTGTGGATGCATTGTGCTTCTTTAGGCGAATTTGAGCAAGGCCGCCCTGTTATAGAAGCGATCCGCAAACGGTATCCCGACGTTAAAATAATGCTTACGTTCTTTTCCCCTTCCGGTTATCAAATCAGGAAAAACTATCCGGGAGCCGACCATGTGATGTACCTGCCCCTCGATTCACCCAAAAATGCCAACAAATTTCTTAGCCTTGTAAAACCCAACCTTGCCATTTTTGTGAAGTATGAATTCTGGCATTTTTACCTGAAAACACTTCATGAGAAACAAATTCCGGTGATATTGATTTCAGGAATTTTCCGCCCCGCACAGCCATTTTTTCATTGGTGGGGAGTATTTCACCGGAATATGCTGAAAAAATTGACTCACCTGTTTGTTCAGAATGATCTTTCCGGTCATTTATTGCAGGATATAGGTTTGGGACCAAAAACAACCATTGCCGGAGACACCCGGTTTGATCGGGTAAGAGAACTTTTATCAAATTGGCAACCAATTGAGGTTGTGAACCGTTTTTCCAACGGTAATAAAATGATGGTTGCCGGAAGCACCTGGAAAGAAGACGAAACCATGCTGGCATCCTGGTTTCATACAACTGAAAACTGGCAATTGATTATTGCTCCCCATGAAATAGATACCAATCATATCCACCAACTGAAGGAACTATTTCCCAACGCAATAACGTATTCTGATCTTTCATCTGTCAACCAACCTGTTGATACAAATGTGTTGATCATCGATAATATCGGCATGTTATCCAGATTATACAACTATGGAACGGTTTGCTATGTGGGTGGAGGATTTAATAAAAGCGGCCATCATAATATTCTCGAAGCGGCTGTTTACAACAAAGCGGTAATCACCGGACCTAATTATCAGAAATTTCGTGAAAGTGTTGAGCTGAAAAAAGAAGGTGGTTGTTTCACAATTAACAATGAAACGGAGTTGAAGCAAATTATCAAAACAATGGACCCTGAAACTGCAGGAGAAATTGCAGGCAATTATGTTCAAAAAAACAGCGGGGCTACTGAAAAAATAATAAACTGGTTTCAGGTAAACCGTCTTTTCACCAATGAATAGAAATCCTGTACAACAGCACTTTTATCATTCCACCCTAATTTGATCTTCAATTCCCGTTCCATCCAGTATTGTGCCTCGGGATAAATGGTGAAATTGTTGATGGTTTTGATACTGCGTTCATACATCGTTTCATCGCCACGGAAAAGTTCATTGATGAATACAAACCGGTCATTAATACCAATGGCTTTCTTTAAATCTTTCACCGGCGCTTCATTGAGCTTATGAGCCACTTCTTTCTGTCCGGCTTTTAATTGTTCATTGATGGAAGGCGACTCATCAAATAAAACAATCTCATTCACTTCTTTTTGCTTCACCGCAGGTGCTGCCGGAGGTATTTCTTCTTTAGGGACAGGTGGCTTATAATCGGGCTGATGTAATAAAGTAGGCGCTTCCACCTCCTCCTCTTCTTCAAATAAAAAGCCAGGCTTAAATTGAGCCTGTTTGGCTTGCATTTTTTGGGCAAAAGCAGCTTTCTGGCGAATTTCCTCCAACTCTGCCTCTACTTCATCTTCGTTTACCTGTAACACTTCAACCGTCTTTTCATCGGAAACCGGCAAAGGTTTTACTTCCTCTTTCGTTTCCGGCTCTGCAATCAATTTGGAAACTGTTGTAGCGCCCGGAAGCACAACTGCCACCCGTTGCGATCCAACCGCAGTTCCTGCAGCAGCCATCTGTTTCTGGAGTTCGGCCTGGATAAGGTTGGTTAATACCAGCAATTGAGCTGCATCGGCTTTATTATGATAGGCCTGATGCAATTGTTCAATAAGAGAAGCAATACGTTCCATGAATAGTGCTTACTTTTGGAGCAATTGGTGAAATCTAAAGTTACAAACAGTTTATCATAATCATTTAAGAATGTTTATAGAACCTAACATAAAAGGAGAAAGACGGGGCTGGATTGAAGTGATCTGCGGATCGATGTTCAGCGGTAAAACAGAAGAGTTGATACGCCGTCTTAAACGTGCCCGTATTGCCAACCTGAAAGTTGAAATTTTCAAACCGGCTATTGATGTCCGTTATGACGAACAAAAAATTGTTTCGCATGACGAGAACGCAATTCAATCAACTCCAGTAGACCACTCTCAAACCATTCTGTTAATGGCGCAGGATGTGGATGTGGTAGGTATTGATGAAGCCCAGTTCTTTGATGATAATATTCTTGAAGTTTGTGAACAACTGGCCCTTCGTGGAACAAGGGTGATTGTGGCCGGACTGGATATGGATTACAAGAAACAACCCTTTGGACAAATGCCGAGGTTGCTTGCTATTGCCGACTATATCACCAAACTTCACGCAATATGTGTGGTATGTGGCAACATCGCCAACTATTCGTTCCGCAAGTCGAACGAAGAAGGACAGGTTGTATTGGGTGAAAAAGACAAATATGAACCCCGTTGCCGTCATTGTTATGATCATTTGTAACAGAGCCAACCTTAGTTCCCGATGCCATCCACACAAAAAATAGCAGCTCTGTTTAAAAAAGACCTGCTGCTCGAAATCCGTCAGCAGTACACCTTCTACGGCATATTGCTTTATATCGCCAGTACTATTTTTGTACTCTATCTTTCAATGGGGCAACCGGAAGCTTCCACCTGGAATGGTTTGTTCTGGATGAACCTGCTCTTCATCTGTATTAATGCTGTTGCAAAAAGTTTTTTACAGGAGAGCCGTGGCCGCATGCTTTATTATTATTCCATAGCCGGTGCACTGGATTTCATCATTGCAAAGCTGCTGTATAATTTTTTACTGATGCTGGTGATGAGCTTATTAAGCTTGTTGTTGTTCAGTTTTTTCCTCGGCGTGGCATATAGCAAAATCCTGTTATTTGCAGGGATCGTTTGCCTTGGAGGAATCAGCATCAGCCTTGTATTTACACTACTGGCTGCCATTGCTGCCAGGGCCAATCAAAACGCTGCACTAATGGCTATACTGGGTTTCCCATTAATCATCCCCCAGTTACTGTTGCTGGTAAAGATTTCCAAGTCTGCTTTCGGGGAAATTTTTCGTGAAAATGCATTGTTGCAGATGACATTATTACTGGGCGGACTAGACATTATGATCGTTGTATTAAGCCTTATTTTATTCCCCTTTTTGTGGAAAGATTAGTACCAACACCCTACCTTTGCCACACTAAAAATCCGGAGTTTTGATTCTGAAAAATTACCCTGAGGTAACCATTCCGGAACTATTTGTTAACGATTAACTGAAGCATGAAACAATCCTGGTGGAAAATATTGGCAGCTGTATTACTGATCTACACATTTACTGCTGGCTTCCTGATTGATGTACCCATCATTGGAAACCTTTACCAGACAATACGGAATCTTTTTTTCCATGTACCCATGTGGTTTGGACAAATGATCCTGTTGCTTGTTTCTATGATTTATTCAATCCGCTACCTGAGATCAGGAAATCTTATTTATGATATCAAAGCACGGGAATTTGCCCGTACAGGAATTCTCATGGGAATTCTTGGCCTGGTTACAGGTGCCATCTGGGCTACCTATACCTGGGGTGAGCCTTGGAGCAATGATCCCAAGCAGATTGCAGTAGCCATTGCTTTACTAATCTATCTTGCCTATTTTGTATTACGCAATTCAATGACAGATATGGATAAGCGGGCAAGAGTAAGCAGCGTTTACAACATCTTTGCCTATTTCATATATGTTCCTTTGATCATGGTACTTCCAAGATTGGTGCAATCACTCCATCCTGGTGGTGAGGGTGTGGAAGGAAACCCGGCATTGAACGGACAAGATCTGGATCCAACGATGCGATTGGTATTCTGGCCGGCTGTTATTGGCTGGACCTTAACCGGCGTATGGATCAGTCAGCTTTATATCCGATTCTCATTACATAAAGAAAAAAACTGGTTGAATGTATAAACGATTATTATCAGTTGCGGCACTTATCATTCTGGCATTCACTGCCGGTGCCCAGCAAACAGGCAACAATGAACCATCTGGTGCCATGGTAAGCAATGGCAAGATTTATGTTGTTTTGTTTGTGTGCCTGGTGATCCTTGCAGGATTGATCGGGTATCTCTTTATGCTTGACCGTAAGATTTCCAAAATGGAAAAGCAGAAAGATTAACAGCAAGGCCATATTACATAAACATAAAAAACGATTGTATGTCATCACAACACTACAGCTTCTTTGGAAGTGTACTTAAAAGTTTCGATAAAGCTGCGGCTTTTACAAAATGGGACAAGGGTATCCTGGAGCAGATTAAGGTTTGTAACAGTGTATACCAGTTAAAGTTCCCGGTTAAACTGGACGATGGAAGTATTGAAGTAATTGAAGCCTACCGTGTTCAACACTCACATCACAAAGCACCATGTAAAGGTGGTATTCGTTTTGCAGCAGAGGTGAACCAGGATGAAGTTATGGCGCTGGCTGCATTAATGACTTATAAATGTGCTATCGTGAACGTTCCCTTTGGTGGAGGTAAAGGTGGTATCAAAATCAACCCACGCAAATACTCTGCTTATGAACTGGAAAAAATCACTCGTCGTTACACATCTGAACTAATCAAGAAAAATTTCATTGGACCCGGCGTGGATGTTCCTGCTCCTGATTACGGTACAGGTGAACGTGAAATGTCCTGGATTGTGGATACCTATCAAACCATGAAACCAGGCGAACTGGATGCTGCCGGTTGTGTAACAGGAAAACCAATTACACAAGGCGGTGTTCGTGGCCGTCGTGAAGCTACTGGTCTGGGTGTTTTTTATGGCATCCGTGAAGTTCTCAACATGAAAGATGTCATGGACAAACTGGGGCTTACTACAGGTGTGAAAGGAAAACGTGTGATTGTACAGGGTCTTGGTAACGTGGGATATCATACCGCTAAATTCTTCTATGAATCCGGCGCTAAAATCATAGCACTTGCAGAATATGAAGGCGCTATCTGGAATAATGACGGATTAGACTATGACGCCGTGTTCCAGCATCGTAAAGCAACCGGATCCATCCTCAACTTCCCCGGTGCCACCAACTTTGCAAAATCGGCCGATGCATTGGAAATGGAATGCGATGTATTGATCCCTGCCGCTTTAGAAAATGTAATTGATGGTGAAAACGCCCCCAGAATCAAAGCGAAAATTATTGGTGAAGCTGCGAACGGACCACTGACACCTGAAGCAGATGAGGTTTTTGCACAAAAAGGAATCTTGGTTATCCCGGATATGTTTCTCAATGCAGGCGGTGTAACTGTAAGTTATTTTGAATGGCTGAAAAACCTCAGTCACGTTCGTTATGGCCGTTTGGAAAAACGCTTTACCGAAAATCAAAACAACGCTATTCTTGCACAAATTGAAGGAGCAACCGGCAAACCGGTGGATGATAATGTTCGTAAAAATATTTTGCACGGTCCGGATGAAGAAGATCTTGTTTACAGCGGATTGGAAGAAACCATGATCAGCTCTGTAAACGAAGTAATGGACTGCTGGAAGAAAAACCCCGCCATTCCGGATATGCGTACAGCATCCTATGTGGTGGCAATTGATAAAGTGGCTCAAACCTATGTTGAGCTGGGTATTTTCCCATAAAAAAATATCAAAGAAGAAAACCCGCCCCTACAGGCGGGTTTTTATTTTTATGAACAGAAATCAGCGAATACTTCATCTACGAAATCCTTCATAACTGTTTGTTAAATGTGGCAATCCGGTATCGCTGAAATCCTGTCAGGTTCGTTATTTTACATTGAAAAGGCACACAGTTTGATTTCCTTTATATTCAAATAAATTTCAGAATTCATATGAAAGCAAAACACATCCTGGTAATGATTTTAGTAAGTGCAGTTACAGCTCTTACAAGTGTTTTTCTCTATGCAAAAATTACAGGCCGTAATAACCAGTCTGTCATCAACAGCCAATCGCAACTGCCTGTCAATTATGCCGGGCTGTTTGATGGTGGCGGTCAACCGTCAGGACCTGTAGATTTTGAAGGGGCTTCTGCAACAGCAATTCCTGCCGTTGTTCATATTAAAACAAAAACGAATCCGGTTCAAACGAATAATCAGCAAAAAAAACGCAGCAGTCCGTTCAGTGATTTGTTTGGAGATGATTTCTTTGATGATTTCTTTGGAGGCCGCGGACAAAACATTCCTCAAATGGCCAGTGGTTCCGGTGTGTTTATTTCCAATGATGGATACATCGTTACCAACAACCACGTTGTGGAAGGTGCCGATGAACTCACGGTAACACTGAGCAATAAAAAACAATACAAAGCGAAATTGATTGCAACCGATGCGAACACGGATCTGGCAGTGATTAAAGTTGATGCAACAAATACACCTTATCTTTTGTTTGGAAATTCAGATGAGGTGAAAGTAGGCCAATGGGTATTGGCAGTTGGTTATCCGTTAACTCTGGAAACCACTGTTACCGCTGGTATTGTTAGTGCCAAATACCGTTATTTGGGTGTAAACCAACGCAAAGCAAAACCCGGATCAAATACGGTTGAAAGTTTTATACAAACAGATGCAGCTGTAAATCAGGGAAACAGTGGTGGTGCATTGATTAATACGAGTGGACAGCTCATTGGTATTAATGCTGCCATTGCCTCTCCCACCGGATCTTATGCCGGATATTCTTATGCCATTCCTGTTAACATCGTGAAGAAGGTAGTGGATGATTTAATCAAGTATGGAACGGTACAGCGTGCCTTTCTCGGTATTCGTCCCGAAGCAAATGGAGATGATGGTACCGACTCTCAAATTAAAGAAGGCGATGGTGTGGTGATTGGAGAAATACTTGGAAAAAGTGCTGCTGAAGAAGGCGGATTAAAGAAAGGTGATAAAATTATCAAACTGGATAACAAATCTGTAAGTACGTGGACCGAACTTACAGGAACAGTTGCCAGCTATCGTCCCGGACAAAAAATTGCGGTTACCTATGTTCGTAATGGAAAGGAAGCCACCACCACTCTTACATTGAAAAACAGTGCAGGTAATACAGATATTGTAAAAACATCTTCTCTTGACAGGCTGGGCGCCGAATTTGAAACATTGAATACAGCGAAAGCGAAAGAATATGGCATTGACGGCGGTGTAGTGATTAAAACATTAAGTGATGGACTCATTGCCGATCAAACCACCATGAAAAAAGGATTCATCATTATCCGTGCCGGAGGCAAAACAATAAAATCTGTAGATGATCTCGCCAAGGCAATTGAAGGTGCAGGCAACAGCATCTTAATTGAAGGTATTTATCCCGGATACGAAGGTGTTTATCAATATGCAATCAATGATTTAAGAAATGAGCCATAATTATTTCGCCTGATGATAAATAAAAAAGGGAGCAGCTGCTCCCTTTTTTATTTATAAAACACTTTAAAGCCCCATGGTTTTAACTTACTGCTGCTGGTGATGTCTTCCTGTTTACCGTCAAACAAACTGGTGAAAACACCCTTCAAACGGCCATCTGTAACCGCACAGTTCAACGGTTGATCTGTGAAATTGAGCAATACCACCACTTCCCTGTCGTTGATCTTTCGCACAAAAGAAAACACCTGTTCATTATGTGTGGTAGCAATTCTCCATGTGATTACTTTGGGATCTGCAGCTGCCAAAGCAGGATGTTGCTTGCGAAATTCCAATAAGGTCTTATAAAAATCATGCAGCTCTGATTTCTTTTTCCATTCAATCACATCCTTATCAAAAAACTGAAGCCTTTTCAGATTGGGCAATTCCTGTCCGCTGTAGATTAATGGAATTCCATCCCATGTACAGGAAAAAACGGCCAGCGGTAACGCCATGTCACCATATTTTTCATATTCCGTACCGTTCCAGCTGTTTTCATCATGGTTGCTGGTAAAGAATGAATGAATATGTTTGTAAGGTTGCTTTTTTTCATACCCCATTAAGGCCCGGTCCAGTTCAAAGATCTTCCATCCTTTCTTGTAATATTCTTCCGATATATGCATCCAGTGCCAGGTATAACTTACATCAAAAACATGACCAAACGGTTCATCACCCCATTGATCAAATTCGCCTAACCAGAACAAAGGGCGAATGCGATCCAGTTCTTTTCTTGCTTCAGCCCAGAAATCAACCGGTACCAGCATCGCCATATCGCAACGAAACCCGTCGATATTGCATTCATCCACCCAGAATTTCATGGCATCAATCATGGCTCTTCGCAAACCGGAATGATTAAAATTGAGATGGATCACATCTTCCCAACTTTCTACAGGCGGACGAAAACTGCCATCACTATTCCGATGATAAAAATCAGGATTGCTGTAAGTCCACTCATGATCCCACCCCGTATGATTCGCAACCCAGTCGATAATCACTTTCATACCCAATCCATGTATCTGGTCCACGAGGGATTTAAATTCATCAATGGATCCAAATTCCGGATTGGTTTCCACATAACTGGAACATGCATAATAACTTCCCAGCGAACCTTTTCTGTTCAAAGCAGAAATGGGAGTAACCGGCATAAACCAGATTACTTCCACTCCCATATCTTGTAACCGGGGCAGATGCTTCGAAAATGCTTTAAACGTTCCTTCTTTAGTATACTGGCGAAGGTTTACTTCATAAATATTAGTAGAGGGCACCCAGGGCAGGTGCTGCGGGTTCAATGTCATTTTGGTCGTAATTGGGGCTCAATGTTACAACCTGTGATTGAAATTATCCCGATTAATTTTCCACTTGCAAACCTTGTACCTTTGCCACTTGTTATCAGGCTATGAAGAAATTTGAAGTCCCCGGCATTTACCGGTCGTCATTAATCACTGCAATCAAGAATAAAAGAAAGCAGGAAGATAAACTGAAAAAAGATCTTAGTCCCACATTACTGGATATGGGGCCGGTACAGTTTTACCTGGCACGCCATTTTGGTTTTTGTTATGGCGTGGAAAATGCAATTGAAATTGCCTTCCGTACAATTGAAGAAAATCCGGGAAAGAGAATTTTTCTTTTAAGTGAAATGATTCACAACCCAATGGTGAATGAAAGCCTCAAACAAAAAGGGGTTCAGTTTCTCCAGGATACTTACGGTAAACAAATCATTTCCTTTGACGAAATCACAGGTGATGATATTGTGGTAATTCCCGCTTTTGGCACTACACTCGAAACAGAAGCTTTTCTACAATCGAAAGGAATTCAAACAGAAAAGTATAATACCACCTGCCCTTTTGTAGAAAAAGTATGGAACCGGAGTGAGCAGATAGCTGAAAAAGGATATTCCATTGTTGTTCATGGAAAACCAAAACATGAAGAAACAAGAGCTACTTTTTCTCATGCCAGTTCACATACACCCACTGTGATTGTAAATGACATGAAGGATACCATTGAATTGGGCAAATACATTACAGGAGAAAAACCTGCTGAAACATTTTATACTGAATTCAAAGGGTTATACTCTGAAGGATTCAATATTGAAACCAACCTGCAACGTTTTGGAGTTGTAAATCAAACCACACAGCTGGCAACCGATACTCAGGAAATTGCTGAATATCTGAAACAGCTTGTAAAAAAACATTACAATCTGAATGATCAAACCATTGGTGACCGGTTTGCAGATACCAGAGATACATTGTGCTATGCCACAAACGACAATCAGAGTGCAGTAACCGGGCTATTGGAAACAAAGGCCCATTTTGCGTTGGTGATTGGGGGGTACAACAGCTCCAACACAACGCACCTGGTTGAACTGTGTGAAAAAGTATTGCCTACCTATTTCATAAAAAATCAAAGCAGTATCATTTCCGGGCAGGATATACTTCACTATAATTTTCATACAAAAGAAGAACTCATTACCAGCAATTATATTCCTTCAGATCGACCTTTAAAAATATTGATCACCAGCGGTGCTTCTTGTCCGGATGCACAGGTGGAAGAAGTGATCCGTAAAATGTGTTCTCTTTTAAAAATCGACATAGAAGAGAAATGGGAAAAACTTCATGAACAATTTGCATAAAGCGAAGCCCCCTCTCGGGGGCTTGCTGGGTTTATCTGGTTTTCCTGTCCCACATGGCTCAAGTTTTATTGAACCACAATTTTAGCAACTGCCTGTTCACCGGTTGCAACTACATTCACACGAAGAATGTAAACACCGGGCAGCAAATTCGTTAACTGCATGTTGCCTGCTTTCATACCAGTCCACCGTTTAATAGTCTTGCCACTGAAATCATCAAGTACAACATTTACAACTCCATTTGTTTCGGGCATTACAACGTTGATCACATCTTTACCAGGGTTTGGATAAACTAAGAGGTTCATCAGTTTATTTGCCTGGCGAATCATTTTCACATCGCTGTATGTGATTTGTCCGTCGTTATCCACCACTTTTATCCTGTAGTACACAGTTGCATCTTTTGTGACAAGCTGATCTGTGAATGTATAAGAACCATGCCTTACATCCAGTTCGCCGCCAGCAGGAGTTACTGCTCCTGTTTTTACAAATTGACTATTGTCAAGTTTACGTTCCACTTCAAACCGGTTCACATTGTTTTCCATTTCTGTAACCCATGTCAATGTTGCAAATCCGCTGTTCATTGCTACATTAAAATCTCTGAACTTTAATGGCAATGGAGAACAGCTGTTGGCCAGGTAACCAAGGGCCTGGTTGGTATAGCCGTTTGTTTGTACAAGAACCCAAAGATTCATTCCTGCTTCAGGTTGTTGTGTACTGTATGGCGGATAGGTGATTCCTGTTTGCACAAACTGATTCACAGCACCACCTGTTGTAACATAAAGGTGAGCAGCGATTTCAATATCCTCCGGACCAAAAGTGCGCAATGAACCAAAAGGATTTAATGGATCACTCGGATAATCCAGATAAGTTCTGAATGTACCGGAGATAGCCATTGGTGCCACAGAAGAAATAGCAACATTGTAGGTACGTGGGTTTGTACAATTGATAAATCCGGCTATACGTGGATCAATGGTAAACTGAACTTCACAGTTTGCACAGTGCACCACATCACCATTCTGTGCCTGAGAAGACCAGAAATCGGCTTTCATCGTAATAACAGAACTGCAGGCAGATGGTAATGTTACTTTGATACCTTTAATAATAAATCGTGCACTATCACCCGTAGGATAGACTCTCCTTACGAGTGAGTCGGCAGGTGTAAGGACTACAGTAGGGTCTGCAGGATAAGGCTCTGAATATTGTTGTAATAAGTATGGGCCTCCATGTTGTGGATGTGGCTCATTATGAATTCCGATGTTTATTTTTGACAATGCCAGATCTGCAGATACAGGTGCTTTATGAGGAGCAAACCCGCCATTTGCTGTGCAGGTAAAATAAGCAGGATCGCCCAGCATCCATGCATGCATATAGATCCATTTGTTACCACCGTTATTTTCAATTGTAAAAATAAAATCGAAATTCAATTCACAGGAACCAGTACCAACGGGAACAGAGGAATTTACCTGGACAATTACATTTTTTATGGTACACTGAGCTTTGATAGGGTTACTCAATGGCAATAACGCCACCAGAAATAACCAGGGTATAAAACGTTTCATAAAATACTTTTTTCCGATTAAGAATTGCTTCTGGCACAGAATACATGCAGGCATGTAATAGTGATGTCGGAAACGTTTATTGTGTATGAGGGATTAATTCAGATCTCCATAGGAGTATCCTTTTATATATTTGAAGTTACAATGTACAACTTCTGAAATCCATGACTGTTCTTAGTAAATAAATAAAAAAAAATGATTCCTGTCAGTATTAAAAATCTCCGATTTCCTGTGCAGAAACAAGAATACAAACTTGCATTTAGTCGCTTATTTGAAACTCTTGAAAATGACTTTTTCCTTATTCTCATCAATAACAAAAAGCCCCCTTACGGGGGCTTTCTTCTTCTACTTCTTCGGTTTTATCTGGTTTTTTCTGTCCCTAAAAACTTGTTATTGAACTACGATTCTTTCTACTAATTGTTCACCTGTTTGTTTCACATTTACACGAAGTACATAGATACCGGGCTTCAGATTGCTCATCTGGAAACTTTTCGCCTGGATCGAATTCCAGCGTTGCACTTGCTTACCGGTGAAATCTTCAAGTGTTGCGTCTATTGTACCCATGTTGTCTGACAATGAAACGGTTGCTGCTCCACGGCTGGGATTTGGATAAACACTCAAAACAGATTTATCAGAATTATTCTTTACAATTCGTACATCACTGTACACTGCACGGCCATCCACATCTACCTGGCGAAGACGATAGTAGATTACTCCGTTAGGAAGTTTAGCCGCATCGTCAAAGCTGTAATAGGCTCCCGATCCTGTTCCGCCAGCTACTTTCGTACGCACATAACCAATTACTTCAAACTGACCATTGGCTGAACGACGTTGAATTTCAAATCCATCGTTATTGTTTTCCTGTTCGGTTTCCCATGTAAGTGAAACACGGTCATTCTTCTTCGCAACATTGAAGCTGCGCATTTTTACAGGAAGGGTTGAGCAGGTATTGGCCACACCATATACCAGTGAATTGGTTAAAATACCGGCAGGACTTGTTACATCCAATACAATATAAACAGGACGCAATTTAATGTTGGGATCTGTATTGCCTGTATATGAAATACCACTGAATACCTGGGGCAGTGCACTGGTTAAACCACTGAATGTTCCTTGTGCATCAGGTGTGCTTTGAGCACCTGTATAATCACTTACATCAAATCCATCGCCATTATTATCTACATAAATCTTCCAGGTTCCACCTAAAGCTGTCGTAGATAAAGTACGAAGTACAAAAGATACAGAGTTAGGAGTAGATCCTGATCCGCAACTGATCTGGCCAATAGCACGGGGATCATAAAAACTCAACTGCAATTCACCTGTCCAGCAATGTGCTTTTGAAAGTTGTGCCGCTTGAGAAGACCAGAGATTCGCTTTTAATACCAAAGGAGCGCTAGCAGCCTGTCCGGTTGCAACTGTAATACCACTGAATTTATAACGTTGGTAACCAGCAGCAGCGCCAGTTTCCAAGGTAACATTACCAACACCCTGCGTTAAATCCACTGCCGCATCTGGCAAATAATTACCGTCCTGAATGTAAGAAAGGTAACCAGTTGTTGCAACATCATTATTAAAACCGATATCAAGAATAGAGTTTTGAAGGTTGCCTGATCCTACCGGATTTTTTGGAGGGTTAATTGTACTGGATGAATTAGCCGGGAAAAATCCGTTTGGATAATCAACATCTTTCCATACATGAATGAACACCCATTTATTACCAGCGTTATTCTGAAGATCAAAAAATGCATCTACGTTGTAAATAGCATTGTTTGGATCTGTTGAATCCACGCTATTAATCTTAATTACAACATTCGATACTGTACACTGGGCATTTGCCATGTTGTATATCGAAAATAAAGCGAACCAAAAGAAGAGTAAAAACTTTTTCATAATAAAGGCTTTAGAGGTTCAAAACAATAAATACACGGTAATTCAATATTCCTTTAGGAAAAAGTTAATCATTTGGATATAGGTGAATACTGAGACTGAAATCAGTAACAGCGAATCATAGGAAGATGGACAGATTATACCAGATAAAAAATTCTATGAAATTGCACTAAGAGGATAAATAGATATTATAGGTGGTATTCAGGGAGATTCGGATTGAGAAATCAAAGGTTATAAAAATAAAGTACTAATCAAAGCTTTTCCCAACTTTACTTTTAAAAATACCACGAACTGGTATTTTTACTGCCTCATTTTCACCAAGTTATACGCAACTTCCAACTGTTCGTTAGGGGTTAAGTCTGTATTATCAATTTCAACCGCATCTTCGGCCTTTTTTAAAGGGCTCACTTCTCTATGAGAATCAATGTAATCCCGCATTTCCAGGTTGGCTTTTACCTCATCAATACTTACGTTAGGGTTTTTGGCAAACATCTCTTTGAAACGTCTTTCCACCCTCACAGCATTATCGGCCGTCATAAAAATCTTTAGCTCTGCGTTGGGGAAAACGGTTGTACCAATATCCCTGCCATCCATTACAATACCTTTTTGCTGCCCCATTTGCTGTTGCTGGGCTACTGCAAACTCCCTCACAGCTTTAATAGCTGCCACATCGCTCACTTTTTCTGCAACAACCAGATCACGGATCACATATTCCACATTTTCCCCGTTCAGATAGATTTCAGACTCTTTTGAAACCGGATTCTTTACAAACTCAAGTGTAATATTTGATAAGGCTTCCTTTACATCTGCTTCATGGGTCCAGTCGACATGATTTCTAAGGAAATAGAGCGTAATTGCCCGGTACATGGCACCGCTGTCGATATACACATAATGCAGTTTTTTTGCCAATTGTTTGGCCAGTGTACTTTTTCCGCAGGAGGAAAACCCGTCTATTGCAATGATTATCTTTTTCATTCCGGAGCCTTTCTTAATGAACCGTGCAAAAGTAAAAAACCCCGCTTAAAGCGGGGTTTAATTTTTCTTATTCATTTTATGCTTCGGAAGATTTTGCCGGCTTTTTCGACTTTTCTTTCAAAGTGAATTTGATTTTTTGTTCTGCCTGGTCAATATCGGCATATAGCACATCTCCTTCTTTTATATTCATATTCAGAATCTCTTCAGCCAAAGGATCTTCCAGGTATTTCTGAATGGCCCTGTGAAGCGGACGGGCTCCAAACTGAACATCATATCCTTTCTCTGCAATAAAATCTTTTGCTTCCTGTGACAATTCCAACGAGAAGCCCAGCGTTTTCAAACGTGCCAGTACACCTTTCATCAGGATATCAATAATGCGGAAGATATGTTCCTTGGTAAGTGAATTAAAGATCATCACATCATCAATACGATTCAGGAATTCAGGAGAGAAGGTTTTCTTCAATGCTTTTTCAATCACTGCTTTATTTGCCTCTTCCTGGTTCTGAACACGTGATGCCGTTGCAAAACCAACACCATCGCCAAAGTCTTTCAACTGACGAACACCAATGTTGGAGGTCATGATGATTAAAGTGTTTTTAAAATCCACTTTGCGGCCCAGGCCATCCGTAAGTTGGCCATCGTCCAACACCTGCAACAGTATATTATAGATGTCCGGATGTGCTTTTTCAATTTCATCCAGCAATACCACAGAGTATGGTTTCCTGCGAACACGTTCGGTAAGTTGTCCGCCCTCTTCATAGCCAACATATCCGGGAGGTGCACCAATTAAACGGCTAACCGTGAATTTTTCCATGTACTCACTCATGTCAATACGAATGAGCGCATCTTCGCTATCAAACATATAACGAGCCAGTGCACGTGCCAATTCTGTTTTACCTACGCCAGTTGGACCCAGGAATATAAATGTTCCAATAGGCTTCTTTGGATCTTTTAAACCTACCCTGTTACGTTGAATAGCTTTCACCACTTTGCTGATGGCTTCTTCCTGTCCGATCACAGCTCCCTGCAATTCCTCGGCCATACGGCGAAGTTTATCGCTCTCTGCCTGAACCATACGTTTCACCGGTATCCCCGTCATCATACTCACCACTTCTGCAATTGCTTCTTCACTAATGGGGTAACGCATATTTTTGCTTTCTTCTTCCCATTTCGCTTTTGCTTTTTCAAGCTCTTCGCCCAAACGTTTTTCGTTATCCCGGAGAGCTGCAGCCTCTTCAAAGCGCTGACTTTTCACCACTTTGTTCTTTTCCTGCTTGATATCTTCAATTTTTTTCTCCAGCTCCAGGATTTCCTGTGGCACATTGATATTCTTCAGATGCACTCTGGCACCCACTTCATCCATTACATCAATGGCTTTATCGGGCAATAAACGATCGGTGATATAACGATCACTCAGTTTCACACAAGCATCTATCGCATCATCAGCATACGATACATTGTGGAACTCTTCATACTTAGGTTTTATGTTATTGAGGATCTGAATGGTTTCATCCACGCTTGGCGGATCTACCAATACTTTCTGAAAACGTCTGTCTAATGCACCATCTTTCTCAATGTACATACGGTATTCATCAAGCGTTGATGCACCAATGCATTGGAGTTCGCCTCTTGCTAAAGCCGGCTTGAAAATATTAGATGCATCAAGGGAGCCACTTGCTCCTCCGGCACCTACAATTGTATGAATTTCATCAATGAACAAAATCACATCTCTGTTTTTTTCCAGTTCATTCATGATGGCTTTCATGCGCTCTTCAAACTGTCCACGGTATTTGGTGCCGGCTACCAATGCCGCCAGATCAAGGGATACCACTCTCTTATCATACAAGACTCTTGATACTTTACGTTGTACAATGCGTAATGCCAACCCTTCCACAATTGCTGTTTTACCTACACCTGGTTCGCCAATAAGAATCGGATTATTCTTTTTACGGCGTGAAAGAATTTGTGATACACGTTCAATTTCATCCTCACGGCCAACGATAGGATCCAATGCTCCGCCTTCTGCCAAACGTGTGATATCTCTGCCAAAATTGTCGAGAACCGGAGTTTTGCTTTTTGCACCGGATTGCTGTTTTGACTTAGAAGGTGAATACTTCGATTTTTCTTCATCAAAATCTTCCTCGCCGGGATCATCATATTCAGCCCGGGGCTCGTTTGATTTTACCATACCTAATTCATTTCTGAAAATATCATAATCCACTTCAAACTGGTTGAGTATCTGGGTTGCAATATTTTCTTTGTTTTTAAGAATTGATAACATCAGGTGTTCTGTTTCCACCTGTGGACTTTTCGTTGCCTTTGCTTCCAGAACAGTAACCCGGATCACTTTTTCGGCCTGCTTGGTCAGTGGCAAACTGTTGATGTTAGCGATATTTTTACCTGTTTTGTCCTTCACTGCCAGTTCTATCTCCTTACGAAGTTCATAAACATCGACATGCAGATTTTTAAGGATTTTGATGGCGGTGTTTTCGCCTTCACGGATCATACCCAGCACTAAATGCTCGGTCCCTATAAAGTCGTTACCAAGACGTAACGCTTCCTCCCTGCTGTAGGAAATGATCTCTTTTACTTGTGTTGAAAAATTATGATCCATGTGGATATTAGCTTTTTACAATTATAACGAATATTTTTGAGTTGTTTTTCTGATTACTTACTCACCTCTGTTAACAACATGATGAACGTCAAAATTGATACCAAGGAGAAATTTCAGGTAATTACACCCCATGAGGCCTCCCTATCTGTTAATATGACAGATGAACTTAGCCAATTGTTGCTTTCTTGTCTGAAAAAGGAGCCCCGGAACGTGGTGCTCAACCTCGAAAAAGCAGAAGTAATAGAGGATGGACTTTCCCAGGCCTTGCTGGACCTGCAACAACAATTTTATGAAGAACAGGCTTCGTTTGTTATTTGTGGATTGCAGGAGCCGGTAGAGCAAAAACTGGATGAACTGGAGCTACTGGAGATGATGAACGTTACACCTACTGAAAGCGAAGCATGGGATATTGTTCAGATGGAAGAAATTGAACGGGAAATGTTAGGCGACGAAGAATAAACACCTAAAACAACTGTAACTATGTTAGCGGTAACTATATTAGGAAACAACTCTGCTATACCTGCACATGGAAGGCATCCTACTGCACAGATCATCACCACCTCCGATGACCTGATGTTGTTTGATTGTGGCGAAGGAACACAGATTCAGATTCTGAATTACCGTATCAGAAGAAGCAGGATCAACCATATTTTTATTTCACATTTACATGGCGACCACTACTTTGGGTTGGCCGGTTTGCTTAATAGTTTTGCATTGCTTGGCAGGATACAACCACTGCATGTTTATGGCCCGGCACCACTGGAGGATTTATTAAGAACACAGTTCCGGTTATCTGATACAAAAATCCCATTCCCCTTAACGTTTCATTCAATTGAAAAAGACGGGGTACTACTGGAATCAAAACATTATACAGTTGAATGCTTTTCAACCAGGCACAGGATAGAATGTCGTGGTTTTATTGTAAGAGAAAAGAAAAACCTGCGTAAAATTAATGGCGCTGAAATCAGGAAATACAATATTCCCAATTCGTTTTACCACAACCTGCAAAAAGGAGAAAATTATACAACTCCCGATGGTGAAGTAATAAAAAACGAATGGGTGACGATTGAAAATACAAAACCCAGGTCTTATGCTTTTGGTGCAGATACGAAGTACTTTGACGAGATGATTGATATTGTAAAAGACGTGGATTTACTTTATCACGAAGCAACCTATCCCCATGCATTGGTAGATAAAGCATCAGAACGATTTCATTCCACAACTAAAGAAGCGGCAAGTATTGCACTGCAGGCGAATGTAAAAAAACTACTTATAGGACACTTCTCCGCAAAGTTTGAAGACCTTTCACCATTTGAACAGGAAGCCTGTGAAGTATTTTCTAACAGCGAACTGGCTACAGAAGGCGTTACTTATCTCATATAACGTTGCAACCAAGTATAAAAGCCGGGTATTTCCTGTTGCCACATCTTCTCATTGTGACGGCCACCCATCACTACTTTGGTATAGACATTCTTAGCCCCTTTCGACCTGATTTTTGAAGCCATCAGCTCCATATCTCCAACCATTTCTTTCGATTCCATATCGCCACACACAAAGTAAAAGGCGGTAGACTTTTTTACTGTTGCTTTATCTGTGAACTGTTGCAGAGCGGGAGCAATCCAGAAGGCGGGTGAAAATACGCCTGCCGACCCAAAAACATCGGGATGTTTTACAGCTGCGTAATAGGAAATCAAGCCGCCCATTGAACTACCTGCAACAGATGTATACCTTCTTCCGGGTTTTGTTCTGAACGCACTATCGATATAGGGCTTGAGTGTATACACCAGAAAGTTGATGTATGCATCACCCTCACCTTTTCCAAAACGGGAATCATATGGATTGTACTCAGTAAGACGTGTGTTTCCCCCATGATCAATTCCAACTATAATGCACTTACGGAGATCAACAACCGAATCCAGATATTCATCCACCCCCCATTCTCCATAAGGTGCAGTTAAAACATCGAAGAGGTTTTGTCCATCCTGCATATACAAAACCGGGTACTTTTTTGCTGACTGATGGTAATCAGACGGCAAATACACCCAGATCCTTCTGGTTCTGTTTAGTTGAGGTATGCGGAATGCAGTATCAACAACCAGTACATTAGCCGACCTGGTGGAAACCGGTGGATGAACAGCAGCAGCATCGGCCCAACCATCCACATGGATCTGTATGATGGTATCATTCGTAAACTTCAGCACACGGTTTGAAACGGCAGCGCCGGATGAAGTTGACTCACATTTCTGCCAGCTGCCACGGGTTATTTTGAATTCGGCCATATCGCCCGGATTCAATGGTACACGCAGCATCAACTTACCCTCTTTTTTCTGAAACCGGAACTTTTCAAGAGCGGGATTCCATCCGTTAAAAGAACCAGCCACATAAAAAGAATCAGCCGGATGTGATGCAGGAATTGATTGCAATTCGATAGTAAGTGTTCCTGTTTGTTGTGCAGAAACTGGAAAAAACAAAAAACCTGTTAAGCAGAGAAAAATGAAGATTCGTTTCATACTTAACAGGTTGGTTTATTTAAAATTCTTATCAGGATAAATGCGACAGATAATTCTTTACTTTCTGGTGTACGGTTTCTGTAAGAGGAACCAGAGGCAAACGAAGTACATTTTGCATCATTCCCTGCTCTGCCAAAAATGCTTTTACACCAGCCGGATTATTCTCACAGAACAACAGATCATACGCTTCCAGCAATTGATCGTTGATCTTCCTTGCTTCAGGTAATTGATTATTTAAAGCTAAGCGAACCAAAGTACTGAATTGTTTGGGGAAACAATTGGCAACCACACTAATCACTCCTTCCATGCCGCAGGCAATTTGTGCCATACCCAGGTTATCATCACCGCTCACCACCAGGAATCCTTCCGGTTTATCTTTCACCAGTTGCATACACATGGTCATGTCTCCACTTGCTTCTTTGATACCTGCAATATTGGGAACTTCCTTTGCCAGACGAAGAACTGTAGCTGTTGTCATGCCACGTCCGGTTCTGCCGGGCACATTGTACAAAAGAACGGGCTTGGGCGAAACAGCTGCCAGTGCCTTATAATGTTGAAATATGCCTTCCTGAGATGGTTTGTTGTAGTAAGGGCTGGCACTTAATACTGCAGTCGCCTGTTGTAAAGGAAGTGACTTTAAATCTTTAATCAGTGCCTGTGTATCATTACCACCAACGCCAACAACAACCGGGGCTTTACCTCCAACTGTGTCATAAGTAAACTCAATGATGCGAATCTTTTCTTCCTTGGTTAAAACGGGTGTTTCACCGGTTGTACCTAATGTAACTACATATTCGCAACCGTTATCTAATACAGAATGAATGAGATTTTTCAAAGCAGGATAATCCACTTCACCGCTTTGATCAAAAGGAGTTACCAATGCAACACCTGTTCCCCGTAAAACCTGTTGTAAAGACATTTCTATTTATAATTAAGATTGATATTGATCACTTTATTATTCTTCATTCCAGAAGCCCATCTTCGAGTACTTCTCAATGCGGTTTTTAACACGCACTTCCGGATCTATCTGCTTTAACTCATTCAGCAATGGAATTAAATGCTCCTTCAATAAATCGGCTGCCTGCTGGTAATCCCAATGAGCTCCACCTGCTGGTTCGGGAACAATTCCATCAACTAATCCAAACTCATGCATGTATTCTGGTGTAAGCTTTAATTGTTCGGCAGCAATTTCTTTCTTTTCCCAGCTTCTCCACAAAATAGAACTGCAGCTTTCGGGAGAAATCACCGTATACCAGGTATTCTGAAGCATCAGCACCTTATCTCCAACACCTATTCCCAACGCACCACCACTTGCACCTTCCCCAATAATCACGCAAATAACAGGAACCTTTAACCTGATCATTTCATAGATATTGCGTGCAATAGCTTCCCCCTGGCCTCTTTCTTCTGCTTCAAGACCGGGATAAGCACCGGGTGTATCTATTAAAGTAACAATTGGTTTATTAAATTTTTCAGCCAGTTTCATCAGTCGCAATGCTTTTCTGTAGCCCTCAGGATTGGCCATTCCAAAGTTGCGCAACTGGCGCATTTTGGTATTGATTCCTTTCTGCTGACCAATGAACATTACTGTTTGTCCGTCCAGATCTGCAAATCCACCCACCATAGCTTTATCATCCCTTACCCCACGATCGCCATGCAGTTCCACGAAATTGGAACACATTTTCTCTATGTACTTTAACGTATAAGGGCGATCAGGATGGCGGCTCAATTGTACTTTTTGCCAACTGTTGAGA
>CALCII010000024.1 GCA_937907395.1 uncultured Chitinophagaceae bacterium
AAGGCAAAATGCAAAAGGCAAAAGGCATAAGGCAGAAGGCATAAGGCAGAAGGCAGAGTGCTTGATGATTAATCAATCTCCAAGACTATCATGATTTTCGGCCAACAACCAACTGCCAACTGCCAACGTTCTTCTGCCCACGATCAGGTTTGGCTGTTTGCTGTTCTTCCAATATTTTTGCAACTCAAAAAATTAGCATCAATGAGAACAATCGCCATGCGTGAGGCACTGCGTGAAGCCATGCAGGAAGAAATGAGAGCCGATGACCGTGTATTTCTTTTGGGTGAAGAAGTAGCTGAATACAATGGCGCTTATAAAGTGAGCCAGGGTATGCTGGATGAATTTGGTGAAAAGCGTGTGATTGATACACCCATTTCCGAACTTGGTTTTGCCGCCATTGCAGTAGGTGCTGCACAAAATGGCTTACGTCCTATTGTGGAATTTATGACCTGGAACTTTGCTGTACTTGCATTGGATCAGATTCTGAATACGGCATCAAAAATGCTGGCGATGAGTGGCGGACAAGTTGGTTGCCCCATTGTATTCCGTGGAGCTAATGGTTCTGCCGGTCAGCTGGGTGCGCAACACTCAACTGCTTTTGAAAGTTATTATGCTAATATTCCCGGCCTGAAAGTGATTTCTCCTTCCAATCCTTACGATTCCAAAGGTTTATTAAAAGCGGCCATCCGTGATAATGACCCTGTGGTTTTCATGGAAAGTGAAGTGATGTATGGTGATAAAGGTGAAGTTCCGGAAGGTGAGTACATTATTGAAATTGGTAAGGCAGATATCAAACGCCCCGGCCGTGATGTAACAATTGTTTCCTTCAATAAAATGATGAAAGTGGCTTTGGGTGCAGCAGAGGAGCTGGCTAAAGAAGGAATTGAAGCTGAAGTAATCGACCTCAGAACAATTCGTCCGCTGGATTGGTTTACCATCCTGGAAAGTGTTAAGAAAACAAACCGTCTTGTAATTGTGGAAGAACAATGGCCTATGTGCTCTGTTTCTTCTGAAATCGCTTACCGCATCCAGAAAGAAGGTTTTGATTACCTCGATGCTCCTGTTCGTCGTATTACCAGTGCCGATGCGCCTATGCACTATGCACCAAGCCTGGTTGCAGCTTATTTGCCAACTGTGCCAAAAACTGTGCAGCTGGTGAAAGAAGTGATGTATATGAAAAAATAAGTAGATCCACTTAGTAAGAATACGGCCGCTCCCCCAAAAGGAGCGGTTTTTTTATGAGATCAATCAAATAATTGCCTGCAAAATTTGTTTTTCAAAAAACTTACTGCATCTTTGAACTGGTTTTTCATAGGATATTGGATTTTAAACGAAGCTGGATTTCTATCCGGCTTTTTTTATTCTATCAGGTCAGTTCATAACGCCCTCAATGAATAACCGCAGGGTATTCAAAAAAAGCCATACAAAGCCATAAGTAATACAAACGAGGGAAACTCCTAAAGCAGATACTTTAACGGCCATCTTCCAGATGGATTGCTGTTGAATTGATTTTAAGTTCATAGGGATCGGTTTTTGGTTGGAACAAAGCTAGAAAGCCGGAAATGAATTTGCAATAGAAAAACAACCTGAGTTTGCACGGTACGGGTTAACGTGTATTTCCACTAGGGATGCGTAATTACTGTAGGCAAGCAGAATTAATAATTACAAATAATTCATTATAAATTATTGATTATTAATTAATAATAGATACTAAATAATGAATAATTAGAAGTTGATTTTAGGTAAAGCGGGTACTGGAACAGTTTCCATCTACTTACAGATTTAATATCACCAACAGCGTGAATCTCTTCTTCCTTTTAATTAGTTTTGAGCCTCATCTGATCATCCTTCATTTAAACAGCTTATGAGCCTTATTCTGATCATAGACGACGAAAAAGCAATCCGTAATACTCTTTCTGAAATCCTCTCGTATGAGGGGTATAAAATTGATGATGCAGCCGATGGCGAAGAAGGTTTCAGGAAGTTTAAAGAAAAGAACTACGATGTGGTTCTCTGCGATATTAAAATGCCCAAACTCGACGGACTTGAATTCCTCGAAAAAGCAAGGGCTGTAAATCCCGATGTTCCC
Source organism: uncultured Chitinophagaceae bacterium (assembly GCA_937907395.1). Lineage (GTDB taxonomy): Bacteria > Bacteroidota > Bacteroidia > Chitinophagales > Chitinophagaceae > Lacibacter. The sequence continues at coordinate 2,090 of CALCII010000024.1, forward strand.
ATCATCATGATCTCCGGGCATGGTACTATTGAAACAGCCGTAGAAGCGGTGAAAAAAGGTGCTTTTGATTATGTGGCCAAGCCACCGGATCTTAACCGTTTGCTCATCACCATCCGTAATGCGATGGACCGGCAAACCCTGGTTACTGAAACCAAAGTGTTGAAACGCAAAGTGAGCAGGGTGCAGGAAATGATTGGTGATAGCCCGGCTTTAAAGAAAATCAAAGACACTATCGAAAAAGTAGCACCCACCGATGCACGGGTTTTAATTACCGGCGAAAATGGTTCCGGAAAGGAACTGGTGGCCCGCTGGATTCATGAAAAGAGCAACAGGGTGAGTGGTCCGCTTATTGAAGTGAACTGTGCCGCAATCCCCGGTGAGCTGATTGAAAGTGAATTGTTCGGACATGAAAAGGGTTCGTTCACTTCAGCTATCAAACAACGGATCGGCAAATTTGAACAGGCCAACGGTGGAACATTGTTCCTCGACGAAATTGGCGATATGAGTCTCACTGCCCAGGCTAAAGTGCTTCGGGCCTTGCAGGAGAATAAAATCACAAGGGTGGGAGGTGAAAAAGATATTTCGGTGGATGTGCGTGTGATTGCCGCCACTAATAAAGATTTACTCAAAGAAGTGGAAGCGAAAAACTTCCGTCTCGATTTATACCATCGTCTGAGTGTGATCATCATCCATGTACCTTCCCTCAACGACCGAAAAGAAGATATTCCGTTACTCGCCGATCACTTTTTACAACAGGTAGCCGATGAATATGGACAGGCTAAAAAAGGGATCGATACAAAAGCTGTTGAGGCGCTGCAGGAACACAACTGGACAGGTAATATCCGTGAGTTCCGGAATGTAATGGAGCGCTTGGTCATTTTATCGGGCAAAACAATTACACGGGAAGATGTGTATAGTTTTGTGTTGCCCAGAAGTTGAGTTTAAATGGATAATGTTCAATGCTTAATGCAAAAGGCAAAAGAGCGATGTCCTTATTCTAACTTCTGTCTTCTATCTTCTATTTCCTAACTTAAAACTTATCCTCTCCTCCACAATACTTCAGTAATTCCTGTAATGAGTGCAGTACTGTTAATCGTTTATGCGTGAGGGTTACCTGTGTGGCAAGCGGGCCCGACAGTACAATTTGTTGTTTGGGAAATTCTTCCAGCAATTCCTTCAGCAAATCATTGGCTGTTTTCCCTGAGAAATTGGTAATTACATGCAGTTGTAACCGGTTGATTTCTTTGAGTGTTACCGCTATTTTTAAGGCTTCCATTGTTGCATTGCATCCCATAAATGCCACTCTTTTCCCGGAACGCTTCAGCAAATAGTGAATAAACAACAATGGAATTTCATGGTGTTCTCCTTCCGGGTTGAATAAAAGTGTTACGGGTCCGGTAACAGGTAATTCTAATCCGTCAACAGCCACCATCATTTTTCGGGCAATCTGGTTGCTTACAAAATGTTCCTGTACCGGCCTTGTTTCATTGGTCATCCACCAGGTGCCCATTCTTTCCAGCAAGGGGTAGAAGATATGAAGTACAATGCGCTCCATATCCACCTGGCTTTGAATGTTGGTGTAAAGTGTATGAAACCGGTCTTCGTCAAATTGTATACAGGCTTCGGCTAATTGCTGAATATGGGATTCATAGCTGATTTCAGCTTTTTGCAGTTGCCCTGCCAGTTGCCGCAGTTCATCTTCTGTTAGTCTGGCTATTTTGGAAATTTTGTAGCCGGTGCGGTTGAGTTGTGCAATCTGAAGAATCCTTTTCAGGTCTTCGTTATCATAAAAACGGTGCTGACTTTCTTTTCGTTTGGGAGTAAGGATGCGATAGCGCTGCTCCCATATTCGAAGCGTATGAGCTTTGATACCCGACAGAGTTTCAATATCGCTGATCGAGAACTGATCCATTGGGAGAATGATTAAACGAAAGTAATATTAATAAAATTATTGGATGTAGCTGGCAATTACATAGCGGGGACAGGTTCAGGAAGTTCAAGGGGGCAAAAGGTTTCAGGTTACTGGTTTCAGGTTTCAAGGTTTCATGTTTCAAGTTGCTGGTTTTCTCGCCAACAATCAACGATCAACGGCCAACGTTTAAGATATTCTGGTTGCAGGTTTCAAGTTACAGGTTGGCCCAGTATAAGTGAAGTCGTACATCGTACCTCTAACATCTTACATAAAGTGATTTCTGTAACATATTCTTTGTTTCAACTACAAATAGTCTGGTTAGGCATTCGTCCGGCTTCCTGTTAAATCAAACTGAATAATTTAACCCGGTGCCGGTGCTTCCGTTTTGAAACCCTTATTTTTGTTTGCTTTTAAATACTATTTCATGGGCTGGATTCTTTTTATTGTAGGAACGATTGGATTTCATGTTGGTTTGTATGGCATGTTTAAAAAGGCAGGCATTGAACCCTGGAAGGCTTTCATTCCTGTTTATAATACCTGGTTAATGGTGGGAAAAATGAACATCCACCGGTATTGGTTCTGGTTGCAGTTCATTCCAATTGCCGGACAGTTCATCACCATCTCATTAGTGATTGATTTTGTAAAATACTTTAATAAGTTTTCACTGCTGGAACACACTGCCACCGTATTACTTCCCTTCATCTATTTGCCTTATCTCGGCTTTTCAAAAGATGTAAAGTTTGTTGGCTACGATGTGGTGCGGGCTCATAAAAAAACGGCTACGAGGGAATGGATCGATGCAGCAGTATTTGCTGTTGTGGCAGCCACTATCATCCGCACATTTATTTTTGAAGCTTATACCATTCCCACACCTTCCATGGAACGTTCGCTCCTGGTGAACGATTTTCTTTTTGTAAGCAAACTCAGCTATGGTCCACGTGTTCCCAATACACCTTTATCGTTTCCATTTGTACATCATACATTACCTGTAACCGGAGGTAAATCCTATTTAAACTGGATTGAACTTCCCTATAAGCGTTGGTTCGCATCGCCGGTAAAACGAAATGATGTGGTGGTATTCAATCTGCCGGTAGGCGACACCGTTATTAACGATGAAGAAAATTATGGTTCTAAAGTAACCTACTATGAAGTGTTAAGGCAGGCAGGTGGCGATCGCAACAAAGTGTGGCAAACTTTTGGCGACATAATCATTACCCGACCGGTGGATAAACGTGAAAACTTTATCAAACGTGCCGTGGCGATTGCCGGTGATACGCTTGAAATCAGAAACGGTGTTGTTTATATCAACGGTAAAATGAATGATATTCCTGCCGGTTCTGAAACCAATTACCTGGTTCAGACAAAAGGCCAGCCCATTGATGCCGATGCCATGCAGGAACAATTTGGTATTCGTGAAACTGCCGGCGAGATCAAGCAGGTGGGCGAACATTTATATGAAATGTTCATGACCAAAGAACAGGTGGCAATGGTGAGCAAGTTATCATATATCCAATCCATCACTCCGGTGGTGTACAGTTATCCCAGGGATAACCAATATGTAGGTGGTGCCGATGTATTTCCAAACGATACTATCAACTGCAAATGGACAATTGATAATTATGGTCCGCTCTGGATACCGGCGAAAGGTGCCACTATCCAGCTAACACCACAGATCTACAGCCGCTACGAACGTGTGATCCGTGCGTACGAAGGCAACAGCTTTGAATATAAAAACGGTAAGTTTTATGTAAATGGGGCAGAAGCCACCAGCTATACCTTTAAAATGAATTACTATTGGCTGATGGGGGATAACCGCCACAATTCACTCGATAGCCGCTATTGGGGTTTTGTTCCGGAAGACCATGTGGTGGGTGAAGCATGGATGATTTTCTTCAGCTGGGAAAATGGCCCACGCTGGAACCGTTTTTTCCGTTTGATTCATTAATTGCCATCCTTATACTTAGGCAGAAAAAAAACGGATTTGCAGAATTCATGAAATAGTTTAAATTTGATACCGAGCTTTTATGGATGGGTCCCCCGAATGTTCGGGGGATTTTTTTATCTAAAAAGGAATTTATGATTAAAGAAGATTATCATTTTTCGTACGAAGTGTACTCCTCAATCGATGAACTTTCAGAGGAAGATAAGTGGCTGCTTGATGAAGCACGTGAAGTTACCCAGCATGCATATGCACCTTATTCCCGCTTCCAGGTGGGAGCTGTTGCCAAACTCACTAATGGTGAAATTATTGCAGGTAGCAACCAGGAAAACGCATCATTCCCCGCCGGTCTTTGCGCTGAGCGTGTGGTACTCGCATCTGTTTCGTCCTTATTCCCCAAAATGCCCATTGAAACAATGGCTATCAGTTATTTTAACCAGAACGGAGAAAGCAATCATCCCATCAGTCCTTGCGGTATCTGCCGCCAGGCATTGAACGAATTCCAGGGAAAGACCAATACTTCCATCCGTTTGATCCTTGGTGGTATGCACGGCAAAGTGTTTATTATCCCCAATGCCAATATGCTGTTGCCTTTGTCGTTTACGGCAGATGATCTGGAGAGATAAGGGTAATGCCGAATGCGTAGTGCTGAATGCTCAATGTTGAAAATACCGACCCATATCGTTGGTGGTTAAAAGCTATGAGCAACCTTATCTGGTTGATATATCTATTACTTGGATGGACATATCATTTCTGAATACCTACTTAAAGTCCCTCGAGGGGACAAGGAATGAATGCGCCTGATGCACTCGTTTCTTTCAGGAAATAATTGGAGATTGAAATTTGAATAGAAAGCTCTTCAAATTTTTACGGAGTTCTACGTCTCCCCTTTTAGGGGAGTGGCCGCAGGCCGAGGGGTGTATTACTCAACTTTATATTTCTTTTTCAAATCAAGAACCAGATCATAAATATAATTTAGTACTTCCTTTTTTCTATTTAGTATGTCGTCGTCATTAAACCGAATCACTAATACTCCGTATTTGTTTAAGTTTTCTTCTTTCTTTTGGTCTTTTTCTGGCGCCCCTTCATGCAGATGAGTTATGCCATCAACTTCAATTGCTAACAGGATTTCATGACAATAAAAATCTACAATATAATTTGTGAGAGGAACCTGTCTATGAAACTGTACTCCTAATTCTTTCTTTCTTATTTCCTGCCACAATACAACTTCTGCTTTTGTCATTTGCTTTCTTAGTTGACGGGCAAATTTTTTTAAGTGGGGATTGTACGGTATTATTTTGTTCATTGTATGTTTTCAGACGAAATTTTGGTTCTGTTTCCGTTAGATGAATTCTAAAGAAATGTGGTTGGATGATTCGAAAGGATGTTGAATTATGAGTAATAGTATTATTGTTTTTTGTTCAGGTTTCTATGGTATGGGAAACACCCCCTTAAAGTCCCCTCGAGGGGACATCGAATGAATGCGCCTGAAGCACTCGTTTCTTTCAGGAAATAATTGGAGATTGAAATTT